>CAOJXR010000001.1 GCA_948465565.1 uncultured Clostridium sp.
CCGAAAATACTTGCGAGATTCCTTGCTGGGAAGATAGGTTGTTGCCAGTTTTATAATATTCCTCTTTAGCTCAGTTGGTAGAGCGCTCGGCTGTTAACCGATAGGTCGTTGGTTCGAGTCCAACAAGAGGAGCCATTATTAAAAGGTCTATAAATGTTGAATTGCCAATGTTTATAGGCTTTTATTTTATATAAAATAATGCAAAATTAATGCAGTAAAAGAAACTGCTTTAACATATGATTATAAATAAAATAAGGTTGTTATATATAAAAGTAACAACCTTATTTTATTATTCAAAAACTAATATTTTGGAAACAATTGTATTTATGTTAGTTTTATGATATAAATAAGTAAAATATGAAAAATGCAGCATGATGTTGCAAAAACAATCATAGATAATATAACAAATGAAACTAATTTAACAATTGCAGATATAATAATTGAAAGAAATTAATAGGAGAGAAAATTGTGGAAGACATAAAATTAAAAGATATAGATATATACGAATTTAAAAAGGAAGTATATTCATATTATTTAGATATATTCCCAGAAGATGAAAGAAAGCCATTAGAATTATTACAGTCATCTTATGAAAGACACTACACAAAGATAATAGAAATATTATATAAGAATGAAATTGTTGGATTTATGGTGCTAAATAGGGTTAAAGATAAAGGATATGCTGTTTTAGATTATTTAGCTATATTACCACAATATAGAAACAATAAACTTGGTACTAAAGCATTACAAATGCTATTAGAACAGGAAAAAGATAATAGAGGTATCTTTATAGAAATTGAAAAAGTTGGGTTAGGGAAAGATGCAGAAGAAAATTTATTAAAAGCAAATAGAAAAAAATTTTATGAAAAATTAGGGTTCAAAAAATTAAATTTTGATTTATATTTATTTGGTGTTGTATATACACCGTATTTGTTTTCAAATATCAAAGATAACGAAGATATGATTATTAACGAAATACTAAACATTTATGAATCAATATCAGGGAAAGAGAGAATAAAACAGAATTGTAAGATAATAAAAAAATTAAGATTTGAGGAAATAACCAAAAATAATATAAGTGTAGCAGCAAGGTTACAATATGAAATTTTTCCTAATTCAAGTGCATATTCAGTATATAAATCTAAAATCACAGGAGAAAGAAAAGGTTTATATATAGGGTATATAGCTTATATGGAAGATGTGCCAATTGGAGTAACAGGCATTTATGAAATCCCAGAATATCCAGATACAGTATGGTTAAGTTGGTTTGGAATAAAAACGGAATATCGAAAATTAGGATATGGAAAGCAAATATTTGATTATACAATTGAAAAGGCAAAGAATTTGAACAAAAAATATTTGAGATTATATAGTTTTGAAATTTGGAATAATGAAGCACAAGAATTTTACAAAAGAAATATGGACTTAGGGGAATATTATTATAATGATAAAGAAAATAAAGACATATTTGAGGGAAAACCAAAAGTATTTAGTATTAGTTTATGTGATGAAAAAGTAGAATTATGGAACAACAAGTTTATAAATATATCAGAAGATGAAGATTCTCATGAAAAAGGTATATTAATGATGAAAGAAGATGGAATTATAGATTAGGAGAAAATGAATGAAACATGTATTATGGAGTCCATGGCATGGATGTCATAAATGTAGTCCAGGATGCCTCAATTGCTATGTATATTTTTTAGATTCAATACATAAAAAAGACAGTAGTATTGTAACTAAATCCAAAACAAATTTTAATTTACCATTAAAGAAAGATAGAAAAGGTCAATATAAAATTCCAGCAAATAGTGAAGTAGCAACATGTTTCACATCAGACTTCTTTATACAAGAAGCAGATGAGTGGAGAGAAGATGCCTGGAATATTATAAAGCAAAGACAAGATGTCACTTTTCTAATCTGTACAAAAAGAATAGAACGATTTGATTCATGTATACCAAGCGACTGGGGAGAAGGATATGATAATGTCATAATTGCAGTAACCTGTGAAAATCAAGCAAAAGCTAATGAAAGAATGCCAAAACTTCTTAGCATTAAAGCAAAACATAAGCAAGTTTTAGTTGCTCCAATTTTAGAAGATATTGATTTAAGTGAGTTTTTAAGTAAAGGAAAAATCGATTTAGTTTCTGTTGGAGGAGAGTCATACCAAAATGCACGTGTTTGTAATTTTAAGTGGGTACAACATATAAAAGAAACTTGTGACAAATATAATATTGAATTCGACTTTCATCAAACTGGTTCTAATTTTGTTATGGGTAACAAACACTATAAAATAAAACATCATGATGAATATTCTCAAGCGAAAAAAGGAATGAAATATTTAGAAAAGATACAAAAACCAAGTAAATAGAATAATTTTAATATATCATAAAAAGGAGAAGAGAAAATGAAATGTCCAAAGTGTAACGAAGAAGTAAAAGGCAAAGAAAAATTTTGTGTTAAATGTGGATTTAATCTTGAAGAAACACGAAAAGAAGAAAAAGCTACAAAAAAGGAAATTCGAAATGAGAAAGTATTAAAAGTAAAAATGAAAATGGCCATTATATTATTTATCATATTAATCATAGCAGTAGCGATTGTAACAATCTTAAATGTATTCGGAAAAAAATCACATAAAACTATGGAATATTCAATATTACAAACGGATAAGACAGAGGATAAAACTGAAACAATTGGTGGTAAAGTAGAAAAAGTAACTGAACTTACAGAAGAAGAAAAAAAACTAGATTATGATAATGATGGATTAACAAATGGTGAAGAACTTGAATATGGAACTAATATGTATTCATCAGATACAGATGGAGATGGGGTAAACGATAATGATGAAATAAATAGATATAAGTCAAATCCTACTAAATATTCAACAGCAGATGATGGAATATCAGACTATATAAAAATCCAAAAAGATTTAGAGATTGATAAGAAATATGATGAAAAGGATGTTAAACCAGAAGAAGTAAAATATTCTTACAATATAATGTTACATCCTAAAAATTTAGAATCACAATATTATGGTGGAGTACAAGAATTTGATATAGACAAAAATATTCAATCAACACATAAAATTTTTGATGTGTTAAAATTTGAAGGAACAATTATATACAACACTCAGAATAAAGATTCAATCTTACTTATAAGAGAAGGAATGAAATATAAAGAATTTGAAAATTATAAAAATGAGGATGGAAAATTAGTAATAGAGATTACAAAGGTAGATAATTATAAAGATTTTGTTATAACAACAAAAGAAAAATATGAGGAATTCAAAAACAAATAAAGGATGGTGAAAAAATTGGTAAAGAAAAACATAAATAAAATATTAATTATATTAATAATCTTAAATGCAATAGTAATATATTTTGCACTAGGAAAAACATATAGCAAAAAACAAACCATAAAATTAAGTGGCGAAGATAATATAATAAAAGAAATCGAAATAAGCTATGACATCCAAGCAAATCCATTAGCAAAAATTGAAGTGGAAGATTTAAGCAAGACAAATGCGGGAATAAATAGTTGTGTAGGTAATATAGGACAAAGTATTAATATATCAGGAAATTTCTTTAACTTTCAATTAAAAGATGCACAAGTCAATATTAAATATGATGAAACCAAGCTAAATGATATTCCAGAAGAAGCTATAGGAGTACTTTGGTATGATAAAGAAAATGAACAAATGATTGAAATAAAATCAGAAATAGATACTGAGAAAAAAGAAATAAGATTTCAAACAAATCATTTTAGCGAATACATATTAATAAATTTAGAAACTTGGAGAAGTGAGTGGAATAAAAGACTAGTAAGAGAACGAGATGAAAACGCATCTTCATTTGATATATCATTTGTAATAGATGATTCAGGAAGCATGACAGATAATGACCCAAAAGATGCAAGACTAGCAGCATGTGAAGATTTCGTAAAAATATTAAGAAACAAAGATGGATATTCAGTTGTTTTATTTGAATACAGTGGAAACACAGTACAAGAACTAACTAAGGACAAATCAAAAGTTAAAGAAGCAATAGGAAAATTTAATAGTAATGGTGGAACTGATATTGCAGCAGGACTTGAAGAAGGAATGAAGTCATTAGAAAAATCTGAAAGTAAAAGTAAAGTAGTAGTTTTATTAACAGATGGAGAAGATTCAGGATTGACATCAAGAAAAAACGATATAGTGTTAGAAGCTCTAGAAAACAATATAACAATATACTCAATTTTCTTAAATGCTGCAGATAAAGAGATAAATGCAAATAACACAGTTGATATTCAAGATATTGCTAATGGGACAGGTGGAAAATTCTATTATATTAGCTCAGATGAAGTTATTGATATATTTAATAGTATTAGTAAAGAAGCAGTTGGTATTGAAAATGGAAAAGATTCTGATGGAGATGGAATTATTGATGAAATTGAAATTGGGGGAATACGTAATCAATTTGGAGAAATAATTTACTTGGATCCATATAATGCAGATACTGATGGCGATGGAATGCCAGATAATATAGAAATTGGAGAAAAAGAAGAAACCGCTGATGGAGCAGTATATTATAGATTTAAGTCAAATCCATTAGTTGCGGATAATGGAACAAAACAATATATAACAAATAGAATTAATACTGAATTTGAAAATGGTACAAGAGTTTTAGGAAGATGGGATTCAGGATTTAGATTGAAAAAAAATGGATTTAAATTTCACAATATATCTGTAAATTACAATGGAGGAGTTTGTGCAGGAATATCCTATTTAGCTGAAAGAACATTTAATAAAGAGCCTATAAACCATTCTATATCAAGCACGCAAATACCAGATGTTATAGAAAATGATGATCCATATGAAAGTTTGAATAATTATCCAGAAATGAAGTCACTTATATCAACCCCTAATATTATTTTTTGGAATAATATATATAACAGAAAAGACACAGAAGATAGCAAAGAAAAACATGAGAAACAAGATAAAAAGAATATAGAAAACATGAAGAAAAACCCATCAATTCATACAATAGAAGATGTTGAACTAGCAAAAGCAATATGTTATACAACAGATCCAAAAGAGATTGAAGAGATTTATAAGGAAAAGATACTATATTTTTATAATAAAGTTGATACATTTAATGTAGAAGATGAAAATATAAAGAATGGAAACTTATATTTTTACAAACCAACAGGAGCATTAAAAAAAGATTCTCGATTTATATCATATGAAGATCAAATTAAAGATAATGCAGATGGCAACCTAGTCAGAGAATTACTTTATTATTGGATGTATGAAAACAATATAACACACAAAGCTAAGAATGATTACGAAATAGATTTTAGTAACCCAATTACAGATGAAACAATAGCAAGGCTAAAAAATATATTTTTAAGAAAACAAATTATAAGAGTAGATATAAAAGGACATACAATTAATGGATATGCTTTAGAAAAAGTAAGTGAAACTGAATATAAACTATATGTATATGATAGTAATTACCCAGCACAAGAAAACAAAAAAACATTCATCAGGTTGATAAAAAAATATGGTGAAAACGTATATATAGTAGGACAAGATAAAATATATTGTTGTGAAGGAAGTGATTACTTAGATTCTGATGGAACATTTGAATTAGTACTAGAAAAAGATAATGAAATAATAAATTATAAAAAAATAAAAAAATAAATAACTAATATAATTACAAAATGCAATAAGTATAATTGTTGCATTTTATGATAGAATAACGTATATAATTTATGAGGAGGAAACCATGATAGATTTACACATGCACACAAATCATTCTGACGGAACAGATACTGTTGAAGAATTATTAAAAAATGCAGAAAATAGCAATTTAGAAATAATATCAATAACAGATCATGACTCAATAGATGCATATTATGAGTTAGAAAAATATCCAGAAATAAGAAAATTATATAAAGGAATAATAATAACAGGAACCGAATTAAAAACTTATTTTGATGATGTAAGTATAGAAGTATTAGCATATGGATGTGACTACAAAAAATTAAATATACATAAAGTTGATACAAAAACATTACAAGAAACTAACATAGAATCATTTAGAAAAGTGCTAGATAGAGAAGGATTTAAATATGACCCAGATGAACTATATATTGATTTATCTAATCCAACGAAACATTATGCTGGAGATGTTGTAGGAAGAGAAATAAAAAGACATCCAGAAAATGATGAATTAGTAAAAAAATTCGGTGAATTTACACCAGAAATATTTTTTAGAGTACATCAGTGTAATAAAAATAGTATATTCTATATTAACGAATGCAAGCATTACTTGGGATTAGAAGAAACAATAAAAAGAATTCATGAAGCTGGTGGATTAGCATTTTTAGCTCACGGATATATTTATCCATTTGAAGACAAAGATGCTGCGATAGAAAAAATGTTAAGAACAACAGACATTGATGGTATAGAATGTGAATATCCATTATTCTCACAGGAGCAGAGAGAAAAAGCAAAAGAATTAGTTAAAAAATATAATAAGTTGATGTCAGGTGGAAGTGATTATCATGCAAAAGCAAAACCAAATACTAAACTAGGTACAGGTATAGACAACAACTTAAATGTTCCTAAAGAATTAATAAATAACTGGATTGATAAAGTAAGAAAGGTATAGGAGAAAATTATGGATAGAAAAATAGCAATTGATTTATTAAAAAAATATAATAAAGAAGAATTTCATTTAAGACATGCACTTACTGTTGAAGGTGTTATGAAATACTTTGCAAGAGAAAATGGTGAAGATGAAGAATTTTGGGGATTAGTAGGATTATTACATGATGTAGATTTTGAACAATATCCAGATGAACATTGTAAAAAAGCACCTGAATTATTAAAAGAAATAAATGCAAGTGATGAAATGGTACATGCTATATGTAGCCATGGATATGGTATTTGTTCCGACGTTAAGCCAGAACACGAAATGGAAAAAATATTATTTGCCACAGATGAACTTACAGGATTAATTTGGGCTGCAACAAAAATGCGACCATCACAAAGCACTAAAGATATGGAAGTATCTAGCTTGAAAAAGAAATTTAAAGATAAAAAATTTGCAGCTGGTTGCTCAAGAGATATTATAAGCCAAGGAGCAGATCAATTAGGTTGGGAATTAAACAAACTGTTCGAAAAAACAATTTTAGCAATGAGGGACTGCGAAGATAAAATAAATAGTGAAATGGAAAATATTTAATGGAGCTATATAATTTATATAATGAAAATATAAACAAATATCCAATTATAATAAATTTGCCACATAGTCGGAACATACATACCAGAGGAAATATATAATCAATTTATAAAGCCATGTCCAATAATTGCAAATAACGATTGGTTCTTGAACGAATTATATGATTTTCTTATTAATATGAATGTAACAATATTAAGTGCAAATTATAGTAGATATGTGGTTGATTTGAATAGGATAATTACAGAGCCGTTGATAGGAGAAAATTATAATAAAAGTACAATATATTCTAAAACAATATGGGGAAGAGATTTATATAAAAAGCTTCCAAATAAAAACGAAGTAGAAAGAAGATTGAAAAATTACTATTATCCATATCATAATAAATTAAAAGAACTAATTGATATAAAACTTAAGCAATTTGGAAAAGTTTTCATTATAGATTTACATAGTGGATATTCGTCAACAGGGGATAAAGATATATGCTTAGGAAATGCAAACAATGAAATGGCAGATATAAAAAGAGTAGAGAAATTTAAGTCATGCCTAGAAAGAGTTGGGTATACTGTTGGAATAAACAAGCCAATGACAGGAGGAAAAGTTTTAAGAAAA
The DNA here is from genome assembly GCA_948465565.1 of uncultured Clostridium sp. GTDB lineage: Bacteria > Bacillota > Clostridia > TANB77 > CAG-508 > UMGS1994. The sequence continues at coordinate 7,839 of CAOJXR010000001.1, forward strand.
TATCACCACAATAACACTAATATAGAGTGTATGATATTTGAATTAAATTTCAGAAAATATATTGAAGATAGAGAAATCGGAGAAGAAGCGGTGCTTACATATAATAGTGAATTATTTAATAATTCTAAGCAAAAACTAAAAAAAGCATTTGAAGAATATTTATTAAATTTAAAATAAAAGATACTGATAAGATTATGTTATTAATCTTATCAGTATCTTTTATGCACTATCGTTCCAAATTTCTATATTCACTAATTCTTGAAATATTAAAACCCAAACACTCGGCTTTATTTTTTGTTATATCATCATCAAAATGCATACATGTTATTTTATTTCTTTCATCTTTATGAAATAAGCGACTTAACGTTTCTATATTCATATGTGCAGGAGTATCATATCTACTAACATCTTGATAAAATTCATCTATTTTTCCATTTCTAAAACTCTCTATTATAGATTGTGGTATTGTTTTTGTATCACCACTATAATATATACATCTGTCTCCTATTCGTAAAACATATCCATATGCATTAATAAACCCACTATGTTCCTGATTAATTTCATGTATTCTATATTCTTCACATTCACTTGGAGTAATAAGTTTATATGCTTGCGGTTCATTTCCTACAAGTGATAAAAATTGGCTCATTGTACTTTTTTCAGGATATATAACTGTTGGAATAATTCCTTTTCTATACTCACAGAAAAATAATAAAGAAGATAAACTTCCTACATGATCTGTATGCATATGAGTAATTAATATATAAATATCTTTTACCTTTTCTAAAATTTTCTGTTTCTTTATTCTTTCAAAAATAGATTCACCGCAGTCAATTAGTAGTAATGATTGTTTTTCTTCATCTATATAATAGGCAGAGTTATTTCCAAAAGTAGTATTAAAACATGAACCATTTCCAATAAATTTTAATGTGTTACTATATTTCATTTATATTCTCCTTATTAATTTTTATATATTTTATCACAAAAATTTGCATATTAAAATACTTTTAATATTTGCTAAAGTTCAGCGATTAATACTTTGTGGTTTTAACTGTTGTTTTAATTACTTTAATAAGAAAAGCAAAAAAATAAGTATAAGCTTTTGCTTATACTTATTTTTGGCTCCTCTTGTTGGACTCGAACCAACGACCTATCGGTTAACAGCCGAGCGCTCTACCAACTGAGCTAAAGAGGAATATTTCTTTCAACGATTAAAATTATATATTATGTGATTTATTAATGCAATAGTTTTAAGAAAATATTATATTAAATTTATATTACAAATAATCGTATATTATATAGTATGAAGAAAGCTATCAAAATTATACCTTCTTTTCTTCTAATTTCCTCATTTTGATTTTTCAAACATGCAATTATAACAATTAATGTTACTATACTTAAAAATAATAAGTCAAAATTATAATCAGATGAAAACTCGATTGGTTTTATTAAACTTGTAGTCCCAAGAACTAAAAGCAAATTAAATATATTAGAACCAATTATATTACCAACAGCAATTTGCATTGTATTTTTCCTTACTGCAACTATTGAAGTAACTAACTCTGGCAAAGAAGTTCCAAGTGCAACAATTGTAATTCCTATTATTTTTTCACTGATATTTAATTTTTGACCAAGTTCAGAAGCATTATCAACAACTAAATCACCACCATATTTAAGCAAAACTATCCCAAGTATTAAGAAAAACACAGATTTTATAAGCGAACTCTGAGCAGGTTTATCATTATTTTCTTCACCTCTAAAAGTTGATAATATAAAAATACCAAATAGTAATAATAACATTATTCCTTCAGGTTTAGTTATTTCTCCATACATATTTCCAAACATTCCAACAACCAAAATTGAAAATAACATTAATATTATATTTGATTCTTTTTTTATTTTTATAGGCTTTATCAAACTCATTATTCCTAAGATTAATAAAAGATTATATATGCAACTTCCAACAATATTCCCTACAACTAAACTATAATGTCCATCCAAAATAGACTTTATACTCACCATAAGTTCGGGAAGAGACGTACCAACTGCAATAACTGTAAGACCTATTATAAACTCAGATATTTTAAATTTTCTTGCGATATTACTAGCAGCATCTATTAAAAAATCTGCTCCTTTAATCAAGAAAAATAAGCCAACTATTATAAGTAAAACATTCATTTTATTTCTCCAAATAAATTTATTTATATTATTTTTTCCTTTATTTTTTCTTATATTCAATTATTGAATTATATTTCTATTTGTGATATATAATTCAATAATTGAATATAAGAAAAATATATTGTGGAAAGGATTGTAAAAATGAAAATAGAATTAATTGGTGGTTATGAAAAAAATGAATTAGAAACAAGAATTCAAAAAGTTGCTGCAGCAGGTAAACTCTCTAGATTTCCAGGAAACGTTTTCGAGGTTTTAGATTCATGTAATGATTATGAGAAAAATTTAAAACTAGTAAAAAGAATTATAGGTATGGGACATAAGTCTATTATTGAACATGATTATTTAGTATTTGCTTTATGTGATGTTACACCTATTGTTGAGCAAACTATTATTGGTAACAGACTAACTTCATTTACAATAAAATCAAGACGTGAAGTAGATTTTAGAAATGCAGGATTTTATGTTCCAGAATTTCGTAATAAAGATTTACAACCTCACGAAAAAAATGAAGATTTAAAAGAAAAATATATTTCACATATGAAGTATTTATTCAATACTTATGGAGATATTGCTGACGCTGGTATAAATGTTGAAGATGCTCGTTTTATATTACCATATTCTTTCCACGCCAATATTATAATGGGACTAAACGCACGTGAACTTGAGAAAATGATAATTTATTTAACACGTGGACAAGTAAGCGAAATTGCTGAATTAAAAGAATTCGGGGAGAACCTATATAGATTGGTTAAAGATTATGCACCTTATTTAATAGATGGGATAGAAACTGCTAATGGTTCTAATACTCAATTTGAATATATGGAATCTATTATAGAAAGACCAGAAATAAAAATTATTGATAAACCACAGTTAATTAGCTATACACCAGATGCGGACGATGTTATTTTAAAAAGCTCTATTATGTATCATTTCCAATGTTCAGAAAAAGAAGCAGAAAATCTTCTAGAAAATGCAACTAAAAAGGATTCTGACTACAAAGCAAAATCTATGAATATTATTTTACATAAAGAGGAAAGACGCGAACTTGAGCAAGTTAGTTTTACATTCCAAATTCCAATTTCTTTATCAATACTTACTCACTTAACACGCCACAGAATGCACTCATTACTTGTACCAGAGTTCTTGCCAATGTGGAATATGAATAATTATGTTATTCCTGCAACTATAAAAGCTGTACCAGAATTAGAAAAAGCTTTTATAACTGCTCATGATGAAAATATAAAAATGTTTGAAGAATTTAAAAATGCTGGAGTAGCCGAAGAAGATTTAATCTACTTCTACTTAGGTTGTCAAATGTTAAATGTTACAACTACAATGAATGGACGTACTCTACAATGGATATTACGTCTACGTTGCTGCAATAAAGCACAATGGCAAATTAGAGCTATTGCAAAAGAAATAGCTAAACAAGTTCAGGAAGTTTCACCTCTTCTTGGAAAAGGACTTGGAGCTACTTGTATGACAGATTTAGTTTGCTATGAAGGCAAAGAGTGTTGTGGGTTAGTAGATAAATTAATTGAAGCTCAAAAAAATAAATAAATTGGAATAAGTATGAGGAATTTAGATAACAAATTAAGAGATAGAAAAGTTGATAATAAAAAATTATTAGAATATGGCTTCAGAAAAGAAAATGAAAAATATATCTACAAAACAAAAATACAAAATAACCAATTTGAAGTAAATGTAATAATTGCAAATGATGAAAATTATGCACAATTGATAGACCTAGAAAATGAAACAGAGTTTATTCTTGCTGACCTTGAAACATCAACTGGTCAATTTGTAGGTAAATTAAGACAAGACTATGATGAAATTATAGAAGATATTATTACAAAATGCACAAGTAAAGAAATATTCAAAAGCAATCAAGCAAAAGAAATAATAAGTTATATAGAAGAAAAATATGGTGACAAATTAGAATTCTTGTGGGAAAAATTTGATAATAATGCAATTTGGAGAAATAAGCAAAACAATAAATGGTATGGAATTTTGCTAACGATATCTGAAAGAAAGTTAGGAATTGAATCAGATAAGATTATAGAGGCTATTGATTTAAGATACCAAAAAGAAAAAATAGATGGTATATGTGATAATATAAAGATTTATCCAGGATATCACATGAATAAGAAAAGTTGGATAACAATAAAGCTAGATTACTCAATAGAAACAAAAGAAATAATAAAGTTAATAGATAATAGCTATAATTTATCAATAGGAAATAAATGTGGTATGATAGGAAATAATTTAGCACAAAAAGTATATGAATATTTAACAACAATACCAAAAGGAAAAGTAGTTACATATAAACAAGTTGCGGAAAGCTTGGGAAACAAGGGCATGGCAAGAGTTGTAGGAAATATTCTTCATAAAAATCCAGATGGAGATAAGTATCCTTGTTATAAAGTTTTAAATAGCAAAGGTGAACTTGCAGAAGCATTTGTATTTGGCGGAAAAAATATTCAAAAGGAAAGACTAGAACAAGATGGAATTAAAGTAGTTGGTGACAAAGTAGATTTGAATATATACCAATGGAAAGAGGAATAGATAAAATAAAGTAGGTACAAAAATGAACCCAAAATGTTAGAAAAATCTAATATTTTGGGTTCAACTCATACAAATACCTACTTACTCTTTACATCATTTTTATTTTCTGCAAGAAAAGTATTTTCAACATACAACTTATGTGCGAAAGAAAGAACAACACTTTTAAGCAGTTTATGTTCAATAGAAATATCAGAACTAATTTCATAATTTTTATTATTAAAAACAGCAAACAAAGAATTCTCAAGTTCTGAACAAAATTGATTATAAGCTAGTACCAATTTTGTAGTTTCGCCAGCATATGAAATTAATTTAGAAATATCATTTATACTATAAACTTGTTTTAAAATACAAATAACAAACAAATAAGCAATATGATCTTTCCTATATTTCTTTTTAATCGGTGCAGGAATAACTTGTTGTTTAACATAATTATTTATCATAGTTTTTGTTATAACAGGGCTTTCTTCAGAACCGATATATGGACTTAAATACTTTTCAAGATAAGTAACTAATTGATCTAGATATATATCAAGAGTAGGCAATTCTTGCCATCTTGGAATATGAAAATTATCTATTTTTTTCATTTTAATATTTTTAAAATCTTCCTTTTTACTCATATCCACTCACTTTCCCAGATATAATAATACCACATGGTCATATTTTAGTCAATAAATTGACATGTTAATAAATATATGATAATCTAGTAATCGATACTAGATGAGATAGGAGAATAAAATATGTATGATAAAAGAATGAATTTATATGATGCAACAAAATTTGAAAACATACGTGGAATAATACGTAATTCAATGGACCAATATGCAGATAATAATGCGTTCATAATAAAAGAAACTAAAGGGAAAGAAATAAAATATAAAAATATAACATATAGACAGTTAAACGAACATGTTGATAGCCTTGGAACAAAGTTTTTACAAATGGGCCTAAAAGATAAAAGAATTGCAATAATAGGAAAAAACAGATATGAATGGGTTGTAACATATTTAGCAACAATCAATGGAACTGGAATAGTTGTGCCACTAGATAAAGGACTACCAGAACAAGAGATAGAAAGTTCTTTAGAAAGAAGCCAAGCAAACGTAATAGTATTTGAAGAACAATATAGTGAAATGATGGAGCACATAAAAGAAAACAATAAAACAAATGTAACTGAATATATTTGTATGGATAAGCAAGAAAAATATCCATATTTATATGATTTAATTAAAGAGGGAAAAGAACTCCTAGACCAAGGAAACAGAGAATTCCTTGATACACCAATAAGTAGCGAGAAAATGTGTATACTTCTTTTCACATCAGGAACAACATCAAAATCAAAAGCAGTAATGTTATCACATAAAAACATAGCATCAAATATTTATTCTATGACAAAATCAGAAGATATCCGCTCAACAGACACAAACATAGCATTTTTGCCTTTCCATCATACATTTGGCTCAACAGGAATATTAATGTTTTTAAGTAGAGGAGCAACAAACGTATTTTGTGATGGATTAAGACATATCCAGAAAAACTTAGTAGAATATCAAGTTTCAACATTTGTATGTGTACCATTACTAATAGAGTCTATTTATAAAAAAATATGGCAAGAAATAGAGAAAACAGGACAAACAAAAAAAGTAAAATTTGGAATGAAACTAAGCAAATTTCTATTAAAATTTGGAATAGATATTCGTGCAAAATTATTTAAACAAATCATAGATAAATTAGGTGGAAAAATTCGTAGCGTTATAAGTGGTGCTTCTGGATTAGACCCAAAAGTTGCAGAAGGATTTAGAGCTTTTGGTATATCAGTAGTTCAAGGATATGGACTAACAGAAACTTCTCCAGTTTTAGCAGCTGAAAGTGCAGAAGCATATAAAGCAGGTTCAACAGGACTTCCAATGCCTGATGTTGAGATAAAAATTGACAACCCAAATGAGAGTGGAATTGGAGAAATAATTGCTAAAGGTCCAAACATAATGCTTGGATATTATGAAAATGAAGAAGAAACAAATAAAGTTTTAAAAGATGGCTGGTTTTATACAGGAGATCTTGGATATATTGATAATGAAGGATTTTTATTTATAACAGGAAGACAAAAAAATGTCATCGTATTAAAAAACGGAAAAAATATTTATCCAGAAGAAATTGAAACATTAATAAACAATTTACCATATGTAGAAGAAAGTATGGTTTATGGAAAAGAAAAAGATGATGATTTAATTGCATCAGTAAAAATAGTATACAATAAAGATTATATGAATTCACACTATCCAGAAAAATCAGAAGAAGAAATCAAAAATATAATCTGGGAAGATATCAAAAAAATAAACAAAACTATGCCAAACTATAAACACATAAAGAACTTAATCATAACAGATGAAGAAATGATAAAAACAACAACAGCTAAGATAAAGAGATTTGAAGAAATGAAAAAATTAGAAAAATAAATTTGAAAATATCACCAAATTTTTGGTGGTATTTTTTTCGAGTAAATGATATAATCAAAAATAATATTATCAATCAGATGGAGGAAGTATGGCAGAAGACAAAACAATCGTAGTAAAACGTGACGGAAAAAAAGTAGAATTCAATAAAGCAAAAATAGCAATAGCAATAAAAAAGGGATTTGACAGTGTAAAGCCAGAAAATGGAGAAAGCAAGTACACTGAAAAAGATATAAATAAAGTTTTAAATAAAGTATTAACTAAAATTGAAGAAACAAAACCAGAAAAACTAAAAATAGAAGAAATTCAAGACATGATAGAAGTAGCTTTAAAAGAAGAAAAATACGAAGATGTATTTGAATCTTTTTCAACATATCGTGAAAGAAGAAATCAATCAAGAAAATTGTTCTTTGATGAAAAAAAACAACACAAATTTTTAAAAGCAATTGAAAATCTAGGAATGAATACATTACCACACGAAGAAGAAACTATAGAAGGAACATCAACAGCAATGGGAACAATGCTTAGTTATGGACAAACTGTTTCAAATGAATTTGCAAAATCATATTTAATAAAAAGAAGATTTGTAGACCAACATGAAAGTGGAGAATTTTATATTCACGATTTAGATTATTACCCAATGGGAACTACAACATCATGCCATATTGATTTAGAGAAACTATTTCAAGACGGATTTTCAACAGGATATGGATTTTTAAGAGAACCAAATGGAATAATGACATATTCCATACTAACAGCAATTGCAATACAAGCAAACCAAAATGACCAACATGGTGGACAAAGCATACCTGCACTAGACTATTACTTTGCACCTGGAGTAGTAAAAACATTTAAAAAAGAATTTAAACAAACAGTATACGATTTTCTAGACTATTCCGATTTTGGGATTTTTGCAGCAGTAAATGGAATGGAAAGAGAAATAGAAAAAATATCAACAATTAAATTTGATGTTAGTATTTTTGACGCATATTGTAGAGAATCAGAACAACTTAAAAGACTATTTAGAATTGCATATTCAAAAGCACTTAGCAAAACAGAGAAAATAACATATCAAGCAATGGAAGCATTCATCCACAACCTAAACACAATGAGGTCAAGAGCAGGAGCAGTTCTACCAAATTCAACTGTAAGTTTTGGGACAGATACAACACCAGAAGGAAGAATGATTACTAAAAATTTTTTGCTTGCATTAGAAGCAGGAATTGGAAGAGACGAAAAGCCACTATATCCAACAACAATATTTAAAGTTAAAGAAAATATAAATTATGAAAAAAAAGACCCTAATTATGATTTATTTAAATTAGCATGCAAAGTAGATTCAGAAAATCAAATAATAAACTTCTCATTTATAGATACAATGTTCAATTATCAAGGATATAATGAAAATGATAAAGATACAGAAGTAGTATATATGGGGAATTCAATTCGTGTATATGAAAATGTTGCAGATAAGACAAAACAATCATCAATAGGAAGAGGAAACTTATCAACAATAACGATAAACCTTCCACGACTTGGTTTAAAGTATGGAATACTAAAAAATGATAAAATGCAATTAAATGAATTTTTTGAAGATTTGGAAAGCAGAATGGAAAAAGCTAAAGAATTATTACTTGAAAGATATGAATTCCAAGCAGATAAAAGAGTGTATAATTTTCCTTTCTTAATAGGGCAAGGAAATTGGATGGATAGCGAAAAACTAAAGCCATCAGATAGATTAAGAAGAGTAAACAAACATGGTACTTTAGCAATAGGTTTTGCAGGTTTAGCAGAATGCCTAAAAGCATTAACAGGAAAGCATCATGGAGAAGACCAAGAATCACAAAAACTTGGGCTAAAAATAATTCAATTTATGAGACAAAAAACAGACGAATTCACAGAAAAAAACAGCTTAAATTTTGTGCTTTATGAAACACATGAAAACGATGCAATAGAATATTTTATGAGCATTGACAAATCAATATATGGAAAAATAAAAGGAGTAACAGATAAAGAGAAATATACAATTGGCTTTGCACTTCCAGAAGAATATAATATTGCAATAAAAGACCAGATAGAAATAGAAGCAAAATACCACGAATTAACAAACGGTGGACATTTAACAACATTGGAGCTAGGAAGTAAATCACAAGGAAATGCAGAAACTTTTGAAAAAAATATTAGACTAATGAAAGACTCAGGAATCGGATATGGAAAATTAATAATAAAGTAATTAATCAAAGCAGAGGAAACACAAATGAAAGACAAATTAATTAAAATAATAAAAAGAAGAAAATGGACAATATTACTACAAGTAGTTTTACTACTTATTAATGTTTATTTACTAACATATCCAGCAAAAATTGTTGGAAATATTATAGACTTATTATATGACATTGAGAAAAATAATGGACAAATTTTATTAAATACATATTATTTAATAGGATTTTGTTTATTGCTCTTAATTGTTAGAATGTGTTGGAAATATTATGACTCTTATAATCAACGACATGTAGAAAAAGATTTAAAAGATACTTTATTTAAAAGAGTAATGAAAATAAAATTGTCTAAATTACAAAATATAAAAAACGGCGAATTAATGGCATATTTCGTAAAAGATGTAAATGAGATAAGACGTGCAGTGTATACTTGTATATCACATGGAACAAGAATAGTAGGAACCTTAGTAATTACAGCGATTGTAATGGCAAAAAATGTTGATATAAGACTAACTTTAGTAACACTTTGCCCAATAATTATTACAGCTTTTATAATAATTAAACTAAAAAATTATGTTGAAATATGTTTTAGAAAATCACAACAATATTTTACAGAACTTTCAGAATATGTTCAAGAAAGTACAGACAGTATAAGAACAACAAAAGCTTATTCGTGTGAAGGTGAGCAATTAAAAAAATTTATTAGAAAAAATCGAAAAGTAAAAACTAGTAACATATCAACAGAAATATATTCTTCATTAATAAAAACTAGTATAAATATATGTTTTGGAATTTGTTATGGCATATCAATATTATATGGTTCAAAGCTAGTTTTAAATGGAGAAATATCAATCGGTGATTTTGTTGCATTTAATGGATATATTGGATTATTTGTTGGACCAGTAAGCTGGATACCACCAATGATTTCAAAAATAAAAAGAGCTCAAATTTCATATAAACGATTAGATGAAGTCTTTGAGTTAGAAAGAGAAAAAATAAATATTAAGCCAAGAGATGACATACAAAACACATTAAAAGGAAACATAAAAATAAATAATTTAACATACAATTATCCTGGTTTTATGGATAGAGTGTTAAATAATATAAACATAGATATAAAACAAGGAGAAACTCTGGGAATTATTGGAACTTTAGGAAGCGGAAAGAGTACGCTTATGAATCTTTTACTAAGATTATACCAAGTTGAAAGAGGTAAGATAGTAATTGATGGCAGAGATATAAATGATATTCCAATAGAGGAACTTAGAAATAATATATGCTATATAACTCAAGACAATTTTTTGTTTTCAACTACATTAAGAGAAAACATACGATTATTTAAAGATAATTTTAGAGATGACGACATAAAAGAAAGTACAAGAAATGCTATGATATATGATGATATAAAAAATATGCCAAATGGTATAGAAACAGTGATAGGAGAACGAGGAGTTGACTTATCAGGAGGTCAGAAGCAAAGAATAGTAATATCAAGAGCGTTTTTGAAAGCAAGTAATATTATTATTTTTGATGATACATTTTCTGCACTTGATAATAAAACAGAAGAAAAAGTACTAGAAAATGTTAGACATCTTACTCAAGGAAAAACATGTATTATTATATCAAATAGAATTTCAGATATAAAAAATAGTGATAAAATAATAGTACTTGAAAAAGGAAATATTAAAGAACAAGGAACACATAAGGAACTACTAGAAACTAAAGGTTTATACTATGAATTCTTTATGCAACAATCAAGTAAAACAGAAGAAAGTCTATTAGCATAGGAGAGAATACAAATGAAAAGTAAAACAACTAATAGAATAATAAAATTATTAAAGCCGAAAGCTAAACCACTAGCAATAATTTCAGTAATATCAATAATAATTACAATATGTGAGTTAGTAAAACCTTATATAATAAAAATAGTTATAGATGATTATTTAAGTTTAGGTATATACGAAAAAGGTTTTGTGACAATAGGAATGCTTGGTGCAATTTATATTGGGATAGTTTTATTTGGTAACATTTTGGATTTTGTAGTAACTACTGCGACAACAATGGTTGGAGAAGATGTAATATATTCATTAAGAAATAAATTATATAAATATATCGAAAATGCAAATGTACCTTTCCACGATAAAACACCAGCAGGGACGCTATTTGTAAGGGTTACAAATGATATTGAAGATATTACTACACTTTTTCAAGATGTTGCAACAACGGCAATAAAAGATATTTTGCTAATAATAGTTTTAATAGCAATGATGATATATATTAGTGTGAAATTAAGCTTAATATATTTAATAATTTTACCAATTACAGTAATACTTGCACTAGTTATTACAAAAGCGATTAATAGGTTATATACATATTCTAAAAATTTAAGAACAAAGTTAAATGTATTTTTAGCGGAATCAATATATGGACTTAAATTAATAAAAATTTTTGGCAGACAATATGAAAAGCAAAAAGAATGCGAAAAATTAACAGATGATTTTAGGAGGTCAAGAACAAAGCCAACATTACTTGAAGGACTGCTTCCAGGTATTATGACAATTCTAGAAAATCTTGGAATTTCATTAATTTCTTGGGCTTGCATAAATCATTGGTTAGGACTAACTCTTGAAGTTGGAGCAATATATGTATTTATAACATATACAAAGCAAATTTTTGAACCTATAAATAGAATAATAGAAAACATAGAAACTGTTCAAGAATCAATAGTTTCTATAGATAAAGTATATGAAATTATTGAACAAAAACAATATTTAGAAGATTTTGGAAAAGGAATTGTATTAGAAAAAGCTGAAGGAAAAATTGAATTCAGAAACGTCTGGTTTGCATACAAAGATGAAGATTGGGTATTAAAGGATATAAGTTTTACAATAAATCCAGGGGAAAGTATAGCACTAGTTGGAAAAACTGGTTCTGGAAAAACAACTATAACAAACCTTATAAATAGATTTTATGAAATACAAAAAGGTGAAATTCTTATAGATGGCATAAACATAAAGGATATAAATATACGTTCACTTAGACAAAATATAGGAATAATATTACAAGACCCATTTATTTTTGCTAAAAGTATAAAAGAAAATATTTCTTTAAGTAAAAATTTATCAGATAAAGAAGTAATTGACTCAATTAGGTTAGCTTCAGCAGAGGAGTTCGTTTCAGCACTACCAAATGGTATAGATGAGATTGCAAAAGAAAGAGGTAGCTCATATTCGGCAGGAGAAAAACAGTTGTTAGCGTTTGCGAGAATATTTGCACATAATCCTAGTATATTTATTTTGGATGAAGCAACAGCGAATATAGATACTCATACTGAGCAACTAATTCAAAAATCAATAGATGAGATTTCAAAAGAGAAAACATCAATTTTTATTGCACATAGATTATCTACAATAGTTAATGTTGATAAGATTATCGTACTTTCAGATGGTTGTATAGTTGAAGAAGGAAATCATCATGATTTAGTAGAGGCAGGAGGATATTATAGTAGTTTGTATAATTCATATTATGAAAGTTTGACTGTGTAAAACAAAAAGAGGCTCTATTGTAAGAGCCTACATATATCAGATGGTAGTTCAGAGCGAATTACCATTTCTTTTTTTGTAATCGGATGAATAAATTCTACATAGTATGAGTGTAGTGCTTGCCTTGAAATTAAACTACTTTCATTCCCATATAAAGAATCACCAATAATTGGATGACCGATAAAGGCAGAATGAACACGTAGTTGGTGAGTTCTTCCTGTTTCTAAAGTGTATTCAACTTCTGTCATAGTACCTAATCTTTGTAATACCTTATAATGAGAAATTGCAATATCGCCAGATTCATCAATGCACCTTTCAATAATACTATCTTTTTTTCTAGCGATTGGTGCATTTATTGTTCCAGAAACTTTTTCAAGTAAACCTTCTAAAATAGCAATATATTTTTTCTTGAAAATATTATTACTCATCTGTCGTACAAGACATTCTTGAATATATTCATTTTTTGAAAAAATAACTATTCCAGAAGTATCTTTATCCAAACGGTTTACAGGTCTTATTTTTTTCCTCAAGCCTATTTTCTCAAAATAAGATTTTACACCATTAGAAAGAGAATTATCGTAATGCAATATTGATGGATGCACAGCAATTCCAGCTGGTTTATCAAGAATTAATAAATAATCATCTTCAAATAAAATATTTAAAGTGATATTGTCATTTGAAACAATTCCATCTGAATCTTCAATAAAATTTTCCTTGATAGATAAAGTATCACCTTCATTTATTGAGGAATGAATAGGCATACAAACATTATTTATATAAATACATTTATTAGTTTTTAATTTTAAAACAAAACGTTCTGACATGTTAAATTCATTTTTTAGTATTTGTTTGATTGATGTATCAGATTTTTTGACAATGTAATTTAATTCCATATGTACTCACTTTCATTAATAGCAAAACCCCTCGTGGTAGCCGCCACGAGGGTTTTTCTTGTTCATGTTTTTAATTGTACTAAAGCTTTTTAAGCTAAAAATAGTATAGCATATAGTATATTATATTGTCAATACCAAAATTTAGTGAAAAAAGTTAAATAAAATAATCTACAATAGAGCAATTAGAAATAGTGGATATATTGACTTTATCAAGCTGATTTTATATAATGGCAACAAGTGTTAAATAGGAGGAAATTATGAATTTTATAGAAGAGATAAAGAATAAAGCTAAAAAAGAAATAAAAACAATCGTATTGCCAGAGGCAGAAGATATAAGAACTTTGCAGGCAGTAAGTAAAGTTGAACAAGAAGGATTTGCAAAAACAATTTTAATTGGAAATAAAGAAAATACAGAAAAACTGGCAAAAGAAAATGGAATAGATATATCAAAATCACAGATTATAGACCCAGAAAAATCAGAAAAATATGAAGAATATTGTCAAGCTTTTTATGAGTTAAGAAAAGCTAAAGGAATGACAGAAGAAAAGGCGCACGAAATCATAAAAAACCCAGTTTATTTTGGAATGATGATGGTAAAAATGGAAGACGCTGATGGATTAGTTTCAGGAGCTGCACATTCTACAGCAGATACATTAAGACCAGCACTTCAAATACTAAAAACAGCACCAGGCACAAAACTAGTATCAGCATTTTTCGTAATGAATGTTCCAAATTGTGAATATGGAGAAAATGGGCTATTTGTGTTTGGAGACAGTGGATTAAATGAAAATCCAGATAGTGAGCAATTAGCAGAAATAGCAGCATCTTCAGCTAAAAGCTTTGAACAATTAGTTGGAAAAAAAGCAAAAGTTGGAATGCTTTCATATTCAACTTATGGAAGTGCAAAATCAGAATTAACAGAAAAAGTTATAGAAGCAACAAAGATTTTAAAAGAAAGGTATCCTGAAATTAAGGCAGATGGAGAGCTACAATTAGATGCAGCAATAGTTCCAGAAATAGCTAAAAGTAAGGCAAAAGGAAGCGAAGTCGCAGGAACTTGTAATACATTAATATTTCCAGACTTAAATGCAGGGAATATTGGATATAAATTAGTACAAAGACTTGCTAAAGCAGAAGCATATGGACCACTTTGCCAAGGCATCGCAAAGCCAGTAAATGATTTATCAAGAGGATGCTCAAGCGAGGATATTGTGGGAGTTGTAGCTATTACAGCATTACAAGCACAGAAATAAAAAGAAAAGGAGATGGAAATATGAAAATATTAGTATTAAATTGTGGTAGTTCATCACTAAAATTTCAACTAATTGAATCAGAAACAAGCGAAAGACTAATTAAAGGAAATTTCGAAAGAATAGGTGGAATGAAAAGTACACTTAGAATAAATGTAAGAGGAAATAAAGAGCAAATAGCTCATATAGCAAGAGACTTTGATGAAGCAATAGAATTTGTACTAGAAGTATTATTAAAACCAGAATATAACCTAATAAAATCATTAGATGAAATTCAAGCAGTGGGACATAGAATTGTACATGGTGGGGAAATGTTTAGCCAGTCTGTATTAATTGACGAAAAAGTAATCAAAGAAATAGAGAAATGCATAGATTTAGCACCATTGCACAACCCAGCAGGAGTAGCAGGAATTAGAGCTGCACAAAAAGTATTACCTAATGTACCAATGGTAGTAGTATTCGATACAGCATTTCACCAAACAATGCCACCCAAAGCATACATTTATCAAATCCCATATAGATATTACACAAGCTACAAAATAAGAAAATATGGATTCCATGGAACTAGCCATAAATACGTATCAGAAAGAGTTGCAGAATTAATGGGAAACCCAGAACACTTAAAAGTAGTAAATTGCCACTTAGGACAAGGTGCGTCAATTTGTGCAATTGAAGACGGAAAATCAATTGATACATCAATGGGATTAACCCCATTATCAGGAATACCAATGGCTACAAGAAGTGGAGACATTGATCCAGCAATAATCCCATATATAATGAAAAAAGATAATTTACAACCAGAAGACGTAGAAGAAATATTAAATAAACAATCAGGAGCATGGGGAGTATCAGGAGTTTCAACAGATTATAGAGACATAGAAGATGGATATAATATGAATGATCCGAGGTCAGTTCTAACACTAGACAGCCAAGCATATAAAGTAGCACAATATATTGGACAATACATGATTTCTCTAGGAGGAGTAGACGCAATAACATTCACAGGAGGAGTAGGCGAAAATGGAATGGAAACTAGAGAAAGAATTTGCAAATATTTAGAACCATTTGGAGCAAAAATTGACTTAGAATTAAACAATGTAAAAGGAAAAGAAAGAAAAATAAGCACAGAAGATTCTAAGATACAAATTTATATAATTCCTACAAATGAGGAATTAATGATTGCTCGCGAAACAGCAGAGTTAATAAAAAATATGAAATAAATTTTTAGGAGGATAAAATGAAAATATTAGTATTAAACTGTGGCAGCTCATCACTAAAGTATCAATTAATTGATATGGAAACAGAGGCTGTTCTAACATCAGGAAAATATGAAAGAATAGGGGAAAAAGAAGCATTTATAACACACAAAGCAAAAGGAAAAAAAGTAACAATAGAACATTATGCACCAGACCATGCAGAAGCAATTGACTTTACTTTAAAACAATTAGTAAACCCAGAATATAATGTAATAGATTCACTTAGCGAAATTTCAGCAATAGGACATAGAGTAGTAGCAGGTGGAGAAAAAATTTCTGAACCAATATTAATAGATGATAGTGTAATTGAAGAAGTAGGAAGATGTGCAGAATTAGCACCATTGCATAATCCAGCAGCAGTACTTGGAATGGAAGCATGTAAAAAAGTTATGCCTGGAAAACCAATGGTAGTAGTATGTGATACAGCATTCCACCAAACAATGCCAAAAGAAAGTTATATATATCCAATTGACTACAAATATTATGAACAATATGGAATAAGAAAATATGGAGCACATGGAACATCACACATGTATGTTTCAAGAAGAGCTTGCGAGATAATGGGAAAAGACATAAAAGATATGAAAATCGTAACATGTCATTTAGGTCAAGGCTCAAGTATTTGTGCAATTAAAGACGGAAAATCAGTTGACACATCAATGGGACTAACTCCACTTGGAGGAATACCAATGGTTACAAGAAGTGGTGACTTAGACCCATCAGTAGTATTATACATAATGAAAAAAGAAAATTTAACAGCTGAAGAAATGGAAAACAAACTAAACAAAGAATCAGGAGTTATGGGAATATCAGGATTAGTACCAGATTTTAGAGTAATAGAATCTGAAAGCTATGGAGATAACGAAAGAGCAAAAGTAGCAATGGAATGCTTTAAATCAAGCATTGCTCAATATGTTGCAAGATATGCAGCTGTAATGAATGGTGTTGATTTAGTTATATTTACAGGCGGTGTTGGAGAAAATCAAATAAACATTAGAAAAGGAATTTGCGAACACTTAGAATTTTTAGGATTAGACCTAGACGCTGAAGCAAATGAAGTAAGAAGTGAAGAAAGATTAATCACAAAACCAGGCTCAAAAGTTACAGCATATGTAATTCCAACAAACGAAGAGCTTATGATAGCAAGAGAAACAAAGAGATTAGTAGAAGGAAAATAACTAATATAGCTAAAACCCAAAATCAAATATGAAAAAATATAGAGTGACGCGCAGTATGGGCAAATATTTGACGAAAATGTCTTTTTCGAAACTCAAACTCACGCCCCACTCCGTCAAATATGCCCAAGCAAAGAACACTATATTTTTTCATATTTGATTTTGGGTTATTGTAATATTGTTTTATATACTAAGGCACAATAATCGTCTTATAATTTGTATAAACAACCATACCAGTCTTATTATTAGGATGTTTTTTTACATACTTCACATACGTATAATCAACAGAAACATTTTTTTCCAATGCAGCTTTAGAATTTTGTTTAGCAAGCAAAGCACACTTAAATAAAGTATCCTCATTTGGAACCTTACCATTAGTCTTTAAAATAACATGTGCACCATGAAAACCTTGAGCATGAAACCAAAAATCAGATTTATCAGCAAAATGCAAAGACAAATAATCATTCTGCTTATTATTTTTCCCAATATAAACATCATAATTATTTACAACAATCTTATTCAAATTATTAGCCATAGATTTATCATTATTCACCTTTTGAAAAGACTTATAATTATATTTTTTCATTTGAACATTTTCAGCAAACTCATTATGAATTTCTTCAATATCATCCAAAGTCCTAGCGTTTGATAAAGAATAAATAATACTTTCAATATATTCAAGTTCAAGTTCAGTTTCTTTCTTTTGAGTAGTTACAACAGCCAAAGTATTTTTCAATTTATTATATTTTTTATAAAATCTTTCAGCATTTTTGCTATAAGAAACAGAAGTATCAAGCTTTATAGTAACAGGTTTATTCTCATCATAGTAATTTTCCACAGTAACTTCAGGAGAAACATAATCACCCTTAAACTTGTAAAGGTTAGCAGTCAAAAGCTCGCCATAAAGCCTATAAGTATCCATATCATTACAAGATTTCAACTTTTGATTTATATTTTCTAATTTCTTAGAAGATTTCTTTAAACTAGTTAAAATTAATTTTGATAAAGAAGATTTTGCATTAACAAAAATATCATCTATTTCCTTTTGACGGTAATAGTCATCAAGAAATTTGCTAAGAGTTATATCAAAGCTACCAAGCTCAATAGTATAATCTTTTTTCAAAGTTTTAAGCAAAACATTACTACTTCCAAATTGATTAATAAGATTTTTAATATAAGTATATAATTCTTCCAATTCGTTAACATCCTTAGAATCAGAATCAATACCAATTTCATCTAAAACGTTCGAAATAAACACCTGACTAAAACCAGTAAAAATTTCAGGTAAATATTTTGATAGATTATCATAATAATCACTAGAAATAATTGAATAAAACTCATCAAAACTATTAACCTCTAAAAATGACCTTTTATTTGAAACAGGTTTTTCATAAAAACGTGCAGGCAATATTTCACGATCAGCAGTAATAATATGTTTTATAGAATCAATTATATAATTTTTATCATTAAGCAAAATAATATTGCTACGTCTACCCATAAGCTCAACAACTAAGCGAAAATTTAAAGTATCTTTAAGCTCGTTACTTCCCTCAAAATCAATATAAATAATTCTATCCAAATCATCAGTTTCTATATTTGTAATTTTACTACTAGTCAAATATTTTCTAAGTAGCATACAGAAATTAAATGCATTAATAGGATTAGGCTTTGAATATTCTGTAAAACAGATTCTATAGTAATCTGGATGAATACATATATCAAGTAAATTACTAGATTTATTATAAACATTAAAAATAATTTCAGATTTATTAGGTTGTAAAATTTTATTAATTTTAGCCCCAATCAATGAATTTTGCAATTCAGCAATTGTAGCCTTTAGAACTAAACCATCAAGTGCCATAAATAACTCCTTTCACAGATTATAATATATAGCAGATATAGAAGAAAATCAAGCAATATGTACTAAATTCTATTTTATTCCAAAAGTAGCAAAATAAACTTGTTTTAGAAAAATCGATATGTTATAATGTACCTCAAGTAAAAAGGTTGTTTAATAGGGGTGAAAGAAATAATGTTAATTGAAAAATTTATATTCAACATATTAGCATTTTCTTTATTTATTATTATTTTTTCAAAATTAATTAGAAAAAATGATACAAATTATGTTGTTATTTTAGTAATAGAAGCAATTGGAATAGCAATAAATTTTTTAGAATTGTTAATTGGGGGAATTTTTGCAACAGTAATTTCAAAAATTCTAATGTACATAATGGCAATAATATTACCAACAATAGTTATATTAATAGAATATTCAGGAAATAACTTCTCAGAAATAATATCAATATTAGAAGCAAAATTTCTTATATTGATAGGAGATAAAAAAGCTGCAAAAACAATTTTAATAAACATGATGGAAAAATATCCTGATACATATAAAGGACATATTCTACTTGCACAAATATATGAAAAAGAAGGTGGAAATAGAAAAGCCATAGATGAATATGTAAAAGCAGTTGATGCCAATAAAAGAGATTATGATTCATATTATAGAATTGCAGAATTATTAAATGATTTAGACAAAAAAGATGAAGCAATAACTATGTTACAAAATCTTTTACAAAACAAACCAGAATACTATAAAGCATCAACATTATTAGGAGAACTTTTATATAGCCAAGAAAGATTTAAAGAGGCGGTTACAGTATACCAAGATGCACTAAAATATAAACCAGCAGATTTTGAACTATATTATAGTTTAGGGATGGTATACACTAGATTAAATGACTTCTCAAGCGCAAAAGAATGTTATGAAAAAGCTGCTGAAATAAATCACAGATTATACAATTCGAAATATAATTTAGGTCAAATTGCATTAATAGAAAAAGATTTAGAAGCGGCAGAAGAATACTTTGCAGAATGTTTAATGTCAGAAGAATTAGAAGCAAAAGCATATTATCAACTAGCAAAAATATATATGGTAAAGGGAGAAAAAGATAAGGCAATTGTTTTTGCAAACAAAGCAATAGAAATTGATGAATCATATTTAAAAATCATATCTAAAGAAAATATTTTTGAACCAATAAAACAATACTTAACAGTAAAAGTTAAGATGGAAGAAAAAGAAGTAAAAAAACAAAATCCAAAAGACCTAGAAATCCAAAATTATTTAGAAGAAACATTATATTTAATAAAAGATATGAATGAAAACGAAATCAAAAATAGAGTGAGCAAACATGTAGACGAAATATTTGAGCAAGAAGAATTGAAAAAAATGCAAGAAGAGCGATTGCAAGAAGACGAGAATACAGAAGAAAAAGTAAAATAAATTTGAAGGGAGAGAATATGTACAAAACTGTATCAATAATAGGTGGAGACTTAAGGATTGTAAATCTAATTGAATTACTAGCGAAAGATGACTTTTTAGTATACACATATGGATTAGAAAACTCAGAAGATTTAATAGAAAGTAAAAACATAATAAAATGTAAAAATGTTGACGAATTAGTAAATAGCTCAGAAATAATAATTGGACCAGTTCCGATGACAAATGATGCAGAAAATTTAAGTGCACCATTTTCAGAGGAGAAAATATCAATAAATGAACTTTTGCAAAAGATGGCAGGCAAAAACAAAACATTTTTAGCAGGACAATTATCAGAAAAAATTATAAATAGCTGCCAAGAAAACAACATAAATTATATTGATTTATTAAAAAGAGAAGAATTAGTAGTATTAAATACAATTGCAACAGCAGAAGGTGCAATACAAATAACAATGGAAAATACTCAAAAAACAATACATGGAAGTAATGTATTAATAATGGGATTTGGTAGAGTTGGAAAAGTTTTAGCAAAAATGCTAGATGGAATTGGTGCAAAAGTATCTTGTGAGGCAAGAAAAAATTCAGATATAGCATGGATAAAAGCATATGGGTATACCCCAATACATCTAAGTGAACTAGAAAGCGAACTTGGAAATTATGACATAATAATAAACACAATACCATTTCAAATATTAGACGAAAATAGATTAAAATACATAAAAAAGGATTGCACAATTGTGGACTTGTCATCAAATCCAGGTGGAGTTGATAGAAGAGCAGCAAGAAGTTTAGGAATAAAGCTTATTTGGGCGCTTTCATTACCAGGAAAAGTTGCACCAATGACATCAGCAGAGTTCATAAAGGAAACTTTATATCATATATTAAAAGAATTATAATAAACAAAGGAGAAATAAAAATGACAGAAATAGCACAGGCACTTATATTAGGAATAGTTCAAGGATTAACAGAACTATTACCAGTATCAAGTTCAGGACATTTATATCTTATATCAAATTTCTTTTTTGATTGGAATATATCAGAATCATTTGATATAGCACTACATTTTGGAACATTACTTGCAATATGTATATTCTTTTTTAAAGATTGGATAAACCTTATAAAAGGTGGATGGAACCAAGTATTCAAAAAAGAAGATTCAATAGATGGAAGAATATTTTGGTACATTGTTGCAGCTACAATTCCAGCAGGAATTATAGGACTAATTTTTGAACACTATTTAGAGGAATATTTAAGAACACCTTTAGTAGTAGCAACAGCACTAATTGTTATGGGAATTTTATTATATTTCATAGACAAAAAATCAAAAGCAGAATATAGTTACGAAAACATGAGTTTTAAACAAGCATTTTTAATTGGAATATCACAAGTTTTAGCATTTGTACCAGGTGTATCTAGATCAGGTGCAACAATAACTATAGGTAGAGCTTTGAAAGTAGACAGAGAAAGTGTTGCAAAATATACATTCCTATTATCAACACCAATAGTATTTGCAGCAACAATACTAAAAATATTTGACTTCCAATTTTCAATAGCATTTTTTGTTGGTGTTATTGCAAGTTTTCTAGTTGGAATTATAGTAATAAAATTCCTAATGAATTACTTGAAAAAGGGAAGTTTCAAAGTATTTGCAATATATAGAGTTTTATTAGGACTATTAGTATATGCAGTTTATTTTTTAAGATAGAATAAAAAAGACTTATCAAAAGCAAGTATAACAAGGCAAATAAGTGAGCAAACAGGAGATGTACGATTATACTTTTAGGATTTGCGAGCGCAATTTAACGCAGTTAGACGACGCTTTTCATAAGTATAGATGGAGAAAGTTATGGAATTATTAGATGGAAAAAAAGTATCACAACTAACAAAAGATAGACTTAAGGAAAAAGTTGAAATACTAAAACAAGAAGGAATAACGCCAAAATTAGCGGTAATAATGGTAGGAAGTGATAGTGCATCACAAATATATGTACGAAATAAAAGTAAAGCATGCGATTACATAGGAATTAAGTTTGAAGAACACCTATTACCAGAAGAAACAAAACAAGAAGAACTATTGAATTTAATAGAAGAACTAAACAACAAAAAAGAAATAAATGGAATTCTTTTGCAAAGCCCAATTCCAAGGAATTTAGACATAAATGAAGCATTCAGAAAAATATCACCAGAAAAAGATGTAGACGGATTCCATCCAGTCAATGTAGGAAAATTAGTATTAGGTCAAGACACATTTATATCATGTACACCATTTGGCATAATGAAAATTCTTGAAGAATACAACATAGACATAGAGGGGAAAAATGCAGTAGTAATAGGAAGAAGTAACATTGTTGGAAAACCAATGAGCCAATGTTTATTAAACAAAAATGCAACAGTTACAATATGTCATTCTAAAACAAAAAACTTAGCAGAAATAACTAAAAATGCAGACATCTTAGTCGCAGCAATTGGAAAACCATGCTTTGTCACAGAAGATATGGTAAAACCAGGAACTATAGTAATAGATGTTGGAATAAATAGAATGGAAGATGGCAAACTAAAAGGAGACGTTGACTTTGAAACAGTAAATCAAAAAGCAAGCTACATAACACCAGTTCCAGGAGGAGTTGGTCCAATGACAATAGCAATGCTTATGACAAACGTAGTAAAAGCTGCTGAAAATCAAAGTAAGAATTAAATAAGATATAATCAATTGGGGGCAAAATCAAAAAATTATTATGGAAGATATAATTTATTGGATTTGGCTCTCAATTTTAAATTTAAAGCCAATAGAAAAAATAAAACTAATTGAATATTTTAAAGAACCTAAAGTAATATACAAATTATCATTAAAAGAACTTGAAAAACTAACTGATTCAAAAGAATTAATGCAGAAACTTATAGATAAAAATAAGAAAAAAGAGGCATATAAAATACTAGAAGAAGCAACGAAAAACAAAGTAAAAATAATTACTTGCAACAATCCAATATATCCTAAAAGATTAAAACAGATTTATGATTATCCAATTGTATTATATGCAAAAGGAAATTTAAAATTATTAAACGAAAAATCAATAACAATTGTTGGAAGTAGAAATTGCTCAGAGTATGGAAAATATGTATCAGAGAAATTTTCATATTTACTATCTCAAAAAAACATATGCATAGTAAGTGGGATGGCAAAAGGAATAGATGCAAGTGCACATAAAGGGGCACTTTTAGCAAAAGGAAAAACAATAGTGGTATTAGGCTCAGGAGTAAACAACATATATCCATTAGAAAATAAAAAACTATATGAAGATATATTAAACAATAATGGATTAATATTATCAGAATATGGAGTAAATACAAAACCCACACCTGAAAAATTTCCAGAAAGAAATAGAATATTAAGTGGATTATCTGAGAAAATATTAGTTGTTGAAGCAAGTAGAAAAAGTGGAAGTATAATAACCGCAAACCAAGCAATAGAGCAAGGAAAAAACGTATATGCAATACCAGGAAATATAACAAGTAGCAAATCAAGCGGAACAAATGAACTTATCAAAGATGGAGCAATTTTAGTAAGTTCACTTGAAGATATATTATATTTATAGTATTATATATGAGAATTAG
This sequence comes from uncultured Clostridium sp., assembly GCA_948465565.1. Lineage (GTDB taxonomy): Bacteria > Bacillota > Clostridia > TANB77 > CAG-508 > UMGS1994. Next base: position 32,262 of record CAOJXR010000001.1, read on the forward strand.
TATAGAAATTAAGACTTTTTGTCTGGATGGAGGAAGTATGAAAGTATTAGCGGTAGGAGACCTAGTCGGAAACGTAGGACTAAAAAAATTTGAAAAAGAATATAAAATGTTAAAAGAAAAAGAAAATATAGACTTTTGCATTGTAAATGCAGAAAACGTAGCAGAAGGAATGGGGATAACAGAAAAAGCATTCAAGAAACTATTAGAATTAAATGTTGATTGTATAACTATGGGAAACCATACTTGGGCTAAAAAAGATATCTTTAGTTTTATAGATAACCCTAAATTAATAAGACCAGCCAATTATCCAACAAACAACCCAGGAAAAGGATATCAAATCTTCCATTGCAAAAACAAAAAGATTGCAGTAATTAATTTAATTGGTAGAGTTACTATGAGCGTGCTAAGTGAAAATCCATTCATTGTGGTAGAACAAATAATAGAAAAAATAAAAAATCAAGTAGACATCATAGTAATAGACTTCCATGCAGAAGCAACAGCTGAAAAATTAGCCTTAGCATATCATCTAGATGGAAAAGTAAGTATAGTATATGGCACACATACACATGTACAAACAGCAGATGAAAAAATAATGAAAAATGGTACAGCATACATTACAGATATAGGAATGACAGGGCCAATAGAATCAGTAATTGGAATGGATAAAGATGCATCTATAAAAAGATTTGTAACATCATTACCAGAAAGATATAAAATAGCAGAAAGCGAAGCAAAATTAAATGCCTGTATATTTGAAATAAATGACGAAAATTGTCAGGTTGTGAAAATCAAAAGAATAAACATAGAATAAATGTCGAAATATGGAGAAACCTGACATACGATTATTCCATTTTTTACCATAAACCTATAGACAATTGAATATAGATAGTATATAAAAAGAATTGTCAATGTTACAAAATTAAAAAATAGGAGGCAAAAAATGGAAGTTTTAAAAATTTCATCAAAATCAAATCCAAATTCAGTTGCAGGAGCAATCGCTGGATTAGTAAAGGAAACTACAAAAGCAGAAATGCAAGCAATCGGAGCAGGAGCTTTGAATCAAGCAATTAAAGCCGTAGCTATCGCAAGAGGATTCGTAGCACCAGCTGGTGTTGACCTAATTTGTATACCTGCTTTCGCAGAAGTTCAAGTAGAAGGCGAAGACAGAACAGGTATAAAACTGATAATAGAATCAAGAAAATAAAATATATTTGGGGGCTAAAAACTAGCCCTCTTTTTTTATTTTTACACTTGAAAGAAGATTTAAATTAGGATATTATATGATTTGTAGATATTAAGGGGGAGAAAATGAACAAAAGTAACGCATTTAAATACATATTCATAGTAGTAATTGTAATTCTAGGAATTGTTACATATTCAATATACAAAAAAGATACTAAAGAAAAAGAAAGTAAAAATGTTGTTCAAGAAGTTGAAGAAACTGCAAATGTTGTAAAAGAACTACGTTTGGCGATATCTGGACTAGACACAATAAATCCAATAATAAGTCAAAATAGACAAGTGCAAGAAATCAGTAAAATAATATTTGACCCATTAATTGCACTAAACGAAAATTATGAAAAAGAATATGCTTTAGCACAAGAGATTTCTAAAACAGATGACATCACATATATAGTAAAAATAAAAGAAAATATAAAATGGTCAAATGACACGAACTTTATTGCAAATGATGTTCAATATACAATACAATTATTAAAAAGTATAAACTCAATATATTCAGCAAATGTTCAACATATATCAACAGTAGATGTTTTAGATGAACAAACATTAAAAATAACACTAAGTCAGCCAGTACCATTTTTTGAATATAATTTAACATTCCCAATTATGTCATCAGAATATTATGCAGGAGTAGAATTTGCAAATTCAGACAAAACAAATCTACCATTGGGAACAGGAATGTTCAAAATTGTAACATTTGATGAAAAGGCAATAAGCCTAGAAAAAAACACATCATATTGGAACCAAGAGAAAAACAGCGTATTAGAAAAAATAAACATAAACATATATGGGACAATGGGAGAAATATATAATAACTTCAAAAATGGAAATATCGACACAATAAACACATCTCAAACAAGCGTTAATCAATATATTGGAACAATAGGTTTCGACTCAATAGAATTTGATAGTAGAGAATATGATTATATAGCATTTAACTCAAATAACAGTTACCTATCAAGCAAAAATGTAAGGAAAGCACTTTCATACTATATTGATAAAAATAATACAATAGCAAGTTGCTATGGAAATACACATAGAGTATCAGATTTTCCATTAGATTATGGAAACTTTCTATATCAAAAAGATATAATCGATAATGGATATAATTCAGAACTAGCAAATAATTTGCTTACAGAAGATGGGTGGACATTTAGAAACAATTCATGGCAAAAATTAAGCGGCAGGCAATACGTAAGACTTGCCTTCACACTAACCATAAATGGAGATAATCAGCAAGATGTTGCAATTGCAGAAAACTTAAGATTACAATGGGCCAATTCAGGAATAACAGTAACCATACGAAAAGTATCAGCAACAAACTATTACAACTTAATAAATAGCAGAAACGGATATGACGCAATATTAGTAAATATATTAACATCATATAGTCCAAACTTAAATACTTATATAGGTCCAGGAAATTTATCAAATTACAACAATGATGAAATAAATCAAATATTATCAGAATCAAACAACATTTCAGACAACAATTTATTAAAAGAAAAGTACAAGAGAATTATTGAAATATATAATGATGAAAAGCCATTTTTAAGTATCTCAAGAAAGAAAAGTTTATTAGTATATAATACAAATTTAACTGGAAACCTAAAACCAACAGCACAAAACATATATACACATATAGAAAAATGGTACAGAAAAAATTATTAAAAAACTATTGACAAAAAAATTTTATAATATATAATAAGAACAAACAAACGTTCAGAAAAAACGAAACGTATAAGGAGAGAAAAAGATGAAAGAAAACAATGATGAGAAAAGAAAAGCATTGGATGCAGCAATGAGCCAAATAGAAAAACAATTTGGAAAAGGTTCTGTAATGAAATTAGGAGAATACAAAGCAATGGAAGTTGAAGCAATACCAACAGGAGCTTTAACATTAGATGTAGCTTTAGGTATAGGTGGAATTCCAAAAGGAAGAATTATAGAAGTATATGGACCAGAATCTTCAGGAAAAACAACACTTGCATTACACGCTGTAGCCGAAGCACAAAAAGCTGGAGGAGTAGCAGCATTTATAGATGCTGAACATGCATTAGATCCAATATATGCAAGAAAATTAGGAGTAGATATAGACAATCTAATAGTTTCACAACCAGATACAGGAGAACAAGCATTAGAAATTGCAGAAGCATTAGTTAGAAGTGGAGCTATTGATATAATAGTAGTTGACTCTGTTGCAGCTCTTGTTCCAAAGGCTGAAATAGATGGAGAAATGGGAGATACACACGTAGCATTACAAGCCAGACTAATGTCACAAGCACTACGTAAATTAGCAGGTGTACTAAATAAATCAAAAACAGCAATAATCTTTATAAACCAATTAAGAGAAAAAGTAGGAATAATGTTTGGAAACCCAGAAACAACACCAGGAGGGAGAGCACTTAAATTCTATGCTTCAGTACGTTTAGATATAAGAAAGATTGAAAACATAAAACAAGATGGACAAGTTACTGGTAGCAGAACAAGAGTTAAAGTAGTAAAAAACAAAGTTGCTCCTCCATTCAGAGAGGCTGAATTCGATATACTTTATGGAGAAGGAATTTCAAAAGAAGGAAGTATACTAGACTTAGCAGTCGACTTAGACATAATTGAAAAAAGTGGAGCATGGTTCAGTTATAAGAACAGTAAAATTGGACAAGGTAGAGAAAATGTTAAGAAATATTTAAAAGAAAATCCAGAAATATTATCAGAAATAGAAAACGAAATTAGAGATAATTACAGCAAAGCATTTGAACAAGCATTAGATGAAAAAGCAGCAGATATGGAAGAAGACGAAGATACAGAAGAATAATTAAAGAAAATTATATAATTAAAGGATGCAATATTAAGAAGATATGCACCCTTTAATCGTATAAGGAGAAACAAATGGATTTAGAAAGATTAGAAAAAATAGACAAACTAAAAACTAAAATGTTAAAATACATTTTCTACAAAAGAAGAACTGAAAAAGAAATTATAGAAAAATTTAAAGACGAAGAAAGCGAAATTTTTGAAGAAGCAGTTGAAACTTTAAAAGAATTAGGATATATTGACGACAGCGATTATGTTTCAAGATATATACATGATGTAATGATTTTAAAAAACATATCGATATTTGAAATAAAATATAAGCTATACAATAAAGGAATAGATGGAGATATAATAGAAAATTATATCTCAAATAATGAAGACGAATTAGCAGAATATGAATTATCTGCAGCAAAAAAAATCTTAGCAAAAAAGAGTTCTCAAGAAAAAGAAGAAGTAATAGCATACTTGAGAAAGAAAAGATATATGCCAAGTACAATATCTAGATTAAGGAAAGAAGAATAGAAATGGGAATACTAACACTAGAAACAAATAAATACGCACTAAAATTAGATAATTTTGAAGGACCATTAGATTTATTATGTCATTTAATAGATAAAAATAAAATGGATATATATGATGTAAAATTATCTGATATAGCAGAACAATATATTGAGTATATAAATGAAATGGAAGCTCAAAACTTAGATATAACAAGCGAATTTCTAGTAATAGCAAGTACACTAGTATATATAAAATCAAAAGAATTATTACCAAAAGAAGTAGAAGATGAGGCAGAATTAACAGAAGAAGAGTTACTAAGAAGAATTATTGAATATAAGAAATATAAAGACATATCAGAAAGACTAAAAGATAATTTTATACTAAACTGCCAAAGATTTTATAAATTACCTGACAACGTTAAGTTACCACAACAAAAAATAGAAAGAGAATATGAAGCAAAGCTATTATATTCAAGCTATAAAAAGCTAATAGAAAAAAACAAAAATAAAATAAACAAAAACGCAGAGAACATTGAAAAAATAGCCATAAGAGAAAACTACTCAGTTACAAGCAAAGTAAAAGAAATTTTCAAAGAACTATCAAAAAAACCAAAATTTGTTTTCAACAAATTATTTTCCGTAAAAGCAAAACCAAAAGCAGAAGTAGTAACAGCATTTACAGGGTTACTAGAACTAACAAGAAGAAGCAAAGTAACAGCAAGCCAAGAAGAACTTTTTGGAGACATTGTAGTACAAAAATCAAAAAGAAAAGAAGAAAAACAAATAGAAGAAAATTAATTATAAAAAAGACAAATATGGAAAAAATAGTATTATGGAAATCACATTGATAATACTATTTTTTATTTTAATATTAGTCTGTACATCAAAAATAGAGATACACATAGAAAATTTAGAAACAGTCAAAAGTAAAATAAAATTTTTAATCAAAATAAAATTTTATATATTCAAACATATTTTAATATTCAGCAAAAAAATAAAGAAAAAAGACATACTAAAATTTATAGATTTTTCAGACGAAAAACACATCATTATAAAAGAAACAAAAATTATTAAAAAAGTACCAATGGAACTAATATCACTAGACTTAAGTTTAAATTATGGATTAAAGCACATATATGCCAATATATATGTATATGCAATATTAAATGCTTTAATCCCAATGCTTTTATATAGACACTCAACACCACAAACACAAATAAACTACAATATAACAACAGACTTCAAAACAACACAACTCTATGTAAAGCTATCAGCAAAACTAAGAATAAGAGCAATACAAATAATCAGGCAAACACTAAAAAGCAAAAAATAAAATGTAAAAATTAGTGTGACACGCAGCATGGGAAATATTTTGCGAAAACATCTTTATCAAAACTATAACATAAGCCCCACAAGGAACACTAATTTTTTCATTTTATTCTTGCTATATAGTGTGTAACTGTAACTAATCATCTTCTTCCATATCTTCCTCAAGATGTTCCTCAATTTTATCCTTTAATTCCTGAACACACTTATTCTTATCCTTCATATTCTTCAAAAATTCACCAGACTTCTCAAGTAAATCAGGAACGTAATCAATTAATTTATCAACATAAGAATCATGAGTAACTGGCAATAATTTAACCATACCATTAGAAACAACTAAAAAAGCAACTGGCTCAATACTAACACCAGCACCGCTACCACCGCCAAAAGGCAATCTATATTGTACTTGTTCTTCCTTTTCTTTTTTAGAATATTCATTTATAGTTTCACCCTTAAACTCACTACCACCAGCGGCAAATCCAAAGCTTACTTTAGAAATAGGGATAATTAAAGTATCAATACCAGTAGAAATAGGCTCTCCAATAATTGTATCAACATCAATCATATCTTTAATACTACTCATTGCAGTATTCATCAAACCTTCAATTGGATGATTCATAATAAAAACCTCCTTTTAAAACTTAATATTAGTATGGTTAAAATATAAAAAAATATTCAAAAGTCAAACAATCGGTCAAATAACATTGTACTGGAAAAACAATAATGATAAAATAATTGCAAAATAAAATAAAGTTGAAAAAGAAAAATTGTATTTACTTTTCAACAATAAGAAGGAATGTTTAATTATGGAAAATATAGCAGATATAAAAGAGAAAGCTAAATATTGTTTAAATTGTAAATTAAAGCCATGTTCAAAAGGATGCCCTATGAACACAAATATACCAGAATTTATCGAAAAAATAAAAGAAGAAAATTTTGAAGAAGCATATTACATACTAAAAGAAAATAATATATTCTCACATATATGTAGTATAATATGCCCACAAGAAGACCAATGCGAAGGCTCATGTGTACGAGGAATAAAATCAACTCCAACATCAATAGGTAAATTAGAACAATTCGTAAATGAATGGGCAATAGAAAATAAATTACAAAATAAAAAAATAGAAATAAAACAAGAAAGAAATGAAAAGATTGCAGTAATAGGGTCAGGACCAGCAGGAATAGAATGTGCATATGAACTAAGAAAAAACGGATATCAAGTTACAATATTTGAAAAAGAAAATGATTTTGGTGGAATATTAACATATGGAATACCAGATTTTAGACTTAGTAAAAAACATGTAAATGAAATAATAGAAATGCTTCAAAAACTAGGAGTAAAATTCGAACTAGGAAAAGAACTAGGAAAAAACCTACATATAGAAGACCTAAAAAAAGAATATGACGCAATATTTTTAGGAATAGGAGCAGAAGTACCAAGCAAATATGATTTAGGCGATTTTGAGCAAATATATGATTCAGATTACTTCCTAAAAATGTATAATAACAACAAAAAAATCGAAAATTTAGGAAATGTTGTAGTAATAGGTGGCGGAAACGTAGCAATGGATTGCTCTAGAGCTGCAGTAAGAATGGGAGCAGAATCAGTTTCAATATTATATAGAAGAGACGCAGAAAACATGCCAGCAAGAAAAATAGAATTAGAAGAAGCAATTGAAGATGGTGTAAAACCAGTATTCACAACTAGAGTAATTAAGGCAGAAGGAAAAAACAGAAAAATAGAAAAATTACAATGTATAAAAACTCAAGTAATAGATGGAAAAGCAATAGATTTACCAGACGGAGAATTTGAATATAAAGCAGACACAGTTATATTTGCAATAGGATTAAAACCAAACAAAGATATTCTAGAAAAAGAAAAATTAGAATATAATGAAAGAGGGCTAATATCAATAAATGACAAATGCGAAACAAACATTGAAAAAGTATATGCAGGAGGAGACTTATCAGAAGCAAAATCAACTGTATGTAGAGCCCTAGGCAGCAGTAGAAAAGCTGCACAAGCAATTATGGAAAGGTTGGGAAAGAATGTTTAAAAATTATATAGATTCTGAAAAAGAATTACTACTTAAAGATTTAGCAGAAATGATTAAAATACCAAGCAAATTAGAAGGATACGATAATCCAGAATATCCATTTGGAAAAAACATAGACAATGCGTTAAATGCATTTTTGAAAATAGGTGAAAAGCTAGGATTCAAAACCAAAAACATAGACAAACATTGTGGATATATCGAATTCGGAGAAGGCGAAGAAATGGTAGGAATAGTAGGACATCTAGACGTCGTACCAGAAGGAGAAGGATGGACATATCCACCTTATGAACTAACAATAAAAGACGGAAACGTTTATGGAAGAGGAACAATAGATGATAAAGGTCCAATGATGGCAGCACTTTATGCAATGAAAGCAGTAATGGAAAAAGCAGAGGTACATAAAAGAGTACGTTTGATAATTGGACTAAACGAAGAAAACGACTGGAGAGGAATAGAATATTATAAAGAACATGAAGAATTGCCAACAGTAGGATTTAGCCCAGATGCAGACTTTCCTTGTATATATTCAGAAAAAGCATTACTAACAGTGTACACAGAAGAAGATTATACAGAAAATCCTATAATTAAAATAAAAGGAATAGATTGCAAAAATAACAGAATAAACGTTGTACCTAAATATTGTGCAGTAAAACTTGAAGTAACAGAAAAAATATCTGAAGAACTTAAAAAAATGTTAATTACAAAAATAGAAGATGATATATCATTTACTAGAATTCAAAACGAATTTTATATTGAAACAAGAGGAATTCAAGCACATGCAGCACACCCAGATTTAGGAGTAAATGCAGTTTCAAAAATGGTACTTTTATTAAATGAAATATTCAATAAATTTGAAGTAGAAAATAAAACTATAAAATTATTAGCTAATAAAATAGGAAACGAATTTGATGGAAAAAGTCTTGGAATTAAACATGTAAATGAAGAACTAGGAGATTTAACTTTAAATTTAGCAAGCCTTGAATTAAAAGATGGAAAAATAATATCAGGAATGAACCTAAGAATACCAGGAGATGTAACAATAGAAGAAATAAAAGAAAAAATAACAAGTGAGCTTGCAGAAATAAATCCAAAATATGAAGGTGAGAAAGAAGCTTTATATATTCCAAAAGATAACGAATTAGTACAAAAATTATGTAAAATATATAATGATTACACAGGACAAAACAAAGAACCATTAGCAATTGGAGGAGCAACCTTTGCACGAGCATTTAAAAATTGTGTATCATTTGGAGCGATGAATCCAGACAAACCAGACATGTGCCACCAAGTAGATGAGTATATAGAATTGCAAAACTTAATTGATAGCTGCAATATATATGCAATTGCAATATATGAACTAGCGAAATAAATTTTAATGGAGAACACAGATGATAGAGATAAAAAACGTAACCCAATCATACGAAAAAGGTAAAAAAATAATAAACAATATTAATTTTAAAGTAGAAGATGGATGTGTATTTGGTTTTATTGGACCAAATGGTGCAGGAAAAACCACTACAATAGAGATGATAACTGGAGTTTTGGATATAGATGAAGGAGATATATTAATAGATGGAAATAGTATAATAACTGAACCACTGAAAGCAAAAAAACAATTCGGATTTGTTCCAGATACTCCAGACACATTTGAAAAACTAACAGGATTAGAATATTTAAATTTTATAGGAGATGTGTATAAAGTACCAGCTAAAGAAAGACTAGAAAAAGTAACAAAATTAGCAAAAGAATTTGGAATAGAAAATAATTTAAAAGATAGAATACAGAGCTATTCACATGGAATGAAACAAAAATTATTAATAATTAGTGTATTATTGCACAATCCTAAAAACTGGATACTAGATGAGCCTATGACAGGACTAGACCCAAAAGCATCATATACATTAAAAAAATTAATGAAAGAACATAGCCGAAAAGGAAATACTGTATTTTTCTCAACACATGTCTTAGAAGTAGCAGAAAAAATATGTGACAAGATAGCAGTAATAGATAAAGGAAAAATTATATTTGTTGGAACATGTGAGGAACTAAAAGAAAAATCAAAAACAAATTCATCACTAGAAGAATCGTTTTTAAAAATAATAGAAGGATAAAAATATGCAAAGTTTAACAAAAGTAATATTTAAGAATTCCAAAAGAACAGACAAATCAGGTTTTCTAGCATTGCTAGCATTTGCAATAGTATTTGGCTCACTAGGAATAGCGATGATTTTAATAAGTACAGTAGTAACAAAAAGCTTAGAAAAAATTAATCAAACATATGCTTTTATAAACATATTGCTATTAATGAATTTCTTAATACTATTTGGAAAAAGTATTTTTGAAAGTTTGAATTTATTATATTTTTCAAAAGATTTAAAAATTCTACTTAGAATGCCAATAAAACCAATAGAAATTTTACACTCAAAATTTATCAATATGATAATTTCAGAATATGAGATGGAAGCAATAATGCTTGCAATTCCAATGCTAATATATGGAGATATCACAAAAGCAGGTATAATGTTTTATATATATGCAGTAATTGTCCTACTAATATTACCAATAATACCAATATTGATAACATCTTTAGTAATATCAGTAATTATGAGATTAACAAACAAAATAAAGAATAAAAACAAAGTAATGTATATTGCGATTATACTTACAACAATAATTATTGGAATAATATTATCAAGCATGGAAAGCGGAGAAATAGTTAGCAACTCCAGATTTGAAGAAATAGTTAGACAAACAAACGGTATTGCAGAAAACATTTCAAAAGTATTTATATTAATAAAACAAACTATGAATATTTTACTTCAATATGACAATATTCAAGGATTACAGAATTTAATTATATTTATAGCAGAAAACATAATTTTTTATATAATAATACTATTTATAATTTCAAAAATATATTTAAAAGGAGCAATTGGAACAACTATAAATAGTAGGAAAAACGCAAAAAGTGCAATACAAGGGCTAAGTGAAAAAGATTTTAAACCTAAGAGGATAAATAAATCATACATATTAAAAGAATTAAGGACAATATTAAGAACACCAATATTCCTAATTCAGTGCATAATAATTCCAACAATATACCCAATAGTAATAATATTAGCCAGCCTGTTATTAGTTAATTTCGCAAATAATTTTATACCAGCATGGGATTTATTATACAAAAATGCAGTAACATGCCATGGTGCGGCAATGTTTTTAAGTTTGGGACAAGTTTTTTACATGATGAATTTTACATCAATAATAGCAATATCAAGAGAAAGCAAAAATGCGATACTCACAAAATATATTCCTATAAGTCTTCAGAAACAATTTAAACTAAAAGTTAGTTTAGGCGTATTATTAAATTTACTTGCAGGAATTTTAGTTACTATATTTTATTATATGAGTGTTCATAATGTATTTGCCACTATATTAATTGCCATAGAATTAGTAATACTCAACATAATTGGAGAAAAATTTAAATTATTAACAGATTTAAGAAAACCACAAATTGACTGGAATAGTGAATATACAATGATGAAACAAAACACAAATGTAATGTATATATTATTTTACACTTTGTTAGTAGTAGGAATTCTACTAGGAATTAGCGTAATTATAAATCAAACAGAGATATTTTTAATTGCAACTATTGTAATATCAGGAATTATAAATATTTCAATAAATAGATATATAAATAAAAATGATAGAAAAATATTTGCAAAACTATATTAAAAGAGAATATGTGAATTAATAAACAAATAACATTAAGGAGGAAAAATGAGATATCCAAGAAACTTAAAAAAAGGTGACTATATCGGAGTAACAGCACCATCAGCAGGAATAACAAATCAGGTAAAATTGTTAAGACTAGACAATGTAAAAAACAATTTCGAAAAAATAGGATATAAATACCTAGAAACAGAAAATGTAAGAACAGATAATCAAGGAAGAAGCTCAAGCGCAAAACAAAGAGCAGAACAATTTATGAGATTATGGAAAGATGAGCAAGTTGGAGCAATTATATCTGCAACAGGTGGAGATTTTATGCCAGAAATATTGGATGAATTAGACCTCGACGAACTAAAAGGACTAGAGCCAAAGTGGTTTCAAGGATATTCAGACAATACAAATCTAACATTCATATTACCAACAATATGTGATATTGCCTGCATATATGGTAATACAGCAAAAGATTTTGGAATGAGAAAGTGGCATAAAACATTAAATTCATCTATTGAAATAATGAATGGAAAAGAAATAGAACAAGAAAGTTTAGAAAATTGCGAGACAACAGAATGGAAAGATAGTGAAGACCCTTATGAAGAATATGACCTAGTAAATAAAGTAGAATGGAAAAACCTAAAAGGAGAGAAAAAGGTACAATTCAAAGGTCGTTCAATAGGTGGCTGTTTCGACGTAGTAGTAAATTTAATGGGGACAAAATACGATAAAGTAAAAGATTTTATCGAAAAATACAAACAAGATGGAATTGTCTGGTTCCTAGAAGTATTTGAAATGTCAACACCACAAATATATATAAACCTTTGGAAAATGAAAAATGCAGGATATTTTGAAAATTGTAAAGGAATTATATTTGGTAGACCATTAATGGTAAGAAAAGATTATGAGATTTCATATGAGCAAACATTAAAAGACGCATTAAGCAGCCTAGATATTCCTGTAATATATGATGCAGATATAGGGCATGTATCACCACAATTACCAATAGTTTCTGGAGGAATATTGGAAGTAGAGTGTGAGAACGGAAAAGGAAAGATTAAAAACTATTTTGAATAATAATACAAGATTTGCAATATTATGTAAAACTTGTTATAATATACAAGTAAGCATTTTTGCAGGTCAGAATATTGCAGTGCTTTTCTCGTACCAACCATCTGGATAATTTAGGAAGGAGGAAAACGGGAGCAGAGTAAATTGAAAATTGAATATCGAAAGCTAAAGTGTAACTGTAACAATGTCGTATTTTGAAAGGAGTTCATCATGAAAATCAACAAAGGCACTCTAATCGTTGCGGCCGCTACCGTTGCGGTAATCATCCTGGCAATTCTATCCTGACCTCGACAGCCAAAGCAATTACCAAGAGCTCATGAACGAGATTTCCACAACAGAGAACAAAATCGCAGAGACAAGGGAAGCTTACAACAAAACTGTAAGTAGATACAATACCTATGTCCTGCATCCAATCCACAAGTTCTTCCTATCTTTGACAGGGTATGAAGTAATCGAGTTCGAAAAACTTGATTACAACGTTTCCGAAGACGCACCAACAACCCTTTTCAAGTAAAGGCGGCGAATATGGAAATAAAAAAGAGGGAGGTTATAGCCAGCATAGTAATTATTGCTATAATGCTAATCATCGGATTTAGTATTAGCAATTCAATCAGGCAAAACCTCCTGGAAAAGTACCACGAGTATGACACTGCAATCCATATCGACAAGGAAGAACTTTTTAGGTATGGAATGCGAACAAGCATCGGACATGCATTTGCATACGGCGAACTTACAACGCTTGACCCTGTGACCTTTCCTGAAATACAAGGACAATACTCCTATGTGAAAAAGGAAGAGCAAGAATACACAAGGCATACACGAACAGTGACTGAGACTTATACAGATTCTGATGGAAAAACAAAAACACGAACAAGAACAGAAGAGTATTGGACTTGGGACACAATGAGAACAGAACGTCTTGAATCTGGACACCAGATACTGGTGTTTTGGATATTCTGGATATTGTTCACGGCTGTCCTAGTTGTAGGATTCTATTATCTCGAAAATAGATGGTTAGATTAGGCGCTGAAAAAAAGGAAGCCCTCTTCGGATAACACCGAAGGGGGCTTTCCCCTTTATAAAAACTTTGGCTTTTAGTGTCCGCAACAACCATTACAATTATGCTCCTTCAAGCCACATTTTTCTCTAATTTCTTCTTCAGAAAGTTTCCCTTCTTTTCTATAATAATCAGCAATAGCCTCATGGATAGCCTCTTCAGCCAAAACAGAACAATGCAACTTAACAGGAGGAAGACCACCAAGAGAGCTAACAACATCAGTATTCTTCAAAGCCAAAGCCTCATCAATAGTTTTACCTTTAATCATTTCAGTAGAAATACTACTTGTAGCAATAGCAGCGCCACAACCAAAAGTTTTAAACTTAACATCAACAATGATATTATTTTGAACTTTTATAAACATTTTCATGATATCTCCACAAACAGGATTTCCAACTTCACCAACACCAGAAGCATCTTCGATTTTTCCTACATTTCTAGGATTTGTATAATGATCAACAACTTTATCTGAATATTCCATTACTTATTTTCCTCCTCAACAAATTTTTCCCATAAAGGGGACATATCCCTTAATCTTTGAACTATCTCAACTAAATTATCAAGTAAATAATCAATTTCTTCTTTAGTATTATATTTTCCAATAGAAATTCTCAAAGAACCGTGAGCAATCTCATGAGGTAAGCCAATTGCAAGCAAAACATGAGATGGGTCTAGAGAACCAGAACTACAAGCACTACCACTTGAAGCACAAATTCCTTTCAAATCTAAATTCAAAAGCAATCCTTCGCCCTCAATAAATCTAAAAGAAATATTACTATTTCCAGGTAGTCGACTTTTCATATCCCCATTTACCTTGATATAAGGAATTCGCTTAATAACCTGAGATACATAATAATCTCTCAAATCTTTGATTTGTTTTGTATGTTCATCTAAATCTCTATAAGCAATTTCAATTGCTTTTCCAAGCCCAACGATACCAGGAACATTTTCGGTACCAGCACGTTTATTTCTTTCCTGATGACCACCATTTATAAACTTATCAAATTTAATTCCTTTTCTTATATATAAAGCACCAATTCCTTTTGGACCATAAAATTTATGACCAGAAAGAGATAGAGCATCAATATTTAATTCTTGAACATCAATTCTAACACTACCTATAGCTTGTACAGCATCAGTATGGAAAACAATTCCACGCCTTTTGGCTAATTCACCAATTTCTTTTATAGGTTGAATTGTACCAATCTCATTATTAGCAAACATTACAGAAATAAGAGTAGTAGTAGGTTTAATTGCAGATTTTAATTCTTCTAAATCAAGAATACCATTTTCATCAACCCCAACATAGCTAACTTCAAATCCTTCTTTTTCTAATTGCTTACAAGTTTCTAGAATAGCTGGATGTTCAATTTTAGAAGTAATGATATGATTACCTTTATTCTTATTGGCGTAAGCAATTCCTTTTAAAGCCATATTATCACTTTCACTACCACCAGCAGTAAAATAAATTTCTTGTGGTTCACAATTTAAAACATTAGCAACTTTCTCACGAGAATCTTCAATAGCTTTTTTATTATCTCGTCCAATCTTATAAATAGAGGATGGATTACCATAACTTTCTGAGAAATAAGGTAGCATAACTTTTAAAACCTCATCATCAGTTCTAGTTGTTGCACTATTATCAAAATATATTGATTTCATATAATTTTCTCCTTTTCATATTAAACTGCTAGGAATTATAAAACATATATCCTAGCAAGTCAATAGGAATTACAAATAAAAAAATAGAAATTAAAAATTTCTATTTAATTAAATCCTCTAAAGTCTTACTATCAACATACTCAGCAATAACATTATCAAGCCCTTGCCAAAAAGAAAAAGTCTTACAATTTTCCTTCCTAGAACACCCACCATCATCAGTTAAGCAAAAAATAGGAGATAAGTCACCCTCTGTGGCTCTCAAAATATCACCAATAACATATTCACTAGGTTTCTTTGTTAATTTATAACCACCAGTATTTCCACGAGCAGACTCCAAATAACCAGCTTTATTTAATAAAGAGATTATTTGCTCCAGATATTTATTTGAAATTTCTTGTCTAATAGCTATATCTTTTAAAGACACAAATGCCCCATCACTATGCAATGCCAAATCAATCATTACTCTAAGAGCATACCTACCTTTAGTTGAAATTTTCATACAATCGCCTCCAATGAAAATATTATACTATCAAAATACTAGGAATTGCAATAAGTATTTAAACAAAAATGAACTGGGACAACCAGTTAAGGTTATCCCAGTTCATTTGGCCATTTCTAGCCAGGTCATCTTGTACGGTATGGAGCAGTGGAATGATTCCTACGGGCACGGCGTGCAGCACGCTGGCGCTTTGCGGTAACCGTCGCAGAGACGAAAACCTTAAACATGCAAACGTCAATAAACCATAAGGCGATGCCAATGATAAGTTCTGCAAGCCCTGCGAGAATGGTAAGCGATTCGCACTGATCACGACAAGCCCATTTCACAACAGGGTCTGTTGCGTTAGCAACAAATGCGGCTCTTTCGTCAAGCAGTGCTTTAGCTTTTTCATCCCATTCCTCGGCAGAATTCATGTAGCCACCAAGCGGATACGAACGAGCCATTTCATAGAAATAGTCGTGCTGACTATTGGCTTTGTTGATATCGCAGTAGTAGGAATACATCTTCCACTGGGTTGTCAGGATTGTGCAGCTGGTGTTGGTCACGAACCAAGCTCCGAATCCGAGCGCAATAGCGCAGATGAGGAAAACCAACCTAGCGGTCGGTACCTGAGTTTTCCGAGTTTTCTTTGCAGCCATGATGAATACCTCCAAATGTTTTTTATTTTGTTGTGCAAAAAAACGGCTCATAATAAGGAAAAGCTATTAATATTATACCATAAAATAAAAAAATGTGCAAAAAACAGAAATTTTATAAAAAATATGTACAAAAAACATAACAAAATATTTGACAAAAAAATTTTTTTAATAGATAATTATAATGTTAAAACAGAAGAAAAACGGAAAAGTTACAAAGGAGGAAAATATGTATATTTTCAATAGAATTACAGTTGTACCACAATTACCTAAAGAGCTAAAAAGATTATCTGAAATAGCAAACAATTTATGGTGGTCTTGGAACACAGAATTTTTACAAATATTTAAAATGATTGACCCAGATTTATGGGAAAGAATTGACAAAAATCCAACAAAATTTTTGAAACTAGTATCACAAGAAAAAATAGAAAGAGCATCTAAAAATGAAGAAATATTAAAACTATATGAAGCAGTAGTTTCAAATTATGAAAATTATATTTGTAGTAAAGATACTTGGTTTGCAAGAAAATATCCAAATAACAAAAAAGATTTAATAGCATATTTTTCAGCAGAATATGGAATTGATGAAATATTACCAATTTACTCAGGTGGACTTGGAATACTATCAGGAGACCATTTAAAATCAGCAAGTGACTTAGGAATACCACTTGTAGCAGTTGGACTTTTATATAAAAACGGATATTTCAATCAAAAAATAAATGGATATGGTGGACAAGAATCAGAATACAATAATATAGATTTATACAATTTGCCAATAAACCCAGTAAAAAATGCAGAAGATAAAGATTTAATATTAGAAGTTCCAATGCTAGGCAATACTTTATATCTAAAGATTTGGCAAATACAAGTAGGTAGAGTAAATCTTTACTTAATGGATTCTGATATAGATGAGAATATTGAAGAATTTAGAAATATAACATTAAAACTATATGGTGGAGATAAAGAAATGAGAATAAGACAAGAGATTGTCTTAGGAATGGCAGGAGTAAAATTACTAAAAGAATTAGGACTAAAACCTACTGTTTATCATATGAATGAAGGACATTCATCTTTCTTAACTCTACAATTAATAAAAGATACAATGAAAGAAAAACAAGTATCTTTTGGTATAGCAAAAGAAATAGTAACAGCTCAAACAGCATTCACAACACACACACCAGTTCCAGCAGGAAATGACATATTTGATATAGATTTAGTAGAAAAATATTTTAATGGAATTTGGGAAGAATACGGAATTTCTAGAGAAGAATTTCTACGTTTAGGAATGAAAGAAACTATAGGATTAGAACCAGGCTTTAACATGGGAATATTAGCATTAAGAATTGCTGGAAAGAAAAACGGAGTAAGTAAACTTCATGGAGCAGTTTCAAGGGAACTATTCACAGAAGTATGGCCAGACATAGCAGCAAATGAATCACCAATTACATATGTAACAAACGGAATTCATACATGCAGCTGGCTTGCACCAAATTTGAAAAAATTATATAACGAATATTTAATACCATATTGGCAAGATAATATTCAAGACGATAATATTTGGAAAAAAATAAACACAATACCAGATGAAAGACTATGGGAAGAACATTTAAAAAGAAAACAAAAATTAATGGAACTAGCAAAGAAAAACATTACAGAAAGATATAGAAGAAGTGGATACAGCTACGATGATATAAATGAAGTAGTATCAAAACTAAATCCAAAAGCTTTAACAATAGGTTTCTCAAGAAGATTTGCAACATACAAAAGAGCAACATTAATTTTTAGAGATATAGAAAGACTAACACAAATTTTAAATCAAGCAAACAGACCAGTTCAAATAATATTTGCAGGAAAAGCACATCCAGCAGATATTGAAGGACAAAACTTAATAAAGCAAATACATGAAATATCACTAATGCCACAATTCAAAGGAAAGATATTTATATTAGAAAATTACAATATTGGACTAGCAAGATATCTAGTAAGTGGTGTTGACGTATGGTTAAATAACCCAAGAAGACCGATGGAAGCGTCAGGAACATCTGGAGAAAAAGCATCTGTAAATGGTGTTGTAAACTTTAGTGTACTAGATGGATGGTGGGCAGAAGGATATGATACAACAAATGGTTGGTCAATAGGAACAGAAACAAATTATGATTCTTATGAAATTCAAGACAATAGCGATAGTGATAGTATTTATAGCACGTTAGAAAACAAAATAATACCAGCATACTATAATAAACAAAACGAAAAAGGATTTTCTAAAGAATGGCTAAAATACATGAAAAACTCTATAATAACAACAGGTGGAAAATACAGTACATCAAGAATGTTAATAGATTATATGGAAAAGATTTATATGCCACTATGCGATTTATACAATAACAATTTCAAAGAATTAACTAATGTAAATGATTTTGCAAAATGGAAAAAATCAGCCAAAGAAAGATGGAATGAAATAAAAATTACACAAGAACACAATATTGACAATGTAAAAATGAATGCAGGAGATGTAATAGAAGTATCTTGCAAGGTTGAACTTCCAAATTTCAAACCAGAAAATGTAGCTGTACAAGTATATTATGGACAAATATTAGACACAGGAATAGTAAACAATATTTGTGTTACAGAAATGAAGAAAATTGAAGATAATGGCGAAAACACTTATACATATACAGCAAAAATAAAATTACTTACAGGAGGAAACTTTGGTTATACATTCAGAGCAATGCCAAAACACAAAATGTTACTAGATTCTGAGAATATGAATTTAATAAAATGGATGACAAAATAAATTTTGGAGAATATAGATATTAGAGAAAACTAATATCTATATTTTGTTTATAACACAAAACGACAAATATTTTGTAGAAAACACTTGAAAAAATTGGAGTTTGTGGTATACTAAAGTGCGGTAAAGATTATTTTTTATTTATAAAAGGAGAGATAATAAAATGAAATCAAATTTAAGAAAAACTAAAATAGTTGGAACAATAGGACCTGCTAGTGAAAAAAGATTAGAAGAACTATTTGCTGCAGGGCTAAATGTTTGCAGAGTAAACTACTCACATGGAAGCTATGATGAGCAAAGAGAAAAAACAGAAGATATTATTAGAATAAGAGAAGAATTAGATTTACCAATTCCAATGATTTTAGACATGCAAGGACCTGAAATCAGAACAGGTATGTTAGTAACAGGTAAAAATGAAAAAATAATGTTAGAAGATGGACAAAAATTCGTTTTAGTAAATGAAGATATAATTGGAGACAAAGACAGAGTATCAGTTAGCTACAAAAACTTATACAAAGATGTAAAAGTTGGAGCTAAAATATTAATAGATGATGGTGCTATAGAATTAGTTGTTGATGAAATAGTTGATAAAGACATTCATTGTACAGTAGTTCATGGAAATGGATTAGGAAGCAGAAAAACTATGAATTTACCAGGAACAGCAGTACGTTTGCCAGCATTAAAAGAAAAAGATATAAATGACTTAATTACAGCTTGTGAACATGAATATGATTATGTTGCAGTATCTTTCACAAGAGGAAAAGATGATATAGATCAAGTTAGAAAAGTATTAGATGAACATGGTGGAAAAGACGTTAAGATTATAACAAAAGTTGAGAACGTTGAAGGTCTAGAACATATGGAAGAAATCGTTGAAAACGCTGACGTTCAAATGATTGCTCGTGGTGATATGGCTACAGAAACTGATTTCACAGAACCACCAGTAATGCAAAAGAAATTCATCAAATTATCAAACAGAGCTAATAAACCAGCTATAACAGCTACACAAATGTTAGAATCAATGACTCACAATCCATTACCAACAAGAGCTGAAGCTAACGACGTTGCAAACGCTATATATGATAGAACAAGTGCTGTTATGTTATCAGGTGAATGTGCTATGGGTGATTTCCCAGTAGAATGTGTTAAAACAATGGACAAAATAGCAAAAAGAGTTGAACCAACAATAAACTACTGGAAGAGATTTGAACAAAATGACAATTATGAACTAAAGAATTTAGAAGACAATATTGCATATTCAGTATGCGTAATGGCTAAAAATATTGAAGCAGATGCTATCGTATGCTATACAAACACAGGTGATTCAGCTAGAAGATTATCAGGATTAGGAGCTGGATGCCCAATATTAGTTGTTACAGACAACAAGAGAACATTCCGTCAATTAGGTATTGCTTGGAACGTATTCCCAGTATATATTGAAAACAATGGCGATATCAACAAAGTAATTGAAGAAGGTATTGCTAAACATAAGAAATTAGGAAACTTAGAATCAGGAGATAAAGTAGTTGTTGCTGGTGGATCAAAAATATTACCAGATTACCCAACAAGCAAAGCTTTCGGTGGATTCTTAGAAATAGAATAATTTAATAATATTTTAACAATTTAAAGATAAAATATACAAAACGAGGGAGACAATAAAAATCTCCCTTTTTGTGTAATAAAGGAGGTTTTTTTATGGAAGACGTATACGTACAAAGCACAAACAAAACGCTTGCTCAAACATTCTTATGGATGTTTTTAGGCATAATAAGTACAGGAGTTGTTGCAGCATATACTTATTATAGTGGAGCATTTATAGAAATAGCTTCAGCATGGACAGCAATATTAATAGCACAAGTTGTAATTGCATTACTATTTGGACTTTGCTTTAAGAAATTACCAGCAACATTAGTAACAATATTATTCTTTGCTTACTCAATGCTTACAGGTGCAACATTCTCAGTTATATTCGCAGTTTTTGATTTAACAACAATTGCATATGCATTATTTGCAACAGCAGGATTCTTCGGAATACTAGCATTGATTGGATATAAAACAGAAAGAGATTTATCAGGATTTGGAAATGTATTATTCGCAGCACTTATTATGGGATTGATATTAACATTAGTTAATATATTTTTAGGTAGCTCAGGACTTGATATTATATTAGACTGGGTAATTCTAGGAATATTTGCTGGATTAACAATGTATGATATGAACAAAGTTAAAATGATGAGCGAAGAAGAGGGAATTGACCAAGAAAAAGTTGCAATATACGGAGCAATGGAATTATACTTAGACTTCATTAATATGTTCTTACGTATATTATCAATAATAGGAAGAAATAGAGACTAAGTTTTAAAAAGCTAGTATTATTAGATACTAGCTTTTTTAAAACTTAAACTTAAGGACAAGGAGAAATATGAAGAAATTTATATTATCATTTAAATATGCAATAGAAGGAATAATTACAGGAATAAAAGAAGAACGAAACATGAAAATACACTTACTAGCTGTGATTGTAGTTATTGCCATGGGAATAATATATAAAATATCAAAAATAGAGTGGATTATTTGTATAGTATTATTTGGATTAGTTATATCATCAGAATTAATAAATACAGCTATTGAAAACGCAATAGATTTAGTAACAGATGAGAAAAATGAACTTGCTAAAAAAGCTAAAGATACAGCAGCAGGATCAGTATTAATAAATGCTATTATTTCTGCCATTATTGCTGGACTTATATGGATACCAAAGATTTTTTAGGAAATTCATAATTAGTTCACAAAGAACTGATATATTGTAGTCACTTTAGAAGTAGTTATTATATGTTTTCATTATCCCCTTTTAAATGAAAGATAGCTACTTCTAATTTTATATAAAGGAAGAGTGAAAAAATGTTTAAAATCCTAGTAGTCGAAGATGATAAAAATTTAAGAAAATTAATAGTAACTTGTTTAGAGAAAAGCAATTATACTGTTTTTGAGAGTAAAAATGGAGAAGAAGCTTTAGAGATTATGGATAAGGAGTATGTTGACCTTATTGTAACTGATATTATGATGCCTGAAATGGATGGGTATGAGATGATACAGCTATTAAGAGAAGCAAAATACGAAACTCCAATTTTAATAATAACAGCTAAAGAAGACATTGAAGATAAAAGACAAGGTTTTACACTTGGAGCAGATGATTATATGGTAAAGCCTATAAATATTGATGAGTTAATATTAAGAGTAAAATCATTACTGAAAAGAAGCCAAGCGACAAATGAGAAGAAAATTAAAATTGGAAAAGTAGAACTAGATTATGATAAACTGGAAATAAAGAAAGAAAACAAATTTTATCAATTGACTCAAAAGGAATTTTATTTAACATATAAATTACTAAGTTCACCTAACAAAACATTTAAAAGACAAGATTTAATTGAGGAAATCTGGGGGCTAGAAAACGAGTCAGATTATAGAACTGTTGACGTACATATAAAGAGAATAAGAGAGAAATTAGAAGATATAACAGAATTTGAAATTGTTACAACAAGAGGAATTGGATATAAAGCAATAATAAAAGAGGAATAATATGTTTGAGAGAATACTTGGAAAGAAGAAATCATTACAAAGAAATTTAATAATAGAATTTTCAATTGTATTTATAGTATTAATATTTTTATCAATATCAGTTTTCTATATAAGTGTAAATAAGGCGATTGAAAAGAAATTAGTCGATATAGACGAAGTTGAGCAAATCGATAGATTAGAAATAGTAAACATTGTAAGAAGAAGTGTTGGAATTACAGTCATTACAAGCGCACTATACATAATTATAATAATGAGATATAGCGCAAGAAAAATTCTAGGGCCAATAAGGCAGATAAACGAAGCAACTAAAAAGATAGCAACAGGTGATTTTGATATTGAATTAGAAAGTGACAGGGAAGATGAAATTGGTCAATTAACAGAGAATTTCAATACTATGGCTAAAGATTTGAATAAAATAGAGGTCTTGCAAAAAGACTTCATAAATAATATGTCACATGAACTAAAAACACCTATAAGTTCAATAAAAGGATTTGCACAATTACTTGAAAGCGAAAACTTAACAGACGAAGAAAAGAAAGAATATATAGGTATTATAGTTGAAGAATCAGACAGATTGTTGAATATTAGTAGTAATATTCTAAAACTTTCTAAACTACAAAATAAAGACAAACTTACAAATAAAAAAGAAGTAGAAATTTCAGAGCAAATTAGAAAGGTAATAAATATTCTTGAAAGCAAATGGACAGAAAAAAATATTATAATATCTGCTAATTTACCTAAAACAATAATAAATGGCGATGAGGAATTATTATACCAAGTATGGATGAATTTAATAGATAATAGTATTAAATTTACAGGAAAAGATGGAAAGATTGACATAAGTATAAAGAAAATTAATAATAAGGCTCAAATATCAATAAAAGATAATGGAATTGGCATGACAGAAGATGAAAAGAAAAAAATATTTGAAAGATTTTATCAAGTTGATGAATCACATTATAGTGAAGGAAGTGGACTAGGACTTTCAATTGTAAAAAGAATTATTAATCTTTCTGATGGAGAGATTAAAATAGAAACAGAAAAAGGAAAAGGCAGTAATTTCATAGTAGAACTGCCATATGAGAAAAATAGAAATAGAATTAAAATCAAGTAAAAAGCACACGGAAAATTTTTCTGTGTGTATTTTATTGTTTAAATTATAAATATAGTATATAATCACGTTGGCAAGAAAAAAGCCCAAAAGAAAGGTCGGTGTTTTTATGAAAGAAAAATATGACATAATTGCAGTAGGGATGGGACCAGGAGCTGTTTTTATGGCTTATGAGCTAATAAAGCAAAACAGCAACAAGAAAGTATTGTTAATTGAGCAAGGAAAAAGAGTTGAAGACAGAAATTGCCCAATAGAAAAAATCGGGAAATGCACAAAGTGCAAACCATTTTGCAATATAACAAGTGGATTTTCAGGAGCAGGCGCATTTTCAGATGGTAAGCTTTCATTATATAATCCAGAAGACGACGATATTCATGTAGGTGGAGAATTACATAAATATATTGGAGTAGAAAAAACAAAAGAGTTGATAGATTATACAGACCAAATTTATCTAGAATTTGGAGCTGATAAAAAATTAGAAGGAGTGGAATTTAGAGAAGAAGTTAGCAAACTTAAGAAAAGAGCAAAAAAAGAAAACTTAAACTTAATAGATATACCAATTCGTCACTTAGGAACAGAAAAAGCACACGAACTATATGGAAAAATAGAAAAATATATTGAAGATAATGGCGTTACTCTTATGTTTGATACAATGGTTAAGGACTTAATCATTGAAGACAGACAAGTAAAAGGTGTACAAATAAAAAAATCAAAAGATATAGACAAAGAAAATTGTGAAACAGAAGATATTATGGCAGACAAAGTTGTTTTAGCTGTTGGAAGAAAAGGCGCAAATTGGCTAGTTGGAATGTGTGATAAACACAATATAAAAACTAAAGCTGGTTGTGTTGATATTGGAATAAGATATGAATTACCAGATTCAGTTATGCATGACATTAATCATTATATGTATGAAGGAAAGATAATTGGAAGACCATGGCCTTTCCAAGATAAAGTTAGAACATTCTGTCAAAATCCAAGTGGATTTGTTTCATCAGAAGTATATGATAATAATTTGACTTTAGTTAACGGGCATTCATATAAAGACAAGAAAAGCACCAACACAAATTTAGCTATTCTTGTTTCACATAATTTTACATATCCATTTAATAAGCCTATTGACTATGGTAGAAATGTTGCGAAAAACTTAAATGAACTTGGAGCTGGTAATGTAGTCGTACAAAGACTTGGCGATATTTCAAGAGGAAAAAGAACATGGCAAGAAGAACTTGATAAAAATTCTGTTGTTCCTACACTAAAATCAGCAGTACCAGGAGATATAACTTTTGCAATAGGATATAGAACAATGACAGATATATTGCAGTTTATAAAACAAGTTGATAAAGTGGTTGAAGGGTTTGCTAATCCAGATAATTTGCTTTATGGACCAGAAATTAAATTTTATAGTAATAAGTTAGAAATAGATGAGAATTTTGAAACAAATATCAAAGGATTATACTCAATTGGAGATGGTGGAGGAATGACAAGAGGACTTATGATGGCATCATGCTCAGGAGTACAGATGGCAAGAAACTTGATTAAATAGTTATTTTATATAGAAAAGTTTAGCTTATGTTAATTAGCTAGACTTTTATTTTTTATAAACAAAAGTCACCAGTTTGTCACTATAGATACAGTATAATAATTATAGAAGATTACGAAATTGTAAGGATTAATTAATATAAATCAATGGAATTTCTACCTACAAATACGTATAATAAAAATAGATACATATGGAGTAATTAGTTGTAGTAAAGAAGGTGGTAAGAATGAAATTAGTTAGAAGAATAATTTTTCTTGTAATATTAGTGGTAATGAGCATAGCGTTTTTAGTAATTGGAAATGGATATGACATGTACAAAAATGCAATAGAAGAAATACCTATAGCAGAAAAAATAAATAGTATTAGACAAAAGGATAATTATACTAGGTTTGAAGAACTACCACAAATGTATATAAATGCAGTAATTTCAGTAGAAGATCACAGATTTTATGGACATAATGGAATAGACTTAATTGCTATTGGACGAGCTATTGTAAATGATATTAAAGCTATGAAATATGTTGAAGGTGGAAGTACTATAACACAGCAATTGTGCAAAAATATTTACTTCACTCAAGAGAAAAAATTTAATAGAAAAGTTGCAGAAGTATTTATGGCATTTGAAATGGAAGAGAAACTTGATAAAAAAGATATTTTTGAATTATACATAAATACAAGTTACTTTGGAGATGGATATACTACAGCAAAAGAAGCATGTAGAGGATATTTTCATAAAGAATTAAAAGATATGACAGATGGAGAATGTGTATTACTTGCAGGAATACCAAATGCACCATCTGTATATGCACCAACAAAAAATCCAGATTTAGCAAAACAAAGACAAAAACAAGTTTTAAAGAAAATGATTAAATATAAATATTTAAGTGAAGAAGAAGCGGAAAGAATTAGCCAAGAAAAATAAGAATTAAGATTTTGAATTGAACGATTTTAAGTTCATTTCAAAGTCTTATTTTTTTGTATGAGCCCGACTGAGTGTTCAAATGAATTGTTTGAGTATCCAATCTTTTATATAATATATAAAGAAAAAATTAAGGAGATATCATATGAAAAAATCACTTAAAAGGGAATTTATTATAAAAATAAAAAAATATATTTCAAAGATAGTTTTATTTTTCTTATATAGAGGATTTAAAGTAACATCCAAATATGATAGTACAGTAAGAAAAGAAGTAGATTCATGGAAAGATGGCTTTACAGCATGTATCAATACTGGCATTAAAAATGTTAAATTAATAATAAAAAAGGAAAATGGAAAGATAGTAAGAATTAAAGAAGCAGAAAGTATGGATTTAGAAATTACATTTAAAAGCATAGATGTAGCTTTTTTAATGTTTACAGGTAGACTTGGTGTTAGTAAAGCATACGCAGAACATAGATTTACTTTAAAAGGAGAAATAGGAAAAGCTATGAGCTTAGTAAGATGCATAGATATTGTAGAAGCATATCTATTCCCTAAGTTTATAACTAAAAATATTTTAAAAGAAATTCCAAAGAAATCTATGGGGCTAGTTAGATGCTATGGGAATGTTTTGTTTGGAAGAGTATAAGTATAGTAGAACCAAAAATAGAAAGGAAAAAATCATGTCAAATTATTATGAATTTCAAAACTCAGCAAAAATCTTATCAGGAGATTTTGCAATAGAAAACATACCACACGAATTTAAATCATTAGGAGCAAAGAATATATTAGTGCTAACAGATAAAACATTAGAAAAAATAGGAACACTTCAAATAGTTATTGATGCAATAGATAATGGAGAATTAAAAATTAATGGAATATTTACAGAAATACCACCAGATTCGTCAATAGACACAATAAATGAAGTAGTAAAACAATATAAAAACTTAAATTGTGACGGAATTTTAGCAATAGGAGGAGGTTCTGTAATTGACACAGCAAAAGGTACAAGAATGGTTCTATCACAAGAGAAAGAAGATATAATGGATTTGTCTGGATGTGAGCTTATTGCTTATGGAAAACATATCCCATTTATTGCAATACCAACTACTTCTGGAACAGGGTCAGAAGCAACTCTAGTTGCAGTTATTTTAAATAAAGTTCAAAATATTAAAATGGAATTTATATCATACTTTTTGGTACCTGATGTAGCAGTTCTTGACCCAAGAATGACACTAACTCTTCCAAAGAAAACAACTGCGTCAACAGGGATGGATGCTTTATGCCATGCAATAGAAAGCTATACATGCCTTCAAAGAAACCCAATGAGTGATGCATATGCAACAGCAGCAATAGAAATCATTAGAGAGAATTTGGTAAACGCAGTAAAAAATGGAAATGATAAAAAGGTAAGGATAGCAATGGCAAATGCTTCTCTTATGGCAGGTGTATCTTTTTCAAATTCAATGGTAGGATTAATTCATGCAATAGGACACAGTGTTGGCGCTGTATCTAAGGTTCCACATGGTGATGCAATGAGTATTTTAATGCCCGTTTGTATGAAATTTAATAAAGATAAGCTTGAATCAGAATATGCGAAACTTCTTTTATATGTTGCAGGAGAAGCAGTTTATATAAATACTCCAAAAGAAAAAAGAGCTGATACAACAATAAAATACATAGAAAAAATGTTAAAAGAATTAAATGATTTATCAGGATTACCAACAAAACTATCAGAAACAAATGTAAAAAGAGAAGATTTTGAAGCAATTGCAGAAAAATCACTAAACGATGGTGCAATGATAGTAAATCCAAAACAAGTAAGTTATAATGATGTTATAAATATTTTAAATGAAGCTTTTTAAGGAGAGAAAATATGAGTAATATTACAGAGATTATTGAAAATCAAAGAAAATATTATGGAACAAATAAAACAAAAGATATAGATTTTAGAATACAGAAATTAAAACAATTAAAAAAAGAAATAAAAAATAGAGAAAACGATATTTGTAGTGCACTTCAAAAAGACTTAGGAAAACATCCTGTAGAATCATACATGGTTGAAATAGGCATGGTTTTAGATGATTTAGGTTATATTATAAAACATGTGAGAAAATGGGCTAAAAAAGAATATCATTTAACCCCACTTTCCCAATTTCCATCAATAAGTTATCAAATACCAGAAAGCTATGGTGTAACTCTTGTTATATCACCATGGAATTATCCATTTTTGCTAACTATGCAACCACTAATAGGGGCTATAAGTGCTGGTAACTGTGTAGTTGTCAAACCTTCAGAATTTTCACCAAATGTATCAGATGTTATAAAAGATATTATTAGGAATGTTTTTGAAAAAGAGCATGTTACAACAATTTTAGGTGATAAAGATGTTTGTACAGAAATTTTAGAAAATAAATTTGATTATATTTTTTATACTGGAAGTACAAATGTAGGAAAAATAGTTATGCAGTATGCTGCAAAGAACTTGACTCCTGTTACACTTGAACTTGGAGGAAAAAGTCCATGTATTGTAGATAAAGAGGCTAGTCTAGAATTAACAGCTAAAAGGATTGTGTTTGGAAAACTTTTAAATTGTGGTCAAACATGTGTGGCACCAGATTATATACTTGTACATAAAGAGGTAAAGTCAAAGTTCATTGATTACTGCAAAATGTACATTGAAAAATTTTTAGGAGATAATTGGAGAGATAATGAAGAATATCCTAAAATGGTAAATGAAAAACACTTCAATAGAATTTTGAGTTTGATAAATAAAGATGAACTAATATATGGTGGAGAGTCAGATAAAGAAAATATGAAAATTCAGCCAACTTTATTAGATATAAAAGATATCAATTCAAGAGTTATGCAAGAAGAAATTTTTGGACCAATTTTACCAATTATAGAATATGAAGATCTACATGAAGCTATAAATTATATAAACTCAAAAGAAAAGCCACTTGCATTGTATTTATTTACGAATAACAAAGGTATTCAAAAAAGAATTTTGAAGGAAGTGTCTTTTGGCGGAGGCTGTATAAATGACACAATAATTCATTTAGCATGTTCAAAATTAGGATTTGGAGGCGTTGGAAATAGCGGGATTGGTGAGTATCATGGAAAGTATAGCTTTAAGACTTTTAGCCATTATAAAAGTATACTAAAAAAATCAGTTTTGCTTGATTTACCAATGAGATATCATCCGTATAAAAAAATAAATGATAAATTGATTAGAATGTTCATGAAATAGCAAATTTTTGCACTAAAGTATTGATTATAAATTTAATATATACTATAATAACTCCCGCTGAGCAGGAGAAATAAAAATGAAAATACAATTATCAGAACATTTTACATATAAAAAGCTAATAAAATTTACAATACCTACAATAATAATGATGATATTTACATCGATTTATGGAGTAGTAGATGGAATATTTGTGTCAAACATTGTTGGTTCAGATGGGTTTGCAGCAGTAAACTTAATTATGCCAGCACTTATGATTTTAGGCACAGTTGGATTTATGTTTGGAACAGGTGGATGTGCACTCGTTTCTAAAACAATAGGCGAAGGTGATAAAGAAAAAGCCAATAAATATTTTTCAATGTTAATATATTTATTGATAATTATAGGACTTATATTTTCAATTCTAGGAGTATTACTTGTAAAACCTATGTCAAAATTACTAGGAGCAGATGAAAAATTGCTTGAGTCTTGTGTAACATATGGAAGAACGTTAATGCTATTTTTAATTCCATTTGTATTACAAAATAGTTTTCAAAGTTTTTTAATAGTTGCAGAAAGACCTACATTCGGACTAATAATATCTATTGTAACTGGCGTTTCAAATATGATATTAGATTTCTTATTTATGTATGTATTTAGAATGGGAGTATTTGGTGCCGCACTAGCTACAGGAATAAGTCAATTAGTTGGAGGAATAATACCATTAATTTATTTCTTACGTCCTAATAACAGCCCTTTAAGACTAACCAAAACTAAATTTGAATTAAAACCAATTTTACAAACATGTGCAAATGGATCATCAGAAATGTTAACAAATCTTTCTATGTCACTTGTTAATATGTTATTTAATATGCAACTTATGAAATATGCAGGCTCAGATGGCGTTGTTGCTTATGGAATTATAATGTATGTTGGATTTATTTTCTCAGGAACATATTTAGGGTATTCAATTGGAACAGCACCAATTATAGGATATCACTATGGAGCAGGAAATACAGAAGAACTAAAAAATTTATTAAAGAAAAGTTTGAAATTAATAGCAGTAACTTCGATTGTCATGACTGGATTAGCTGAATTGTTATCAAAAACGCTTGCATCTATATTTGTAAGTTATGATGCAGGTTTATTGCAAATGACAACAACTGCAATAAGATTATTCTCTATATCATATATTATTAGTGGATTTAATATTTTCAGCTCATCATTCTTTACAGCATTAAACAATGGTGCAGTTTCTGCCACAATTTCATTTTTAAGAACACTAGTTTTTCAAATTGCCATGATTTTTATATTACCAGCAATTTGGGGCATAAATGGAATTTGGATTGCAGTAGTTGCTGCTGAAATGTTATCTGTAATTGTTAGCTTTGGATTTTTGGTTGGAAATAAGAAAAAATATCAATATTGAGGAGAAAGGATGTATTCTTATGAAAGAAATGAAAAATGATATTATTTTATTTGAAAATCAAGGAGTAAAACTAGAAGTAAATTTACAAGATGAAACAGTATGGCTTAATATGGATCAAAATGTTATATTATAAATATAGAATATAAAACAAGAACACGAAAAAATATAAAGGAGGAAATAACATTGGCTGTAAAATTAAATCCAGATAAAAAAATCGTAGAAACAATAAAAGAGGGCTTAAAAAAGAAAGGCGGTTATTGTCCATGCAGAACTGAAAAAACAGAAGATACAAAATGCATGTGCAAGGAATTCAAAGAACAGATTAAAGATCCTAATTTCGAAGGATATTGTCATTGTATGCTTTATTATAAATCAATTGACTAAATTATGCTGCATAATCTTCCTAAATATACTAATACTATAAAAAAGGAGATATTTATGCCAATCAATGAATCTATAGAAAAAAAGATGCATGGGCAAAAGTAACAGGCGATGCCAAGTATACAGCAGATATAGCAGTAGAGGTTGAACTAGATTTAACAGAATATACGTAATGTTCTTAATGGAAATAACAAAATTTATACCTATCCCGAAGTAGATACACCTGATACAAATATATAGGAGGAATAAATGGATAATACAGTTTTTATAGATTTAGATAAAGAAAATTCATTACCTGAGTTAACAAGTTTCCAGGGGATTGTAAATATAAAAAGAAATGGAAGACTTATTGTAAAAAACTCTATTTTAGAAAATATTGATACATATTCAGAAGAAGAATTAAGATATATATTGGCAAATCTAAAACCATATATTTCTCCAATAGTTACAAGTCAGTATATTCCAAGCAAAAGAGTAATGAGAATTTTAAATGAATTAGCACCAGAATTTAAAGTAAGATTTAAAACAGAAAAATCAGGAGGAACTCCAATAGTCCCAATTAGTTGCAAAGAATTCTTTGAAGGAGAAGAAATATTTGACACAATATTAAAAGGAATGGACCAATCTTGGACAGAAAAACAAAAATATAGATATTTATATAACAGCATTGGAAGTATGTTATCTTATGACTTAAACCTTCTAGCACACACCGAGTACAGCGGACTTCATGATAAATATGCTAGAAATATTTTTACTGCAATGTCAAAAAATTGGGGGATATGCTCATCCTTTGCAGCAGGATATGATTATTTATGCTATAGAAGTGGACTAGAAAGTCAAGTACTATCAGAAGATGACCATGACTATGTAATAATAACAGACTCAGAAGAAAAAGACTATTTAACAGATCCAACTTTTGATTCAGTAGCGCTAAAATTTGGCATGAAAACGAAGAACTTCGGGATTCCAAAAGAAAAATTTAAAGATAATGGACACGACTTAAAAGCAGCAGAAGTAGATGATTATGAATTTGATAGTTTGGGAGAGGAAGAAATTAGACAATTAGACATAAGCACAGGATACTTAGACAATTTTGGTGGAGAATATACTGACGAGTTTTTAAGTACATTAGCAAACAATCTTGAAGGAAATAATAATTTTGAGAAAATATTAAATTTTCTTGAAAGAATTAAAAATATAAAAACTGTAGGAAGGCCATCTGCACACGATTTTGAGAGCATTTTAAAATTTATTTTGTCAAAATCAAATGACAGAACATTTAAACAAGGTATTAACACATATAGTTTTATTTCTGAGCTTTCGCGAGAATTACCAAGAAACATTGCAATTGAAGTAACTGATGGCAGTTTAGATGAAAACACACAATATTACGTATTACAAGATGGATTAAAATCTTGGATGCAAGTAGAAAAAATTGAAAAAATAAAAGAATACAAAGAAAGATAAATATAATAAAATAATCAAATATATGCAATTATGAAGTTATTTGTTATAAAACAACAACAAGACAAAATTAGATACTTTTTAGATACAATTCAATGCTAGAATGAATTTAGCATTGAATTTTTTATGCTTATTTTTAAAAGTTATTCTAAGGGTAATTAAATAAAAGGAGGAAGACAAATGTCAAAAAAGATTATTATTTTAGTAATAATTGTAATTATATTAGGAGGAATAATAGGATACACACTAACTCCTAAAGAAGAGAAAAACAAAATTGCAAATACAATTTCAAAAATAACGGAAAGTATCCAAACAAATCCGATTGTAGACGAAGAGCTAACGTTTATAACAACAGGAAAATCAAATAATTATGAAAATGGATATTATTACATAGACTCAAACGAAAATTCAAATATCAAATATTTTGATTATGCAACCAAAAAAGAAATTTACTTATGTAATAAACCCAATTGCAACCACGATACAGACAAATGTAGTTCATATTTAGAAATAGGAGAAAATAGAGAAATGTTTATATATAACAATTACATATATCTAACAAATTCCAATGGAAGTACAACAACAATAAATGCAACAATGGGTGATGATGGAGCAATAGATATGACAAGTGAAAGTGGTAAAACGCCAACAATTTATAGAATGAATTTAGATGGAACAAATAAAGAGAAACTATTTGAATGTCCATCAGGTGTTGAGTTAGCATCAAGCTATGTACTTAGTGGAAAAAACATGTATACATGTTTTAGTAAAAGTAAACTTGTTGAAATAGGCAGAAATAGCCATGCATCTGTTGAAACAGAAAAAAAGCTTGTGAAAATAGATTTAGAATCAGGAAAATATGAAGAAATATGCGATGCAAAAGAAAAAACAATAATAGGTACATATAAAAACAATATTATTCTAGAAGAAATCGTATACAAAGAAGATCCAGAAAAATTCTTGAAAGATGATAATGCATCAATAGCAAATTTAAGAAATTCAATAATAAAAATAAGCATGATAGATATAGCAACTAAAAAAGAAATAGAAATAATTTCAAAATTATATACAGAAATGGAACAAATAACTGTTGGAACAAATGAATTATATTATATGACACAAAAAGCAGATAAGATTGAATATGTAAATATTGAAACAAAGCAAACAGGTATACTAAGCGACTTACCAAAGAAAAATGCATATATTCAAGGAATATATGATAATAAATTACAATATTTGTATTATGACAGTCAATATGCTACTGTAGGAAAAGCATATTATATTGATTTAGATACAAAAGAAAATAAGGAGTTTAAATTATTTGATAGTAACAAAATTTTAGTTGAAATTCTTGCCGAAAATAAAGATTATTATTTTGTAAGAACAGGATACGAGATGGGAAAAGAATACACAACCTGGGCTGGTACAAAGCAAAGAGATATTGTTAAAACAAATTATGGACTGATTAAAAAAGAAGATTATTGGAATTCAATACCAAACTATATAAACATGCAAAATACTGATAAATAAGGAGAAATAGATGTTAGAGATAATAAATTTAAGTAAAACCTATGGAACCAAAAAAGCTTTAGACAATATAAATTTTAAACTTGAAAATGGAATATATGGACTACTTGGCCCAAATGGTGCAGGAAAATCAACACTTATGAACATAATTACAGAAAATTTGTCTGCAGACCAAGGAAAAATCTTGTGGAATGGACAAGAAAATACGAAGTTAGGTGTGAAATATAGAGAAATACTAGGATATATGCCACAACAGCAAGGATTATATAATGGTTTTACTGGTAAAAGATTTTTAAATTATATTGCAGTTTTAAAAGACATTCCAAAAGAAAAAATCCAAGAAGACATACTCAAAGTAGCTAAAAAAGTTAACTTGCAAGATGACCTAAATACTAAAATTGGAATGTATTCTGGAGGAATGAAACAACGTTTACTTATAGCAAGTTGTATAATAGGAAATCCACAATTATTAATCTTTGATGAACCAACAGCAGGGCTTGACCCAAAAGAGAGAGTAAGAGTAAAAAATTTATTAAAAGAACTTGCAGAAGACAAAATTATAATTATTGCTACACATATTGTTCCAGATATTGAGAACATTGCAAAGGAAATTATTATTTTAAAAAAAGGTGTTTTAATTGAAAAAAGTAACCCAGAGGAATTAATAAAAAAATATACTGAGCAAGGTGACCTAGAAGATGTGTATATGAGCATTTTTGGAAACGAGGAGGATGAGAGACCTTGAGAAAAATAATAAAATTTGAATGTATAAAAATATTAACAAACAAATTATTTATATATGCATTTTTAGGTTTAATACTCATCAACATAGCAGTACAAATATATTCTAATAAAACACTCAAACAAAATGAAATTCCACTTGAAGCATATAAAAAAGTAAATAGCGAATTACAAAATTTAAGTGAAAATGAAAAAGAAAAATTGATAACAAAAGAATATGAAAGAAATTTTGCTTTTGGCATTATAAATAATATAAAGAATCTTTCTAAAAGTGAAAATGAAGTAATGAGAGAATATAGTAATTCACTAAAAGAAGAAAATATCGAAATTTACAATAAATACATAAATGAATATGAAAATGCAAAATTTGAATACACAGACGATATTGCAAAAGAAGAGGAATTTTGGAGAGAAATAAAAGAAGAGTTTGATTCTACCAAAAACTATAAAAATACAATTACAGACATATTGGATAAAGCTGAAAATCTTGAAACAATTTCTATTTTTAAACAAAGTGAAGATAATTTTTCTAATAAAAACATAAAAGATACAGCACAAAATTATAAAAAAATGCTTAATACTAATATTAGTTATCAAGTTTCAAAAGGAATGACATTGTTTACAAAGTTTGGCATTACAGATGTTGTTATTATTTTAATGCTATTTGTTATTTCCTCTATTATAATTTTTGAGGAAAAAGAAAAAAATTTATTTACTATAATTAAAACCACGAAAAATGGAAGAATAAAGACAATATGCGCTAAAATAATAACAATGTTAATAGCTATAACAGCTATTTGTACAATTATGTATTTGACTAATTTTATATATTATGGAATAACTATTGGGTATGGAGATTTACATGCAAGCCTACAATCAGTAAAACCATTTATATATAGCACTTTGCAAATTAGTATAGGACAATATTTTATATTATTTGTATTTACAAAAATATTAGTGTTTTTTATAATATCACTAATAATATTATTAATTTCAATATTTGCCAAAACTAATACTGCAATGTATATTAGCTTTATTGGGATTTTTATGATAAGCTTTTTACTGTATAATAATATAGATACAGGCTCAAAATATAATGTTTTAAAATATATCAACATAGTAAATTTACTAGAAGTAAATGATATATATAAATCATATATGAATTTGAATGTGTTTGGTATAATGCAAGATGTTCATAATTTGAGCAATATTGTAGGTGCAATATTATTACTTGGGTTAAGTAGCACAACTATGTATGTATTTAACAAAAAGAAAGATCTAACAACAAGTGAAAGTGTTTTATGGAACAAAACAAAAAATATATACAATAAAAAAATCGGACGTATTATAAACCAAGTAATTTCTAAAATGAAAGTAAGTACAACAATATTTGCAAATGAATTTTATAAATTATTTGTAACAAATAAAGTTGCAATTTTACTGATTATTTTTATTGCTTTTCAAATATATAACTTTACAAATACCAATAAATCAACCTCATACACCGAAAATATTTATAAAAGCTATATGGAAGTACTAAGTGGAAAGCTGACAAAAGAAAAAGAAGAATTTATTAATAAAGAAAAAGAGAAATTTGAAGAGGCGAATTTGCAAATTAGTAATATTGCGGAAAAAGAGCAACATGGAGAAATAACAAAACTAGAAGCGATTCGTTATAAAGAACCATATGAAGAAATTCTTTCGTTAGAGCCAATATTTGATAAGGCATTAGAACAATATGAGAATATCATAGAAAATTCAAATGCTGAATTTATTTATGACACAGGATATAAAGAACTTCTAAGAGTTAGAAAAAATAGCTTTTTATATAGTGATATTTTTCTAATAATTAGTAGCATTATGTGTTTTACATCAATATTCATTATGGAATATAAAACAGGAATGATTAATATATTAAGAGCTACGCCTAAAGGAAGAAAATGTACCATTAGAAATAAAATATATGTGTGTATTTTTGCAAGTATAATTATATTTGTGATTAGTATAATTCCAGAACTGTTAAAAGTGTACCAAATGTATGGATTTGACAACATTACAGCAAGTATAACAAGTTTAATATGTTTTAACAAATTACCTGCATTTATACGTGTACTAGATTTTATAATTATCATGTATGTATTTAGATTTATTGTTTTTATTTGTATAGTATTATTTATTTTATGGATTTCTACAAAGATAAAAAATACAACTTATTGTATATTAGTTGCAAGTAGCATACTGCTTATACCAATTATTTTGGTGATATCAGGGCTAGAGTTTGCAAATATATTTAGTGTAACTAATGTATTAAATATTAGCAGAATAATACTATAGAGAAAATATAGAAAGAAGGGGAAAAATGACTAAAATTTTGGTGGTAGAAGATGAGTTTCCAATTGCAGATTTAATCAATATTGCACTTACAAATGTAGGGTATCATGTTGATTATGCATTAGATGGTAAAACTGGTGCTGATTTAATGGAAAAATGTACATATGATTGTGCATTACTTGATATTATGCTACCAGAGTTTGATGGCTATGAATTACTAGAATATGCGAAAGTGCTTGATATTCCTGTGATTTTTATAACTGCAAAAGGTACTGTTAAAGATAGAATAAAAGGTCTAGATATGGGAGCAGATGACTATATTATAAAACCTTTTGAGATAGACGAGTTAATTGCAAGAGTTAATTCAGTCATGCGAAGATGCAAGCCTAAAATGAGTATAAAGAACATAGAAATAGATGAAGATAAAAGAGTTGTTAAAAAAGATGGACAAGAAGTAAAACTAACTCCAAAAGAGTTTGAATTATTTTTACTTTTATACAAAAATCAAGAAAAAGTGCAAAAAAGAGAAAAAATATTTGAGCAAATATGGGGAGATGAACTAGAATTTGAGACTCGCACTCTTGATTTGCATATACAAAGGATTAGAAAGAAATTAGATTTAAAAGAGGAGATAAAAACAATTCATAAAATAGGTTATATCTTTGAGGAGAAAAAATGAAGTTTACATTTAAAATAATTATATCAGTAATCACAATTATTTCCATTATTTTTTCTATTGCAGGAGTAACAATGTGCAAGCAAAATTTTACTCATTCTTTAGAAAATACGATAAATCAAAATATTGATAATCACCTGTTAATAAGATATGGAATTGAAAATAATACAATTGAAAACATTGATGAAAATGGAGCGATTTCAGATAAAAAAATAATTGAATATGCACGAAATCTTATTTTGTATCTAGAAAATAATAAAAATTTTTCAATATATTCTAATAATAATGTCATATATTCAAATTTAGAAATAGATTTGACTGATGAAGATTTAAATTTTTTGAACAATAGTAAACAAATTAAATATTTATTAAAAGATATTAATAATAAAAGATATATGATAATTGGTTCATCATTAGAGATAAATACTAATAAAATTACTTTCTTGAGTGAATATGATATAACTGATGTTTTTATAGAAAGAGATAGACAGATTAAAGATTTTTGTAAAATAGATATTTCAATTATTGTTATATCACTTATCACAATTGGTATTTTATCTATCTTTTTAACAAAACCAATTATTAAGTTGAATGAATTAAGTAAAGAAATTGCAAAAGGAAAGTATGATGAGAGAATTCATATAAATTCAAATGATGAGATTGGAGAGCTTTCAGAGAGTTTTAATATTATGATAGAAGCAGTCGAAAATAAGATAAAAGAATTGGAACTTCTGATAAAACAACGAGAAGATTTTATTACTAATTTTAATCATGAATTAAAAAATCCTATGACATCAATTATTGGCTATGCAGATATTTTGAGAAGTAATAAATATGATGACGAAGTAAAAATAAGGGCAGCAAATTATATCTTTAATGAAGGAAAAAGATTAGAAGTATTAGCACGTAAACTAATGGATTTAATGGAATTATCTAATGAAAATATTAAGTTTGAAAAAATAGATATTACAAACTTTGCAAGCAAGATTTCTAATGATTTAAAGGACAATTTAGGAGAAATAGAGCTAGAAGTAAATATTGAAGAGGCAAAAGTTTTAGGAGATAAATCATTATTAGAAGATTGTATTAGAAATTTGATAGATAATAGTAAAAAAGCAAATCCAAAGGATAATAAAATAATATTTTTAGGAAAAAAACAAAATGAAAAATATTGTATATCTATTATTGATAAAGGTGTAGGTATTCCAGAAGAAGATTTACCAAAAGTACAAGATTGTTTTTATATGGTAGATAAGATGAGAGCAAAAAATAATGGAAGAAATGGAGTGGGACTTAGTTTATGTAAAAAGATTGCAGAAATTCATGGTAGTAATTTAGAAATTGAAAGTGTATTAGGACAAGGAACAAAAGTATCTATATATTTGGAGGTGGTGAAAAATGAGAAATAAAAATGTTTACATGTATATAGTTTTGATACTGATTATAATTTTTTCATTTGCCATTCCAAGTTTAGTTATGAAATTAACAGAAGAGAAAATTTTTGCAGGCAAATATGAGATATATAAAAAAGTTTATGCATTAAATAATAAAGCTAACAAGAATGATATTATAAAAGCAATATATAGTAGATATGATAATAACTCCAAATATAATGTTTCTGTATCAGACTATGCTCAAGGGATTCCAGATATTTTACGAATAGAAAATAATCAGGCAACTATTTTAGATGAAAAAGGTTTTTTAAACAAATTTTTAGAACTCATTAAATTAAATATTGTTAAAGATAGTTTTTTATATGACTTAGCAAAAGAAAATGAAATTATTTATCGAATATGGGAATATGATAATGGAGAAATAACATATAGAAAAGTTAATTTTTTTACAGATAGCGATTATTTTAAATATGCAATTGCAAGTATGGAAATAGAAGATGATACAGACAAGGTCATAGTTTTTACTATCAATAGGAAATATTTAAATATAAATAAGGAGAGTATGTATAATTATATAAATTATTTAGGAATGAGTGAATTTGAGGATTGGAAACATAAAGATAATATGATGCTATCAGAAGAAGCGGGAGTAAAGGTAACTAGCACAAATGAAGGTGAACTCACCTGTTGTAAGGTGGAAGTGATGAGGTAAAAATTTGCATTAAAATTCAAATTATTTAGGAAAATTTATTTTTTAGTGTTATAATATTATGAACAAAAAAGAATAATAAACAATAGAAAAGAAAAAACAAAAGAAGGTTTTAAAATGGAAAACAAATACTTATTAGACATAGGCTTAATTATAGTAGTGGTAAAAATTTTTACACTCATTACACAAAAAATAAAAATGCCTAAAGTTTTAGGAGGACTAATTGCAGGAATAGTATTAGGACCAGCAATGTTAAATATTGTACAAAGCAGCACAATATTAGAAGCATTATCAAAATTCGGAATAATACTAATAATGTTTTTAGCTGGAATGGAAACAAGTATAAAGAAATTCATATCAGATAGCAATAAATATGTAATAATTGCTATAGCAGGTGTAATAGTACCATTAATTATGGGAACGGCGTGCAGTTTAATGTATGTACAAGATTTAAAAACAAATCTATTCTTTGGAGCAGTAATAACAGCAACATCTGTAAGTATTACAGTAGAAACTTTAATTGAAATGAAAAAAATAAAATCGAGTGTAGGACTAGCTATACTAGGAGCAGGCGTTGTTGACGATATAATAGGAATATTATTTTTGACAATTATTATGAATAGTGGGAATCTACATTTTTCAACATTTTCATTTGTTACAGTGAAAGTGTTATTATTCTTTGCGATGGCAATATTATTAAGTTTAATTTTATTTAAGATATTTGAGAAAATAGAACAAAAAGATACAAAAACAGAGCAAATGCCTACGTATTCAATAGCATTTGCATTAATATTAGCATTTATTGCAGAAGTACTAGGAGTTAGTGGAATAATAGGTGCGTATATAGCAGGTTTAGTTATAGGAAATACTGAAAAAGGAAGAAAAGTACGAGGAAAAATAGATTTAGTAGTACACACTATATTTTCTCCAATATTTTTCGCAAGTGTAGGACTTAAATTAACAACATTGAGTTTTAGTATACAAGTATGGGTATTTATTATAATTTTCACAGCTATAACAATATTGAGCAAAATAGTTGGAAATGGTTTAGGAGCAAAGATTTGTGGATACCCCAGAGAAAAAGCTATTCAAGTTGGAATAGGAATGGCAACAAGAGGGGAAGTTGCACTTATTATAGCTGAGGAGGCTAAAAACATAAATTTGATAAATGAAGAAGTATTTTCAATTGTTATTATAACTGTTATGTTGGTAACATTAATAACGCCAATATTATTGCACTATAGCTTTGAGAGAAAAAATAATGTATTATAGGGTTACTTTAAAATAGAAAGGTAGATGAAATATGGAAAAGGCAAAAGTTTATTTCACTAAGGAAATTACTCCAGAATCAGTAGTTAAAATGTATGAAACATTAGGAGTAAATTTGCCGGGGAAGGTAGCTGTAAAACTACATTCAGGAGAAAAAGGAAATCAAAATTATATAAAACCTGAGTTTGTAAAAGCTATTGTAGAAAAAGTAGGAGGAACAGTTGTAGAATGTAATACTGCTTATGATGGAGCAAGGAACACAACTC
This sequence comes from uncultured Clostridium sp., assembly GCA_948465565.1. GTDB lineage: Bacteria > Bacillota > Clostridia > TANB77 > CAG-508 > UMGS1994. The sequence continues at coordinate 74,207 of CAOJXR010000001.1, forward strand.
AAAGACACATAGAATTAATGAAAGAACATGGCTGGAGTGAATATTTTGATGTAGACATTATGGACAGTGAGGGTCCAGATAAAATATTAGAAATTCCAAATGGAAAAGTAATAAAAAGAGATTATGTAGGAAAAAACATAGACAACTATGATTCAATGTTAGTATTATCACATTTTAAAGGTCATCCAATGGGAGGATACGGTGGAGCTTTAAAACAATTATCAATAGGTGTAGCATCAGGACATGGAAAAAGTTTCATACATTGTGTTGGAAACGAAAATGGAACATTTGAAGAAATGTTTAAAGTAGACCAAGATAAATTTTTAGAAGCAATGGCAGATGCAGCATCAGCTGTTGCAAAACATTTTGAAAACAAAATTGTTTATATTAATGTAATGTGCAATTTATCAGTAGATTGTGATTGTTGTGCTGTTGCTGAAGACCCATGCATGAAAGATATAGGAATTTTGGCTTCTTTAGATCCCATTGCAATAGATCAAGCTTGTATAGATTTAATAAAAAAATCAGAAGATAAAGGAAAAGAACATTTCTTAGAAAGAGTAGAATCGAGACATGGGACTCATACAATAGATGCAGCAGCTGACCTTGGCTTTGGAACAAAAGAATATGAATTAATTAATATTGATTAAGCAAGATAAAAAGTATTTATTTTTATCAAAATATTGCAATAATAAAATGTCATGTATTATAATATGTCGAAAAGAATATGTGATTGGAGAACATGAAAAATATGTCTGGTAAGCATTATAGAATAAATAATTGGAATATTTTTAGAATATTATTGTTAATCATTTTTATAAGTATATTTGTTATATGTTCAGGAATATTAATATATTGGTTAAAAAGCAATAATAATTTAGAACAAATTGAAAAGGTTTTGGAAGAAAAAGTTATCACGTATAACAACAATGATGAAACTACAGAAAATAATGACTTGCCTAAAATGAGCATTAATTTTGACTCATTAAAAGAAATAAATTCTGATGCAGTTGCATGGATTTATATTGCAAACACAGACATAAATTATCCAGTTTTACAAACAAACAATAATGAATATTATTTAAAACGTGATTTATATAAAAAATATAGTTCATGTGGAAGCATATATTTAGATTATGGCAATAGTAAAGACTTTTCAGATGAGAATACTGTAATATATGGACATAATCTAAAGAATCAAAAAATGTTTGCAGATTTGGCAAAGTTACATAAAGGCGAACTTGGAAACGATATAGAAATTATTATTTATACGCCAGACGGAATGAAAAAATATCAAGTATTTTCATGTTATATGGAAGAACCAGTTTCTCGATTAACAAGAAAAAAATTTAACTCAAACGAGAAGAAAAATTTTATAAATGATTGTGCAAAAAAGAGTAATAAAGAATTCCAATGCAACATAGATGAAAATAAAAAAATTATAACCCTTGTAACATGCGATTCAACAGGGAGAAAGAGAATTTTTGTAAATGCAATAGAAAAAAATTAAAAAAATTTTTTTCAAAATATATACAATTTTAGTTTTATTTGGTATAATTGCAAAAGAAAAGGAAAAGAAAGTAGGTATTTGAAAATGAGAAAACGTGAAAGCCTTGCAGCTGTACACACACACACACACACACACACACACACACACACACACACATTACTTTCTAGAAACACTAATATAAGTATTAGTGCTACTTTTAATGCCTATAAAAATATTAGAAACGCAAATTGGAGAAACAGAGTAACTGTTTTTTAGTTGCGTTTCTTTTTTGTGCTTTTAAATTTATAGACTAACAAAAGATTAAAGGTACCATTAGCCTAAAATAATGGAGAAAGAGGGAAAAAATGAAAAAAACAACAAAAACTTTAGTTGCCCTAATGTTAGTTGTAGCTATGATACTTTCATTTGCTCCAATTACAAGCAATGCGGCAACAAATAGCTTTTCTGTAACTAATGCAAGTGCAGAAATTGGACAAAAAGCAACAATTGAGTTAAAGACTAAAGAAGATGTATCACTTGACGATATAAGCGTTGAAATTACATACGATACAAGCAGAATATCTATATTGGAAGAAGACATTGTTATGTCAGATACAATTAATGCTTTATTTGGAGATAACAGCGGAACTGGATTACATAAAGATGGAAAAGTTACATTCGGAGCTTACAAACTTTCTCCTGTATCTATTCCAGCAGGAACTACTATTTTAACATTAACTTATACTGTATCAGAAGCTGGAGCAGGTGATACAGCTATCAACATCAATGTTGATGCAGAAGATTCAGAACTTAGCAAAAATTACTTAGAAGACATAGTTGCAACTATTACAGGAACATTACCACCAGTTGCAGTTTCAGGAGTTACATTAGACAAAACTTCTGGAACATTAAATGAAGGTGAAACTGTTACTTTAACAGCTACAGTTATGCCAGAAGATGCAACAGACAAAACTGTTACATGGGCTTCAAGCAATAGCAATGTTGCTACAGTAGCAAATGGAGTAGTTACAGCAGTTGCACCAGGAACAGCTGTAATAACAGCAACAGCTGGAAATCAATCAGCTTCTTATTCATTAGAAGTTAAAGCTCCTTTAAAAGGAATTACATTAAATCATTCAGAAATGACTGTTATAAAAGGACAAAGTGCTCCATTAACAGTTACATATAACCCAACATACACAACAGACGCTAAAGATGTTACTTGGACATCAAGTGATGCTACAGTTGCTACAGTTGAAAACGGTGTAGTTAGAGGTGTAAAAGCTGGAACAGCTACAATTACAGCTAAAGTTGGAGCATATACAGCAACATGTGAAGTTACTATAAATGAAATTCCATTAAAAGAAATCGCAATAGATACAGCAGATTTCGAAATGGAAGTTGAAAGCACAAAACAATTAGGTGTTATATACAATCCAAATGACACAACTGATGATAAAAAAGTAGTTTGGTCATCAGACAATGAAGAAGTTGTAACAGTTGACGAAAACGGAGTAGTTACAGCAGTTGCCGCTGGTGAAGCTACTATTACAGCAGATGTAAACGGAAAAACTGCTACTGTAAAAGTTACAGTTACAGAAAAGAAAGTAAACGAACCAACTGAAGATGACAAAAAAGATGACAACACAGAAGTTAAAGTACCTTCTGATGAAACTGGAAAAGTTGAAGAAAACAAACCAGAACTTCCAAAAACAGGAGATATTGCAATTGGAGTTGTTGTAGCTTTAATGTTAATATCAGCAGCTGGAATAGTATTTATTACTAAAAAGAATCGTAAATAATAAACTTGTTTAGTTATATATGATGCGATAAAGCACAACACAAAAGACATTGTGTTGTGCTTTATTAGCTAGTAGACGTAATTAAGGGGAGAAATTTATGAAGAAAAGCAAAAATAAAATTTTAGCCATAATGTTAGTTATTGTATTTATTATAAATTTTGCATTACCAATCTTAGCAGACACATCAATTGTATTATCTGCTGATATGACAGATTATGATTTTAGAAATGAACTTAATACAGATAGAGTAGGAATTGGATTTACTTGGACAGCAGAAACGAGAACTCTTACTATAACAGGGATAAAGAATAGTAGTGCAGAAATAAAATTGCCTGAAAATTCTACAATAGATATACAAGGAAATATAGAAAATGAGATAAAGAAAATAGAATCAGATGGTTCATTAACAATCAAAGGAAACAATGTAGCAAGTTTGAATATAGATAGGATAATATTAGATTCAGAAAGTTCAAGGGGGATATGGACACCTGATACATTAACAATAGACAGCGGGATAATAAATATTAAAATTACGATAAATTACAACAGAGATAGGTACACAATAAATACAGGCATTTGGGCAAAAAATATTATTATAAACAATGGAAACATAAATATAGATGTTAAAAGAAAAGAAGATGCTATTGTAAAGGCATATGCATTATATGCTCAAAAGCTAACAATAAATAATGGAAAAGTTAATGCAAAGTCAACAGATGAGGCAATAAGTTTAGGAAGTTCGTCAGTAAAACCAATTACAGTAATAAATGGTGGAGATGTACGAATTGAGTCTGCAAGCGGTTATGCAGTGACAGGATATGCAATAATAAATGGAGGAAATGTATATGCTTTGACAACAGGAAACAGACCAGGCTGGGCATATGAAAATGTACCATCCGTTAATCCATTAGTTGATTGGACAATTTTTCGTGGATATATAAAAAGCGATGGAACATATGAGGAGCAACCAACAGATATAACAGATATATATACTGCTTGTCATTATGAATTATTGAGGATTTTGAGTGATGTTCCAGCTATAAAAATAACTGAAGTAACAGGAGAAAACGAAATTGGCATAGGTGAGAAAACTACTTTTGTTGCTACATTAGAGCCAAGTTATTCTACAAGTGCGGTTACATGGTCTAGTAGCAATGAGAAAGTTGCTACAGTATCAGAAAATGGGGAGATTACAGGTATTGGGCCAGGTGTAGCAACAATAATAGCTACAGCCAATGGACTTTCAGCAAGCAAAGATATTAATGTAAAATGCAAAATAACTTTAGACCCAAATGGGGTAGAAGGTATTGAGAAGGAATTTATTTATACAGACGTAGATGGTAAATTGCAAGAACTACCTACATTATCAGATAACACAAATTTATTTAATAAATGGGTTGACGAAAATGGAAACGAAGTTACAACAGAAACAAAGTTTACTACAAATACTACGATATATGCAGATTGGACAGCTAAACCAATTTTAGTAGGAACACAAAAAGATGTAGCCACATATGGAAAAGAAACTATTGTAAATTATGATGTTACTTCTGATTTCGATGGAACATATACTGCAAAAGTTGAAAACTTACCAGAAGGAGTAACATTAGTTAATAATGAAATTAAATTTGACAATAACGAAAATGGAAAATATAAAGGAACATTAAAATTAAAAGTTTCTAACACAGCAAATGCAGGCACAATAACTAATTTAAAAATGTATATTAATAACAAAAATACTTCTAATAACTTTAGTTTAGAGATTAAAAAAATTGATAGCACGTTTACGCAAGAACCTGAACTTAAAGTAGTAGTGTTCAATGGAGAAGAGCAAGAGCTAATAAAAGCTGGTTCAACAAATGATGGACAAATATTATATTCATTAGATGGAGTAAACTTCTCAGAAAAACTACCAACAGCTACAAAAGTTGGTAAATACAAAGTATATTATCGAATTGTAGGAGATAAAAACCATTTAGACTCTGAAATCAATAGCGTAGAGTCTACAATCACAGATTTATTGGGTGATGTAAATGGCGACGGCAAAGTAAACGCAAGAGACGCAAAACTAGTATTACAATACTTCAACGGAAAGGTTGAATTTACAGAGAAACAAAAAGCCAAAGCAGATGTAAATGGTGACAGCAAAATAAATGCACGTGACGCAAAGTTAATTCTACAAATATTTAATGGAAAATAAAAATTCAATAATAAATGAAAGGAAGAAACTCATGAAGAAAAGCAAAAATAAAATTTTAGCCATAATGTTAGTTATTATATTTATTCTAAATTTTGCATTACCAGTCTTAGTAGAAACTTCAGTTGTATTAGCTGCTGCTGCAACAGATTATGATTTCACAGATGAACTTAACACAGACAGAGTAGGAATTGGTTTCACATGGACTGCTGCAACAAAAACGCTTACTATAACATATATAAAAAATACAGGTGCAAAAATTATATTACCTGGTAATTCAACAATAGATATACAAGGAAATATTGAAAATGAAGCTGGATATATTAAATGTAGTGGTAAGTTAAATATAAAAGGAAATGATGAAGCAAGCTTAAAATTAACAGGAAGTTATCAGTATACTTCAATAGGAAATAATAACATAAACGGACCAAGATATGAGCATGCAGCAATTTATGCCAGTTCATTGATAGTAGATAGTGGAAATATAAAAATGCAGCTTAAAGGAAGCGAAAATAATGTATATTTCTATAATGGAATTAAAGCAAACGTTACTATAAATGGTGGAAACCTAGATATAGATAAAGCAAGCATAGCAATAACAGGTTATAGCATTATAATTAATGGTGGAAATATTAATGCTAATTCTTATAAAGATACTGTGTCTGCCACAAATCTAACAATAAACGATGGAAACATTAATATAGCATCTATTAAAGGATGGGGAATAAATACTGAAACTACTACTATATATGGTGGAAATATTACAACATCAGGAGAAAAACGTGGTTTTTTAAAACTACCTAATATTGATCCAAATTCAACTTGGACAATACAATATAATAAAGATAATGCAAGTTTAGAAGGAGCAATACCAGCGAATATTATAGATATTTATAGAATTTGGGATAGTAAAATAATAAAAATATCACTTAACGAAAAATCAAATCAAGATAAGGTAAATAATATAGATATAACAGATTACGATTTTACAGATGAACTTGAAACAGATAGAGTAGGAATTGGTTTCACATGGGCTGCTGCAACAAAAACGCTTACAATAACAGGAATAAAAAATACAGGTGCAAAAATTATATTACCTGGTAATTCAACAATAGATATACAAGGAAATATTGAAAATGAAGCTGGATATATTAAATGTAGTGGTAAGTTAAATATAAAAGGAAATGATGAAGCAAGCTTAAAATTAACAGGAAGTTATCAGTATACTTCAATAGGAAATAATAACATAAACGGACCAAGATATGAGCATGCAGCAATTTATGCCAGTTCATTGATAGTAGATAGTGGAAATATAAAAATGCAGCTTAAAGGAAGCGAAAATAATGTATATTTCTATAATGGAATTAAAGCAAACGTTACTATAAATGGTGGAAACCTAGATATAGATAAAGCAAGCATAGCAATAACAGGTTATAGCATTATAATTAATGGTGGAAATATTAATGCTAATTCTTATAAAGATACTGTGTCTGCCACAAATCTAACAATAAACGATGGAAACATTAATATAGCATCTATTAAAGGATGGGGAATAAATACTGAAACTACTACTATATATGGTGGAAATATTACAACATCAGGAGAAAAACGTGGTTTTTTAAAACTACCTAATATTGATCCAAACTATAATTGGAAAATTACATACAATACTGATGCTACAGATTTAAATAATGCCTCAGTAACTAACTTGTATGAAATTTATAATGTTTGGAATAGCAAAGCAATAAATATAGTTAGAGACAACTCAATAACTAAGATTGAATTAAAATCAGAAAAAGACACTATTTGTGTAGGGGATAGTATTAATATTATTGCAGTCATTGAACCTACAGATTTTAAAGATACTTTAATATGGTCTAGTAGTGATGAAAGTGTTGCTACTGTTTCCGAAAATGGATTAGTAACAGGTATTAGTAACGGTAAAGTTACAATAAAATTGAGCTCAGAAAATAAGGATGCGAGTAAGGAAATTGATGTAGTATATAGAATAACTTTTGATATAGGTGAGCTAGAAAACGAAGTTATGTATACAGACATTAATGGAAAGATTAAAGAATTACCACAAATAGATATGGACGATAAGATAATTAATAGATGGATTGATAAGGAAGGTAATGAGATAACTTCTGAAACTATATTCACAGACAATTGTACTATTTATGCTGAATTGGTAGATAAAACTGTTTTAGTTGAAAAACAGCAAAGTGCTGTTAAATATGGAAATAGAGCAGTTGTAGAATATGCTGTAGAATCTAATTTTGGAGGCAAATATAGTGCACAAATAGAGAATTTACCAATTGGAATTAGTTTAGAAAGTAATGATATTAATTTTGTATTAGAAAATGGAAAATATATAGGAAGATTGAGATTAAATGTTAGTGATAGTACTAATGCTTGTAGTATTAATAGTTTGAGATTATGCATTGATGGAAAAACTATGTCTAACAATTTTAAACTAGAAATAGACAAAGCTGAGAGTAATTTTATCCAAGAACCTATGCCAAAAGTAGTAGTATTCAATGGAGAAGAACAAGAAATAATAAAAGCAGGTTCAACAAATGATGGACAAATATTATATTCATTAGATGGAGTAAATTTCTCAGAAAAACTACCAACAGCTACGAACGTAGGTAAATACAAAGTATATTATCGCATTGTAGGAGATAAAAACCATTTAGACTCTGAAATCAAGAGCATAGAGTCTACTATCACTGATTTAATAGGTGATGTAAACGGAGATGGCAAGATAAATGCACGTGATGCAAAACTAGTATTACAATACTTTAATGGCAAAACAGAATTTACAGAGGAACAAAAAGCCAAAGCAGATGTAAATGGCGATGGTAAAATAAATGCAAGAGATGCAAAATTGATTTTACAAATATTTAATGGAAAATAATAAAAGAATGTGAAAGAGCAAATTTGGTCTCTTTCACAAATAAAATTTTGAAAGGGGATAAAATGAAATTAAATTCGATATGCAAAAAAATGATAGTAGGGCTTGCTACAGTTGCAATTGTTTCAGGATATGTACCTGCAATATCTAATATTGTAATGGCTGAAACTATACAAGGCGATACAACTAAAGAAATTGAAATACCAGATAGAAATCTAAAGGCAGTATTGCAAAGCAAATATGATATTGATGGAGACGGAAAAATTACTGAACATGACATGTTAAATATAGTAACATTAGATATTGCTCAATCTAATATTGCAAATTTAGAAGGATTACAACATGCAAGTAATTTGAAAGAAATATATGCTCAATATAATAATATTTCAGACCTAACACCACTTGTTAATTTAGAAAAAATAACAAGAGCATATTTTATAAATAATTCTATTACAGATATATCAATATTAAAAAATGCAAAATGGGACAAAGAAAATTTATTTGTTAGTCTAACTCGTAACTTTATTAATTTTGATAATAACAATGAAAATTATAAAGTTATGAAAGAACTAATAGATACAAGCACAATAATACAAGATAATCTAAAACTAGAAATGCTTGAAGAAAATTTAAAACAACACTATGGAAATGCAAGTGAAATTGATAATGAAGTTAAATTAGATGAAAATTTAAAACTTAGACTAATAGAAAAAGGGCTAGACAATAATAAAGATGGAAAAATAGCAAGAAGAGAATTATATTGTGCAGAACTTCATTGCAATGACCCATATAGACTAGATTTATCAAATGCTGGTATAGCTGATATTTCAGGAATTGAATATGTTGAAATGATAGAGATACAATTAAATAATAACAAAATAAGAGATATTACTCCTGCAACCAAAAATAAGCATATACAATATTTAAACTTAAATGATAATCAAATTAGTGATATTACAGGAATCGAGAATTGTACAACTGCATACAATATTTTCTTATCAAATAACAGAATAACTGATATTTCTACACTTGCAAACTTTAAATTCGAAAATAAAACATACAAAACAACAATAAATTTATCAAATAATGCTATTGACATAACTAAAGAAGGGAATAAAAAAGCGAAAGAAATTTGGGATACCAACAATTATACTTTAAAAGTTGACGAACAAATTAAAGAAGAAGATTTACCTCCACTTGAAGACGAAACAGAAATTACATTAAAAAATGCCACAAAAGAACAAATTGTTAATGCAATAAACAGTGACAAAAATGTTACTTTAGACATGAATGAAAATATTAATTTAATTTCAAACGAAGTTTTCGATAGCCTTTCTAATAAAGAAAATAAAGAACTAAAAATTACTACAAACAATGCTACGTGGAAATTTACAAGCGAGAATATTACATACAAAAATATTGATTTAAATCCAAAAGTTATATTATCTGCTACTAAGTTTGAAAATATGTCAGAACCACCATCAGAGGGCGGAATATTCATAAAATTTGAGCATGAAGGAAATCTTCCAGGAAAAGCCGAGATTGAGCTTGATATAAAAGATTACAATGTTTATGGAAACAACAAAACAGTATATTTATATTATTTTGACTCTGTTAAGAAAAAATATGAATATATAAGCACTGTTACAACAGAAGACGAGAAAGTTAAAGTAGTTTTAGAACATTGTTCAGAATACGTATTATTAGACAAAATGATTATTGAATTAGGTGATGTAAACGGTGATGAGAAGATAAACGCAAGAGACGCAAAACTTGTATTACAATATTTCAATGGAAATGTTGAATTAACAGCTGAACAACAAGCCAAAGCAGACGTGAATGGAGATGGCAAAATAAATGCAAGAGATGCAAAATTAATTTTACAAACATTTAATGGGAAAAATTAATTTAAAAATAAAAGAGTAAAAGGGGAAAAGCTTTTATGAAAAGAACAATAAAGAAATTGCTATTGCTAATATTGCTAATAACATTAGTATTAAATTTGTTGAATTTTAATTATAAAGTAGAAGCCAAAACAAATGGATATACACCAGACACAGCAATAGAATATGTTAAATCATTACTTGGGCAAAGCATAGATGTAGATGGAGTTTATCCTGGTGAATGTGTTGATTTAATTATGGCTTATGAACTAGAATTAAGTGGAACTTATTATTCACGGAAGTGGATGGCAATATGCATATTATACAGGATTACCAGATGGATGGACTAGAATTCAAGGTGCTGCTCCTCAAAAAGGAGATATTCTTGTATACTTACAAAGTCCTGGAAATGAAAATGGACATGTTGCTATATATGAATCAGATTATGTAACATATCATCAAAATTATGGGGGAAAATACGTAAAACAAATAGGTAGTTATTACACTCAAATGTATGATAGAAGTGGCAGCATTATGCCATATTGGGGAGTAATCAGACCAGACTTTGCAACTGATACAGAAAAACCAGTAATTACATCTGCCTATGTAGACCCAGCATCAATGACTGGTTCAAGTTATAAGGTAAGAGTTGTTGCTTCAGATAATGTAGGAATAACTAAAATACCAATAATGACATGGTCTATTGATAATGGGCAAGATGACATCAAAGAATATAGAGCAACAAAAAGTGGTTCAGAGTACAGTTATACAGTAAAAGCAAGCAATCATGGAAACAATAAAGGATTATACAATTCAAATGTATATGTTTACGATGAAGCAGGAAATGGAGTAGTTAAACCACTAAGCAATATTCCAATGAACACAAAAGTTGTTAAAAATTTAGGAAGTTTTGAAGCAAGAGTAGTTCTTAAGAAAAATCAAGATTATGTAATAACAGCAAACGGAACAAGTCAAAATGCTAATGTAATGTTAGGAGAAAAATCAACATCAGATAAAAGTCAAATATGGAAATTTAACCAAAAATCTGATGGAAGTTATGAAATAGTAAATGTAGCTTCAAATAGAGCTTTAGATATTAGTGACGCTAAAGATGAAGACGGAGCTAATGTTGCAATACATTCTAGAAACAACTCAAATGCACAAACTTTCTATATCATGGAATATAATGGAGGATACAGAATAGTTCCTAAATGTACATCAAACTTAAAAGCTATTGATTTAGCAGATAATAAAGTAGAAAAAGGACGTAACATAGACTTATATAACGTTTATGCAGTAGAAAACAGTGCTCAAACATGGATATTTGAAGATTCTTCAATATTATTAGGAGACGTAAATGCTGATGGCAAAATAAACGCACGTGACGCAAAACTTGTATTGCAATATTTCAACGGACAAGTGACTCTTACAAAAGAGCAACAAGCCAGAGCGGACGTAAACAAAGATGGCAAAATAAATGCAAGAGATGCAAAATTAATTTTACAAAAATTCAATGGAAACAATAATGCATTTTAGAAGTTAGACGAAGCTATATATAATAAGAGGCTTTATAAAACTTTCTATTATATAAAACAAGGAAAGCTAACCACACGTTGGCTTTCCTAATATTGCATATATAAGGGGGGAAATAATGAAAAAATGTTTTAAAACAATTGCTATAATATTATGTTTATTCCTAATTATAGAAATATGTTTTCCAACACTAAACTCTGTAAAAGCAGTAATTGAAGGAAATACAGACACAATGCTTATTGCAAGCGGAGTCACAATTAAAGACACAACAACATTAAAAGAAGTAATTAGCCAATATGGACAAGAGCCAAAAATTGTTACAACCTCAGTTTTTGGAGGAACAGCAAATACTTTCTATAAGACTGGATATGAAGATTTACTATATGTTGAAACAGACGAAAATGGAATTGTAATGAGCGCTGGATCTTGTGCCAAGGAATTTAAGTCAAGATTAAGTAATCATGGTGACCCATTTAATGGAACTGTCTACAGTATGCAAGGATATACTATAGATGACTGGGATGACGGAGCAATAGGAGTTTTAGTATACAACACCTCTGCCAAAAACTATGCAAACATTAAAAGTACTTTTGATAAATGGTACAACAACCAATATGAATATGAAAAAAACTTATGTAAGCATGCTATTCCAATTGTAAATTGCTATTTAACAAGAGATGGAGACGATACAATAGAATTTAATAACGACATTTATGACACATTAGCAAAAATAGAACAAAACGGAAAAGATATTGAAACATATGCAAAAGAAAACGATAAAACAGACCTATATAAAAGAGTGCGTATGGACACAGGATACCTTGCAACATATGAATGTTTTCCAAATCCTTTTAGAGCTGCTGATGGTGCAAGCGGATATCGTGCAACTAGCACAAAAAAATATGGTTATTTTAAATATCATATAGAGCCAAGCACAACTGGACATAATGGATATGTTGCAGGTGCTTCAGGATATTATGTTTCTAATGAACTTATCCAAAAAGGTGGAAACACTGTAGAACTTACACAAGAAGAAAAACAAAAATATGAAGCAGCAAAAGCAATGTACGCTAAATCTGTTGCAGAGTTCAATCAAAATGGAACATCAGCATATGAACAAACACCAGTATATGACAAAACACCACTTGTTGCAGGAAAAATATACGAAAACAAGCTTAAAGGAGCAGTTGATTATTTAAATGCAATAAGAGTTGCAGCAGGACTTCCAACAGTCAAATATAATGCAACTTTAAGCAATAGCGCACAACACAAGGCAGTACTTACTGTTTATACTAACAATTATACTAACCTTAAAGTTCCAAACCCACACTATCCACCTAAGGCAGACGAAGTTTCACAAGAATTTTACGATACTGCAATGAGCCACATGTCATCAGAAAATTTATATAGTGGAGATATTATAAGTGGTATAACTAATGCTATAAATGACGCATATGGAGACCCTATTACTTGTGGACATAGATACAATTTACTTATGCCTTATTGGACAGACTTTGGACTTGGAGAAGCAGCTGGACAAAGTGCACATAAACTTTCAGGCTCACATAGTTATACAAATAGTGTTGTTGCATGGCCAAGCGAAGGAATTACTCCGATGGAAGCGTATTCAGGAGGATATTGGACTTGTGAAATTTTCAACAATTATCAAATTACGGACAACACTTGGATGGAAGTTGTTAGATTAAATGATAATAAAAAATGGGAATTTAAAGAGAAAACAACTGTTGGTAATCATAGATTTGCAATTAATGGAGGAATAATTTCTTTCTATGATGGAGATATGACAGGAAAAGAAGGCGATGTATATAAATTTACAGTTCATAATCTTAAAAAAATAGCAACTGGAGAGACAACTGATTATACATATAGGTCTGCTTTTAAAAGTATATATGGTACAGATAAAGAAATAAATATTAAATATCCTGAAACAATTTCTTTAGACAAGAAAAACATCACAATAGGTATCGGACAAACAATTAATTTAAAAACAACTTTTGGTGGAGAAAACATTACAGAAATTTCAGTAAAATTCTCTAGCAGCTCAAATAATATTGCAAGTGTAGACCAATATGGTACAGTAACAGCTCTAAAAGAAGGTACAGCTACAATAACTGCTACTACTCTAAACGGAAAAAAAGCAACATGCACAGTTAATGTTACTAAAGGCATTTTAGGCGATGTAAACAATGATGGAAAAGTAAATGCACGTGACGCAAAACTTGTATTGCAATATTTCAATGGACAAGTGACTCTTACAGCAGAACAACAATCAAGAGCTGATATAAATGGAGATGGCAAAATAAATGCAAGAGATGCAAAATTAATTTTACAAATATTTAATGGGAAATAATAATTGATTAAAGGGAGGAAAGAATATGAGAAAAAAGATAATATCTAGTTTAATTCTTTGGGTAATGCTTATATCTACTTTTTTACCTTGGTGTAATAAAGTCCAAGCGGCTGATAAAACATATACACTAGATGAACTTAGAAGAATGTATCCTACTGGGATGCAATGGAATGATAGTTATAATGCCGCAAGAGAGTGTCTTGGGTTTGCAGGATTAATGTATTCTAAAATATATGGGATAAATCCATTCACATATGCAGAAGCGGTTTATGATGTAGAACAGATTGAACCAGGAGATATGGTTAGGTATAATGGCCATTCTGTTTTGGTTTTGTCAAGAGATGGAGAGAATACTACTGTTGTTGAATGTAATTATGACTGGAATAATCATGTTAGATGGGACCATCCTAAGTCTATGAGTGAGTTTAGAAATAATTTCGTTTCTATCTTGAAAGGGCCATATGTTTTAGGAACTTCTCCTAAGCCTGGAACACCTAAGAATGCATCTGTTGATACTTCTGCTGGTGTTAAGGTGAGTTGGGAAAGAACTTATAATTGTTATGGCTATAAGTTAATTGTTTATGATGAGCAAAATAATAAAGTAAGCGAAACTATAGCTAAAAAAGCTAGTACAACAAGTGCAAATATATTTAATTTACTTACTGGTACATATACAGTTAGAGTATATGCTATTGGCATAAATGATACATTGTCTTCTGGATACACTAGTGCGAAGTTTTCTTGTAAGCAAGAGGCTACCTCATGTTCTGACCCAGCAGAAAATATTGTTTTGGGAGTCGGAGATTCATATAAGTATAGTTTTAGATTAACTCCATCTAATGGTATTGCTAAAACAGAATTTTTCTTCGTGAGTAGCACAGATGAGAGCGTTATAAGTCTTGACGGAAACACTGTTACTGGACTAAAGGAAGGAAGTACAGAGCTTTACTTTCAATTTAAAACATCTAAGACTACAAGAAATGTACCTTTGAAAGTTTTAGTTGTTGCGCCTATTAAATTGGCAAAATCAACTGTTCAGATAGAAAAAGGCAGTACATATAAATTGGGAGTTACTCCTAATCCTAAGGGAGGAACGCCTAGTTGGTTTTCTAGCGATAAAAATATTGTTAAAGTAGATTCTGAAGGGAATATTACAGCACTTTCACCTGGTGTTGCAACAATTCGTGTTAGTCAATTAATATATAATTCGGACAAGAGTGCATATACATATTTAGATGATGAGTGTGAAGTTGTTGTTCCTGGCCCAGAAGTAGAAGCTACAAAAATTAGTTTAGATAAGACAAGTATTTCTATACGAGGAGTTAGATCAGAGAAACTTACTGCAACTGTAAGTCCAGCTAATACTACTAATAAGACTGTTAATTGGAGTTCAAGCAATACAAATGTTGCTACTGTTGATTCAACAGGTAGAGTTAGGGGAGTTTCTAAAGGAAGTGTTGTAATTACGGCTGCTACTTCAAATGGGAAAACTGCAAAGTGTAATGTAAATGTTCAAAATGAAGATGAGGGAGAAACACCATTATTTAGCGAAAGAGTTGATTCTAAAACATATACAAGTGGTGATTTTGTGTACTCAATTTTAGATGATGGTACGATTGTTTTAATGCAATATTTAGGAACTGCGAAGAATTTAGTTATACCTGATAAGATAGATGGAAGAACGGTTACGAAGATATATTCTACATGTTTTTTAGATAATTCTTATATAGTTAATGTAACACTTCCAAAAAATATTTTATATTTAGATATGTATGCATTTAGAAATTGTCCAAATTTGGTGAGTGTTAATATTCCTGATGGTATATTATATATTAGTAGAATGGCATTTTATATTTGTCCAAAACTTACATATACTGTACCTAAAAGTTTGACTAAGCTGGAGAATGATGATTATGCAAAGATATCTGAGATTACAATTGATGGAACTAATAATTACGACTTGGCAAGAGAAGTTTTTGAGTTAACTAATAAAGAACGTGTTGCTAATGGGTTAAAACCTTTAGAGTATTGTCAAGAGTTAGTAGATGTTGCAATGAAAAGAGCAGGAGAAACATCTGCATATTGGAGCCATAGTCGTTTAACAGGTGGAGATTGTTTTACAATAGCTAGTAATTTTGATGGCGAGAATATTGGTTATACATCTCCAACTATGTCAACTGCTAAAATTGTAGTAGAAGATTGGATGAATTCAGCAATGCACAGAAGAGCAATTTTAGATTCAAGTTATAATTCAATTGGAATTGGCGTTTATAGGGTTAATGGGCATACATTTTGGGTACAAACCTTCTCTACAAATAGTGCTAAAAAGAATGTTAGTTATTCTGGAACTAAAGATTTGACGCAAAAAGTTAAAATCGCGAATGGATATGGATATTTGGAGAATATTAGAGTCTATGGATTTGAAGAAAACAATGTAATTGACATTGGTGAAAAAATTTCTCCAACAAAAGTTTGCATTGGAAATAAGTTGAAGACACTAGGTATATATAACAGAGAAATTTATGCTAGTGACTTATCTTGGAGAAGTACGAACGAGAAAGTGTTTACCGTTGATAAAAATGGCACTGTGACTGGTGTAGGGGCTGGAAGTGCTAAACTTATTGCTACAATTGGAAATTATTCAATTGAATGTAATATTACAGTTGAAGATATGATTCCAGAAGGTACTACAATGAATTTAGATAAGAGTTTGTATCAGTTAAATTCACTTAATGAAACTGTTACATTAAAGGCTATGCTTAGTATTGGCAGAGAAACGACCGCCAAATGGAGTAGTAGCAATCCTGAAATTGCAAAAGTAGACGCAAATGGAAAAGTAACAGCAGTAAGTGGGGGCTTTGCATATATTACAGCTCAAAGTGATTATGGAACAGATAAATGTTGGATATATGTATGTATGCTACGTACAATGAGTGACGGAAGAAAAGTATATCCAGGAGATTTAGATGGAAATGGAGTAATAAACTCAAACGATGCAGCATTAATTTCTGAGTTATATAATAGCAATATAACAACAGACGAAACAGCAGCAGGAGATGTCAATGGAGATGGTGTAGTAAATAGCAATGATGTTACAGAAGTACTAGATAAAACAGTTGAGTTAGATTATTTTAAACTAGGCGAATATACACCAATCACAAGTATAACAATAAATAAAACATCAATAACGCTAGAAAAAGGAGATACAGCACAACTTTCAGCAACATATTCTCCAACTAACACAACAGATAGTCCAAAACTTAGATGGTATTCAAGTAATAAAGCAGTAGCCACAGTAGATAGTAATGGCAAAATAACAGCAATAGGTGGAGGAACAGCCACAATTACAGCAAGTTCAAGCAGCGGAACAAAAGCAACTTGTGAGGTTAAGGTAAATGAGCCAGCAAAGCCAAGCCCTAGTCCAAGCACAAGCCCAACACCAACAATAACGCCAACTCCAACCGTAAGTCCAAGCCCAATTCCTACACCTACGCCAACACCAGACCCAACTCCAACATTTAAGCTTGGTGATGTAAACGCTGACGGTAAAGTAAATGCACGTGACGCAAAACTTGTACTACAATATTTCAATGGAAAAGCCACCCTTACAGCAGAACAACGAGCAAGAGCAGATATAAACAAAGATGGCAAAATAAATGCACGTGATGCTAAGCTAATTTTACAAATATTTAATGGAAAACAAATTTAAAATAATGTGATAAAAACCATACTTTACAGAAATTAAAATTCTATAAAGTATGGTTTTTTGCCCTATTGAGTAAAAACATATTTTAATTTTATTGAGATGTATTAGTTTTTATGCTATTATAATAACCATAGAAAAATGCAATTGATATATATGATTATGGAACAAAAATGGCTTTAAGGAGGTCAAATAAATGAAAGTACTATTTGCAACAACAAATCCAGCTAAAATAAAGAAGTATGCAGAAAAATTAAAAGAGAATAATATAGAAGTATTAACTATTAAAGATATAGGAATAAATTTAAAACCAGAAGAAACAGGAAAAAATGCCATAGAAAATGCTTATATCAAAGCAAAAGCATATTATGACAAAACAAAAATTACAACCATTGGTATGGATAACAATTTATATATAGAAGAATTGCCAGAAGAAAAACAACCAGGCACACATGTAAGAAGAGTAAATGGTAAAGAATTAAATGACGATGAAATGATTGAACACTATTGTAATTTAGTCAAAGAATATGGAGGAAAACTAACAGCAAAATGGATATATGGAATGGTAATATATGATGGAAAAGAGCCAAAAGAATATAGTTGGAGTAAAAGTCATTTCTATTTTGTAGACAAGCCTTGTGAAAAAAGAAATCCAGGTTATCCATTAGACTCAATGTCAATTATGCCAGAATGTAATAAATATTTTGTTGATTTAACACAAGAAGAATGGAACAAAAATATAGAAAACTATAAAGAAGATGATGTTATTAATTTCATAGTAAAAAATTGTAGCAAGTAGGAGCGATTTATGCGATTAGAAGATTTAAAAGCTGAATATGACAAATTACAAATAAAATATGGAGCAAAAGAATTAACATCTATATATAATGGAGGATGCACAAATAATCCAGATATTTGCTTCGTTTTTATGAATCCAACTGGTAGAAACATTGCATCAGACCCTAATTGGAAAGGTAGAAGATCTCCATGGATAGGAACAAAAAATATATGGAAATTATTTTATAGAATAGGGTTGCTTGATGAAGAAATATATGAAAATATTATGGCGAAAAAACCTCAAGAATGGGATGAAAAATTTGCAGATTTAGTATATGAAAATGTAGAAAAACACAAATATTTCATAACTAATTTAGGAAAATGCACACAAGTAGACGCAAGAGTATTGCCTAATTCTGTTTATATTGAATATCTAGACTTACTATGCAAAGAAATAGAAATAATTAATCCAAAAATAATTATAACATTAGGAAATCAAGTTAGTTCTATTATATTAAATCAAAATATATCTGTATCACAATATAGAAAACAAAGCTTTTCTAAAAATATTGCAGGAAAAGAATATAAAGTATATCCAGTTTACTATCCTATTGGAAATGGAATGATGAATATAGAAAAGGCAATAGAGGATATTAAATATATAATAGAAACAAATTAAAAGTACAAACGTACAATAAAATAGTAAAATTGTAGTACATTTGTAACAGTAATAATATAGTACTTACAAAAAAATAAACCTAATTATCGGAAAAAACTTGAAAATATCCAACAATTAGGTTAAAATAATTTAGAGAAAAATAATAAGGAGGAGATTCACATGTCAGGACATAGCAAATGGCATAATATTGCAGCAAAAAAAGGAAAAGCAGATGCTGCAAGAGGAAAAGTATTCACAAAATTAGGAAGAGAATTATTAATAGCAGTAAAGCAAGGTGGACCTGACCCGGCTGGAAACTCTAAATTAAAAGACGTAATAGCAAAATGTAAGGCAGCTAACATGCCAAACGACACAATAAACAATGCAATCAAAAAAGCTTCTGGTTCAACAGACTCTGCAAACTATGAAGAGATTGTATATGAAGGATATGGAGTATCAGGAGTTGCAGTAATAGTAAATGCATCAACTGATAATAGAAATAGAACAGCAGCAGATGTAAGACACGTATTCGACAAAGCTGGTGGAAACTTAGGAACTACTGGTTGTGTTTCTTATATGTTTGAGAAAAAAGGTATAATAGTAATAGAAAGAGAATCAACAGACATGTCTGAGGATGATTTAATGATGCTTGCATTAGAGGCGGGAGCAGAAGATTTTGAGGCAGATGAAGAGTGTTACGAAATCACAACTGCACCAGAAAATTTCTCAAGTGTAAGAGAAGAATTAGAGAAAAACAACTTAACATTTATTGAAGCAGATGTTAAGATGGTACCTAATACATATGTTAAATTAGATGAAAAAGATTCAGAAAGAATGGAAAACTTCTTAGAAAAATTAGAAGACCTAGATGATGTATCAGACGTATATCATAACTGGGAAGAATAATATTGTAAATTGAACTTCTTTTAGTAAAATAAAAGAAGTTTTATTTTTAACACTATGATACAGGCACAATATTACTAAGAAAATTTTTATAAAAAGGAGAAATGAAAATGGAGAAAATCAAAGTATTCGCATGCCCAACAGCAGAAGAATTCACAAAGGAAATTTGTGATTATCTCGAAATTGAACCAGGCAAAATTAACTCAATGAAATTCAAAAATGATAACAACTTTGTACAATTATTAGAAACAGTAAGAGCAACAGATGTATATATAGTACAAACATGTCAGCCACCAATAAATGAAAGAATAATGGAACTTTTAATAACAATAGATGCAGCTAAAAGAGCATCAGCAAAAACAATAACTGTAGTACTTCCATATTTTCCATACTCAAGGTCAGATAAAAAAGATCAACCTCGTGTTCCAATAACAGCAAAATTGATGGCAGAAATAATAGAAGCAGCAGGTGCAACAAGAGTTATTACATGCGATTTGCATAATGCAGCAATCCAAGGATACTTTGATATAAATTGTGACAGACTAACAGGAGAATATATATTAGAAAATTATTTCTTAGAAAAAGATATAGAAGATATGGTAATCATTGCAACAGATGCAGGAAGCGCAAAAAAAGCATATAAGTATTCAAAATTCTTTAATTGTCCAATTGCATTAGTAGATAAAAGACGTGATGCCAATAATGATAAAGCAATATCAACAACAATAATAGGAGACGTAAAAGATAAAAACGCAATAATATTTGATGACGAAATAAGTACAGGTGGAACACTAATGGAAACAGTAAATATTCTTGCAAAGTCAGGAGCTAAAAATATTTATGCAGCAGCAACACATGGAATATTAGTAGGAGAAGCAATTGAAAGAATTGAAAAATCTCCAATAAAAGAATTAGTAGTAACAAATACAGTACCAGTGTCAGAAGAAAAAAGAATTGATAAGTTAACTGTACTATCAATAGCGCCAACATTTGCAGAAGCAATAAAAAGAATCCACGAAGAAAGACCACTTGGAGATATTTTTAGAACTAAAATATAATATAAAATTATTGAATAAAAACCTCTCTTTTATAAACAATAAATAAAAAGGAGGTTTTTATGAATTTTAGAACAGATTTAGCAGATGAAAGAAGAGAAGTGTTTAGAAAAATAAACAAACTTTCTCAAGAAATACCTGGAATAGAGAGTGAAGAAAAAGAGATTTCAGATACAATAAAAGTGCATAAAGTAAAAGTAACGAATAATGAAGGAGAACAAGCATTACAAAAGCCAATAGGAACATACGTTACAATAGATGTTAAAAAAATGAAAAACATACCTGAAGAGGAAAAAGAGAAAATAGCATTTACAATATCAGGAGAATTACAAGAAATGATAAAAAATCTTGTATCAAAAAAAGATGAGATACTAATTGTTGGACTTGGAAACCTATATTCTACGCCAGATTCATTGGGACCAAAAGTAATACAAAATGTGGATGTCACAAGACATATATTCAAATATTTACCACAATACGTTAGTGAAGATGACAGAGAAGTAGCAGCTATTTCCCCAGGTGTACTTGGTACAACAGGAATTGAAACACAAGAAATACTAAAAGGAATAGTTGATAATGTTAAACCAAAATTAATTATTGTAATAGATAGTTTAGCATCAAAAAGTATAGAAAGAATAAGTAGTTCTGTTCAGCTTTCAGATACAGGAATAGTACCAGGAGCAGGTGTTGGAAACAAAAGAAGAGAGTTATCACAAGCAACATTAGGAGTTCCAGTAATTGCAATAGGAATACCAACAGTTGTAGATGTTGCAACAATTACTAATGATTGTTTAGAATTATTTATTGAAAAATTACAAGATGAGGCAAAATCAAATGATTATTTAAATCAATTAAAACAAGAAGACAATTATCAAGAAATTAAAGATGCTTTGGTTCCAAAAGATTTTAATTTGATAGTAACACCAAAGGAAATTGACGAATTGATATTGAATATGACTGAGATTGTAGCTTGTGGAATTAATAAAAGCTTATAATTATAACTTAAAGTAACAAATTAAATTACAAATTTGTTACTTTTTTATTTTTGCATATGTACAAACAAAGTAATATGATATAATCAAATCATTAAATGGTAAAAATATGTAGATAATAAAGGGGAATTTATGAAAAAAATATTTATAACACTATTAGTTATAGTACTAATAATAGTAGCAATTATATTTGCAATACCAGAAATGAACAGATACTATACAGTTGAAGGAACAATTGTAGGAATAAAAGGGGATACAATATACATAGGAACAAATGGGAAAAAGCGGAGAGCCAAATAGTTTTGATGCATATTATGATTTTTCTTTTAAAACAGAAAAAAATAAAAATATCAAAATCAAAGATAAGAAAAATCATAAAATTAATGCAAACGATTTAAAAGTTGGAGATATAGTAAAAATCATAGCTAAAAAAGATAAAATAGAAATAGCTATTGGTTATTCAATAAAACCAATATATAACATAAAATCAGTTAAAATAATAGGACAAGATGTAGAAGGAGCAGCAGATACATATATTTTCAGCCATGCATCCGACGTATCATTTATGGTAAACGAGCTAACAAAGAAAGGAATAACACTTACAATAATTGACAAAAACGAAAGACCATTCGAATATAACCATGATTATGCAATATATAAAAAAGTGAAAAGCGAACCAAAACAACTCAATTCACATAGCTTAGAAAATTCACAACAACCTAAACCTAAAGCAATGAAACAGAAAGTAGCAGAAAAGGAAATTATTGCAACAACAATTCCAGCCAAACCACCTACAGAAATAACAGAATCATATACATGGGAAGAAGTAAAAAAGAAATCCAAAATAACAAGTCAAGAAACCGTTGAATTTGACAAAAAACTCAGCACGAATGTACTTATGAGAAAATATGATTGGAGCAACATGTATGGAGAGTTAGAAAGTGGAGACTATATGCTACAATTCAATATAAAACAATGGTGGTTCACCCGTGTATACATAAACTTTACAATAGATGAACAAGGCGAAATATCTTACGAAAATCCTATAATAGATTATTGAAAAAAATTTTTTTATATGATAAACTAACCAAAGAATTACTTAAGAAAAACCAAGGAGAGAAAACAAATGAAAGATTATTTTATGTACGACAAGAAGAAATGCATAGTAACAGGAGCATCATCAGGAATGGGACGAGCAACAGTAGAGATGCTAGTTGACCTGGGAGCTGACGTATATGCTGTAGACATAACGCCATGTAAAATAAAAGGAATAAAAAAATTTATAAAATGTGATTTATCAAACAAAGAAGAAATAGATAAACTATTTGAAAAAGTGCCAAAGAACATACACTGTTTCTTCGGAATAGCAGGACTTTCAGGGTCAAAGACAGATTATATAACAACATTTAACTGCAACTATACAGCCAATTATTATATAACAATGAATTACTTACCAGAAAGAATGAAAAAAGGCGGAAGTATTGTATATGTTACTTCAACAGCAGGATTAACCTGGAAAGACTATCAAAAAGAACAATTAAAAGTACTAAAATGTAATTCATGGGAAGAAATACAGCAAGTAATAGAGCCACTTGCGCAAATTTCTCCATCAACATTTGCATATATGTATTCAAAAAGATGCTTATCACATTTTGCATGTGAAAAAGCAATAGAACTTGGAAAACTAGGGATACGTATTAACAATGTAATGCCAGGTTCAACAGACACAGGAATGAAAGACGAATTTCAAGAAATGGCAGGAGGAGAAGAAGCATTATTAAATGAAACTGGAACAGCACGTAGACTAGCTACTTCTGAAGAAATGGCTGGTGCAATAGTGTTTTTAAATTCAGAAATGGCAACATTTATATCAGGAGTAGACTTCTGCGTAGATTCAGCAGACAATTGTATGAAAATATTAAAACTTAAAAAAGATAGAGAAAAAGTACCAGCAACAAACAAATTCATATTAAAAATTGCAAAAAAGATGATGAGTAAACAAAGTAAAAGTTTACCAGAAGGAAAATAACGAAATAACATCATACACTGCTACGAATTAAATAATATATTAATAGCTATCATATTTTGAGCTAAACCCAAAAATTTTGGAAATGCTTTAAAAATGATAGCTATTTTTTTATGTCATAAATTAAAATGTCACCGAGTTGTCACTTCCATATATTAAAATTAAAAAGTAACGAATATGTCTTACAAAACTGTAAGATTTATGAAAGGTAAACCTATACTCCAAATAGAGACAATTATATATAATATTTTTAAAGGAGAAAAAAGGAACAAATGAATATTTTAATTTTGACTGCAAAATATGGAATGGGGCATTATACTGCTTCAATGTCATTAAAACAAGAACTTGAAAACAAAAACACACATGTTGAAGTAATTGACTTTTTTGATATCATATTCCCAAAAATGAAAACAATTATATATGGCACATTTAATTTTCTAGTAAGTAAATGTAGCAGAGTATATAACTTTTTTTACAAATTCACAGCCAATACAGACTCCGCACCATTCAAAAGTATTATGGAAAAAAGAATTGAAAAATTATTACAAGAAAAAAATGTAGACATTATTATATCTACATTTCCAATATGCTCAAAATACATTTCTGCATATAAGAAATCAAACAATCCGAACTTAAAATTATATACATATATAACTGATATAGAAGTAAACAAAGAATGGATAACAAATCAAACAGATAGTTATTTTGTTGCATCAAACGAAACAAAAATACAAATGATGAAAAATGGAATATCAGAAGAAAACATAAAAGTAGTAGGTATTCCTGTTAGAAAAGAATTTAAAGAGAATATAAACTCAAAAAATAAAAAAGAAATTGTTATTATGGGAGGAGGTCTAGGACTAATTCCAGACATAGATAAATCAATAGAGGAATTAGCACAAAACGAAGATATACACATTACTTTACTTGCAGGAAAAAATCAGAGAATATTTAATAAGTATTACGGAAAATACACTAATATCACAGTAATTGGATACACGAATGAAGTATATAAGTACATGAAAAAAGCAGAACTTATAATAACAAAAGCAGGAGGAATAACACTATTTGAAGCAATACACTCAAACACGCCAATATATATTGTATATCCATTTTTGAGTCAAGAAATCGGAAACGCTAAATTTGTTGAAAATAAAGGATTAGGAAAAGTAATTTGGAAGAAAACAGAAAATGCAATAAAACCCATAATAAAGCTGTTAAACACACCAGTAGAATTAGAAATAATGAGAGAAAACATGGATAAAATCAAAAACGAACTAGAACCAATAAGTGTTATAGACGCATATAAAGAAAGTGTGGCAAAATGATGATTTTATTGATTATAACTATACTAGCAATATTATTTCTAGTATATAGCTTTATTCCATCTAACATAAATAAACAGAAATTTTTTAAGAAAGAAAAAACAAAAGAAAAAGTAATATATTTAACTTTTGACGATGGACCAAGCGAATATACAGAACAATTACTAAATTTGCTAAAACAATACAATATTAAAGCAACTTTTTTCTGTGTTGCCAATTTTGCAAAAGAAAGAAAAGACACAATAAAAAGAATGAAACAAGAAGGACATGTAATTGCCCTTCATTCGCTAAAACATAAAAACTCTATGATACAAGGAATCCTCGAAACAAAAAAAGACTTATACAATAGTTTAGAAATAATGAACCAACTTGGAATAGAAATCCAATACTATAGACCACCTTGGGGAGACAGCAATATATATTTGCAATACAAACTAAAAACTAAAAATTTACAATGTGTTTTGTGGAATGTAATGGCAGAAGATTGGGAAGCAAATACAACAGGTGATATAATTGCAAAAAAACTATTAAACAGAGTAGAAAATGGAGACATTATATGCCTGCATGATGGAAGAGGGAAAAATAAAGCACCACTGAAAACAATCTATGCACTAGAAAAAGCAATACCAATTTTTTTAAAGGAAGGATTTGAGTTTAAAACCATAGATGAATACAAAATGTAAAAAAGGAATTGTAAACACAATAATTTTTCTGTTTTTTATAAGTTTAACCTTTTTTGTTATATTTAAAGAAGATAACGTTGGGGAAATATTTAAAATTATACAAAAAGTAGATATAAAATTTATTGCAATAGCAATATTATGTATGTGCTGTTTTATATTATCAGAAGGTATAAACATAGCAAGGACTTTAAAATTACTAGGATGCAAAGTAAACTTTATAAATAGCATAAAATACGCATTAGTAGGATTTTTCTTTAGTTCTGTCACACCAAGTGCATCTGGAGGTGATCCAATGCAATTATATTATATGAAAAAAGATGGATTACCTATCGGACATTCTGCACTGGCATTACTTACTGAATTTTCAAGTTTCCAGTTTGTAACAGTAATAATTGCACTAATAGGATTTATAATAAATTATAATTTCATTCAAAATTCTGTAGGAAATATAAAATATTTACTATTAATAGGAGTTGCCATAAATGTAGCAATTCTAGCAATTATATTACTAACAATTTTCTCAAACAAAATAATTCATATATTACTTAATTTAGTTTGTAAGATTTTAGAAAAATTACATTATAGAAAAGTAGCAAGTTTTAAAGAAAAATGCTTAGAGCAAATTCAAGAATATAAAGCTGGAAGTAAATTATTAAAAAGAAATAAAAAAATATTATTTAAAATTATTTTAACTACAATTGTTCAAATTGTGTTATATCATAGCATACCATATATTATATATTTATCTTTTGGATTAAATGAAGCAAATTTTCTACAATTTTTATCTTTGCAAGCTGTACTTTATATATCAGTTTCATCAATACCACTTCCAGGAGCAGTTGGTGCAAGTGAAATACGGTTTTATGAGTATTTATAAAGTATTATTTCCAACAAGTATTTTAAGTAGCGCAATGCTTGTAAGTAGAGGGGTTAGTTTTTATTTATTCGTACTAATTAGTGGGAGTTTTATTTTATATTTTACCTTGAAACAACATAAATAATAGTGTTATAATTCTAAAAGATAATACTTATATGGAGGAAAAAATGAAAAAGAAAGTTATTATTTTATGGTGTGCATTTGTAGTTTGTTTAATTACAACAGTAGCTTTATGGTTTGCAATGAATAACAGTAAACTAAAATATGAAGAAGTTGAGGCAACTGTTTTGAGTTCAGAAGTGGAACAAGTCGTAAATAAGAAAACAGGGTCTAGAACTAACTTCTATAAGGTTAAAGTTGAATACAATGGAGAAGAATATGACTTAGGAAATGTACATAGTGCATCAGGATATTCTAGAGGAAAAAGAGTTAAAGCATACTTATCTAATGAAAAATTATACGCAAATATAGAAGGAGTAAGAACAGCCACACCTGTTGCGACTATATACTTCGTGTTCTTGTTTGGAACTTTCGGAATGCTTTTCTGGGCAGCTATAGAAATGGGAAAATTATCTCAGAATAAAAAACAAGAACAAGAGCAAGAAAATTAAAAAAATAATGTAATATTACAATACAACAAAAAAGAAACATATTTTATATGTTTCTTTTTTGTTGTAATTATAAAATATATTTTAAATTTTTGTAAAAACTATTGACAGTTGAGTAATCATTCACATATAATACAAATAGAGTTGAACGAATACTCAACTATTACACAAAGGAAAATAAGGAGGAAGATAAATGTCAAAAAACGAATTTATATGTGATTGTAGTGTAATTCATCAAGATATAGTCGATAAAACAATAAAGAACATGCCAGAAGAAGACACATTTAATAAATTAGCAGAATTTTTTAAAATTCTAGGAGATACAACCAGAGTAAAAATATTATTTGCTTTAGACAAAAACGAAATGTGTGTATGTGATATTGCAAATGTTCTAGGAATGAGTAAATCATCAATTTCACACCAATTAGGAACTTTAAGAAGAAGCGGAATTGTTAAATGTAGAAAAGCAGGAAAAGAAGTTTTCTACACACTAGACGATGACCACGTAAAAGGAGTGTTTGAAGTAGGAATTGAGCATATAGAACACAGAAAATAAAAATATGGAGGTAATAAAAATGAAAAGTAAATTTAAAATAAAAGGATTAGATTGCGCTAATTGTGCAGCAGAATTAGAAAGAGCAATACAAAAGATAGATGGAATAGAAAGTGCTAATATAAGCTTTATGACAGAGAAAATGGAAGTTGAATATAATGAAGCAATAAAAGAAGAAATTATACAAAAAATAAAAAAAGTAATAAAAAAAGAAGAGCCAGATGTGACTATAGAAGAAGTTTAGGAGGCTAAATACACATGAAGAAAAAAGGTATTAAAATTATAATTGCACTAGTGTTATTTCTTATAGCTATTACAATAAATTTCAATAATAAATGGGTTAACAATACAATATACATTATATCTTATATCATTGTTGGATTAGAAATTGTAAAAAAAGCAATAAGAAATATTAGAAGAGGTAAAGTTTTTGATGAAAATTTTTTAATGACAGTTGCAACAATAGGAGCTTTTGGAGTAGGAGAATTTCCAGAAGCAGTCGCTGTTATGTTATTTTACCAAGTAGGAGAATTATTCCAGAAATATGCTGTAGATAAATCAAGAAAATCTATATCAAACTTAATGGATATTAGACCTGATTTTGCAAATGTAGAAAGAGACGGAAAAATTCAAAAAGTCGATCCAGACGATGTAAAAATAAAAGAAATAATTATTGTAAAACCAGGAGAAAAGATACCATTAGATGGTTATATAATAGAAGGAAAATCAAGCCTTGATACAAAAGCATTAACAGGAGAAAGCCTTCCACGTGAAGTAACAGAAGGAGAAGAGGTACTAAGTGGATGCATAAATCTAAATGGTGCTATAAAAATAGAAGTAACTAAAGAATATGGCGAATCAACAGTAAGTAAAATATTAGACTTAGTTGAAAATGCAAGTAGTAAAAAATCAAAATCAGAAAACTTTATTACAAAATTTGCAAGATATTATACACCAATTGTAGTTATTATTGCTGTAATTCTTGCGATATTACCACCACTTATCATAAAAGATGCGACATTCTCAGACTGGATATATAGAGCACTATCATTTTTAGTAGTATCATGCCCTTGTGCATTAGTTATCTCAATACCACTAAGTTTCTTTGGAGGAATTGGTGGAGCTTCTAGAATTGGAATTCTGATAAAAGGAAGTAATTATTTAGAACAATTAGCCAACACAGAAATAATTGTATTTGATAAAACTGGAACATTGACAGAAGGTGTTTTTGAAGTACAAAAAGTTAAAGCAATAGACATGTCAGAAGAAGAACTACTAAAAATTACAGCATATAGTGAAAATTACTCAAATCATCCAATTTCTATATCAGTAAAAAAAGCATATGGTAAAGAAATTGATGAAACAAAAATAGAACAGGTACAAGAATTATCAGGACTTGGAATTGTTGCAAGAATTGATGAGCAAGATGTATTAGTTGGAAATGAAAAATTAATGAATGAAAAACAAATTAAATTTACTAAAGTCGAAGAACCAGGAACAATTCTACATATTGCATTAGAAGGAAAATATGCTGGATATATAGTAATTGCAGACAAGATAAAACAAGACTCTAAGAAAGCAATATGCAACCTTAAGAAAGAGAACATTAAACAAATAGTAATGTTAACTGGAGATAGAAAAAATGTTGGAGAAGCAGTTAGCGAAGAATTAAAACTAGATAAAGTTTATACAGAATTATTACCAGATGGAAAAGTAGAAAAAGTAGAAAATTTATTAAATGAAAAAAGCCCAAAAGGTAAGTTAGCATTTGTTGGAGATGGAATAAATGATGCACCAGTTTTAGCTTTAGCAGATATAGGAATAGCAATGGGAGGGCTAGGTTCAGATGCTGCAATAGAAGCAGCAGATGTAGTATTAATGACTGACGAACCATCTAAAATAGTAAATGCAATTCATTTATCAAAAAAAACAATGAGAATTGTTAAAGAAAATATAATATTTGCAATTTTTATAAAAGTACTTGTTTTAATTTTAAGTGCATTTGGTGTGTCTACTATGTGGGAAGCAGTATTCGCTGACGTAGGAGTTTCTATAATTGCTATTATAAATGCCTTAAGAGTATTAAGAGTTAAAAATATATAAAGAATTAGTAAAAAAGCTATACAAAAATTAACCCTTATGATAATATAGAAATATATTATTTTAATTAAAAAGAGAGGGAAAAAATATGAACAAAAAAGTAATTATTGGAATAGTAGCAGTATTAATAGTTATAGCTATTATTGTATCAATTGTTTTGATTGCAGGAAAAAACAACACAAGCAAACAAACAGGAATAGAGGTGCAAACAACTGCACAAATGAAAGAAGTTTTCGAGAAAATTAATAAAAATTGTGAAGAGCAACTTCCAGGACTAGAGGTACAAGAGCTTGATATAAAAGACGAAGAAATGTTTACATATCAAACAGGTTTAAAATCAAACAAAAACATTGAAACAGCAGTAATTTCACAACCATTTATCAATGCACAAGCTTATTTAGCAATGATGGTAAAAGTTTCTAAAGATGCTGATGTTGAAGAAGTAAAAAAAGAAATGTTAGACAACATTGATATGAGAAAATGGGTTTGTGTTTCAGCAGAAAAAGCATGGGCTACTAACTATGGAAACATCATCTTTTTAGTAATGTCAGATGAAGAATGGGGAAAAACTACTTACGATGAATTCAAAAAAGTAATAGATGGCAAGGTAGGAAAAGAACTAGAAAGAATTGGAGAACAAATGTAGGAGGAAAAAGTGCTTTTTTCAAGTATTAACTTTTTATATTATTTTTTACCATGTGTATTGATAATATATTTTGTTACACCTACGAAATTTAAAAACAGTATATTATTATTAAGCTCCCTATTATTTTATTTTTATGGGGAGCCTATTTATATATTTTTAATGTTAGGTGCAATCTTATCAGCATACATTCATGGAATTTTAATAGACAAATATAAAAATTACAAAAAAATATTTTTAATATCTTCAATAATCTTAAGTCTAGGTATGCTAGGCTTATTCAAGTATTCAGACTTTTTTATAACAAATTTAAACAATATATTTCAATCCAAAATAGGATTATTAAATTTAACAATGCCAATAGGAATTTCCTTTTACACTTTTCAAATATTAAGTTATGTTTATGATGTATATAAAGGAAAAGTTAAAGTACAAAAAAATATTATAAAACTTGCAACATATGTAGCCCTGTTTCCGCAACTAATAGCAGGACCAATTGTACGTTATTCAGATATTGAAAAAGAACTTTCAAATCGAAAACATACTTTTGAGAAAATATCATTAGGTATAAGAAGATTTATTATTGGCATTTCAAAAAAAGTTTTAATTGCAAACCAACTAGGAGAGTTATGCCAAGTATTTTTACAAACAGATGAAAAAAGTATAGTATTTTATTGGATTTATGCTATTAGTTTTAGTCTTCAAATTTATTTTGACTTTTCAGCATATTCAGATATGGCAATAGGCTTAGGAAAAATATTTGGATTTGAATTTTTAGAAAACTTTAACTATCCATACATATCTAAAAGTATTACTGAATTTTGGAGAAGATGGCACATTTCACTAGGAACATGGTTTAAAGACTATGTATATATACCGCTTGGAGGAAATAGAGTAGGAAAAATAAAATTAATTAGAAATATTTTAATCGTATGGATGCTAACAGGGCTATGGCATGGAGCCAATTGGACTTTTATTTTGTGGGGACTACTTTTTGGAATATTGCTAATTATAGAAAAATTATTTTTATTAAAAAAACTAGAAAAAACACCTAAGATAATACAACATATTTATGTTCTATTTATTGTAATGATTAGTTTTATCATATTTAATAGTAACAATATAGAAGAAGCGATAAAGCAAACAATAGGTTTATTTGGAGCAAATGAAGAAAGTATTATAAATAATTATACAATATATTACTTAAAAAGTTATTTCGTAATTATTTTCATAGGAATAATTGGTGCAACACCATTATTAAAAAATTTAATAAATAAATTAAAACAAAAAGATAAAACTAGAAAAATAATTAATATATTTGAGCCTATCACCTTAATTGCCTTACTTCTATTTGTTACAGCATATTTAGTAGATAGTTCATATAATCCATTTCTATATTTTAGATTTTAAAAAATATAGAAAACAATGAGTTATAATTATCCATAAGGAGAAAAATTAAAATGTCCGATAAAACAAAAAATGCAGTTGTGACGATTGTTTTCTTTTTGATATTAATCATATTTTTTATACTAAACTTATTAAAACCTGATACAGAAGTATCCCAAGCAGAAAGAAGAAAGCTTACGCAATTTCCCGAGATAAATGTTAAAAGCATATTAGATGGAACTTTTGCCCAGAAGTTTGAGAAATATACTACAGACCAAATAATATCAAGAGATGAATTTAGAAAATTAAAATCAAAATTGGAATTCAGCATATTCAGAAAAAAAGATAATAATGGTATTTATATGTATCAAAATAGCATTATTAAAACAGAATATCCGCTAAATGAAAATTCCATATTAAAGGCAACAGAGAAGATAAACTCAATCAAAAATCAATATCTAAATGGATTGAAATGTTACTATTCAATAGTACCAGACAAAAATTATTTCACAAACAAAAATGAATATGTAAGTATGGATTATGACAGATTACAAAACATTATGATAGACAACATAAAAGATATGAAATATATAAATATTTTTGACTGCTTGGAATTACAAGATTATTATGTAACAGATATTCATTGGAAACAAGAAAACCTACAAAAAGTAGTAAAAAAAATAAATTCAGAAATGGACATCAAAGATAAGGAAAGCATACAATATACAAGACAGGAGATTACTGAATTCGACGGAGTATATGCAGGAGAGTTACCTGCAAAAACAAAGAAAGATAAAATATGTATCTTAACAAATGAAATAATTGAAAATGCAAAAGTATATAATTATGAAAATAGGAAAGAAACAAAAGTATATGACAAGGAGAAGCTTAGTAGTAAAGATAAATATGATATATATTTATCAGGATCTACACCCATAATTACTATAGAAAATTCACAAGCAAAAACGAATAAAGAATTAATTATATTTAGAGATTCTTTTGCGAGTAGTCTCGCACCGTTATTTATAAAGAATTATAAAAAAATTACATTAGTAGATATTAGATATATGAGAAGCAAAGATTTAGAAAAATATATTAATTTTAACAATCAAGAAGTGCTATTTTTATATAGTACAATAGTTTTAAATAATAGCAATATATTGAAATAAAATTATTGACAAAACAGATTCAATATTATAGCATTACAAAGAAAAGTTATGCCAATTTAAAATAAGGAGGAATAAACAAAATGGAATTAAAAGGATCAAAAACAGAGAAAAACTTAATGGAGGCTTTTGCAGGAGAGTCACAAGCGAGAAATAAATACACATATTTTGCAAGCAAGGCTAAAAAAGAGGGATATGAGCAAATAGCAGCTATATTCCAAGAGACAGCTGATAATGAAAAAGAACATGCAAAATTATGGTTTAAATTATTAGAAGGTGGAGATATAAAGACTACTTCTGAAAACCTAAAAGCAGCAGCTGAAGGAGAAAATTATGAATGGACAGATATGTATGATAGAATGGCAAAAGAAGCTAAAGAAGAAGGTTTCGACAGAATTGCTTATTTATTTGAAGCTGTTGGAAAAATAGAAAAAGAACATGAAGAAAGATATAAAAAATTATTAGAAAATGTAGAAGATGGATTAGTCTTTTCTAAAGATGGAGACAGAATATGGAAATGTAGAAATTGCGGACATATTGTTATTGGAAAACAAGCTCCAGAAGTTTGCCCAGTTTGCAACCACCCAAAAGCTTTCTTTGAAATAAAAGCTGAAAACTATTAATATATAAATTAATATTAATTATAAAGGACAAGTGAGTAATTGATAACCACTTGTCTTTTTGCTATAATACATAAAGAATTATAATAAAGGAGAGAAATATGGCAACAACAAACGAATATATAAAATATGTATGTGACCAAATAAAAGGCATTGGAGAAATTAAATATAAGAAAATGTTTGGTGAATTTATGGTATATGTAAATGACAAACCAGTTCTTACAGTTTGTGACAATATTGTTTTTGTAAAGAAATTAGATTGTATAGCAGAGATGATGAAAGAAGCGGAAACAGGATTTCCATATCAAGGATCAAAAGAGCATTATATATTAGACATAGATAATCAAGAATTTTGCAGAGATGTTGTAATAGAATTAGAAAAAGTAACACCTGTACCAAAGCCAAGAAAAAAGAAATAATGAAGATTTTTGAATTAGAATGTTTTGAAAACCATAATAAGAGTTTTAATGAATTATTTGTAAATTTTTAGAATGTTTGCTTGTAATTCTTTTTAGAATATTATATAGTATCAAACATAGAAAATGAGAATAAGCAGAGTGTGTTACCACCTTTTACTTTTAAATAGTTACATAAAATTGCCACGACTTGCTAGTTGTGAGACTGAAATATGGGGGTGGTTAATATGGTAGATATTACTTTATTAGAAATTACTTACCTACTTTTCTTTGGATTAGTAGGAATGACTATCATAAATATTGCCTTGTTAATCATCATAGTTTTACTACATAGGCAATAAAAAATAAACCATTCTGCTTTGCCCAGGAGAATGGTTTATTAAACCTAAACGTGGCAACACACTTTGTGTTACTCATTTTCTATCTTTATTATATAAAGAATATTATAGAATGTCAATAAAATCAAATAGATCAATTTATAAGAAACTAAATAGTTAATATATTCTCTGTTAACCACGCATCCTAGCAAAAGCTTGAAAACGCAAGCTTGTAAAAATATTTTTACAAGATGTTAAACATATTTTATAGACAAAATTCAATATTAGAATATAATCAAATTGGTGATGAAAATGAATTTAGGAGAAAAAATAATAGAGTTAAGAAAAAAAGAAAACTTAACACAAGAAAAATTAGCAGAAAAAATAGGAATATCAAGACAAACGCTTTTCAATTGGGAAAACAACAGCACAAGTCCAGATATAAACCAAGCAAAGAAAATATCAGAAATATTTAAAATAAGTCTTGATGATTTATTAGACATTAAAACAGAACTAAAATGTTCAGACAATAACAGTATTCTATCGGACTTAATAGGACAAGAGTGCTATTTAGATTCAGACACAGAAGACTACAGATTATGTTTTAATACATTATGCAAAATAGTCGATATAAGTAATGAATTTATTAAAATAGAATTTAAATATAACAAAAAAACAATTACAAAACTAATTGATATGAGCCTAATCTCATCAATTAAACAAATAGAGAAAGATGAGGTGAAGAAATAATGGAATGGGTATTTTATATTATGGTTGTATTTTGCTTGTTTGACATAGAAGAAAAATTAAAAAAACTAATGACAAACAATCAAGAAAAGAACAATACTCAAAAAGAAAAAAATAAAATTATACTAGAAAATTATATAGGCAAAAAAGTTAGTATTACAATTGATAATGATGATATTAATGACTCATATTTATTCTCTTCAACATCACAAACTATTGGAGAAATAACTGCCTGTGACAGTAGCTGGTTTGCCTTTAAATATTCTAACAAATCAGGAAAAAAGACAGTAACACAATATTTCAGAATAAAAGATTTAGTAAGTATTGATGAAATAAAATAATTAAGGGGTGACTACATAGTTACTCCTTAAATTATACCTGTTACATTAAAAATTGAACCACTTACCAAAAAAGCATTTACTATTAAAAAGAACATGCTATAATAAAAACACAAACAATAAGGAGATGAATGAGTGAAGATTCGAATAGAGATTGACGAGAATTTAGAAGAAGACGAAGTAACTATTAAATGTAAAGAAATAAATCAAACAATAAAAAGAGTACAACAATCTATTTCTAGTGCTAATTTAATACCTAA
Organism: uncultured Clostridium sp.; assembly: GCA_948465565.1. Taxonomy (GTDB): domain Bacteria; phylum Bacillota; class Clostridia; order TANB77; family CAG-508; genus UMGS1994. Next base: position 110,552 of record CAOJXR010000001.1, read on the forward strand.
ATTAATATTTTACAAAAACGATACAGAATACTATCTAAACATAAACGATATATTATTTTTCGAAACCTCAGAAAACAGTGTAGAAGCACATACAGAAAAAGAAGTATATAAAATAAAATATAGATTGTATGAACTAGAAGAAATGTTACCAAACAACTTTGTTAGAGTATCAAAATCAACAATTCTAAATGTAAATCAAATCTATTCAATAAACAGAAATCTTACATCATCTAGTTTAGTTCAATTTTATAAAAGTTATAAACAAGTCTATGTATCAAGAAACTATAATAAAATATTAAAACAAAGACTTGAAGAAAGGAGAAATTATGAAAGCTAGTAACATATTTTGGGGAGTGTTTTTTATACTAGCAGCAATAGCAGTTATTCTAAATCAACTAGGACTATTAGCAGGTATAAGCTTAATAAATTTAACAATTACTATATTTATGATACCAATAATTATAACAAGTATAAAACACATTAATTTTTCTGGTATTCTTATACCATTAGCAATAATAGGAATATTATATAGTGATAAATTAGGTATACAAGCATTAACACCTTGGCCATTATTAGGCTCAGCTATTTTCCTAAGCATTGGATTATCATTTTTAATTAAACCAAAACAATATTTTTTTGAAAACAAAAACCATAAAATGAAAAGCTTTGATGATAAGGAATTTGTTGAAGGGAGCGAAAAAGGAGAAGTTAGTTTATATAATAGATTTTCAGAAAGTATAAAATATATCAATTCTAAAAATCTAAAAAAAGTTAATATAGATTGCTCGTTTGGAGGAATGAAAGTATATTTTGACAATTCTAAAATAGAAGAAAATGAAGCAATAGTATATATAGACGCAAGATTTGCTGGTGTAGAGTTATATGTACCAAAAGAATGGAACATAATAAATAATGTAAGTTGTATATTTGGTGGAATTGATGAAAAAAACAAAAAAGAAAAACTAGGAGATAAAAACTTAGTTTTAAAAGGAAAAGCAAGCTTTGCAGGAATAGAGATTATATATATTTAAAAAATTAAAAAACATGAAATGCAGTAGTAGAGCATATATGGGGGAGTAGCACAACAGCTATTCTCTTTTTTATTTTAAATAAGTATTGACAATTAACCCTTAACTGTATATACTGTATATATACGCTAATGAGGAGGGGAGAAAAATGAACCTTATAATTAGTAATTCAAGTAATACGCCAATATATGAACAAATAAAAGAACAAATAACAAATAAAATACTGTCGAATGAACTAAAAACAGGAGAATTATTACCATCAATAAGAAGTCTAGCAAAAGACCTTAGAATAAGTGTAATCACAACGAAAAATGCATACGAAGAATTAGAAAGAGAAGGATATGTAGAAACAATACCTGGAAAAGGAACATATGTAGCAAACAAAAATAAAGAAATGATTAGAGAAGAACAATTACAAAAAGTTGAAGGCTTACTTGATACAGCAGTATCTATTGCAAAAATAAGTAATATCACGAAAAAAGAAATACAAGAAATGCTAGATATTTTATATGAGGAGGAATAACAAGAATGGAAAATATACTAGAAGTTAAAAATTTATCTAAAAAGTATAATAATTTTGAATTGAAAAACATTAATTTTAATCTACCAAAAGGGATGATAATGGGCTTAATTGGAGAAAATGGTGCAGGAAAAAGTACAACAATAAAGTCTATACTAAACTTAATCAATACTAATATCGGAGAAATAAAAGTATTCGGATTAGACAATAAGAAAAATGAAAAAACGATAAAAGAAGAAATAGGAGTAGTTTTAGATGATAGCTTTTTATCAGAAGTATTAACACCATCAGATATAAACAAAATAATGAAAAAAATATATAAAAAATGGGATGAAAAGTTATATTTTAAATATCTTGAAGATTTTAAATTACCTAAAGATAAGAAATCAAAAGAATTTTCAAGCGGCATGAGAATGAAATTAAAAATAGCAACAGCAATCTCCCATCATCCAAAATTACTAATATTAGATGAGCCAACATCAGGCTTAGATCCAGTTGCAAGAAATGACATATTAGACATATTCCAAGATTTCATACAAGATGAAGAACATGGGATATTAGTATCAAGCCATATAACATCAGACCTAGAACATATTGCAGATTATATAACCTTCATAAGTGAAGGAGAAATAATATTCACAAAAACAAGAGATGAATTATTAGACAATTATGGAATAGTAAAATGTACAGAAAGTGAATTTAAGAAAATAAACAACAGTGATTATCTAAAATATAGAAAAGGTAGATATGAATATGATGTTTTAGTTGAAAACAAGCTAGATTTTAAGAGAAAGTATGACATTCAAATAATAGATAAACCAAGTATAGAAGATATTATGCTAATTTATATAAAGGGGGAAAAATAAATGAGTATCATAAAAGGATTAATAACAAAAGACTTATTACAATTAAAAAGTTATAGAAAAACATTGTTAATTTTCATGATAATATTTATATTCACTTCATTTGCTCAGTCTAGTATTGATGGGATTGGAAACATGCTAGTAATAATGACAACTTTAGGATTTGGGATGTTTAGTATAGCAACCTTCAACTATGATGAAACTGCAAAAGCAGATAAATATATATTAACATTACCACTTACCAAAAAAGAAGTTGTTTTATCAAAATATATTTTAGTTATAATGTCAACAATAATAGGAGCTATTTTAGGAACAATAATTAGTTCTGTTGTTATATCTATAGTAAATAAACAATTACCAGATATGATGGAACTACTATACTTAGCCATAGGTGGAATATTTGGAATTGGAATTATAGAATCAATACAAATACCATGTATATATAAATATGGTTCTGAAAAGGGTAGAATGTATCTATTCATAGTTTCAATGGTATTAGTATGGGGAGCAATTGCAATAGGAATTTTAATAAAAAAATTCAATATTCAAATTCCAGAAAACAATATATTAGGATTGTTAGAAAAATACATACTAATCATATTACCAGTAGTAATTGCCATAATGTTTTACATATCATATAAAATATCATATAAGATATATTCTAAAAAAGAAGTATAAGAACAGACGCTTGGATCCAAGCGTCTATTCCAATCTTTACATTAAAAAGCTTATAACTCTATAAAGAATTTATATGTATGAATTTATATAATTTATCCAAGCTAATACTAGGAGGATATTTATATGAGAAAGAGATATAAAATTCGAAAAAGTGGAGTAATAAGAAATATTATTTTTCTTGCTATAATTATAATAATAGTTATAATTATTACCAAAAGTTTTCAGGCAAAGGATCAAGAGAAAACTAAAACAGTTGCAGGAAACGCAACAAATCAAATAGAAAACACAATAACAGATTTAAATCAGAACATAGAGAACTCAGAAAATAATGTAACTATAGGAAAAGTAGAGAACACTGCTAAAATATCAGAAAATCCAAGTGAAACAATTAGAGAACTAGACTGGAACCTTACACTTGTAAATTCAGAAAACAAAATGCCAGATAATTATGAAATACAACTTGATAACATAGACCAAAGCAGAAAGTTTGATAGTAGAGCGATAAGTTATTTGAATAGCATGATAAAAAATATGAAATCCGATGGAGCGATAAACATATGGCCACAATCAACATATAGAAGTGTGAAAACCCAAGAAGAGTTATATAACAACAAAGTACAGTATTTTAAAAGCATTGGGAAAAATGAAGGAGAAGCAAAAGCGTTAACAGAACAGGTAATAAATAAGCCAGGATATAGTGAGCACAATCTAGGATTAGCTGTTGACTTTAACTATGTTAAGGATTCTTTTAAAGACACAAAAGAATATGTCTGGCTAATAGAAAATGCAGAAAATTATGGATTTATTCTAAGATATCCAAAAGAAAAAGAAAGCATAACGAAAGTAAGCTACGAGCCATGGCACTGGAGATTTGTAGGAGTTGAACATGCCAGAAAAATAAATGAATTAGGTATGTGTTTAGAAGAATATATTGAATATCTAGATAAACAAATTAGTATTAGTCATAAAAGCAAGTAACAAGTTGATTGTTACTTGCTTTTATGATATCATTCTAAAATAATATAGAGAAAGAGGTTAAAATGTCATTAATAAACGTAAATAATTTAACTTTTGGTTATGATGGAAGTGCAAATAACATATTTGAAAATGTATCTTTTAACATTGATACAGACTGGAAATTAGGTTTAATAGGAAGAAACGGTAAGGGAAAAACTACATTTTTAAAATTGTTACAGGGCCAATATGAGTATAAAGGAACAATATCAAAAAATGTTGAAGTTAATTACTTTCCTTTTGAAATAAAAGACAAAGACAGGATGGCAATAGAGATTGTAAATGAAATTGCTCCAATGATTGAAGATTGGGAGATTATTAAAGAAATAAACTTACTAAGCACTGATACAGAAATTCTTTATAGAAATTTTAATCTGTTAAGTGGTGGTGAGCAAGTAAAAATACTTTTAATTAGTTTGTTCTTAAAAGGAAACAATTTTTTACTTATTGATGAACCAACAAACCATCTAGACATAGAAACAAGGAATAACTTAATTGAGTATTTAAAAAGAAAAAAAGGATTTATTTTAGTATCACATGATAGAAATTTTTTAGACAAAGTTGTCGACCATATTATTTCTATAAACAATTCTAATATAGAAATACAACAAGGAAACTTTTCATCATGGAAAGAAAACAAAGATAAACAAGACAATTTTGAAATAGTACAAAATGAAAAATTAATTAAAAATATTAACAGACTTGAATTAGCATCAAAAAATGCTGCAAATTGGTCAAATACTGTAGAAAAGTCAAGATATAAAACTAACGATTCTGAGTCAATGATAGATAGAGGCTATGTTGGACACAAATCTGCCAAAATGATGAAAAAATCTAAAGTAATTGAACAAAGAATTGAAAAAGCAATAGATGAAAAATCTAGTCTATTAAAGAACATAGATAAAAATGAAGATTTAAAAATAATTCCAATAGAAAGTAGAAAGAGCCCACTAATTGTGGCAAATAATCTACAGGTAAAATACGACGACAAAGAAATATTTTCTAAAGTATCATTTAAAATAAATAATGGAGAAAGAATTGCTTTAGTGCGGAAAAAATGGTGTTGGAAAATCAAGCATATTAAAATTGATTATTGGTGAGCCAATAAAATATAATGGTGAATTCAAAATAATAAATGATTTGAAAATATCTTATGTATCACAAAGCACAGAAAATTTAAAAGGACCCCTAAAGGAATTTTCTAGAGAGAACAAGCTAGAAGAAAGTATCTTTAAAGCGATGTTATCTAAGCTAGGCTTTTCAAAAATAGACTTTGATACAAATATTGATAAAATGAGCGAAGGACAGAAAAAGAAGGTTTTAATTGCCAAAAGCATATCAGAGCAAGCCAACATTTATATATGGGATGAACCATTGAACTACATAGATATATTGTCTAGAATTCAGATAGAAGACGCAATTTTAAAGTATAAACCTACCCTTATTTTTGTTGAACATGATGAGGCTTTTGTAGAAAGAGTAGCAACGAAAATAGTTTATATTGAGAACGATAAATAGTAAGTTGTAGAGGAGAAAGAAATGGATATTTTAAAATTATTAAAAGAATTAGACATAGATTATGAGTTATTGGAACATGAAGCTGTTTTCACGAGTGAACAATCAGCATTTATAAAAAAATTAATAGATGGTGTTGGAGTTAAAAACTTATTTCTAAAAGATACAAAGAAAAATTACTATTTATTATTAAGAGAAGATACAAAACAAGTAGATTTAAAACAATTAAAAGAAATACTTAATACTTCAAGACTATCATTTAGTAATGAAGAAGAATTGAAAGAAATATTAAATCTTGACAAAGGGAGTGTAACTCCATTAGGAATAGTAAGTGATAAAAATAACCTAGTAACAATAATAATAGATGAAGAATTATCTAATAAAAAATTATTAATGCATCCATTAATTAATACAAGTACAATATCTATTGAATATAATGATTTAATAAAATTTATAGATAATCAAAATCATCATTATATAAAGATTTCATTATAAAAATATAAATACTTCAAGAAATTATCATGAATGGAGGTAAGTGCATGTCAGAGAAAGACAAAATGATATCAGGAGAAATATATAATGCCAATTATGATGAAGAACTCATAAAAGAAAGAATTAAAGTAAAAGATAAATGTTATGAATACAACAATATAAAACCATCAGATATAGAAAATAGAACAAAATTAATAAAAACAATTTTAGGAAAACACAAAAACAATTTTTATATTGAGCAACCATTTATATGTGATTATGGATATAATATAGAAATTGGAGAAAATTTTTATTCAAATCATAATCTAATTATATTAGATGCAAACAAAGTAAAATTTGGTGATAATGTATTTATTGCACCTAATTGTGGATTTTATACAGCAGGACATCCAACAGATTACAAGACAAGAAACGAAGGATTAGAATATGCAAAACCTATTACAGTAGGAAACAATGTGTGGATAGGTGGAAATGTATGTGTTCTTCCAGGAGTAACAATTGGTGATAACGTCGTAATAGGAGCTGGAAGTGTTGTAAATAAAGATATACCATCAAATGTGGTAGCTGTAGGAAACCCTTGTAAAGTTATAAAAGAAATTTAGAAAACATACATATTAAATAGTAAAAAATTAAAAGGAGAGAAAAATCATGGATAAAAAATTAAAAATTATAATAACAAATTGCCCTCAAAATCACAAATGCCCAGCAGTAAATGTTTGCCCAGTTGGAGCATTATCTCAAAAGGATTTTGAAGCACCTACAATAGATTACGATAAATGTATTAGATGTGGCAAATGTTCAAATTTTTGCCCTAAAAAAGCACTAGTATTAGGATAAAAATTAAAGGAGAAAATATCATGGAAATGGCAATAAAAAGAGGAATTATTGTGTTTTTAGGACTAATAATTCAAATATTATTATCATTATTAGTGTACTTATTTTTTATTGACAAAATCGGAATAATTAATGGATTTTATACATTTTTAGGCTTTATACTTATATTAGGATTAATAAAGGATAGCAAAAACTATTCTTATACATTGCCATGGATTATTATATTAATGATATTTCCTTTAATAGGCACATTAATGTATATAATATTAGGGAAAAGTAAAAATAATAGCAAAACTTTAAAAAGCATTGTAAAAAGCGAAGAAGAAAATAAAAAATACTTAGTTCAAGACCAAGAGATAAGAAATGAATTTAAAGAAAATAGTAGAATAAGATATTTAAGTGATTTTGCAGGATATCCTGTTACAAAAAACAATGATGTTACATATTATCCGCTTGGTGAGGATGCATTTAAAGCAATATTAGAAGAACTAAAAAAAGCGGAAAAGTTTATTTTCTTTGAATATTTCATTGTAGCCCATGGAAAGATGTGGGACTCAATATTAGAAATAATGAAAGAAAAGGTTAAAAACGGTGTTGATGTTAGAGTTATGTATGATGACTTAGGAAGCATGGCTACACTAGATAGTGACTATCCAAAAGAATTAGAGAAATACGGAATAAAGTGCACTGTATTCAATAGACTAAATCCAGTAGCAGGAGTGATTATGAATAATCGTGACCACAGAAAAATTATGGTCATTGATGGGAAAGTTGCTTTTTCAGGAGGTATAAATATTGCAGATGAATATATAAACATCAATAGCAAATATGGACATTGGAAAGATAATGGAATACAAATTTCAGGAGATGCTGTTTGGAATTATACAGTTATGTTCTTAACAATGTGGAACGCATTTAAAAAAGAAGATGAAGATTTTGAAAAATATAAATATAATTTTAAAGATAAAACTATAGAAAATGGATATATCGTTCCTTATGGTGAAAGTCCATTAGATAAAGAGGTAACAGGAGAAGATGTTTACCTAAATATTATAAACCAAGCAAATGATTATGTTTATATTTTTACACCATACTTGATAATAGATACTGATGTTGTAAATGCTTTAAATCTAGCTGCCAAAAGAGGTGTAGATGTTAGAATAGTAATTCCAGGAATACCTGATAAAAAAACTGTATATACATTATCAGAATCATATGCTGAACCATTAGTAAAAGGTGGAGTTAAAGTATATAAATACACACCAGGCTTTATACATGCAAAAGTTTTTGTTTCAGATGACAAAGTAGCAACTGTTGGAACAATAAATATGGATTACAGAAGCCTATACTTACATTTTGAATGTGGTTGTTATTTTGAAAATGCCAATGTTATAAAAGACATAAAAAAGGATGTTATTGAAACTATTGAAAAAAGTCACGAAATATCAAAAGAAGAGGCAACACCAAACCTATTTAAAGGAATTTGGCAGGCACTATTAAGATTAGTTGCACCATTGATGTAAGTGCAAAATATAATTTGAAAAATAAAAGTTATTTGATATATTTCCAAGAGAAAACAATAAGAAAAGGGAAGGATTATATGGGAGAAAAATTTAGAATATTATGTTATGGTGATTCAAATACATGGGGATACATTTCAGATAGTGACCATCAAAGACACAGCAAGACAGAAAGATGGACAGGTGTATTGCAAAACATGTTAGGCGACAATTTTGAAATAATAGAAGAAGGATTGAATGGTAGAACACTAATATCAATAGATAAAAGAAGCGGAAGAGAAGGAAGGAATGGAGCTGAATATTTGCTCCCATGCCTTGATACACATGATCCAATAGATTTAGTTATAATAATGCTAGGCACAAATGAATTAAAAACAGAATTTTACAGGAACCCAAAAGAGATAGGAGAAATTTTTGAAGAATACTTTGTTAAAAAGATATTAGCAAGAAAATCAGTATGCAGAAAAACAACACCTAAATTATTAGTAGTAGCACCACCAGAAATAACAAAAGAAAATCCAAAATTCATTGGAAGTATAGAAAAATCACAAAAACTAAACGATATATATGAAGACATTGCAATAAGAAATGGATGTGATTTTATAGGAAATGGAGATTGGGAAGTTGGAGAAGATGGAGTGCACTTAAGTAGAGATGGACATAGAATATTGGCAAGTAAATTATCTAGAAAAATTAAAGAAATTATATAATCAATTAAAATGCCTCACAAATTGAATTGTGAGGCCTAATTTATATCAAAATATATTTCAAAATACAAAGGAAAGTTAAATGTATAGGATAAAAGAAATAAAATCCAAGTTTTACTTTTCGTGTATCCTTACCTCTTTTACCATTATAAAAAATAATAAAGATTAAAGACACAATAGTAAAAAGAAATTGCAATAATATATATCTTATAATAGTAGAGTTCAAAGCAGGATAATTATACAATTTTTGAGCAAATAGAGCTACCATAATTAAAGTTTCACTAAGAACTATACCGACTTTATTTGTTCTAAAAACGTAAAAGCATGTAATCATTAAAACTCCAATAGCACCAAAATCACATCCCAAAAGTTCAGAAACAGCTGATAAAACAATAACAGGAACAATTCTAAAATACTTATTTCTTATCTTATCAAAAAATCTAATAGAAATTAAACCAAGCGCCAAAGTAAAAAATATATTTAAATACAAACTATTAGAATTAAATAACAAAAATGCAGGTAACTGAGAAATTACAGCAAGAACCAATAACCTCATTAAATATTTTTTCAAATTATGAGTATGAACATATCCCTCAGAAACTAGAAAAGCAAAAATAGGAAATGCTAATTTTCCAACAAGAATACAAGGAATTACTGTATCTGGAAAAACAAAAGGGATATGTCCAATAAACATAAAAATGCATGCTAGAATTTTTAGAACAAAACTTGACATTTATTTTAGCTCCTTAATAAAATTTTCTATATTATATCAATTACAGCTAAAATAATTCAAGAGCGCAACAATATCAATCAGATATATCAGAATGAACAAAATTAGTAGTAGTCTTATAAAAGTCACAGATTTCACATTCATAACAAACATGAACTCGGCTTTTAAAAATTTTCTTCAAAGTAGATATAAATTCATCTTCTTCCTCTAAAATGTGAATATATAATTTTTTAGGTAATAAATTTAGTAATGTATTTAATACATAATCATTAGTAGAAAAAGAAATATCAGATAAATATTTTGCATCAAGAATATGTTCATCAATAGGAAGAGGATTATTAGAGCTATCAAGCAAGACAGACTCTTTACCAAGATAAATTAAATGAGCAACATCTATTTTGGAATCAGAAGTACAAATATATTCATGTAACAAATTGATAAATCTAAGATATTCGCGATTTATGATAAAATTATTAACAGCTAAATCGACTAAATAATCAAGAATTTCGATATAATCTTTTAATCTAAAATTAACAAATCCTTCTAAATTCATAAAAGAATTATTTTGTATATAATCATGTACAGACAAAAAAATCAAATCTTTTTTATGATGAGACTCTTCATCATTCAACATAGAATTGCATATATTTAAAATTTCTTCCTGTTCATCATCAGAAAAATAGAAGTAATTTTTTTTCAAAATATTTTTTACAAGTTTTTGTTCATAAAAAAATATAATCAAATCAGTAAAGGAGAGAGAAAACTCCCTATATAAATCAGTCAAATTACGAAATTTAAATTCAAGATTTTCAGAATGTTTTTTAATAGAATAACTAGATGTATCAAAATTTTCTTTAATATATAAATAAACTAAATCTGCTTTTTTAGCATTTTCTAAAGTCAATGTAAACATATTAAAAAGCCTCCTAAAAAGTATTATTGACATCTAACAATAGTTTATTCCAATAATCTAAAAAAAGAGTTTGTCATAATTGCAAAAAAATATACTAAAATGTATAATAAAAATAAATAAAATTAAAAGATTGGAGTAACAAATATGAACGAAGGAAAAATATTAATAATACTAATAATATTAGTCATATCAATATTATTAGTTGGATTATCTTTTGGATTTATGAATAATAAAAAAACAAAAGAGCAAACCAATGTAGCTAACATAAGCTCAAATATCAATAATTCTAAAGAAAACACTGCAATTAATAATGTTGACAATAAAGATAATAACAAAGTAGATTTCAAACCATCAGACTATGTTATACAAGTTGATGCTAATTTGTTAGGAGAAGAATTTGAATTATCTGAAAATGAAATAAAGCAGTATAATTATGAAATTTCATTTTTAGACGACAATAGTTTCAAAATTAACATGGGATCTGGAAATTCTGTTCAAGGAAATTATGTCGTTTCTGATGATATAATAACTTGCAATCTTACTCATGCAAGTGGAGAATACTCACCAACTCAAGAAATTAATGGAAAAATTTCTTTTAAAATAAATAGTAATTCAGAAATAGAAATAATAAGTATACCAGAATTTTATACAATAAAATTAAGCGAACTAAGCGATTCTGGGTGGGTCCTAACAGATGAAACTAAAAAAACAGAATTTTGGCCTTTAGTAAAAGGAATAAAATATATTTTAAACAAATAATTTAATATAACAATTTTAAATAAAAAATGCATTCCAAAAGTTAGATATTTAGACTAACATTTCGAGTGCATTTTTTATAATATATTCCTATTTATAAATTCTATAATCAATATCTTTAAAAACTAAATCTTGCTCATAAATATTATCAACAAATTTCTCATCAATTTTATCGCCCTTAATTTGATAATATAATTTAGTAAATCTTCCTATATGCTGCTTAATTCTTTTCTTAGCATAATCAACCATTGTACCATTAGTAATAATAAACAGCCAATCACTACTTTGAGCAAGCAATAATTCACGAGCACACTGGTCTAACGCCTTCTTTCGAACTCCACCATTTTCATCAGGAAACAAATTAGCAAGTTCAACCATTCTATCAGCAGCTTTATGCAAATGTCTATGAACATAATCATTTGTCTGATTTAACCAAACCTCACTATAACCATTAGCTCCCCAACTAGAACGACATGGTGTACATTCCTGGATATTAGGATGTCTATCAATATAATCACCAGGAGTAATTAAAGTAAAATTGCAATCATCATAATAAATCTTTTTAAATAAAATATATAACCAGTAAGGACCTTCATACCACCAATGCCCATAAAGCTCAGCGTCATAAGGACAGACAACAATAGGAGGAACATCCATAAAACTAGACAAATTCTCAATTTGAGCAGTTCTTGAATCTAAGAAATGTCCAGCCTGTCTTTCAGCTGTATCCATAGCCCACTGAGGGTTATAATAATCCTTATCACCATTTTTAGAAGTAATCCTATAATATTTTATACCAGTATGTACACGAGCACCATTAGAAGCAATATAAGGCTTTATATAATCATAATCCAAATCATAGCCAATATCTCTGTAATACTCTCTATAATTAAAATCGCCAGGATATCCAATAATAGAGCTCCACACCTGTTTAGAAGACTCAATATCTCTACCAAAGCATGTTAACCCACCAGGAGAAACAATAGGAGCGAAAGTACCATAAACAGGGGCAGGGTCAGCATATAAAATACCATGAGATTCAGTAATAGCGTATTCAATACCAAATTCCTTTAAAAATTGATCAGCTTCAGGAACATATCCACATTCAGGAAGCCAAATACCACGAGGCTGTTTTCCAAAAAAACGTTTATATGTTTGAACGCCAACAGCAATCTGTGCCTTAACAGCTTGTGGAGTAATATATAAAATAGGGAAGTAACCATGAGTAGCACCACAAGTAATAATCTCAAGAAAACCAGCGTCCTGAAAATGCTTAAACCCATTTATTAAATTACAATTATACACATCTCTAAAAACATGTAAATCATTTGAATACCTATCAAAATAATACTTAGATAAAGAATTCAATCTTTCATCATAGGTAGTTCTTTTCAATTCTTTTTCAGCAAGTTCTATATGTTTTTTTAAATATTTAATATATCTTTCCTGTAAAAGTTTATTGTCAAGCATATAAAGTAAAGGAGGAGTCATAGTCATTGTTAATCTAAACTTAACACCTTCTTCTTCAAGCTTTTTAAAATTAAGAAGTAGAGGAATATATGTTTCAGACATAGCCTCAAACAGCCATTGTTCCTCCAAATAATCTTCACTTTCAGGATGATGGATAAATGGCAAATGAGCATGAAGTATAAAAGTTACATAGCCTTTATTTTTATTCATAAATATCTCCTTTTCTAAAGAAAAAAGACAAAAGCAAATAACGAATGCTTTTGCCTAGAATTATTTAAAAGTTGAAGTTGGATTTCCAGAAGACGGATTATCCAAACTAAAGAAATTAGATACATCACTAACTTGATATATTTCCTTATATAAATCATAAAAATCAACTAAATTATTATCTTTTAAAATATGAGTTATAGACTTATAACTCTCTTCATTAGTTTTTACATTTCTATATTTAACCTCAGGTTTAATTTCATCAAGCAAAACATGGTCATTTGGCATAAACAAATCATTAGAAGAAGAGACAGGGATTGCCAAATCTATATCTTCTTTATGAGGCATATCTAAATTATGTCTAACATATTCCTTAAAACGTCTAGCAAGAGTAACACTATATTCACATCTGCTATCTGGAATAGATATATACCAACTATTAGCAAAATCATTTATTTCAATTTCTTCTGTATAATTTAAAGTTTTATTATGAACTAATAAAACTGGATAAGAGTCATTAAAATAATATTTACCATATTTTTCGATATATTTATTTCTATCATCATCAGAAATATCCCAATACACAAATAAAATTTTAGGAGTTTGAGCTAAAATTTTAACAACAGTCTCATTATAACGATATGGTAAATCATAATATTCTAAAACATTTACAAATTTATTTTCAGTTTCTTCTTTTGGTTTTCTAGAAGTACGTGACTTTGTAGCCAATGAAACAACTTTTGCCTTTGTAGTTTTAGAACTTGTCTTAGTGGTTTTCTTAGAAGTTACCTTTTTAGTAGTTTTAGAAGCTGTTGTTTTAGTTGTTTTCTTAGTACTTTTTGATGTAGTAGTTTTTGTGCTAGTTTTCTTAGCAGCAGCCTTTTTAACATTAGAAGTAGAATTAAGTTCATTTTTAGCTTTAGGCATACTATTTCCTCCTTTGTAATAATAAATAACTTACATAATAATATATATAAATTAGAATAAATACAAGAGCAAAATGGCAAAAAAAGTAGAAAAAAATAAAAAAAGATTTTTTATTTTCCTATTTACATTTATTTTGTTTTTATATAAAATATTAAAAGAAATTTGTCAAAACAAAAGATAAAATAAAAAATGCGAAAGGGGCTATTAAAAATGAAAATTTTAATGCTATCATGGGAATATCCACCAAGAATAGTAGGAGGAATTGCAAGAGTTGTACATGATTTGTCACACAGACTAATTAAAGATGGACATGAAGTAACTGTTATTACTTATAAAGACGGAGATGCTCCTTATTATGAGGATGACAATGGTGTACAAGTTTACAGAGTAGATAATTATATAATTAGCCCTAACAATTTTATAGATTGGATAATGCAATTAAACTTCAACTTGATAGCAAAAGCAAATGAATTAATATCAAAACAAGGAAATTTTGATGTAATTCATGCACATGATTGGTTAGTAGCATATGCTGCAAAATCACTAAAAAACTCATATGATATTCCAATAGTAGCAACAATACATGCAACAGAAGCTGGAAGAAACAGTGGAATACATGATGAAACACAAAGATATATAAATGATACAGAATGGATGTTAACATATGAAGCAAACGAAGTAATTGTAAACAGCAATTACATGAAAAATGAATTACAAAGATTATTTGGTTTGCCATATGAAAAAATAAATGTAGTACCAAATGGAATTGGTCAAACAAACTTCTCAGGATATGAAAGAGATTATGAATTCAGAAGAAAATTTGCAGCAGACAATGAAAAAATAATTCTTTTCTCAGGAAGACTTGTATATGAAAAAGGAATACAAAATCTAATAGCAGCAATGCCTAAAATATTAAATGGATATCATGATGCAAAATTAATAATAGCAGGAAAAGGCGGAATGATAGACGAATTAAGAGGACAAGTAAATTATCTTGGAATACAAAACAAAGTATATTTCACAGGATATTTAGACCACAAAACTTTATGCAAAATGTATAAATGTGCTGATGTTTCAGTATTCCCAAGCACATATGAACCATTTGGAATAGTTGCATTAGAAGCAATGCTTGCAGGGGTTCCAGTAGTTGTATCAGACGTTGGGGGATTAAATGAAATAGTTGAGCATGGAATTAATGGAATGAAAAGCTATGCAGGAAATCCAAATTCACTTGCAGACTCAATATTATCATTATTATACAATCCTCAGCTATGTGCAAACGTAGTAAAGCAAGCAAAATTAGATGTTAAGAGCAAGTACAATTGGACAAAGATTGCACAAGATACACACTTTACATACCAAAAAGCAATATGCCAAACAATGGCAGAAAGACAAGCTCGTCAAATCGAGCAAGAAAAAGCTCAAAAAGCAAAGCAGGCAAAAAATTCAGAAAACGAAATCACAAATTTACTTGGTTTCAAAAAACGCCAAGCTTATGCTTAAAATAATTTGATAAGATTTTTACAAAAGAGGAACAATAACAGTATTGTCCTCTTTTAGAATATAGAATAAACAAGAAGAAAGCAAAAACGAGTAATGCAAGGCAAACGAGCGAGCAAACCGGAGGTGTACGAGGGTACATTGAGGATTTGCGAGCGAAGTTTAACGTAGCAGGACGAAGTTTTTCATTTCTTCGGAAGGAGAAATAATATGAATGTATATGACGAAGTAAACAACTTAGCAAGCGCATTAAAACAATGCAGAGAATTTACAGAATACAAAGAAGCAAAAGACAAGATAAAAGCAGAGTTAGGACTAAAAGCAAAAATTGATGAATTTGAAAAAATAAGATATGAAGAACAAATCCTTGCACTTCAAGGAGAAAAACAATCAGAAGAAAAAATGAAAAAATTACAAGACTTATACACAATATTAGTACAAAATCCAGATGTTAAAGACTATTTTGACAAAGAAGTTAGATTTAATGTTATGATGGCTGATGTAAATAGAATTATAGGCGAAGCCATAAAAGATGTATTACAATAGAAAAATCGCTTCAAAGGCTTGACAGAAAAAGCCTTTGAAAATATAATACTACTAGATTAGCAAAAGGAATGGTTTAAAACATGCAAAATTTATATTTTCCAAAAGAACAATTTAATAACCTAGACGATGTTCAATTAATAAAAATGGCAAAAAACGGAGATAAAAAAGCTCTAAATTACTTATTAAGCAAGTACACAGAAATTGTTAATATGAAAGTAGGAAAATACTTTATCATAGGAGCAGAACGCGAAGACATAATGCAAGAAGGCTTAATAGGCTTATTCAAAGCAATTAAATGTTTTGACCCAGACAAACAAAGTTCTTTCAAAACATTTGCTAATTTATGCATTGAAAGACAACTACAAACAGCAATAAAATCTTCAACTAGACAAAAACACATGCCACTTAATTCATCATTATCATTAAATGTGTCAGCATATGATGAAAATGATGACACAGACTTTTTTGATATCCTTGATGCAAATGTTGTAGAAGATCCACTAGATATGATAACAAAAAAAGAATATTATACATTCGTAGAAGATAGAATAGAAGAAACCTTAAGCGATTTTGAAAAACAAGTATTACGTAGATATACAAATGGCGAAAGTTATGTAGAGATTGCTGGAAAGCTAAATGCACCAGTAAAATCAGTTGATAATGCCATTCAAAGAATCAGAAAAAAAACAATGAAAAATATATTAAATTATGAAGAATAAGAGCTATGCTTTCATAGCTCAGTAGGTAGAGCG
Organism: uncultured Clostridium sp.; assembly: GCA_948465565.1. Taxonomy (GTDB): domain Bacteria; phylum Bacillota; class Clostridia; order TANB77; family CAG-508; genus UMGS1994. The sequence goes on from CAOJXR010000001.1 coordinate 127,524, forward strand.
CATCCATGGTAAGGATGAGGTCGCCAGTTCGATTCTGGCTGGAAGCTCCATGTTTATGAACGGTACTTAGAAAACTTTCGAAGCTCTAAGTAAATAAAAATATCCTAGCATCTTTTTTAGATTCTAGGATATTTTTATTTATATAAATTAATGCATTATAATTAAAACTTATCAATATACTCATCACTTTTTGATAAAATTTTATAAGGGTGATCCAATCGATATTGCTTTGTTTCTTCATAAGTTTTCTTAGTAACATTATCAGATCTGTCGATGTGTAGAATTCCATTAAGATGATCGTACTCATGGAAAAAGATAGTTGCTTTTAAACCTTTAAATATTTCTTTATGTTTAGCACCACCAATATCAAAATATTCAACTTCTACCATATATGGTCTATCAACTTCTCCAACAAAATCTAAACAACTTCCACATCTTTCAAGATATCTAGTATGTCCTTGCATTGAAACAATTCTAGGATTGATTAGAACCTGATTTTCATCATAATTAGAGTTAGCATTTTTACTAACATCTTCAGTTGTATTCTTAAAATATATCATTCTTTTAGGAATGCCAATTTGAACAGGTGCTAAAGCAAATAAAACCATTCTACTACAATATTCTTGTAGTTCTTCTACCCATTCTATATAATTATCATGAATAAAATCAACTTCTACTGATTTTTGTCTTAAAAATGCTAAATCTTTATCTATTGTTTTTACTTTATCATCCATTTTTATTCCGCTTTCCAAAATCAATTATTTCATTGAAATTATAACATACTACAAATGCATCTTTCAACAGTGAAAAATTCAATAAGAACGTAATAATTGTTTGAATAGCAATTATTACATTAAAACATTGCTAAAATTAGCATTTTGTGGTAAAATATAAATGAATTGCGCTAAATTTTTAGCTTTTATCATATGCTCCCCTGATATATTACAGGGTTGACATAAAGCACCTATAACAACAAATATTATTAAATGGGAGGAAAAAACATGATTGTTAGCGTAGGGAGCCAACTCAATCCGAGGTCTGCATGGAATATTGGAACTCACAATGGGATTTTCCATGCAGACGAGGTGGTTGGCATAGCAGTACTTGAACTCGCACTTATAGGAGAGGACATGCACGTTGTGCGGACAAGAGACCGGGACGAGCTGAGCCAGCTTGACATTGTAATTGATGTCGGCGGAGGATGGTATGACCATCACAAACCGGGGTTTGATTTTCGCAGACCCACTGGAGAAAAATATGCCAGCGCAGGCCTTGTGTGGCATAAATACGCAGAAAATGCTATTACAAATGTTGCATGGGAAGAAAAAGTAATTCTTGCTTCTGGCGAAATGCAGACAATTAAGGAGGAGATTGACAGAGAAATCATTATCCCAGTGGACCAGGAGGACAACGGCGAGGGGATGAGCAACCATACATTCAGCTTCATTCCCAAATTTAATCCGACATGGATTGAAGAGACGCCAGACTACGATAATGCTTTTTTCAGAGCCACAACAACAGCACACGACATCCTGAAAGCAATTGTCAAGGAAAAGATTGCCAAAGTTAATGCGAAAAGCATACTGCCACTTATGTGCCACAAGGCTTGCAACGGAATCCTGGAGATTTCTGCACAAACAATGCCCTGGCTCGAAGATGTAGTGAACTACAACCAGACCCACGACAACAGCATAAAGTTCGTGATATTCCCATATCCGGCAGGAGGATGGGCAGCACAGTGTGTTCCGCCCTTCATTGACAGGAAGTTCGAACAGCTTGTTCCTTTCCCAAAGGAATGGGCCGGCGGAACAGAAGCGACCTTACCCGCAATTTCCGGTATTGCCGATGCAACTCTTTGCCACAACGGACGTTTCTTCGCAAGAGCGAAAACCAAGGAAGCCATCATTGACATGTGCTGGATTGCAAGGAACAGATAAAACTAAATAATCATGTAAAGCCAGTAGCCAGGAGGACGAGGTTTCGTTCACCTGGCTACTGGTGATTTATACAGAAAAGAGCAATTGACATAGTTAACATAAAATGATATAATTTAAAACATCTTAAGTAAAGGAGTTTTGGATATGTCCGAAAGAAACAGACAACTGTCATTCCCAAGATATTCCGCAATGAAATGCGAACGGCGACCTGTAACCAAAGAAGACAAATGGTGCAGGCAAACAATGCCCGCAGGCTGCAAAGTTGAAGACGATGCCCCTATGGGCGACATCGTAACCATCTATGCCTGGAAGTGGCCGGAAAAGCTCTATCTATGCAACCTTGGCGGCACAATTGTAAGAAGCAAAATGTGTGCACACACACTGATGCTTCAAGTTGTAAAAACCGATAAGGCGCCGCATTACTGCTTGACCTCCAACCGCATAAATTCCACCAAGAAACTCATCAATATTAGGAAAATTTAAACGGGCGAGAGCTGTAAAGCAAAAAAGGAAAGAGCACTCATGTGTACATGGGTGCTCTTTCCTTTTCGACTATTTTATTCAACACACAATTTCCATCCAGTAATATAAAAAATTCCACACAAAAATAAATAAAAAACTAAATTATATAGTACACATTTTATAAAAAATATGATATACTCTGCTAGAAATGAGAAAACGAGTATTCAAGGCAAAAAATTAAGACAAAAAAGGTTGCTTATATTACAAGGCAAACGAACGAGAAAAACGGAGGCGTACAAAGGTACGTCGAGTATTTTTGAAGTGAAGTTTAACGAAGTAAGATAAGTAAGACTTTTTGTCTGGATGGAGGAACATATGAAAATAGGAATAGTAGGCTTACCCAACGTAGGCAAAAGCACAATGTTTAATAGTATAACAAATGCAGGAGCAGAATGCGCAAACTATCCATTCTGTACAATAGAACCAAATGTTGGAGTTGTAGCAGTACCAGACGAAAGACTAGAAAAGCTAACTGCAATGTACAACCCACAAAAAACAACACCAGCAGTCATAGAATTTGTTGATATAGCAGGGCTTGTAAAAGGAGCAAGCAAAGGAGAAGGATTAGGAAATAAATTCTTATCACATATTAGAGAAGTAGACAGTATTGTAGAAGTTGTAAGATGCTTTGATGATAGCAATATAGTACATGTTGACGGAAGTGTAGACCCATTAAGAGATATAGAAACAATAAATCTAGAATTAATATTTGCCGATATGGAAACAGTTGATAAGCGTTTAGACAGAGCAAGAAAAAACTTAAAAGCAGACAAAAAATATCAATTTGAAATAGACACACTAGAAAAAGTAAAGAAAACATTAGAAGAAGGAAAATCAGCAAGAACACTATCACTTACAGACGAAGAACAAGAAGTACTAAAAGACGCATTTTTGCTTACAGCTAAGCCAATTTTATACATAGCAAACGTTTCAGAAAATGAAATAGAAAATCCAGATGAAAATGAAAATGTAAAAAAAGTAAAAGAATATGCTGGGACAGAAAACGCAGAAGTAATCCCACTTTGCGTTAAATTAGAAGAAGAATTAAGCACATTAGACAAAGAAGACAAAGAAGAAATGTTACATGAGTTAGGATTACAAGAATCTGGACTAGATAAAGTAATAAAAGCAAGTTACAAACTACTTGGATTAATGTCATTCTTAACAGCAGGAGAACCAGAAGTCAGAGCATGGACAATAAAAATAGGAACAAAAGCACCACAAGCAGCAGGAAAAATACACTCAGATATAGAAAGAGGATTTATTCGTGCAGAGGTTGTTTCATATGATGACTTAATTCGTGAAGGTTCAATGAACGCAGTAAAAGAAAAAGGATTAATGAGACTTGAAGGAAAAGAATATATAATGCAAGACGGAGATATCGTATTATTTAGATTTAATGTGTAAGGAGACTTATGAAAAAAATTCTACAATTCATATTATTAATGATTTTATATGTTTTAACAGCACTAATAATACTAATAAAAATGGACTTTATACATATTGAATTTTTACATCCAAAAAAAGAAACAGACGAGTACATAAAAAACGGACTATCTCTAAAAGATACAAACTTAAATAATTCAAATGGACAAGTCAATAATTTTTACTACAATCAGCTAGATACAATATCTAAAAAAATTTATGATAAAATTTTAGAAAACAAAGACAACATGAAAAATGGAACATATGAAATAGAATTTGAAGAAGACGAATTTGCAGAAATATTAAATCAAGAAAATGGACTTAAAATATTAAGCAATAAATATCAAAGTGCTGTAGATAGCATACGATACGACCATATAGATTTATTTTATATAGATTTTACAAAAATATCATTACGAACAGTTACATATACAAGAGGAAAAAATAAAACTTATGAAGTATACTTATCACCATCAGAAGAACAGGCAAATTATTTAGAAGAATATATTCAAGATCTAGACAATATGTTATTTCAATTAGAAGAAAAATCAACAGAAATATTAGAAAATGCAGTAGGCAGTAACTATCAAAAAATCCAATATGTACACAATTGGCTGATAGACAATCTACAATATGATCAAACATATTCAAACGAAAACATAAGAAACATATATGGAGCACTAATTGAAAATGATGTTGTTTGCGAAGGATATGCCAAAGCGTTTAAATACTTATTAGATAAATTGAATTTGCCATGTATTATTGTTGCAGGTGAAGCAATAAATTCCGAAGGCACACTAGAAAGCCATATGTGGAATTATGTTCAAATAAACGATATTTGGTATGCAGTTGATGTAACATGGGATGACCCAATAATTATAAATGGAAATAACTTATCAGAAGAAGCCAGATATAAGTATTTTTGCCAAGGTGATAACATAAATACAAACCACTTTGCAAGTGAAATAATAACAAATGAAGAACAAAAATATATTTATCCAGAATTATACCATAAGGAGAACTAATAATGAAAAAATATTACATCGAAACAATGGGTTGCCAATTAAACGAAAATGATTCAGAAAAAATTGCAGGAATAACGGAAAAGGCAGGATTTGAACAGACAAACAATCCAGCCGATGCAGACTTAGTTATTTTTAATACATGTTGTGTAAGAGAAAATGCAGAAGAAAGATTATTTGGCAAACTAGGAGAGTTAAAAAAACAAAGAGAAGAAAAAGGAACGATAATTGCAATAGGTGGATGCATGATGCAAGAACCACACATATTAGACAAAATAAAACAAAGTTATAATTATACTGATATAGTATTTGGAACACATACATTACACAAATTCGAAGAAGACCTAAAAAAAGCAATTGAAGAAAGAAAAAAAATAAGAGATGTAATAGACATTGATGGAGAAGTAATCGAAGGATTACCAATAAAAAGAAACGACAAATACAGAGCATCAGTAACAATAATGTATGGTTGCAACAACTTTTGCTCATATTGTATAGTTCCATATGTTCGTGGACGTGAAAGAAGTAGAGAACCTAAAAAGATATTAGAAGAAGTTTCAATATTAGCAAAAGAAGGCTATAAAGAAATCACACTTTTAGGACAAAATGTAAACTCATATAATGGAGGAGAAAACTATAAATTTGCTAATCTTTTAAATGATGTATGCAAAATTGAAGGGATAGAAAGAATTAGATTTGTATCACCTCATCCAAAAGACTTTACAGATGACGTAATTGAAGCAATTGCAAATAACGAAAAGGTCGCAAGAGTAATCCATTTGCCATTACAATCAGGAAGCTCAAACATTCTAAAAGTAATGAATAGAAAATATACAAAAGAGCAATATTTAGAACTTGTAGAAAAAATGAGAAAGCGTATACCAAATGTAGTATTTTCAACAGATATAATAGTAGGTTTTCCTGGAGAAACCAAAGAAGATTTTGAAGACACTTTAGATGTAGTCAGAAAAGTGAATTTTGAACAAGTATACATGTTCATATATTCAAGAAGAGTTGGAACTGTAGCAGACAGAATGGAAAATCAAATACCAGAAGAAATAAAACATCAAAGATTTGACAAATTAAAAGAATTATATGATAGTAGAGTATCAGAAAATAATGAAAAATATGTTGGAACTACGCAAAAACTATTAGTAGAGGGATTCAGCAAAAACGATAAAAATGTCTTAACAGGAAGAACTGATACTAATAAAGTAGTTAATTTCGAAGGAACAGAAGATCTAATTGGAAAAATTATTAATATAAAAATAACAGAAGAACATAAATGGTATTTAACTGGAAAAATATAAGGAGGATTAAATGGCAGAACAAAATGAAGAAAAAGACAATAAAAAAGACCAATTATCACCAATGATGCAACATTATATGGAGAAAAAAGAAGAATATAAAGATTGCTTATTATTTTATCGATTAGGTGACTTTTATGAAATGTTCTTTAATGATGCTATCTTAGCATCAAAAGAACTAGAAATAACATTAACAGGAAGAGCCTGTGGACAAGAAGAAAGAGCACCAATGTGTGGAGTACCATTTCATGCAGCAGATATGTACATTTCAAAATTAATTTCAAAAGGCTATAAAGTTGCAATATGCGAACAATTAGAAGACCCTAAAACAGCAAAAGGAATTGTAAAAAGAGATGTTATAAGAGTAGTAACACCAGGAACAGTAATTGAAAGCAACCTTTTGGAAGAAAAGAAAAACAACTTCATAATGTCAATTGTAAAAAAAGGATTATTTTTTGGAATTGCAGTATGTGACGTAAGCACAGGTGATTTTTTTTCAACGCAAATAACAGAAAACAATAATTTTGAAAAATTACTAGATGAGATTGCAAGATTCATACCATCAGAAATTATAACAAACCAAATGATGATAGAATCTGAAAAAGAGATAGAAAGAATAAAAGATAGAATAAGTGTATGTATATCTACAACAAATGAAGAAAGTTTTTCAGAAAAAGCAGAATTAATAGAAAATTTATATACAATAGAGAATGAAACAGATAGACCAGTAAAAGAAAACTTATTTGCAATAGCCGCAATAAATGGATTAACAGCATATTTAAATGAAACTCAAAAAACAAAATTAGGACATATAAACAGAATAAAACTATATAAAACTACAAAATATATGGCATTAGACATATCAGCAAGAAGAAATTTAGAATTAACAGAAAGAATGAGAGACAAATCAAAAAAAGGAACTTTAATTTGGGTATTAGATAAAACTTCAACATCAATGGGTGGAAGAATGCTTAGAAGATGGATAAATGATCCATTAGTAGATGTAAAAGAAATAAATGAAAGACTAGACTCAGTCAAAGAACTAAAAGACAATATGATATTAAGAGGAGATTTGATATCAGCTCTTAATAAAGTATATGACATAGAAAGATTAGCTGGAAAAATTGCTTATGGAAATGTAAATGCAAGAGAACTGATTTCTCTAAAAAATTCATTAAGTAGACTGCCAGAAATAAAAAAAGAATTAACACAAGCCCAAAGTCCAATGCTAAAAAGATTATATGACGAATTAGATGAACTAACAGATATTGCAGAATTAATTGAAAAATCAATAATGGACGAACCTCCTATATCAGTAAAAGAAGGAGGAATAATAAAAAGTGGATATGATGAAGAAATTGACAAATGTAGAACAGCAGCAATTGAAGGAAAAAACTGGATTGTAAATATTGAAGCAAAAGAAAGAGAAGCAACGGGAATTAAAAATTTAAAAGTTGGTTATACAAAAGTATTTGGATATTACATAGAAGTAACAAAATCCTTTCTAAGCCAAGTGCCAGATAGATTTATAAGAAAGCAAACTTTAACAGGTGCAGAAAGATTTATAACAGAAGAACTAAAATCAATAGAAGACCAAGTTTTAGGTGCAGAAGAGAAAATTATAAACTTAGAATATGAAGAATTCGTAAAAATTAGAACACAAATTTCTAGTCAAATAGAAAGGATACAAAAAGCTTCTACTATAATATCAATTATTGACGTGTTAAACACTTTTGCAGATATTGCAGAAGATAACGAATATTGTATGCCAATAGTTGATGATAACGACGAAATAATAATAAAAGATGGACGTCATCCTGTTATAGAAAAAATGATAGATAGAGGTAGCTTTGTTGAAAACGATACATATTTAAATAGACGTGGAGATAGATTATCAATTATAACAGGACCTAATATGGCAGGTAAATCAACATATATGAGACAAGTAGCCATAATAACATTAATGGCGCAAATTGGTTGTTTTGTTCCTGCATCATATGCTAAAATAGGTGTAGTAGACAAGATTTTCACAAGAGTAGGTGCTTCTGATGACTTAAGTATGGGACAAAGTACATTCATGGTAGAAATGTCAGAAGTTGCCAACATATTAAAAAATGCTACAAAAAATAGTTTAGTAATACTAGACGAAATTGGTAGAGGAACATCAACATATGATGGATTGGCAATAGCTTGGGCTGTTGCAGAATATATTGCAGATATAAACGAAATCGGTTGTAAAACTCTATTTGCAACACATTACCACGAATTGACTTCACTAGAAGAAAAGTTAGATGGCGTAAGAAATTATCAAATTGCAGTAAAAGAAAAAGGTGATGAAATAATTTTCTTAAGAAAAATTATTCTTGGCGGAACTGACGAAAGCTATGGTATTCATGTAGCTAAGCTTGCTGGAGCACCAAATAAAATGATAACAAGAGCAAATGAGATATTGAAAACTTTAGAAAGGAAGGTTAAAATAAAAGAGAAGCAAGAGAAAAAGCAAGTAGATGGACAACTAGATATGTACAATTATAAATTGGCAGATGTTGCAACAGAAATAGACAAAATAGATATAAATGCACTTACTCCAATTGATGCCTTAAATACACTTTTGAAGATAAAAGAAAAATTAAAATAGGAGGGATTACCCATGATATGCCCAAGATGTAAACAAGAAATTATAGACGGAATAAAATTTTGTACTAAATGTGGTGTGAACATTCAAGAAGAAAAAGAAAGACAAGCGACAGAAGAAAGAAAAAAACAAGAAGAAATTGAGAGAAAACAAAAAGAAGCAGAAGAAAAGAAAAGACTAGAAGAAATAAGAAAACAAGAAGAACAAAAAAGAGAAGAAGAATTAAAAGAAGCGGAAAAAGCAGAAGCAATAAAAAAAGCTAAAGAAGAAGGAATTGAGCTTGAAATAATTGATAAACAACCAGAGCCAGAGGTAAAAAAAGAAGAAAAAGAATTCAAAGTAAAAAAAGTTGTAGAGCCAAAAGAGAAAAAAGAAAAGAAAAAGAAAGTAAAGCTTAAAAAGAATATATTTCAAGTTATATTTGGGAAATTACTATTTATAATAATAGTTGCGGCACTAATAATTGGAGGAGTATATTATTGCTATAGACAAGAACTATTACCAGAATTTGCCCAAAAGGAAATTAAAGACTTTGAATCAAAACTACAAAATGTAATAGAAATGAAAAAAGAAGTAAAAGAAAACAAGCAAGAAGAAAAAGAAGCTACAAACAACGAATGGGAAGTTAAACTAGACATTGAAGCAAGCGACATAAAAGACTTAAATAAAGAGGTATCAGTAATAATTAAAGGTGAGAAACAAGGTCTTATAGATAATAAGACAGGAAAAATTGTGTTAGAACCTAAATATACAAAAGTGTATATAGCAGATTATACTAGAATAGCAGAAGGAGAATTTGCAAAAGTAACAAAAGGAATTGTTGTAAAAGATATTGAGAAAGAATATGAAGTTGATAGTGAATATAAAATTGCAGGAGAAGTTAAAACCGTAGTACAAAGCACTGCATTTGAGACAGCTTATTTCTATAATCATCATGATTCAATAATATATGAAAGTTTACCAACTGGAGAGGTATCAAAAGTTAAACCAACAAGAACAAGTAATTTAAAAATATGTTCAGATATTGACATAGTTACACAAGAAGGGTTATCTTCTGCAAAAGACATTTTGCCAGAAAGCTTTATTATAGATTATGAAAAATCAAAAGTAACAACAAAAGGATATTTTGATACTAAAACTGGAGAATTAGTTATTGACTGCAATTATGATGAAGTATTAGAATTTTCTGAAGGATATGCAGCAGTTAAAGAAGAGAAAAAAGCTGGAATTATTGATGAAGAAGGAAAAACAGTAGTTGATTTTAAATATGATGAAACAAGAAGTGTTCACAATGGTTTTGCATTTGCGAAAAAAGACGGAAAATGGGGAATTTTGAAAGTTAAATAAAAATAAAAAAGGAAGAAAATATATTTTTAGAATTTTTCTTCCTTTTTATTATAAATTGGAAAAAAATCATATTGAAAAGAAAAATGATTAGTGCTAATATAAAGTCAGAATTGTGTTAAGAAATGACAATGGAAAAATGGAGGATGTATATGGAAGAGTTTATACTTAGAATTGTAGGAATTTTATGTGCAACAATAATTGCATGTACAATAGTAATTGCAAGGAAAGACGATATTGATATATGGTCAGTTGTAATTGCTGGAATACTAGAAATATTAGCACTAGCAATAATATTTTTTCCAAAGGATTTGATAATAGAATTGTTTTCAAAAATTATATAGATAAAATTATCCTCTAGATTTACTAGAGGATTTTTTTGGCACAAAAGAAATTTAATAGGTTACAAAAAATATATCTAAAAGCCTATTTTCTATGTAAAATATTTCCATAGAAAAAATATTTTAAAATGGTAAGATTAATTAAAGGAGTGCACCATTTATGAGAATATTAAAGAAATATGGAAATGAATTATTATTAAAAGAACTAAAAAAGAGTTATAACTTCTTCTTAAAAGAAGCAAATTTAAATGAAAAAAGTAGGGGGTATGGTTTAGTAAGAGATAAAAATTTATATGCAAATAATATTGCCAGCATCGCTTCTGTTGGATATGGAATGGCGGCGTTAATCATAGGAACAGAGCGAAAGTGGATTAATAGAAAAAAAGCATATAACAGAATAAATAAAACCTTAGATACATTTATAAACAATGTTGAAGGCGAGAACGGATTTTACTATCATTTTATAAATATTGAAACAGGTAAAAGAGAATGGAATTGTGAAATATCAATAATCGATACTGCGATATTTATATGCGGTGCATTAACTGCAGGAGAATACTTTGAAGGAGAGATAAAACAAAAAGCAGAACAATTATACAAAATAATTAATTGGGAGTGGTATAGAAATCCTGAAACAAATTATTTTTATATGGGATACAAACCAGAAACAGGATTTTGGGGACAATGGGATATGTATGCAGAACAGCTAATGACCTATGTTTTAGGAGTTGCATCACCAACATATTCTATAAATAAAGAAATGTATGATGTAATGAAAAAGCCAAAAACTGATTATGAAGAAATAAAAGATATAATTTATACATATTGCGGAACCCTATTTACATACCAATTTTCACATGCATGGATAGATTTTAGAAATAAAAAAGATAGTAGAGGAATAGATTGGTTTGAAAATTCCAAAAAAGCAACATTGGCTAATATACGTTATTGTATAAATAACGAAGAACATTTTAAAACTTTTGGAGAAAATTCGTGGGGAACTACTGCCTGTATAGGTCCACAAGGATATTCTGGTGGATATGGTGCAATGCCAGCACTTGCTAATTTAAATAAAGAAAATGATGGAACCATTACTCCATGTGGAGCTGCAGGATCAATAGTATTTACCCCTGAATACAGCATAAGAGCACTAGAAAATTACTATAACAATTTTCCAAAATTATGGGGTAAATATGGCTTCAAAGATGCATATAATCTCGAAGATGAAGAATGGTACTCAGAAGAATATATTGGCATAGACAAAGGAATATCGATGATAATGATAGAAAATTATTTATCAGAATTAATTTGGAAGTACTTCATGAAAAATGAATATGTACAAAAGGGATTAGATATTTTAGGTATCAAAAATGAGTAAGTAACAGTTGAAAAAGCATTGATATTTTAAAATAAACTTGATTCCATTATTAACGCAGAAGAAAAAGAGAACATTAAAATTTGGTATATTTGCAAATGTAATTATGAAAGAGGTTCAAAATGAACCTCTACGTTATATTACAATTCAATTTTAGGTTGATACTTCTCAAGCCACATATTAACCTGACAAAGATATGCCATAAGCTGAGGACCAGTCATAAGTTGACCAAACCAAGGTCTAGTAAAAGCGCTACCATCAGTATCCAAAATCTCCCTAATATAAGTTTCATTCAAAACATTTTTAATTGGAGCATTTGGATTATCCATAATCGTAATCAATTGTTTCTTGACAGCACGCAAATAAGTTGGATTATGAGTTTTAGGATAAGGACTCTTTTTCCTATCAACAATTTCTTTAGGTAAATCATCCTTAACGACATATCTAAGAAGTCCTTTTTCTCTACCATTCAAAGCCTTCATTTCCCAAGGAACATTCCACATATATTGAACCAATCTATGGTCACAGAAAGGAACTCTAACTTCCAAACCAGAAGCCATTGCCATCCTATCACATCTATCAAGTAAAGTTTGCATCCACCAATTCAAAGTCAAATAAGAAATTTTTCTTTTTTCAATAGTTTCTTTAGAATCTGAATCCATATATTCAATTTGATTTAAAGCTTGCTCATACCTGCAATCAATATAATCTTTCAAATCTAATTTTTCAGCAACTCTAGGGTTCAATAACTTTTGTCTTTCAGTAATAGCAATAGACCAAGGGAAAGTATTACTATGAAGAGCATCATCACGGAAAAACCATGGATAGCCCGCAAAAATTTCATCTGAACATTCACCAGATAAAGCAACACTAACATGATTTTTAATTTCTCTACAAAATAGATACAAAGAAGAATCAACATCAGCCATACCAGGCATATCTCTAGCAATCATAGCATTTTCCAAAGAAGTTGCAAGTTCAGGAGTATCTAAAACAATTTTAGTATGCCTGCAACCATACTTATCTACCATTAGTTTAATAAATTCACTATCAGAATTTGGTTGAAAATCTGATTTCTTAAAATTGATATCATTATCAACATAGTCAACTGAAAAAGTTTGAAATCTCTCAGGACAATCCTTAAAATATTTACTAGCATACGCAGTAATAATACTTGAATCAAGTCCACCAGAAAGCATCATTCCTAAAGGAACATCTGAAACAAGTTGCCTAGAGATAGAATCATCAAGGTAATATTTAATTTTTTTGCATGTCTGCTCAAAATTATCCAAATGTGGTCTAGTTTCAAGCTTAAAGTAACGTTCCATTTTAAAACCATTTATATCAAAAACAGCAAAATATCCAGGTTTCAACTCACATATATTTTTAAAAGGTGTAAAACCAGGAGTATGAGCTGGACCAACGCCCAATAATTCATATAAACCAATATCATCAACAACAGGCTCAATATCTGGATGATTTAAAACTGCTTTAATCTCAGAAGCAAAAATAAAATTACTATTTTTAAACGTATAGAAAAATGGTTTTATACCAAAATGATCACGAGCCATATATAGCTCTTTTTTCTTTGAATCCCAAATAGCAAAAGAGAAAATACCATTTAAATGCTTAGGTAAATCATACCCAAAATGAATATATGCTTTAAGAAGTACCTCAGTATCACAATGACCATCAAAAGAAAAATCATTTTCAGTAAGAATATCTCTCAATTCTTTTGTATTATAGATTTGACCATTATATACAATAGTATAAGTATTTCCTTGAAAAGTAAAACTCATTGGTTGCTTACCTTTCTCAGGGTCAATAACTATAAGTCGTTTATGTCCTAAATTAACATTGGTATCTAAAAATAAACCATCTTCATCAGGTCCACGTGAAGACAGCGTTTCGGCCATATTTCCGATTATTTTTCTATTATTGGAAATATCTTTATTATAATTAACAATTCCACAAAAGCCGCACATAAAAACCTCCCTTCTAAGTAAAGATATTCGAAAAATAAGAAAATATTCATAAAAACCCATTAGCAAAAGCAATCTTTTGCCAATGGGTTTTTATATCCAGAAAGTGACTTGACGGGTATAGTAAATTGAAAATTTTAAAATTTTCCAAAAAGTAAGGAGAGCTTAGACATCTGGCGTTTCACACGCCAGATGTCTAAGTTTTAGTGGGATTGACGGCATTTTGCGTGTTGGGTAGAATTAGTGTGTATATAAAAGAGAATATTTTTGTGTAATCTGCGTTGGGGAAATTGTATAAATATTTGGAGTAAGGAGAGATGAAAAATGCGAAAGAAGAATGAGAGACAGCAAAGCGTTGAGGCTGTACACACACACACACACACACACACACACACAAGTAAGTTTAGAGATAAGAGAATAACTATAGGAGTAAGTGTAGCTATTATATTATTAATAATGATGGCGATAGTAGTTATACAGTTGTGTACAAAAAAGGGGATAATCAAGGATACAAGTGTATTAGATGTTGAGAGTAGTGGTTTGGTAGAGACAAAACCGAAGGCTATAGTAGATACGAGTACATGGGATTTAAGTAAGGTGTCTGTGTATACTGACCCGGTAAGTGGTAAGAAGGCGCCTATTCCAAATGGATATGTTGTATCTCAGGTAACAGGAGAAACAGGAATAGATACTGGATTAGTAATATATGAAGGGACTGTACCTGTGACTGGAACGCAGGTTGGAGTACCTGGAACAGAAGCATGGACTGCATCATGCGAGAGAAATCAGTGGGTATGGGTACCAGTACCAGATGTAAGTAGAATATATGATACAAATACAAGAAAGTCTAAATTGTATTCTATAACACAAACTGGAAGAAGTAATTATAACAATAGTAATTATGAGCCAGGAATAGTAACAAATTATGATAATGAACAGTATTTTTCAAAATACAATTTACCTGAAATGACAAGGAAGAAGTTACTATATGAAATAGAGACAGAACTAGCTGAGACAATAAAATCAATAGAGAAGTATGGTGGTTTCTACATTGGTAGATATGAAGCAGGAGATGTAACACAAAGAAGTGGATCAACATATTTTGCAAGACCAGTAGTAAAGAGAATGAATAGCAATATAAATAATGTAACATGGTACGATTCGTATGTAAGTTTAAGAACATTAACATCAAATGAAAATATAAAGGCAAATATGATATATGGATGTTTATGGGATGAAACGTTACAGTGGTTTAGAGAGAGTGGAGCTAAAACTGATGAAGAGATATATAACTCAGCTACATGGGGTAATCACAAAGATAGTGAAGGATTTACATATTATACAAATGTAGCTGGAAGTACAGGAAGTAAAACACAAAACAGCAGTAAAATGACACCAACAGGAGCAACAGAACGTAATAAAGCGAACAACATCTATGACATGGCAGGTAATGTATGGGAATGGACCATGGAGAGCGACAGTACCGTCATTCGTAGAAGCCGCGGCGGCAGCTACGACTACAATGCGAGCTATTATTCAGTAGGCTACCGTGTCAGCAGCAGTCCGACCTATTACGGCAGCTACATGCGGTGTGCGTGCGTACTTTTACATAAAATAGAGATTTTGCTAAGGCAAAATCCTATTTTATAAAGCTTTTCATGTCAAAATTCCATTTTGACGAAAAGCGTTGAAGGTCGGCTGAGCATATGAAATTTGCACAGTCGATGGCACGAACATTGGTAAGAGTTATTTTACGAACAAAACACAATTGACAAACCAATCTAAAAGTAATATAATATTTAAGAATTTTAAGAGGGGGCGTAGAAACTACGCCCTAATAACGTGTTATAAAGATAGGGGATTTAAAACAATGAATAACGAAAAAATTAGAAATGTAGCGATAATTGCACACGTTGATCACGGTAAAACAACACTAGTAGATGCAATGCTTAGACAAAGCGGAATATTCAGAGAAAACGAACAAGTAGCAGAAAGAGTAATGGACTCAAACGATTTGGAAAAAGAAAGAGGAATAACAATTCTTTCTAAGAACACAGCAGTTCAATACAAAGACATCAAAATTAACATAGTTGACACACCTGGACATGCTGACTTTGGAGGAGAAGTTGAGCGTGTATTAAAAATGGTTGATGGAGTTGTACTATTAGTAGATTCATTTGAAGGCGCAATGCCACAAACAAGAGAAGTTTTAAAGAAATCATTAGCATTGAACCTAAAACCAATAGTTGTTATAAACAAAATAGATAGACCTGGAGCAAGACCAGAAAAAGTTGTTGACGAAGTATTAGACTTATTCATAGAACTAGACGCAAATGATGACCAATTAGAATTTCCAGTTGTATATGCATCAGGAAAACAAGGAACAGCAACAATGGACTTAAGCAAACCAGGAGAAAACTTAGAATGCTTATTTGAAACAATAGTAAACACAATAACTGCACCAGCTTGTGACCAAGATGGACCAATGCAAATGCTAGTTTCAAATATAGACTATGATGATTATATAGGAAGAATCGCAATTGGTAGAGTTGAAAGAGGTGTTGTAAAACTTGGAATGCCAGTTACAATTTGTAAAAAAGAAGACAAAACAGAAACTGCAAGAGTAACAAAACTATATACTTATGAAGGATTAAAAAGAGTTGAAGTTGAAGAAGCAAAAGCAGGAGATATTATCTGCCTATCAGGAATAGCTGATATAAATATAGGAGAAACAATCTGTGATTACGAACATCCAGAAAAAATACCATTTGTAGATATAGATGAACCTACAGTATCTATGACATTTAGCGTAAACAATGGACCTCTAGCAGGACGTGAAGGAGAATTTATTACTTCAAGACATATTAGAGACAGATTATTCAAAGAATTAGATAGAAATGTATCATTAAGAGTAAAAGAAACTGATTCACCTGATTCATTCGAAGTATCAGGAAGAGGAGAACTTCACTTATCAGTATTAATTGAAACAATGAGAAGAGAAGGATTTGAATTATTAGTTTCAAGACCAAAAGTTATTATAAAAGAAATTGATGGCGTAAAATGTGAACCAATTGAAAGACTTGTTGTTAATGTTCCAGACGATTGCATAGGAAACGTTATAGAAAAACTAGGGAAAAGAAAAGGTGAAATGGTAAACATGGAACCAGCAGAAGCAGGACATACAAAAGTAGAATTTAAAATCCCTGCAAGAGGAATTATTGGATATAGAACAGAATTCTTAACAGATACAAAAGGAAACGGAACAATGAACTCTATATTTGATTCTTACGAACCATTCAAAGGTGAAGTAATATCAAGAGTTAGAGGAACAATAGTAGCATTTGAAGCAGGAAAATCAATTACTTATGGATTATACAATGCACAAGACAAAGGTGACCTATTTATAGGACCAGGTGTTGAAGTATATGAAGGAATGATAGTTGGTATAAACTCAAGACCAGAAGATTTAGCGATAAATGTATGTAAAGAAAAACACTTAACAAACACTAGAGCTTCAGGTTCAGATGACGCATTAAGACTTGTTCCACCAATTACAATGAGCTTAGAGAAAGCTATTGAATTCATTCAAGATGATGAACTAGTTGAAGTAACACCAAAAAATATTAGATTAAGAAAGAAAATATTAGACTCAAAAGAAAGAGAAAGAGCAGCTAGAAACGCAAATAAATAAACAAAGGCAGCGACTTAGAGAAATCTAAGTCGTTTGAATTATATAAGAGATAAGCAATGAAAAATATATTAATAAAAGAATATATTGCAATTGGAGGAGATGGAAATCAAATTCAATTTATAGGAACAGAGCTTAAAGTAAAAGAACAAGAAAACGAAAAAGCATAAGAGGTGATAAAATGTTTAATCAAGATGAACTAGAAAAAATAAAACAAAAAGCATTAGAAGAACACATACCAATACTAATGGATGATACGCTAGAAAAAATAGAAGAAATATTAAAACAAGAAAAACCAAAAAGAATATTAGAAATAGGAACAGCAGTAGGATATTCAGCAAGCATGTTTGCGAAATTTACTGACAATGACTGTATTATAGATACAATTGAAATTAGTGAAGAAAGAGCAGAAGAAGCAAAACAAAACGTACAGAAAATAGGAGTTGCAGAAAGAATAAATATAATGGTTGGAAATGCAGTAGATATATTACCAACATTAAATGAAACATACGATATTGTATTTATAGATGCTGCTAAAGGAAAATATCCAATCTTCTTACAAGAAGGATTACGAATGGTAAAAAATGAAGGGCTAATTTTAGCTGACAATATCTTGTATAAGGGATATGTAATGAGTGATTACAATGCACACAAACAACGTACAGCAGTAAGACACCTACGTGAATACATAAAAGAAATAATGGAAAACGATAAATGCGAATCAGAAATACTAGAAATAGGAGATGGATTAGCCATAACAAGAGTAAAAAAATAATCGTCATTAAATATGACGATTATTTTTTTATAAATTAAACATTAGCTGTTAAAACTGGAATAACCTGCTTCTTCCTAGAAACAATACCAGGTAAAAATGCTGTATTATTTTCTAATTTAACAGAATAAGATTTTTCAACTAAATCAGTTCTAGAACCTAAAGTAATAACTTGAGAATTGCTATTAATAATATCAGTAATCAATAATATATTTAAATCTAAAGAAAGTTCATTAACATCCTTAGACATTTCAGCCTCAATTTTATCTTTTCTTGTCATAACATCTTCTATATCAGCTGTATTAACTTGGGCGATTTTTGCTTTTACAGAATCACCTAAAGTAGTCATTTTAGCATCCAAATTTACTAATTCTTTTTCAGAGAAAGAAGATAAATCAGTACCAGCTTTAAGCATAGCCAAACCGTAAGTATTTATATCAGTGTTTGAAATTTTAGCCAACTTTTCAGCAGCAATTCTATCAAACTCAGTACATGTTGGTGATTTAAAAAGTAATGTATCAGAGATAATAGCACTAAGCATTATACCAGCAACGTCAGCAGGAATAACAACATTATTTTGTTCAAACAATTTATTAATAATTGTACAAGTACAACCAACTGGTTCAGCATAGTAATATAAAGGTTCTGAAACTTTAAAATCAATTGTATGATGATCTACAACCATATGAATATGAGCTTTTTCAATACCTTCCACAGACTGAACAGCCTCATTATGATCAACTAAAATAACAGTATTATTTTCATCAACAGAAGAAAGCAATTCAGGTGCTCCAATTTTAAAATGATTTAAAGCATATTCTGTTTCTTTGTTAATATTTCCAAGTCTACGAGGTTCAATAGCTTTTCCTAATTTTGATTGTAAATAAGCCATAGCAACACTAGAAGCTATAGAATCTGTATCAGGGCTTTTATGCCCAAAAACTAATATTTTTTCCATATCTAATAATCCTTTCCAATTTAAAATTATAACTATCATATAATATTTTCACAATTAAATCAATACTATTTTCCAGAAGCAATCTCACCATATAAATTAGGGTAACAAGAGAAATCTAGTATAAGAGACAAACATAATAGCCGCTATTTAAAATATATGTGTCAAAAACATAAATATTACAAATATTTTTTTATATTCATTGTAAAAAAAGGCAATTCATGATATAGTAATAGACGCAGAAAAAAGAAAGGAATAGTATTTATGAAAAAAATTGAACTATTAGCACCAGCAGGGTCATTCGAAAAAGCTAAAATCGCTTTTTTATATGGAGCAGATGCAGTATACATGGGAACAAAAAGTTTATCATTAAGAACAAGGGTAAATGTAGATGATGACGATTTAGCAAAAACAATAGAATATGCACATAAAATTGGAAAAAGAGTACATGTTGCATTAAACATATTTGCATGGGATGAGAAATATGACGAAGTAATAAAAGCAGCCAAAGAACTAGAAAAACTCAAACCAGACGGAATAATAGCATCAGATGGTGGAGTAATAGAAATACTAAAACAGTATGCACCAAGTGTTGATATTCACATAAGTACACAAGCAAACGTAATAAGCTATCATAATGCAAACTTCTGGTATCACAATGGAGCAAAAAGAGTAATACTAGGAAGAGAATTAAATAAAGAGCAAATAAAAGAAATAATAAAAAACAAACCAGAAGACCTAGAAATAGAAATGTTTGGACATGGAGCATTATGTTGGGGATATTCAGGAAGATGTTTCTTAAGTGATTTCCTAAATGGCAGAAGTGCAAATTTAGGAGATTGCGTACAAAGTTGCAGATGGGCATATAATGTATATCTTGAAGAAAAAAATAACCCAGGAAACTTAATGCCAATTGAAGATGACGAAAATGGCACATATATCCTTTCATCAAAAGATTTATGCTTAATAAAAGAAATTCCAGAAATAATAGAAATGGGAGTAGACAGTTTAAAAATAGAAGGAAGACTAAAAACAGAATACTATTTAGCATCAGTAATAAATACATATAGAAATGCAATTGATGATTATATAAAAGACCCAGAAAATTACGATTATACAAAATATCTAAAAGAATTAGAAAAAACAAAAACAAGAGGACTAACAACATTCTACTTCAACGATAGAAACAACAAAGATTTCCAAGAATATGAAGGAAAACAATACAATTCGCACTATGAATTTGGCGGAAAAGTAGTAGCTGAGGAAAACGAAAAAACAATAATAGAAATAAAAAATAAATTAACTGTTGGAGATGAAATGGAAATAATAATTCCAGGGAAATTAGAAACAGAAAAATTTAAGATAGATAGGTTATGGGATATTGATACAGACGAACCAATAGAAACAGTAAACCCAGGAAGAGCAGAACAAAAAGTAAAAATGATACTACCAATAAAAGTAGAACAAAACTGGATACTAAGAAGAAAAAAATAAAAGGTTTACAATAATCTGTAAATACTATATAATAATACCGATTTTTAAAGAGAAAGGACATGATTTTATGAACGAAAACGAGAACATAGAACAAAATGAAGAATTAGATTTAAACCATCTAATGCAAATAAGAAGAGATAAATTAAAGGAATTACAAGATGCAGGAAAAGACCCATTTGAAATTACCAAATATGATAGAACAGAATTTTCACAAGATATAAAAGACAATTACGAACAATATGAAGGAAAAGATGTTTCAGTAGCAGGAAGAATAATGGCAAAAAGAATAATGGGAAAAGCGTCATTCTGCACAATACAAGACGCAAAAGGAAGAATTCAAAGTTATGTTAGCATAAATGATTTAGGAGAAGAAAGCTACAAAGCATTCAAAACATTTGATATAGGAGATATTATTGGACTAAAAGGCTTTGTATTTAAAACAAGAACAGAAGAAATTTCTATACATGCAAAAGAAGTTGTTCTTCTAACAAAATCATTAAGAGATTTACCAGAAAAATTCCATGGATTAAAAGACATAGACTTACGTTATAGACAAAGATATGTTGATTTAATAGTAAATCCAGAAGTTAAAGAAACATTCCTTTTAAGAAGTAGAATATTAAAAGAAATAAAGAACTTCTTCGATGAAAATGGATATTTAGAAGTTGATACACCAATATTAAACACAATAGCAGGTGGAGCAGCTGCAAGACCATTTATAACACACCACAACACATTAGATATGGACATGTACTTAAGAATCGCAAACGAACTATACTTAAAAAGATTAATAGTTGGCGGATTTGATAGAGTATATGAAATGGGAAGAATGTTCAGAAACGAAGGAATGGACATAAAACACAACCCAGAATTTACAAACGTTGAATTTTACGCAGCATATCAAGATTACAACGACATGATGGACTTCTCAGAAAATCTTATAAAAACAGTAGCTCAAAAAGTTTTAGGAACAGCGAAAATCAATTATCAAGGAACAGATATAGACCTAGAATCACCTTGGAGAAGAGTTACAATGATAGACGCTATAAAAGAAGCAACAGGAGTAGATTTTAACACAATCAATACTGATGAAGACGCTATTGCAATAGCAAAAGAAAAGGGTATTGAAATGGAAGAATCAAAGAAAACAAGAGGATATATTATAAATGCATTCTTTGAAGAATTTGTTGAAGAAACTCTAATACAACCAACATTCATTTGTGATTATCCAGTTGAAATATCACCACTTACAAAGAGAAAACCATCAGACAAGAGACTAGTTGAAAGATTTGAATTATTTATAGATGGACGTGAATATGGAAATGCATACTCTGAATTAAATGACCCAATTGACCAAAGAGGAAGATTTGTAGAACAATTAAAACAAAGAGATGCAGGAGACGATGAAGCAAACATGATGGACGAAGACTTCTGTATGGCTATTGAATATGGTATGCCTCCAACAGGTGGAATGGGAATTGGAATAGACAGATTAGTAATGTTACTAACAGATTCTGCATCAATAAGAGATGTAATATTATTCCCAACAATGAGACCATTAATATAAGTACATAAAATAATAAGAAATGTTTACGAGGAGGCGCAATATGATAGATTTTTCAAAAGCAACAGAAGAATTGAATAGTTATAAGGGTTCTGAAAAAAAGAAAACACTAATTTATAATAATATAAGATATTTGGTCAAATTTCCAGACCCAATAAGAGAAAAAAATAAAAATATATCATATGTAAATAATGCATTCTCAGAATATGTAGGGAGTAATATATTTAAGATTATTGGGTTTGAAACTCAAAATACATTATTAGGTACATATACATATAATGGAAGAGAAAAAATAGTGTGTGCTTGTGAAGACTTTACCGACGGAAATCATGTATTGTATGAATTTGAAAACTTGGCATTAAGCGCAAATCCAGATAAAAAAATTGATACAGAATTATCCGATATTATGGAAGTAATAGAAGAAATAAAAAATTTGACTCAAATTATAATTGCCGATAATATAAAAGAAAAGTTTTGGGATATGTTTATCGTTGATAGTTTAATAGGAAATACTGACAGACATAACGGAAACTGGGGACTTTTAGTAAATGCAAGAAGTAGTAAAGCTGGATTTTCTCCAATTTATGACTGTGGTTCTTGCTTAAATCCAATGTTAGAAGATAATCAAATTGAGAGAATAAATGAAGTTGAGTTAAAAAATTTAGCAATAAATTGTTACTCTTGTATTAAAGAAAATGGTAAAAAGATAAATTATATGACATATATTAAAAGTACTAAAAATGAAGAATGTAATAATGCAATTAGAAATATAATAAAAAAAATAAACATAGATGAAATTAATAATTTTATAGATAAGATACCTAGTATGACAATTGTTAGAAAAGAATTTTATAAAAAAATAATTTATTATAGATACGAAATATTGAAGAGTGTTTATAACAAGTTATTAAATCGTTAAATAATGATAATCAAAAATATTGTGAATTCATAAGTAAAAATTCCTCATATGCACATAATGATGAAATTAATGGAGATTTTATGCCCGCCAGGCACAATACATTATTATTTGTATAAGAAATTTTAAAAAATAATATCAGTAGAATTAGAGTAATGTCGAATTATATGGAAAATAAAGTATAATTCGACATTTTTTTGCATTTTTTAAACTTTTTATTTGAAATACATATATAACCATGATATAATGTCACTACACAATGGATAACAGATAAGAGCAAAAAACTTTTTCGCTTTTTATCAAAGAGAAGTATTATGCTTATTTGTTAGACATAGTGGTAAGTAAACCGAAACTGTATTTGCATGCATACAATAAGATTGGAGGTTTGTTATGAACGGCAAATCAGGACCTCGGGCATATTTGAGCGCATATCACAATGAAGTGACTGGATCTAAGCTCATCCTTCATGTTGAATTCCCTGATGGAAGGCACAACATGATTCAGATTGAGGACGGCTATTTCCAAGAGCTGGCTTATAAGCGCCTGAATTATGTCAATGACCACGACCCCAGCAAAATCGATGCAATTCTCATCACGCACAACCACATTGATCACACCGGCCTTTTGCCCAAGTCTGTCAGAGATGGTTTCAACGGACACATCTATATGACAGAAATCACCGCAGAATTGTGCCCTTTGTACCTGTACAATTCTTGCCAGCACCAGCAGGAGAACGTTGAGGAAATGAAGAAAGAATACCCTGCTGAGGAGAAAATCTTCAGACCTCTGTACCGCAAGTCGGACGTCGAAAACACCATCAAGAAGATAATCGGCGTCTCTTATGGCAAAACAATCGAGATCCTGCCTGGGATTGAAGTAACGTTCTTTGTGAACGCCCATATCCTCGGCGCAGCAATGATTCTTGTTCAGTGCAAGTACGGCGAATTCCAACCAATCAACTTTTTCTTCACTGGTGACTATCGGCTGGAAAACTGTTTCTTTGAGATGCCGCCGATTCCGAAAAAGGTGAGGGAAATGCCACTGATCATGGTACACGAAGCCACCAATGGCGAAGTTGACTCCAAGGATGTCAAGCATTGCCTCTGGCAGAACATTACCAATGCTGTGGCAAAGAAAATGGACATCCTGATTGGAGTCCTTGCACAGGGCAGGGAACAGGAGATGCTGTATCTCTTGAAACTCATGCAAGAGGCAGGGGTATTGCCGAAGTGGTACAACATCTATGTAGATGGACCGCTTGGCATCAAGACTACTGCGAAATATCAAAAGATTCTTTCGTGGTATAACCCGAAAAAAGCGGATTTCTTGCCTGAGGGAGTAATCTATGTAACTCCTGAAATGCGAGACTCTGTACTGAGTGATCCCAGACCCAAAATCATCCTCACAACTTCTGGGATGCTGTCTCAGGGACCGGCAAGGACGTATGTTCCTGTATACCTCGAGCGCCCTAACGCGATGATTCATTTGGTATCTTATGCTGCCGAGGGAACTGTTGCAAGAGCGTTGCTTGACGCAAAGCACAAAGAAGAAGTCACTTATGGCTCCCAGAAGTTCAAGAAACGGGCAATCCTCAAGTCCACCAGAGAGAAGTCTTCTCATGCTACGGCAGACCAGATGATTGGGTTCATCAACCAGTTTACGAATATCCAGGCGCTGCTGCTCCAGCATGGGAGCTACGAAAGCTTGGATACGTTCGAGAGACGGGTGGTTGAAGAAACTGACATCGAGAAAATCGGCAGGCTTAACCGCAGTACGATGTACGCAATTTACCAGTATGCTGATCGCAAAGATAAGTGGGATAACCTTGTTATCAAGGAGCGCCCCAACAAAGTCGAAGCGGTATATGCATACAAGCCCAACAAGGAAGAGAATGAAAAGCGGCGGAAAGCCAAGAGGAGTCGGAAAGCTGCAAAGCGTGCAGCCACGAACCGGCGGGGATACAAGCACCACTAAAACTAGCAAAAAACCATAGTACCAAATGCAGAGCGGGCGATTTTTCGTCCGCTCTGCTACCATTTAAAGCGAAAAATGTAGAAATATAGATAAATTTAGTATGCAAAAAACATGGAAAATAATTGATAAATTTTTATAGTATGATATAATATACAAACATTATACTAAACAAAATTAGACGAAAAATGTCTATAGAAAGGACAAAAGATATGTATGGAATTGATAGAAAAACTTTATATATAATAATAGGAGTATTAATAGCCTTAACGTTAGTAAATATGGGAACATTCAATATAGTAGCAACATTATTAACTTTACCAGGAGTAATACTAGCAATGTCTTTCCACGAATTTGCACACGCATTTGCAGCAGATAGATTAGGAGATCCAACTCCAAGAAACCAAGGAAGACTTACATTAGACCCAATGAAACATATTGACCCAGTAGGAATATTCTTACTAATATTTGCACATATTGGATGGGGGAGACCAGTACAAATAAATCCAAACAATTTCTCAAAAGTTTCAAGAGAAAAAGGAGAAACAATAGTATCATTAGCAGGACCACTAATGAACTTTATACTAGCATTCATACTAATGATAATATTTTATTTGATAATAATATTCATTCCAGGAACAGGAATATTAAAATCATTATCAGGAATAAATGTAATGAATGTAATTATAACAATGCTATATTATGCGATAGTAGTAAATGTTGGATTAGGAGTATTTAACCTAATACCAATACCACCATTAGACGGTTCAAAAATATTTTTAAGATTGCTACCATATAAAGCACAAAGGTGGATAGATGACAATATGAATATAATACAAATAGTATTTTTAATATTATTTGTAACAAACATTTTAGGATACATTACAGCACCAATAATAGAAGTAATTATGACAGGAATAGAATTTGTTGTAAGTAGTATATTTTCAATATTTATGTAAAATTTAATGGAGAAATAAAATGAGAGATATTTATGTACTAGGAATAGAATCAAGCTGTGATGAAACATCAGTAGCTATAGTAAAAAATGGAAGGGAAGTCCTTTCAAACGTAATAAATTCACAAATAAAAATACATGAAAACTATGGAGGAGTAGTACCAGAAATAGCCTCAAGATGCCATACAGAAGTAATAAATCAAGTAACAAAACAAGCATTGAAAGAAGCAAATATGAAACTAGAAGATATAGACGTAATAGCAACGACCTATGGACCAGGGTTAGTTGGAGCACTTTTAGTAGGTGTATCATATGCAAAAGGACTAAGCTTTGCAACAAACAAGCCATTACTAGGAGTAAATCATATAGAAGGACACATTGCAGCAAACTACATAACACACAAAAATTTAAAACCACCATTTTTATGTTTGATAGTATCAGGAGGACATACTCACCTAGTAAAAGTAGAAGACTATACCAAATTTGAAATACTAGGTAAAACTAGAGATGATGCAATAGGAGAAGCATTTGACAAAGTTGCAAGAGTAGTAGGACTTGGATATCCAGGAGGACCAAAAGTAGACAAACTTGCAAAAGAAGGAAAAGCCATAATAAATTTGCCATTAACACATATGGAAAATATGGACTTTTCATTTAGTGGAATAAAAACAGCAGTAATAAACTTAAATCACAAGACTCCAGACTTAAATAAAGCTGATTTATGCAAAAGTTTTGAAAAAGCAGCTACAGACATGTTAGAAAACAACATAAAAAAAGCAATAAATGAAACAGGAACGAGAAAAATAGCTTTAGCAGGAGGCGTTTCAGCAAATTCATATATAAGAGGTAGATTAGACGATTTAGCAAACAAAGAAAATTTGCAAATATATTATCCAGAACTAATACTATGTACAGATAATGCTGCAATGATAGCAGCTGCAGGATATTATAATTACATACAAGGCAATAAATCAGAATTAAACCTAAACGCAGTGCCAAACTTAAAATTAGGAGAATAATAATGTCAATATTTGTAATAGCAGACTTACATTTATCATTTGAAACAAATAAGCCAATGAATGTTTTTGGAGAAAACTGGGAAGACCACGAAAAGAAAATAGAAAACAATTGGAGAAATAAAGTAAATGAAAAAGACTTGGTAATATTACCAGGTGATTTTTCATGGGCAATGAAACTAGAAGATACATTCAAAGACTTCCAATACTTAAATAACTTACCAGGAAAAAAGCTATTACTAAAAGGAAACCACGACTATTGGTGGAATACACTTACAAAAATGCGTGACTACTTAAAACAAAACAAGTTTGAAAATATTGACTTTATACAAAACAATTATTATGAATATGAAAACATAATTATAACAGGCGTACATGGATGGCTAATAAATGGAAAAGAAGAAGACATGAAAATATTAAGAAGAGAAAAGCTAAGACTAGAAATGGAATTAGAATCCATTACAAAACAATATGAATACAAAAAAGAAATAATAGTATTTATGCATTATCCACCATATGAAAAAACAGAATACCCTTTTGCAGAAATATTTGAAAAATACAATGTGCAAAAATGCTATTATGGACATCTTCATGGAGAACAAGCATATGGTGACATAAAAGACTTTGAATATAACAATGTTGAATACAAATTAATTAGCGCAGATTATCTGAATTTTGACTTAGCACAAGTAAAATAAGTAAGACTTTTTGTCTGGATGGAGAAGAAATGGAAAAGAATAAAACCACAATTCATTATATAGTAGCTCACGCAAGACTACCACAAATCGTACTAAAACAATATACAGAATTCCTAAAAATTGTAAACAAAGGGCCAGCAGTACTAGGCTCATATTTAGAACTAATATGGAATGAAACAAAAAAAGATTTAAAAGAAAAAACAAAACTTGAAGTATTAGACAATGAACAAAAAATAGACTTATACAGTTTCCAAATATCATTAATAAACATAAGCGAAAATAAGCAAATACTAAATATTATAATGCCAACAATTAGTCAATATACAGAAGCAAGATTTATAACTATTTTATTAGGCAAAAAAACAAGATACTTCACATGTGAATTATCAAAAAGCTTCAATCCAGAGAATTCAGACGATTATTACATATTAGGTGAATGGGAATATGATAACAAGAAAGAAACTATCTCACATAAGAACTATGGAAGGATAGAGGAATTTACATTAAAAAAATATTTAGATAAAATAGACAAATTATGTTAAGTATGATAAAATAAAATCATTCTAACAATAGGAGGTAACAATCACCATGACACGTGACAACAAAAAAGTGGGCAAAATCATGTCTGCAGAAGAAAGGAAAAAAGAAATCGAACGGCTGAGGACGGCGCCGATGGGAACTGTACTCTACTACGAAGCAGGAGGGGCGATTCCCAGAGAACAGATGTCAATTCTGCAAGAAGCAGCGATTTCGCATACAATCAGCTCCGACAGCCAGTACACATACTGCATCAAAGGCTGATTGACAGAGCCTTGAGGAAATCCACTGGAATGTTTAAAATAAAACGTTCAGGGGATTTCCTTTTAAAATTTATAAAAACAAAACAAAATAACTCAGGTTATAAAGGTTTATACATTTGTAGTGAAAAAGAAGCAAATAAAACTTATTATAATATAGGCAAGAATAATCATAAATTAATTAAAACAAATTACCATAAACCTATTGCCAAAGCAAAAAATCTATAGTATAATGAACAAGTTAAAAAAACACGCAAATTTAGTTTAGGCTTGTGCTAACAAAAGTTAGTGACCCTAAATGTTAAAATTTATAATTTGCGGAAGTAAAAAACAAGGAGGAATTTAAAATGGCAGTAGTTGCAATGAAACAATTACTAGAAGCAGGTGTTCATTTCGGACATCAAACTAGAAGATGGGAACCTAAAATGGCTGAATATATATTCCAAGCTAGAAATGGTATCCACATTATTGATTTACAAAAAACATCAAAAAAATTAGACGAGGCTTACAAATTCTTAAAAGAACAAGCTGAAGAAGGAAAAACAGTTCTATTTGTTGGAACTAAAAAACAAGCACAAGAATGCATTAAAGAAGCTGCAATAAAATGCAATATGTTCTATGTTGACCAAAGATGGTTAGGTGGAATGCTTACAAACTTTAACACAATACAAAGTAGAGTAGCAAGATTAAAAGAATTAGAAACAATGTCTGAAGATGGTACATTCGATATATTACCTAAAAAAGAAGTTATATTATTAAAAAATGAAATGGAAAAACTAGAAAAGAATCTTGGTGGAATCAAAGACATGAAAGAATTACCAGGAGTTATGTTCATAGTAGATCCTAAAAAAGAAAGAATAGCTATATTAGAAGCTAGAAAATTAAACATACCAGTTGTTGGATTAGTTGATACAAACTGTAATCCAGAAGACGTAGATTACGCTATACCAGGTAACGATGACGCTATAAGAGCTGTTAAATTAATCACAGACGTTATGGCTAACGCTGTTATCGAAGGTAGACAAGGTGAAGCTGCTGACGTAGAAACAATGCCAGTAGAAGAAACTGAAGCAACAGATATGGAAGAAGTTGTTGCTGAAATAGCTGAGGAAGTTCAAGAATAATTATAGAAAAACAAAGTAGGGGTTGCCGTCCTCGGCGCCCCTTTAATAAAATAAACATATAGGGGGATTTTAAGATGATAACTGCGGAATTAGTAAAAGAATTAAGAGAAAAAACAGGTGCAGGAATGATGGACTGTAAAAAAGTTTTAACAGAAACTGATGGAGACATGGAAAAAGCAGCTGAGCTATTAAGAGAAAGAGGAATAGCAAAAGCAGCTAAAAAATCTTCAAGAGTTGCAGCAGAAGGACTAGTAGCAGCTTATGTATCAGAAGACAAAAAAGTAGGAAGCGTTGTTGAAGTTAACTCAGAAACAGACTTTGTTGCTAAAAATGAAGAATTTAGAGCATTCGTTAATGACATAGCTAAACAAGTAGCTACAAAAAATCCAGCAACAGTTGAAGAACTATTAAGCCAAAAATACTTAGATACGGAAAGTACAGTACAAGAAGTATTAACAAGCAAAATAGCAACAATAGGAGAAAACATGTCAGTAAGAAGATTTGCAAGATATGAAGCTCAAGGACTAGTAGAAAGTTATATCCATGGAGATGGAAAAATTGCTGTATTAGTTAACTTTGAAAAAGGTGAAGAAACATTAGCAAAAGACGTATGTATGCAAATCGCAGCTGCTAAACCAGAATACTTATCAAGAGAAGAAGTACCAGCTGAAGCAGTACAAAAAGAAATGGAAATCCTAAAAGTTCAAGCTATGAACGAAGGAAAACCAGCAGAGATAGCAGAAAAAATGGTTCAAGGAAGAATCGGAAAATTCTATTCAGAAATATGCTTATTAGACCAAGAATTTGTTAAAGATGCTAGCATGAAAGTTGGAGATTTAATTAAATCTAAAGACGGAAAAATAGTTGCATTCTCAAGATTTGAAAAAGGTGAAGGAATCGAAAAAGTAGAAGAAAACTTTGCTGAAGAAGTTATGAAACAAATAAAATAAGAGAAAATATAAAATTATAAAAGTCCTAGATGCTTTGAAAGATAAAGTTCGAAGTGTCTAGGACTTTACTATTGGTAAAAAATGTGATATAATTATAAAATCTTATGAAAGGAGCAATTTCCAATGTTGAAGACTGTAAGACCAAAGGGACTACATCTGAAACCAACGGATATTGCGATTCCATCTTTGGAATCCATCAAAAGCGCCATCAGAAGCAAGGTCTATTACGACCTGAACGAAAGCCAGCTGAATGAACTCGCAAACGCGGTTCACAACAAGTGCGAGGAGCTCAAAAACAATCCGGCAGAACGGATTATCACCAGCCACAAAATGGATTTCATGATCCACAGGGTACCCAATGTAAGTTGGATGTATTACAGCATGGGTTATCCCAGCAATTACATCATCCAACCCATTGATGTACCCAGCCTGCCAAGGGAAATGTGCTGTAAGGTCATGATAATTCCAGTGGCAAACCGGATTCACCTCTACTATGTGGACAAGAACATGAGCGAATACAGCAGCATTGATCTGAAAATTAAGTGACGCGAAAAGATGAAAACGAGGAGGCACCTGCAAACACTTAAGCAGGTGCCTTCTCACGTTTATAATTTGCTAAGATAATATAAACTAAAAATGTAACTAAAATGTAAAAAAGCTTGCAATAATATAATAATGTGTTATAATAATGTAGTTATTAAAGATAAATGGAGGAATTTAAATGAGTATCAAAATAGAAAAAACAGAAAATAATAATGAATTAAAACTAGAATTTACAGTTGATGCCAAGATTTTTGCTGAAGGAATAGAAAAAGTATTCAAGAAAAACGCAAAATACTTTAATGTACCAGGATTTAGAAAAGGAAAAGTTCCAATGAACATTGCTGAAAAACATTACGGTGTAGAAATGTTCTATGAAGAAGCTTTTAATGAAGTAGTACCAGAAATATATGATAGAGAAATAAAAGAAAACAACCTAGAAGTTGTTAGCAGACCAAGTATTGATATAGTTCAAATGGAAAAAGGAAAAGACTTAGTATTTACAGCAGTTGTACAAACTAAGCCAGAAGTTGAACTAGGAAAATATAAAGGTATAGAATTAGAAAAAGTAGAGTATACTGTTGAAGATAAAGATATTGACCATGAATTAGGACATATGGCAGAAAAAAATGCCAGGGTAATTACTGTTGAAGACAGACCAGTTCAAGAAGGAGACATTGCAGTAATAGATTTCGAAGGTTCAGTAGATGGCGTGCCATTTGAAGGTGGGAAAGCAGAAAAACATGAATTAGAAATCGGAAGTCATAGCTTTATAGAAGGATTTGAAGACCAAGTTATCGGAATGAAGATTGAAGAAGAAAAAGATATCAATGTAACATTCCCTGAAGAATATTTTTCAAAAGACTTAGCTGGAAAGCCTGCTGTATTCAAAGTTAAAGTACACGAAATAAAAGCAAAAGAATTACCAACAATGGATGATGATTTTGCAAAAGACGTTAGCGAATTTGACACACTAGACGAATTAAAAGCTAGCATAAAGAAAAACTTAGAAGAACAAAACGAACATAAAGCAAAACATGAAATAGAAGACAAAGCTATTCAAAAAGTTTGTGAAAATGCAAAAGTTGAAATTCCATCAGGAATGATAGAACTTGAAATTGACAATATGGAAGAAGATATGAATAGAAGATTAGCATATCAAGGACTAAATGTAGAACAATACTTAAAATTTTTAAATAAAACAAAAGAAGATTTCAGAAACGAAATGAAACCACAAGCTGAAACTTCAATAAAAACAAGATTAGTATTAGAAGCAATTAGCAAAGACGCTAAAATAGAAATTCCAGAAGAAGAACTAAATGCAAAAATAGCAGAACTTGCAAAAACATACAATAGACCAGAAGACGAACTAAAAGCAAACGAAGAATTCAAAAAATATGTTTCATCAAGTTTAGAATCAGAAAAAGTAATCAAATACATAGTAGACAATGCAAAAATAAAATAAGAAAAAAATGCAGAAATATAAAAGAAAAAAGAGGTACTAAGTGAAAAAATGTTTTCATATAATGTACCTCTTTTATATTGACTTTTTTATGTCAGATATGATATTAAATATAGGTAAATAAAATTATGGAAAGGAAATAAAAAAATATGAATAATAGCCTTGTTCCTTATGTAATAGAACAAACTAATAAAGGAGAAAGATCATACGATATATTTTCAAGATTATTAAAAGATAGAATAATTTTCTTATCAGAAGATGTAAATAATGTTTCAGCAAGTTTAGTAGTTGCACAATTACTATTCTTAGAATCAGAAGACCCAGAAAAAGAAATATCATTATATATAAATAGTCCAGGAGGCTCAATCACAGATGGTATGGCAATAGTTGATACAATCAATTATATAAAATGCCCTGTAACAACAATATGTGTTGGAATGGCAGCAAGTATGGGAGCAGTATTATTAGCTTCAGGAGCAAAAGGAAAACGTTTTGCAACACCAAATGCAGAAATACTAATTCATCAACCATTAATTTCAGGAGGACTTTCAGGACAAACAACAGAAATAAAAATTCATGCTGAGCATATGGTTAGAACAAGAGAGAAATTAAATAAATTATTAAGTGAAAGAACAGGTCAAAGCCTAGAAACAATAGAAAAAGACACAGAAAGAGACAACTACATGACAGCACAGGAAGCTTTAGAATATGGTCTAATAGATGGAATCTTAGACAAAAGAATGTAATTTTATATAAAAACCAATTCAAAAGAAGACTATATAGAGAGGTGATATAATGCCAAACAATAACACAAGAAGTGTAAAATGTTCGTTTTGTGGGAAATCACAAGAGAATGTTAAAAAAATAATAGCAGGACCAGGAGTATATATTTGCGATGAATGTATAGGTGTTTGCCAAGAAATTATAGAAGATGAATTCTATGAAGAAGATGTTGAACTTGAGGAAATGGAAGAAGAAAAAATACCAAAGCCACACGAGATAAAAGAAATATTAGATGAATACGTAATTGGTCAAGAAGAAGCTAAAAAAACATTATCAGTTGCAGTATATAACCATTATAAAAGAATAAATAATTTAGACAAAGTAAATGATGTAGAAATACAAAAAAGCAACATACTTTTATTAGGACCAACAGGATGCGGAAAAACACTATTAGCTCAAACACTTGCTAAAGTACTAAACGTGCCTTTTGCAATAGCAGATGCAACAACATTGACAGAAGCAGGCTATGTGGGAGAAGATGTTGAAAACATTTTATTAAGACTTATTCAAGCCGCTGACTACAATATTGAAAATGCTGAAAAAGGAATTATATATATAGATGAAATTGATAAAATTTCTAGAAAATCAGAGAATCCATCTATAACACGTGATGTAAGTGGTGAAGGAGTGCAACAAGCATTACTTAAAATAATAGAAGGAACAAAAGCATCTGTTCCTCCACAAGGTGGAAGAAAACATCCACATCAAGAGTTTTTACAAATAAATACTGAAAACATATTATTTATATGTGGCGGTGCGTTTGAAGGAATAGAATCAATTATAAAAGACAGAACAGGTAAAAGATCAATAGGATTTGGAGCAAAAATAGAAGTTCCATCTGAGCAAAATAAATCAGAGATATACAAACAAATATTACCACAAGACCTATTAAAATTTGGAATGATACCAGAATTCATAGGAAGATTACCAATAGTTGCAACTTTAGATGAGCTTACAAGAGAAGCATTAATTGAAATTGCAACAAAACCAAAGAATGCACTAATAAAACAATATAAAAAATTAGTTGAACTTGATGGAGTAGAACTAGAATTTAATGAAGGGGCACTTCAAGCAATTGTAGACAAAGCAATTGAAAGAAAGACTGGAGCAAGAGGTTTACGTTCAATCATTGAAGAAATAATGAGAGATGTAATGTATGATATTCCTAGTGATTACAAAATTGCAAAATGTATAATTACAAAAGAAACAATATTAAACAATGCAAAACCAGAGATTATTATTGATGAAAATAAAAATCCAGTAACAATAACCAAAAAAGCTAAAAACAAAAAAACAAACAATAACAAAAATTCTGAAACTGCATAAAAACTAATTACTTACAGAAAAGTTACAATTGACAGATAAATGTAAGAAAGCAGCCTGAATTCGCTGGTTAAATGTAAGAAAAAAGCTTGCATTTGACCGCCAAATGTAGTAAAATAGATATGCGTTAAAAATTACCATTACTTAGTTTTAAGGAAAACCTACTTATAACTCAGTAATTGGCAAATAAAAAATAAGGAGGTAGTGCTATGACTAAAGAAAGAAAGCAAGAAATTATTAACACTTATAAAAGAGAGGAAAACGATACTGGGTCTCCAGAAGTTCAAATCGCTCTTTTAACAGAAAGAATTGCTGAATTAACAGAACACTTAAAAGTTCATCAAAAAGATAACCATTCAAGAAGAGGACTTCTAAAAATGGTTGGTAAAAGAAGAAACTTGTTAAACTATTTAGCAAAAAAAGACGTACAAAGATACAGAGATATAGCTCAAAAGTTATCTTTAAGAAAATAAAAACAGCGTAGCTATGAGCTACGCTATTTTTATTAATTATAATTTTTAAAGCCAAAAGTGCTAGATGTTAGATTTAAGCATATTATTTTAAAAATATGTTTAAATCTGATTTCTTGCATGTTTTGGTAAGAATATTAGGAGGTAAATATGTTAAAAACTTATGAAACAGAACTTGCAGGAAGAAAATTAGTATTTGAAACAGGAAAAATGGCTGGACTAGCTAATGGGAGCGTACTGGTAAGATATGGAGATACAGTAGTATTAGTAAATGTAGTAGCTTCAAAAGAGCCAAAAGAGGGAATTGACTTTTTCCCACTATCAGTAGATTTTGAGGAAAAATTATATTCAGTTGGAAAAATCCCAGGAGGATTTACAAAAAGAGAAGGAAAACCAGGAGACAAAGCAATATTAACTTCAAGAGCAATAGATAGACCATTACGTCCATTATTTCCAAAAGATTTTAGAAATGACGTATGTGTTGTTGCAACAGTAATGTCAGTAGAACAAGATAATTCACCAGAAGTAGCAGCCATGATAGGTGCATCTGCCGCGCTTTCAATATCAGATATACCATTTGGTGGACCAACAGCAGCAGTAAATGTTGGCTTAGTTGACGGAAGAATAATTATAAATCCAACTGTAGAAGAAAGAGAAAAATCTGACTTAACATTAACAGTTGCAGGAACAGTAGACAAAATAGCTATGATTGAAGCAGGAGCAAACGAAGTTCCAGATGATGTTATGTTAGAAGCAATAAAAACAGCACATGTTGAAATAAAGAAAATGTGTGAATTCATTCAAAAAATGAAAGATGAAATAGGAAAACCAAAATTTGAATATAAATCTTTCGCAGTTAATGAAGAATTATTTGCAGAAGTTGAAGAACAATTTGCAAGCAGAATGAAAACAGACGTACAAGATAAAGACAAAACAGTTATA
Source organism: uncultured Clostridium sp. (assembly GCA_948465565.1). Taxonomy (GTDB): domain Bacteria; phylum Bacillota; class Clostridia; order TANB77; family CAG-508; genus UMGS1994. The sequence goes on from CAOJXR010000001.1 coordinate 163,834, forward strand.
GACGCTAGAATGGACAAATTAGCTGAAGATGTAAAAGCATATTTAGCAGAAAAACATGGAGAAGAATTTGTTGTAGAAAATGGACAAGCAATATCAGAAGTACTATATAAACTAGAAAAGAAAACAGTTAGAAGCTTAATATTTGATGAACATAGAAGAGTTGACGGAAGAGCATTAGACGAAATAAGACCATTATCAGCTGAAATAGGACTATTACCTAGAGTTCACGGAAGTGGTATGTTCACAAGAGGACAAACACAAGTACTATCAATTGCAACACTTGGAATGACTAGTGAAGAACAAGTACTAGATGGAATAGACGAAGAAACAGGAAAAAGATACATGCACCAATATAACTTCCCACCATATAGTGTAGGAGAGGCAAGAACATCTCGTGGACCAGGGAGAAGAGAAATAGGACACGGAGCTTTAGCAGAAAAAGCATTAGTTCCAGTATTACCAAGTAAAGAAGAATTCCCATACTGTATGAGAGTTGTATCAGAAGTATTATCTTCAAATGGTTCAACATCACAAGCAAGTATTTGTGGAAGTACTCTAGCTCTTATGGATGCTGGTGTACCAATTAAAAGACCAGTTGCTGGAATTTCTACAGGTTTAGTAACAGACCCTAATGATGATAAAAATTACGTAATGTTAACAGATATTCAAGGAATAGAAGACTTCTTTGGAGACATGGATTTCAAAGTTGGTGGAACAGAAAAAGGAATAACAGCTATACAAGTTGATATAAAAGTTGATGGATTATCATATGATATAATAGCAGAAGCATTTGAAAGAACTAAAAATGCAAGAAAATATATACTAGATGAAATAATGACTCCAGTAATTTCAGAGCCAAGAAAAGAAATTTCAAAATATGCACCTAAGATTGTAAATACAAAAATCAGTGTAGACAAAATAAAAGACGTAATTGGACCTGGTGGAAAAATGATAAATAAAATCATTGATGAAACTGGTGTTAAGATTGACATTGAAGAAGACGGAAGTGTATTCATTTATGCAGTAGATGGTGCAAACGCAAATAAAGCATTAGAAATGATTGACGAAATTGCAAGAGAGATTGAAGTAGGAAAAATATATAAAGGTACAGTAACTAGACTTATGACATTTGGAGCATTTGTTGCAGTAGGTGGAGGAAAAGAAGGTTTAGTTCACAAATCAAAAATAACAAAAGAAAGAGTTGAAAAAGTAGAAGACTTCTTAAAAATTGGTCAAGAAGTAATGGTTAAAGTAACTGACATAGACGACCAAGGAAGAATAAATCTTACAATGAGATATAACGAAGAAAATGAAAAAGAAGAAAAGAAGGAAGAAAATACTGAACCAAAAGTAGAAGAATAGAAAAGAGGTAGAACATGAAATACATTTATATACTACAACAAGCTATTAACTGGATAATCGTTATATATTGGTTATATCAATTAATTATTAGCGCATGTGCTCTAATTCAATTTAAAGAAAAACCAATTATAAAAGATAAGAAACATAAATTCATGATGATATTACCTGCGCATAACGAAGAAAATGTTATTGGAAATCTAGTAGAAAGCTTGCAACATTTAGACTATCCTAAAGACTTGTATGATATATATGTAATTGCAGATAATTGCACAGATAATACAGCTAAAATCGCAAAAGACATGGGAGCAATAGTATTAGAAAGATTTGATGAAAAAAAGAAAACAAAAGGATTTGCTTTACAATGGTTTTTAAATCAAAAAATAAAAGAAAATGCCGACTATGATGCATTTTGTGTATTCGATGCAGATAATCTTGTAGACAAAAATTTCTTAAATGCAATGAATAAAAAATTATGCCAAGGAGAAGAAATAGTTCAAGGATACAGAGACATCAAAAACCCAGATGATAGCTGGATTTCAGCAGGATATGCATTATTCTATTGGACAATGAATAGATTTTACCATTTAGCAAGATACAACTTAGGATTATCACCATTAATAAATGGAACAGGATTCATGGTAGATTTTAACCTAATCAAACCAACAGGATGGGATACAATAACATTAACAGAAGACATTGAATTTTCGTTAAAAAATATATCAAAAGGAAGAAAACTAGGTTGGGCAACCGATGCCATAGTATATGATGAACAACCAACAGAATTTAAGCAAAGTTGGTCACAAAGATCAAGATGGACAGTAGGACACTTGCAATGCATGAAATATTACACAAAAGACTTAGCAGAAGGAGTTGTAGAATACAGAACATTAATGAACTTTGATGGTTTACTATACTTGATGGGAATGCCAATGATGATAGTAACAATGTTATTATTAGTAATAAATACAGTTATATTTTTAGCAGACCAAATGACAATAGGAGTATTGATTTTTAACTATGCCAAATATTTAATTGCAACATTAATTGTACCAATATTTACAGCTATTTTCGTTATGATAATAGAGAAAAAACCAATAAAGAAAATGTATAAAGGAATTTTAATGTTTCCAATATTTATGGGCTCATGGTTAATAATAAATTTAAAATGCATAATAAAACCAAATACAACATGGGAAAAAATAGAACACAAGAGAAATGTAAAAATAAAAGATATATAACACAAACAGGACCTCAGGAGACCAATGAAGTCTATATAAATGGTAGGAGGAAATATAGATGATTTATGATGAATTAGTTAAAAAAATAAGTCCTTCTAACGTATTTGTAAATGAAAAAATGAGTAAGCATACCTCTTTTAAAGTAGGAGGTATTGCTGATTTTTTCGTAATTGCAAACGATGTAAAGGAATTAATTTACATATTAAAATTAGCCAAAGAGCTTAAAATCAAAACTTACATATTAGGAAATGGAACTAACATAGTCGTAAAAGATGAAGGTTTTCGAGGAATAATAATAAAGTTAAACTTTAAAAACTTAAAAATAGAAGATGACAAAATTATTGCAGGAGCAGGAGTCTCAGTTGCATTACTTTCAGAATATGCATATAGAAGCCAAATTAAGGGATACGAATTTATATCAGGAATACCTGGAACAGTTGGTGGAGCAGTAAAAATGAATGCAGGAGCATATGGCTCAGAAATCAAAGATGTTTTAATAAGCACAACTTATTTAGACGAAAAATACAACATAAAAGAAATAAAAAATAATGAACACGACTTTTCATATAGAAAAAGTATATTTGAAAATAAAAAATGGATTATACTTGAAAGTACGTTTAAAGTCGAAAAAGGAAATAAAGAAGAAATAAAACAAAAAAGACAAGAAATAGCAACAGTGAGACAAGAAAAACAACCACTAGATATGCCAAATGCAGGAAGCATTTTCAAAAGAGGAGACGATTTCTTACCAGCAAAACTTATAGACGAAGCTGGACTTAAAGGATACACTATAGGCGGAGCACAAATATCAAAAAAACACGCTGGTTTCATTGTAAATACAGGAAACGCAAGCACACAAAATATAATCGACCTTATAAAACACATACAGACCACAATAAAAGATAAATTTGATAAAGATTTAGAATTAGAAGTAATAATAATATAAATAAGGAGCGAATATGAAGGGATTTTTCAATTGGTTCAACAATCGTACAAAACTAAAAAGATGGATGTTTCTAATCTTACTAGGAGTTGTAGCAACATGCTTTGCAATATCTAGTATAATAAATGCAAACGTACTAAGACCAACAGACATAATAAAAATTGTAATCGCATTTGTTGTCGGTTTTACAGCAATAGTTGTAGGATTCATATTTATGCAAAAAAGAGTGTTAGAAATTCTAATAGAAGCCAACAACACAAACACAGAAAAAGGTCAAAAAGCAAACATGAATTTAAAAGGCCTAATATTCAACAAAACAATGTATGATGAAGGACCTAAAGTAGTTGTTATAGGCGGAGGAACAGGCTTAAACACTGTAATAAAAGGATTAAAAAAATATACAAACAATATAACTGCAATAGTTAATTTATCAGATTATGGCAAAGAAACTGCGAAATCACGTCAAGAATTAGGTCTATTACCATATGGAGAAATAAAAGATAGTATAGTTGCTTTATCAGACCAAGAAGAACTAATGGAAAAACTATTTAAATGGAATTTCAAAAATAGCAAACTAAATGGGCTAAATTTTGGAGATATATATTTGGCAGCAATGAATGAAATTTTTGAAAATCCATCAGTTGGAATAAGAAAAAGTACAGAAATATTAAATATAACAGGACAGGTTATTCCAGCAACACTAGAAGATACAACTATATGCGCAGAATTAGAAGATGGAACAATTGTAGAAAATAAAGAAAAAATACCAGAAGTCGTATATCAAAAAATAAGTAAAATAAAAAGAATTTATGTCGCACCTTCAAATTGCAAGCCTGCTCCAGGAGTTGTTGAAGCAATTGAAAATGCTGATGCGATAGTAATAGGACCAGGAAGTCTTTATACAGAAGTATTACCAAACTTAATAATCAAGAACATAGCAAAAGCAATAAGAGAAACTAAAGCACTAAAAATATATATAACAAACCTAATGACAGAGCCAGGACAAACAGATAATTATTCAATATCAGACCACTTAGATGCTATATTTGAACATGGTGGTAAAGACATGGTTGATTATTGCTTAGCAGATACAGGAGAAATAGTACCAGAGTTTGTTAGAAAATATAATCAAGATGGGCAAGACATTGTACTCCAAGACATAGATAAGGCAACTAAAAAGGGAGTTAAAATAATCCAAAAACATTTATCTAAAATTGATGGAGAATACATACGTCATAATCCGGAAATAATTGCATCATCAATAATGGAACTAATTTGCAATGACTTAAAATTTAGAGACAAAGAAAGCACACCACAATATCTATTAGTAAACTCTATATTAGAAGATGAATTAAAAAGAGAGAAAAAAGAAACAGAAAGAATACGCAAAAATAAAAAGAAAATTGAACAATCAAAAAGAAAATCAGTTAAAGGAAAGAGTAAATTCAATACAAAATATAGAGACAGAATTGAGGCAATTCAATCAACAACAGAGAAAAAATATGAAAATCAAAAACTATATAAAGAAATGGAAAAGTTAGATAAATAAAGAGCAGGAGATCGTACAAATGAAGTTAAGTAAGAAACAATTAGAAATAAAGTCAGGTTTAACTAAGGAATGGGTTATTACAAATGGTATAGGTGGATTCGCAAGTCAAACAGTACTTGGAATAAACACAAGAAAATACCATGGTTTATTAGTTGCACCACTTGTACCACCAGCAAGAAGATATGTAATATTATCTAAAATAGATGAAAGTATTGAAATTGATGGGAAAGAAGAAATATTATACAGCAATATATGTAGAAACTTTATTTCAGAAGGCTATAAAAAATTAGAAAGCTTTGAAAAGAAATATAATCCAATTTTTAATTACAATATAAATGGCATACAAATTGAAAAACAAATTTCAATGATATATGGAAAGAACATTGTCTGTATATATTACAAAATAAAAAATACAGACAAAGATATTAAAATAAAATTAGCTCCAATTATGAATTTTAGAGATTTTCATTGTATGAATACAGGACATAACTATAATATAAATCAAAAAATAGATGGAAATAAAATACGTGTAACAATAGATGGAAACAAAACTACACCAATATATCTATATTGCAAAGATGCAAAATACATAGAACATCAAAATGATACATTCAAAAACATGTATTATATAGAAGAAGAAAAAAGAGGATTTTATCCTGAAGAAGATTTACTTGTTCCAGGAAGATATGAAATAAACATATGCGCAAATGAAGAAAAAGATTTTACAATTGTATGTGGATTAGAATCAAATATAGAAGAAGTAAACGGAAAAGATGTAATAGAAAAAGAAGAAAAAAGACTTAAAAAAATTGTAGAACAAAGCGAATTGGTAAATCCAAAAGCATCAAAATCAGAACAAGAAAAAATAGAAGACTTAGTAATTGCATCAGACCTATTTGTTACATATAGGCCACAATTTGCATTACATACAATAATTGCAGGTTATCCATGGTTTTTAGATTGGGGAAGAGACTCACTAATTGCATTTGAAGGGTTATTATTAAAAACAAAAAGATTTGAATTAGCAAAAGAAATTCTATTAATGATGACAAGAGATATTAAATATGGATTAGTTCCAAACGGATATTCTGGTTATGATAGCAGACCTTTATACAACAGTGTTGATAGTTCATTATTACTTTTTGAACAAATAAATAAGTATCTAGAATATACCCATGACTACAGATTTATACAAATAAATTTATATGATATATTAAAAAATATTGTAGAAATGTTCCAGAAGGGTATAGACTTTGATGGAAGCAATATATACATGGATACAGATGGCTTAATTTCAGCAGGGACAGACCATACACAATTAACATGGATGGATGCTAAAATAGGTAATTTTGCAGTTACACCAAGAAACGGAAAAGCTGTTGAAGTAAATGCCCTTTGGTATAATGCAATAAAAATTTTAGAAAACTTAGCAAGAATGTACAAAGACGAAAAAACAGAAAAAAGTTGTACAGAGCTTTCAGAAAAAGTAAAACAAAGCTTTAACAAAAAGTTCTATAACAAGAAAAATAAATGTCTATATGATGTATTAGAAAATGATGAAATACGTCCAAACCAACTATTTGCATTATCTGTAACATATCCAGTATTAGACATGTCAAGCAAAATGCCTAAAGAAATATTTGAAACAGTAACAAAAGAACTTGTGACGAAATATGGATTAGCAACACTATCATCTAAAGATAAATCATATGTTGCAACATATGAAGGAGATAGTTTTAGAAGAGACATGAGCTATCATCAAGGAATTACATGGCCATGGCTTGCAGGATTATATATGGACGCTTTTAAAAATGTAATAAAATATGAAAAAGACGAAAAAAGCAAAAAAGAATTATCAGACCAATACAAGAAACAGTTAGAAAAATATAAAAAAAACTTTACATCTTCAATGAAAGAAGGAGCTTTGGGAAGCATATCAGAGTTATATGATTCAAAACCACCATATAATCCAGGGGGAACAACTGCTCAGGGCTGGAGTGTATCAGAAGTATTAAAAATAATGCTAGAAAAATAGGAGAGAGTTAATGTCTACTAATTATTTAGATTTAGAAAATGATATAAAAAATCAAAACCTTCATAGCATTTATGTTTTATATGGAGATGAAGAATACCTAAAACAAGAATATTTGAAAAAAATAAAAAAAGTATTTGGAGAATTAAGTTTAGGAATAAATTATATACTATTGGATGAAACTAACATCGATACATTAATTACTAATATTGAAACTCTAAGTTTTGGATATGAAAAAAAATTAATTGTAGTAAAAAACTCCAATATATTTAAAAAAGACACAAAATCACCAATGAAAGATAAATTCAAGCAATACATACTAGAAAATATGCAAATAATAAACGATTCTTGTACCATTGTATTTATTGAAGAAACAGTCCACAAAATGGACTTATATAAAACTGTAGAGAAAAATGCAGTAGTACTTGAACTTAAAGAATTAAAACCAAGCGAATTAAAAACTAGATTAAAACGAATTTGTACAATGTATAAAGTACAAATATCAGATGAAAATTTGATATATTTAATTGAAAACGCTGGAACTAAAATGCAGACTCTAATAAATGAAGTAAGAAAGCTAATTGAATTTGCAGGAGAAAATGGAACAATACAAAAAGAAGATATAGATAAATTAACAATAAAAGAAGTACAAGCAATAATCTTTGATTTAACAGATTGTTTAGGAGTTAAAGATACCGAAAAATCACTAGAAATTCTAAACAATTTAATTTATAACAAAGAGCCATTACAAAAAATAATAATTACATTATACAACCATTTTAAAAAGATTTATTTAAGTATATTAGCTATAAATGAGAAAAAAGACATAGTAGAAGCCTTAGGACTAAAGCCAAACCAAGTATTTTTAGTTTCGAAATATAGGAAACAAGCAAGCTATTTTAAAGAAAATGAGCTTGAAGAATTATTAAAAGAATTGATAGACTTAGATTATAAATCAAAAAATGGAATGATAGATTTAGAGATAGGATTAAAATCAATTATTTGTAAAAATTGTTAATTTTAATATTGAAAAAAATTATATTAATATATATAATTTAAACGTACATACTAAAGAGGAGGAATAAGATGGAAAGAAGAAAAGGAATTCCATTAGTTGCACTCGTAATATTTATAGCATTATTGGTAGCTATAATATTAACATGTGTAATAATTTTAGGAGCAAATAAAAACGATAAACAAAATAAAGAAACACAGACTCAAGCTATAGGTGAGCAAACACCACCTCCAGAAGAGCCAGAAGACGTAACACTTGAAAGCGAAGATTTAATAAATGCAGACCAAGATGTAAGAGATGCATATAAATTAACTGGAAATGGAAAAACTTATGCCAAATATGCATTATACTCTTCAGGTGGATTTGACGAAACTAAAAACAACACAAAAAATAATTTAAAATTGAAATTAGCAATGGCACAAGTAAGTAACTCAGACATGGACAAATCTAGTACAACAAAATCAATACCAAAAGATAAAATTACTGAGTATACAAAGAAAATATTTTCTAACATAGAAAATTTAGAATATAAAGATTTCAGTACATTTGCAGGAGACACAAATTTCTCAGAAAAATATAAAACAATTGGATACGTATATAGCAGCCAGAAAGAAGCATACGAAATCCAAGAAAACGATATTGAAGAAGATACACCATCTCAAATTACAGAAGTTGTAACAAAAGCAGTAAAACAAGGAAACAAAATGGAGATATATGTTAAACCATTATATGTAGAAACATTCTACTCAGATGAAGTAGGTGAAATGGCATGTAGTATTTACGCAAATTACAACTATGGTGCAAAAGAATATGAAGACTTATTTGTTTCTATAAAATATACAGAGTATGACACAATACTAAAATCAGCATATAACAAAGATTTAGACGGATACAAATATTCAGACTTATCAGCAAACATAGATTTAAATAAATGCAACAATTATAAATACACTTTTGTAAAAGAAGCAGATGGATACAAATTACAATCATTTGAAGAAGTAATATAACACGGGAAGCGCCCGCTGGTTTCATTGGAGTAGCCAGCGGGCGCTCTTTTGTGCCATCACATCACACTAATTAATTGAGTGAAATCCATGCTGTTGTCTGAGCCCACGACCATCAGTGGTGCCAAAAGAATATACGCACCGACAATCAGCACTTTCCAAGCCCAGAAGATGGGCAGGAACGACACAGACAGAATAACAGGGAGCAGAACCAGGATATAGAACACCAGGACATAAATCACCTTACTTTCATAGATGAAATCGCGATTCTTTGTTACTAAGGTAATAACTGCGAGAATTGATGCCCACAAAAGCATTATCAGAATTGTTGCAACAAACGGGGCTAATGCAAGAAAGGCTATCAGGCATGTTCTGCAGTATCCAGATGTGGCTCCAATAAGGAGCATGCTCACAAGCCAGTATGCATTCCTGTAGTATTCCTCTGCATGAGAGCCCTGAAGGATAGAACCTTCATTGCAATCTTTCTTCCAGCCAAAGAAGTACAGGATAAGCAGGTAGGCGACCATCATAAAGGTAAACGCTTTTGCATGCTCATAGCCCAAAATCCAGAGCAGCGAAACCTCAGTGATGATCATTCCGTTTGCAATAAGCTGAATGAACAGCTCATCTTGCGGATCAACCGTAAGCCACCGTACACCTTTCTTGTACGTCTTCCAGAACTTACCGACCGCAGTCTTCATAAAAAGACCTCCTCAAATTAATATAGTGCCCTTTTCCATACATTAATAAATACATTGGAATAGTAAGTAAAGGACAATGAAAGTATACCATGGATAAAGCCAAATAGCAATAAAAAACTAACTTGCCAAGATTGTACTTAGCAAGTTAGTTTTTTATATATTAAAATTTTGTTATAAAGCGTTAAACAGTAGTTTTTTCTTTAGATTTAAAAGAAATTTTCTTTTTCTTAGGCAATTCATTAGTAGCTGCCTGTAATTCCTTAGCAATTTCGTCAGAAATTGAAATTCCAGAAACCTCTAAAAGTTTATCCAATTTATAAGAAACTACATTAAGTTTTTTCAATATCTTCATTTCAAGTTGAGCTTCTTGAACTCTAAAAGTCAAATTACATGTAAGAATAAATCCAATTACAAAAATAGAAACTCCAGTTGCAATCATAATTAAAGTTGCAATTTTTTGTTCTACCTTAACAATTTCGGTAAGAAACTCAGATAAAACGTAAGCCCCAACTAAACCAAGAATTACAAAAAAGAAAATAAACAAATATCTTCTAATTTTTGTAAGCAAAATTGTTATTTTAAAATATTTTTCATTATACATAAAATGCACCAATCTTCCCCTAAAATTAAGAAGTTTAAAACTTCTATGATACATAAATAATATTACTCTATTTTACATCTTTCGTCAATATTCTACACACAGATTAATTAAATTTTTTTGTAAAAATTTAGTTCTAAAACAAAACTTCCCGAATATAATAAAAGTAGTACAAGCTATATAAAAAGGAGTGATTAAAATAGAAATATTAAGTTATTTATCTAACAATATAGTAGAAAGCCTTAAATTTCAAAATATAGAACATTTCTTAGAAAACCTCGAAGAAATACGATTACGTTCAAACAAAAATATAATTCTTAAACTATCAAATCAAGAACTAATAATTGATTATAAAGTAACAATAAAAGATTTACTAGAAACACTAGAAAAAGTCACAGAAAATTCTATATATACATATGAATCGCAAATATCAAATGGTTTTATAACCCTGCATGGTGGACATAGAGTAGGAATAGTTGGAAATGCAGTACTAAAAGATGACAATGTCATTAATATATCATATATCTCAGGAATGAATTTTAGAATAGCAAGACAAATAAAAGGATGCGGAAATTTTTTATTAAAAGATTTATATAGCAATAATGAATTCCAAAATACATTAATAGTAGGAATACCAGGTAGCGGAAAAACTACTCTTTTAAAAGACTTAATAAGGCAAATAAGTAATGGTAACCAATACGGAAAGGGACTAAATGTAGGAGTTGTAGATGAAAGAAACGAGATAGCAGCAATGTATAAAGGTATAGCACAAATTGATTTAGGATTAAGAACAGATGTAATATCTAATATTCCAAAATCATTAGGAATAAAAATGTTAATAAGGTCAATGGCACCTCAAGTAATTGCTGTTGATGAAATTGGCGGAAAAAAGGACGCAGAAAATATCTTTTATGCAATGTGTTCAGGAAGCAAAGGAATTTTTACAGCACATGGAAATTCAATTAATGACATAAAAGCGAATCCTGAGTTGAGAGAATTGATAGACTCAAAAGTAATCGAAAGAATTGCGATATTAGATAAAAACACTAAAGAAAAGATTTCGAATTTATATATTTTAGATAAAGAGAAAAAGGAATATAAAAAATGTATATTACTTTGAAAATAATATTAGGAATAGCTGTAGTAATTTGTTCAACACAAATTGGAATACTGCTATCAAAAAAATATGTTTATAGATTAGACGAATTAGACGAAATGAAAAATAATTTTCAAATAATAGAAAATAAAATTAAATATACATATGAACCACTTGAAGATATATTCTCAGAAATAGCTGAAATCTCCTCTTTTTCAGTAAAAGAAGTTTTTCTTAAAACATCTCAAAACATAAAACGAAAAGGTGCTGAAATGGCATGGAAAGACGAGATAAAAGAATCAGATTTGAGCTTAAAAAAGGAAGATAAAAACATATTAAAAGAATTTGGAAATTTACTTGGAAAAACTAACAAAGAAGGACAAGTAAATCAAATCCAATTCGTAAACACATTATTAGATAGACAAATAGAAAAAGCTAAAGAAGAAAAATCAAAAAATGAAACAGTCTACAAAAAACTAGGATTAATATTTGGAATAGGAATTGTAATAGTACTAATTTAAAACAGTAAAGGAGATAAAATGAATATAGACTTATTATTTAAAATTGCAGCAATAGGAATATTAGTTGCTGTTCTAAATCAAGTATTAGTAAGAGCTGGACGCGAAGACCAAGCAATGATGACTACTCTTGCTGGAATCGTAATAGTTCTTTCTATAGTAATCAGTGAAATAAGTAATCTTTTCACAACAGTAAGAACTCTATTTAATTTATAATAGGAGATGCCTATGAATATAATACCAATCTTAGGTGTAGGACTAATAGGAGCCTTAATAGCAGTAATACTAAAAGAATATAAACCAGAATTCAAAATTTACATATCAATAGTTAGTGGAATAATAATTTTTTTCTTAGTAAGTAGCAACTTAAAAAGTTTTATTGACTTAGTAACACGGTTTATCTAGCAAATTAAACATGAATAACGAGTTCTTACTTATACTACTTAAAATAACTGGAATATCAATTCTAACAGAATTCGCTATATCAATATGTAAAGATAGTGGAGAAAGTGCAATTGCATCTAAAATAGATTTGGGAGGAAAAATTACTATAATAGGAATATCAATTCCTATTATATCAGCACTTTTAGAAAGTTTATTAAATCTTATATAATAAATTTTCTCCAATTTTTAAAATAAATCGTTAAGAAAAAGGAAAAACATATGAAAAAAAAATTATCAATACTAATATTTTTGATAATTATATTATTTTCAAAAATATCATATGCGACAAATAGTGAACTTTTAGAAAATCAAGCAAGTGAGCTAAACATAGATAAGTTCATTTCCGACACAGAACAGATTGTTAATCAAGACATAAACTTTGAAGAAATATTTAATCAATCAATAAAAGGAAAAGGTTCAAGCAGTTTAATATTTAAAACAATAGGGGCAGTGCTCGGAAAAGAACTAAGAGAAGCACTAAAAATGGTTACATCAATACTTATAGTAATATTATTACATGGAATATTAAAAAGTATTAGCGAGAATCTTGGAAATGAGCAAACTGGAAAAATAGGATATTTTGTTCAGTTAATTTTACTAATAACAATTTTGGTAAAAGTTTATGCTCAAATAATAGAAGTTGTAAAAACTACTTTGGGCTCAATATCAAGCTTTATATATACACTTATTCCATTTTTTATGAGTGTAGTTGTATCAACAGGAAACATAACAACAGCCACATCTATTCAAACAGTAATTTTAGTCGCAACAAATATAATAACAAGTTTCATAAATAATATTGTAATTCCAATAATCATAATAGCAACAGCAATAGGAATAATTTCTAATGTTTCAGATGATATAAAAATGAGTAAAATATCAAAATACATGAAATCATGCATTATATGGTTTTTATGTATTTCATTAACAATTTTTACATGCATTTTATCTGTTGAAAGTAGCCTGGGACAAGGTGTAGACCAAATGACAACTAAGACGACAAAAACAGCCATATCAACGTTTGTACCAGTAGTAGGAAAAATTTTAGGAGACGCAGTAGAATCAGTACTGGGCTGCACAAACTTAATTAAAAATGCAATAGGAGCAGTTGGAGTAATTGCTCTTATTATCATAGGAATATTGCCACTTATTCGAATAGGCATAACAATGATGTTTTTTTATCTCGCAGGTGGACTAGCAGAAGTAGTAGCAGATAAAAAAATTGTATCTGTACTAGAACAAATGGGAGACTCATGTAAAGTTTTATTTGCAGCACTTGCAAGTGTAACAGTAATGCTAATAATTGGAATTACGATATCAATGAAAATAGCAATGCCATTATAAAGGAGAAAAAATGATAGAATTTCTAGTTTCATGGGCAGAGCAATTAATAATAGCTCTGATAATTATAATAATGCTTGAAATGATAATACCAAACAGTAGTTACAGAAAATACATAAAAATAATTTTAGGAATATTCATTTTATATGTAATATTTAATCCATTAATGAAAAATAAAATAAACAATTTTAATATTGAACAAGAACTTAAAAAACAGACGCAAACAGTAAATAAAATACAAAACCCAACAAACAGTATAAATTATAATACTCAAATAGAAAATGTATATAAGCAAAAATTTAAAGAAAATTTATCTATTAGTTTAAACGAAAAAGGATATAGATTAGACAACATAAATTTCGATGTGAATTACAACAAAGAAAAAATAGAAACAAATAAGCTAGAATTAAGAATTTCAAAACTAGAAGAAAATAAAGACATAAAAATAGATAAAGTAAAAATATCAGAAGAAAAGCAAGAAATTAGTAAACAAGACTTAGAAAAACTAAAACAAGAAATTAGTACTACATATGACATAGATATTTCTAAAATCTTAATAGAAAGCGAGAAAAGCCAATGATTAAAGATAAGATAACTTCTTTGATAAAAGGAGATAATAAAAATAACAAGAAGAAAATTGAAAACCTAGTATTTGCTTTTGTTTTATTAGTGATAACTTTAATAAGTGTGAATATAATTTTTAAAGATAACAAAAAAGTAAAAAATCAAAATACAGTAGAGATAAATAGCAAAGAAATTGAAACAACTTCAAAAGATATACAAAAAGAACTAGAAGAGATAATAAAACAAATAAAAGGTGTAGAAGATGCAAAAATATTAATAACATATAGTGAAACAGAAAGATTAGTTCCAATATATAATGAAAATTCTAAACAAAGTACAACAGAAGAAAAAGACACTGAAGGAGGAACACGAATAATAGAAAGCTATGACAGCAGTAAAGAAGTTGTATCAGATTCAAGTCAAGTTCCTATAACTGAAAAAATAGTTTTGCCTAAAATAGAAGGTGCTGTAGTTATTGCCAAAGGAGCACAAAACACAGTTGTAAAAGAAAGTATTATACATGCAGTAGAAGCGGCAACAGGACTTGCCACACACAAAATTCAAGTTTTTGAAATGAAATAAACTTTTTGTAAAATAGGAGGAATTATGAAAAAGATAGCAATAATCAAAAAGAAAGAAGTATTAATAGGGATACTAGCCTTATTCCTAATGGCAGTTGGATTTATGAGCTATAATCCAAACCAAGAAAATCAATATGGAAAAATTGCAGATGTTGGCAATTATTCAGAAAGACTAGGAGATGCGACTTTAGTAAGTAGCAACAGTATAGAAAATGAGATTAATGGAGAAGATACAAATGAAAATAATAATGTGGTACAAAACCAAGTCCAAAATGAAACGAACGAAACTATTGCAAAAACAGATTACTTTTTGCAAGCGAAAATGGACAGAAATAACACATATTCTGAAACGATAGAAATTTACGAAAATATGCTTGAAAGTAGTAACATAACGAGTGACCAAAAAATAATTGCACAAAATGAAATAACTAATATAACAAACGAAAAAAAAGCTATTCAAACAGCCGAAAATTTAATAAAAATGAAAGGAATAGAAGATGTAGTTATATTTAAAAATGCAGCAGGAGTAAGTGTTATAGTAAAAAGTGATGTACTATTAGAGCAGCAAGTAGCACAAATTCAAAACATAGTAGAAAGAGAATTTCAAATTGAAGGAAAAAATATAAACATAACAAACAAATAATTTAAACATAATATGGAAAATGCGCTTCAAAATTATTGCAAAAAAAATGTATATATAATATAATCTATAATTGAAAAAAAGCTGTAAGGAGTAATAATTTATGGAGTTAAAATCAAACAAATACAAGACAAGATTAATTGTCATTGCTGTCATAATCGTATTATCAATTATATTAGGCATAATAGTAGAAAAGCAAGTATTAAATTACTCAAAACAAGTTGACCAAGTTGTATCAGCAATTCAAGCAATACCAGAAGACGAATATAATGAAAGAGTTGCAGAAAAAAACGAAGAAGGAGCGACTGGATACAACAAAGGACAAGCACTAGAAATTATGCAAAAAATACAAAATCAGTATAGTGCAATTTTCGAATATCCAGAGCCAGTAGTGATTTTTATATTTATTCTTGCAATTTCAGGACCAGCAATTGGAGTAATGATGTATTTTATAGCAACAGAAAAGATATTAAAAAAAGCATGGACAGAGCTTAATAAATGGTTATCAATTGCGTTAAGAATAGTAATTTTATTCTTACTTTTGAGATTCTTATTATATCCACTTGTAACAATAGGTGTACTTGGACAAATTCCATTTATTATTTACGTAATTTACAAATATATAAAGTTAAAAAACGTCGAAGATAAAGACGATATAATAAAATAGAAATACTAAGGAGGAATAATTAAAATGGCAAAAATAAAGAAAGTAGCAATTTTAGCCAATGGAGGAGATGTATCAGGATTTAATGCTGTAATTAGAGCTATAGTAAGAACAGCAGAAACTAACGGAATTGAATGTTATGGGTATATTGATGGATACAGAGGACTAGTTAACAACAACTATATACGTTTAGATGGAAGTGAAAAAGCTTCAGGAATATTAAATAAAGGTGGCTCAATAATTGGTTCATCAACAAATGCAATAGTATTTCATTACAAAGTAGAACATGAAGATGGAACAATAACATATGAAGATTTATCAGACCAATGTGTAAGAAATGTAAAAGAAGCCGGATTTGACTGTGTATTTACTCTAGGAGGAGACAGTACGCAAAAGTCTGCAAGAGATTTATTTTTGAAGGGAATTAATACAATTGGTGTACCAAAAACAATAGATAATGATGTTGCATGTACAGACATTACATTTGGATATAATACAGCAGTATCAGTTGCAACAGATGCACTAGATAGATTACACACAACAGCAGAAACACATAACAGAATATTAGTACTTGAAGTTATGGGTAGATATGCTGGTTGGATTGCCTTAGAGTCAGCAATATCAGGAGGAGCAGATATTGCATTAATACCAGAAATTCCATATGATATAAATAAAGCAGCAGAAGCAATCAAGAAAAGACAAGCAAGAGGAAAAAATTTCAGTATAGTAGTTGTATCAGAAGGAGCAATATCAAAAGATGGGACGGCAGAAACACATACAGCAGAAGGATTAGACGCTGGAGCTGGAATAAGTGTTAAATTCGGAGGAATAGGAAACAAAATAGCAAAACAATTACAAGAGCTAACAGGACTAGAATCAAGATGTACAGTACTTGGATATATGCAAAGAGGAGGAATACCAACAGCATATGACAGAGTACTTTCAACAAAATATGGAGCAAAAGCAATGGAATTAGCAATGGAAGAAAACTTTGGAGTATTAACTGTAATACAAAATGGACAGTTAACAAGTGTTCCACTTGAAGAAGTTGTAGGAAACAACAAAGAAATTGGTGCAGTTCAAGGAGGAACAGCAGATAGTAATGTTAGATTAGTTACAATGGATCATGATTTAGTTAAAACTGCTAGAGATATTGGTATTTGCCTAGGAGATTAAAAGGAGCAATAGATATGATAGATTATAATAAGATAATTGCACAAAAGATTGGAGAAGCAACAGGAATAGACACAAAAGAATTAGAAGGATATATCGAAATCCCACCACAAAGTGAAATGGGGGATTTCGCTTTTCCATGTTTTAAGTTAGCCAAAACTTTAAGAAAGTCACCAATTGCAATTGCTACAGAAATAAAGGAGAAAATCGAAACTGACGAATATATAGAAAGAATTGAAGAAAAATCAGGATATTTAAATTTCTATATAAATAACTCAAAAATAGTAGAACAAGTACTTACAGAAATTGATTCTAAAAAAGAAGAATATGGAAAAAACGAAAAAGAGAAAAATGAAACTGTAATAGTAGAATATTCATCACCAAACATAGCAAAACCATTTCATATTGGGCACTTACGCACAACATTGATAGGTAATTGCCTATATAAAGTACATAAATATTTAGGATATAATACAATCGGAATAAACCATCTAGGTGATTATGGTACTCAATTTGGAAAGATGATAGAAGGCTATAAATTATGGGGAAAAGAATATGATTTAAACAATGACCCCATAAATAAAATGATGGATATGTATATTAGAATAAATGCATTATGCAAAGAGGACGAGGAAGTTCTAGAAAGATGTAGAGAAAACTTTAGATTACTAGAAGAAGGCGACGAATATTGCATGCACTTATGGAATACATTTAAAGATTTAAGTTTAAAAGAATTTAATAAAATATATGATGTTTTAGGAGTTAAATTCGATTCATGTGCAGGAGAAGCTTTTTACTCAGATAAAATTGATGAAGTAGTACAAATGCTTGATGAAAAAGGAAAAATAACAGAATCAGAAGGAGCAAAGATTGTTGATTTAGAATATGCAGGAATTAATACACCATGCATAATACAAAAAGCAAATGGCTCAAGTATTTATGCTACAAGAGATTTAGCAGCCATTCTTTATAGAGCAAGAACATATGATTTTGATAAGTGCCTATATGTAGTAGCATATGAACAAAATTTACATTTTAAACAAATATTTGAAGTAGCAAAATCACTAGTAGATGAAAAATATGCAAATGGATTAAAACATGTTTCTTATGGAATGGTCTCACTACCTACAGGCAAAATGTCTACAAGGCTTGGAAATGTAATAAAAATTGAAGATTTAATAAATGGAACAATACAAAAAGCACAAGAAATTATAACAGAGAAAAATGCAGAATTAGAAAATAAAGAAGAAATTGCTGAGAAAGTTGGAATAGGTGCAATAATATTTAATACACTTTCTAGCAGCGCAAATAAAGACCAAATATTTGACTGGAATACAGCTTTAAATTTTCAAGGTGAAACAGGTCCATATATCCAATATACATATGTACGTACACAAAGTGTTTTAAGGAAAATGGGGAAATTACCTAAAATCTCAGAAATTGATTTTTCTACTCTAAACGATGAAACAGCAATAAAAACAATCAAAACACTATATAGCTTTAATGATATTCTAGAAGCCACAGCAGAGAAAACAGAACCAGCAATTTTAGCTAGATATTTAATAGAACTCTCACAAAATTACAGTAATTTTTATAATGAAAACAAAGTATTAGTTGATGACGAAAAAGTAAAAAATGGTAGAATATATTTAACTTATGCAGTAGGAAACGTATTAAAAATAGGAGCAAAATTATTAGGTATGAATATGCCTGAGAAAATGTAAAATAATTTCAAAAAAGACTTGCTTTTAATAAATATATTTGGTATTATTTAAAAGCAAGTTTTAATAAGCCGATGTGGCGGAATTGGCAGACGCACATGACTCAAAATCATGCGGGAAACCATGTGGGTTCGAGTCCCACCATCGGTACCAAAAATAAAAACACACAATAGTTGAAAAAATCACTATTTGTGTGTTTTTATTTATTATTGTTAATGCAATTTTAATTCAATAGATATCCCAAGATTTAAGAGATTATATCTATAACATCACCCTATCTAATATATTGAAAAATAAGCAAGCCTATAGTATAATCAAAATAAGGAAAAATCTTTAGCTATAAATCCAACAAATCATATTTGATAGGAGGAAAAGGAAAGTGGATTTATTTCGTCGGAAGGAGTACAGTTTCGAAACGCCAGAAATCAAAAAATGGCTAAAAGGCTGGCTCAAAACCGAAAAATGGTCAATTACAGATGTAGTGCATTTTTTGCAGGTGAATTACAACTTGGAAATGCCGATTCACTTTGCAAACTACGATGTGCTCCATGCAACAGTTGACTGTATCCCAGTGACCGGCAATCCTGTTGTTCTACAGTATTACAGGAAACTGCCAAGAGACCAAGTAAGAATAATTGTTGGCGACACCACATATTGCTATAATCTTGGAACAAAACCCAATGCAACCCTTGTGGGGAGGGTGATAAAGAAAGCTGACGGAAGCAGCATTCATGCAAAATACCGTTCGCATGATTACACCTATAAAATGTACGATGACAATTTAGCCAGTGAGTATCGTATAAGGTTGTTCATCACAGATTCTGAGGAATTCAGAGAAAATCCCGACCACCAAATAATAAAGTACACCGATAGTATTGAGGCGTGCTTGCTCAATTGCAAAGAAAAAGATGCGGTTTCGATATATCGAAAAGTGTGTGAACTTATTGGGTTTGACCACAGGGAGATTGATAACATACATGTAACGTATAATCTTCCTGAAGGAGTCATTGCCACAGAAATGACAATTACAGAAATCGAGGTAGAATACAGCAAAATCATTTCTTGCGAAGCATACAAAGGCAAAAAAAGGTACAAAACAACATTGAGCGATGAACTGTGGAGCTGGGAATATGTAGATTCTGAGCAATCTATCCATTTTGAGTTTACACAGAAAAGAATTAACAACACTGAAGAGGCACAAAAAGAGATAGAAACAGACGTTAGAGGCGAACAGGAATACGAAATCAATCCAGAAACCTTGGACAATGTATTGCCCGAAATTATCCAAACCATTTCCAAGCTTTTGGAAATAATGGGTTAAGAAGCAAAAGAATGCAGGAGAATGGTAAGGAGTAAAATCTAAACCGTTTTTCTGCGTTCTTTCATTAAAAGCAAAATTGATATTAATTTTGATAGTTTTTATAGCAAAAAAAACAAAATAAAAATAAAATTAAGTATTGAAACATGTCGAAAAATCAATTATAATAATCACATACTGTTCATAGCGCAAATCTCTCGGAAGAAAAAGACTTCGTATTCTGAAGAGAGAAATACTTGTTAGGAGGTTGCTACTATGACAGATAAGATTTATATGACATTTGCAAAAGGACCTGGAGCAGATGAAAGCGAGATGAAGAACATCGCCGTGACAATCGCCCTGAGCGATATCGACAGCCGGATGGGCATCCAGGCAATCATCGACGAGTACGGTAAGCAGAAGGGTGTGGAGATTCTCTCCTGCCTGCGCAAAGAGGCACACAAATACAAATGCGTGACCCTGAACCGCTTTGTCGTCAATCAAAACTTCCTGCTGGACGAGAACGGCAATGTCGCAGTCATCCTGCCGGAAACCTTCGAGGACGCCACCGACACGAAAAGCTTTTTCGATGTCATGTATGAAAAAGATTTCCGCGAGGCCGGCGGTCTCAAGCTCCTGCACACTAGGCTGTATCTGTAAAGCAACCCACCTAGAGGCGAAAGGGAGCCACTCCAATTTAGGGGTGGCTCCCTTAATAATTTCAAAGCAATATTTTAAATGGGAAAAGAACATACGAAAGTAACAATTATTGAACCAAAACCTTGAAGTATAGGCAATAGTATGATATAATAAAAAAACAGTTCATAGCATAAATCCCTTAGAAGAAAAACACTTAGTACTCTGAAAAGGGAAATAAAAACAGGAGGTTGCTACTATGAACGGACAGAATGAAGCTTTAAGGCGAAACAGGGTGAGGTGCGATACTATTATAGGAATCATCGGAACCCTCGCCAAAGGTGACCGGGAAAAGCAGTTGAAGAAACTCGGGGACATGCGCGCTGAACTGGCTGCGGAAATCCGCAAAACGCTGGGCAGCGGCCATCTGAGAACCTTCATCATCGACGGCAAGTGGTTCCTGACGGGAACTGGTGAGGTGGACGAAATCGTATCTCCGCCGCCAGAGGTCTTGCCCAAGGGAAAGTATGTCATGCACTTTGAGGAATTCTTGAAGTTCGCTGGCATCAATGCTTTCTCAAGCAGACCGATTACGTAGGTAAGAGGGTGAGAATGTGCCAGATAAGTATAAAACTCTACAACGTATGTGCAACACAACTGATGGAATTATAAAAACCATCAGTTATCGTGGAATACTACTGTTACTCAAAATGAGAAAAGAGCTGAGTGACATTGCAGAAAAGTCTGGCGAGACCTACAAGCTGGAAAGTTTCGTTATTGACGGAAAATTCCTTTTGCTTGAAAATGGGTGTTTGAACAAGATTACCTATCCAGCACCAACAAGAACCCTTACCACAAGATTTGTAATGACGACAAAGGAGTTCATGGAATCATGTGGAGAGGAAACATTTCTGAGCGAACCGTATATGTAGAAGCAAAACAACCGCCTAAGCGAAAGACAGTCGCCCCTTTTGGGGCGGCTGTCTGACATTTTATAAGAAAATAATAAACGAGTCTTGACACAAATAAGAATATATAATAAAATGTTAACCGTAACTAACAAGATAGCTTTTATAAGCAATAAATGTATATAAAAATTAAAAAATAAAATAATAAAAAAAAGAGAGGTATATATGTTAGAACTAAAAAATATATGTTTTAAAAGAGAAGGGAAACAGATATTAGACAATATTTCACTAACAATAGATTCAAATAAATTTATAGCAATAACAGGACCAAATGGCTCTGGAAAATCAACATTAGCTAAAATTATAATAGGAATAGAAAAACAAGATAGCGGTGAAATAATTTTTGATGGAAAAGATATTTCAAATCTTTCTATAGATGAAAGAGCAAGACTTGGAATAGGTTTCGCATTCCAACAACCTGTAAAATTTAAAGGAATTACAGTATTTGATTTATTAAAACTATCTACAGGAAAAGACATAAACAAAGCAAAAGCTTGTGAAATACTGTCAAAAGTAGGACTTTGTGCAAAAGAATATATAGATAGAGAAATAACAAATTCACTATCAGGTGGAGAATTAAAAAGAATTGAAATTGCATCAGTTGCAGTAAGAAACTCAAAACTTTCTATATTTGATGAACCAGAAGCAGGAATAGACTTATGGAGTTTTAACAATTTAATTAAAGTGTTTGAAAACATGAGAAAAGAAACAAAAGGCACAACTTTAATAATTTCACACCAAGAAAAAATATTAAACATAGCAGATCAAATAATATTATTAAAAAATGGGAAAATAGAAAGTAATACAGAAAGAGAAAACCTATTAAAACAAGTAGATATAAAAACTACTAATTGCTGCAAATTAGGAGGTAACAATGGATAATATTGAAAAGGAACTATTAACAACTATATCTGGAGCTGACCATTTCGAGGGAGCATATAATATCCGTAAAAATGGTAAAGGAGTAGAAAGAAAAGTAACTGAAAACATAAACATTGTAACAAAAGAAGATGTATCAGGAATAGACATATTTGTAAAAGAAAATACAAAATTTGAATATGTGTACATCCCAGTAATAGTAACAGAAAGTGGACTTACAGATATTGTATATAACGACTTTTATATAGGAAAAAATGCAAATGTATGGATAATAGCAGGATGTGGAATTCATAATGATTCACACAAAGACTCAAGTCATAATGGTATTCATAGATTTTTCTTAGAAGAAGGAGCAAAAGTTACTTATGTAGAAAAACATTATGGCGAAGGAGATGGAAAAGGTAAGAAAATTCTAAATCCTGTTACAGAAGTTCATATGAAAAAAGGTTCAAGCATGGAAATGCAAACAACACAAATAAAAGGTGTAGATTCAACTATCAGAAAAACAAATGCAGTTTTAGAAGAAGACACAAGCCTTGTTATATCAGAAAAACTAATGACACATGGAAATCAACTTGCTAAAACAGAATTTCATGTTGAATTAAATGGAAAAGGAGCGAGCACACAAGTTACATCAAGATCTGTTGCAACAGAAAATTCAGAACAACACTTCATTTCAGATGTTATCGGAAACAGTGAATGTTTTGGACATGTAGAATGTGATGCGATTATAAAAGATAAAGCAAAAGTATTATCAGACCCAAGAATAATTGCAAATAATACAGATGCAAACCTAGTTCATGAAGCAGCAATAGGAAAAATTGCAGGAGAGCAATTAATAAAACTAATGACTTTAGGACTAACAGAAAAAGAGGCTGAACAAGAAATAATAAATGGATTTTTAAAATAATACTCAACAATAAAGAAAATAATTCATATTATATTATGAATTATTTTTTTGTTTGGAGGGAAAATATGAAAAGAGTAAAAATCATTATTAGCATGATGTTATTTTGCATGATTGCCACAATGTCACTAAATTGTTTTGCATTAACACCATCTTCAGGTGTTACATATGAAGGAATCGATGTAAGTAATTGGCAAGGATACATAAACTATACAGCAGTAAAAGAAGATGGAATTGACATAGTTTATATAAAATCATCTCAAGGAAACGATTATAAAGACCCTTACTTTGAGTTAAATTACGAAAATGCAAAAGCAAATGGATTATTGGTAGGTGTATATCATTTTGTTACAGCTAGAAGTATAACAGAAGCCCAAAGAGAAGCAGAATTCTTTGCATCTGTAATATCAGGGAAACAAATTGATTGCAAATTAGCAATGGATTTTGAAGAATTTGGTTCTCTAACAAGACCTGAAATAAACGAAATATCTAAAGCATTTTTAGAAAGATTAGAAGAAATAACAGGAAAAGAAACAATAGTATATAGCGATTTATTTAACAGTAGAAATACATTTGAACTATCAGACGAATATCCACTATGGATAGCATATTATGGAGACTATGCAGAATTAGAAGAAATTAGGTCAAATTGGAAAACATGGCAAGGCTGGCAAAATACAGATGTAGGCAGAGTAGCTGGAATTCGCGGACATGTAGACAGAGACAGATTTACAGAAGAAGTAATACTTGGAAACACAGATATAATTCCAGATTTTGAAGCACCACAAGAACAAAATGTTTCTGAAAGAACAATATACACAGTGCAAAAAGGAAATACTTTATGGGGAATTTCAAGAAGATATAATGTAACAATAGATGAAATCGCCAGATTAAATAATATACAAAATCCTAACTTAATTTATCCAGGAGAGAAACTAACAATAGTAACTAACTCAAATTTTGAACATACAAAAGGTTTAGGAAAAGATTTCTATACAGTAAAAACAGGAGATACTTTGTCAGAATTAGCTATAATTTTTGATACAACTGTAGAAGATATAGTAAGACTCAACAATATAGAAAATCCAAACCTAATATATGTTGGACAGCGTCTTAGAATATAACTAAATTTCTCAGATATTGTAGAAATATCTTGCAAAAATGTAAGAATTTGTAGATGAAAAACTATTTACAACACATATAAAAAAGAATATAATAATGTGTATAACCAAGGAGGGACAATAATGCAAAAAATATATATTATGCTTACTCATACAGGAACGCTCCTATCAAACATAATAAAAAGTTATACAAAAACAGAATACTCACATGTATCAATAGCATTAGATAAGGATTTAAGAGAGTTATATTCTTTTGGAAGAGTAAATCCATATGTAGCTTTTATTGGTGGATTAGTCAAAGAATCTCTTACATCAGGAACATTCAAAAGGTTTAAAAACACCAATGCAGGAGTATATGAACTAAAAGTAACAGATGAACAATATGAAAAAATAAAGAATAAAATAGAGAAAATGTTTATTCATAAAGATGAATATAAATTTAATATTAAAGGATTATTTTATGTTGCAATAAATAAAAAAGTAAAAAAACCAAAAACATTTTATTGCGCAGAATTTGTCAAATATGTTTTAGAAAATGCAAATATAGATACTGCCTGTTTACCAGAGATAATAAAACCAGAAGACTTCAAAAAATTGCCAAATATGAAAATGATTTACAAAGGAAAATTGAAAAAATATAGAAGCAAAATGAAGAAATTAAAAGAAATTCAAAAACATATATCACCAAAAGTAACAATTCCTACAAGAGCAGTTGTTTAAGTTTAAAAACTTCTTTTTTGGAGATAATATTAATATATCTCAAAAAGGAGGTTTTTTAAAATGGATAATAATACAAAAAATAATCAAAAAATAAAATGTACAGTATGTAGCTGTAAATATAATGGAATAGAAGACTGTCAATGTCAATTAGAACAAATCACAGTAAGACCTTACCCAGATGACCAGTCGAGAAATCCTGATGAAACAATTTGCTCAAACTATAAATGTGGACATAAATAAGTTTCATATAATAAATAAAGCGAGGATTTTTACCTCGCTTTATTTATTCTTTTTTGAAGCATTAATATTAACAACTCTTCTATCACTTTTTCTTCTATCTCTAGGAGAATTATCCTCATTTTTTCGCCTTTCAGTTTTACGCCTATCTTTTTTACGTCTTTCTTCAAATAAATCGCCATCATGATTCATTACTATCATTAAAATCACCTCTCATTTGTACAAACTTAAAAAAAGTATAACATATCAAAATTAAAATAGCAACTTGACAGAAATAATTATAAGAAATAAAATGATGGGGAAAATAAAAAATAAAGGAGGACATAATTATGCCATTAGTAACAACCAAGGAAATGTTTGAAAAATCAATGAAAGAGCACTATGCAATAGGAGCTTTTAATATTAATAATATGGAGTTTATACAAGCTATAACAGAAGCTGCGAACGAAGTTAAATCACCAGTAATTTTGCAAGTTTCTTCAAGTGCAATAAAATATGCTGGAATAAAATATTTAATGAAAATGGTTGAAGCAGCAGTAGAATCAACAGATATTCCAATAGCACTTCACTTAGATCATGGACCAGATTTTGAAACATGTAAAATGTGTATAGATGCAGGATTTACATCAGTTATGATAGATGGTTCAAAATATGATTTTGAAGAAAATATTGCAATAACAAAAAAAGTTGTAGATTACGCTCATTCAAAAGGAGTAGTAGTTGAAGCAGAACTTGGAAAATTAGCAGGAATAGAAGATGATGTAAATGTTGCAGCAAGTGATGCAATGTATACTGACCCAGATCAAGCAGAAGAATTTGTAAGAAGAACAGGATGTGACTCTCTAGCAATAGCAATAGGTACAAGTCACGGAGCATACAAGTTTAAAGGTGAAGCTAAATTAAGATTTGACATTTTAGCTAAAATAAAAGAAAAATTACCAAATACACCAATAGTACTACATGGAGCATCTTCAGTAATACCACGTCTAGTAGATATGTGTAATGAAAATGGAGGAAACATACCAGGAGCAAAAGGTTGTCCAAATGAAATGTTAAAACAAGCTGGAGAAAATGGTGTATCTAAGATAAATGTTGATACTGATTTACGTTTAGCTATGACAGCCCAAGTTAGAAGAGTATTTAATGAAGAACCATCAGTATTTGACCCACGTAAATATTTAGGAGAAGCTAGAAAAGAAATAAAAGCTACAGTTGCAGATAAAATAGAAAATGTATTCTGCTCAGCAAATAAAGCTTAGAAAGATAACTTAAATATAACGCAAATACACAGATAATAATAAAATATATGAAGAGATGTAACATTGCAAGAATATCTTGAAAAATTCTAATGAGGGTGCACGAAACGGAATATATTTTATTATTATCTGTGTATTTGCAATTATATTAAACTAATTATCTATATGTCTCTTTATATACATTTCAGCATCCCTCTTCTTCAAATCCTCGCGCTTATCATAAAGTTTCTTACCCTTACCAATACCAAGTTCAATTTTAACACGACTACCTCTAAAATAAGCAGAAACAGGAACAAGAGAATAACTTTGCTGAGTAACAAGCCCAACTAATTTATTTATTTCCGTTCTATGCAACAATAATTTTCTAGTTCTAAGAGGATCTTTATTATATATATTTCCAAACTCATAAGGACTAATATGTATTCCATAAACAAAAACTTCACCATTTTTAATCACAGCATAAGAATCTTTTAAATTTATCTTACCATTTCGTATAGACTTAATTTCTGTACCAGTAAGTTCAATACCAGCTTCAATTGTATTTTTTATATCATAATTATGACGAGCATTTGGATTTTTAGCAATTAATTTTGTTTCTTCCATAAAATAACCCCTTTATAAATAATGGAAACATTATAACATGTAAAAAAACAATAATCAACAAAGAGATTAATTAACAAAATGAAAAATATTCCAAAGAAATATGGACTTTTTTATAACAGATGGTAGAATAAAACAAATTATTTAAACCAAACAATAATAGTGCTTTATGCTTTCAAAAACGAAAAACGATTAAGAAAAACGTAAAACACTATTATTTATTATAAAACACTTAAAATCCAAAAAGAAATTAGTGTCTACCATTATGATTATTAGTTTGAGCAGCATAATACCAAACTAAAGCAATTATTAAAACTGCAACAACAGCAAGCATAATCCACATCCACATAGTTGCATTATTTGAAACAGAAGCAGTAACATCATCAGCAGTAGTTTTAGTAGTATTATAATCACCAGTCAAGTTTTCAGTCATAGTAGTATTATCTTTATTATCAGTAGAATTATTTAAAGTGTTATCAATACTGTTTTTAACATCATTAGTAGTATTTTCTGCACTATCTTTAACGCCATTTACAACATTTTCAGCACCGTTTTTAACACCCTCTACTGCATTACCAACACTTTCGCCAGCTTTATCAAGAGAATCACGAGATTTTTCTACTGAATTACCAACTGTATTCATACCATCTTGTATTTCATTATTTGTTGCAAAAGAAAAAGTACAAACAGATAATAAAAACACTAAAATAGCAAATGTAATAAAAACTTTATTTTTCATAATAAATATCATCCTTTCTTGAAATTTAATTCATGATATATTTATTATGAACAAAATAAAATTTTATATACCATCATAGAATAATAAAAAATATACTTTACGTAGACGTTGTGGGGACCTGTTAAAAATTCTCAAAAGTTGTCAAACTTTTGCAAGAATTTTTAGACTGGGGACGCAAGTAAAGTATATTTTTTATTATTCTATGATGGTATATTCCAAATTTATCTTTTCATTCTAATTAAAATTGCAATAGAAAGGAATATTAACAAAACTCCAACAGCAATCATTACAATAGACAATGCATTAGAAATTCCTAAATCTGTATTATTAACACCAGATGTAGTTGTACTATTTGATGAACCAGAAGTTGAACGAGCATTTGTAGAAACCTGATTATTTATACGATTACCAGAAGAAGTATTAGAAGTAGAATTATCATCCTCGTCATCATCTATATCATTAGAAGTATTAGAATTTGCAGAATTTAAAATTTCATCATCTTCATCATCACTTGGTGTTGTTGTAGTTACTGCAAAATTTATATTATTCAAAATAAGAATAAAAGCAACACTTAAAAATAACAATTTTTTTAATTTTGACATAAAAATCAATCCTTTCTTTCAATACATACAATCATACACAATAAAAATAAAAAAGTCTAGAAGTAATTAGACAAATTTTGCAATTATTTATGTTCTTCGAAAATTAAAGTAACTATATAATCACATAAATCCTCTTCAGAAATCTTACTATTGCTTGTAAGCCACCACATAATAATTGAGGTAACAGCTCCAGAATAAAATTCAGCTATTATTTTAATTGGAGTATTGAACTTAATTCCAGCTTTCTCTTCTTTTTCAAGTAAATCGGTAATATTAGTAATAGCAGAATTATGAAGAACGGTAATTATTCCAGTACTATAATTATTAGTAAGCATATTTCTAAAAAATAATTTTTTGCTACCCAAATAATTTAGAATATTCATAATTAACGCTGTATAAAAATCTTTAGCAGTATCAAATTTGTTTTTGGAAAAATCACTAATCAAGTCATTTTCAATATCCTTAATTGCATAGTCCAACAACTCATATTTATCAGCAAAGTGACTATAAAATGTAGTTCTATGTACCATTGCCAAATTACAAATATCATTTACTTTAATATTATCAAAAGAATCCTTTGACAATAATTCCAAAAGCGAATCTTTTAAAAGTTTATATGTTCTTATTGTACGTAAATCCCCCATAAAAATTCCTCCAATACAAATCTATAAATATAATACTACCTAAATCGACAAAAGTAAAGATAAACTACAAATGTATATACAAAACAACCCTAATTGTAGGATATCTTAAAAATGACGATGAAATGTCGTTGTAAAAATTCCAAAAAAATCTATAATAGGAAAACAGAGGATAAAAGAAAGGAGTAGTTAATATATGTCAAAATTCAGTAAATTCATATGTAAATACAGAAAAATAATTTTGATTATAACACTTTTATTACTAATACCATCAATATTAGGAATAAAAGCAACAAGAGTAAATTACGATATATTAGTATATTTACCAGAAAACATCGAAACAATTCAAGGAGAAAATATCCTATCAGAAGAATTTAATATGGGTGGATTCTCAATAATTGTTTTAGACGATATGAAAAGTAAAGAAATAGAAAAATTAGAAAAAGAAATAAACAAATTAGATAATGTAGAAAAAATAATATCAACATCAAACATAATTGGAAGCAATATTCCAATAGACGTAATTCCAGACGATATAAAAGGAAAAATTTATAAAGATGGAAGTACACTAATGCTTGTAACTTTTAAAGAAGCAATTTCTTCAGATGCAACAATGGAAACTGTAGAAAAATTAAGAGAAATAACAGATAGCAGATGCAAAATAAGTGGAATGACAGCTACATTAATAGATACAAGAGATTTAGCAAATTCAGAAATTGCAATATATGTAATAATAGCAGTAGCTCTATGTTTATTAGTCTTAGAAATAGCGTTAGATTCATATATTACACCAATACTATTACTAGCCAATATAGGAATTGCAATATTATTCAATATGGGGTCAAACGTATTTTTAGGAGAAATATCATACATAACAAAAGCAATAAGTGCAGTATTACAATTAGGCGTAACAATGGACTTTGCAATATTCTTATATCATAGTTATAAAGCAGAGCAAGAAAAAACAAGCAATATAAATGAAGCTATGTCAGCAGCAATACAAAAAACATTCTCAGCAGTATTAGGAAGTTCACTAACTACAATAGCAGGATTTTTAGCATTATGTAGCATGAACCTAACACTTGGAAAAGATATTGGAATTGTAATGGCAAAAGGTGTTTTATTAGGAGTAATAAGCGTTGTAACAATTTTGCCAGCAATAATATTAGAATTTGATAAATTAATAAAAAAGACTTCACACAAAGAAATATTGCCCAAATTTAATCACCTAAAAAATTTCAATATCAAACACTATAAATTAATAATAATAATTTTTATAATTTTACTACCAATTGCAGTATACACATATAGCCATACAGAAGTTTACTACAAATTAGATGAATCTTTACCAGATAGTTTGGCAAGCATAACTGCAAATAACGCACTAAAAGATAAATTTGGATTAGCCTCAGAAGCAATGATTTTAATTGATAAAAACATACCAGATTATAAAGTAAGTGAAATGCTAGACAAAATAGAACAAGTTGAGGGAATAGATTTCACACTTTCATACTCTAAAATAGGTCAGACTATTCCAAAAGAAATATTATCAGAAGACATAACGGAAATATTTACAAGTGAAAGTTATCAAATGATATTAGTAAGTTCAAAATATGAAATCGCCTCAAATGAATTAAATTCACAAATAAATGAGATAAACAAAATAATTAAAGAATACGACGACAAAGGAATGTATGTTGGAGAAGGGCCACTAATGAAAGACCTAGTTGAAATAAGTAATCATGACTTTAATAGTGTAAATATATTCTCAATAGGAATTATATTTATAATAATGATTTTTGTTTTAGCTTCAATATCATTACCAGTAATACTAATTTGTGTAATCGAATTTGCAATATTCATAAACATGGGAATTCCATATCTAACACATACACAAATACCATTTATAGCATCAATAGTAATTGGAACAATTCAATTAGGTGCAACTATAGATTATGCAATATTAATAACAACAAAATATCTAGATTTAAGAAAAAACGGAAAAAGTAAAAAAGATGCTGTAGGAGAAGCACTAGGTTCATCAATAAGCTCGATAATTGTAAGTGGACTATGTTTCTTTGGAGCAACATTTGGAGTTGGAGCATATTCAAAAATAGAAATGATTGGTTCCCTATGTACTCTAATGTCAAGAGGTGCAATTGTCAGCGTTGTTGTAGTAATTACAGTATTACCAGCACTTTTAATAGCATTTGACAAATTAATATGTAAAACAACAGCAAAAATGAAACAAATTAAGGAGGAATGTTAATTATGAATAAGAAAATTACAAAAATAACAGCAAGTATTATTTTAGCTTCAATGTTAATGTACAGTGTGCCAGTTGCAGCACTTACAAAAGATGAAACCGTATATTCTAATTTGAAGTCAAACGGAGAAAGTTATAAAACAATAGTAAGTACACATTTAGAAAATATTGAAGATGAGAAAATATTAAATGATCTAACTAATCTTTTAAATATTGAAAATACAAGTGGAGATGAAACTTTCATACAAAATGGAGAAACATTAATCTGGGAAGCGAATTCAAATGATATTTATTATAAAGGTGAGTCAAAACAAGAATTACCAATAAAAATGTCTGTAAAATATGAGTTAGACGGAAAAGAAATAATAGCAAATGAAATAGCTGGTAAAACTGGAAATGTAAAAATAACAATAGAATTTAAAAATCAAGAAGAGCATAAAGTCAGAGTCAATGGAAAAGAAGAAACTATGTACACTCCATTTGTTGTAGCTTGTGGAACTTATATAAATAATGAAAATAATAAAAACATAGAAGTTAAAAACGGAAAAATTATTGATGATGGAAGCAAAACAATGGTAGTTGGATTAGCTTTTCCTGGAATGAAAGAAAGCTTAAATATTAATACAAACAAAATTGAAATACCAGAAAAAATTGAGATTACAATGGCTTCAATAGATTTTGAAATGAAGAATATTATAAGTGTTATAACTCCTAAGATTATTGAAGAAAATAATTTAGATATTTTTAATGAACTAGATAAACTATATTCTCAAGTAAATACTTTACAATCAGCAAGTCAAGCTATTGAGAATGGAGCTAAAACTCTAGAAGAAGGAACAAACGAATTTTCAAATAAATCAGTTGAATTTAACAATGCTATAAATGAATTCTCAAACGGAATGAGCAAAGCAAATTCAAGTTACGATGAAATAAATTCTGGAATAAATGAATTAAATAGCAAATCTGGAATGTTGCAATCAGGAAGTAAACAATTATCAGATGGTTTATCACAAGTTGAAAATGGTGTAAATCAAATGAAAGCAGGATTAAACAATTCATCAGGAAGTATAACAGGGCTAATTACAGGAACAGAAAATTTGGCAAACGGACTAACAACATTAAATAATAATATAGTTATAACAGATAATTCAGATACAATAAATGCACTAAATGCTCAAATACAAAAAGATAAATCTACAATAGAAGAGCTTACTACTAAAACAGCTAAATTACAAGAATTAATTACAACAAGTGAATTGCCAGAAGAAGCGGTAGATATTATGAAAGGACAGATTGCAGCAAACACAGAAGCAATCACAAATTTAACATATGATTATAATTATTTAAGTAATATAGTAACAAAATTAACACAAACAGATGAACAAATGAGCATATTAAAACAAAGTGTTACAACCTTGTCTACAGGAGCAAGCCAAATAGATGTTGGAGTTAAAACATTAGCAGAAAGTATTCAAACATTAAATTCTGGGCTAGAAACATTATCAGGAAGTGCAGGACAACTATCACAAGGAGCAAATACTTTGTACAATGGAACAAAACAATTATCAGCAGGAACAAGCAAATTAAAACAAGGTTCAAGCCAAATGAAAACAGGATTAAACACACTTGGCACAAGCACAAAAGCAATTCTAAATGCAGATACTCAATTAACAGCTGGTGCTAAAACTATAAGCGAAGGCGCAAAAGAATTATCAAGTGGCATTCAAGAATTCAACCAAACAGGAATAGAGAAAATTTGTAACTATATAAATAATGATATTAAATCAATAACAGTAAGAGCAGAAAAGCTAAAAGAATTATCTGACGAATACAATACATTTACAAAATTAAATGATGCAGATAATGGAAAAGTAAAATTTATTACAATAGTTGACTCAATCAAAAAAGATGACAATACAAAAGGTCAAGAAGAATTAGATAAAAAAGGTAGTAAATAAAAATTTGACCGTTTCAAAATATTATGTTACAATATAAAACATATTTAAGAGTTTACCTAAAGTCACAAGACTTGAGCGGTAAAGGGTATCTAATATAACCTACACTTATAAAATGAGACTATATAAGTCTTGTAAGGAGTCTTAAAGATTTCTTTACAAGACTTTTTAATTTGTAAAAGGAGGAAAAGAAAATGAAGTATTTCAAAAAATTAGTAGGAGAGAGAATATATTTATCACCAGTAAATATTGAAGATGTAGAAAAATATGTAGAATGGTTTTGCGATTTCACAATGACAGATGGAGTTGGAAGAAGTGGAGAAGTAATGACAATTAAAGGAGAAAAAGAATATCTGGAAAATGCTACAAACAACAAATTAGACTTTGCTATTGTCAAATTAGAAAATGATAAACTAATTGGAAATTGTGGATTTAATGAAATAGACTATAAGCATAGGAAAGCAGAAATAGGACTATTTATAGGCGATGAAAATAATAGAAGTAAAGGATATGGAAAAGAAATATTAAAATTGTTACTAGACTATGGATTTAACTATTTAAATTTAAATAATATAATGTTAACAGTCAAATCATTTAATGAAAGAGCAATAAATTGTTACCAAAAAGTTGGTTTCAAGGAAATTGGAAGAAGACGTAAGAGCTATTTTTTAAACGGAAAATATTATGATGACATTTATATGGATATTCTAGCAGAAGAATTTAAAGAAAGTTATATAAGAAATAAAAATATATAAAACTATTGACAAATAAATTAAAAGGGATATAATGGTTATCAACAAAAAAAGGGCTATGTAATAATGAAGTGAATTAATATAATTTGCTTCATTGCACATAGTTCTTTTTTATTTATAAATTTTACCAAAATAAATAATTGCATAAGTAAATTACTTTATGCTAAAATAATAAGGAAGTGGAAAATGAACAAAAATATTTTAGACATAAAAACAATAAGAAAATATATAGCTACAAGAAAAATTGAATGGACAAAACACTGCTTAAAAAGATTAAATCAGAGAAATATTCTAACAATAGATATAAAAATGGTCATCAACAATGGAAAAATCATAGAATATTATTTAGATGATTACCCATATCCAAGTTGCCTAATATTAGGCAATGGAACTACTGAAAGAACATTACATATAGTATGTGGAATAAGCAGTGAAAGATTATACATAATAACTGCATATAACCCAGATACTGATAATTGGGAAGATGATATGAAAACGAGGAGGAAAGAATAATGGATTGCTTTATTTGCAAGGGAAAACTAGAAGAAAAAAAAGTAAATTATATTGCAGACTTAGAAGACACAATAATAATTATTAAAGGTGTTCCAGCAAAAGTATGTACTCAATGTGGGGAACAATATTTTGATGATGAAACTACTGAAAATATTGAAAGAATAGTAAATCAATTAAAACAAGTTCCAATAGAAGTAAGCATAGTAAATTACAAAGAACAAGTGGCATAAATAACTGATTAAAATAGTACATAAAATTATAAAAAGCAAATGGAGAATATAAATGGAACAAGATAACAGAAAATACATAGCAATAATATCTTTTCTAAGAAAATTTATAAGAGTTTTCTTTACATTATTTTTCAATATATACATATTAAAAATAGTAAATAATAAAAACATAAAAAAGAACATATACTTACATACAATATTTATATGGTAATAGGACAAATAATTAGTTATATCTTAGTATATATACTATATAATTATTTTTATGATATAAATATATTGTCAGTTACAGTATCAATTCTAATGTTTTTCCTAATAATATCAACAATATATTTAAGAAAAACATCACAACAATTAAATATACCCAAAGCTGCTTAGAATTAAAACATATGGATTTAACCCAAATATAAATTATTAAAAATTTAGGAGGAATCAAAATGGTAAAACATATAGTTATGTGGAAGTTCAAATCAGGAGAAGAAGAGAACATGAATAAATTTTTAAATGGATTACGTAGTTTAAAAGGACAAATACCGGAAATAATAGATATGGAAGTAAAAACAAATATCAATCCGAATGACGGATATGATGCAGTATTAATTTCAACGTTTAACTCATTAGAAGACGTTGAAAAATATAAAGTTGATCCTAGACATGTACTAGTATCAAGCCTTTGCAAATCTATAAGGGAAGATAGAGCATCAATTGATATAGAAGTATAAAAAATATTTGAAAAATAAAAACTTTTAATATACAATATAAAAATACAAAAGATATAAATTTAAGGAGGAATTTATGGAAGGAACATTACAAGAAAAACTTTTCAAAAATAAAGAAAGTGGATGGAAGTCAATAGACGAAGAAGAAACAAAGAAAGTTTTTGAATTATCAAAAAAATATATAGACTTTTTAAATATAGCAAAAACAGAAAGGGATTTTGTTAAAAGCGCAAGAAAGTTAGCAGATGCAAATGGATATAAAGACATAATTGAATTTAGTACTTTAAAACCAGGAGACAAAATATACTTTGTAAACAGAAACAAAAGCATGTATTTAGCAATAATAGGAGAAGAACCAATAGAAAATGGATTACGTATAATCGGTTCACATATCGACTCACCACGTTTAGATTTAAAGCCAAACCCACTATATGAAGACACAGGTTTAGCATATTTAAAAACACACTATTATGGTGGAATAAAAAAATATCAATGGACAACAATCCCACTTAGTATGCATGGTGTAGTAGTAAAACCAAATGGAGAAAAGGTTGAAATAACAATAGGTGAAGACGATAATGACCCAATATTCACAATTACAGACCTTTTACCACATTTAGCAGTTGAACAAATGGAGAAAAAATTAAAAAGCGGTGTTGATGGAGAATCACTAACATTATTAGTTGGAAGTATTCCATATGCAGAAGGAAACAGCGCAGAGCAAGTAAAATTAAACATATTAAATATATTAAACAAAAAATATGGAATAAAAGAAATAGACTTTACAAGTTCAGAATTAGAATTAGTTCCACAATTCAAAGCACGTAGTCTTGGATTTGATGAAAGCATGGTAGCAGCATATGGGCAAGACGATAAAGTATGTGCATATACAAGTTTAGCAGCAATGATGGAACTTGGAAATGTAAAAACAACAGCTGTATGTATGTTGACAGACAAAGAAGAAATTGGAAGCATGGGAAATACTGGTATGGAATCACACATGTTTGATTTCTTCATTTCAGAGATATTAAATAAATTAGGACAAAACAGACCAAATCTTTTAGATAGAGTATTCTGTTTCTCAAAAATGTTATCATCAGATGTAGACGCAGGATTCGACCCATTATATCCTACAGTTTCAGATAAACATAATTGCGGATTTTTAGGAAAAGGAATTAGCCTAAACAAATATACAGGAGCAAGAGGAAAATCAGGTTCTTCTGACGCAAATGCAGAATATGTAGCATGGGTACGTAATGTATTAGAAAAAAACAATATTAGATATCAAGTTGCAGAACTTGGAAAAGTAGATGTTGGCGGTGGAGGCACAATTGCCTACATTTTAGCTAACAAAGGAGCAGATGTAATAGATTGTGGAGTCCCAGTATTATCAATGCATGCACCATATGAAGTAACAAGCAAATTTGACGTATACTCAGCATATAAAACATATAAAGCTTTTTGGAATGAATAAAAAAACAAATCCCACATACAGTAAATAAGCATGTGGGATTTTTAAATATAAACAATAAAAATTATAAAAAAATGTTGTAAAAAGAAATTGTTTAGTATATAATTCTGACAAATGAGGGAGTAGTTAGCACAAAATATGTGTAATGTAACCAACAAGCTCGATTTTAAAAATCTGGTTATATTTTAAATAATGAGACTCGTTTGCAACAAATTAATCTGCTGCAAACGAGTCTTTTTTATGTTTAAAGGAGGAAAGAACATTGAAAGAGTATTTAAAAAGTACCGAAGAAGTCTTAAAAGATTTACAATCAAATTCAAATGGGCTTACAACAAAAGAAGCTTCAAAAAGACTAGAAACAAATGGTTATAACAAACTAAAAGAGCCACCAAAGGACGGAATAATTAAGAAATTCTTTAAATCATTGATGGACCCAATGATTATCATGTTACTTGCAGCTGCTGCAATATCTGGAGTAACTGCAATAATGAGTGGGGATTCTCTTACAGATGTTGTAATCATCCTATTTGTTGTTATTGTAAATACAATTTTAGGAATGGTTCAAGAAAGTAAAGCTGAGCATGCAATAGACTCCTTAATGGAAATGACAAAAGCAACATCAAAAGTTATAAGAGATGGAACTATTCAAAATATTAAAAGTGAAGATTTAGTAGTCGGAGATGTAATAGTTCTAGAGGCTGGAGACGCAATCCCTGCTGATTGTAGAATATTAGAAGCTTTTAGCATGAAAGTTGAAGAAGCAGCTTTAACTGGAGAGTCTGTACCAGTTACTAAAATTATGGATATAATAAATTTAAAAGAAAATACATTAGATATTCCATTAGGTGACAGAACAAACATGTTATATAGTGGAAGCACTCTAAGTTATGGTAGAGGCAAAGCAGTAGTTGTAGCAACTGGAATGGATACAGAAATGGGAAAAATTGCAGATGCACTTCAAAAAGCAGAAGAAGGAAAAACACCACTTCAAAAGAAAATGGCAGAAATATCAAAAATACTTACTAAATTGGTTATTGCAATAAGTGTTTTTGTGTTTATATTTGGAATAATTAAAACAGGTGATTTTTCAGGAGCACATATATTAGATACATTCTTAGTCGCAGTTGCATTAGCAGTTGCAGCAATTCCAGAAGGCCTACCAGCAGTAGTAACAATAGTTCTTTCAATGGGTGTAACAGCAATGTCTAAAAGGCAAGCACTAATAAGAAAATTAAATGCAGTTGAAACACTTGGATGTACACAAGTTATATGTACAGATAAAACAGGAACATTAACACAAAACAAGATGACTGTTACAGGAACTGAAACAAATGACGAAACGCTACTTGCAAAAGCAATGGCACTATGTTCAGATGCTGAAATAAACCAAGGTGACAAAGAAGCAACAGGTGAACCAACAGAAGCAGCATTAGTTAATTTTGCAAACAAGTTAGGTCTTCCAAAATACAAACTAGAAGCAGAAAATCTTAGAATTGGAGAAGTACCTTTTGATTCAAGCAGAAAAATGATGACAACAGTTCATAATAGTAATGGAAAAATAATTCAATATACTAAAGGTGCTTGTGAAATTTTATTAGACAGATGTTCAGGATACTTAGAGAGTAATGGAACTGTAGTTCCAATGACAGAAGAAATAAAAAAGAAAATAAAAGTTAAAAATAAAGAATTTGCAGATAAAGCCTTAAGGGTACTCGGTGCAACATTTAGAGAACACAGCAATATTCCAGAGAAGTTTGACAGTGAAAGTCTAGAAAATGATTTAGTATTTATTGGTTTTGTTGGAATGATTGATCCATGTAGACCAGAAGTATATGATGCAATTAAAAATTGTAGAAGCGCTGGAATAAGAGTTGTAATGATTACAGGAGACCATATAGACACAGCTACAGCAATAGGAAAAGACTTAAAAATAATAAAAGAAGTTAATGAAGCAATAACAGGTGCCCAATTAGACAATGTTTCAGAAGAAGAATTAATAAAAATAGTAAATACACATTCAGTATTTGCAAGAGTTCAGCCAGAACATAAAACTAAGATTGTAAAAGCACTGAAATCACAAGAATTAGTCGTTGCAATGACTGGTGATGGAGTAAATGATGCACCATCAATAAAAGAAGCAGATATTGGAATAAGCATGGGAATAACAGGAACTGATGTAACAAAAGGCGCATCAGACATGGTCCTAGCAGATGATAATTTTGCTACAATTGTAAATGCTGTTGAAGAAGGAAGAAAAATTTATGATAACATAAGAAAAGTTCTACAATTCCAACTTGCAACAAATGCAGCAGAAGTTATATATGTATTTCTAGCATCAGTACTAGGAGTTACAATAGTAACACCTGCACAATTACTATGGATTAATATGGTAACAGATAGTACCCCAGGATTAGCTTTAGGAATGGAAAAAGCAGAAGGAAATGTTATGAGTAGAAAACCTCGTAACTCAAATGAAAGCATATTTGCAAATGGAGCAGGATTTGCAATAATAACACATGGAATTGTAATGGCTCTTATAGTAATACTTTCATTCTTCTTAGGTCATTTTATGGAACATGGTGTATTTACACTAGAAGACTCAATTGATGGAATGACAATGGCATTCTTAACAGCAAACTTTGCTGAAATATTTTATGCAATGTGCATGAGATCACAAACTAATTCAATATTTAAAATGAAAACAAGAAATCATTTGCTTTTAGGTTCATTTATACTAAGCGTAATACTAACACTTGGAGTGATATATATTCCATTCTTATCAAGCTTATTTGGATTAGCATCAATAAACTTAAAAGAATTACTAACAGCATTTGGATTAGCGTTTTTAGTAATACCATTAACAGAAATATTTAAAATATTTCAAAGAAAAATTCTTAAAAACAATTAAAAAAGTCGCAGGTAAAACCCTGCGACAATATATCTAAATTACTACATAAAGAAAAGGGGAGAAACAAATGATTATAAATATTCTACTAATCATTGCTGGTTTTATTTTATTAGTAAAAGGTGCAGACTGGCTTGTAGAAGGAGCTAGTGGCATTGCCAAAAAGTTTCATATTCCAGAAATAATAATTGGACTTACAATAGTATCAATAGGAACTTCAATGCCAGAGTTATTCGTAAGTGTTACATCTGCAATAAAAAACTTAGAAGACATATCACTTGGAAATGTTATTGGAAGTAATATATGTAATCTTCTTTTAATATTAGGACTATCAGCAACAATAAACCCAATAATTTTCAAAAAAGAAACAAAAATGTTTGAAATACCAATGAATTTAGGTATAACAATATTATTTTTAATCCTTTGCAATATAGGAAACGAAGTATCAAGAATTGACTCAATTATATTATTAGCTGTATTTGTGATATTCATAACATATACAATCATAATGGCTAAAAAAGGAAACAATTTAAATAAAATAGAAGAAACAGAAAAAAACAAAAAAACACGTAAGACAATTTTAGACATAGTTTTTATATTATTAGGAGTTATAGCTCTAAAATTTGGTGGCGATTTTGTTGTAAACAATAGTGAGGCTATAGCAAAAATGTTTAATATAAGCGAAAAGATTATAGGATTAACTATTGTAGCAATAGGAACAAGCCTACCAGAGTTAGTAACAAGTGTAACAGCAGCTATAAAGAAAAATTCAGACATTGCAATTGGTAATATTATAGGTTCAAATATATTTAATTTTTTATTTATAATAGGTATTGCAGGATCTATAAACCCAATTAAATATAACCCAAGTTACAACCTTCAAATGATTATATTATTAGTTGCAACTTTTGTATTAGGGTTATTTCCACATACAGACAGAAAAGATGAAATGACACAATCAAATGGAATCACATACCTAATGTTATATGCACTATATATGGTAGTTCTATTTGTAAAATAAGTTGTTCTAAAACAAAATTTTATCTAATATAATACAACATACAACCTTGAGTAACAAAACATATTCAGTTATTCAAGGTTGTTATTTAGTAATAATTGAGGAGAAAAAAATGACAATTTCAGAACTAATATTTATAAGTATAGGCTTGGCTATGGATTCATGTACAATGGCAACATATTTAGGAATGTCCTCACAAAAACTAAGTTTCAAAAAAGTTATTCAAATAGGAGTTATATTCGGATTATTTCAAGCGATAATGCCTTTAATAGGATATTTATTTGGAAATACATTTGCACATTTCATAGAAAAAATAAGTCATTGGATTGCATTTTTCATACTGGCCTTTATTGGAATTAATATGATAAAAGAAAGTGAAAAAGAGGTACAGCTCTTCAAAGTATTAACAATAAAAGAAATATCAATATTAGCAATAGCAACAAGTATAGATGCATTAGCAGTAGGAATTACATTTGCATTCCTAAAAATAAATATATTATTAGCATGTTTTACTATACTAATAACAACATGTATTCTATCAATCCTAGGAGCAAAATTTGGTAGTGCCATAATAAAAAAAATTATACATATAAATGAAAAAAGTATGAGCAAATTTGGAGGAATAATATTAATTTTAATGGGATTAAAAATTGCCATTTTGTAAAATATTAATATTAAAAAAGTTGAAACTAAATAATTTATTTGATATTATAAAAACATTAGGAGAAGGTAAATGGAACATTGGAGTATAGAAGAATATAAAAGTTTTGCAGACAATGGCAAAAGTAAAAAAGCCAAATATAGAGCACAGAAAACATCTATTGATGGACATACATTTGATAGTAAAAAAGAAGCAGAATATTATTGCGAATTGAAAAATAGACTAAAGGCAAACGATATAAGAGGATTTTGCTTACAGCCAATATTTATCTTAGCCACTGGACTAAAATATAAAGCCGATTTTATAATATTTCATAATGATGGAACGCAAGAAATAATTGATGTTAAAGGTTTTAAGACAAAAGAGTATATCGCTAAGAAAAAAGTATTCGAAGATAAATTTAAATTAAAAATAACAGAAATATCATAAAAATTGAAGCATAAAATAGAAAATATATTAACCAAACAAGAAGAAATCAAAAACAAGTTATGCAAAGAACGAAGTTTTTCATTTCTTCGCAAGGAGGATAATACAATGAAAGTATTACTAGTAAACGGCAGCCCACACGAAAAAGGCTGCACATATACAGCCCTATCAGAAGTAGCCAAAACTTTAAATGAAGAAGGAATAGAAACAGAAATATATTGGATAGGTACAAAACCGATAGGTGGATGTATAGCATGTAAATCTTGTAGCACAAAAGGAAAATGTGTATTTGAAGACACTGTAAATCCATTTGTAGAAAAAGCTGAAAACGTTGACGCATTTGTTTTTGGAAGTCCAGTGCACTATGCAGGAATGGCAGGAAATATGAAAGGATTTATGGACAGAGCCTTTTACTCATCCTCAATGGCAAAAAGAGGAAAAGCATTTTTACACAAGCCAGCAGCATCAGTGATTTCAGCAAGACGTGCAGGAACAACAGCAACTTATGATGAATTTAATAAATATTTTGGAATTACACAAATGCCAATTATTTCTTCAAGATATTGGAACATGGTACATGGAACAAATCCAGAAGAAGTCATGAAAGACGAAGAGGGAATGCAAGCAATGAGAATACTTGCACGAAATATGGCATATTATTTAAAATGTATAGAAGCAGGTAAAAAATCTGGAATAGAAATGCCAGAAACAGAGAAAACAATTTTTACAAATTTTATATAAAAACAGAATGTAAAGTAATAGAATTATACGAGAAATAATTACATAAAAATGAGGGGATACCATTTCTGGTATCCCCTCATTTGGCATTTGAAGCCATTTTGTGGTTCATGAAAGCTCATAGCCACGAAAAAATCTCAAACAATTCATAGATGTTGCTTAAAACTGAGCCATCTTATCCAACAACTCGCGAGCCAAGGTGCGTATGGTGAAGTCAGAATCATTGTCATAAATAGTTCTGACAAATTCACGGGTGATCTTTTCGTTGGACAGAAGACTTGCACGCACGCCCCACCAGGTGTCTTTTGACAAGTTCTTCATTGTCTCCATGCTGATATTGGGATTCAGTGCCGCACTGCAACGAACAGAACGATCACTGGAAATTGCCGCCTCATTAATGATAGACTGATCAACTGTGTGGCGAGCGATAGTAATCTGGACTCTGGCGTCTCCTTTGTCGTAAGCTAAACGAATGAGCTTGGGATCGTAACGGGTGCAGGGATTTTCGATAATCTTCTGAATTGTATGGGCATCATCCTTGCAGTTTTCCATAATCGCCCAAAGCTCTTCCAAATTCTCCGTTTCAATTGCTCGGTCACGAAGCTCGGCTAAGGGCAGTTTACTGTAGTCAGGAATAGATACGGACATGTCCGCATTATTGTGGCAGATACTGCTGAGAATATTATTTTTGCTTTGGCTGTTTGAAAATGCGTTTACTCGAACACCCCACCAGGAATCCTGCGACAGCCGGATAAGTGTGGGCAAGTTGATGTTTGGGTTCAATGCAGCATTGGCACGGACAGAACGGTTATCAGAACACGCAGCATCATCAATGATGGAACTATCAACTGTGTGGCGAGCAATGGTAATCTGAACCCTGGTGTCTCCCTTGTCATAGGCCATCCGAACAAGCTTGGCATTAAAGCGGGTAAGCGGATTTGAAACGATGTTCTGGATAGTGCAGGGATCATCTTTGCAGTTAGTCATGATATCCCAAAGAACATCGAGCTTATCCGTTTCCAAAGCCAACGTCCGAAGCT
The DNA here is from genome assembly GCA_948465565.1 of uncultured Clostridium sp. Taxonomy (GTDB): domain Bacteria; phylum Bacillota; class Clostridia; order TANB77; family CAG-508; genus UMGS1994. Next base: position 208,312 of record CAOJXR010000001.1, read on the forward strand.
CAGGCAGAGACATTTGAGAAATTTTCTTCATTGTAATACCTCCATAAATTATTAATCAGATATTTTTTTGGAACAATGTTAAAAACATTATACCATAAAAACCAAGATAAATCAATGCAACTCTTGTAAAATCGACAAAATAGTGTTATCATAATAAATGGTTATTATAAGGAGGAGTAAAATTTGGAAAGTTATATACACAAAGTAAACTATTATGAAACAGATAAAATGGGAATAGTACATCATTCTAATTATGTAAGATGGCTAGAAGAAGCACGAGTATTAGCGATGGACGAAATTGGATATCCAGTTTCAAAACTTGAACAAGAGAATCTATTTTCACCAGTATTATCATATAGTATAGACATTAAACATAGTACGACTTTCGAAGATTTAGTACAAATAATACCTAAAGTAAAAGCATATAATGGTGTTCGATTAGAAATGTCTTATGAAATGAAATTAAAAGATAAGCTTGTAGCAACAGCTACAACAAAACATTGTTTCATAAATGAAACAGGACTCCCACAAAGATTAAATAAAGTAATACCAGGATTAGACAAGAAATTAAAGGAAGAGCTAGAATACTAATATATAAAGGAGAATTAAACATGAACAAATATTACTTCACATCAGAAAGTGTAACAGAAGGGCATCCAGACAAACTATGTGATTACATTTCTGACAGTATACTAGATGCATATTTACAAGGAGACGAAAATTCAAGAGTAGCAGTAGAAACATTTGCTGCAAATAACTCTATTACAATAGCAGGACAAGTAACTTCTAAAACAGAAGTTGACATTGAAAAAATAGTTAGAAATTGCATAAAAGAAATCGGATATGATAATGAAAATGTTGATATGGACTACAGAACTTGCAAAATAAACATTGATATAACAAGACAAAGCCCAGATATAGCAATGGGTGTCGATATAGGAGGAGCAGGAGACCAAGGGATTATGTTTGGATATGCATGTAATGACACGGAAAATTATATGCCATATGCAATAGATATGGCCCACAAACTTGCTAGAAGAATCACTCAAGTACGAAAAGAAAATATAGTATCATTTTTTAGACCTGATGCTAAAACTCAAGTAACTGTTGAATATGAGGACGACAAGCCTAAAAGAATTGATAGTATATTAGCATCAATACAACATACAGAAGATGTTTCTACAGAGCAAGTTAGAGAAGCTGTTATAAACGAAGTAATAAATAAAGTAGTTCCAGCAAACATGATAGATGAAAACACAAAAATATATGTAAATCCAACAGGAAGATTTGTAATTGGAGGACCTCTGGGAGACACAGGATTAACAGGAAGAAAAATAATTGTAGATACATATGGAGGATATGCTCGTCATGGTGGCGGTGCTTTTTCAGGAAAAGACGCAAGCAAAGTAGATCGTAGCAGCGCATACATGCTACGCCATATTGCAAAAAATATCGTAGCAAATAGTTTAGCAGAAAAATGCGAAATACAAGTGGCATATGCAATTGGAATGAAAGAGCCACTTTCAATCTACATAAACACCTTTGGAACAGGAAAAAAATCAGACAATGAAATTGTAAATATAATAAAAGAAAAATTCGATTTAACACCAGATGGAATTATAAAATATCTAGGATTACGCAGTCCTATATACGCAAAGACAACAAATTATGGTCATTTTGGAAAAAATGATTTACCTTGGGAAAAAATTATAAAATTTGACATTTAAAAAAGGATTTGCTATAATACTAAAACTGCGGTACAAAAAAGAGATGGAAACGAACATTACATTTACTGTAATGCCTAACGAACAACGCTATTTTAATTAGTGTTGTTTTTAATTGCGTTTTTATCAAAAAATGTTATAAAAGGAGGAGAAAATGGAAAACGAAGAAAACATATTAGGAAAAGAAAAAATAGGAAAATTAATTAGAAAATTTTCAATTCCATGTATCATATCATTATTAGTAAACTCACTTTACAACATAGTTGACCAAATTTTTATAGGTTGGGGAGTAGGATACTTAGGAAATGGCGCTACAAACGTAGTATTTCCGCTTACAATGATATGTTTAGCATTTGCTTTAATGTTTGGTGATGGAACATCATCATTTCTAAGTTTAAAACTAGGAGAAAAAAAGCAAAAAGAAGCCGAAAAAGGCGTATCAAGTGGAGTAATTTCATCAATTATAATAGCTATTATTTTGGGAGTTGCTACACTTATATTCTTACCACAACTATTAACATTGTTTGGATGTACAGATGCACTAAGAGAATATGCTTTATCATATGGTGGAATAATTGCAATAGGTTTACCTTTCATGATGATAGGTACTACTTTAAATTCAATTATTAGAGCTGATGGAAGCCCAAAATTTGCAATGACATCAATGGTTGCAGGTGCAATCTTAAATGTTATATTAGACCCCATATTTATTTTTGTATTTGAAATGGGAGTCGAAGGAGCAGCAATTGCAACAGTGATAAGCCAAATACTAACATTTACAATGAACATACTATATATAAGAAAATTCAAATCTGTACATTTTGATAGAACAAACTTTAAATACGAATTTAGTACATCTAGAAAAATAGCAATGCTTGGAATAAGCAGTTTTATAACACAAATGAGTATTGTTATAGTAATGGCAGTAGAAAACAATTTACTTAAAAAATATGGAGCAGAATCAGAATTCGGTTCAGAAATACCAATCACTGTATTTGGAATAGTAATGAAAATAAGCCAAATATTAAACAGTATAATTATAGGAATTGCAGCAGGTTCACAACCAATACTTGGTTATAACTATGGTGCACAAAAATATGATAGAGTTAAGAAAACTCTAAAAATAGTATTATGTGTAAGCCTAGTAATAAGCACCATAGCATTTATATTATTTCAAACAATACCAGATAAGCTAATACTTATATTTGGTAATGGTGATAGTAAATATATAGAATTTGCATGTTTATCATTTAGAACTTATTTAATGTTATGCATAGTAAATGGAATACAAATTCCATCAGGAATATTCTTCCAAGCAATTGGAAAAAGCGTTAAAAGTGCATTATTATCTTCTTCAAGACAAGTACTATTTTTAATACCAGCAATGATAACATTTACAAGCATATTTGGAATTAAAGGGTTCTTATATTCAGGACCAGTTGCAGATGGATTAGCTTTTTGTATATCAGCAATTTTAATTGCAGTAGAAATACGTAGTCTAGGAAATAAAACAATAAAGAGCAACACATTAGTTGACGATACATCTACAGACAACATTTTAACTGAACATACAATAATAACAGTATCAAGAGAATATGGATCAGGTGGTAGATATGTTGCAAGACTTATAGCAGATAAATTAGGAATAAAATTTTATGACAAAGACTTTGTTATAAAATTAGCTAAAGAAACAGGATTATCTGAAGAATATATTGAAGAAAATGAGCAAAAAAGAACATTTGGAGCAAACCTTGATAATGTAGTAGCTGGTGAGCTTTCAAGCTCAGATGAACTATTTATAAAAGAGTCTGAATTAATTAAAAAAATTGCACAAAAGGAATCAGCAGTAATAGTTGGAAGATGTTCAGATTTTATATTAAAGGATATGGATAATGTAATAAAAGTATTCATATACAGTAATGAAGAAAACAAAGTTAAAAGAGCAATTGAATTTTATGGTCTTGACGAAGAAAATGCTAAAAAAGAAATAAAGAGAATTGACAAACAAAGAGCAAACCATTACAAACACTATACAGGCAAAGAATGGAAAGATTCAGACAATTATGATATATGTATAAATAGTGATACTTTTGGAGTAGAAAAATCAGCAGAAATAATATGCGATATGCTAAAATCAAAAACTAGAGTTTAACATGTATAGAACTATATAAATATAAAAGAAGTAATTTTTTAATTACTTCTTTTATATTTTAAAATTAGTGATATAATCATACCAAAAGGAAGTCGCAATAAATTTAAAGGGGGTAATAAAATGGGATTTTTAGGAAACATATTATGGTTAATATTTGGAGGATTTATTAGCGGCCTTGGTTGGCTACTTTCTGGTATTTTATGGTGTATAACGATTATAGGAATACCATATGGTTTACAATGTTTTAAATTTGCAAACTTAGCATTCATGCCATTTGGAAAAGAGGTTGAATATGGTGGCGGAGCTATATCATTTTTAGCAAATATTATTTGGACAATCTTCTTTGGAATACCAATGGCATTAGCCAATTTTGGATGGGGATGCCTTTGTTGCATAACAATAATAGGAATACCATTTGGACTACAATTTTTCAAAATAGCTAAACTTGCTTTAGCACCATTTGGAGCAAAAGTTATTTAAGTAAAGGAGATACTAGCCTTTGCAATTGGAACAATCGCAACAAATTCACCAATAGCCATAGCAATTCCATGTATTTGTGCAATATATTTTGCAATATTACTTTGGGCGAGTATAATGGTATTTAAAAGAAGAAATATAAAAAATATATAAGGAAAACTTATGAATAAAATTTTAATTATTGAAGACGAATTTAATATAAGAAACATGTTAAATGACCTATTAATAGCAAATAAATATGAAACAACAATGGCAGAAAATGCAAAAGAAGCATTATTCAAACACTCAAAATCAATTGATTTAATACTGCTAGACTTAATGTTACCTAAAACAAGTGGCAAAGAAATAATAAAAAAGTTAAAAGATATTAACAATTGCCCAATAATAGTAGTAAGTGCAATTAACGATGTAGATATGAAAATAAATGTATTTGACTTAGGTGCAGACGACTATATAACTAAACCATTCCAAAGCAAAGAACTACTTGCACGAATAAAACTAGCAATGCGTCATAATGGAAACGAGAAAATAATTGAATACAAAGACATCAAGCTAGATACAGAAAATTACTCTGTAACATGCAATGGAAAAGAAATAGAATTTACTAAAACAGAATTCGAAATTTTAAAACTTTTAATATTAAACAAAGGTCAAATAGTAACTAAATCAATTTTATTTGATGATGTATGGGGAACAAAGGATTCAGCAGACGAAAACACATTGAATGTACATATTAGCAAAATACGTAATAAACTAAAAGTCGCCAACAAAACAGAAGATTATATTGAAACAATTTGGAAAATTGGATATAAATTAAAATAATTTTAATTTATTAAGAGTTTTTTAAGAACTTAAAAATATAATTTCAAACAAAGGGAGGAATTACTTATGAACGAAATTATATTAGAAACGCACAATCTAACTAAAAAATATAAATCTTTTGTTGCCTTAGACAATGCTAATATACAAATTTCAAAAGGTGATATATATGGTTTGATTGGAAGAAATGGTGCAGGAAAAACAACCTTAATGAAACTAATAACTACTTTAGCAAACAAAACATCGGGAGATTTTAAATTATTTGGAAAAAAAGATACTGAATTAACTGAAACCAAAAGACGTATAGGATGTTTAATTGAAAATCCAGCATTTTTTCCAAATCTATCAGCAGTAGAGAATTTAAAATATTATGCAATCCAAAAAGGAATTGTAGATAAAAAGCAGATTGATGAAACAATAAACTTAGTAGGTTTAACTGAAGCCAAAAAGAAAAAATTTAAAACATATTCTTTAGGAATGAAACAACGTTTAGGCATTGCATTTGCAATATTGGATAATCCAGATTTTATAATATTAGATGAACCAATAAATGGACTTGACCCAATTGGAATTAGTGAATTACGTGATTTATTTAAAAAATTAAATGAAGAAAGAAATATAACAATATTAATTTCAAGTCATATTTTAAATGAATTATATCAAGTAGCAAATAAATTTTGCATAATAGAAAAAGGAAGAGTAATAAAAGAAATTACTAAGCAACAACTTGATGAAGAATGCAGTAAGTGTATTGTAATAAAAACCACTCAAGCCTCAAAAGCAGCTGTAATAATAGAAGAACAATTACAAACAAAAAATTATAAAATAATAGACAATCAAGAAATCCGACTTTATGATTACTTAGAAAATAGCGGAAAAGTGAATAAAGTTTTAATAAAGAATGATATAGATATAATTAGTCTATACGAAACTGGAATCACATTAGAAGACTATTTCAAAACTGTCATAAAGGAGGAAAAATAAAATGTTAAATATAATAAAATCAGATTTATATAGAATATTAAAAGGAAAAGCAATATATATAGCAATAATAATTATGTTTGTAATGGCTACATTCAGTATATTTGGAATGAGTCCAGGATATATTGGAACAACCACAGTAGATGAAAAAAACGAAACTAATCAAGAAATATCACCAGAAACTATAGAAGTAATGAAACAAGCCGAGGACACAAACAGTCTTACAGAAATGAGAAAAATAATAAAAGAACATTTTTATTTTGAATTAGATAAAAAAATTATTGGAGCAAATAGTAATTTATACTATATTTTTATTGTAATAGTTTTTGTGACAATATGTGTTGATTTAGCTAGTAGCACAGCAAAAAATACTTTATCATCAGCAATATCTAGAAAAAAATATTATTTAGCAAAATTAATTACAATACTAATATTAGGAACAATATTAACTTTAATTAATGATTATTACATATATTTTATGAACATAATAATGAACGGAAAACAATTCTCATCAAACTTTATAGACTTTACTAAATGTGTATTAATGCAATATCCTATAATTATTGGAATGTTAGGAATATTAGTGGGTTTAGCATTTGTAACAAGGAAAAGGTCTACATTCAATACTATTAGTATAGCATTGTTAATAATAACTCAATTAATATTAATGGCAATAATTACTTTATTCAGAATTGATCCTGTAATATTAAAATGGGAACTTCAGAATATTTTAGAAAATTTAGTGCAAAATCCAGCAAATGAATATATAATAAAAACTTGTATACTTGGATTTGCATATTTTATAGGAGCAAATTTAATTGGATATTATTCATTTAAAAAAGCAGAAATAAAATAAAAAAGAAGATAGGAGAGTGAAAATAGCATGGAAATTATAATTTGTATTTTAGGCATTATAATTGTAATGCTATTTTTCTATATATCTTTGCTAAAAAAAGAAATAAACAGAATATCTATTCAAGTAAAAGATGTTCGAAATAAAAACTCAAATATACTATTACATACAGAGTTAGGAGAAAAAAATATCAATGAACTAATACAAGAAATAAACAAAACACTTGTATACATACATAACGAAGAAATACAAATGCATTCTAAAACAGAAGAATTAAGGCAAATGATAACAAATGTAGCACACGACATACGAACTCCTTTAACATCTGCTATTGGCTATCTTGAACTTCTTCAAAATAGTAGTCTTGATAATAAGCAAAAAGGAAAGTATTTTTCAATAATAACTGAAAGATTAAATAAATTATCATATCTAATAACTAACTTTTTTGAATTTTCAAAGATTATTTCAAGTAGCAATGAAATTGAGTTTAAAAAAGAAAATCTGATTGAAATATTAGAAACCTGTATCGCAGGTTTTTACGAAGATTTTTCAAAAGAGAATAGACAAATAGACTTTATTCATGACACAAATAGGCTTGAAATAAACACAAGTAAAACTTTAATGATAAGGATTATAGACAATCTAATTATAAATGCCTATAAGCATAGCAAAAGCAATTTAGAAATAGCTATATTTCAAGATGAAAACAACATAAAACTACAATTCACAAACAAGGTAGAAAATAATAATTTAAACACGGATATAATATTTGAAAAGTTCTATACAGCAGATGATTCTAGAACAAATGGAAATACTGGACTTGGATTAGCCATTGCAAAGGAATTTGTAAAATTACTAAATGGTGAAATTTATGCTTTAAAAGAAGGAGATTTACTTAAAATAATAGTAAAATTGTAAAAAATGAAAAAAATACTTATAATATATTTAATTATATCCACAATATTAATATGTACAATATTTGTACTTTACAAAATAAATATTATTCCACATAAATACTATACAAACGCAGATTTTAATATTGAAACATATATAAGTAACATTGATAAAGATAATGACGGAATAGACGACCAAACAGATATATTAAATAATGTAAAACAATATATATCAACCAAGCCCAAATACAAGAGCCAATATTATGCAACTGGATACCCAAATGATGAATATGGTGTATGCACAGATGTTGTTGCTTTTGGGCTAAAAGGTGCTGGATATGATTTGATGGAATTAGTAAACACAGATATAAACAATAACAAAGAAAAATATAATATAGAACAAGTAGATAAGAATATTGATTTCAGAAGAGTTAAAAATTTAGATATATACTTCAAAAACAATCACATCTCACTAACTACAGACTTATCTAAAACAGAAGAATGGCAAGCTGGAGATATAGTTGTTTTTAACGAACATATTGGAATAATATCAGATAAAAGAAATAAAAAAGGAATCCCATTTTTATTTCATCATGCAAGTTATATGCAAGTAAATTATGAAGAAGATATCTTAGAATTATATGGACAAGAAGCTATAATAGGTCATTATAGAATTAGTTAATTTAATAATAGAAAAGCTATGGTATTATATTTTCAATACCATAGCTTTTATTCTATTACAATGATATAGGATTATAAATGCTTGAAATATTACCAATTTGTTCACCAGTAGCCAAAATTATAGGATAATAGTCATGTTTTGCCATCCATTGATAAACTTCAAAAGAATGATTACAGCTCATAGTATATGCATCCTTCAAAAACTCTCTCAATTTTGGATCAACTGCTTCCATTGAAGCAACTGCATATTCTTTTCCAGCTCTTTTTAATGTTAGAAAATATGATAATGCAATTTCTCTATCAGTTAAACTTGTAACATTAGTATTTACTGTAATTGGTTGGGCGAGTTTAGATTTATCAACATTCTCAGAGAAAATTGAGGTATTAAGCGCTGGTACATTTAGTTTACCTGTTGCACTGCAAGCATCTTTCACAAATTCTACTTTTCGATTATAATCTTCAATATGAATAGGAAAATGAGTACATAACATAGCCTTTAATTCTGGGTCAGTAACTTGATTTTTAAATAATGACATACATGTAATTGTATTAACACAGCTATTAATCAAACCCTCTAAATAACTTAATTCACATATTGTTAATTTCATATAAAGCACCTCCAAATTTATAAAAAATAGTATAACCAAATTACAATAATGTATACTAAATCATAATTTAAAGAATTATCTTCTAAAGTATTTCTATCAATAAATGCATAATAGTAGACTTTCAACCACACATATGATATTATTCTAAAAACGAAAGTGAGGTATACTATGGAACTAATACAAGTAGGAGAAAAAACATATTACATAAAAAATCCAACTAACATAGGAATATATAAAACAAATGAAAACGAAGTTTATATAATTGATTCTGGAAATGATAAAGATGCAGGAAAGAAAATATTAAAAATTGTTGTAGAACAAGGATGGAGTATAAAAGGAATCATTTCGACTCATTCAAACGCTGACCATATAGGAGGTAACAAGGTAATTCAAGATAGAACAGGTTGTAAAATTTTAGCACACAATATTGAAAAAGCATTCATTGAATATCCAATATTAGAAACATCATTTTTATATGGTGGATACCCCTTTAAAGAACTAAAAAACAAATTTTTATTAGCCAAAGAATCTGTTGTAATTCCAATAGAAAACAATTTACCAGACGGTTTAGAATATATAAATTTAAAAGGACATTTCTTTGATATGATAGGAATTAAAACATCTGATAATGTTTACTTTTTGGCTGACTCATTATTCAGTAAAGATACAATTGAAAAATATCACTTATTTTTTATTTATGATGTAAAAGAATATCTACAAACATTAGAGAATTTAAAAAATTTAACTGGCAAGCTATACATTCCATCACATTGCGAAGCAGCAAATGATATAAATAGTTTGATAGAATTAAACAAAAGCAAGATAGAAGAAATATCTTGCAAAATATTAGAATGTTGTAAAAAAGAGGCTACTTTTGAGGAAATATTAAAGTACATATTTGACGAATATAATTTAATTATGAACCCTAATCAATATGTGCTTATTGGAAGCACAATAAGATCATACTTATCTTATTTATACAATGAAGGAAAGATAACATATGAATTTAAAGAAAATAAAATGATATGGAAAACAATATAGGAATATAAAAAAGCATATCAATAAAGTGTCGAAAATTGTCGACGAATAATATGACAATTATTGTTATATTCACTTGTAATTCTTGTACGAATATAGTATAGTGTCAAACATAGAAACGTGAATATGCAGAGTGGGAGCCACCTTTTACTTTTAATAGGAATGTCCATAATAGCGATTATCTTAGTAATCATCATCTTGTTTTTGCTACATAGATAATAAAAAATAACCATTTCTGCTTTTGTCAGGGAAATGGTTATTTAACTATTACATGGCAACCACTTTGTGGTCACGTTTCTTTATAATTATTATATAAGGATGAATTTGAATTGTCAATAAATATTTTTAAAACATTTTTAATTATTCCAATCTCAAAAAATATCAGAAATAAGTAATGGAACAGCATATCCTTTAATAATACCTATGCAAAATCTTGACATCTATATCAACAGATAATATAATGTTAGCTGTGATTAACATTTAAGGAGAAAAATATGATATCAAAATCATTAGAAGAATATCTAAAAACAATGTACATATTAAAAAAGCAAAATGGAAATATACGAGTTACAGATGTTGCACAAAAAATGAATTGCAGTAAGCCGAGTGTAAACAAAGCATTAAACAACTTAAAAGAAGCTGAACTTGTAAACTATGAAACATATGGAACAATTGAATTAACAAAGCAAGGAGAAGATTTAGCCAAAAAAGTAATAGAAGCATATGACATAGTATATTTATTCTTAAAAGACGTACTTAATGTAGATGAAGCACATGCAGAAAAAGAAGCAGAAAAAATCAAAACAAGTATAACTGATGATACATTAAATAAACTTGCTAAATATGTTCATAAAGTCTTAGGATTAAGCAATTTAAATTGTAACTATGACATAAATAAAGAAAAATGTAGATGTTGTTCAAAAAGAAAACCAGGAAAGATAAATGAATAAAAGGAAAATATAATGGAAAATAAAAGAGTATTATTAGGAATGAGTGGAGGCGTTGATAGCAGCGTATCTGCAATATTATTAAAAGAGCAGGGATATGAAGTTGTTGGAATAACAATGAAATTATTTGAAGATGAAATTGAAGGAAGTTGTTGCAATCTAGACTCTACACTAGATGCCAAAAGAGTATGTGATTATTTAGAAATACCACACTACAGCATTAATTTTAAAAAAGAATTTAAAGAACATGTAATTAATAACTTCATAAATTGCTATTCAAATTGTAGAACTCCAAACCCATGTATAGAATGTAATAAATACTTAAAATTCGGCGCAATGACAAAAACAGCCAAAGAATTAGAATGCAATTACATTGCAACAGGGCATTATGCAAAAACTGAATATAGTGAAAAATATAATAGATGGGTAATTAAAAAATCAAGCGCAGGAAAAAAGGACCAAACATATGTATTATGGAGAATTCCTAAAGAATTAATAAAGCATATTGCTTTTCCTCTTTCAGATTTTGAAAACAAAGAACAAATAAGAAAAATTGCAAAGCAAAACAACCTAAACGTAGCAAATAAGCCTGACAGCGAAGATATATGTTTTATTCCAGATGGAAATTATAAAAAATTCTTAGAGGAAAATTCTGAAATAAAACCTAAAAAAGGAAACATAATAAATTCTAAAGGAGAAATTTTAGGAAAACATACTGGATTATATAATTATACAATAGGACAAAGAAAAGGCCTTGGAATTTCATACAAAGTACCATTATTCGTATTAGGCTTCAACAAAGAAAAAAATCAAGTAATAGTAGGAGAAGAAAGCGAATTATATACAAAAGAAATTACTGTTTCAGATATAAATTTATTACTTTTTGATAAAATAACAGAAGAAACAAAAGTTACGGTAAAAACACGATATTCTTCAAAAGAAGCAAATGCAACAATCATACAAAATGAAAATAAAATTAAGATTATGTTTGATGAGCCACAAAGAGCAATTACACCAGGACAATCAGCAGTATTTTATATAGATGATATTCTTCTAGGAGGAGGAATAATAGAGTGAAAAAAGAGAAATATAACATAACAGGCATGACATGTAGTGCTTGCAGTAGTCATGTTGAAAAAGCAGTAAAAAAATTACAAGGCACAACTAATGTAAATGTAAATCTATTATCAAATAACATGGTAGTAGAATATGATGAAAACAAAGTAAATAACAATCAAATAATAAATGCAGTAGTAGAAGCAGGTTATGGTGCTGAAATAAGCAATAATACTGAAACTACAGCTCCAAAAACCTCAAAAGAAAAAAAGACAAACAACAATGAAAATCTAATTAGCTCAATGAAAAAAAGACTAATTATATCAATATGTTTTCTAATTCCACTTATGTATATAGCAATGGGACACATGATTAATAAAGAATTAGAACTTCCATTAATAAATCATGAAACTCAAAATGCAGTAGCATTTGCATTTACTCAACTATTATTGCTATTACCAATTGTATATGTAAACAGAAACTACTTTATAATTGGATTTAAAAGATTATTTAAAAGAAGTCCAAACATGGATTCACTAATTGCAATAGGAAGCTCAGCAGCAATAATTTATGGGATATTTGCAATATACATGATAGGATATGGTTTAGGATATAAAAATTATGAACTTGTTAACAAATATTCAATGAACCTTTACTTTGAATCTGCTGGAATGATATTAACATTAATTACTGTAGGAAAATACTTAGAAACAAAATCAAAGGGTAAAACAAGTGATGCAATAAGTAAATTAGTGAACTTAGCTCCAAAGAAACTAACAGTATTGCGAGAAAACGAAGAAATAATAATAAACATAGAAGAAGTTTTAAAAGGAGATATTATACTTGTAAAACCTGGTGAAAGCATCGGGGTAGATGGAGTTATAATCGAGGGATCTTCTTCTGTTGACCAATCAAGTATAACAGGAGAAAGTATACCTATTGAAAAAAATATAGGTGATACAGTAGTTTCAGGAACAATCAACAAAAATGGATCTTTTAAAATGCAAGCTACTAAAGTTGGAAATGACACAACTTTATCACAAATAATACAATTAGTAGAAGAAGCAAGCAATTCTAAGGCTCCAATTGCAAGACTTGCAGATAAGGTAAGTGGTGTATTTGTACCAATTGTAATATCCATAGCAGTTATTGCAACAATAGCATGGCTTTTAGCTGGTCACAGTTTTGAATTTGCACTAAGTATAGGAATTTCTGTATTAGTTATTTCATGTCCATGCGCATTAGGATTAGCTACACCAGTTGCTATAATGGTTGGCACAGGCAAAGGAGCAGAAAATGGAATATTAATTAAATCCGCAGAAAGCTTAGAAACATTACATTTAGTAGATACCGTTGTATTAGATAAAACTGGAACAATAACAGAAGGAAAGCCAAAAGTCACCGATATTATTAGTGATATTGAAGAAATCAAATTGCTACAACTCGCAGCAAGCTTAGAAAAAAATTCAGAACATCCATTAGCAGAAGCAATAATTGAAAAAGCAAAACAAATTCAAATAGAAATACCTACATGTGATGAATTTATTGCGATTTCAGGAAGAGGAATAAAAGGCAAAATAAACGGTCAAATATATTATGGTGGCAATATTAATCTAATGCAAGAAAACAACATAAATATAGGCAAAATCACAAGCATAAGTGAAAAACTTTCAAAAGAAGGAAAAACAGTATTATATTTCGCAAACGAAAAACAAATACTAGGATTAATAGCAGTTGCAGACACAATAAAAAACACCAGTTATAAAGCTATTGAAGAACTTAAAAAGAAAAATATTGAAGTAGTAATGTTAACAGGAGACAATTCAATTGTAGCAAATACAATTGGAAACAAATTAAAAATAGACAAAGTAATATCAGAAGTTATGCCAGCAGATAAAGAAAAAGAAGTATCAAAACTTCAAGCAGATGGCAAAAAAGTTGCATTTATTGGAGACGGTATAAATGATAGTCCAGCTCTAGTAAAAGCTGATGTTGGCTTAGCAATAGGTTCAGGCACTGACATTGCAATAGAAGCTGCCGATATTGTACTAATGAAAAATAATTTATTAGATGCTGTAACAGCTATAGACTTAAGTAGAAAAACAATAAATAATATTAAAATGAATTTATTTTGGGCATTCTTCTATAATGCAATAGGAATTCCACTTGCCGCAGGTGTATTTTATAAAGCATTAGGATGGACATTAAGTCCGATGATAGGTGCCGCTGCAATGAGTTTAAGTTCTGTATGCGTTGTTTCAAATGCATTAAGACTACGTAAATTTAAAACAAATTATAAGGAGGAAAATAAAATGAATAAAAAAATAATTTCAATTGAAGGTATGAGTTGTAATCACTGCAAAATGAGTGTAGAAAAAGCATTAAATAGCTTAGAAGGAGTTGCAAAAGTAGAAGTAAGTTTAGAAAACAAAAATGCAATTATAGAAAGTTCTATTAATGTTGAAAACAGCAAAATTGAAGAAGTGATAACAGAAGCAGGATTCGAAGTAAAAGAAATAAAATAAAGGAAATTAAAATGGATAACCAATTTTCAAGAACAGAGTTATTAATAAATAAAGAAGGAATAGAAAAATTAAAAAATGCAAAAGTTGCAATATTTGGAATTGGCGGAGTTGGTTCCTATGTTGTAGAATCTTTAGCACGTGCAGGAGTAGGCAATTTTATATTAGTCGATAATGATATTGTAAGCATAAGTAACTTAAATAGACAATTAATTGCAACACATAAAACAGTTGGTATGCCTAAAGTTGAAGTTTCTAAAAACAGAATTTTAGAAATAAACCCAGATGCTAATATTGAAATATATCAAGAATTTTTTATGCCTGAAACAGCTGGAATTATAGATAATACAGTTTCATATATTGTAGATTGCATAGATACAGTAACAGCCAAAATTGAGCTAATTGTTAGAGCAAACAAGCTTAATATTCCTATTATATCTTCAATGGGAACAGGAAATAAATTAGACCCAACTAGATTTGAAATAACAGATATATACAAAACGAGCGTATGTCCACTTGCAAAAGTATTAAGAAAAGAATTAAAATCAAGAAACATTCCTAAATTAAAAGTAGTTTATTCTAAGGAAGAACCTAAAAAAACTGGTGCGTATGATAGAGAAACAGGAAAGTCAGTTCCTGGAAGTATTTCATTTGTGCCATCAGTTGCAGGACTTATTTTAGCAGGAGAAGTAATAAAAGACATAATCAAGGAGTAACCATGGAAAAATTTAAAGAAATCGAACGAACCATAATAACAAAATACAGAAAAGATATTTGGAACAAATTCACAAAAGGAATAACTGAATATGACATGATACAAGATGGAGACAAAATTGCTGTATGTATCTCTGGAGGCAAAGACTCCATGCTTATGGCAAAATGTTTCCAAGAACTAAAAAGACATGGAAAAAATAATTTTGATTTAGAATTTCTAGTAATGAATCCTGGATATAATGAACTAAACAAGCAAAAAATAATTTCAAATGCTGAAATTTTAAATATTCCAATCACAATGTTTGAAACAGATATATTTGATAGAGTAGAAAATATTGACGACCATCCATGTTATTTGTGTGCCAGAATGAGAAGAGGACACTTGTATGAGAAAGCAAAAGAATTAGGATGTAACAAAATTGCCCTAGGTCACCATTTTAATGATGTAATTGAAACAATACTAATGGGAATGTTCTATGGTGCACAAGTTCAAACAATGATGCCAAAAGTTTGTAGTACTTCACACCCTGGAATGCAATTAATAAGACCACTATATTTTGTAAGAGAAGAAGATATAATAAGATGGGCAAACAGAAACAATTTAGACTTCATCAAATGTGCATGCAAAGTCACAGCAAAATCAGCAAATGACTGTGAAAATTCAAAAAGAGAAGAAATGAAAAACTTAATAAAAAAGCTAAAAGAAAATTACGAAAATATTGACGTAAACATATTCAATAGCGTAAAAAACGTAAACCTAGACACAATAATATCATACAGAAAAAAAGACGACTATCACCATTTCTTAGATGATTATAATAAAAGTAAAGAATAATAAAATATATTACATTTTTCGACAAAATATTGACATTTGTATAAAAACATATAAAATAAAACATAACAGCATGTACTTTAAGTTGCTACTCTATCTAAAATAATTTAAGGAAGGAGTGTCAATAAATGGCAAGCAAAAGCTTAAGACCGAATCACAGCATCGTTCCTGTAAACAATCAGAACAGTGACGCAATGTCGGCTCTTAAAGTGACCATTCGGCTTCCTCTGGAATACGGATGGTATGAGCAAGTGAGGCTCAATGTTGTTGAAAGTGGTAGTTTTAATATGCTGGATAATTACCAGGGATTCTATCTTCAGCACAAATTCAATGATTCGGATTACGCAGTTTTTGAGTCCGAAATCACATTGGAGACAAGAGCTCTTTATTACTACTACTTCACGTACAAGTGCAATGGTCAGATCACAGTGCTGAACAAAGAAAATGTAGGGGGAAACACTCCCTTCAAGTTGGCTGTCAACTTTTCCTCGCCAGACTGGGCAAAAGGTGCTATCATGTACCATATTTTTGTGGACCGGTTCTACAGGGGAAATCCTGAAAAGCCACCTCAAATGCCCGGAAGAACCATTAATGACTGGAATAGCAAACCTATTCTCGGTCCAAACCCAAACGCCAATGGCGACTGGAATGTCGACTACTATGGAGGAGACCTCCTTGGCATAGTTGACAAACTGGATTACATCTCGTCTCTCGGGACAGATATAATCTACCTCAGCCCAATACACTGGGCTCAATCTAATCATGGCTACGACACAGTAGACTACGAAAAGATTGACCCCTATATGGGCACACACAAGGAATTGAAGCTTTTGTGTGACGAATGCCACAAACGTGGTATTCACGTCATCGTAGATGGCGTGTACAACCATGTTGGAAACAAAAGCAAATACTTCGACGAGTTTCTTGATCACGAAATCTCCGAAGACGGAAAGGCTGGTGCATATAACCATCCTGACACATCCCCATACAAGAGCTTTTTCAAAAAGTTCTGGCACAACGGTCAAACGCTTTTCAGTTACTGGTGGGGATTTAAAACCCTTCCAGAATGTGACACCAATTCTCCTGAATGGCAAAACTATATTACAGGGATTGGTGGCATAATCGACCAGCTGTTTGCCTGCGGCATTGATGGCATACGCCTGGATGTTGCAGACGAACTTTCAGACCCAATGATTGAAAAAATCAAAGAAGCAATTGTTCGGAACAAATCTGATGGATTTCTTTTCGGAGAAGTCTGGAAAAACCCCATGCGAATGGGACGTGGATATATCAGCTCGGGCAAAGGTATGCATTCTGTAATGAATTACATGCCTATAGATGCCTTTATCCGATACTACAAGTATCAGGATTGCTGGAAACTGGAGCAAAAGCTGAATGAAGTCTTTGAGGAATATCCAACAGATTCTATCCTGACCCTTATGAACTTCACCTCAACTCATGACATATCCAGAGCAATTGAGCTCTTTGGATTCAATGAGTTTACTATCAACGGTGAATGGGCTTGGGACATGTACCACAACAACGCGTCAGATTTCGTGAAAAACCACGTTCTCAGCCACGAGCAATACGAATATGGCAAGAAAATATTAAAGTCGTATATCGTCGCTCTGGCATTTCTACCTGGCATTTTTTCGATTTTCTATGGGGACGAAGTGGGACTCGGAGGGCTCCATAACTTAGCCAATCGAGGATCATTCCCTTGGGGAAAAGAAGATACCGACCTGCTTGATTATTTCAGGCGAATGCTCAAAGCAAGAAAGAGCAACACGTTCCTGAAATACGCCGAATGCAAAGTAATTGAAATTTCCAAAGAACGCTTTATGTATGAGCGTTTCCTAGGAAACAACCGCATTCTTGTCATAGCAAGCAGAACGCACTACGAGACTGAAACCAATATTCCCAGTGAGTACAGCGTAAGTGGAGTGGTATTCAGAAGTAACGAATACTATCCCCTCGGAAAACTGGAACCGTATGGCACTCTGGTACTGAAAGTAACCAAAAAACAGTCATAAGAGCCTCAGACTATGGCCGCCGTCAGCATTTGCTGGCGGCGGTTACCCATTATCTAGGAATTAAAAAAGTTGGTATACCAGTTGAATAAGGAGCAATATCATATTGCTGAAAATATATTGCAATATCATTTTCAGTAACATAAAAGCTTTCTGGATTAAAAGTATCTAAAACTAATTTACAATAATCATCAAAATAATTTTCTGGATTTGCACTTATTTGTCCAATAATATTTTTTAATATATCTACCACGTAATTAGGATTATTAGGATAAAAATAGGAAAGAGGTAATTGTCTTCCTGTACGTAAATTCCAATTCTGAGAAGATCTAATTGTATTCCCATGAGCACCACCAGCAAATTCATATTTATCCATATATAAACTAACAATAAAATCTTTATTATAAGTAATTTCAAACACATTTATAAATTCATAAACCATAACAGGAAAACCATTTTTCTTGTTGTAATCATACGTTTCTTTAGCACTTTGATACAATTCACCCCTAACATAATTTTCAAGGTTTATTGCTAAATTTCTATTATATCTATTAAAAGCATTTCTGCCTAATTCATAAGAAGAAAATACCATTTCAGGATATTCAATTTTGTAAGTAAGAATTACAGTATTATCATATTTAAGTTCGCCACTTAAAACCCTTGTTCTTATTTGATTCATAAAATCCCTCCTAATAAATAAGATATGTTTGATATGTTCAATAGTTACAGGTAACAAACAAATTCAAAATGAATATTATACCTCAAATAAAGATTTATTGGAGGACATATGAAATTAGGTTTAAGTTTATCAGGTGGCGGAATAAAAGGATTTTCACATATTGGAGCTATAAAAGCTCTTGAAGAAGCAAATATAAAGTTTGATTATATATCAGGAACCTCATCAGGAAGCATAGTAGCCGCTTTATATGCCTGCTCATATACAACAGAAGAAATTTATAACATTTTCAAAAAATACGTAAATGAAATAAAATACATAGATTTAATAAATATAAAAAAATTCTTTAAAAATCTAATCACTTTTAAAGGTATTCAAATAGATGGATTAAATAGTGGAACTAAAATAAAAAAATTAGTAACAAAAGTATGTATGCAAAAAGGAATAACAAATATAAATCAAGTAAAAATGCCTCTTGTAATTCCAGCTGTAAATCTTAGAACAGAAGAATTGTACGTATTTTCAAACAATATTTTAGAAAACAGAAGTAGTAATATAAAATATATAAATAATATAGACTTAGGAACAGCTGTACAAGCAAGCTGTAGTTATCCAGGAGTCTTCTCACCATGTAGATATAAACAAGATTTATTAGTAGATGGAGGAATAGCAGAAAACATACCATGGAGAGAAACAAAAAGAGCAGGAGCAGACAAAGTCTTAAGTATAGTATTTACAGATAAAACGCCAAAAAAATGTTGTGACAATATATTTGAAGTAATAAATAAATCATTTTCAATATTATGCAAAGAACTAGCAGAATACGAATGGGATGGAGCAGACTATTTATTGAAAATAAAAGAACCTAAAGTTGGTTTATTAGAAAAAAAGAAAATGAACGAATTATATCAAGAAGGATACATACAAACAAAACAAAAAATAGGAGATATAAAAAGAAAACTAAGAATATAAAAGATATTATTACGAATTTGTAAGGTACAATACCTCCTAATGTGGTATAATACCAAAGGAGGTATTTACTATGCAAAAAATTTTAATAATAGAAGACGATAAAAAATTACGACACGAGCTTGAGATATTTCTAAATAGAAACGGCCTTAACTCAAAATGTATAGAAACATTTGAAAACACAATTGAAGATATAATAAATGAAAAAGCGAATTTAATATTACTCGATATAAACCTACCAAACTATGATGGAGAATACATTTTAAAAGAACTAAGAAAAACCATAGACACACCAATAATAATGGTAACAAGTAGAGATAATGAAATAGACGAGCTTATATCAATGAATTATGGAGCAGATAATTACGTAACAAAACCATTCAACAGTCAAATATTACTCGCTAAAATAAATGCAATTCTAAAAAGACAAAACAACAGTGTTGACCAAGATAAAATAAATTGTGGCGAATTCATCTTAAACGCTTCAAAAAGCATAATTCAAAAGGATGACAAACAAGCTGAATTAACATTAAATGAATTAAAAATATTAAAATATCTAGTAAAAAATAAAGGAAAAATAACATCAAGAGAAGATATTATGAATTATTTATGGGATACAGAAGATTTCATAGATGATAACACCTTAACAGTCAATATGACTAGACTACGTGGAAAATTAGAAAGCATAGGCGTACATGATGCTATAGAAACTAAAAGAGGACAAGGATATATCTTCAATTCTCAAGATATATAAATGTGGGGGACAAGCAATGAATTTCAAAGATTATATAAAAGATAGAACTATAACAATAACATTATTACTATTTGCAGTTATACAAATACAAATTATTTTATTAATATATCCAATACATCTATTACTACGATTATATTTCTTCATAGTACCCTTAGCAGGATACTTTTTAGGAATATATTTTGAATATAGAAAAAAGAAAAGCTTTTATGAAGAAACATTAGGCAAACTAAATAATCTAGACGAAAAATATCTAATAGCAGAAATGCTGGAAGTGCCAGCTTTTATAGAAGAATGCATACTCCAAACAATACTTCATGAAACAGATAAAGCTATGATTGAAAAAATAAATCAATACAAATATGTTCAAGAAGAATACAAAGACTACATTGAACTTTGGATTCATGAAGTTAAACTTCCAATAGCAACATCCAAAATGATAATTGAAAACAATCCAAATTCAATAACTCTAAGCATTGATGAAGAATTAAGTGAAATAGAAAATTATATTGAACAAGCACTATATTATGCTAGAAGTGAAATCGCAAACAATGACTATTATATAAAAAAATGCAATCTAAAAGACATTGTAAATGAAGTAATAAAGAAAAATAAGAAAAATTTAATTACAAAGAAAATAAAAATAGAAACAAATAATATTGAAAAAATAATCTATACTGACCAAAAATGGACTCAATTCATATTAAATCAAATTATCCAAAACAGCATTAAATATAAAAAAGAAACTGACTCTGTGATAATTTGCAAGGCAGAAGAAAAAAAAGAAAATGTTATTTTAAAAATTATTGATAATGGTATAGGAATAAAAGAAGCCGAACTTCCAAAAGTATTTGACAAAGGCTTTACAGGAACAAATGGCAGAATAGAAAAGAAATCAACAGGAATAGGATTATTTTTATGCAAAAAACTATGTACAAAATTAGGAATGGGAATAGAAATAAATTCAATAGAAAACGAAGAAACTGAAGTAAAAATAATCTTTCCGAAGAATAGTTTTACAGAAATAGATATCGAAAAAGGTATAAACATGTAACTATAAATTATCTTACCTTACAAAACTGTAACATTTCAGTAAGGCAAATCGATGGAATCTTGGCACACAAGCGAGTATAATTTAATCAATGGTTGAGGTTTGATACAGACTTTAGCGGCTTCCCCACATATATGCTGTTTGAAAATACGTATCAAATCTTTTCCATAATTAATTATGGAAAGGAAAATTAATAATGAATAAAGTACTAGAAGTTAAGAACATTGAAAAATATTATGGCAACAAATCAAATTTAACAAAAGCTATTGATAACATAAGCTTTGATGTAATGCAAGGAGAGTTTGTTGGAATAATGGGAGCAAGTGGAAGTGGTAAAACTACACTTTTAAACTGTATTTCAACTATTGATAGAGTAACAGCAGGACATATTATTATTAATAATCAAGATATCACAAAATTAAAAGGAAACAAATTAAACAAATTCAGAAGAGAAGAACTAGGATTTATATTCCAAGATTTCAATTTGCTTGACACCTTAACAGCATATGAAAACATTGCATTAGCACTAACAATTCAAAAAGTAAATCCAAAAGAAATTAATGAACGTGTAAAAGAAATTGCCGAAAAACTTGGAATATCAGAAATACTTAAAAAATACCCATATCAAATATCTGGTGGTCAAAAACAAAGAGTAGCTGCAGCCAGAGCAATAATAACAAACCCAAAACTAGTTTTAGCAGATGAACCAACTGGTGCACTAGACTCTAAATCAGCAAGACAACTACTTGAAAGTTTTGAAATACTTAATAAAAAGCTAGGTTCAACAATCACCATGGTTACTCATGATGCTTTCACAGCAAGTTATGCAGAAAGAATATTATTCATAAAAGACGGAAAGATTTTCAATGAATTAATAAAAGGAAATGACACAAGAAAACAATTTTTTGAAAAAATAATTGAGGTCCAAACACTTCTTGGAGGTGATTTGAACGATGTTATTTAAATTATCTATAAATAATATGAAAAAAAGTTTCAAAGATTATGGAATCTATTTTCTAACATTAGTATTAGGCGTAGCAATTTTCTACATGTTCAATTCTCTAGACAGTCAACAAGCAATGTTACAAGTTTCTCAATCAACAAAAGAAATAATTAAACTTATGATTGACTTGTTAGGAATGGTATCAGTATTTGTAGCAGTCATATTGGGACTATTACTTGTTTATGCAAACAACTTTTTAATAAATAGACGTAAAAAAGAATTTGGAATATACATGACATTAGGAATGGGAAGAAGACAAATCTCAAAAATAATCTTGCTTGAAACAGTATTAGTAGGAATATTATCACTTACAGTAGGAATTATTGTAGGTATATTTGCATCACAATTCATGTCAATATTAGTAGCAAAGCTATTTGCATCTGATTTAAGTAAATTTGAATTTATATTTTCAAAAGACGCTTGTATAAAAACATGTATATATTTTGCAATAATGTATGTAGCAGTAATGATATTTAATACAATTACAATTTCAAGATATAAACTAATAAACTTACTTACAGCAGCAAAGAAAAATGAAGAAATAAAACTTAAAAATCCAATAATATCTATTTTAGTATTTATTTTTGCTTGCTGTATGCTAGGATTTGCATATTGGAAAGTAACTGGAGGATTTCAAACATTAGACAAAGCAGAAAAACTATTACCTCCAATAATATTAGGTATTGTATCTACAATCTTAATTTTCTGGTCATTATCAGGTTTTATATTACGAGTTGTACAATCTATGAAAAAAACATATTTCAAAGGTACAAATATGTTTATATTAAGACAGTTGAACAATAAAATAAATACAACTGTAATCAGTATGAGTGTAATTTGCTTAATGTTATTTATGACAATTTCAATATTATCATCAAGTTTATCATTAAAAAACACTTTACAAAGTGAATTAGTAGAAATGACGCCAGTGGACATCAACTTAACTAAAACAGCAAACTTACCAGAAAGCACGACAAATAGATATGGAAAAGAAATTTATTATTCAAAAGAAGCAAGAGAAGACTCAAAAATTTCTATACAAGAAACATTAAAAAATAATGGACTAGATATGAATGTACTTAAAGACATTGTTGAAATACCAATATATACAGACAATAATTTAACTTGGGGAACCTTCTTTACTGATAATTTTGATGAAATATCAAAAAATTTTCCAATGTTACAATATAGTACAGCAGAAGAAATAGTAAAAGTATCTGATTATAACAAAGTTGCACAATTATATGGAATAGAACAATATGAATTAAAAAATGATGAATATATCGTCTTATGCGATTATAAAGTTATGCAAAAAATGAGAAACCAGGTTCTAGCAAATGGAAATACTTTAAATATTGCAGGGAAAACATACAAATCAAAATATAATGAATGCAAAAGCGGATTCTTAGACATGGCTGGAAGCCATATAAATACAGGAATAATCCTTGTTCCAGACAATTGTAATCTATCACAAGACTCAAAAGAAAAAATGTTTTTAGCCGCAAATTATAATGCAGACACAGATGAAGAAAAACAAGAAATAAACAAAATATTCTCAAGCGATGATTCAGGATTAATTCAAAATTTATCTAATAATGGATTAGATATTGATGGAATGACTAAAATAGCGATTTTTGAATCAAGTGTCGGATTAGCAACAATTGTAACATTCATAGCAATTTACTTAGGTGTAATTTTCTTAATTGCAAGTAGTGCAATTCTAGCATTAAAGCAACTAACAGAAAGTTCAGACAACAAACAAAGATACACAATCTTAAGAAAAATAGGTTGTGATGAAAAAATGATAAACAAAGCATTATTCTGGCAAATAGGAATATTCTTCTTAATGCCATTAGTACTAGCAATAATACATTCAGTATTTGGAATACAATTTGCAATGACAGTTCTAGATGGATTAGCAAGCGCAGAAGAATTACTACCATCAATAATCGCAACAGTAATCATTATGGCTGCAATCTACGGAGCATACTTCTTAGCAACATATTTTGGAAGCAAAAATATAATAAGAGAAGAGTAAGTTATACGATTCATCATAAAAAATAACACCTACTATATAAAGTAGGTGTTATTTTTTCATTTAATCTTCCCAAACTTATTTAAAGGCCAAAACCTAATCCAAATTGTTCCCTCAATCTTATCAAAAGGGACACAACCAAAATGTCTACAATCCTTACTATTAGGTCTATTATCGCCCATAGCAAATACATAACCATCAGGAACGACCAAATCATAAAAAATACCATTCTGAGGAGTAGTAATAACAGATGAATCCAAATAAGGCTCGTTATAAATCTCTCCATTCAAATAAACCTTATTATCCTTAATCTCAACATGGTCACCAGGAAGACCAATAACTCTTTTAATATACGTTGTCTTACCAATATCTAAACCATAATATAAAAACTTATCTATTCCACCAGTAAGTTGATTTTCATATACAGCAACAGGGTGAGTCATATCAGCATCTTTTTCATCAACATAATCAACACTAGGAGCTTCAAAAGTTATAATATCACCACGTTTAGGCTCTTTTTTCATCGTTTTTGTAAATTTATTTAAAATCAATGTATCATTTTCCTTTAATGTAGGAAACATCGAAAGTTTCTGTACTTTAGTTGGAGTAGCAATAAAATATCTAAAAATTAATGCCAAAACAATAGCAATTACAATACATAAAATCCATTCTAAAATTTCCTTTGTAACATTTTTCTTTTTATTATCTTGTTTATCATTTTTATTTAAATTTGTAGGTTCTTTTAAATCACTCATAATTAATCTCCTTAAAAATTTCAAATAAGATTATATCATAAAATCAAAAAATATAACAAATATTTTAAAATCAATTAAACTATGTTATAATACCCTTGTTTAGTTAAAAGGAGGAAATATAAATGAAAGTAATATTAGCATCCGCTTCTCCAAGAAGAAAAGAATTATTAGAACTAATAACAAAAGATTTTGAAATAATGCCAAGTAATGTAGAAGAAAAATTAGAAGAAAATCTATCATTAGGAGAACAAGTAGCTCACCTATCATACATAAAAGCAAAAAACATCTTTGATAAAACAAAGGGAGATAGAATAATCATAGGCTCAGATACAATAGTAGTCAAAAACAAAAAAATATATGGAAAACCACATGATAAACACCATGCAAAACAAATGATACATGAACTCTTAGCAGGAGATAAAACCCATTCTGTATATACAGGATTAACAGTTATTATAGAAGAAAATGGCGAAATAAAAGAATACAAAACTTTTGATGAAACCAAGGTATATCTAAAAAGCATGACAGATGAAGAAATAGAAAATTGGGTAAATTCTGGCGAAGCTATGGGTAAAGCTGGAGCATATGGAATCCAAAATAGATTTTGCGTATTCATAGATAAAATAGAAGGAAATTATAATACTGTTATAGGACTTCCGATTCCAAAATTATATGAAATAATAAAAAAATATTTATAAAAAGCGAAACGTTTTACATCTCTAAATTGTTTTATATATATAAAGATAAATTACAAATCAAAATAAAACAATTTCAGGAGGTGAACAATTGAAATAATTACAACAATAGACAAAGCAAAAAAATAAAAAATAAGAAAATGTTTAAAGTTAAAAACCCACAAAATAGTAAGGACTCCTTACTATTTTTTATTTATATTTGCATATAAA
The DNA here is from genome assembly GCA_948465565.1 of uncultured Clostridium sp. Classification (GTDB taxonomy): domain Bacteria; phylum Bacillota; class Clostridia; order TANB77; family CAG-508; genus UMGS1994. Next base: position 234,784 of record CAOJXR010000001.1, read on the forward strand.
AATCTTGACAAAATACAATTAAAAGTAGTATTCTAATTTATGTAAAAACAAATAATTAGGGGGATAAAAAATGGAAGATTACAAGAAAATTTTACAACCATCAAAAAAACAATTAATATTATGTATTGTTTTAATTGTAATATCAGTTGCAGCATTTATTGGCGCACAAATATTAAGCACACCAAGAAAAGGTGAAAAATGTACATATTTTGGTACATTAATAGAACTAGATCAAGATGAAGAAAACAAATATGCAAAAATTGATATAGTTACACCACCTTATGAATTTGCTACAAAAACACAAGACAGCTCTACAGAAAGATTTTACTTTGTTGCAGATGAAGATAATTTTATATACATAGTAAGATTATCTACAAAAAAATATGATGAAATAAAAAAATTAGCTGATGAGCAAGGTGAAAACTTTAAATATGAATTAAAAGGATATTTATTTAATACACCAGCACAACTAAAAAAACTTGCAATAAGTGGATATAATGCAGGAAGACCAGCAGACCAAAAAATATCATCAGCAGATTTCCAAGCTTATTTTGGAAAAACATACTTAGATGACAAAATAACACCAACAACAGAATATGCAACAGTTTGTATACTAGTAGGATTCTTCTTCTCAATATTTTCAACAGTTTCAATTATAGTACTTATTATAAACGTAGTTAATACTAAAAAAACTTTAAAGAAATACGGTAAAGAAGATTTAGAAGCAGAACTTGAAAAAGAAAGCACAATTTCATATAAAAAATCAAAATTATATTTAACAGATAAATATGTAGTTTATGGTTACCAAGGTTTACATGTAGAAGAATATGACAACATATCATGGGTGTATATAGAAAAAAGAAAACAAAACGGCGTAACAGTTGGAAAATTCTTAATAATAGTAACAAATGCTGGAAAGAAAAAATATGTTACAAATTGTTCAAACGAAGATACATTAGTAGAAATGATAACTCATATATCTGGAAAGAATAACAACATATTAGTAGGGTTCACATCAGAAAATATAAAAGAAAATAAAAAACGTATTAAAGAAAGAAAAACAAATAAAAGAAATTAACATATAATAATAAAGGGACTATGTGTAATACTAAACACATAGTCCCTTTATTATTATATGTTATAGGAGATATAAGATATTGGATAAGATACTTACAATTGGAAATACTCCAATGATAAAAATTGATTATGAATATAAAGGAAAACACAGTTACCTATATACTAAATTAGAATATTACAATTTAACAGGAAGTATTAAAGATAGAACAGCTTTATACATTATAAAAAACGCTTTAACTAAAGGATTACTAAAAGAAAATATGCCAATAGCAGAAGCAACAAGTGGTAATACAGGAATTGCCTTAGCAGCACTAGGAAGATACTATAATCACCCAGTATATATATGTATGCCAGACTGGGCAAGCGTTGAAAGAGTCAATCTAATGAAAAGTTATGGAGCAACTGTAAAACTTTTTTCAAAAGAAGAAGGTGGCTTTTTTAGGTGCATTGAAGAAGCACAGAAAATAGCACAAGAAAAGAATGGATTTCTGGCCAATCAATTTGCTAATATAGACAATTTCTTAGCACACTATGAAACAACAGGAAAAGAAATAATTGAACAATCGCCAGAAGAACTATACGGATTTGTATCAGGTGTTGGAACTGGTGGCACACTAATGGGAACAGGAAAACGATTAAAAGAAAAATTTAATAAACTAAAAATAATAGCAATAGAACCAGATAAAATGCCAATGATATCACAAGGAAAAAAGATAAGCCAGCATAAAATAGAAGGTATAGGAGACGATTTCGTTCCAGATTTAGTAGATATAAACGCAATAGATGATATCATTCTTATAAATGATGATGACGCAATAAATATGTCCAGAAAACTTGCAAAAGAGCTTGGATTAGGAGTAGGAATATCATCTGGAGCAAATTTGATTGGAAGTATTCTATTAACCGAAAAAATAAGCAAACCAGTTGTTACTGTATTTGCAGATGATAATAAAAAATATTTATCAACAGACCTTTCAAAAGAAATCGAAGATAATGAAACTTTTATATCAAATCAAGTCAAATTAAATAACTATACAATTATATAAAAAATAAACCAAAAGCACTGTAAAAGCTTTTGGTTTTTGTCATTTATTTGTCACTTATATTTGATAATATTAAAAAGAGATAGTATAATATCAATAGTTTTTATGAATACATTGATCAAAATATGAAAGGAACAAAACATTTTATGAGCAAAATATTATTAGTTGAAGACACTCAAAGTATAATCTTAGGACTAGAATATTTATTCAAAGAAGAAGGCTTCGAATTAAATATAGCCACTAACAAAAAACAAGCAATTCAAAAAATAGACACAGAAAAATTTGACTTAATTCTCCTAGACATAATGTTACCAGACGGAAACGGTTTTGAAATAGGCAAATATGTAAAGAAAAACACAAACACACCTATTATATTTCTTACAGCAAAAGATGAAGAAAAAGACGTTGTATACGGCTTAGAATTAGGTGCAGAAGATTATATTATGAAACCATTCAGAAACAGAGAACTAATTTCAAGAATAAAAAACGTACTAAAAAGAAATCAAAAAAGTACCATTCTAACATGCAAAAATATAAAAATAGATACAGAACTTGGAAAAGTTTATAATAATGATGAAGAGGTAATTCTTACAAAATTAGAATATAAAATACTTTTAAACCTTTTCATAAATCAAAACAAATTAGTAACAAGAGAAGAAATATTAAATGATATATGGGACATTGCAGGTAATTTTGTAAATGATAACACTTTAACCGTATATATAAAAAGAATAAGAGAAAAAATTGAAGATAAAGATGGACAAGTAATACAAACTGTTAGAGGTTTAGGATATAGAATAGAGGAGTAAAAATGAAAATCTCAAGAAATGTTCAGGGAAAAAAATACATATGTTTTTTAATAACTATTTTTTTAATATTCACAATATTATTATTCAAAACAATTTCAAATCAAAACAAGCAAAATACTGAAATAGTAAATACAAAAATCAATGAAATATTAGGACAAGTTCAAGAACAATATCCAAATATAAATGAAGAACAAATAATAAAAATTCTTAATGAAAATTCTCATTCAAAAAAAGGCACGGATTTTCTACAAGAATATGGAATCAGCAAAAATGACGCATCAATAATAGAATTAGAAAAACAACAACAAGTTAATTTAATAAAAAATACAGTAATAATTATTTCAAGTTATATAATATTCATAATAATTTTTATAATTTATTTAAAATTTCGTCAAAGAAAAATAGACAAACTAGACACATATATTCAAAGAGTATCAAAAAAAGATTACTCAATTGATATAGAAAGCTATTCAGAAGATGAATTAAGTTGTCTTAAGGACTCACTTTATAAAATAACTGTAATGCTAAAAGAAGACTCAGAAAACAAATCAAAACAAAATGAATCAATTTTAACATCTGTATCAGATATTTCACACCAATTAAAAACTCCACTTACTTCCATCCAAATATTACTAGACAATATAACTGAGACTCCAAACATGGATGAAACAACAAAAAGAAAATTTATATTAGAAATATCAAAACAAATAAAAGGCATGAATTTTTTAATTTTAGCACTTCTAAAACTATCAAGACTAGATGCTGGAGCAGTAGAATTCACAAGTGAAAAGGTTGACTTAGAAAAATTGATAGAAGACGTATTGTCAAACCTTGATATATTAATAGATGTAAAACAATTAAAAATAGTAAAAAATATAAAATCATCTCCATATATAACTGGCGATTACAGCTGGAATAAAGAAGCAATTTTAAATATTATAAAAAACGCAATAGAACATACCGACTCTGGAAAAAATGTCACAATTACTTTAGATGAGAACAATGTATATTCATATATCAAAATAAAAGATGAAGGAGAAGGAATACCAGAAAACGAATTAAAACACATTTTTGACAGGTTTTATAAAACTCAAAACACTAAAGAAAACAGCATGGGAATTGGCTTAGCACTAGCAAAATCAATAATAGAAAAACAAAACGGATACATCCAAGTTGAATCAAAAATAAATGAAGGAACTACTTTTATAATAAAATATTTGAAATAGTCACGGGATTGTCACTTAGGTTAGATATAATTTATTCAAGAAAAATGATAAGGAGATTTATTATGGAAATATTAAAGGTAGAAAACCTAACCAAAACATATGGTAAAGGCGATAATCGAGTAACCGCCGTTGACAACATCTCATTTTCAGTAGAAAAAGGCGAATTTGTTGCAATAGTAGGAAGCTCAGGAAGCGGAAAATCAACATTACTTCATTTAATAGGAGGAGTTGATAGACCAACCTCAGGAAAAGTATACATCGAAGGAAAAGATATATACTCATTAAATGATGACAATCTAGCAATATTCAGAAGAAGACAAGTAGGACTTATATATCAATTCTACAATTTAATACCAATACTAAATGTAGAGGAAAATATATCATTACCATGTGAATTAGATGGAAAAAAAGCAGATAAAACCCAACTAAACGAATTATTAAAAACACTCGGATTAGAAAACAGAAAAAAACATTTACCAAATCAATTATCAGGTGGGCAACAACAACGTGTATCAATAGGAAGAAGTTTAATAAATAATCCAAGCATTGTTCTAGCAGATGAACCAACAGGAAACCTAGATTCAAAAGCAAGTAGCGAAATAGTCGAATTATTAAAAGTATCAAATAAAAAATATAATCAAACAATTATTATGATAACACACGACTTAGAAATCGCAAAAGTTGCAGACAGAATTATAAAAATTGAAGACGGAAAAATAGTCTAGGAGGTGATTTGAAAATGGAATTGCTAAATAGATTAACAATAAAAAATTTAAAGTTAAATAAAAAACGTACAGCAGTTACAATAATAGGAATCATCCTTTCAACTGCCCTAATTACAGGTGTTGCAACATTAGTATCAAGTTTCAGATCATCATTAATTGAAATGGAAAAAAGAGATTCTGGAAATTATCATTATGTTTTTGAAGATGCACAAGTAGACGACTTAAAATACATAGAAAACAATAGAAATATTGAACGAACATTTATAACTCAAGAAGTGGGATATAGCAAATTAGAAGGGTCCCAGAATGAAAACAAACCATATTTATATATTTCAGCTTACACAAAATCAGCATTTGAAAATCTAAGTATTAATCTAAAAGAAGGACGACTACCTGAAAACGAAAACGAACTTATAATCTCAGAACATATATATTCAAATGGCAAAGTAAAATTCAATATTGGTGATGAGATAACACTAAACATTGGAAAAAGAATGGTTGAAGGCTATGAATTAACCCAAAGCAATCCTTATTTTGAAGAAGATGATGATTCAGAAATTGCCACAGAATATGATACAAAAATTAATTCAGAAACAATAACTGATGCAGAAAATGCTACATCAGAAACTCCACAAGAAGAATTCATACCAGAATATACTAAAAAATACAAAATTGTTGGTATTATGGAAAGACCTAAGTATAATGTAGAAGGTTATTCTGCACCCGGATATACAGTTTTAACATATATGCAAACACCTTCACCAGAGAAGAAAATATCTGTATACACCCGTTACAAAGATTTAAAAAAGCAAAACGAAACAACAGCATCAATATTAGGAATAACAGAAAAAGAATTCGAAAGCTATTTTAGAAGAGGTAACGACTCAGATAAAATTGCAGAAAAAATAAAATTCACAATTAACAGCAATGACAGCTTAATAAGATGGGAAAACTTACAATTCAGTGAAGCCAACACAACTATGTTATATACAATAGCAGGAATAATAATGATAATCATAATAGTTACATCTGTATTTTGTATACGAAACAGTTTTGCAATCTCAATAACAGAAAAAACAAAACAATATGGAATGTTAGCATCAGTTGGTGCAACTTCAAAACAAATAAAAAAGAATGTCTTATACGAAGGCTTAATCTTAGGAATAATAGGAATACCTCTAGGAATTTTAAGTGGACTTTTAGCAATATTTATAGTATTAAATATTGTTGAAAGAATCTTAGCAAATACGTTTATGGCAATGGATTTAATATTTAGCACAAGCATTATCGCAATTCTAATTTCAATAGTATTAAGCTCTATAACAATATATTTATCTGCTAAAAAATCTGCAAAAAGAGCAGCCAAAGTATCACCAATAGAAGCAATTAGAGGAAACGAAGATATTAAAATAAAATCAAAGAAATTAAAATCACCAATAATAATAAAAAAATTATTTGGAATAGGTGGTGTGCTAGCACACAAAAACTTAAAAAGGAATAACAAAAAATATAGAACTACTGTAATTTCAATCGTAGTGAGTGTTTCAATCTTTATAGCAATGTCATCATTTATGAATTATGCATTCAAACTAAGCGGAATATATTACACAGACTATGGATATAATGTCGTTGTTCAAGCAAGAGAACAAAAAGGGTATGAAACACTAAAAAAGATTGTAGAAAGTGAAGAAGTAAAATCACATTCATTAATTAGAAGTGTACAAATTGATATAAACCCAAAGGAACTAGCATCTCACTATACTAAAAATTATTCAGAATGTTATAATTTAGAAAGTAATTTATCAGAAACAACAACAATATCAGGTTTTGCAATTGGCAAAGAAGAATATAAAAGATATATAAAAGAATTAGGACTAAAATATGATGATGTAAAAGATAAAATTATTATAATGAATTCTATAATGACATACACAACGATCAATGGTAAATCTTCATATCAATTTGTGGACATATATGACTATAAAAAAGGAAACAAAATTTCAGGAGAAATTGATAACAAAAAAGTAACTATAGAAGTAGCAGCAACAACAGATAGAAAACCAAAAGGAATGGAAAATAATTTCTATCATTCAGGATATTTCATAATAAGTGATGAATTTATTGAAAAATATAAAGAAAATATTTCAGGTTATTCAACATTATATATAGATGCAAAGGATCCAGACAAACTAGAAGAACATATCAAAAAGGAATACAATAATGATATTGAAAACGTAATCAATTACGAAAATGAAGCAAGACAACAAAAATCTATGTGGCTAGTTATTTCAATATTCTTATATGGATTTATAACAGTAATTTCATTAATTGGTGTTACAAACATATTTAATACAATAACAACAAACATGGAATTACGACAAAAAGAATTTGCAAATTTAAAATCAATAGGCATGACTAAAAAAGAATTCAACAGAATGATAAGCTTAGAAAGTATAATGTATGGAACCAAATCATTAATTTTCGGTATCCCAATTGGAATAGGCCTATCATATTGGTTATATAACGCTTTTGAAATAAATATGAGTACTACTTATGAATTTCCTATAACAGGAATACTAATTTCAATTGCAGCTGTAATCATACTTGTTGGAACAATTATGAGATATTCTCTAAACAAAATAAATAAACAGAATATAATTGAAACAATTAGAAAAGATAATATCTAATTTAGTAGTTTCATTATTATATTAGAAAGCAGCATTCCCCCACATACATGCTGCTTTTTAATATTTCCCATTAATATCCATAGTATTTTTATAACAATATGATATGATGATAAAAAGATATTCAATTTATAAAAATAATGCTTTAATTTTTCCTAAAAAAGATATATAATAATATAGATTTTTGAGGAGAAATAAAATGATATTTGAAAGTAATGAAAAAATAAGATTAAATGATATAGGAAAAAATAATAAACTAAAAAATGAAAGCATATTAGAAATATTAGAAAGTGTTGCATCACAGCATTCTGATACAGTAGGATATGGTGTTTTAGATATTGAAAACACAAAAGCCAGCTGGGTTTTATTAGAATGGAAAGTACAAGTACTTAAAAGACCATTATATAGTGAAAAATTAAAAGTACAAACATGGGGTAGATATTTTCAGAAAGCATATACATATAGAGACTTTAAAATATTAGATGAGCAAGAAAACATATGTGTTATTGCCACTTCAAAATGGGCATTAATAGATATAGAAACACATGGCATACAACGTTTAACAGACGAAATGAAAAACCTTTATAAACCTGAAGAAGTAACAGTATTTGAAGAAGAAACATTACCTAAATTAACCATTCCAGAAGAATTTTCAAATAGTATAGAATATACTGTTGGCAGAAAAGATATAGATTTAAACAACCATATGCACAATACATACTACTTAAATCTAGCATATGAAGCTTTGCCTACTTTTGTTTATGAGAATAGACCTTATGATTCATTTAGAATAACTTATAAAAAAGAAATATGTCTTAATGATAAAATAACATGTAGTTACACTTTTAAAGATAACAAACATATAATAGTAATTCAAACAAAAGAAAAAAACATTACTAATGCTATAATAGAACTTAGTAAATAAAAGGATGAAACCATGAAAATAAGCAAAAAAGATTTTTATAAATATATTTATAAAATAAAAAAGTATAAATATATAAAACAAATGTTAAAATTGTACAAACAGCATGGAATAACTAGTGTTTTCAAGCATTCCAGGAATGTAGCTTATAGAAGCTATATTCTAGCAAAAAAACTTGAAAAAAGATATAACCTTAAGTTTGATTATGATAATCTAATTATAGGTGCATATTTACATGATTTATACCTATATGATTGGCATGAAAAAAGCAAAGACCATAAGCTCCATGGATTTACTCATCCAAAAGTTGCTTCAAAAAATGCAAAAGAATTATGCAATATAAACAATAAAGAACAGCAAATTATTGAATCTCACATGTGGCCATTAACAATAACAAAAATTCCTAAATCAAAGGAAGCCATTATAGTTTCAGTGGTAGATAAATATTCAGCTGTACTTGAAACAATAAAAAGAAGATAAATATTAGCTAGAACCAATATACAGTTCTAGCTTTTAATAATAAAAATTAGTATACATAATAGCAAGAAAATATTGACTTCGCTGACAATTTATACTATAATTAAAAGTGATTGTGGAATAAAATATAAAAGGAGATTTAAATTTATGAAAAGAATTGTAACATTACTATTAGCTTTACTATTAATATGTGGAATTTTTAGTAATACATATGCAGCTTCATCATATTCTATAATATTAACACCTTCTGAAACACAATTGGAAAAAGGTGACGAATTCACAGTAGCAGTTAAAATAGTAAATATTATTGATAGTAAAGGAATAATTACTATTAGGGGAAAAATCAATTATGATGAAACTAGTCTAACACTACTAAGAATAGAACAAGGACATGAATTATGGTCAAAACCTAAATATTATGCAGCGTCAAAATACTTTATTCAAGATAGAGATGAAGACAGAACAAAATCAGATGAAGTATTATTCAAAATAGTATTCAAAGTAAATGAAAACAGTATAAAAAACCCATCAATATCTATAAGCGAATTATCAGCATCTAACGGAGATATTGATATATATGCAAATACAGCATCTACAAGTGTAACAGTTGGAAACAAACCAGTACCACCAAGCCCTTCAACATCACCAACAACTAGCCCTACTACAAGTCCAACAACAAGTCCTACAACTAGTCCAACAACTAATCCAACAGCTAGCCCTACAACTAGTCCAACAACAAGTCCTACTGTATCACCAACTGCTAGCCCAAATCCAACTACAACACCAACAGACAGTCCAAATCCTACAACTACAGCAAGCCCAACTCAAAGTCCAGAACCAACAAAAAGTCCTATACCAACAACAAAACCTAGTGAAAAACCAGGTAATAATGGTTCAGGTATAATTAATACAATACTTCCTAATACAGGAATTAAAGACAATACATTAATAATTTGGTTACTAATTATTCTTATAATTATAGCTGCAATAATATGTTATTACAAAATAAAACAAATTAATAGAAAACAATCAAGACATTAATAAATTAATTATAAAGTTAGTATATAACAAGGTATAATAAATACCTTGTTTTTTTATCAAAAAAATGATATAAATTTGTATTAGATTATTTAAATTTTTTGGGGGAAAACATGTTTAAAATCCATTCAGAATACAAACCAACAGGTGACCAACCACAAGCAATAGAATATTTATCAAAAGGAATACAAGAAGGCAAGAAATTCCAGACACTTCTAGGAGTTACAGGTTCAGGAAAAACCTTCACAATGGCCAATATAATTGAAAAAGTACAAAAACCAACTTTAGTTTTAGCACATAACAAAACTCTAGCTGGACAATTATATTCTGAATTCAAAGAGTTCTTCCCAGAGAACAGAGTTGAGTACTTTGTTTCATACTACGATTATTACCAACCAGAAGCCTATATAGCCGCTTCTGACACATATATCGAAAAAGATGCATCTATCAATGATGAAATAGACAAGCTAAGACATTCCGCAACAGCGTCCTTATTTGAATCAAAAGACGTAATTATAATTGCATCTGTATCATGTATATACGGTTTAGGAGACCCAATTGATTATGAACATATGATAGTATCTTTACGTCCAGGAATGGAAAAACCACGTAATGAAATAATGAAAAAGCTTGTAAACATGCAATATTCACGAAATGAAATGGATTTTAAAAGAGGAACATTCAGAGCAAAAGGAGATATTTTAGAAATATATCCATCAAACCAAGAAGAATCAGCAATAAGAGTTGAATTCTGGGGAGATGAAATAGAAAAAATCTCTGAAATAAATCCTTTAACAGGAAAATCAATTGCAACAAGAGAACATGTAATGATATTCCCAAACTCCCACTATGTAACAAGCAAAGACAAGCTAGAACATGCCCTAGAAAGCATTGAAAAAGAAATGGAAGAACGAGTAGAATACTTCAAAGCCAACAACAAATTAATTGAAGCTCAACGTATAGAAGAAAGAACAAATTTTGATATGGAAATGCTAAAAGAAACTGGATTTTGTCAAGGAATAGAAAACTATTCAAGACATATCAGCGGTAGAGAAGCAGGAAGTGCACCATACACATTATTTGACTATTTCCCTGATGATTTCTTATTACTAATAGATGAATCACATGCAACAATACCACAAGTAAGAGCAATGTATAATGGTGATAGAGCAAGAAAAGACTCACTTGTAAACTTCGGTTTCAGACTACCATCTGCATATGATAATAGACCTTTAAAATTTGAAGAATTTGAAGAAAGAATAAATCAATGTATATTTGTTAGTGCAACACCAGCAGATTACGAAAAAGAACATTCAAAAGATAATGTTGTAGAACAAATTATAAGACCAACTGGTTTATTAGACCCTAGAATTGAAGTAAAACCAGTTGAAAATCAAATAGATGATTTAATCACCCAAATAAATGAAAGAGTAGAAAAACAAGAAAGAATATTAGTAACTACTCTAACAAAAAAAATGGCAGAAGATTTAACTGCATACCTACGTAATATCGGAATTCGTGTGCGTTATATGCACTCTGAAATAAAAGCCCTAGAAAGAATGGAAATAATAAGAGATTTACGTATCGGCGAATTTGATGTTTTAGTTGGAATAAACCTTTTAAGAGAAGGACTAGATATTCCAGAAGTATCTCTAGTTGCAATTTTAGACGCAGACAAAGAAGGTTTCTTACGTTCAGAAAGGTCACTAATACAAACTATTGGACGTGCTGCTAGAAATACCGAAGGAAAAGTCATAATGTATGCTGATGAACTTACAGAATCAATGGAAAAAGCCATAAGCGAAACAAACAGAAGAAGACAAATACAAGAAAACTACAACAAAGAACATGGTATAACACCAAAAACAATTCAAAAATCTGTAAGAGACCTAATCAAAGCAAGCATTGTTGAAGACATCTCAGCAGAATATAAGATTGACAAAAACGAAACCCCAGAACAAATCATAGAAAGATTAACAGATGAAATGTTAAAAGCTGCAGCAGCAATGGAATTCGAGAAAGCTGCTGAATTACGTGACAAAATAAAAGACTTAGAAAGTTTCACATCACAAAACTAAAAATGAGAGAGGATTATAAATGAAAGTCGGATACTTAGGACCAAAAGGAACATTTTCATATGAAGCTTGTAAAAATTCGTATGAAGAAAATATTGAAAAAACACCTTATAAAACAATAAGAGAAACAATATTAGCACTTGAAAAAAATGAGATTGATGAAGCCATTGTTCCAATTGAAAATTCCCTTCAAGGTTGTGTAACAGAAGCAATTGATACATTAATTGAAAATGAATATATCAAAGTAACAGGAGAACACATTCTAAAAATAAATCAAAACTTAATGGCAAAAGAAAATTACAAACTTGAGGAAATCAAAGAAATATACTCACATCCACAAGCTTTAGCACAATGCAGAAATTATATTCAAGAAAACTTAAAAAACGCAAATATAATAGAAGTATCAAGTACAGCATTATCAGCAAAAGAAGTATCCCAAAGAAAATTCGCAGCTTGTATATGTAACTTAGACTGTCTAAGTGAATACAATTTAAATTTATTACAAGCAAACATTCAAGACAATAATTCAAACGAAACAAAATTCTGGAAATTAAGCAAATCTAATATCTCCCCAGAAAATGCCAATACAATGAGTATGCTATTTTCAACTAAACATACACCTGGTGCCTTGTATAATGCTTTAAGTATATTCAATAAGTATAATCTAAATTTAACTAAAATAGAATCAAGACCTGCAAAAACAAAACTAGGAGAATACTACTTTTTAGTAGATATAGAAATAAATAAAACAAGCTATTCTCACGCACTAGAAGAACTAAAAGAAACTGTAGGATTTTATAGAATATTAGGAATATACCACAAAGGAGAATAACAAATGATATCAAAAAAAATGAAAGGACCTGTAGCAAACAATTCTGCTGTTAAGGAAATGTTTGAAGAAGGGAAAAGATTAGAAAAAATTTATGGAAAGGAAAATGTATACGATTTCAGTTTAGGAAATCCCAGTATACCTGCACCCAAAAAAGTAAATGAAGCAATAAAAGAAATAATAGAAAATGATGATCCATTAGAAGTGCATGGATATACTAATAATGCCGGTTTCGAGGACATTAGAGAAATTCTCGCAAAATCTATAAACAAAAGATTTAATACAAATTTCAATAAAGAAAACTTTATAATGACAGTAGGTGCTGCATCTGGCTTAAACATTGTTTTCAAAAGCATATTAAACCCAGAAGATGAAGTCATTGTATTTGCCCCATATTTTATGGAATACAATAATTATATAAATGGATATGATGGAAAAGTAGTAACAATTTCACCAAATATTACTACTTTCCAACCAAATCTAGATGAATTTAAGAAAAAAATAACACCTCAAACTAAGGCTGTTCTAATAAATACTCCAAACAATCCTACTGGAGTAATATATTCAGAAAATACTATAAAAGAAATTGCTAACATTCTCGAAGAAAAGGAAAAAGAATACAATCATGAAATATTTCTTATTTCAGATGAACCATATAGAGAATTAGCTTTCGATAATAAAAACGTCCCATTCATTACAAAATATTATAAAAATACTTTTATTGTATATTCTTACAGTAAATCACTTTCATTACCAGGTGAAAGAATAGGATATGTCATTGTTCCAGACGAAATGGAAGACAGCAAAACTATACAAACAGCTATAACAATAGCAAATAGAATTATCGGATGTGTTAATGCACCATCATTAATGCAAAAAGTAATCGTAAAATGTCTAGATGAGCAAATAGATTTGCACACTTATAATTACAACAGACAATTATTATATAACTCACTTACAAAACTTGGTTTTGAATGTGTAAAACCAGAAGGAGCATTTTATTTATTTGTAAAATCACCTATAAATGATGATAAAGAATTTTGCAAGCATGCCAAAAAGTTTAATTTATTATTTGTACCAGGAACTTCATTTGCTTGCCCAGGGTATGTTAGAATAGCATATTGTGTTTCATCAGAAATGTTAGAAAAATCTTTAGATGCATTCAAAAAGCTAGCCGACACCTATTTCGACAAATTGACATAATTCGGTAAAAGTAGTAAAATTAAAGTATCTTAAATGATAGGAGATGTTCCCATGACACCTGAAGATCGAGTACAAGCCGAAATTGACGAGCTGAGTGCAGAATGCATCAAATGCCAAAGGGATTTTGCCAAAGCAGGAATTGCATTTTCCGCAAGGATGTGTTCTTCCTGCAGCACAGGCATCCGGCTTCACCAGCTTGGAATGAAAACCAGCACCGCCGAGCAGAAATGGGGCAGTATCGACTGGAATTCCAGCCGCTGGAAGAACTATTACAAAGGTTAACCCAGGCAGCATAGCCCACAGAAGAACAGTATTCTGTGGGCTGTGCTTTTTATATTGATATTATTTTTTAATTTTTTTCAAAAAAGTAATGACAACCAAACAAAAGTGTGGTAAAATACATAACTAGTAGTAATAAAAATAATATTTTGGGGGTACATAACAAATGAGTGATTCAATTGTAATAAAAGGTGCAAAAGAACACAATTTAAAAAACATAAACTTAGAAATTCCAAGAGATAAATTAGTAGTAATAACAGGACTTTCAGGCTCAGGAAAATCATCTCTTGCTTTTGATACATTATATGCAGAAGGACAAAGAAGATATGTAGAAAGCCTTTCTTCATATGCAAGACAATTCTTAGGCTTAATGGAAAAGCCAGATGTTGAAAGTATAGAAGGACTTTCTCCTGCTATATCAATAGACCAAAAAACAACATCAAAAAATCCACGTTCAACAGTAGGAACCGTAACAGAAATATATGACTTTATTCGTTTATTATATGCAAGAATTGGTATACCATATTGTCCTAAATGTGGTAAAAGAATAGAAAAACAAACAATAGACCAAATAGTAGATAACATAATGGAACTTGAAGAAGGAACGAGAATCCAAGTATTAGCCCCTGTAATTAGAGGAAAAAAAGGTGAATATGTAAAACTATTAGAAGACTTCCAAAAAGAAGGTTTTGTACGTGCTAGAATAGATGGTACTTTATACGAATTAACTGATACAATTGAAATAGATAGAAAAAAGAAACACAATATTGATATTGTAGTTGATAGATTAGTAATAAAAGAGGATGTTCGAACACGTTTAACAGAATCAGTTGAAACAGCCTTAAAATATGCAAACAATTTAGTTTCAATAGATGCCATTGAAAAAGGAGAAAGATTATACAGCCAAAATTATGCATGTCCAGACTGTGGTGTAAGCTTTGAAGAATTATCACCAAGAATGTTCTCATTCAATAACCCATTTGGTGCATGTCCTGAATGTACAGGTATTGGATACTTAATGAGAATGGATGAAGATTTAATAATTCCAGACAAAAATAAAACTTTATATGATGGAGTAAAAGCATTTGGTTCAAGCACTATGAAAAAAGGTGAAACAATGGCAAAAATGTATTTTGAAGCAATTGCAAAACATTATGGTGTAGATATTACAAAACCAATTAATAAACTTCCTCGTGAATTTTTAGATAAAATACTTTATGGAACTGGTAATGAAGAAATTGATTTTGAATATACATCTGCCGCAGGAACAAGAAAATTCACTGCACCATTTGAGGGAGTAATTCCAACATTAGACAGACGATATAGAGAAACAAAATCCCAAGGAATGAGAGATTTTTATGAAATGTACATGAGTGAAAAACCTTGTCATACATGTCATGGAGCAAGACTAAAAAAAGAAGTTTTATCAATAAAAATTGGAGAAAAAAATATAAACGAATTAACAGATATGCCAATAACTGAAATAAAAAATTACTTAGCAAGTCTAAAACTTAGTACAAAAGAAAAAATGATTGCAGACCAAATATTTAAAGAATTAAATCAAAGATTACAATTCTTGATAGATGTAGGACTATCATATCTAACATTATCAAGATCAGCAGGAACATTATCAGGTGGTGAAGCTCAAAGAATCCGTCTTGCAACACAAATAGGCTCTGGTTTAACAGGAGTTTTATATATACTAGATGAACCAAGCATTGGCTTACATCAAAGAGATAATGACAAGCTTTTAGCAACACTTAAAAAGCTAAGAGACTTAGGAAATACTTTAATAGTTGTAGAACACGATGAAGATACAATGTATGCAGCAGACCAAATTATAGACATTGGACCTGGTCCAGGTGTTCATGGAGGAAATGTAATAGCACAGGGAACAGCCGAAGAAATAAAACAAATTCCAGCATCTATTACAGGTCAATATTTAAGTGGTAAAAAGCAAATAGCAGTACCTAAAAAAAGAAGAAAATCAAATGGAAAAAGTATCGAAATTATAGGTGCAACTGAACATAACCTTAAAAATGTAAATGTAAAATTTCCACTTGGAGTATTTAATTGCGTTACAGGTGTATCAGGTTCAGGAAAAAGTACTTTAGTAAATGAAGTATTATACAACTACCTAGCTAGAGAACTATATAAATCAAATATCAAACCAGGAAAATGCGAAGAAATAAAAGGAATAGAAAACATTGACAAAATAATAAATATAGACCAATCTCCAATAGGAAGAACGCCACGCTCAAACCCTGCAACATATACAGGTGTATTTGACACAATAAGAGATATTTTCGCAAATACTAATGAAGCAAAAATGAACGGATATCAAAAAGGCAGATTCAGTTTTAACGTTCCAGGAGGAAGATGTGAAGCATGTCAAGGTGATGGAATAATAAAAATTGAAATGCACTTCTTACCAGACCTTTATGTACCATGCGAAGTATGTCATGGAAAAAGATATAACAGAGAAACATTGGAATGTAAATATAAAGGAAAAAGCATCTCAGATGTTCTTGATATGACAGTTGAAGAAGCCCTAGATTTCTTCTCAAACATACCTAAAATAAAAACAAAAATACAAACTTTAGCAGATGTAGGTTTAGGATATATAAAACTAGGACAACCTTCAACAACACTATCAGGAGGTGAAGCTCAAAGAGTAAAACTTGCAACAGAATTATCAAAAAGAGCAACAGGAAAAACCCTTTATATACTAGACGAGCCAACAACAGGACTTCATATTGACGATGTTCATAGACTTGTAGATATATTACAAAGATTAGTTGATACAGGAAATACTATAATCGTAATAGAACATAACCTAGACTTAATAAAAACAGCTGACCATATTATAGACCTAGGTCCAGAAGGCGGAATAGACGGAGGTCGTGTAATTGCAATAGGTACACCAGAGCAAATTGTAAGAAATCCAGAATCACAAACAGGAAAGTTCTTAGAAAAATATTTGAAATAAAAATGTAACACAAAAATAATATTACCAAAATATATTAAATGATATACTATAGACAAAGTATTAATAGAGGTACAAAAGAATGAACTTTTTAGAAAAATTAAAAAGTATCTTTTTCAGAAAAAAAACAAAATACCTTACATCAGGAGTTGATGTAAACAAAATTTTACAACTTGCCAAAAAAGAAAAAGATTCTGAAAAAAAATTAAATATATTAAGAAATTACTGTTATACATTATCTTCTTCAGAAATAACACAAATAATAAATAGCTTACCACAAAATAAAAAAATTGAAGGAATTGAGATTGCTCAAAAATACATAACACCTTACGATTTATATGATATAGCATTAAAAAATTTAGATTATAAAGGAAAGATACAAGTACTTGAAAAATTTCCATATAGACTAGATTTAGAAGATATATTTGGATTATTTAATAACATTCCACCAGACCAAAGAACAACAGCATTAAAAAAATGTATTGACAGATTTGATTCATTTGGATTATCTGAAATAATAATAAAATATATTCCATTATATGAAAAGCTAGATTGTTTAAATCTATATCATAATCAACTTGATAGCTCTTTAAAAGCATCAATTATCTCAAGTTTAGACCCACAAAGAAAAATAAGAGCCTTAATACAATATGGAAAAGAACTAAACAAAACTGATTTAGAAGATATAATTTGTGATACAGAAAGTGAAAAAATTTCAGAAGTATTTGATGTAGTATATGCATACTTAACACCATCACAAATAGAAAACATTATTCAATACTATATACCTGAAAAGCAAAAATTATCAGCACTTTACAAAAGTTGTAATAAACTAAGTTCAGCAACAATCTCTGATATAATAAAATTCGCTATACCAGAACAGCAAAAAGAAGAAGCATTAGTATCATTACAAAACCGTATTCAAAGCAACAACATAGGTGAAATCATACAATTCTGCATCAAAGGAAAACACGTCCTAGACAAAGTAAAAAACAACCTAGACATCGAAGACCTAGAATACTTCAATAAAATAAATTAGAACTTAAATAGAAAGAAACAGATAGATATAATTTTTCGATGTGATGCGCAGTTTGGGTCGTATTTTCGTAGAAAATACGACCAGTAAGGAACGAGAAAAATTATATCTATCTGTTTCTTAATGTTTAATCCTAGTCATTATTTTGAGAATTGTTATTATTGTTATTTGACTTCTTAGATTGTTTATTCTTTTTTTCTTTATTACTCATTTTAACAGCACCTCCTGTCTTGATATAATATATTTTTTCTAAATTTATCAAAAATATTCATTTTTACTTAAAAATATAGTATAATTATCCTGAAAATTTTATAAAGGACTAAAAAAAAATGAATAAAAATATAGTAATTGGAATAGAAGGATTAGTTGGAACAGGAAAAACATCAATTTGTCGAAATTTATTAAATCATATCCCAAATTCAATAGTATTACATGCAGGAAATATCTATAGAGCAATAACATACCAAATAGCAAAAGAAAAAATAAGTTTAGAAGAGCTAAAGTCAATAGACTTAAAAGATTTATTTGAAAAATTTGAAATACAAATAAAATTAGAAAATAGAGAAACTGTTGTATACGCACATGGAAAGAAAATAGAGGAAAACGCTTTACAATCATTAGAAAATTCCCTAGCAGTATCAAAAATATCAGGAATAGCTAATAATAAGAATGCCTATAAAATTGTAAAATCATATATAGACGGCTACAAACAAAAATATAATATTATATTTTCAGGAAGAGACACAAAAAGAATATACCCAGAACTTAATTATCATTTCTTTATAACAGCCAATATAAATAAAAGAGTAGAATGGAAAAATACTCAATACACTAATCAAGAAAAAGAACAAATAAAAGAAAACATTATAAAAAGAGATGAAATGCAAAAACAAAATGGTTATTATGATAAATTTAAAGACACAATAACAATAGACGTATCAAATTGTGCCAATATAGAAGAGTCAACAAAACAAGTGTTAGAACATATTTTAGAATATAGGGAGGCTATTCAAAATGGAATATATCAATGAAAAACTAATTGAATTCAATAATTATTTAAAAGGAAGAAAAGTAGCAGTAATAGGCTTAGGCATAAGTAATATACCATTAATAGACTATCTTAGAAAATATAAAGCACAAGTAACCGTTTTTGATAAAAGAACAATAGATAATATAGATAAAGCTATAATGGATAAAATTGTTGAATATGGAATGGAATTTTCAATAGGAAACGATTATTTATCAAAATTAAAAGGATTTGACCTAATATTCCGTTCACCAAGCTGCTTACCAACAACAAAAGAATTAGTTGCAGAAACAGAAAGAGGAGCACTTGTAACAACTGAAATAGAAATGTGTGTAGAATTATGCCCAGGCACAGTAATCGGTGTTACTGGTAGCGACGGAAAAACTACTACTACAACACTTATACACGAAATAATAAAAGCAAAAGGATATAACTGTTTTTTAGGTGGCAATATTGGAACTCCTTTATTTACTAGAGTAAATGAAATGACACCAGATGATATTGTGATATTAGAAATGAGTAGTTTTCAATTAATGGAAATGTCTATTAGTCCAGCTATATCTGTAGTAACAAATGTCACGCCAAACCACTTAGATTATCATAAAGATTTAGAAGAATACATTGAATCCAAAAAGAACATATTCAAATACCAATCCAAAGATAACATACTTGTACTAAATTACGATAATCCAATAACTCGCGAATTTGCAAAAGAAGCAAAAGGAAAAGTAATCTTCTTCAGTGACCAAGTAAAGCTTGATAATGGATATATTGTAGATGAAGAAAAAATAAAATTCTGTGAAAACAAATTGAGAAAACATATCTTAAATATCAAAGATACACCACTAATCGGTAAACACAATTATCAAAATATATGTGCTGCATTAGCCGCAACAAGTACTTTAGTAGACGAAGAAACAGCCAAAAAAGTTATTTCCAAATTCACTGGTGTACATCATAGATTAGAACTTGTAAAAGAAACAAACAAACGTGTCCGTTGGTATAATGACTCAGCAAGCTCAAGTCCAACAAGAACAATTTCAGGACTAAACGCTTTTGACAAAAAAGTAATATTAATAGCAGGTGGATATGACAAAAATCTTGACTATACACCAATTGCAAAACCAATCGTAGATAAAGTAAAAACATTAATACTTATGGGAGCAACTAAAAACAAAATATATAAGGCAGTTACAAATGAACTTGATTCTCAAAATAAAAAGCTTGACATATACGAAGCCTTCTCTCTAGAAGAAGCAATTGATATAGCAAATGAAGTTTCAGTTCCAGGAGATGTTGTATTATTTTCACCAGCAAGTGCAAGTTTTGACATGTTTAAAAATGCTTATGATAGAGGAGATAAATTCAGAAGTGCAGTTCAAAGAAAAATAGAATAACAAGTAACAAAAATTCCTTCTTACGCATATTATAAAGCGAAAAGGAGGAATTTTTATGTACTATGAAAATTACGGAGAATATATGAGAGGTCAAACCAATCCTCAAAACATGGGAAATCCATATTACAACATGCCAAATCCATCTACATATCAGCCACCATTTGTAAATCAAATGCAAAATCCAAATCAACTAGCCAATAATCTATATCCCAAACTATATCAAGAAATAACTCAAAGCATAGATAATTGTGCAAACAATGATTATAGACTAACAGAAGAAAATGTTAATAAACTAACAGATAAAATATACGATGAACATAAAGCACACGGACATATCCCAGAATGTAAAGATCCAAAACAAACAAACTTTATAAAAGACTTAATACGTATAATTGTTATAAAATATCTATTATCAAAGCAAAGACCTAGAAGTCCGTATCAACAAATGCCTAACCCAATACAGCAAATGCCATTTGGTTATAACGGATATATGCCTTACTAAAATATCAAAAGTACAAGATTATTTATCTTGTACTTTTTGTTTTCTAATAGCGTATATAATAATTAAAGCTTTCCCATACTAATATTAGAGGTGTAAAATGATAATCGATTTAAATCAATGGAATAAAGCAATAAAAAAAGTTCTTTACTTTTTATTTCTAATACTAATAATATATATCATACTAAAATTAACATACTTCTTTTTACCATTTCTAATAGCACTAATAATAGCAAACTGCATAGAACCATTAATAAAAAGCATTTGTAGAAAAACAAAACTCCTTAGAAAAACATCAGCAGTAATTTCATTATTACTAGTATTTGCAGTTATAATAGGAATATTAGTATTAAGTACTTTACTAATTTTATCAGAAGCAAGTGATCTTCTAAAAAACTTCGGAGATATAGGGAAAGCAGCAACAGATAGCATAACAAGTATAAGCAACATGCTAAAATTAGAAAATGTAAATATCTCAGAAGATGTAAAAAGCCTTATAGTAAACAACACAAATGATTTACTTAATCACGCATTAACATATTTAAAAAATTTCTTAACCAGCATTATAGATATAATAACAGCATTGCCAACATTTGCAATTTATCTTGTAATAACAATCCTAGCAACATATTTCATCTGTACAGACAGAATAGCCATACTTGATAATCTAGAACAACACATACCAAAAAAATGGCTAAAAAAAGCAAATAACCAATTTAAAAGTGTAGTACAAGTCCTTGGTAAATATCTAAAAGCAGAACTAATATTAATATTAATTTCCTTCATAATAGTACTAATCGCTTTATATATCTTCAAAGCAGTTGGAATGAATATTGAATCCCCATTCCTAATATCACTTGGAATAGGATTTGTTGATTTACTGCCCATATTGGGCTCTGGAACAGTAATGCTCCCATGGGGAATAATCACAATAATGTCTGGAGATGTAACATTAGGAATAGCCATACTCATACTATTACTTGTAATTTCTTTAATAAGACAATTCTTAGAACCACGAATAGTATCATCCCAATTAGGAATGCACCCACTATACACATTAATCGCAATGTATGTTGGTTTTAAAATAAGTGGAATAATAGGATTAATCATGGGACCAATTATTCTCATAATAGTACAAAACTTTTTTAAAATAAACAACAACTAATTGTTGACATAATTTTGTGAACGTAATATAATTTTAAGTACATTACACACAGCAGTGCTATACCTTTTGTGTAATATTTTCCCTGGGATCCAAGCAAAATTTATAGAACAGGAGGAAACAGGAATGCCACGGAAAAACTATATCGACAAAAGAATCTACAAAGCAAAGAAGTTTTACCAGCAAAACCAAACCGAGAAACTAATCTGGAAGCTGTCTTGTTCAATGATTCCGGGATTCTGGAATCGTAGCAAGAGCTGCGGCAAACGCGGCCCCAAGAAAACGAACTATTCCCGCAACGACATTCGCAAGTTTCGCAAGTAGCACTGCAAAGGCGGCTTTTGCCGCCTTTGTTTTTTTATAATAAAATCCTCTAGCACATAACAAACTAGAGGATAGGAATTAAAAAAGATTAATACAAACTACTACTTGTTTGAACATAAGTATCATCTGGTGGATATACAAACTCATCCTTAGGCTTATCAGTAAGTTCTAAATTAGTCACCTTAATAATTGGAATCTCACCACCAAGATTTCCCTTTTGAATAGTTCCAGTCACTTTAACCCAAGACAAATTATCAATATCATTTATTTTTTCATATTCTGAAAGGAATCCCACAACAACACTTTGAGAAGCGGAATTAATAATCATATTTCTAGCCAAAACAAATTGATTTTTTCCCAAATAATTAATTCTATAAACATATCCGAACAAAAGAAATCTCTTTTCCAATATATTCACCAAGATTATCATGAACAGCCTTCAAAACATTTGTGTATTGATTACTTGGTATATCAAAAACCTTTCCATCTTCAAAATAAGAATCCTCAACACAAAATTCTGTAGACTCAGAATTTTTCATTTGTTTATATAGATTATATCCAGCAAAAATAAAAATTAGAAAACATAAAATAGCACACCCACCCAAAACACCTTTAATAATCTCATTTCCGTTAATCTTAAAATTATATATACGCATACCTCAACACCTAACTTTACTTAATTTATTAAATACTATTAAATAAATTGAAAATTATTCCTTGCAATGTAAAAAAATTAGTGATATATTTATCGATAGTTAATAATTAGGAGGCAAAATAGATGGGATTATTTAAGTCTTACAGTGAAAAGGAAGTAAAAAGGCTTCAACCTATAGTAGACAAAATCAATAGTTTAGAGCCTAAAATGAAGAAGCTATCAGATAGCGAATTAAGAGCAAAAACTGATTATTTTAAAGCTCAATTAAAAAAAGAAAAAACTCTAGATGATATTTTACCAGAAGCATTTGCAGTAGTAAGAGAAGCTTCAAGAAGAGTTTTAGGAATGAGACATTTCGATGTTCAGTTAATAGGTGGTATTATATTACATCAAGGTAGAATTGCTGAAATGAAAACAGGTGAAGGAAAAACTTTAGTTGCAACATTACCAGTATACTTGAATGCACTTACAGGAAAAGGTGTACATGTAATCACAGTAAATGACTATTTAGCAAAAAGAGATAGTGAATGGATGGGAAAACTATATAAATTTTTAGGTCTATCAGTTGGACTAAACATTTCAAGAATGAACCAACAAGACAAGAAAAAAGCTTATAATTCTGATATTACATATGGAACAAATAATGAATATGGGTTTGATTATCTAAGAGATAACATGGTAATTCATAAAGAAGATATGGTTCAAAGAGGTCTTGAATATGCAATTGTAGATGAGATTGATAGTATCTTGGTTGATGAAGCAAGAACACCACTTATTATTTCTGGCAGAGGAAGTAAATCATCAGATTTATATAAAAGAGCAAATGAATTTGTAAAAAGATTAAATGCCAAAGTAATTGTTGAAGAGGATATAAAAGATGAACAACAATTAGAAGACAATGAAAAATATGATTACATTATTGATTTAAAATCAAAAACAGCATCTTTAACACAAAAAGGTATTAAAAAAGCAGAAGAATATTTCCAAGTTGAAAACTTTAATGACTTAGATAATACAGATATAGTTCATAATGTTAACCAAGCTTTAAAAGCACATGGAGTTATGAAAAAAGATACTGATTACATTGTAAAAGATGGAGAAGTACTAATCGTTGATGAATTTACAGGAAGAATTATGTATGGAAGAAGATACAATGCTGGTTTACATCAAGCAATTGAAGCAAAAGAAAATGTAAAAATTGCAGACGAATCAAAAACTTTAGCAAATATCACATTCCAAAACTACTTTAGAATGTATAATAAATTAGCAGGTATGACAGGTACTGCGAAAACAGAAGAAGAAGAATTTAGAGAGATTTATAACTTAGACGTTGTTGTAATCCCAACAAATAAACCTGTAATAAGAAATGATCAAAACGATATCATATATAAAAATGAAAATGTAAAATTCAATGCAGTAGTTGAAGATATTAGAAAATCACATGAAAAAGGACAACCAGTTCTAGTAGGTACAGTTTCTATTGAAAAATCTGAAAAATTAAGCAAACTACTAAAAAAAGCTGGAATTCCACACGAAGTATTAAATGCTAAATTCCATGAAAAAGAAGCTGAAATCATCGCTCAAGCAGGTAAATTTGGAGCAGTTACAATTGCTACAAACATGGCAGGTCGTGGTACTGATATTATGCTTGGTGGTAACACAGAATATATGGCAAAACAAGAAATGAAAAGACAAGGTTACTCAAATGATTTAATAGTACAATCTTCAGCTCACAATGAAACAAAAGATGAAGAAGTTATAAATGCTAGAAAAGTTTTTGCAGAATTAGAAGAAAAATTCAAGAAAGAAATTCAAGAAGAAAAGGAAAAAGTTATTGATGCTGGTGGATTAAAAATAATTGGTACAGAAAGACACGAATCAAGAAGAATTGACAACCAGTTAAGAGGACGTAGTGGTCGTCAGGGAGATCCAGGAGAATCAATATTCTATATTGGTTTAGATGATGACTTAATGAAACTTTTTGGTGGAGATACAGTTTCAAGAGTATATAATGCACTTGGTGCAGATGAAAATATGCCAATACAATTTAAGCCTATTTCAAAAGCTGTTGAATCAGCACAAAAGAAAGTTGAAAGTAGAAACTTCTCAATAAGAAAACATGTATTAAGTTATGATGATGTTATGAATACTCAAAGAGAATTAATATATACTCAAAGAAGAGAAGTTCTTGATGGAGAAGATGTTTCTGAATCAATACAAAACATGATAAGAGAAAGCTGCAACTTAATCGTTGACACATATAGAACTGAAATAGATAACAAAACTGTAAACAAAGAATCTTTACTTTTAGAAATTCAAAATTCATTGAATATCAAAGAATTAGATACTCTAAATAAAGATAAATATACAGCTGACGAATTATTAGAAGAATTGCAAAATAAAGCATTAGAAGCATACAAAGCAAAAGAAGAAGAAATTGGAACAGATGCTTTCAAAGAATTACAAAGAATAGTTCTTCTAAAAGTTGTTGATGAAAAATGGATGGATCATATTGACGATATGGATGAATTAAAAAACGGTATTGGACTTCGTGCTTATGGCCAAAAAGACCCAGTTATCCAATATAAAATTGATGGTTCTGACATGTTTGAAGAAATGATTAATGCAATCAAACTTGATGTAACGAAAATAATTATGTGTGTAAAAAAACGTGAAGGATATGAACGCAAGAGCACTGTTAAAATAACAGGAGAAGGTAGAGAAGATATTGATGCAATGATTAACCCAGAACTTGCTCAGGAAGAAAAGAAACAAGTTAAAGTTCCAATCGTAAATGATGGACCTAAAGTTGGTCGTAACGATTTATGCCCATGTGGTTCGGGAAAAAAATATAAAAACTGCTGTGGGAAAAACAACTAAAATCTAAGATTACAAAACGAAAAGAGTTAAATATACAAAAGTTATTTAACTCTTTTTATAACTAAGGAGAGTGATTATATGTTAGAATTAGAAGAAAATAAAAAAGAATTAGAAATTCTAAAATCTAAACTAGAAAGCATCGGTGAATCTCTTTGACATTGTAAATAAAAAAGTACAATTATCAAATTTAGAAAAGAAAACATTAGAACCAGACTTTTGGAATGATAACAAAGAATCAGGAAAAGTGTTATCAGAAATAAAAACTTTAAAAGATACTGTTTCAAACTATACAAAAGCAGAATCAGAACTTATAAATATTATAGAAATGACAGAACTTGTAATGCTTGAATTTGATGAAGAATTAGCAAAAGAAATCTTAATAAACACCAAAAAAATATCAAAAGAAATAGAAGATCTTGAACTAAAAACTTTCCTTTCAGGGAAGTATGATAAAAATAGTGCTATTCTTACAATTCATCCTGGTGCTGGTGGTACAGAATCACAAGACTGGGCAGAAATGCTATATAGAATGTATACCAGATGGGCAAACAAAAACAATTATCAATTAAACGAAGTAGACTTTCTAGAAGGTGACGAAGCAGGAATAAAAAGTGTAACTTTTGAAGTAATTGGAGAAAACGCCTACGGTTATTTAAAAGGAGAAATGGGAGTACATAGATTAGTAAGAATTTCGCCTTTTGATAGTAACAGTCGTCGTCATACATCTTTTGCTTCTGTAGAAGTTTTGCCAGAAATAACAGACGATATTGAATTAGACATAAATCCAGATGACTTAAGAATAGACACATACAGAGCATCTGGCGCTGGTGGACAACATGTAAATAAAACTTCATCAGCCGTAAGAATTACCCATATTCCAACAAATATAGTTGCGCAATGCCAATCAGAACGTTCTCAAATTCAAAACAGAGAAACCGCTATGAGAATGTTAAAATCTAAACTTTTAGACCTAAAAGAAAAAGAACAAAAAGAAAAAATAGAAGACTTAAAAGGAATTCAAAGAGAAATAGCATGGGGAAGTCAGATACGTTCCTATGTATTTTGTCCATACACATTAGTAAAAGACCATAGAACAAACTACGAAATTGGAAATGTTCAAGCTGTAATGGATGGAGAAATAGATGACTTCATTACAAGCTATTTAAAAAATAATATATAAGAAAGAGACTAATAAATTAATGAGTAAACTAAACGAATATATAACTAGCATACTTAACTATGTATCAGACAACCCAGATATCTCTGAAACAGAACTAATTAGACATGTTTATTTAGACTTAGGTCAAAGATTTTCCTTTGATATACATTTTTTACCTTTTGGAAATAGTAAACAAAGACAACACATATACCATCATTGCCATTCAGAAAAAGACTTAGAACAATGTATGGAAACAAACATTGTAATATGTAAATCAGTTGCTCATATCTTAGAACATGTTTTAAAACCTTTTGACATAGACATATCCACAGTAACTGATGCAGAAGATTACAGAAGATGCCCTCATGTATATAATGTAATAAATCCAAAAGATGGAAGCCAACCATACATAATAGATTTACAAGAAGATATGTACAATATCCAAGCACATTCTTTTACAAAAAACTTTGGATTATCTGTAGCTGATGAAAAAACTCTTGTCATAAGCAGATTTGAGCAAGAGCAGATGGATAGAAAATCAGGATACGTTACTGACCAAAATTATTATACAAATGATTACCTATATTTGTTAAAATCAGACATGGGATACTTCGAAAAATTTTCAGATAGAGTAAAGTTTGTTTTGGAAAACATTGAAGCATATGATCACCCTAATATGCAATATACAGATAGGCAATGGCACCATGTTCGTATTCTAGAAGAACTATTTTCTGATGATGAATTTAATTACATAAGTAATGATAGAAAAATAAGAATAATAGATTGTTACAAAGATATAAACAATATCCGAAAATATATAAATTGCATATCAGTTCAAGGAGAAGATGGCACTCAAGTATACTATTGGGATAATAATGAAGGGACATATTGTGAAATCAAATTAACTGACTTTGCAAAAGCAGTACAAAACGGTCTAGTTGTACATAATTGCACTATACCTGGCTTAAATAAAGCTCTTAGAGATTTAAAATACGATGGTAATAGATAATTTTTAATTAAAAGACAATACTTATATAAAAAGAACTTTGCAATTTTAATATGCAAAGTCCTTTTTATTTTCTTTATAATAACATCCCTGATATAAATTTCTTTCTCTTAAAATCTTATCTAATCCATTTAAAACAAGCTTTTTATGTAAGTTCCACTCAGGAGCAACAAGTAAATCTTTTGGAGCATCGCCTGATATTCTATGAACGATAACTTCTGGGTTAATGTGTGTTACCACATATGTTAATCCTTCCAAATAATTTTCAAGAGAAATAGGCTCATATTGCTCATTTTCATACATTTCACACAATCCGTGTATCTCTAATCACATAAGTAGAATGTATCTTTATGCCTTGAATATCGTGTTTATTCATAAATTCAATCGTATTTTTCAAATCATCAAAATTTTCTCCAGGAAGACCAATCATAATATGAGTAATAACATCAATATTATATTTTCTCAAAATTGAAACAGCCTCTGTAAATTTATTTGACAAATAACCACGATTTATCATTTTAGCAGTTTCATCATTAGAAGTTTGAAGTCCAAGCTCAACACAAACATAATATTTCTTAGAATATGAACCAATAAGTTTAGCAACCTCTTCATTTATACAATCAGGTCTAGTAGCAATCTCTAAACCAACAATTCTGTCATCAATTAAAGCAGCATCATATTTATTCTTCAAATTTTTAATTGTATCATAAGTATTAGTAAAATTCTGAAAATATACTATAAATTTATTTGCTCTCTCAGCCCTATAACTCTCAAAATATCTTTTAACTTGATAGGAAATAGGGGAAGTAATTAAATGCTCCCCTGAACCTTTTTCGCCACAAAATAAGCATCCTTTCGTGCCACATGTACCATCTCTATTAGGACATGTAAAACCACCATCAATACAAATCTTTAAAGTACGTTCACCAAATTTTCTTTTCAAATATTCATTTAAATGTTTATATCTTAAATATCTATCTTCCATAAATATTAGTATAACAAGCAAATTCTCATTTATCAATATGAAAATAGAACAAATATAAATTTGACATAAAGCTATATAAAAATTGACTTAACTTTTAAAATTTGCTATAATAAGTTTATAAGATAAAAATAAAGGAGGCAATACTATGGGAAGATATTGTGATAATTGCGATAATTGGTCACCAGATGGAGACGGATGGGGAAAATGCAAAAAACAAGGATATGCAACAACAAAAGGTTCAAATTCATGTGATGAATGGAAATAAAAATAAAAGCTGGAAACAAATCCAGCTTTTTATTTTTACAAAATTAGTTGAAAAATCTATATAAAAATGATAACATATTCACGTAATATGTTATTTTTCTATATAATATATTATACATTATAATAGCAAAATTTAGACTTAAATTTGCTCATAAACATTTCAAAAGAAGGTGCCAAACTATGGGCATAATAGTACAAAAATTTGGAGGAAGTTCTGTCGCAACTACAGAAAAATTAAAAAAAGTTTGCAATCATATTATAAGAGAATTTGAGAAAGGAAATAATGTAGCAGTTATAGTTTCTGCCCAAGGAAAAACAACAGACAAACTAATAACCGAGGAAAAAGAAATCACAAACACACCTAACAAAAGAGAACACGATGTTCTTGTTTCAACAGGAGAGCAAATAACAATTGCAAAATTAGCAATAATGTTAAATGACCTAGGATACAAAGCAATTTCTTTAACAGGTTGGCAAATACCAATAATAACAGATAATAATTTTGGAAATGCCAAAATCAAATCAATAAATGCTGAAACAATATTAGACTTATTCAATAATGGTTATATTGTTATAATAGCAGGATTTCAAGGCATAAACGAAAATGGTGAAATCACAACATTAGGAAGAGGAGGCTCTGATACTACAGCAGTAGCAATTGCCGCCAGCCTAGATGCAGATAAATGCGATATATACACTGATGTTGATGGAGTTTTCACTACAGATCCTAGAATAACAGAAAATGCACAAAAAATTAATTGCATATCTTATGATGAAATGCTTGAGCTATCTAGTTTAGGAGCAAAAGTGCTTCACAACAGATGTGTTGAAATAGGAAAAAAATTTGATATTCCAATCATTGTAAAAGACACTGGAATGGAAAATTCAAGCCGGAACTATTGTTGAAAATAATGAAAAAGTTCTAGAAAATATGGAAATAAGTGGAATCGCCAAAGATGATAATATCACAAGAATAACAGTAATGGGATTAGAAAATAAAATTGGAAAAACATATTCCGTATTCAAATTATTAGCAGAACATAACATAAATGTAGATTCAATCGTCCAATCCTTTGGCGAAAATATAAATAAAAACTTATCATTCACAATAAAATCAGCTGACTTAAATGAGGCTTTAAAAATATTAAACGATAACTTAGAGTTATTATCTGCAAAAGAGATAAGACATTTTGATAATCTTTCAAAAGTATCAATTATTGGCTTAGGAATGACTCAAAGAACAGGCATTGCCTCAAAAATGTTTGAAGCACTATATGAAAACAATATAAATATGCATTTAATAAGTACTTCAGAAATAAAAATAACAGTCTTAGTAAATCAAGAAGAAGCAGACTTAGCAGTAAAGGCTATCCATGATAAATTTTTTAAATAAAATATACAAATGCTTAAATAAAAATGCACTTTTATATATTAGAAAAAATCTAATATGTAAAAGTGCATTTTTATTTTTATCTCTTCCAAACAATAAGTTCTAAAAATCATATAATCGCATATAATATTTTAAGAACAGTATAAAACTAATGGGAGAGAGGGGATAGGCAAATGCAAATTGAAGAAAAACAAACTAATATAATGCAAAATGTTATATTAGAAAATCGAAAAAAGCTAACATTAACAGGTATAAGAGATGTTTTAAGTTTCGACGATGAAATAGTAGTCGTTGAATCTGAATTAGGGCTTTTAAATATAAAAGGAACTGATTTACGAGTAAATAAAATATCAGTTGAAACTGGAGATGTTATTGTTGATGGCACAATTCGAGCAATAGAATATTCTGATAAAGATATAGGACCAAAACAAGGATTAATGAGCAAAATATTTAAATGATAAACAGTGAATTTAATGTATTCCTAGCATTCATATTAATAGGAATAATTATAAGTTTTCTGTTCGACTTTTTCAGAATATTAAGACGAGTGTATAAAACCCCTGATTTCATTACTATAATCCAAGATATTGCCTTTTGGATTATTTCTGGTATAATACTACTATCTGGTATATTTATACTAAATGAAGGTAAAATTCGAGCTTACCTATTTATCGGCATTCTAGCAGGAATTTTATTCTACATAATAACACTTAGTAAATTCATAACAAATATGGGTACAAAATTATTAACTGTACTAAATAAAATCATTATAGTCCCTGTATCTAATATTTTTCAAGTAATATTAAATATAGTTGTAAAATTTATTAATTCTCTTAAAAATAGAATTAAAACAATAAAATTCGACTTTATCCCTAAGAAAAATTTAAAAAAATAGAAGGATTTACAATCTTTTTGTAGAATATTATAAATGTATATTTAATATATCGGAGATTTACGGATGAAAAAACTATTTAATATAAAAAAACTATATATTAAAATTTTAGTTATTATTTTTGGTATATATGTTATTTCTGTTCTTATAAATCAACAAGCAAAATTGAATGGTTATAAGGAATCACAAGCATATTACCAAAAAAAAGCTGAACAAGCTACAGAATATCAAGAAGAATTAAAAGCTCTAAAAGAAAACATAAATTCGCCAGAGTATATTGAAGAATTTGCTCGCGAAAAACTTAATATGTATCTTCCAAATGAGCATGTATATATTGATGTCGGTACAAAATAAAGTAACTAAAAACTAGTTACTTTATTTTTCTTTTAAATTTTATTCTAAAAAAAATCCAATGTAAAACAATAAAATAAATAAATTAGTAGGAGGCCTATATGAATTATAATGACTTATCAATAGCTGAATTACGTGAAATAGCAAAAGAGAAAGAGCTTAAAAATATTTCAAAAATGAAAAAGCAAGAATTAGTAGATGCTTTATCTGAACTAGAAACACTTAGCACTACAAGTGTTGAAGTTCAACCTTCACAAGAAAACATTCAACCTAATCCTATAGTTAAATCATCAGACGAAAAATACAAGGTCACAAACGAAAATGACCAAATAGCTGAAGGAATACTTGAAGTAATGCCAGATGGATATGGTTTTTTAAGAGGAGACAACTATTTATCAACATCAAAAGATGTCTATATTTCACCCATTCAAATTAGACGTTTTAGACTAGATACTGGTGATAGAATAAAAGGAATAATGAGAAATCCAAAAGAGGGAGAAAAGTTCCCTGCATTAATTTATGTAGGAGAAGTAAATGGGCAACATCCCGAAAATGCAATGAAAAGAACTTCTTTTGATGACCTAATTCCAATATATCCAAACAAAAAATTAAAATTAGAAACTACTTCCAGCGAATATACAATGAGAATAATGGACTTACTATCACCAATAGGAAAAGGGCAAAGGGGAATGATAGTAGCTCCACCTAAAGCAGGTAAAACCACAATTTTAAAGAAAATAGCAAATAGTATAACAGCAAATAACCCTGATGTCGAGTTAATTGTACTTTTAATAGATGAAAGACCAGAAGAAGTAACAGATATGAAAAGATCAATAAAAGGAGATGTCATCTACTCTACCTTTGATGAATTACCTGAGCATCATATAAAAGTTGCTGAAATGGTATTAGAAAGAGCAAAAAGACTAACTGAACAACACAAGGATGTTGTAATATTACTAGACAGTATCACAAGATTAGCACGTGCTTACAACCTTACTATCCCTTCTTCTGGAAGAACTTTATCAGGAGGTTTTGACCCTGCTGCCCTACATAAACCAAAACGTTTTTTTGGTGCTGCTAGAAATACCGAAAATGCTGGTAGTTTAACTATCTTAGCTACTGCCCTAGTTGATACAGGAAGCAGAATGGACGAAGTAATCTTCGAAGAATTCAAGGGAACTGGTAACATGGAAGTTCATCTAGATAGAAACCTTTCAGAAAGAAGAATCTTCCCTGCTATAGATATAAATAAATCTGGTACAAGACGTGAGGATTTACTATTATCACAAGAAGAACTATTAGCAACTATGGCATTACGTAAGTCAATGTCTAAAATGAACACAATAGAAATGACAGAAAAAGTCATGTCACTTATCACTGAAACAAAAAACAATAATGAATTTATACAGAAAATTTCTTCAATAATAAAAAATAAAGAATAAAATATCATATTCTACCCTTGCAAAAACGGCAAAATCTTTCAAACTCAGTCATATCAATGTTTACAGATAACGGCGCGTTAGAATCGATTTTAAGCCGTTTTTATTTTTTCCCTTTATAGTTTGTTGTCTCAATTTAGTCCATATATGCTAATTTTCGAAATATTAACAATTTTATATAAAAAAATATACTAAGGTTGATAATAATCGTAATAGGAAACAAAATATTCAATTATATTTTTGAATGTATTTTTAAAATTTACAAAAAGAGCAATATAAATTTTTATAAAATAAAAATTAGGGAGAATCATTAAAATTAAAATAAAATATTTACAAGAAAAATAAATATTAAAAATATAAACTAATTAGAATCAATAATTACTTACTAAAATTCTTTGTAAGGAGAGAGGAATATAACATGGAAAAACAAATATATAACATTGCACAAAATAAAAGTTTTGTGCAATAGAGCGTAGGATAATATAGCAAACACATAAATCAGCCCAAATACTATATTTATAGCATATTTTAAAACATGTAACTACATTCTTATTTTATAAAATCTCCTTAAAAACGATTCTCATGAGTCATTATTTTGCCAATCAATAATTAATTTTTACTTATACATATATTATTTGATTCATTATAAAAATCGCTCATTTGTTCGTTTTTTAATTAACCTCAAAAACATATATAAAAAATCAAAAAAAATATACATGTTTTTAAAACATGTATATTTTCATCAATTAACCTTCCCATAATCTCTTTTTATTTTCTCATAACAAAAACAGGCACTTCCATCTCTTCCTTACTCAACCCACAATGAGTTGACTTCTTGACTGGCTTTCCCTCTGCTAAAAAAGTTTCAATCCTTATCATACTGCCAGCCACTGATAAAGCCACATAGTTCCCTATAAAGTCGTCAATCTTATAATGTTTATCTCCATACCCAAGCATATGATACTTATCCAAAAATTCTGACTTTGTCATCAACCAAAATTCATTTTGAAAAATATTATTAAATCTTTCCTCAAATATCTGCTTCATATCATCTTTCACCCAAAAAGACAAAACTCTCGACTCCAAAGAAGGAGGCATTATCAAACATTCTTGAATTTCTGGATAATCCAATAACGTATAAGATTTATCAATATCTTTATGCCCATGGTCAGCAGAAACTATCAAAATAGTATTCTCATCAAAAGC
Source organism: uncultured Clostridium sp. (assembly GCA_948465565.1). Lineage (GTDB taxonomy): Bacteria > Bacillota > Clostridia > TANB77 > CAG-508 > UMGS1994. The sequence goes on from CAOJXR010000001.1 coordinate 269,829, forward strand.
CTCACACATTTCTCGTATCTTATTCTCAGCATCTATAATAAAATTTTTAGCCTCTTCTGAAGTTACACCATACTTATGCAATAATCCATCTGGATTATCTGAATACGCTAATATAAACTTTCTATCTGGCATTGTGCATAAATCTTTGATATTCATTATCAACTCATCCAAATTATTTGCATTCACACTACGAGTAGCTCTTCTCTCCGCATAATCAGGTTCTATTTCATACGCTTTAACATCAGGAGACGCTTTTTCAATTTGACTAAAAATTGATTCATAATTAATTACTGTTTTGTAAACATCTATCAATGGACTCTTTAAAGGTTCATGTAAATACGATTCATTACGAGAAAACACATCCAAAGCCCTACCATATTCCTTAAAATATTGTGACCACGCAATCCATCCAGTTTCATATGGTGTTTTTCCCGAATAATATGATGTTAAGGCAGCAGTAGTAGTTGAGGGATACACTGACGTAACAATATCAATCTGATTTTTTCTCAAATATCCATCTGGTGATATTGGTCTTAAAATATTCTCTCCTAATCCATCCAATATCAGAAAAATAACATTCTTATATTTTCTCTCATTCAAAATAACATCCAACTTCTCAGATGATTTATACTTTGTATCAACATTATAATATTTTAAAATTGAACTTATCGTACCTAATATACAATGGTCATAATTAGGCATTACTATATCTCTATATTCCATAATTTCTCCTTAATCTCTCATATTATTTTATACATATACTTCCACGCTAATATTCTTTTAACAGCTTTATTTATTATTTCCTCAGAAATTTTTCCCTGTTTCACAGCACTTAAAACCTCATCTCTCTGCTGAATAAAATCAGAAGAAACAATTATATCATTTCCCGCTAATATCGCATAAACAGCAGCCTCTCCACCCTCAGCATATTCTTTCACCGCATCCATACTTAAATCATCAGTCATTATAATACCTGAAAATTTTAATTCATTTCTCAAAATATCATGAACATTTTTAGACAACGAAGCAGGCTTATCCGAATCCATTGACTTTACAATATTATGACTAACTAATATGCAAGGTCCACCAGCATTAATTCCACTTATAAATGGCAAAAAATCAGAACTCTCAAAAACCTCATACGGTCTCTCATCAACAGCAACACCTATATGTGTATCCTCATTGTCTCCATACCCTGGAAAATGTTTCATCACAGAAACCATATCATCATTATTCATAGTTTTTATCAATTGTTCAGTATATATAGATGTCTTTTCCGCCCCTCTACCATATGATCTATCATACATATAAGACGAAGTATCTGTAGGAACATCAACTACAGGAGTAAGGTTCATATTCAATCCAATACTTTTTAATAAATTAGACTTCTCTGTTGAATCTTTTAAAATCGCAGGCAACTGACCCTCAACCCAAATCTGTTGTGGAGATAAAAACTTACTTGAACAAAATGCCTCATACTTGCTCACCCTAACAACTTTTCCGCCTTCCTCATCAACGCCTAATACTAATTTAATTTTACTCGCATTTTGACATTCCTGTAATTTCTCCAAAATTGAATCTTTAGTCTCATTTTCAAAGTCATTACCAAACAATATATAACCACCTGGATTGTAATTTATTATTTCCTCAATCGCTCCATCCTCTGGAAATCTAGCTATAAACATTTGACCAACTCTCTCTTCCAAAGTCATTGTCTGTAACAAACTTTCTGATTGCTCGTAAAACTCAGCAAATAACTCATCACCAATCTCAGAAGTAATACCTTCCTGTTGCACTATACTAACATTTTCATTCATTTTAGTATTAATAGAATTATTCATCATCAAAATTTCTCTACCTGCAAGCATTCCAAATATAATAACTAATATTAATGTTATATAATTAATATAATTTTTATTCTTCAATTTCATATCTAACTTCTCCACTTTTTAGAGTCATTAGGCCTTCTTTAGCCACCCTTACAAATTCTATTAAATTATTGCAACATTTCTCTCTATTAATAATTCATTATTCTAAAATCTAATAATCTTATTATAAGTATCTATTGCATAATTATCTGTCATCCCAGAAATATAATAAATAACTGCCTGACAAAAATCTTTTTTATCTTCAATATCAAAAACAACTTTATTTTTATATTTTTCATCCCTATTAGCATTCCAATACATCTTTAGCCAATTCTCAAACTCAACTATTATTTCTGGATACATTCTTCTAGCATGCTCTTTATCATCATAATATTTTATTAGTGTATTATATATAGTATTAAGTATAAGATTAAAGTATTCTGTTGAAGGTTTTAATCTCTCATCCAAATAAATATATTTATAATTAAATTTCTTTAACTTATTCATAAATTCAAAAGCGCTATTAGAAAACCTTAATCCTTCCTCTTCACTACTATTTTCACATAAATCATACACCAAATAATTAGTTATAATTGTATTATTAATTTTACCATTTTCCTCAATATTCATTACTTCACGCAACTCTTTCAAATGTCCATCCAAAATCCCAGTAGTAATTGCATCCTGTATATCTCTACCTAAATAAGCTATTTTATCTGCAATTTTTACTACACATGCCTCCCATGTATATGGTTTAAATTGATTCGAAAAATTATAATCATATAAATTAATATATTCATCCCTAGGTTTCAAGCTATTTTCATCTATCTCACCACAATGAGAAACAATTCCATCCTTCACCCCATAAGTAAGATTAAGATTTTGTAAATTTTGCTTATCATCTTCAAGCAAAATTATTTTATCAACCATTTCCATTCCATTTCGCTCATGCCAAAATCTCTTTCCTATATCTCTTTTCGAAATCACTGATAATACCTCTTCTCCCTGATGACCAAAAGGACTATGTCCAATATCATGTGCAATAGCAATCGCCTTAGTTAGCTTTGCATTTAATCCCAAATAATTTGCTATCGTATCACTTATCGACTCAACTAAAATAACATGCTCCATCCTTGTACAAACATGATCATTTATTGGTGAAAAGAAAACCTGTGTCTTATGCTTCATTCTCCTAAAAGCCAAACTATGTATTATTCTTGTATAATCTCTTTCGAATTCAGAACGAATATCATTACCTCTTGAATATAGTAGATTTTCACGTTTTATAATATTATTCCATTTAGAATTATTTTCAGTTGCAGCAACATTTTTTAAAACATCTCTCATAAATTTTACACTCCTCAAAACAAAAAATTAGCATAAAAATGCTAATTTAATTTTCCGTTATTTCCTCAAAGCGATATTTTTGAGACACATCTGGATATTTTTCATGATCTACCTCAGATAAAAACATTTCTAATGGACGAGCATAAATTCCATCTTTATGATTTGTATTTCCATTATTATCCATACAACGATAAACAACTAATTTTTCACCTGTCTCACTATGTTGTGCCACTGTAATAACAAATGAACGTGCTCCTTTAAAATGTCTCCACATTGTAAATGGTCTTACTTCTCTTTCTCCCATATCTATTCCTCCCTATTTTTTAATAATTATACCACACTATTCCTTCATTTCTCTATTAAAATATTTATTTCTACAATATTTTTTTGCAAGTCCACCCTCGCTTGTCTCCCTATAATGTGTTCCCAAATCCTTTCCTGTCTCATACATAGTCTCAACAATCAAATCAAATGAAATCTTCTTATGTTGTTCTAACATTAAAGACAATGTAGCAGCATCTAAAGCTCGCATTGCAGCAACCGCATTTCGCTCTATACATGGAATCTGAACATATCCATAAATAGGGTCACAAGTTAATCCTAAATGATGTTCCATTGCAACTTCAGCCGAATTCTCAATTCTATCAATATCAAGTTTAAGTAAATACGCAATCGCTCCAGCAGCCATAGAACATGCAGTTCCAATCTCAGCTTGACAACCACATTCAGCACCACTAATAGAAGCATTAGACTTTACAACATTGCCAAATATGCCAGCAACAGCCAGCGCCCTAACAATCTCCTCATCAGAAACATGATATTCTTCCTTCATATAATATAAAGCAGCAGGAAGTACACCACAAGAACCACAAGTTGGAGCAGTTACTATAACACCACCACTTGCATTCTCTTCACTTGTTGCATATGCATAACTACTAAGCAATCTAGTTTTTCTAATATCTGTTGTTTCAAACTCTAATTTATTTTCATAAACTCTTTTAGCTTTCCTCTGCAATTTTAACCTTCCAGGTATTATACCATCTGTCGCTAATCCCGCTTTTATTGCATTTTTCATTGTCATCCAAACTTGATTTAAAAATTCCGTTATCTTCTCTTTTCCCTCAATTAAACAAACATAATCATATAAATCTATATTATTCTCTTTCACAAAGTTCTTTATTTCATTAAAATTCTTTTGAGGATAAATATCCTCAAAAATCACATCTTCTCCATTCTCAACCTTAAAAGTGCCACCACCTATCGAATACACTCTCCATGAATCTAACAATTCTCCATCTTTGTAAGCAAATATATCAAAAGTATTAGGATGAATTTTACATTCTGTCTGCATATCAAATTTAATCTCTACTTCATAGTCTTCAAGTATCTTTCTAATAATATAATCTGTCAAATGCCCCTTTCCTGTAAGTGCAAGTGAACCATATAGTATAACTTTAAACTTATCGGCATTTGAATATTTATTTCTAAACATCTCTGTCGCCCTTTTAGGTCCCATTGTATGAGAACTAGAAGGACCATTTCCTATCTTATATAATTCAAATAAAGACTGCATTTTCTTTTCTCCTATAAAACATTTAAACTTTAATTATCTACTTTATCCTTTACAACACTATAATCACCATCATCAGAATCATCAGGCTTTAATATAAAAGCTGATGGAATAGGTCTTGTACCATTCCCCCCAGACAAATTCGTAGGATTATTTACAGTTTTTCCTCTAACAGTCATAGATGTAGATGTACCACCATCCAGATTAGAAGCATTAACAGCACCATATCTATCAAAAATATCAATTAAATCTTTTATTGTAGCACCCTTTCCTAAAGCCCTATTACCATCTAAAACTAAAAATAATACAATTCCATCTGCACGTTGACCAATAGCAGTTCTAGGAGCCTTACCCCAACCGCCATTTCCTTTAACTTGAGATTTCTCACTATTTAAAATCAAATATGGTCCAAAAGTAGTTGCATCCCTAATCATCTTATTTTTTAAATCACTTGAATTAAATTTACCCAATATCAATTTATGTTCTTTATTAAAGCCAATAACTCCCATAGAACCATAATATCTATTATTAGAAATAATTTTTCCCTTACTCATAGTAATTCCAAGAGGGCTAGCACCTGAACCTTGATAATTTTCATCCATAAAGCCACCAGCATTTATTGCAACAATAGCACCAGTATTTTTCGAAATAGTAGTTAAATATTGCCCTGTGCTTCCAATATACTGAGTAGTAGCCACTTCTACTCTTGATGAATCATAAATAACAGCCATATATCCACTATAGTCTTTACCACTATCAATTTTTATAATTTTATAATCATTATTATTATCGTCTTTTTCTAAAATTTGACGTTCATATTCATTCGCATAGGTTACAGTTTCTTTTTCACCATAATCTATAATTTCAACAGTATTTTCATCTGTAATACCGCTAACTTCAATAACCCTATTATTATCCAAACACTCCTTAATTGTCTCATCACTATAAAACCATGTTGCTAAATATTGATGTCTCATTGAAGACATTGCAGTAGTAATCAACCAATCTCTAAAGCCACTCCATGGACCATATAATAGAAACAATAAAATTGAACAACATATGATACCTAAAACAAGAATAACAATAAAGAATTTCTTTAATAATCCTGATTTTTTCTTTTTACTTCTCTTATCATGTTTCGATTTATTTTCCAACTTTTTCTCCTTATATACTTCGATTATTTCCCACATTTATTAATTATAGTCTTATTATAACACCTCGTCAATACCATCCGAATTTGACATTTTATGTAAACTGTGATATCATTATTATATCTGTACTTCTTGTAACTCTTTCTTTTCCCAGCATTATAGAGTATATCAAGAAGAATCTAAATTGATTTAAGAAAGGATTTAGACACCATGACAAGAAAGAAAATTGAGGATTGCATGACCTCCGAGCTGCTGTTCCACGCACTGAAAACGCCCTGCATCGACAGGAGCAACAGTTTCATGGAAGAGTACAATCACCGGCAGAATCTGCTGGGATTAACTCCTCAGCAGAAAAGGGCCATGTACCTGCATGACGAAAAGGCCATTCTGGACAGCAGCAGCTATATCGATGTGCATACTCCCTTGGCGGCAACGCCTGATGGTTTTCAGACCACCAACTTTATCATTGCTCCTACACTGTCTGAGCTGGTAAAGTACGCCAATGCTGCTGTTCTTTCTGGTATCTGCGATGACGTATTGTTCATGGGCAAACCGTGGGACATCGCTTGCCAGAACGCACTTTACCGTTCCGACTGCATGGCAGCACGAGTTCTTCGGAATGTGTTGAACTTTGATGTCGAACTGACTGTCAAGCAGGTAGGCGCATTCATCTGTCAGGAATTCAGCCCCCTGAAACGCCTATACTATCACATCCCTGACGAAAAGGCTGCGTAAGTCTGCAAATCAAAAATTTTCAAGAAACACATTTGGAGCGTTGGTTTGAAATGTCAAGCCAGCGCTCCTCCCTTTATAAAAATAAACCTTAATATAAAACAAAAATGGCGTCCCTCCGAAAAGGAACACCATTTTTGTGCCTCTGTGTTATTCCTACCATGTTTCTCTCTTTAGCGGCCCACAATCCACTTAATGATTGCCCAAGCGCCAAAAAAGCAAATACCTGCAAACACGAACCAACCGATAATTTCGATGGCAGTGAACACCAGAGCCGTCAGTGCCAGTACAAGAGCACACAGCACCAAACTTACCACAAACTTTAAGAAACCGCCGACGAAGTTCCGGCAAACAAACCAAATTACCAAACCGCACAGGATAACGCTTACCAGAGCTTGAATAATGCACAACATAATGATTCCTCCGTTTTAGTTAGTTTTAATAAAAGTTAACGTAATTTTATTATACAACATTATACAAATATTTTCAAATCTACCATTTACGCTAAAATAACAATTCCACCATAATCATTAATTTCCAATCCATCAAAGTATACTAATTCTAAACCATACTTCTTAACAAAATCAACTAAGGTATCTTTATTTCTAAGATAATCTATATCACCAAATAAAATAAACTTACCATCAATCACACAGCTAGCCCCACCTATAAAACCTCTCATATTCGTCTTTAAGCCATCTTTATCTACCAATCCTATATTATCTTCACTTATCAAAATGCAATCAATATTTCTTGTTTTAAGAGCCTCATATATTCCGAATATCAGATGTAATACACGCATTATTTGAAATAACACAAATACTACAATTAGAATAACCTTGATTTACTTGTACTTTCTCAAGTTCATTCTCATTAATATACTCTAAAACCCTTCTATCAGTATATTTAAAATTATGTATTACAAAATTTCCAACTTGGCAAACATTATACCTAATATCCTCTGGATAATTAAGCCCAACCACATCTTCACCAGAAATTCCAACTTTCATTTCTAAATTAGGAGCCCTAAACAAAAAATTATTCAATTTAGTGAAAAAAATATCAGGATGTCCAGAAATCTCCTCATAAACACTATCTTGAGGTACTATTTCAACTAACTCACCAAATCTGGACAAATATTCTTTTTCAACTTCTCTCATTCTTGAATCTATAATAATTTTCATTATTCAACACTCTTCAAACTTTCTATCATATCAATTTTTTTAAGCACAAAATGAATAATATAATTAACAGTCAAAGAAAATATAGTCGTTATAACAGCAGCAAAAACATAACTTTGTGGCAATATTCTTCTAATAAATCTAAGTTTATCAATTTCAACACTAGCAACAATCATATCAGTCAAGAAATATCCAAAAACTAAACCAATTATAACACCAAAAGCTGTAAAAACTAAATTCTCCTTATTAATATAATTATCTACCTCTTTATCATAAAACCCTAAAACCTTCAAAGTAGCAATTTCTCTCTGTCTTTCGCCAATATTTATATTAGCCAAATTATATAAAACAACAAAAGCAAGCAATGCAGACGCAACAATCAAAATAATAACAACATAGTTCAAAGAGCCTAACATATCTTTAATTGCATTCATCATATCAGAAATCATCGATACAGATGCCACACCATTTATATTTAAAAGCTTTTCAGATAAATTATCTTTTTCATCCTTTGAAATCTCCTTAACATCTAGCAAAAGCATATTAGTCTTATAACTCTTGACATTTGCTTCATAAAACTCCTTAGACATATATATATAATTAGAAACATAATTTTCTGCAATTCCTGTAACTTTAAAAGAATACTCTAAATTATCATTATCAATTAAAACAACACTATCTCCAACTTTTGCGTCCACAAACTCTGCAATCTTATCAGAAATAATAATTCCTTCATTGCTAATATTAAGTTTTTCATGAGTTTCAACATCCTTTAAATTACACATTTTCTCAAAATCAGGAATACTATCAGGAATAAAAATAGCAGTATCATAATTAGCTTCACTTCCTTTAATCTTAACAGAAGAAGCACATACCTTTGAATAACCATTAATATTCTCATCTGTTTTTACTAAATTTTCTACCTCATACATAGCAGCATTATTTGAAAGAGAAATAGACATATCATATGTAAAAATATCACCATATTGTGATTCAGGAATATCTAAAACAGAATCACGTAATCCAAAACCTGTAACCATTAATCCTGTACAGCCAGCAATACCTACAACAGTCATAATCGCTCTTTTCTTGTATCTAAAAATATTTCTCGTAGTAACCTTTTTAGAAAAATTCAACCTTTTCCAAAAGAATGTACATCTCTCAAGCCAAATCTTCTTACCATTTTTAGGAGCTTTAGGTCTCATAAGAACAGCAGGCATATTTTTTAGTTCTTTTATTGCCACAACAATTGTAGCTCCACAAATACATAAAAATGCAATAATCAATCCTTGTAAACCAACATCTAACCTATATGCAGTATAAAATTCTGGTATTGTATATATTGCACTATATATATTCCAAACAATATTAGGTATCAAATAAAAACCTACTGTCATTCCCAAGAAACCACCAATCATACAAGCAAGAAAAGCATATAAAATATATTTTATAATTATTTGCCCATTAGTATATCCTAAAGCCTTTAATGTTCCAATTTCTGTTCTCTCTTCCTCAATCATTCTTGTCATTGAAGTCAAACTAATAAGAACAGCCACTAAATAAAATATAACAGGAAATAGTTTAGAAATATTGGTAATCGTAGTTATTGCATCAACAATATTAGTATATCCCAAATTATCCTTTCTTGTTCGTACAAACCATTTAAGCATTTGATCACTATTTTCTTTTTCCTCAGCCATATCTTCAACTCTTTGAACAACAGGATTAACTCTAGCCCAATATTCATCACTATTTGCTTTTAACTCTTTTGCTCCACTAACTCTAGCATATACATTTGTATAATAATTTAAATTTATAACATCATCCCTTGTATAAATATAACAACCAATCGTACCATTTCCAACAGATGTATTACCTCTCTCATTAGAAATATATAATGGAGTTTCAGTTATACCAACAATTGTAAGAGTTTTCTCAACAAATAACAAACTACCATCAAAATTAATATCATCATTTTCAACAACAACTGTCTTCCCAATATAATTTGACATATTATCAACTATCGAATATTTACAATCCAACAAACATTCATCTGACTTCTCTGGTAATCTTCCCTCAATAACTACTGGAACATTCATATTCTCATTATACTCAATTACCTTACAAACACTTTCTTTATCCTCAATCTTTACAATAGTATCTTTTGTTTGGACACCCTCTACACTCTCTATTCCATCAATATTCTTAATTTCATTTATATCATTCTCTGTAAATCCCATAGTTGAAACAATATCTATATCAAACAAATTTGATGAATCTGCATATTCATCAAAACTATCCTTCATATCAGGTCCAGTAGCAACTAACCCCGAAAAAAAGCCAACACCAAGAAAAGCCATAATCAAAATTGATATAAACCTTCTTCTTGTTTTAACTATTACTTTTAAATTATTCTTCCACAAAGACTTTTTCATTACCACTCCTTAAACTTACCATTCTATCTCTTCTATAGAAATAGGATTATCATTAACAACTATTTTCTCAGCCATACCATTTTTAAAATGAATAACTTTATCAGCCATAGGCGCAATCGCAGCATTATGTGTAATAATTATAACAGTCATTTTCTCGTTTCTAGCCATATCCTGCAATAATTTCAAAATACTCTTACCAGTCTTATAATCTAGTGCCCCAGTAGGCTCATCACAAAGCAATAACTTGGGATTTTTGGCAATAGCCCTTGCAATAGCCACTCTTTGTTGTTCTCCACCAGATAATTGAGAAGGAAAATTATCTTTTCTTTCTTCAAGACCAACTTTATTTAAAATTTCATCAACATCCAAAGCATCCACACAAAGTTGAGTAGCAAGCTCAACATTCTCCTTTGCAGTAAGATTTTGAACCAAATTATAAAATTGAAAAACAAATCCAATATCATTTCTTCTATACTTAACTAATTGCTTATTATTTAACTTAGTAATATCTTTTCCATCAACATAAACGTTTCCAGAAGTTACTGTATCCATACCACCTAAAATATTAAGAGTTGTTGTCTTTCCTGCACCACTTGGGCCAACAATAACAACAAGTTCTCCTCTATTTATTTGAAAGTTTGTATTATCTAACGCATCAATAATAACTTCACCCATTTTATACTTTTTATTAACATTCTCAAATTCAATATACTCCAATTCTATAAGCCTCCTCAACCGACAAAATTCTCTACGCAAATTTTATAATAGCAACATTAAATTAATATTAAAATAATATCACAAAACACAAAAATGTACACTATATTGAAAAAAATAAAATTTAATAATATAATTTCTGTATTAAAGAAAACAAGGTGGTGAAACAAATGATAAACCGTGAAGACAATCCAAGCTTTTTAAACGACTTTTTAGACTATTCTTCAACAATTTTAAATAAATCTCCAAATACAATGAAAGAATATAATTATGATATAAATCACTTTTTAAGATTTATAAAATATAAATTTAGTATGGCAAATATGGATGACGAAACAGGTCTATCTAAAGTAATTGTAAATGATTTAACTCTAGACACAATTGCCAAAATACAACTAGAAGATATCCATGCCTTTTTAGGATACATGAAAGAAACATTTAGTAGCAAACCAGCCACTCTATCACGAAAAATATCAAGTCTACGCGTATTCTTCCAATATCTTTGCAACAAAACAAAAAGAATTCCCAACAATCCATGTATAGACTTAGAAACACCTAAACTAGGTAAAAGACTACCTAAATATTTAAGTTTAGAACAAAGTCAAAAATTATTACAAGTTTCCCAAACTCCTCCACCAGCAACACACGGAAATCATGACAACTCAAGTAGAAACTTTGCAATAATAACTCTATTTTTAAACTGTGGTATGCGTCTTTCTGAATTAGTAGGAATTAATATAAAAGACATCGACTTTTCTGAAAAAAAGTTAAATGTTATAGGTAAAGGAAATAAAGAACGTACAATATACTTAAATAAGGCTTGTATGGAAGCAATTAATAACTACCTTGACAATGGCAGACCCAAAGAAGGAATAAAATTTGAATCTAGAAATGCATTATTTTTAAGCGAACAGCGCAAACGTATAAGTAATAGAACTGTACAATATATTGTAAAAGAAGAATTACAATTAGCTGGAATCGACCCAAATAAATATTCTGTACATAAATTAAGGCACACTGCTGCAACACTTATGTATAAATACGGAAATGTTGATATTCGTGCATTGCAAGAATTATTAGGTCACGAAAGTATCTCAACAACAGAAATATATACTCACGTAGACAATGAACAAATCAGAAATGCAGTTGAAAGCAATCCACTATCAAAAGAATAGTTAAAGGAGTAAATTATGGAAAAAATAGGATTTTATGCAGGAAGTTTTGACCCATTCACAAATGGTCATTTACATGTCGTAAAGGTTTCTGCAAAACTTTTTGATAAAGTTATAATAGGAATTGGTATAAACCCAACTAAAAAAAGAAGATTTGATACAAACGAGATGGCCCAAGCAATACGCAAAACATTACAACGTGAAGGACTATTAAATGTTGATGTAATTTCGTATGACAATTTATCCTTCCAAACAGCCATAGAAAATAATGCAAGCTTTTTAATAAGAGGAATTAGAAATGGTATAGATTATGACTTTGAAGAAACACTAGCAACCTTTAATCACGAAATGGCAAATCTAGATACTATCTATGTTCGTGCAGGTGAAGTCGGCCCAATAAACTCTACAATGATAATGGATTTATTAAGAAATAATGCAGATGTTTCAAAATTCTTACCTATAGAAATAATAAATGTTGTAAAAAAATAAAAACAAGCCTTAAATTTAGTTTTTACTAGATTTAAGGCTTCACTAATTTATTCACATTTACCTTCAACAGTTTTTTTATCTCTTAAAATAACATCTTTAATACTAATTGCTGCAACTGGCATAATCGCCACAACATATGGAATTATATATCTAGACTTTCCTTCCCACAAAGTATGAAACATAAATCCGCCAATAAAAATAGTAATCAAAAGTAAAACTTCCAAAGAAACATTCTTTCTATTTTGCAATAAAAATAGTAAACAACATCCACATGACAATATAATTAAAGCCTTTTGATAAAAATTAATTGGTTCAGCTAAACTTTCTACTGGAAAAGGATTAAATTCCTCATTCGTAACTAGAGAATTTACTCCCCTAACATAATCCATAATCGAATATGTTCTTCCATCAACATTGTAAAATATAGATGCATATGTATTTTCTGTCCACATAGACGCAGTCTTCATAACATAAAAATTAAACGCATATCCTGGATTTCTAAGCAAATATCCAGCTCTAACTTTAATTTTACCTAAATATTCTTCCTTTGCCATATCTGGATTACGTATTGCAGGCTCTGAAATTTGCTCATTATACCAACCATTTGCCCTATAACTCTCCTCCATTGACATAAGCAAGTAACTAACATATGGACAAGACTTATTTTTATCAAGCTCCCATTTATCACTATAGTAATTCTTAATAATAGTTGATGGTAAAAATGCAATAAATATATACACTCCAACTACAACAATCTCAATCATTTTGCTCTTTACTGTTTTTGTGGTAAAGTCCTGCAACAAATTCATCAATAAATACATTATTATTGCAATAATAAAAATCAAACTATTCATTCTAACCATATATGCAACAGCCATTGCAAGTCCTGAAAAAATAGCATATCTAATCTTCTTTGTATCAATATATTTCATCACAAAATATACTGCAAGTAAACCAAACGCAAGTCCTAAAATATCACCATAAACAAATGTAGAAAGTAATGGCAAAGAAACAAAAGTAAACAACATTGTAAACAATAAAACTTTATTAGTCTCATATTTTTTAGAAATCTGGTTATTTATTTTATACATCGCAAACACTATCAGTATATTTCCAATAAGATTTAAAATTCTAAGAAACTCCATTATATCAAAATGTATTATTCTAAAAAATAAACTATAAAAAAAAGCAAGTGGAATCTGTTGTGGATATGTTTGCATATATTCACGAAGCGGCATTCCCAAATATGTATTTGAGGTCAATACTTCCTCAACATTTCCTTCATACATTGCTTGCGCTAAATTCGCAACATGAACAGAATCCGCTCCAACTTTTGGATTAACATTTAACAACCATATAACATTTAATATTATATATAAAGAAAAACCACCCCAAAACAAAAATTTTCTAAGTTCACTTTTCTTCTCTGAACAATCTTTATATAAATATTTATTTAAAAATCTTGTACCAAAAAATATCAGCAATACAACTACTATTAACCCCAAAATATATATAAAACTATTAGGACCAGTTATAGCTTCTTCAGAAGTATTAAGCCTAGTTGTAAATATAAAATTCAATATTGCAATTACTGACAATAAAACTACTCCAAATATATAAATTATCTTTTTCATTATAATTCTCCCAAAATAAATTCTAAAAAATTATATCACATAAAAAATAGATAATAAACAATCTTTAAAAATTAATTTAAATAAAAAGTATATATAAAGCCAAAAAAGTAAACAATAAATCTAGGTGGTGATAATAATGACAAATAAAGAACTTCTATATGTTGAAGATGCTTTAGGACATGAAAAATTTATGAAATCATGTAGCCAAAAAACATCAAGTAAATTAACTGACCCTACACTTTCTGCCTATGTTGCAGAATTACAACAAAAGCACACAGAAATTTACAACAAATTTTTAAACTTATTATAAGGAGGATTCTATGGAAGACAGAGATTTAATGGAAAATGAATTATTAGTAATAAAAGGAGTTTGCGACCTTTATCTTCATGGCACTATAGAATCAACTACAGCAGAAGTTCATAGTGCTTTTAAATGTGCATTAAATGAAACATTAGATATTCAAAATAAAATTTATAACTTAATGGCTGAAAAAGGTTGGTATAAAACTGAACTTGCAGACCAAGCAAAAATAGATTGTGCAAAACAAAAATACGCAAATCAATAATAAACAAAGTACCACAGGTTATAAAAAGCCTATGGTACTTTTCTTTATTTATTTTCCAAAAATCTACTTAACAATTGTTCCCTGCATTTCTCCTCAAACTCATCATTCAAAGGCTCCAAATTAACCTCTTCTCCATATTTTCTTTCCAAACTATATTTTATTATATAATCTGTAAGTTTAGGATTTTTAGACAAAAGCGGTCCATGCAAATATGTACCAATAACATTGTTTATTCTAAATCCTTCTTTTGAATCCCCAAACTTATTTCCATTTCCAAATAAAACAGAGCCAAAATTCTCTTTTGTATCAAAAGTTTGTCCTCCATGGTTCTCAAAACCAATAATTTTAGTCTTTTCCCCATCAATTTCTATTTCTAAAACAATATTTCCTATACATCTTTTACTTCTATCCTCTATTGCCTCTGTATAATAATCAAAAACTTCAAGTCCTGGAATAATCTCACCATCAACACCTTTATAATATTTGCCAAACAATTGATATGAACCACAAATAAGCAAGAAAAATACTTCCTTATTAACGGCCTCTTTTATCTTGTCCTTATACTGTACAAGGTCTTCTGATAATATTTTCTGCTCGTTATCAGCACCTCCACCAGAAAACACAATATCATATGAAGAAAAATCTGGTGCCTTGTCTCCAATAGAATATGTATCAACAATTACAGAAATACCCCTTTTCTCCATTCTATACTTCAAAACTTTAATATTGCCAATATCTCCATATAAATCTAATATATCAGGATACAAATATAAAATTTTAATTTCTTTCATATATTTTTAGTAATCCTTTCTATAAATTTTTAGTTCTCTCATTATACTTGATTAATTCTGCTCTTGTATCTTGTACAGATGTATAATTAGCAATTGCATACTTTTTACCTTTTGTCTCATACAACTTAGTAACAGCCTCTTCAAGAGTTGCACAAGGAAAAATCTTATCTTCTGGATAACCACTCGTCTTAATTCTAATAGCCATATCAAATGGACGAGTTCCTGCTGTTATAATTCTATCAACTCCTTGCATATCCTCAAAATTAATATCCCAAATCCAAGAAACATCTTTCCCATCAGCCAAATTATCATTCAAAACAAATAACAAATCCTTATTACTTTCATCTTCATTTATCAATCTCAAACTAACATTAGCACCTGTTGGATTTTTAGCCAAATTAACTATTGTATCACACCCACCAATCTGCATTTTCTCAAGCCTACCATTGTTAAGTACAAATTTTTCAACTGTTTTCATCACACTATCTTCTGAAACATTATAAACTTTAGCAACAGAAGTAGCTGCAGCCAAATTATATATAGCATAAATGCTATTAAACTGTGTTTTATACAATCTTTCTTCAATTTTGAATGTTCTATTTTTTAAATCAACATCAGATAAAATATGATTTATTTGATTATTTCCATAATAGCATGTTGGACACTTAAATCTACCAATATGAGCATATTGGTAATATTCATATGTAAGTCTAGTATTACAAAATGGGCAGAATTTTCCCTCACCAGCTTCAATTGGTTCTGTAGTAGAATGTTCATATCTATTAACACGATAATAAAAAATATTCTTATTTCTCTTATTCGCTTTTCCAAGTCTCGCAACATTAGGATCATCCGCATTTAAAATTAATTTTCCAGTATAAGTTTCCAAAAACTTTTGATTTTTCAAAATTATAGATTCAACTTCGCCCGCTCTGTCTAATTGGTCTCTAAAGAAATTCAAAACAACCAAACAATCAAGAGGCATCATACTATATAAAACTGGTACATAACTTTCATCTGTTTCAAAAATTAAGAATTCAGCCTTTACTTTTCCAAAAATCGAACAATTTTTAATCAAAACAGATAAAATTCCTGTTTCCATATTATTTCCTTCAATATTACTAACAACTGTTTTTCCACTATCTTTTAAAATTTGTGCTATACAATTATTAGTCATCGTTTTACCATTAGTTCCAGTTACAGCAATTACTTTACCATCTATTTTAAAATAATTAAATATCTTTGAATCCCACTTAAATGCCAATTTTCCTGGCAAATTACCACCATGCTTTCCAAAGATTTTTAAAATAAAACATATAAACTTTGTTATTAAAACAATTAGAAATTTCTTCATTTATTTTCCTCTTATAATAATTTTTTATCAAACTTCCATGTAAATTATATTTCTAATATAAAAATATGTCAATGAAAAATATGGTAATATACATAAAAAAGAAGTCTATTCAAACTAGACTTCTTTATATAAATTTTAAACAACATCTAAATAAAAATATTTATCATCATAAGTATAATTATTATGCTCATACTCAACAAATCCATTCTTTTTATAAAAATTTATTGCCCTACCTAATCTTTCATATGTACCTAGAATAATTTTTCTAATTCCATTTTCTATTGCAAAATTATATAATGCATTATATAAATCTTGAGCAACTCCTTGACCTCTATATTCATTATGTACATACATAATTTCTAATTTTGCCTCAGCTTCACCAAGACCTATTAAAGCAATACTTCCTATTACTTCTCCATAAGAATCAAGAGCAATCCAACAATTTCCATTTGTATCCTTATACTTTTCATACTTTGCATTCGCACAAGATTCTCTATAATTTTCAAATCCATATTCATCAACAAAAATTGATACAATTAAACTTCTCACAGCTTGTTCATATTCTTTACTATATTCAATAATCTTAGCCATAGAACCCCCCCACAAATTGACAAAGTGTTCAGTTTTTATCTAATAAAAACTCCCCCTTCAAATTACATAAAAATGATACAATCGCAAAACGTTTTTCTAAAACCATTCACTATTGTATCAAATTTAATATATTATAGCATATTTCATCATATTTTTGCAATATGTTTTATCACAAAAGTTTTTTCCATATTTTCCTCAAAAATACTCTTTTTTTCTCTCGAATTTTCACAGTTGCAACAATATTGGTTGAATTTGCTTTCCTTCTAATGCATATTCCAATGTTTTAATAATATAAGACGCATCAAACACAATAGAGTTTGGCTTTGATATCGGATTATCTTGTTTAAATGGTACAAAATAATAATTTTTCATATTAAGTAATTTTCCAATATTCACTGCATTTCCACTTAATCCATTATTAGTTGATGGCGCAATAACTAATGGATTTTGATTTCTTAAATGAGACTTTGCTGCCATAACTGCTGGTGTATCAATAATGTCATTTGCAAGTTTAGCCATCGTATTACCGAGAAGCAGGTGCAATAATCATTATATCTGTCAAATGTTTTGGTCCAATTGGTTCCGCTTCTGGAATCGTATGAATAATCTTATTCCCTGTAATTTTCTCTATTTCATCTATAAAATCCTGAGCCTTTCCAAACTTAGTATCTAGTTCATATGAATGGTAAGACATAATAGGAAGAACATTTGCCTTTTTTTCTACAATTTTTTTCATTTCATCAATACTCTTTCTAAATGTACAAAAAGACCCAGTAAAAACATATCCTACATTTTTTCCTTCTAAATCCAAGAAATAACCTCCCTTTAATACAATCTCATTATATTATATGAGGTACATTCCTTTATCGTTTGCAAAATTCGACAAAAATTGCCTCGTATTTTTGTTAAAAATATGTATCAACGAAATTTACTTTCCATTTCTTTCTCAGTCTCCTTGATTGCCTCTGCATAACCAGTCAATGCAGAAAAAGGGGCAAACTGAGCAGACCTTTCCTCTAGTGACATTCTTGGATGCCTTTTTGATACATGATGTGGTAAATTTATAATATCATCATACTTTCCTTTATCCATCTTTCTTCCTTTCTACGCCTTGTGACCACCAATTAAGCCATTTCTTTCAATAGTAGTCCCATCTGCTTGCAAATTCATTCCTTTTAAGACAGCATTCTTCCCATACTTACTCTTTATATTAAGCATAGCCTTTTGAATTTCTCTTTCCTCTTTCTCTTTTTTTCGTCTTTTATTAATTTCATCATAATCAGCAAATAAATTAATTTGCTCACACTCTTCTTTTTCATCTCTCTCATCAATAACATTATTAGCAGTAAGATTAATTCTTCTCACTAATAATTTATCATTCACAATCTCACTATACAACTTCACAACCGCTTCTGTAATAATCCTTGTAGACGAAGTATTATGATCCAGATTAATTGTTCCATGAGCATGTTTAGGAATTTTTCTACCATAATGGTCAACAGTAATTTCTCCACTATATAGTTTACTTATTTCTTGATTAGTTAAATTTTCTATATCATAACCAATAGTAAGTACTAATTGACTTGTAACAAATTGCTTTTGAACTAAGTCTAAAGAAAGTAATTCAGCCATTTCCTTCACAACGATTTTAGTCTGTTCAAATGTACATGGGCAATGTAAAACTTGACCTGAACCAATACTCTTTTTCTCTGGCTTATACTCTTTTATACTTTTAATAGTAGCACATTCCCATCCCCAACTATGGTCTATCAATAATTCTGCATTTACTCCAAACAACTTATATAATAGCTCCTCATTTTGAATAGACATTCTGGCAACATCACCCATTGTATAAATTCTATATTTCTCAAGTTTCTTAGCATACCCTCTGCCAACTCTCCAAAAATCAGTTATGGGCTTATGACTCCATAGCATTCTCCTATAACTCATTTCATCAAGTTCAGCAATTCTAACACCATTCTTATCCATTTTTACATGTTTAGCACCTACATCCATTGCAACTTTTGCTAAATACAAATTCGTACCAATTCCAGCAGTCGCAGTTATCCCAGTTGTAGTATAAACATCTTGTATAACCTTTGTTACTAATTCCCTAGCTGTCATTTTATACATTTTCAAGTAATGAGTAATATCACAAAAAACTTCATCAATAGAATATACATAAATATCTTCAGGAGAAAAATACTTCAAATACACATTATAAACATTCGTACTGTATTTCATATAATATGACATACGTGGCGGGGCTATAACAAAATCAAGCTCTAATTCAGGATTATTCTTAAGTTCAATATCATCAACAGACATTCCACTAAACTCTTTGTTAGTAGCAAATCGTTTTCTATTTATATTAATCTCTTTTACTTTTTGGACAACTTCAAATAATCTCGCTCTTCCTGGCAATCCATATGCTTTCAAAGAAGGGCTTACAGCCAAGCAAATCGTCTTCTCTGTACGACTACTATCAGCAACAACCAAATTTGTTCTAATTGGATCAAGCCCTCTTTCTCTACACTCAACTGATGCATAAAAGCTCTTCAAATCAATCGCAACATATATATTTGAAACCATCTCTTCCATAACGTCCTCCGATACCGAATATCTGTTCTTAAGTATATCATAACTTTTTTGTTTTGTAAACACATGTTTGCAAAATTGTGTCAACCACACATCCTATGGGTCAAAAGAAATGTAGGAAATGATACACATACCAAATAACTAATAATCAAAAAGAGCTATGTTTCCATAGCTCTTTTACTTACTTTTTTTAAATTACATTTATACAAATTTATTCACAAAATCAATAAACCCATGTTTTATTCAATTTCGTATTCTCTATATATTCTCTATCAACTGGCATTCCTGAATACACAGGATAAAAATATACAAAACAAGCTAAAAATATCATTATCAAACCTACTATAACACAGTTAAAAGCCTTTTTCCATTCAACCAATTTATGAATAGCAAAAACAATTGTAAGCATTGCAAAAGGCAAAGTAATAAAATAATGATAAATAAACATTACCCTACCAATTACCGCATAAGTAAGCCATGTAGCAGCAATCATAGCAATAAGCATTAATCCATTTTTGTCTCTCTTAATTAAAGAATATATTAATGTAAAAATTGAAGTTCCAATTGATAACCACCATATTGCAGGATTACCCAAACATGATATTGTGCCATAACTTCCATCTGCATGATATGCTACATAGAACCACATTGGCTTTTGCATAATTGGCCATGTATACCACTTACTTGTAAAATCATGTGTAGCCTCTAATTTAGAATGATAATCATACATTCTTTTTTGATACTCAAAAAATGACTTCACATCTGTAATACCTGAATTAGGATTTGCCATAATTGGAATATATGACACCACATATATTATTATTGGTATAATCACAAATGCAAGCACTGACCATAATATAAGCTTTAAATTAAACTTCTTGTTCCAAATCATATCCACAAAATATATTACTCCCATACCAAGTCCGAACAAAGGCAGCAGTCCATTTTACAGATATAGCCATTCCCCAGAAAGTACCTGAAATAAGAAGAGGTACCACTTTTTTCTTTAGGTTTTCACCCTTATCTATCTTTAAATACTTTATAAAGAACAAGAATGAAGTCAAACAAAATAACACTAAAAAGCTATCAACAGTACCAATTCTTGTCTGTACAAAATGCATTCCATCTAAAGCCATAATAGCAGCAGCAAATAAACCATATTTTTCCTTACCAAACATTTCTTTAGCAATTGCATATATCACAAGAATCATAAAAATTCCTGCAATATTACCCATTAATCTATATGCAAATGGTGTAACTCCTAAAAATTGCATAGGAATAGACATTATTAATTTTCCTAAAGGTGGATGAGTATACTCATATATAGGCAAATTATGAAGTTGTTCATATGCTGTTCTAGGAAAATAAATCTCATCAAAATATGAACTATTCATATATGAATAGTCCTCAGGAACAGTCTCCTGTTCATCAAGTAATATCTTAGCTTTTTCCTCAACTGGAGTCAAAGCAACTTCATTTCCATCTACATCATAAACCTTAATTTCACCTAAAGTAGTAGTATCCCAATACGATTGCAAAACAAGATACTCATAATTCTTTTTCTCTTTATTTATATTCACCTTATTCCATTGAAAAACATATGAAGCCTCATGAGAACTATCATATACATATGTATCAAAATTCTTATACTCATTAGCAAAGAAAAATGATACATATGATAAATCATTTCCAATATACATCATAATCTTATCAATAGTTACATTAGGATCAATCTTATAAGTAAGTTGTTCCCAATTCTTTATATTAGCAAAAGTCTGAGGATTCTCATTTCTTCCAAGCTTATAAAAAGATAAAATCGTATATAAAATTAGTATAACTATCAACACAATTGTTGACTTTTTAAATTTCATTTTTTCTTCTCCAAATCTCATATCATCAGGTTGAAAAGAGAAATGATTCTCTTTTCAACGCCTTATTTCAACTTGCGTCTATGAACCCACACACAAACACCAATAGCCGCAATAACCACAGGAACCGCATAAATAATAACCTTAACAACCTCTTCCTGTTTTTCTGTAGGAGTATATTGAGTATACTTAGACGATTTTCTTATAGAATATAACTCTCCTCTATTGCTTGTAAAAGCAAATGAATTCATTATAATATTTGAATTATAAGCAAACATTGGGTCAACACCATTCAAAGAATTATCTGAAAAAGATGTTGTAGCAGCAAATACAACAGCTCTTGATTCGTCTCCAGACTCAACCATTTTTTGAACAGCAGCACCTAATACATAATATGAGCCATCATTATCTTCAATAGTTTTTGTAGCAATATTAGCAACTTTAGCAGAATTTGAAGACATCATAATAGGAGTAGCTGTTGAATTAGTTCCAGACATTTTCTCTGTATCTAGTTCAATAATACCAGAAGCAACCAAAATTGGTTTTACTGAATATCCAGAATTCATATTTGTATCATAATTATACATTAATCTTGTTATTTCATGATCAGCAGCAACCTCTGCTTGAATAACAATATTTTCAAAACCAGCAACAGTATTTGATGAAGACTCTTGAACAACTTTATTAGGCATTGAAACTGAGTATTCATCTAATACTTTTTGAAAATTAGGATAATTTCTTTCTACATTTGTATAATCAATATCAAGAGAAATTATCATATCTCCACCCTTTTCGATATATTGGCAAATATTATTAGCCTCTTGTTCTGTTAAGTCTGATGTCAATCCCATAAGTGCAAGAACATCACAATCTTCTGGAATTGTAGGATCAGATACCATATCTATAGATGCAATATCATAAAACTCTTGTTGCAAATAATTAGATAAATACTGTAATCCTTTAGAAACCGTATAATTTGTTTTTCCTTCTAGGAAATATACTTTTGTTTTCTCTGTAATTGACAAATTATTAATTGCATTAGTTAATTTTTGCTCAGTTAAATCAACCACATTATAATTTGCATCATAAGAATACAAATCAGAATCATTTATATATGAAGTTCTTCCATCTGTTGCCTCACCAATAATAGCTGGATAATTATCTTCAAAGCCATATTTTTCTTTATTTTCTATGTCATCTGTCTTAACAAGTTTATAAGTAATCTTTGAATTTTCAGCATTATACTGTTTCAACAAATCAATAACAGAAGATTCTTCTGTATAACCCCAAACATAAAAAGTCATTTCTTTATCAATTTTTTTAGCAATATTTTTAGATTGGTCAGTTAATGTATATAACTTATCTTTAGTCAAATCTATTTGAGCCAAGTTAATAGTTTGCATCCATAAATTTAAAACAATATACAATGCGACTAAAATCGCAACTAATAGTATTGTTCTCGTTGTATCTTTAATACAATAATCTTTTATTTTTCCAAAAAAACCTTTCAATGTACTCTCCCTCCCTATTTAACACTTTTTCTTCTTTGTAAAATTATCATAGTTAGGAAATTAAACAACAAAATAAATGATGTATATCCTACTACTTCTTTTAGTGCAATAATTCCTTGAGGGAACTTTCTAAACATATTAGTCAAAGCAAACATCTCTGTAAATGAAGTATAATTTTGTGCAAATGAAATAACTAAGAAAAATCCAATAGAAATAACAGCAGCTATAACTTGATTTTCAGTTATTGCAGAAGCAAACATACCAAATGAAATATATGCCATAGCAAGTAATAAAAATCCAAGCATTGCAACAAGTGGCTCTACTAAACTAACATCACCAAAATATCTCAAAACTCCATAATAAACAAACATACATAACAAAGCAACAACAACTACAAGAGTTGCAGCAAAAAACTTTCCTAAAACAATACTAACTATACTTTTAGGAGAAGTCATCAATAATTGATCTGTTCCAGATTTCTTCTCTTCAGCAAACAATCTCATTGTAAGAACAGGTATAATAAATGTAAGTACAACAGTACTATCCCAAATAATATATTCAAAATTCAAATATCTTTGTGAAAAAGTATATTGATAAAACACAAAACTAACAACAGCTAAAAATAAAGCAATAAAAATATATCCTACAGGTGTATAAAAATAGCTTTTTAGTTCTTTTTTTATAACAGCAAACATTATTTATTTCCTCCCTCTTCTGTGATCTTCAAGAAAGCCTCTTCTAATGAATTTTCTTTCTTTTTCATTTCAATTATTGTAATATCATCTTTAGCACATTCCTTAAACAAAACTTTTCTAATATCTTCACCTTTATACTTAACATTATAAACTTTTTCTTGTCCATTATCTTCAACTAAATCAATAGAAGATATATTAGAAATAGCTTTTTTCATTGTTTTAAATTTATTTTCTGGGTCATCAACAGTAACAATAACCTCTGAAGAACTTGTAGTTTGTTTCTCAATCTCAGAAGTAGAATCTATTCTTAATATTTTTCCCTTATTAATAATCATTATCTTATTACACATCTGACTAATTTCAGACAAAATATGTGAACTAATAAGAATTGTATGTTCTTTTCCTAATGATTTAATCAAATTTCTAATCTCAATAACTTGTTTTGGGTCTAAGCCAACAGTAGGTTCATCAAGTATTAAAATTGGAGGATTTCCAACCAAAGCTCCAGCCAAACTAACTCTTTGTCTATAACCTCTTGATAAATTTCTGATTAATTTCCCTTGTACATCTTTCAAACCAGTAACACCAATAACCCTATCGATTTCCGCTTTTTTCTCACTTCTCTTAACAAGTTTTAAATCTGCCATATATGAAACAAATTCCTTAACTGTTAATTCTAAATAAAGTGGAACATTTTCTGGCATGTATCCAATTTGTTTTTTAGCTTGTTTTGACTTTTGGTTAATATCATAACCATTTACAATAATTTCTCCTGAAGTAGGTTCAATAAACCCAGTTATCATATTCATTGTAGTAGATTTACCAGCTCCATTTGGTCCTAAAAAACCAACAACTTCACCATCAGCAATTTCAAAATTAATATTATCTACTGCAAGAAACTTATTGTACTTTTTAGTAACGTTTTGTACCTTAATCAACGTCTTTTCCTCCTTTTTCTTTTGACAATATTATACAATACTTTAATATTACACTCGCAATTATATAAGCGAAACATTAAAATAAAATTAAAAACTAAATTATTTTTGCAATTAATGCTTTAATTTTTATTCCCTGCTCAGAAAACATGTTTTCATGCTCTGTTCTTATATCTTCAAAAATCAAATCATTATGCAAATCATATGTCTTTTTCACAATCTCAAATCCCGCTTCTGCAAAATATTCTAAACTCTCCTCAAACAAATCATCATCATCTGTTTTAAAATAAATTTCTCCGCCATCATTTTTCAAAAAAGTCTTATAATTTTGTAACTGACGAATATGAGTAAGTCTTCTTTTTTTATGTTTTCCACGTGGCCATGGATTACAAAAATTAATATAAATTCTATCTACAACATCAGTATCACTAAAAGAATCTAAAATTCTTTCAGCATTCATTCTTATCAATAACAAATTATCTATTTGCAAATTCTTTTTAGCGTACTCTTCCTCAATATTTCTCTTTGAAAGACCAAGCATTGCCTCAATCATATCAGCAGCAATATAATTATTTTCAGGATGACTAGATGCAAGCTGCGCAATAAAACTTCCCTTTCCACAACCAATCTCTAAGCAAAGTGACCTGTCCTCATATTTAAAAAGACTCTTCCATACCCCCTTATTAATTGTAGAATCATCTATATAAAATTTTGCCTCCTCAAGCTCCTTTTTAGCCCAAGGTCTTCTTCTAATTCTCATCTTTTCCTCCATATTTTTTCAAACTAATTTGGTGAAGAATAGGTATCCACAGACAATTCCTCTGTCCCTACAAGCACACCATTTTGATACAATCTTCTAAACGCCTGATATTTCAATGGACCAATTTTATTAGAAACAATTTCTACATCAAAATCATTTTCCATTCTTAATCCATAAACCTTAACTGTACAATAACCATTCTCAACTCTAGACTCAATCTTTATTGGATACGTTCTATTATTTTTAAATCTAAAATCCAAAGAACCATATGCAACAGTA
The DNA here is from genome assembly GCA_948465565.1 of uncultured Clostridium sp. GTDB lineage: Bacteria > Bacillota > Clostridia > TANB77 > CAG-508 > UMGS1994. Next base: position 296,070 of record CAOJXR010000001.1, read on the forward strand.
GCATCTCTACCACCATCAGCATATCCAGCCAAAAACATGTGATTAGTTCTTTCAACAATTTGCAAATTAGCATATAAAACTGCATTATACAAGGTAGTTGATACTTGACAAATCCCCCCACCTAATCCATCAACAATTCTTCCATTCTCAAAAACAGACGCATTTTTATATCCAGCAGCAATTGTTCTTTCACCAACTATTTTATTATAAGAAAATGTATCTCCTGGCATTATTACAGTTCCATTAATTTTATTAGAAGCTAACCTAAGATTAGTTGTTCTATTAGCATTATTTGAATATTTTGTAACAAATGAACCAAGTTCATCTGGAAAAGCATCTTGTCCTAAATCATTTACTGTAACATCAGCTCTTGTATACTTAAGAGCAACATTATACTCATCTTTTTTCTCTCTTTCAATCTGAGCTTTTACATCATCTACACTATCTCTAAAATCTATACCAGTCACATCAGCATAAACCATTCTAGGTTCTACAGTAAAATAAGCATTCTTCATTTCCCTATATATCTCATTATAAATTTTATCAACATCTATTTTTTCTGGATACTTATCATATGTTGGAATATCATAATAAACATCTTTATATCTTTTATTTTTTAATGCATCAATAACAATACCTTTTGTTTCCTCGTTAGAAGCGGCTTTTCCAATTTTACCAGATGTTATAATAAGTTCTCCATCCTCTATATAATAACTAGGCTGTGTAACTTGTTCTGGAAGTTTAGCAGATATATCAGAAATACAATCTTCAAGTGCCTCTTCGTCAAATGTCACATCTATTGTAACATTAACTGGATTTTTAGGTAATTTAAAAACAGTTATGTCTCTTGTTATTAAAGATCCCTCTCTTCCGACATTATAAGCTTTTTGAACCGCATCATCAAGCTTATACTTAGCATTTATCTGTTCCAAGGCCAATGAATATAAATTCTCACCATATTGAAAATAAATTGTATTTTCAAGTTTATCCAAAAACTCTGTCTGAACCTTATTCTTAGCATCATCAAGCGTCAGTGCAGAAACATCTATCCCTTCAATAAAAACACCTTTTTTTATCTTTTTATCAGTATAATTTATAACAGAATAAATAGTTAGGAAACAAACACAAATAAGGAGAATTATAATCAATGAAATAACTATAACAACTCCCCTAAATTGAATTCTTTTATTATTATCACTATCAGAAATAACTAACTGATTTTCATCTTCTGTACCATCATGTGAAATAATTTGATTTGCCATGATTTCTCCTAATAACATGTTGAAAATAATTTAGTATTATTATATTTATATACAATATAAAAGTCAATAAATGGCATAGGAAAATTTCCCACGCCATCTATATTACAACTTAACTATAACAATTATTCCTTTAGGTTTATTATGTACAATTTTAATCGTACCTCCATGTACTTTCACAATCGTATGTGCAATAGCCAATCCTAAACCAGTACCACCTTTTTCCCTCGAACGTGCCTTATCTTCCCTATAAAAACGTTCAAAAACATGTTTTATAGCTTTATCACTAATACCAATTCCAGTATCTTTAACATTTATAAAAATTTTATCATCAACTGTACGAGATTCAATTTCAATTGAATCTCCCTCTTCAGTATATTTAAGTGCATTATCAAGCAAAATAACAAGTAATTGCTTTACCTTATTAGAATCAACATATACTTCTTTTGTACACTTTACATTAACATTCATTGATTTCTTTTGCATTCTAGCCATTTCTTCATATGGAACAGAAATAGTTTTAATCAATTCATTCAAATCAATTTTAGATTTATTTATAACACTATTATTAGAATCAGCACGAGCCAAATCCATAAGTTCTGTTGCCATTTTAGACAAGCGCCTAGTTTCACTCAAAGTAAGAGCAATATCTTCTGACTTATCAATAATCTTACTTTCAGGAGCTTGAAGCAGCATTTCTTGTTTCGCTTGAATAATAGTAAGTGGTGTACGCAATTCATGAGACGCATTTTGAACAAACTCAGCCTGCTTTTCATACGCCTTAATAATAGGGTCTACTGCCCTTCTTGACAAATAATAACTTATAAAAATTGAAAGCAAAATAACAATTCCTGTACCAATAGTCAATCTATCTGTAAAGCTCTCCATCATCTCCTTTTCAGAATTTACATTAACCAAAAACTCCACATAATAACTACCATTTGATGTAGAAATTTCACATGTAGTACCTCTATAATAGTACCTTGAATTAACACACATCTCATAAATTTTATCAACATTATTAGTAGTAAAATTTATTTTTTGTAAATACTTCAAGAAAATTTTAGCATTCAATGATGAAGCAAGTATTTCTCCCTCATCATCTCTTAAAATCGTTATAACTCTAGGATTTGATATTTTTTCAACATATGCTTGTACAACCTCTATAAGCATATTATCTGCAAATTCCAACTCTTCTTGGGTAGATTGTTCATCAGTAAAAACAATCTTAGGCATCTCCTCAAACTGTTTCTTCACCTGATACATTTCATTATCTACAGAAGTATATAAATACTTACTAACTTGAATCAAAATAACAACACTAAATGTAGTAAAAATTATTGTAAATATTATTAAATTAATTATCATATTTTTTAATAATTCTGTTCTTACATTTTTTCGTTCTTTCACCTTTAATTATCCCCTATTCTATATAAAGTTGAAATATAATTTTAACAACTCAAGATGAGTGATTTTATTTCAACTAATCTGATAAAATATATCCAACGCCCCTAAGAGTCTTTATATACTTATCATACCCATACTTTTTCAATTCTTTTCGTAACCCACTTGCATACACTTCAATAACATTTGTAGAAGTATCTGAATCAAAGCCCCAAATCTTATCAAAAATCTGCTCCTTTGTGATAATTGTATTCTTTGAATTTATTAAATACTCTAATAAATCAAATTGCTTTCCCTGTAACCCTATTTCTTTATCATTAATATAAACTTTTCTATTCTTCAAATTCAATGTAAGGTCCTTAAATTGCAAAGTATCACTAACAAAAAAACCATTATTCCTACGAATTATCGCATCCATCCTAGCTAGTAATTCTTCTCTTTCAAATGGTTTCACCAAATAATCATCAGCACCCATGTTAAGTCCTTTTACTTTATCACTAACAGAATCTTTTGCAGTTAATAACAATACTGGCGTCAATATTTCCTGAGAACGCAACTTAGATAAAACATCATATCCACTCATCTCAGGCATCATAATATCCAAAATAATGATATCATAAATATTACCTTTAGCATACATATACCCTTCATATCCATCATATGCTTGCTCAACAGTATATGTTTTTTCTATACATTGCTTAATAGTATCAGACAAAATTTTATCATCTTCGACAATTAGAACCTTCATACAAACTCCTTTTATTTACTCATCAAATTATACCATACTAACAAAGATTATATAATCCAAATATTAAAAAAGACTTAAAAAACTATTTGCAAAATTATTTTTCACAAATAGTTTTTTAAACACTCTTATTTCTTTACAATCAACATTGGGTCAGCAACAAAATACTTTACTGTAGAACTTCCTTTAAAAGAAATCTTCAATTTCTTGACACCAGAAACATCTACCGAAAAATTAATATCTGATAAATCACCACTAAATTGGTTAGAAAAATAAATCACTTTTCCATCTCCATAAATAGTAATACGAAGCTTTTGAGCATCAGCCATATTTATTTCTGTACCATCTGATTGAATACATAAATTTCCTGATAATCTACTATACTCCTTATTTAAATCAAACTCTACTTCTCCACCTTTAGTATCTGAAGATAAAATATAATTCGTAAAACCTGTTCCCTTTACATTTGTAATTGCATTTTCACCTTTTACAACTGATAATTTTCCATTTGTAACATTTGATTTTAAATTTAACAAACTAGAAGGAGTAGGTTCAGTATTATTCAATTCTTCCTCTAAATCTTTAATATCTTTATCATCTGGTAACAATTTCTTAACAGCATTAATATTAGTTCTAGCCTTTGCATAATCTGATTTTAGTAACAATCTAGTCTCAAGTACAAATTGATTTTTATATTCCTCAATTAATTCTTTAGTAGCCTCAGTAACCTCATCAGAAATCTCATCATAATCAATCAAAAACTTTAAAATATCAATAACATTCTTATTTTCCTTTAAAGCCTCAACCTCATTCTTCATTTTAGCAATATGTATTTCAGAAATTTTATCATTAACAGCATCTGTATTCTTTAACTCATCCTCTATATTGTCTAAAACTCCTAAAGCCTTTTCATATTTTTTCTCTTTCAAATACTCATCACTACTTACTAAGTATTCATTTAAATATAATTGTTCTATCTCTTTTAATTTATCACTAACATCACTATATTTATCATAATCCTTATCAATAGATTTTAATAATTTAATAGCCTCTTTATAATCTTTAGAATCTATAGCAGAAATAGCAGTCTCATATACTTGCCCCATCTTTTCATTAGATAACTCTTTTTCTTTTCTAGTTAAAAATTCTTTTCCAAGGTAAAAACTAATTAAAACTAAAATTATTACAAATAAAATTGTCAAAAAGAAATTTCTAACCTTTCTTCCAAATGAATTTTTTCTTCTTTCCTTCTCAGCCTTTATATCAGCTTTTTCTTGCATTTTTCTTTGTTTTTCTTCTAATTTCATTTCTTGAGCTTTAAGTTTCAATTCTTTTTTACTAAGTGTTTTTTCTTCATTTTCTTCCATAAAAAAACCTCTTTTCTATCGTTTTATTTATATATAACATAAATTCATTTTTTTCTCAAGATTTTTTATATATTTACTATAAAATACATTTTTTTAATTCGCCAAGCACTCTAACAATCTCAAAAATATTTCTTCCAACACAAGGCATATACTCAAAAATTCCTCTCACAATTCCTAATCCATCAATAATAATCACATTACTAGTAACATAATTATTTCCAAGTTCTTTAGCAACCGCTCCATACTTTCTAGCAATCTCACCAATTGGGTCATCAATAATCGGAAAACTTATTTGAATACCATTCAACCTAAAAATTTCATCCATCCATGCATTATGTGAAAGCAAATTACCTGTACTCATACAAACAATTTTGCAATTCAATTCCTCAAACAAATGCTTATTTTGCTCCAAAAAAATCATCTCAGCAGTTGCCATAGGATAAAAATCCTCCTGATAAGAAAAAATCACAGTCCACTTACCAGATTTATCAGGAACATTAACCAGCCCTTTTGTCGAATTACAATTAATTTCAGGAGCCTTTCCCCCAAGCTGAATCTTTCCATTAGCCAAAACTTCATAATCCATAATACTTTCCTCCTCATTTAATATATTCATAGAAAATTAAAACGCCACCCTTTACAGGATGGCTTGGGGAAGAAAAAAATTTTCAAGACTATATTTTCAAGTCTTCGTATATATAATAATCCATTAACATTAAAATAACCTTAAAATTAAAAAATTTTATTAACAATTTTAGAAATTAACAAAAGAACTATGTACACTCCTGCAATGCTTGCGCCTGTAGGCAAATTCAAGAAAAAGCTCACAAACATTCCAAGTACAAAACAAGTAACAGAAATAATAGAAGAAATAATTATTAATTGTCTAAAACTATTTGTTAATCCTTTCGCAATAACTGCCGGAAAAACAATCAAACTTGAAATAAGTAAAGTTCCCATCATTCTCATTCCAAGAACAACAACCAAAGCAGTCAAAAAAGAAATCAAAAATTGATAAAAAACAACATTTATTCCCCTTGCTTTAGCAAACTTCTCATCATAAGTTATCATAAATAACCTATTATAAAAAAACATATATACTCCAAGAACAGCAATACAAAGAATTATACTAACAATAACATCAATCTTTGTCATTGACAAAATACTACCAAACATATAATTAGCAACATCAATATTAAAACCTGTAGAAACTGATGTAATAATTATACCTGTCGCCAAAGCACCAGTGGAAACAAGAGCAATCGGAATATCCCCACTCTCACCACGTTTTTGACTTATAATCATTATTATAACTGCAGCTACCATAACAATTGGCAAGGATATTGATAATGGTGGTAAATCAAGTGCCACAGCAAGCGTAAGAGAAGCAAAACCAACTTCCCCCAAACCATGACCAATCATAGAATAATTTTTTAACACCAATATAACACCAATAATCGCTGCACACATTGAAATCGCAACACCACAAATCAATGCTCTCTGTATAAATGTATAATTCAACAAATTTATAATCTGCTCCATTTTTTACCCTCTTCCAAAAAATAACATAAATATTTTAACACATATACAAGTTTTGTGCAACAAAAAATCCCCCTTTCACAAGGGAGATTTTTTCATACTATACAACTATTCGAATCAATAATGTTAATAAAAAATTCATTTATTTCATCACCTTTTCATATGTTTTATTACAAGATTTACAAGTAATTTTCATTTTATAACTAGCCACTTTTTTATCTAATATAGTAATTAAGGGCTCATTATCTTTAGAACAGCAAAATCTATTTTTTATGATGACTAATTCATCATTACATTCTTTACCTTCCTTGCTATCTTCAAAATCTAATATTACACTTCCTTTACTTCCACAATTACATTTATATTCTAATTCTAATCTATCATAAGTTGAATAACATATTTATTATACTTTTATTTAATTTAAATCACTTTCATAATTATATCGTTTCCATTATTATTTACATACTTTCCTTCATAATAATCTGGGATATCTTGTAAATCTGAAATTCCATAATGAGTATCGTTTTGTACTTGATTATTATTAAACCTATTTGTACCTATAATAATTCCAAATCCTAATATAAATACTGCTACACTAGAAGTTATACAATAAATTAATTTTTTACTTTTATTATTATTCATATCAAACTTCTTCCTGATGTTTGATATAGCTATTTTCTCTTTAATATGAAAATAGCAAAAATAATAAGCCAAAACAGTATATTGGTAAATCTCTTTTTCTATCTTAATATAAGCACAAAAAACTCCCTTTCACAAGGGAGTTTTTTCTACATTTAACTATTAAAATGATGTACCAATAACTTTACCTTTATATAAATAGAAAGTCATATATGTATCACCTGTAGCAGTATATTTCTTTTCTTTCTTCCAGATACCTTCATCATCGTCTTCATCTTCTTTATCTGGTTTACTTGTTACACCAATTTTGCAAACAACTTTAGTCAAGTTCTTGTCATCTTTTGCTTTAGTTGAATAAATAACTTTCTTTAATTTATATTTTGTTTGACCTTTATCGCTTTCGTCATATCTTTTCTTTATAGATTTTTCAAAATCTTCAACATCATCATCTTCAACATCATCTAATTCATCTTTGAATTTTTCAACTCTGTCATCACCATATCCAGCATTTTGCCAAGCAACAGCAGCCTTTGTATCCATAGCTTTTAAAATCTTTTCATCTTTGCAAGAATTTAAAGCATTAAGATATTTCTTAACACCACTATTACCTACTCCTCCCAATAAGTTTACAGCAACAATAGCAACTACTAAAACAGCTACTACAGCTACTACGATTTTTACATGTGATTTAATCCATGCAAAAACGTTTGAAAATACACTTTTAACTTTTCCCATGTGTTTTTCCCCTTTCAGTTTTATTTTTTAAAATTTAATAACTTTATCGATAGACTAAGTATATTATATAGGAATAAAAATATCAATAAATTTTTTATAATTTTTTGTCTTTTTTTGTCTTTTTTCTGTTTTTCAAGAACTCCTCTATACACCAATTGCACACAAGTCATCTGTCACAACACCCTTACTAGACGTAAAATCTAAGACTTCTCTATTCAATAAATTTTTATATTTATCCCCTACATTACTATCCTCAATAACACCATTTTTAAATCCAATTAATATCAAATTCTGAAGCTCATCATCCTCAAACCCATTTTGAGCCCTAAACACCTTAACATTTTCAAAAACAGCCTTATATGTTGAATACTCATGTTCTATAAATTTTGCATTTTTACCAGTTAAAGAAGAAATAACATTAGTAATAACTATACCATCATCATTCAATAGCCTTCTCGTATTCAAAATAGCCTCATATGTAGTGAGTTGAAAAGGAGCATCAATCCCCTTAAAAGCATCAATCAATATACAATCATACTTTTTATCAGCCTTATTCAAATATATTCTACCATCTTCATGAAAAATATTTAATCTCTCATTATTTGTATCTAACTTAAAATACTCCTTCGCAATTTCCGTCATTTTAGGATCAATTTCAACAACATCAATATTCTTATCTTTATACTTTTCTAAATAATATGTTGGATATGTATAAGCAGCCCCACCAATCATTAAAGTATCTTTCGTGTCATTTTTATAATAGTCAAACAAATCATAAAATTTTAAATAATCACTTGATAATCTATTTTCATCTGTAACAATCGATTCATATCCCAAACCAACTTGAACAGCATACATTTCATTACCATTTGCATCAATTTGTCTAACCCATATTCTACTATATTCAGAATCTGTGTCCAAAATGATATCAGAATGTTTATCAAAAAAGACTTTCTTACCAAAAAGAACAATACTCACTAAGAAAACAACAGTAAATAATGACTTAATAATATACATCTTATTTTTTTCATCATACACTAAAAAAGATAATACACACAAAACCACAACTAATAGCAAAATAATATTTTTAACACCTAACAATGGAATTAGAATAAATCCAGCTAAAAAAGTTCCAACAATACTTCCAACTGTCGAAAAAGAAGACATCTTACCCGAAACCTTTCCAACTTCATCCAAATCTTTGTCTTTTAACTTAACGCAATAAGGTGAAACAGTTGCTAAAAATAAACTAGGCAAGCCAAAAGTAAGTGTAGAACAAATTATGGCAACAAATTCTAGATTCAAATTAGTTAAAGACAATGGCTCAATCACATACAATTCCATTAAAGGAATAATGCTTGTAAACATTGCAGCTGTCAATAAAAAAATAGACAACACATTTATATGAGAATACTTATCTGAAATTCTTCCACCCAAATAATATCCTAAACTCATAAAACCAAGCATCATACCAATAATACAAGTCCAAATTAAATTAGAACTTCCCAAATATGGTGATAAAATTCTTGCAGCAACAAGTTCTATAATCATTCCTATTGCACCAGCACAAAAAGCTGTAATCTCTAACATATATTTTCTCATTCATTTACCTCATAATCTTTTATATTTCCATTAAAAACAACCTTTTGTTCTAGTGCAATAACACGAATACTCTTATTATGTATTTCATCCAAATCATGAGTAGCCATAATAATTGTTATATCAGACTTCTCATATAGTTCATCCAATATTTTATAAAAATTCTTTATAGTAGAAATATCTAAACCACTACATGGTTCATCTAATAATAAAACTTTAGGATTACCAATTAGAGTTCTAGCAAGCAATACACGTTGTCTTTGACCACCAGACAAATCACCTATTTTTTTATGTAACAAATCCTCAATTTTCAAATCCTTAGCAACCTTCTCCAACGCCTTCTCATCCTCTTTTGTATAAAAAGGTTTTATTCCATGTTTCTGTACACCAGTTAAAATAATCTCCTTAGCTGTAGCAGGAAAATCAATATCATTCATATTATTTTGAGCTAAATAAGAAACTTCTGCCCTACTAATTTTTAAATCAATATCACCAGAATCTTTTTTTATAAGTCCAGATATAGTCTTAAGCAATGTACTCTTTCCCGAACCATTTTTACCAACAAGACATATATATTCCTTTTCATTGACTTTAAAACTAACATTCTTTAATGCAAAATGCTCATTATATTTAACACTCAAATTCTTAACTTCTAAAATCTCCATACTACCTCCAATTATTCTCGCCATTAGTCGCCTAGTGCCCTTTTCAAATTCATTAAATTTTTCTCCATAATATCCAAATACGTTCTTCCAGACTCGATCTGTTCCCTAGTTGCAGAATGTAAACTATTAAACTCAAGTGCCTCAGCACCTGTTTCGTACGCAATAGTTCTTACAATATTTCCAGAAGACAATTCCTTATAAAACACAACAGGCAATCCATCCTTCTTCATCTTCTCTACAACTTCAAGAACCTTATTAACACTAGGCTCGCTCTCTTCGCCACACGAATCATAAGCAGAAATATAATCTAAATCATATCTTTTTATAAAATATCCATATGAAAAAGGTCCGCCAAAAGCAACCTCTTTCCTCTTTCCATTTTTTACGATTTCCTCAAAACTTCTATCAAGTATAGATAACTTTCTTATATATTCAGTCGCTCTCTCCCTATAATATTCAGCATTCTTAGGATCCCTTTCGCAAAAATCATCAGTAATATTTTGAACCATCTTTATAGCCTTAGTTGGATCAAGCCAAATATGAGTATCATATTTCTCATGCTCCTCATGATGTTCGTCATGTCCATGTTCAAATTCTTCTGATTCAACAAGCACAATATTTCTAGCAATCTCTTTTAAATTATCTCTTTTATCCATTCCAGCAATAACAGTATGTGCCCAAGGTTCAAGTTCTTCCCCTAAATATAAAAACAAATCCGCTTCCTGAATTTTTATAATATCCTGAGGAGTAGGTTCATAATCATGAAGTTCAACACCAGGAGAAAGAAGCATGTTAACAGAAGCTTTATCCCCAGCAATCTCTCTTGCAAAATCATAAATTGGATAAATAGTAGCTATAACGCTTATTTTTCCATACTCTTTTTTAGCATCATTTTTAGAAGAATTAAAAACTACAATAATTCCACTAACTAAAAGTATTAAAATAACTAAAGAAATCAATAATTTTCTCATCTCGAATAAAATTCCTCACCAACAAAATTATAAACAATATCTGTTAAATTATTAATATATAAATCATAACTTGAAACAGATTTCTTATTATCAATATAGTATACTGCCGTGTATGCTGTATTTTCAATAACCGTTCCATCTTTAGTAAGAAGTGGTATCTTATTTCCAGAAGTATCAACCAAATCATACTCTATATTACTTGGAAAACCAAAACTATTAAAATTAACCTTCAAAGGCAAATTAGCACACAATACAATCCCTTTATCAAGTAACATTGGATTCACATAATCATACTCAGCCTCCCAAATTTTATTAAACTGACTATCAATTACAATATACTTATTTTGCTCATTTTTAACTATATACGCACCTTCAAGAACAAAAATATCCTTATAATTTGGAGATATCTGCTCACCACTTTCATTAGTAAAATATAAAATATCTTTATCATAATCCTTAATTAAAATTTGACTATCAAAAAACTCTAAAATCTGCAAATTGCCTGTTAGTTCAACTCTTTTAGTTTCCTTTGTATACCACCCCTGAATTCCCTCAGATAATTTATAAAAAGGTAAAAAACCATTACTAAAAACATATAAATGCTTATCATCAAACTTCAAATTATCACAATCAATACTAACTTTAATATTAGGATTCTCTCTTTTTAGAAACTCATATCTATTCTTTCCACCAGACTGAGCAACAGTAATATAAATATCATACTCATCATTAAATGGATATCTATATGGATATTCCTTATATGCATTAATTGTAGACATATTACTAATTCTAACAGACTCCAACTTATCTTTCAATCTACCACTTTGCCCAAATGTAGTATTATAAAGTTCTGCCAGTTTTTCCATTTGCAATTCATAATCATCTACTAGAACATCATTCTTGAAAGTCATAACATTTCTTTTATTTTTAAGTATAACTGCAGCCGTATCATCCTTACAAACAAGAGCAACATCAAATTTTTTATTATACTTTTCTATTGAAATAAATGGAGTAGCATAATCAAACTCAAAGTCTATTCGTATTTCACCTTTCGCATTTATATATCCCCATTTCCCTTCTCTTTTAACATTTAAATAAAATTCAGCATCTTCACCTAAAACACTAATATTCTTAAAATAATCCTCATTATACGCTAAATAACCTTTAGTCTCCTCTTTAACAATATCTTTCAATCTATCTTTATATGTCCAAATATTAAGAGCCACAATTCCAATCGCAACAATAACAATAGAAACAATTACCATATAAAAAGTATTATTAACTGAAAGCATATTTTCTCTTAACACTTGTATTTCAATAAGTAAAGCAGCCAAAACATATATAATACCAATATAGGAAAAATCCAAGAAATAAAAACTGGATGACAAAATCGCAATTACATACGAAAACAAAAAAATCTTATCTTTTCGATTAAATACTAATGTAATAAAATTCACCACAGCAACAACAATCATCAAAATAAAAATATATGTATCAATTTCTCCAATAACTTTAAGTTCTTGTGGTGTTGCAGTAGTTGTATCTGGTAAATAAAATTTAAACAACAACACTACAGCACCAAAAATAAAATTCATTCCACCAACTAAGCTATTTACAAATTTTCCTCTCATACCTTTACAGCTTCCTTTTCTTTTGTTTCATCTATCTTCTCATCAATTTTAGTAATTCCAAACATAATAGCAGTTGCAACAACTACAATAATCATACCAAGTATAACTTGTCCTACATTTGCAAACTCAGGAATAAACATAACAAGTGAAGTTATAGAAAAACCAATAATAGCATAATAAGTAATTCCATAAAATCTCTTAAACAAATACGTAATCATTCCAGCAGTAGTAAGTGCAAGCACAATATATCCAATTCCAAAAGGAATAATAATTGCAAAATTCAAAGCAGTAAAACCTTCTAAAATAGGTTTCAAAACACCCATATAAATTAAAATATGAATAGTAGTCATTCCAGGCATAACAGCACCCCATGCATAAATTGCACCATAAACAATAAGTTCAATCATGCCCAGATATTCAACAGTAGCCCCCTCTTTTGTACTATCTGCAATTCCAGTAACTATTATAGTAATAACAAGAGCAACTGCGGTACTAATCAAATATGATTTTTTAAACCCTTGTTTATTCGCCACTTTAAACAAAGTAGGAATTCCACCAATAATTATTCCTAAAAAAGCACATCTTGTAAAAGCATTATAATTTTCAAGCAAAAAAGCCACAGCACCTGCACAACAAGCAGCACCAAAGGCAATACCAACTAAAATTGGCCAAATATATTTAAGATTATCTTTAAAATTTTTAAAAGGATTAGCAATAATCTCCATACAGCGATCATATATCCCCAAAACAATCGCAAAAGTACCTGCTCCTGCAGTAAGAGAAGCAACACCTATAATTATCCCCTTCACAATCTTTGTAATAATTTCCTTCACTAATAGAATTCCTTTCCACATTAAAAATATAACTTATTCCTCAAAATATAATCCTTAACATCTCTTGCAACCAAATCATCAATACACTCATTTTTCTGTAATTTATTTCTTATAACTGTAGAACTTATATTCAAGTTTTCCTTATTTTTCATATAAATAACATTTTTGAAATTTATATCTAGAATTTTATTCTCATTTCTCTGGAAAACAATATAATTAAATTTCATAAGTTCTTCATAATCTTTCCATGTACTCATCCTAGAAAAATTATCTTCCCCCATAAAAAAAACAATTTCATTTCCAGAAAATTTATCTAAAATCAGTCTAAACGCATCAATCGCTGTACTTTGATAATTCATTTCTCTTTCAATATCAGAAACCTCTATCTTAGAATCATTTTTACATAAAAGTTCAAGCATATCTATACGCTTTTCCATATCAATAAGTCCTGATTTTTTATAATAATCATTCATAGGAACAAAGTAAACTTTATCAAAATCATACTCTGCAAGAGCCTGTTTTATTAAATTATAATGTGCAATAGTTGGAGGATTAAAGGACCCTCCAAAAAAACCAAGTTTCATTTATTATCCCTTTTTCAATTCCTTTTCAACAACTTCAAAAATTTCTTCATGAATTTCCTCAACCGATTTAATATTATCTCCATCTACACAATGAATTTCACACCATCCATAATCTTTAGCAACATCACAAGCAGCATTATAACTATCAATTATATGATTAGCATTTCTCTCATGAATATCCTTTTCCTTATCATGTGTAAATTTATTTTCTCTATTTTTAATAAGTTCTAAACATTTTTCTGGTGGCATATTCAAGAAAAATACTTTATCAGGTTTAGGAATTTTATAAATACCAAATTCCAAATCATAAAGCCAAGAAATAAACTTCGTTCTTTCCTCTTTATCTTTTATCTTTCCAGCCTGATGCACCATATTAGCTGATGTATATCTATCTGCTAATATAATTCCACCATCATTGTAATATTTCTCAAATTTAGTTTTAAAAGTAGCATATCTATCTGCCGCATAAAAAGTTGAAGCAACATACGGACTAACATCCGATGGATTTTCTCCAAACTCACCTGATAAATACATCTTAACAAGTGAAGACGAAGGCGCATCATAATTAGGAAAAGAAACCTCCATATATTCAATCCCTTCCTTATCAAGCCTCTCTTTTAGTTTTGTAAACTGTGTTTGCTTACCACTACCATCTGTACCATCAATAACAAATAACTTTCCCATATCTTACTCCTTTATTTACCAAAATATTATTAATCTAATTTTAGTCTCTCAAACAATGGTTCAATATTCTTATTCACTAATTCAACATCCTTACCCAAGAAAATTGGATTCCAAGTAGGCTCGTCCAAATCCAAATATTCTCTAATTTTAGCACATGTTCCAGGCATAATTGGTTCAAATAAATTACTTAAATTTGCTATAATATTACTACAAGTAAACATAGTTTCATTAAAACCATTTTCATCTTCTTTTTTTTGTTTCCAAGGCTCACGAGAATCATAATATTTATTAGCCATCTCTACTAATCCCATTATTCTAGAAGTAGCCTCTCTAAACTCTAATTTCTCAATTAAATCTCCAACTTCTGAATATATACTCTCAATTCTCTCTTTTATTTCTGCATCAATATCTGTAGCTATAATCTTATCTAAGTTTTTAAATTTCAATGTTCTATTAACTAAATTTCCAAACTTATTTAATAATTCTCCATTATGAGTACTAGCAAAATCATCTGGAGTGAAATTTGTATCTTTTTTCTCTGGACCATTACTTACTAAATGATATCTAAGTGAATCAACAGGATAAATTTCAAGAGCCTCTAAAGCCGTCATACCAATCTTTTTACTCTTTGAAAATTTTTGGTCATTATAATTCAAATACTCAGTAGAAACAATCGTATCAACTAAATGATAATTATCTTCTTGTCCCAATAATAAAGCATTTAAAATAATACTATGGAAAACAATATTATCCTTTCCATGGCACATATAAATTTGGGTATCATATCCTTCTTTCCAGAATTCTTCCCAATTCCAGCCACGGTCTTCACATACCTTCATAGTATCTGTAACATATCCTAAAACCGCATCAATCCATACATACATTCTCTTATCGTTGTATCCGTCAACAGGAATTTCTACACCCCATATAAGGTCTCTAGAAACAGCCCTTTCAACCAAACCTTGCTTCAAATATTTGTCTGTCTCATTACGAGCATTAATTCTCCAACCGCTATTAACTTCCTTTGTATGCTCTTCTATTTGCTTTTGGAAAGCAGGCAATTTAAGATAAAGAATCTTATTATCTTTTTCAACCGTCTTACTTCCACAAACAATACAATTACCGCCAATCAATTCCTCAGCAGTTGGAACATGCAAACACTTATCACATTGGTCCCCCTTAGTTTCCTCACCACATTCAGGGCAAGTCAAAACAACTTCCCTATCAGCTAAAAACTTATTACACTTTTCGCAAAAACATTGAGGTTCAATTTTTTCATAAATATAACCATTATCATATAACTTTCTAAATAAAGTCTTTACATGTTCTTTATGATAATCTGTTTTTGTAGCAGAAAACAAATCATAAGAAAAATTAAGCTTCCCAAACAATTCTCTAAACTCATTATCATAATGACTTGCAATTTCATCAGGACTAATTCCTTCTTTTCTTGCTCTCTCAGTTATAGGCGTTCCATGGCAATCTGAACCAGAAACAAACATAACTCTATCACCATTCAATCTATGATAACGAGCCAATATTTCTCCTGAAATAAGTCCTGCAATATGTCCCAAATGTAATGAACTATTTGCATATGGCCACGCATTTCCAATTACAACATTTTTATTCATGTCTAAAACGTCTCCTTCCATAATCTTCTTCATCAATCTCTTGTTCAGCTTGTAGCGATTTCTTTAAATCATCTTTTCTCTTTTCAATATCCTCAAAAGTTATAGTATCCTCTTGTTCATAGGTAACTTGTCTTTTTTGTTGAGTACCAGCACTATTTTCTAAGTAAATGCTTTCAGGATAAATAGATGACTGTCGGGCACCAGCAAACCTAACTTCTCCATTATCTTTGCTCTCAATAACATTCATATCAGTTTCACCAGAACATCCAACATAAAGCAAATTATTTAAATCATCATCCATGCTCTCTCCAGCTCTTCTTATCTGATAAATATCATACTTACTTTGATCAGGATTTGTCTTACCAGCCTTAACATCACCAGGTTTTATAGAAGTAAAGCCACTATTTGTATCCTTAAGCAAACTTGCAACCTGCTTAGAAACTGGTGTTGCTTCATATCCAATCATCTTTTCAAGTTCACCATTCTCACCTTCACTTAAAACAACAAACTTATTATTACGCAAACGCGCTATCAAAGGCTTGTCCGTATCTTCCATATCATAATTAAATAACTTTGAACCACCATCTCTATCTTCTATACGAATAACACTCAAAATTTCTTCTGAATCAACACCAATCGTCTGAGCAACTCTTTGTCTCTGGACTTCCTCATGGTCCTTTTCTTCTCTCTTTTTCTCCAAAGGAACAACTTGTAAAGAACCTATACCATTAGCTTTTTCATCTTGAACATCTTTTACAAAATTTATATCATCCTCATTAATCAATCCAAATTGAACAAAAGGTCTTAAATTTTTCTCAAACCAATCTTTATCAAAATGCATTTGACCTTTTTCATCAATTTCAGCAATTTTAGTCAAAATCTCTTGTCCTTTTTTACCTGTTCTATTTAAAATCTCTGTAACACCCTTAGAATTCTCAAGCATCAAAATTTTTGGAACACGAACAGCACCATCAAGAAACACAAATTCATCTCTACGCTTAATAGAAACAAACTCTTCGTGTTCTTGACCAGTGCGAGACATATATTCTTGAATTAATGCAAGTTCTTCTAATTCATCTTCAATTTTACTTTTAATATCTAATGATATAGTACCTTTACCCATTCAAACTTATTCCTTTCGAAAGAATTATCCTAGCAAACATCTATCCCAATTTTTTCTCTATCAAATCAGCAATCTCTCTAGCCTTTTTGGTAATAACTTCTTGGTTTTCTCCTTCAATCATTACTCTAACTAATGGCTCAGTACCTGAAGTTCTAATTAGAACTCTACCATTTCCAGAAAACTCTTTTGTCACCTTATCAATTGCAGCAACAATTTCCTCATCCTTATCAAAATCATATTTTCTCTCATTCTTAACTCTTGCATTTATTAATACTTGAGGATAAATATTAACAACTCTTCTAGCTTCAGAAGGTAATTGTTTAGTTTCAAGTAATATTTGAACTAACATCAAAGATGTCAAAATACCATCACCAGTTGGATTATAATCAAGGTAAATAATATGACCTGATTGCTCTCCACCTAAGTTATATCCATTCTTAAGCATTTCTTCTAATACATATCTATCTCCAACTTTAGTTTGCTTAAAGTCAATTCCCTCTTTCTCAGCAAACTTATTTATACCTAAGTTACTCATAACTGTAGCAACTAAAGTATCATTAGCAAGTTTACCTTTAGCCTTCAAATATTTAGAAGCAATCGCAAGCATTACATCTCCATCAATTTCTTCTCCATTTTCATCAACAGCTAAACATCTATCACCATCACCATCATAAGCAATACCTAAATTATATTTACCTTCTATAACTTTTTCTTTTAACATCTCTAAATGAGTAGAACCACATTTATCATTTATATTAATACCATTTGGCGTATTATTTATAATATCATGTTTAATACCAAGTCTCTTATAAATCTTATCAGCAACACTATATGTAGCACCATTTGCAGTATCAATTAAAACTCTAAAATCTTCACTATTATTCTTTGTAATACTCTCATGGAATATACCAACAATAAAGTCAATATAATCCTCAATCATATTCTCACCATTCTCTGAAACACCAATTTTTTCAGAAACAGCAGTAAGCCCTGATAATTTTTCATCAGAATCCATTATTTCTTCAATTTCTTCTTCTAAACTATCTGGTATTTTCATACCTTTATTACTAAAGTATTTAACACCATTATATTCAAAAGTATTATGTGATGCAGAAATAACAACACTCGCATCAACTCCATATTTTTTTGTTAAATATGCAACAGCTGGTGTTGGTATAACTCCTAAAGTCTTAACATTAGCTCCATAGCTCAAAAATCCTGCAACCATAGCACTCTCTATTAAAGTACCAGATATACGTGTATCTCTACCTATAAAAACTGTAGGTGCATGGTCTGTATGTTTTGATAAAACAGAAGCTCCTGCTTTAGCTACTTTAAACACTAAGCTTGGAGACAAATCTGTATTTGCAATCCTTCTAATTCCATCAGTTCCAAAATATTTTCTCATAATTCAAACCGTCCTTTCCATTACGACTTTTAATTAACGCACTTATTATATCTTTTTACAATCAATTTTTCAAGTAAAACAAAACAAACACACAAAATTACATCTCATGTTCTTTACGTTCATAATCAGCATAAGAATCAAGATTAAACATATCGATAAACTCACTATCAATATCATTATAATAACTTACAACAAGTTCAACTTTAACATCATTTTCTTGACTTTCCATCTTCACAACACACTTATCTGAAAGTCTAATATAAAAATAAATCGTTTCATTTGTACCAGACTCCTCGCTAGACACAGCAACCTTTACACACTTATCATCATTAACTTTTGTCATTTCGCAAAACTCATATTTTGCATCTTCCCTATTCATAAATTCAATTGCAGTTTCATTTATTTGGTTAATAAAAACATTTGCTTCATCTTCACTTATCGCATTTGCTGGTATTTCTTCAATAACCTTTTCACCATGATATATCATATATTGTTTTGATGTCTCAAGATCCCACAAAACATCATAAACTGCCTGAGAATTTCTATCTTCATGCATATATATTTTCTTATCAGACATAGCAACTTCAGAAATAGCAGCACTTTTGCCATTCTGAAACCATTCATTTCTTACATGAATGTATTTATTCTCATCATTACCTTCCTTAATCATATTTTTAATATAATCAAATGAATACTTAGAATCTTCATTTTTCTTTAATCTCAAATATCTTCCTATACAAATAGCTACAACAACACAAACTACAATCAAAACACATGCTATTATTTTTACTTTTTTATTCATCTCAATATCCCTCTTTCTATATATCATAATATCAAAAAGGAGATGTATTGTTCATTCATCCCCTAATTTTAAAACTATTATCCTTCTACATTTTCCAAATCTTTAAGTCTTTTCTCATTTTGAACTGTACAAGTGATCACAATCAACAACCAAACAAAAATCATAACAGAAGCCAAATATTGTGCAAAAGGTATTC
Source organism: uncultured Clostridium sp. (assembly GCA_948465565.1). Taxonomy (GTDB): domain Bacteria; phylum Bacillota; class Clostridia; order TANB77; family CAG-508; genus UMGS1994. Next base: position 315,885 of record CAOJXR010000001.1, read on the forward strand.
TAGCAATAACAACAACTGAAAGTACAAAAGCCTCAATTACAAACATCCTAAACACTAATTTAATTGGTTCCAAAAGCCATGCTTTTTTATATAATTTATGGAAACGAATTCCAAAATAAACTATTACTAAACCTAAAGCTATCAAACTAGGTACAATCATATATTTTAAAGTATCATAAATATTGGTTTCATTTACATCTGATAATCTAACCAATACAACTGAATCTTGTAATTCTTCCTTAGTATATTCTAAATTATATTTTTCTTTTATTTGAGAAATTAACTCAGTAATCTCTTCATCTGTCTTACTAGCAACATCTGTCACATTCAATTCTGTCAAAATTTGATTTCTCTTTAAGTCCTTCACATCATAGTCTTTCCCATATTTTTCATTTAATTTGCTAAACAAATTGAAAATCTCTTCTTCTTTAATATCTTTTGCATCAATTGCAACGCTTGTCTCAAACAAAGTAGTCTTTCTAACAATAGACTTCTCTTTTATTGTCTCTTTTGCAATCTTCTCAACATCTTCTAGGTTATATTCGCCACCAATTACAACTTCAATACGTTTGTGCTTTGAATATAAGATTCCAGAATTAAAACCCTTCATCGCCATCATAACACATCCTAAAAGAATTACAATTATCATTACTACATATAAAACTTTATTTTTCATTCTTTTCAACTCCATTCTTTCTAATATTCTTGTTTTTCAATAATAAAAGTGAAGTCATAAATGTGTATGCAAAACCAAATATTCCCCAAATTGCAGTCATACCAACTGATTTGATATTTATTTCCTTTGCAAAATTAAACACTAAAATAGTAATTATAAATGGAATCATATTTAATAAAAATCTTGTAAACTCATTAAACTTATTATTTTTATCAAGTTTACACAATAACACATCATTAGCAAGTGCCATAAATAAAATCATTATAAGACCAGCTAATGTTATATCAACACTTGCAACCCTAACAAAAAGTAATATTATAGCAACATATCCAGCTTGAATAATAGCCATCGTCAAGCCATTTCCTTTAAATTTAATTACCATCCAAATTGCAACAACAATTAAAATAGCAGCAATTGCAATAACAATATTACGCACATAATTTTCACCCAAATTAGACTTAAAATATGTTCCAGATGAAACTGTATAAACTATTGGCAATTCCTCTGCATTAATTGTAGCTTTAGCAATTAAACAATTATTATAAGCATCATTAAATGTTTCCATATCGTCTTCACTAGCACTTACAGATTGATATAATGGAACAGCTATATACGTATATTCTTCATTTGGTGAAAAATATGTTGTATATCTATCAGCACCATTTAATCTGATAGTAATAGATTTCTTTGTAGAATTTCCTTCTGCATCTGTTGTTTCAATATAAGTCTTAGAAATTTCCTTTAATTTTTTCTGTCCTTCTGAATTAAATTGTAATCTAACTCCTAAATCATAAGTTTGTGTAGTTCCAGAACTACTTACATTAGAATAATAAGCTGTAGCGCTTTTTACCATACTTCTTGGAATTAAAACTTCTTTTGTTTCACTATCAACAATTTCTAAACTACCTTTATTAGTACCTAAAGAAACTGTATAATCTGTCATTTTAGTATATGGAACTGTTACAGCAACTGCACCAGTCTCCTCATTAACAGAAACTGTTGAATCAATTATTCCAAAATCTTTTAATCTATCCTCAACAATTTTTTTAGCCTTTTTGTAACTTTCCTTTGTCAAAGTAGCAGGATCATTCACAGGGATTTGCTCATGATTATGCTCCTCTCCTTCTTCTGTCTCCTCTTCATCATCTGAATGCTCAGCTTCTTTTGTAGAAGTATCTACAACAAAACTAAATGTTCTAGATTCTCCTAATTCCTTACTTAAATTATACTTAGGTAATAGATTTTCCCAAGAATTCAAATTTCTTTTGTAAATTCCGAAAAAAGAAATCAAACTAATTATAATAATTAGTAAAATAACTGTTACCCTTAAAAGTACCTTTGTTAAACCATCCTTTTTCAACTTTTGTTACCTCCTATAATAAATTTGTATCATTTATAACTACTTCAAACCATACTCCAAGATATTTCGCAGCATATTTACTCATCATTGTTCTATCCATAAATATCTCAAAATAATCTAAAACTGGACACATTTTTGTATCTATTGTTAAATCTAAAATAATTTTCTTTTCTTCTTTGTTAATTCTAAGGCTAGCCTCTGTTACAGCATAATTAACTCTATCATGTTTATCAAATAAAGTCATATTATTTTTTGAAACTCTACTTCTATGAGCATCAGACTTATCTGCTAAAATTATAGCAGCAGAAATATCACTAACAGCTGTTCCTGTACTCTCATCATGATTTCCAATAGCCATCATTATCTCTGTTCTATCTTTAACATCCATTCCCATTTCTTTAAGAATATTATAAGCTAAAATAGCACCTGTATGAGCATGATCATTTCTATTAACTGCATTTCCTAAATCATGCATATATCCAGCAATTTCAGCCAGTCTAACTCTATCTTCACTATATCCTAAAGTTCGTAATATTTCACCAGCTCTTTTAGAAACAATACTTAAATGTCTATGTGCATGTTCAGTATATCCCAAAGCATCTAGTTGCTTTTGTGCAGTAAGAATTAACTGTTCAACCTCCTCATTGTTTTTTACATCTTCTAACGTTACACTCACGTTTTTATCCTCCTTAACGTCAACTTCACTGTTTGATTTTATATTAAAAAAACAAAAATATCAACACTTTTTTTGAGCTTTTTAAATATCCTCTATTTCTTTAAGTTTATCCCTACAATTCCTCCAATTGAACCACATAAAAATGACACTACAAACATAATAGCTGAATACACATTAATATCAAAATTCTTAAGTAATAAACTTGAAACAAGATAAATAAGCACAAAATATGTAGCTCCTATAATTCCGCCCCTCATCATTCCTTTATCTTGAACCTTAATAGTAACAATTGAAGTAGCAATTAAAATACTAACTCCTGTAATAACAATTATTCCAGGATTAATTACCCTCTCTGGCATAGAAGTACATGATAATATTATACCTAATATGTAAAATAATATAATTGTAATAGCAAAACTAATTACAATTCCCTTCGCAAAAACTCTCAAACTAGAAACTCTCTTCTCCATATATCCATTTCCTTTCAAATATAAATCTTTACACAATATATATGAAAAGAAGAACAAAATTATTCTAAAAATACATATAAATACAAGAAAAATAGAAACATATAAAATGTTCCTATTTTTCTTATATTATATTACTCAATAATATTAATCTCTGCAACCTCAGCCATATCAGTAACTAAAGCCTCATATTTATAATTTCCATCCTCAAATACCGCTCTAATCATCCCATCTCTTGTCACACTAATAATAGTATAATTAGTCATAAATAAAGCTAAATTACCTTCAGTTATATAATCAGCTAATACTGCTCCATTCTCTTGTAATTTTGCATCACCATAATATTGCTCCGAAATATTACTCAATGCATCAGCCAATTCCTCTCCAGCTCTTTCCCTAATCTTATCTGCATCACCAGCATTCAAATTTTCCATATCCTGCTTTTCCTTCTCAGTATCATTCTCAAGCTCTTCCTGAGATTTCTTCTGAGCATCCTTATTCTCAATCAATTCCTTAAGTTTCTCATTTCTAGCAATAAGTTCCTCCAAAGTCCATAATTCATTATTATCCACCTTATTAAAATAATAAGTAATCTTACCATTCATAGACATGTAGTAAATAGCTGTATAATACGCCTCTAAAACAATTTTACCATCAGTAGTCATCATTCCATAGCTATTACCACCCATATTATTTTTTCTTGAATAAACAATACAATCAACCTCATCAGAAAGAGGAACAATAAGAGTTGGCATAGCAGAAGGATTCTCTATAAGTTCAGCAGGATTTTCACACCCAATAGAAGTATAATTCGTTCTAGCAATATTAAATCCTTCAGTATTAAATAATCCGTACAAATTATTCTTCTTAACTGGAATACGGTCATCAGCAATTAAATGTCTATTTGTTATACCTTGTCCCCTATAAGCACTTATATCTTTAAATCCAATCTGATCATATTCAGTCGGAACAATCGTCTCACCCTTAGCATTAACAACACCATACTTTTTATCTATTCCAACAATATATAATTTTTTCTCCGCATCTAATAACTCAATACTATCATACTTTAGTGAAATCGTAGGTTGCTCAGAACCAGGAGCAATCATCCCATACATAAAATTACTTGAAATAATAAACTCACCTATTGACTGCACATACTCAACAGTATCATATTTAACACTAATAACCTCACTATATCCACCATTAGGATCTAGCTGAATAACGCCATATTTCCCATCTTTACCAGCAACAGCCAATCCATTATATAAAGCTCTTTGATTTCTAAAATTCTTAGTTAAAGTATATCCTTTAGAATTCAAAAATTGATTATATGTATCAACCAAATTTGATAAAGTATACACTCTTAATTGACTACCATTTTCAACAACATTCATATTAAAGCCATTTGTAACTGCATTCAATGTTGCATACAACTTATTATCAACAAATTTTATTACTGGTTTTTCAAGAACAAATAGCTCTTCCTCCTCTGTTTCAGAAATTTTACCATTTCCAGAAGAAGAACTCATTTCTTTTCCAGCCAATTCATCCTCATATTTGTTATTAGTCTTTATATTTTTAGAAACAACATCTGTTTCAGTAGAAAAAGTTACATATTCTCCACCATTATCTATATAACATTTATTAGTATTCTCATCTAGTTCCCCATAAGCGCCTCTATTATACTTATATCCAAACATTGAAGCCAATGTCTCAATACAAAAATATTCTTTTCCATCTGGAGTCTCTAACAAAATTGGAACTTCCTTATTTTCATAAGTAATATTTTTTTGTTTATATACTTTACCATCCTCTGCAGTCATATCAACTATTCTAGTCCTATATGTTTTATTTTCAAAAACAATTTTTGTTTTCTTTGACTCTTGAGCCATCAAAACAATTAAGAATATTAAAACAATTACAAAAATAATAACTGTAGCAATTATTCCATATAACAATATTTTTTTCTTTTGATCAGCACTATCCATTTGTTTAGTCCCCCTATTTTATATAACCATATTTACGGTAAAACTCATCCCTAAATGTTGCCAAATTATCATTTTCGATTTCTATTCTAACCCTATCCATTAAGTTCGTCAAGAATTTTATATTATGAGTAGACAGCAATCGAATACCCAAAATCTCATTAGTTCTAACCAAATGATGAATATATGCTCTAGTATAATTTCTACATGCATAACAATCACATTCAGGATCAAGAGGTGTAAAATCCTTTTCACAAGCAGCATTTCTAACAACAAGTTTACCACTTGAAGTAAGTGCTGTTCCATGTCTTGCAATTCTAGTAGGCAAAACACAATCACACATATCAATCCCAGCCACAGCAGCTTCAATTAAATAATCAGGTGTACCAACCCCCATCAAATATCTAGGCTTATCCTTTGGCATAAGTGGAGCAGTATATCTCAAAATATCCAAAAATTCCTCTTTAGGCTCACCAACACTAATTCCACCAATCGCATATCCAGGTAAATCTAATTTAATCAAATCTTCAGTGCTCTTTTTACGCAAATCTTTATAAAAACCACCTTGAATTATTCCAAACAATCCTTGGTCCTCAGGTCTTTTATGTGCTTCTTTACAACGAATAGCCCACCTTGTAGTTCTTTCCATCGATTTTCTAGTATATTCATAAGTAGATGGATATGGACAACACTCATCAAAAGCCATCATAATATCAGAACCCAAAGAATTCTCTACTTCCATCGCTTTTTCAGGAGATAAGAATTTCTTACTTCCATCTAAATGAGATTGAAATTCAACCCCTTCCTCTGATATTGTTCTAAGTTTTCCCAAACTAAATACTTGAAAACCTCCACTATCAGTAAGAATAGGTCTATCCCAATTCATAAACTTATGTAGTCCTCCCGCTTCTTCAACCAATTTATGACCTGGTCTCAAAAACAAATGATATGTATTTGACAAAATAATTTGTGCATTCACTTCTTTCAATTCCTCAGGAGTCATAGACTTAACTGTAGCCTGTGTTCCAACAGGCATAAACACAGGTGTTTGAATATCACCATGTGGAGTATGAATAACACCACGTCTTGCTCCAGTCTGTTTACACTCATGTAATAATTCATATGTTATTGCTGGTTTCATTATATTTTTCTTCCTTTCAAATTAGTAATTTTACTTAATAAACATCGCATCGCCAAATGAGAAAAACCTATACTTTTCCCTAACAGCCTCCTCATATGCAGAAAGTATAAACTCCCTATCAGCCAAAGCTGAAACAAGCATAAGCAATGTAGATTGTGGCAAATGGAAATTTGTAATAAGTGCATCTAAACACTTAAACTTATATCCAGGATAAATAAAAATCTTTGTATCTCCCTCAATTTCTCTAACAAATCCATTCTCATCTGCAACACTCTCTAAAACCCTGCACGAAGTTGTCCCAACAGAAATTACTCGTTTTCCCTCTCTTTTAGCCTTATTTATCTTATCAGCATCGTCTTGTTTTATATAAAAATGCTCTGAATGCATATCATGTTTCTCAACCTCATCTTCTTTAACAGGTCTAAAAGTACCTATACCCACATGAAGAGTAACATTCGCAATCTCTACGCCCTTTGCTCTAACCTTTTCTAATAACTCATCTGTAAAATGTAATCCAGCAGTAGGAGCAGCCGCAGAACCATCATATTTAGCATAAACAGTCTGATATCTTTCCTTTTCTTTCAAACTTTCATGAATATATGGAGGCAAAGGCATTAACCCAATTTGGTCTAAAATCTCATTAAAAATTCCATCATAGTAAAACTTAACTTTTCTAGTACCACCAGGCATTATATCTAAAACTTCAGCAGTAAGTATACCATCACCAAAAATAACCTTTGTTCCGACATGTAACTTATTTCCAGGTCTTACAATAGACTCCCAAACATCCCCCTCAATATTATTCAAAATCAAAAACTCAACATTAGCTCCAGTCTCTTTTTTGCCATATAAACGAGCAGGAATAACCTTTGTATTATTACGAACTAAGCAATCTCCTGGTTCCAAATAATCCAAAATATCATAAAAATGCTTATGTTCAATGGTTTTAGACTTTTTATCTAAAACCATAAGTCTTGACTCATCTCTCTTTTTAATTGGCACCTGAGCAATTAACTCTTCTGGTAAATTATAATTAAAATCTGATACCTTCAAAATTATACTTCCTTTCTTGCTATAACTAAATTATATACCATTCAAAATTCTAACTACATTACTAATCAGCAGTAACAGTCACATAATTAGTCTGTTCTATATTCTCAGTAGATTTTTTCTCAACCATTATTTTCTTAAAATTATCTATAAATTGAATAATCACATCTATAAAATTATGAGGAACAACCTCAAATTCAACCTCTTGACTACCATACTCAAAATCACTCAAATGAATTGGTTTTGTCATATATACAGAAGGGTCTAATCCAGTCTTACCAACATTACTATCTATGCTACATTGCATATATTTCTGATACCAATCACGAAGCCCACTCTTTGCCTGTGATTTATACCCAAACTTCTCATTATCATGTAATGCAGGAAATGCATACCCTCTCTCTAGCTGATTTCTTTCCAATGAATGTAAAAATTCATGAACAAAAACTTCCTCAGGAAAAGTATCATTCCTAATATCATACTTATACATTGTACTATGTTGTAAATCATTTGGCATACGTATATCTGAAAAACCAATTGAATCATATCTCATGCTACCAAGACCTATCCACTCATTAACAGGAATAGATGTAGATGTATTACCCATTCTAAGTCCAACAAAAATGTGATCATACTCATTTTCTTGAACATAACTATCTACCAAACTACGCACATCATCTGGTGTCGCATAATAATAATTTTCATCATCATAAGAAAAAGAAGTCAAAGGCTCATCAATCTCAATAATTTTATAAGACACTGTCATTTGTCCCTCTGAAAATTCCTCACAAGTATCCGCAAATCTTGACATATTATCTTTAAGTAATCTCTTATCCTCTGCACTTAAAGAATAAACATGACGAGAACCATTTAAACTAAAATCAACATTATTCATTAAAAAGCAAACAACATTCCAATCCTTACTTGGATCTTTAACACCTTTTTCTACACGAATATCAGAAAACCAGGCTTTTCCTTTAGAATGTCCATCATATCCACCAAGTCTAAAAGAAATCTTCAAATTTTGAGAACTCCTACTATCAACTAATAATGTAACCTCTTGCCAATCCTTAGTTCCCTGAATAGGAACAGTTTGTTCAGCTGAATCCATCAAACTAATACAAGCACCAGCAGTTTCAGGCTTGTCACTCTCAACATTCTCAGTCTTAATCTTACAAGTTATTTTATAAGGAGTATCCTTTTCAACACTAATCTCCTTAAAAAACAATGCATCATTATAGTCTTCACTATCTATACAATAGCTTTTTTTCTCTCTATAAAATGATGTTTTTCCAGTTAATCTATGTGCCTTAGCAAAATCATTAAAATAATACTTATTATAAATAAAGGAAAAAACGCCAATCAAACCAATAATAAATACTATACCTATAATTCTTGAAACCCATTTACTCATAATTTACTCACTATCTCCTCTAAAGATTTTTTTAAATCATCTATAGACATCCCATTATTATGAATTACAAAATCAGCTTTATTTATAAAGAATTCATTATTATTCTGAATATCAAGCCTTTGTCTTGCCAATTCCTCACTTATATTATCACGCCTACATATTCTAAGTATTTTCTCTTTATCCTCTGCCACAACAGCAATAACCTTATCACAAATATTCTCCATTTTAGCTTCATATAACAAAGGAACATCAATTACAACATACTGAGTATCACTCTTTTTAAGTTCTAAAACTTGGCTACATATATCTTCTGCAACATACTTAAAAGTAAGTTTATTTAAAGCATCCCTTTTTTGAAAATCATTATAAATAATAATTGCTATTTCTTTTCTTTTCAAACTTCCATCATCATTTAATATGCTCTTTCCAAAAAGTCCAACCATTTTTTTAAAATATTCTGTTTCAGGATTTGAGCTTAACGCTTTAGCAACACCATCAGCATCTATAATTGTAGCATTATAATTTTCTTTAAATATACTACATAGCGTTGTCTTTCCAGAACCAGATGGGCCAGTAATCCCAAGCACTTTCATAAACCTAAAACTCCTCTACTATAAACTTTTAATAGCACTTCGTGCAAGTTCATCACACCTGTTATTAAACTCATTATCACTATGTCCCTTTACTTTAATAAATTCAACACTATGCTTTTTAGTCAAAGCATACAATTCTTCCCAAAGCTCTTTATTCTTAACAGGTTTCTTATCAGCAGTTTTCCAGTTATTCTTTCTCCAATTATAAATCCATCCATTATTAAACGCATTTACAACATATGCACTATCACTATATACCTTAACTTCACACTCAAACTTAAGTAACTTAAGTGCCTCAATCACAGCTGTTATCTCCATTATGTTATTGGTTGTATTTTTCAAACCACCAGAAATTTCTTTTTTATTTTCTTTATACATCAAAATAGAGCCCCAACCTCCAGGTCCAGGATTTCCAGAACAAGCTCCATCTGTATAAATAATAACATCTTCCATACTATTTTTTCCTTTTTTCTTTTGCTATTTCTTGCAATCTATGATATTATACCAATAATGTAAATATTATACAATAATAAAATCGAAGAAAAAGGAGAAAATTTTGAGCAAAATACTAACCATAATATCTGAATATAATCCATTCCACTTAGGTCACCTATATCATTTAAATGAAAGTATAAAAAATATTAATCCAGATTACAAAATCGCAATAATCTCAGGTAACTTTGTGCAACGCGGTGAACCAAGTATAATGAATAAATGGGAACGCACAAAAAACGCACTACAAGCTGGATTTGATTTAGTAATTGAATTACCATGTATATACTCTATTTCAAGTGCAGAAAACTTCGCAACAGGTAGTATAAAAATTGCAAATCAAATTGGAACAACACAAATTTCTTTTGGAAGTGAAATAGGAAACATAGAAAATCTAAACAAACTTTCAAAACTAATATCACAAAACGAAAATGAATACTATAAAAACATCAGAAAGAAATTATCAGAAGGTTACTCATACCCTAAGTCACAAGAATTAGTAATAAATGAAATGTTTTCAAACGAATTTGACAATATCTGTAGCCCAAATAATATATTAGGTTTAGAATATTTGAAATCAATTCAAAAAATAAATCCAGAAATCACAGCAATCACAATAAAAAGAAATCAAGATTTCAGCAGTTCATCTAATATCAGAACACTACTTAGAAACAATGAAAATCTTTCATCAGACCTATTACCTGATTTCACAATTAATACAATACAAGAGAACATCAAATCTGGAAAACTTGTATACTCACTAAAAAGCTTCGAAAAAGAAATCCTATACACTCTTAGAAAAATGACAATTCAAGATTTAGAAAATGTACCAGATATTCCAGAAAATCTTTTAAATAAATTTAAAACTGCCAGCAACTCTTGTAATTCATTAGAAGATTTAATATCAATTCTAAAAAACAAAAGTATAACACAAGCCAGAATTCAAAGAATACTATTATACATTTTACTTGGAATTACAAAACAAGATATGGAAACGTCAAAACAAGTCACTCCATATGTAAGAATTTTAGGCACAAATAAAAAAGGAAAACAGCTTTTATCTAGCATTCCAAGTTGCATAACATCAGTAAAACAGTTTGAAAACACATACACCTCAAAAGAATTACTTAGAATGCTTGAAATAGACAAACTCGCAACAGACATATACACTTTAGCCTATACCCAAGACTCTAAAAGCAATTTAGACTACACCACACCACTTATAATGTTATAGAAAGGAATATCACTAATGCAAAAATTAATAGTAGAACCAAAATATAATAACAAAAAATTAAGTATCTTCTTATATGACCACTTTAACCGGACTAACATCATCTACATTACACAAAGCACTAAGAAAAAAAGACATACGAATAAACGATACACGAATAAATGAAGACACAATAGTTCACGAATTTGACACAATAACAATCTTCATAATAGACGACTTACTTTATAAAAAAATAAATCTTGAAAAAATATACGAAGACGATAATATCCTAATAATAAATAAACCTGTCAGGCTAGAAGTTGTATCCACATCAGACGAAGAAACCGCCACAACCATACTACAAAAAGAATACTCATATATCAAGCCTTGCCATCGTCTAGACAGAAACACAACAGGTCTAGTACTATTCGCAAAAACACCAGAAGTACTAGATATTTTACTAGAAAAATTCAAAAACAGAGAAATAAAGAAAAATTATCACTGCACAGTAATTGGCAAAATGCCAAAACCACAAGAAACATTAAAAGCCTATCTATTCAAAGACAACAAAAAGTCCCTAGTATATATCTCAGGCTCCCCTAAAAAAGGATACCAAGAAATCGTCACAAAATACACCGTTCTATCTGAAAACAAACAAAACAACACATCTGTGCTTGATGTTGAATTAATAACTGGTAGAACCCACCAAATCAGAGCACACCTAGCCTACATCGGCCATCCAATATTAGGTGACGGAAAATACGGAATAAACGAAATAAATAAAAAACTAAAAGTAAAATTTCAACAATTAGAAAATTTCAAAATACAATTCAAATTCACAACTGACTCAGGAAATTTAGATTATTTAAATGAAAAAATTATAACATTATAATGTATATTAATAACTTTAAAGGGGGAAATTACTCCCCCTAAGTTTGGTTCTGTTTCGGTTTAAGTAACACAAAACAGTGTTCATTGCTACGAAAGCACTTGACAGAACGCATAAAGCACATAGTAGTGGAACTTTAGTTCTGATACAGTCTGCTTTGTCTATCTCCTCCTACTTCTCTTTCTCCTCTTTCTCTTCGTTGGATTTGGATTGTTTTTCTTCGGTTTCGATACAATTGGCTTATCGTTGTCCATGCATTCGGATTTAATCAGCCTATGTGAAGATTCATTCCTCTTTCGACGGAACGCATAAGGCACACTGAAGCGGAGCTTTACATTAGGATAGAAACGCCTGATGTCAAGATTTGCGGGTGGAATCATCAACACCCTGTTAGTGACATAATCGCCACCAAAAAAGGCATCCCATCCATTTCTGAGCATTATAAGTCTGGCATATGGAAGTTTATCAGGCTTTTCAACTAAATCATACACTGATTCTCCGTTACAAATTCTCATCTGCAACTCGAGATCACAAATGATTTCATCACACATCCCATCGCCTATTTGTTTACACATAGCTTGCATTTCCGGTACAGATTTACACTCCTTCTCTACAGACTCCCAGTCATTCTTGAATATATACACTTCCATCACGCGAGGATATTGTTTGGGATTCTGATTAGCAATTTCATTAGATACTTCAAATCTCTCCCAAAGTCTTTCACCAGCAGGTCCCTCATTGATACACTCACGACGGATTTCGTATATATTTTCGTCAATAACCTTTCTGTCAATAAGGAACCATTCAGCAACCTTCAGTTCCGATACAATCGGCTTATCATCCAGTTCTGATGCAATCGGTTCCTCAGCCAAGTCCTCCGAAGTCATAAACCGACTATCAGAAAGCCGGACATGCAGTTCCTCTGCACTTTTCTTAATGAACTCATTATGCATATTATCCTCCTGTCCCATAAAGTGAATTACTTAATATATACTATTTTAGCACATTGTATCACCTGTGACAACTACTTATAATAAGAATATTACATAAATATAAATACATAAATCAATCATTCCCACATCCTAACTCCCTCAATATGCACAAATCTAGCCCTATTAAAATTATATGCCATCAAGCCCTTCCCATAAACATCAAAAGAATGCGCAGCAACCTTTATCCCATAACTAGTATCCACAACAATCAAATTATGTCCAAATGTAACCCCATCAAAAGAAAGTTGAACAATATCTCCAACCTCAATCTCTCCTTGAGAAGCCTCTTTTCCAAAAGGTCCGTGCACCGAACATTACCAGTCAAAAACTTATACAAAGGTTCAACACCAGTCCATGAAGGCGATCTATCAGAAACAGAATTATAATACCAACCAATCAACTTATCATAATACATCTTACCACTTCCAGCAAAAATACATTGAGAAACAAAATTAGTACAATCCCCACCAATCTTCTCAAAATCATAATACTTCTTATTACGTCCATAAGCCCATTTCTCAGCATATTCTCTAGCTTTTCCTCTATCATATTTCTTAATTCTCATATAAAAAAACACCTCTATCATTACTCTATGAAATAATAATAAAGATGTTCTAAAATCAAAATCATATTTAGTTTTTTTCAAAAATACTAAGCACTTTAGAAACTCCAGCAATAATAGTCGTACATTGAGTCTTAGCAAAATTCTTACCAAGTGCCTTCCCACCAACTGTCAGTGAAGCAACAAGTGCACTCATAAAAAATTGAATATCAACACTAATTCCAAAACTCTGAGTAATCTTTAAAGTCAAAATAGCACTAATCGCACCACTCAAAACTCCACATATATCACCAATTACATCAGCGCAGATATTAGAAACTTTTGGCGCAGACCTAATAAGTTTAATAGCAGTCTTAGCCCCTTTCACTTTTTTAGAAGCCATTGCATGAAATTTCTCTTCAGTTGCACAAGTCACTGCAACACCAACAATGTCAAAAACAACACCAACTAAAATAACAACTATTAAAACAATTAAAGCAGAAACAACTCCTAAACCATTAATACTTGTAGTTGAAACATAAGAAAAAAACATTGAAAGAATAAAAGTAACAATAAATATTGTAAAAAACCAACTAATAGCCTCATTCTTCGAGTTTTTATTCTTCTTATCCGATTTACCCTTCATACAAAAATAAACATTCCTTTCATTTGTTAAAGAAAAAGAATTTATTAAAAAATTAGTACTGTCACTAATCTAAAATAAATTCCATTATAAACGTTTTAAAGATGGTAGAAATTTAAGTAAATTTTACGGTATAAGGTCTAGCAGAATTTCTCTATTTCCTACTAAGCATTACTACTTAGCCGTTTCCGTTTAAAAGAAATATTCTTGACAGTACAAGAAAGCTAGATCGCCACTAAAATCCGTACCTTAATCCTTAAATTTCCAAGCTTCTTAAGTTAAAGCAAACATTCTAGAAGTTTTCCTTAATACATTGTTCCCTATTATTAGTCTTTTTTGCAACAATGATTTCATAATCTCCAAAACACAAAATGTGGCCACATTTCATATTTTTTTATAGCGATTAATCCCAAGATTATCACTCAAGACAGATTTACTATGCACCTATATGTACACAAAAACTAGATATTATCCTTCAAAAGGTTACAGTGAAGAATAGCGAAAAACGGAAAACAAATATATGCCATTATATTCTATCCGAATTTCTTTCTTCCCAGAAGCACGCCAAACTGGCATTTAGCGCAACAACCAGGAAAAGTCATCTAATAAATCATGTGTGGATTTTTAGCCCCACCCTCATAATAGGCAATGCAACTAGAATAATGCACCACCATTCAAGATTATAGCAAAAAAGGAAAATTATATCAAATACAATTTTCCTTTTTTAAAACTAATTTCATTTAATTTAAAATCAATTAAAAAACTTTTCCAATTTTTCACCTATTTATCTAAATTTTCCTCACTATCTTGCGTTTTATCTTTAATTTTCAAATTATACTCTTCAATATAAATAGTTATCATTCTAGGGTACAAACCATCAGGCATATTAAAATATCTATTAGTATTAACTTTATTTTTCTGAACTAACTCATATTCAAACTTATCAGCATCAATCAATACCTTTGAAGAAACATCCATACCTTCTGGCAATGTACCATTTATATTATCGTAATAAATTGAATTTGTAAAATACACTAATGGAAACTCTTCCTTAAAATTCAACTTAATCAACTTCACAGCAGACTCAAATTTATTATCATATCCCCTAAGTTCTCTTTCAGGATTAATATCCCAAACACTATAATCTGTTTTATGCAACTTCTCATTAATAGGAACAATCTTATAAATCGGCATATCATAACTTGAAGTAACTTTACACATAGCCTCTTTAACAGAACCCAATATAGATTGCAATTGCTCAGTAAAATCAAAAATATCAATCTTTTTATTAATATTTAATATATTAAATTTATCCCTTTCACACTCTCTATGAGACTTATTATTTAAATATCTAACTTGCGTTGAATCTGCTTTCATTGAACCAAAAATATCAAAATCAGTTTTAGCTGTGCTATTGTTAGTAAAATACTCACTCTTTAATGAACGAAGCGATTCCTCAATAACATCCTTATCCATATCACCAGCTTTAAACATATTTATAATTGGCAACACATTTGTACTAGCAACAAAAACATTATCCATTTCCTGTCTTGAAAATTTAGTTCTTTGCAACTTATCAGCATCTATCCCCAAGTTTTCAAAATCATAGTCATAATCAAACTTCTTCTTAATTTTAACAACATCATCTTGAACACTCTCATCGCCATTCTCAAGTTGCAATATTTCATCTTTATTAGCGAACTTCCAGAAATCAAACAAGCTCTTTTTATGTTCATCAATCTCTTTTATATAAATAGTCGCATTTTCAATCTTTTTCTTAAGATTTACAAGCTTTAAAGTAAGAGCCTTAATATCCTGTATCAAGTCCTTTACATATCTTTCGCTCTTCTCATACAAAGCTTGCATAGTAACCAAATCATCAATTGTATGGAATTTCTTATCATCAGAATATCCTTGAATTGGTTTAGGTTCCTTCTTCTCTTTCTCTTTTGGAACCTCTTCTTCAGAATTTGCCTCATTTTTATTCTTTTTCTTAGAAAAGAAATATTTAACCTTCCCAAAAAAAGTCTTTTTACACTCCAAATATGTAGAAATTTCTTTTTGTTTTAAGAAATATTCCGCCTCATTCTTCTTAACATCAAGTTTCAACAATTTAAGTTCATCTTCAAGAGCAAAAGCCTCTTGATTAAACTGTTTAATATCAGCTTCTGTAGCCATATACTTATCTTTTATAAACTCAGGCAAATCAGAATAAACTATTCTTTTACCCTCATAATAAAAATCAAGTCCATCATCGCTATTTACCTGCACTGTAAAATTATATCTATTATTTAACTCTGTTTGAAGAATAAAAAGCGCCTTCAATAATTTATAAAACTCATCAGCCTGTTCCTCAGATTTAAGAACAATCTTATACATACTCTTAAGTTTATCATATACAGGAGTCTCTCCAACTATTTGAATAGACATCCTATTTTGCTCATCATAAACCTCATAGGTAATAGCCCAATTCTTAGTAAATACCCACAAATAATTTTCAATATCATTTATCTGCTTACCAGTCAAAAATTCTTCACTATAATTAATATATGAAATTGGAACATAAATCTGCTCATCTTTATTTAAAGCCTCAAGCTCAATTCTCTTTTTAATCAAATAAAATAACTCATCAAAAGTATCCTCTTTCAAAGAAACAAGCATAAAATATCTGTCAGTATCTTGAGAATAATACACTTGCCACAATTGACACTTATTATATTTAACCAAAAATGGAGATTTAACACTCATTTTTCTTTGTTCATTTTCTAATCTCTTCAAATTAAGTTCAGAAACCCTTGAAAACATTCTAATAAGCTCAGCCGATTTCTCTGAATCATCCTCACTTTGTCTAATAAAATCTCCCAAAGAAATTGCATTATTATACTTATCTTTTATTGGATCATCTCTATGAGTAGGTGTAACATAAATTTCAATTTCTCTTATTTGAACAAACTTGTAGACTTTTAATTCCTTATCACTATTTAATCTTGACGAATTAAAATTAACAGCCTTAGGATTTTCCAAAAAGTCTGGTAAATTATCTAAATCAAGTCCAATAACATTCAATTTTTCTTTTATATCTTCTTTTGTAGCCAATCTACAATTTCCTCCTCATCATATTTGTAAGTACTATATCACAAAATTTATTCTATCTCAATAGTCTAATTACCACAAAATCCTTCTAGATTACTTTATTATCATTCTCACTCTTAATTTTAGCAATAAAATCATCCAAAGGCATTTGTCCAATATCGCCTTCTTTTCTCTTTCTAACACCAACAGCATTTGCCTCAACTTCTTTTTCTCCTAAAATAAGCATATAAGGAACTTTTTGAAGTTGAGCCTCTCTAATCTTATAGCCAATTTTCTCTTGTCTATCGTCTAGTTCTACTCTAATTCCAACATTCTCAAGTTCTTCTTTAACTTTCAAAGCATATTCTTTTTGGCTATCAGAAATAGGCAAAATTGCAACTTGAACAGGAGAAAGCCATACAGGAAAAGCACCAGCAAAATGTTCAGTAATAATACCAATGAATCTTTCAAAAGAACCAAATAAAGCTCTATGAATAAGTATAGGTGTTTTTTTATCACCATTTGAATCAATATAAAACAAATTAAATCTTAAAGGTAATTGGAAATCAACTTGAACAGTTCCCATCTGCCACTCTCTGCCTAAACAGTCCTTCATCTTAATATCAATCTTAGGACCATAGAAAGCTCCATCTCCTTCATTAATTCTATAATTATCTTTTCCACATAATTCATCCAAAACATCCTTCAAATTAGCTTCTGCCCTATTCCAAAGCTCAATATCACCCATAAAATCATCTGGTCTTGTAGACAAAGTTAATTCAAAATCTAATCCAAATATTCCATATAAATATTTAGCAATTTCAATAATATCTTTAATCTCAGAACCAATTTGATCCTCAGTAATAAAGTTATGAGCATCATCTTGTCTAAACATTCTAACTCTAAACAATCCATTCAACTGACCAGACTTTTCATTTCTATGAATAACATCTATATCATTAAAACGCATAGGTAAATCTTTATAACTACGTAATTTTGAAGCAAAAATCTTTATAGCATTAGGACAATTCATTGGTTTCAAAGCTTGTTCTTTACCATCAGAATCAGTCAAAACAAACATATCTTCTTTATAATGATCCCAGTGCCCTGAAATCTTCCATAATTCGCTACTATTTAATTGTGGTCCGGAAAACTCCATGTAATTTCTCTTCTCGTGCTCTTTTCTCCAAAAATCAATTAAAATATTCATCATTTTAAATCCTTTTGGCATCCAATAAGCCATACCAGGAGCAGTTTCATCAAAGAAAAATAATTCTAATTCTTTTCCAAGTTTTCTATGGTCTCTCTTTTTAGCTTCTTCAATCATATTTAAATATTCTTCAAGTTCACTAGCCTTAGGAAATGAAATACCGTAAATTCTTTGAAGCATTTTATTATGTTCATCACCTCTCCAGTATGCACCAGAAGATGACAATAATTTTACAGCTTTAACACAACCAGTAGTTGGTAAATGCGGACCTCTACAAAGGTCTGTAAAATCACCTTGTTTATAGAAAGAAATAACTTCACCATCTGGTAAATCTTTAATTAGTTCTACCTTATATGGTTCTTCTTTCTCCTCCATAAACTTAATTGCTTCTTCTCTTGGAAGCTCAAACCTTTCAATTGACAACTCTTCTTTAATAATTTTCTTCATTTCCTCTTCAATTCTAGCCAAATCATCTTCTGTAAAAGGTCTCTCTACATCAAAATCATAGTAAAATCCTTTTTCAATAGAAGGTCCAATTGCCACCTTAGCCTCTGGAAACAATCTCTTAACAGCCTGTGCCATAATATGAGAAGTCGTATGCCAATACATAGATTCTTCTACTTCTTGCGTTTTTCCTCCGCCGAGTTTAATTTTAAACATATAAATCCTCCTTCGCCTGTAGTACAAGCTAAACAAAATTTATTTAAGGCCTTTTGCTTTCTATAAGGACTTTTCATACATATAAATACAAAAAATCCCTATAGATCATTCTCTATGACCTATAGGGGTAAGTTTATTTCTTACGGTTCCACCCTAATGTTTATCTCTTAACCGTTTTAACGCAACATCCACGCTTCTCTTTCAAGAAGAAACTCCGGGGTAGTTTTTCAAAAATGTTTATTAAGATTAGCTCTCAGCCTCTGGCTAATCCTCTCTTATAATAACCTCTCTTTTACTTTGTCCCATCACAGTTTACCTAATTATTCTACACTTTAATTTCACAAAAGTCAAGAAAATAAGCAAGAACTTCATAGTTCTTGCTTTTACATTTTAATAATTTCCATTATTTCTTTGTTTTCTAGCTTTTCTACAAGCTGGACATCTAACTGGTTGGTTTGTAAAACCTTTTTCAGCATAAAATTGTTGTTCACCAGCAGTGAAAACAAATTCAGCACCACAGTCTTTACATGTAAGTGTAATATCTTCCATTATGTGTTCCTCCTTATAAAATTGATTCGAATTACTTTTCGTACTTAACCAATCTAAAAAGAAGGTAAATATCAACAAAATAAATTCTACAGTTTCCTTTGAAACTTTTGTAACTATATCACATGAGAATAAAAAACACAAGTAAAAAAGAAAATAAATTCAATCTATTTTTCTTCCAATTTCTCAATTATTTTAAAAATATTCGGTTGAGTTGGAAATAGCTTAATCCCATTTCTTAGCAATTTAATTACTCGTCTCGCCTTTTTCTCAATCTCCTTAGCAACTCTATCACTTGTTAAAATTAAGTGATTTCCATTTAACGTATATTCTCTTTCTATATATTCTTCTTTTATTGGAAACATATCTTGTAACAAAAAAACACTTTCTTTGCTATCATCCAGTTTTGCTATATAAATCCCATCACAACGCTTTCCGTTTTTTAGCTTATTTGCAATTATTTCTCTATATTTTTTTACTTTGCTACTTAATGGAATCATCCAAAAATAATTAAGTTTCTCATCTTTAAAGCAATAATAATGTGGTCTATTCTCTTCCTTATTTCCTTTTAAATATGGATCATTTGCCTCTTCGAAAAAAACATCCTTAATGATATAAAAACCTCTTGATATCAATATATTAAACTTCCTTCTGAAATAAAATCATCCTCATCCGATATGGATGAGGACCATACTTTCGACCCAACCACTTATATACCGCATATTGGTCAGCGGTAAACTTTCGACCCAACCACTTATATACCGCATATTGGTCAGCGGTAAACTTTCTAAACTTATTCTAACACACATTTAAATAAACTTCAAGAAAATTCGCTCCCTATTTTCTGACAAAATTCGTCATTTAAACTTTTTTATTTCTTATCCCCATATCCTGGTTTCTCAAGTAATCTAAACATATTCTTCTTATATTCCTCAACACCAGGTTGATTAAATGGATTAACCCCAAGCATAAGTCCAGACATAGCGCAAGCTTTCTCAAAGAAATAAATCAAATGACCCAAATTTTCTTCATCAAGCTTATCAATAGTAATTCTCAAATTAGGAACATTTCCACTAACATGAGCCTCAGCAGTTCCCTCCATAGCCTTTTTATTTATATAATCTAATCCTTTTCCAGCCAAATAATTCAAACCATCTAAGTTCTCATCATCCTCTTTAACAACAATATCACTCTTTGGAGTATTAACACTCAAAACTGTCTCAAATAAATGTCTCTCACCATCTTGAATATACTGCCCCATAGAATGTAAATCCGTTGTCAAATCAACACCAGCTGGGAAAATTCCCTTACCATCTTTTCCTTCACTCTCGCCATATAACTGTTTCCACCATTCTGTAAAATAATGCAATTGTGGTTCATAATTTGCCAAAACCTCAATTTTCTTACCAGAATTGTAAAGTAAATTTCTAACAACAGCATATTTATAACAGTCATTAAACTTAACACTAGAATCCATATATTTTTCTCTAGCATATCTAGCACCTTCCATAAGCTTATCTATATCAACACCAGCTGTAGCAATAGGAAGCAACCCAACAGCTGTTAATACTGAAAATCTACCACCAACATTATCTGGAATAACAAATGTCTCATAATTTTCTTTTGTAGCCAATGTTTTCAACGCTCCACGAGCTTTATCAGTTGTAACATAAATTCTTTTCTTAGCCTCTTCAATTCCGTATTTACTCTCAATAGCCTCTCTCAAAACTCTAAAAGCAATCGCCGGCTCTGTTGTAGTACCAGATTTTGAAATAACATTTATAGAAATATCTTTCTCTCCAATCAACTCCAATAAATCATTCATATAATTTGGACTCAAATTGTTACCAGCATATATAATCAAAGGCAATTTTCTCTTTTTAGCAGGAAGTGTATTATAAAAACAATTTGTTATAGCCTCAATAACGGCTCTTGCACCCAAATAAGAACCACCAATTCCAATAACAATCAAAACATCTGAATCAGATTGAATCTTAGCAGCCGCCTTTTTAATTCTCTCAAATTCTTTTTTATCATAATTCTCAGGCAAATTAATCCAACCCAAAAACTCTTTTTCATCATCTGGATTTTCATGAAGTATTTGATGATTATTCAAAACTTCCTTTTGATATTGATAAATCATCCTATCATTTATACTTGAATTCTTATAATCAAATTTAACCATATAGCTCCTCCTCTGTTTTTTCTTTATTATATTTATAATAATTTTTTTCTTCAACCCTTTTTATAAAATTAGTTTTATTCCAATACCCTATCCAATACCTCAGCCAAATACTTCATGCTCACCAAACATTCCTCCATAGTATTTCCAGTAGCACCAACCTCAATAATACAAGATCCCTTTGCCAAATGTTGATTATATCTATACTTACTAATCATAAGTGGCTTAAAAAGTCCGGGATACATCTCATTAGCCTTCTCCTGAATTTTTATAGCTATTTTCAAATTTGTAAGCCAATTAGGATGTTCCAAACCACCCTCATTACTTCCCATAACAAACATCAATTGAGCAGCCTTCTCATCCCCAATCATAACGCTTGGCCCATATGAGCTATCAGCCAATGCATCTCTATGCAAATCAATAACAAGATCAGCAGGATTACTAGCCAAAACATTTTGAACAGTCTGCATAGACCTTGTATACGAATTATTATATACAGGATGATCATGTACAGTAGTCTCATGAATAACACCAATATTCTTGTTCAAGAGTCTGTTAGTAAGCTCATCCCCAACCCCGGGCAACACTACATCTCATATCCTGTGTTCTAAAATTACCACTTGGCACATACGAATATTGCTCTGTAGGAGTATAACTCTCACTTGTATGAGTATGAAAAATAATAACATTCTCTCTACTAATCGTAATCCCCTCTGGAGAAAGCATCTCAGGTGTCAAGCTAACCGACGTCTCATTTTTAATTTGCACATTCGAATATGTAGAATTGAAAACATCCTTTTTATTATGCTCCTGTATAACTTCAGTATACGGTGCCTCCTGCACATCATCTAAAACTACTCTATCCTCACCACTTGAAACGCCATTATCAACATTATTAGCAACTGTCGTAACACTCGTTCCAATGGCAGCCTTAATAAAACTTAATTCCTTTGAAATTAAATTCTGCTGCTCATCCCTTTTATATGGTTTATCCAAATTATCTTGTAAACATTCTATCAAAGTCTTTCCCTTTAATTCCTGTTTTCTATTCTCAATAAAAACCTGAAAATTAATCTTTTTAATTCCACTAAAAAATCTAGCAAAAAGAATAATACTAATAATAAGTATCACAATTTTTACTAGATTTTTTACTACATCACCTAATCTAAAAACTCTAAAATTTATCATTACAACCTCATATACTCTATATTAGTATATGAAACATATTCGTAAATATAACTTACATAAACATACCTGTAATAATACTTGCTGGATCCAAAGAAACTTCCTTCTCTTCACCTGTTCTCATATTCTTTATCTTCGCTGTTTTAGTCTCAACTTCATCATCCCCAATAGTTATAACATACATTGCACCAATTTTATCAGCATACTTAAATTGAGCCTTAAGACTTCTTCCACAAATATCCATCTCAGCAATAACGTCACCATAACGCAAATCAGTAACCAAATTAGTTGCAAACACCTCAGCCCTATCACCAACAGTTGCAATATATAACTGTGTATTATTTTTCTCAAATTTATCTGCATTATATTTTTCAAAAATTTGCAATAATCTCTCAACACCCATAGCAAAACCAATAGCAGGAGTATCTTGTCCCCCAACCTCTTTAATTAGTCCATCATATCTTCCACCACCTAAAACTGTTAATCCATCATCTTCTGAAACAAACTCAAAAACAGTTCTAGTATAATAATCCAAACCTCTAACAATATTAGGATCAATCTCATATTTAACACCAGTCTTTTCTAAAAGAGACTTCACACTTTCAAAATGTTCCTTACACTCATCACACAAATAATCCAAAATTATAGGAGCACCTTGATTCATCTTCTTACACTTTTCCTCTTTACAATCCAAAATCCTCATTGGATTTTTCTCAAATCTAGTCTTACAAATATCACAATAAGAATCCAAATTAGGTCTAATAAAGTCTCTCAAAGCCTCTTGATACTTAGCCCTACAAGTTGGACAACCAATACTATTAATATTTAACTTAATATTAGGAATTTCCAATCTTTCAAAAATATTTCGAGCAAGTAAAATAACCTCTACATCCGCCAAATAACTATCAGTACCAATAACCTCTGCACCAATTTGAGTAAACTCCCTATATCTACCCTTTTGTACATTCTCATAACGATACATAGGCATCTCATACCATAACTTAATAGGTGAAGGAAGACTCGCCATACCATTTTCTATGTAACTTCTCACAACACCAGCAGTTCCCTCTGGTCTTAAAGTAAGACTTCTTCCCCCCTTATCTTCAAAAGTATACATCTCCTTTTGAACAACATCAGTGGTCTCTCCAACACCTCTTGAAAACAATTCAGTATGTTCAAAAACAGGAACTCTAATTTCTCTCATTCCATAACACTCTAATAAACTTTTTACATTATTCTCAATATGTTGCCATTTATAACTCTCATCTGGCAATATGTCCTTTGTACCTTTAGGTTTCTGTATCATAATAATTCCTCCTTTTAAAAATCTTTTTTTCGAAGTTCCAAATAAATTGGTTTCTCTTCCTTAATCAAAGTAGACTTACCATGTCCTGGATACATAATTGTATTATTAGGCAAAACAAGAATCTTATTAATAATCGAATCCATAATATCCTCTATACTACCTGTAGGCAAATCAGTTCTACCCCAAGTACTAGAAAAAATCGTATCACCTGTAAAAATCATTTCCTCAGATGGGCAATATAAGCATAAACCGCCTTTAGTATGTCCAGGTGTAGCAATAACTCTAAATTCCAAGTTACCCAAATGAATTAAATCATCATCATCAACCCTTGAATCCGCTTCTAACTCTGGATTAGGAGTCTCCGCATAATAAGTCAAACTAATAGTTTCATCATATAATCCTTGACTATCTTCTCTACTAACTAAAATCTTTCCACCCTTTGCTTGCTTAACATCATTAATCGCACCAATATGGTCAGCATGACAATGAGTAAGAAAAATATATTTAAGCTTTGCATCCAAAATATCAAGCATTTCTATAATCTTCTGTGACTCAGCACCAGGATCAATAACCATAGCCTCTTTAGTTTCCTCATCCATAACAACATAACAATTTGTAACCAAATTCAAATGTTCTATTCTTAATTTCAATGTCTTTAGTATCATTTTATTCTCCCTACTTATTTCTCTTAACATCATACACACTATCAATCTTCATCAACGTACGTATAACCCTATTCAAAGCCTCAATATTCTCAAGTTCAACAGTAACATCAATAATCGCAATTCTCTCCTTAGTAGTCTTAGTATTAACGCCCAAAATATTAAACTTCGCAGCCGTAATCTCCTTAATAACATCAGAAAGCAACCCTTGCCTATCATTAGCATACACACAAATATCAACACTATATGAGCTCTTTGCCTCACTAGCCCAATACACATCAATCATTCTACTTTCCTCAGAAATCAAATCCTTAACATTAACACAATCAGTTCTATGTACTGATACACCTCTACCCTTAGTAATATATCCAACAATCTGGTCACCAGGAAGAGGATTACAACACTTAGACAACTTAACCAAACAATTATCAATTCCCTCAACAACAACACCCGTCTTAGAAGGCTTTGTCAAAGTCTTCTTATTAACAAGCTCAGTAATCGTCTTCTCTAAATCTTCCTCTTTATGCTCTTTCCTATACTCCTCAAGCAATCTAGCAATAATCTTAGTAGCTGAAATCGCACCAAAACCAACACTAGCATACATATCATCAGTAGAATTATACTTATACCTATCAAGAGCAATTTGAACCCATTCAGGTTTAAACAAATCACTATGCTTCATACCAAGTTTCTTAATATCTTTTTCAATAATATCCTTACCTTTTTCGATATTCTCTTCTCTTTGAGCCTTTTTAAACCATTGTTGTATCTTAGTTTTAGCACCACTACTCTTAACAAACTTTAACCAATCCCTACTAGGACCTTTAGCAGAATCAGAAGTAATAATCTCAACAATATCACCATTTTTAAGTTTAGTAACAATAGGCATCATTTTGCTATTAATCTTCGCACCAATCATTCTATGACCAACCTCTTGATGAATAGCATACGCCAAATCAATAGGAGTACTACCCTTCGGCAAAACCTTAATATCACCCTTAGGAGTAAAAACATGAACCTCATCCTCAAACAATTCCTTTTTAAGAGTATTCATAAACTCCTCTGGATTTTCCGTATCCTTTTGCCATTCCAAAGTCTCACGAAGCCAAGCAAGCTTATCCTCTTTTACAATAACAGCCTTCTTCTTTCCCTTGTTACTTTGCTCTTTATAAGCCCAGTGCGCAGCAATACCAAACTCAGCAATCCTATGCATCTCCCAAGTTCTAATCTGAACCTCAAAAGGAGTACCCTTAGGACCTATCAAAGTAGTATGTATAGACTGATACATATTCTTCTTAGGTACAGAAATATAATCCTTAAAACGACCTGGCATTGGATTATATAAATCATGAACAATACCCAAAACAGCATAACAATCCCTTACAGAATTAACTAAAATTCTAAGAGCAAACAAATCATAAATCTGGTCTAAAGTAGAATTATCCCTCTTCATCTTTCTATAAATACTATAAATATGTTTAGCCCTACCAGTAACCTCAGCAGTAATTCTAACATTCTTAAGCTCCACTCTAATGTCATTCATAATATTATCAATAAAAGCCAAACGTTCATCTCTCTTTTTATCAAGCCCCTTAACAATCTCATGATACTCATCTGGATATAAATACTTAAAAGACAAATCCTCAAGCTCCCATTTCAAAGAATAAATACCCAAACGATTAGCAAGAGGAGCATATAAGTCCATTGTCTCTCTAGCATTTGCAATCTGTCTATCTCTAGTCAAAAACTTAAGAGTCCTCATATTATGAAGTCTATCAGCAAGTTTAATAAGAATAACCCTTATATCCTTACCCATAGCCAAAAACATTTTTCTATAATCCTCAACCTGTTGCTCTTCCTTAGTCGTATATTGTAACTTTCCAAGTTTAGTAACACCATCAACCATCTCAGCAACAGACTCACCAAACTCATTTATCAAATCCTCATGAGTTGTTTCTGTATCTTCAACAACATCATGTAAAAGAGCAGCACAAATAGTATCAGTATCAAGCTCCAAAGTAGCTAAAATATACGCAACTTGTAAAGGATGGATTATATAAGGTTCCCCAGACTTTCTCTTCTGATCTCCGATGCTTAGACTTAGCATAATTATAAGCTTTTGTAATCTTCTTAACATCAACATGCTTATTCTTTTCCTTAGCCATTTTTATAACATCATCAATATTTCTCTCTAACGTATCATCTTTCATATATCTCCCTCCCCCTAAAAAGATTTCATAACATCTTTAATATTAACTTGAACAGAATCTCTACCATTAAAAGAATTAACCTCAAGTGTTCCTACAATATCAATTTTATCTCCAATCATATACTCTTTTGAAAGATGCCCAATATTAAATCCAATCGCATCAACCAATGTATTCTCATCTTTCAAAGTCATTTTCAAATGTTTTCCATCAGACAATGACCTAATAGAATCAATTTTTAAATTTTTAAAAACAAAAATTGGTTTTCTATTAGCCTCACCAAAAGGCTCAAGTAAATCAAGTTGTCTAATCGTATCACAATCAATTTGTTTCAAATCAACCTGTTTATCAACTTCAATAACAGGAACAATTTGTCCAATATCCTTTTGTTTTACATACTCCTCAAAGTTCTTTTTAAAATCATCAAATCTATCTCTTTTTAAACTAAGACCTACAGCCATCTCATGACCACCATATTTCTCTAAATTATCAGAAAGTTTAACAAGCGCCTCATGTAAATCAAAACCAGGAATACTTCTTCCAGAACCTTTACCTTCTTCTCCCTCAAAGCAAATAAGAACAGAAGGCTTAAAATACATCTCCGTAATTTTAGAAGCAACAATCCCAATAACACCATGATGCCAACTATCTGCCCCCAAAACTATAGCATCACTATCTCTTTCATCTTTCTCAATCATCGCCATAGCTTCATCAAAAATATTTTTCTCAATCTCTTGTCTTGTCCTATTATACTGATTAAGCTTTTCTGTTATATCACCAGCATCAACAATATTTTCTGTTAAAAACAATTTCAAAGCTTCTTCCTCATGTCCCATTCTGCCACAAGCATTTATTCTAGGCGCAATTCCAAAAGAAACAGCATTAGAATTTACATCTTTATATCCAGAAGCAGCAAGCAAAGCTCTAAGTCCTGGATTTCTTGTAACACAAGCAAGTTTAAGTCCAAGTTTTGCAATAACACGATTTTCATCAACCAATGGAACTATATCAGAAATTGTACCAACACACACAATATCCAAATACTTTAAAAATTCCTTTTCCTCCATATTAAGCCTAATAGCAATAGCCTGCGTAAGCTTAAAAACAACACCGCAACCAGCCAAGCTCTTAAAAGGATAAACAGTATCTTTTCTTTTCAAATCAACAACAGCAAGTGCAGCAGGTAAAATTTCCATTGGCTCATGATGATCTGTTACAATAGTCTCTAATCCTAATGAATTAGCATACTCAATTTCTTCAATTGCAGAAATACCACAATCAACAGTAATAATCAAACTATAATTCTCAGCCTTAATCTTATCAATCGCATTCTTATTTAATCCATAACCTTCATTCAATCTATTAGGAATATAATATCCGAACCTCTAATCCACAATCCTTCAAAAACTTCTTAAGCACCGTTATACTAGTAATACCATCAACATCATAATCCCCATAAATAATAACCTTCTCCTGTTTCTCAATAGCTGAAACAATTCTATCAACAGCTATTTTCATATCAGGCATCAAATATGGATCATGAAAATCATTTCTAGTAGGCTCTAAAAACACCTTAATCTCATTATCATCAACAATTCCCCTATTAACAAGAACCGTAGCCAAAAGTTCTGAGACCTTAAATTTATCTACAATTCTACTAACCCTTTCCTCATCAATATCCCTATACTTCCATTTTTTTCTCATTTCTTTCTCCTAAAATTACACTTTGCGTTATATTATATATTATTTTTACTTTTTTTGAAATACTTTTTACATAAAAAAACTCAGGTAAATGCAATTTACCCAAGTTCACAAATTAACTACTATTGATTTTTCCCAGCATTATTTATTAAGTTTTTCATAACATCAGAAATCATCTCATATTCTTCATGAGTCAAATCAGTATCAACATCATAATGTCCATCTTTTTCAACATATGACCCAGCCTGAATTAACAATGTTCCATCCTTATCCTCATGATATCCAGAATAAATAACATAATTCTTATTTGTCATTCCAGACTCAAATGTACAAAGAACCTCATATTTTTCCTCTCTATTATCTTGGTCAATTATTTTCACTACTTTTTTCATTTCTATCTTTCCTCCTCATCAGTATTATGATATACCGCAGCAGTTGTATTATCTTTTCCTGCTGGAATTCGAGTCACATAATCTGGATTATCAATTAGTCCTGAATTTTCTGGTAATACAGACTCTGTCTCTAATGCTTTATTTACAATTGCAGACGCCAAATCTTTAGGATCTGTATTTTTTGTTATGGAAAGCAATTGTTTATCAGATAAGCAATCTGTAACTCCATCACTAAATAGCATAAGCGTTTTATAAGCATCATTTAAAGCTCTTAAAAAATTAATTTTCGGTTTTGGCATGCTATCAACACCCATAGCTGCCGTAATTTGATTTGATCTTCCATGGAACCTTAAGTAATCTTTAAAACGCTCCAAAAAAGAATCATCTCCTGCAACCCACTTAGTATTTTCTCCTCTATCTTCCCATTCTTTTTCCCATTTTTTAAACTCATTATTATCATCACTTGTTAATTGGTAGAGTTTATCATCTTTTCCTACAGCATACGCTCTCGAATCCCCCACAGAAGCAAGTATTGTAGACTTTTCGCCAACAATAGCACCAACAAAAGTAGAACCAGAACCAGGATAATCCTCAATTATACCTTGATTTATTTCAAGCAATTTCTTATCCCACATATGTGCAAGTTCTTCTTCCTTATCAGCTTTTAAATATTCTGGGTCTAAGCTCTCAAACCAAATCGTCATTTGTCTAACAATCTCTTGACTAGCCCTCTCTCCATGCTCTCTTCCACCCATACCATCAGCAACAACAAGCATTTTATATGCCTTACTACTTGGATGATACAAAATAGAAACAGCATCCTGTTGCTCACTACGCTTATTGCCAATATCAGTAACAGCCATCATCACATCATCAACATTATACTCTCTTCTAGGTCTTCTTGAAGGATCTCTAAGCTTAGTATCATTTTGAATTGAAATTTGAGTACCACAAAGTACCTCTTGTCTACAATAATTTATGGCAGGAACATTTACATTAACATCTTTTACTTTAAATCTAGGATCAACACCCTTTTCAACACTTTCAGCTAATTCCTCTCTCTCTTTTGCAATCTTCGGAAAGACATACTGCTCATATACCTTAGATATAAAATCCATCATTAATCTAGAGTTAACTCCATAAGCCTCTTTAGTTTTACCTAACATACAATCAACAATATTTTTTATTATATCCTCCCTTGTAGCTCCAAACATTTCCTGCATACCAATTTTATAAAAAATTTCTCTTTCAAAATCAGTCTTAGCAACATCCATTGTAGCTCTGTCATACAAAGTACTTGCATAAAATTCAGCAAGTTCTTCTCTATCAAAACCTTCCACAGTTATTCTTACATCATTTTCTCGAGTAAAACCATTTGACCCATTACCAGTTAAATATTTATCTAACGCAAAACTATTTTGTACAATAGCATATACTTCTCCACGTTCTTCTAATATTTTCTCATAATTATCATACAAAGCATTCGCCAACCTATTTCCTCTAATTTGATCCATAAAATACCTCTCATAAAAATATGCATATATTATATCATATAGAAAAATTATTTCAATTTCATTTTTATATCATTTAAATAAAATGTCAAATTCAGACATTTTTCATCACATTTCCTAATTAAAAAACATACATTATAGTATCAAACAAAAGGAGGAATAATTATGTTTAGAAATTGTAATTGTTGTTCTAATAATTACTATCCAGAAAACGATAACTGCAATATATATGAAACTTCTTGCAATATAATGCCTGATTATTCAAACAATAATGGTTGCCCTTGTTCATGCGGGTTTGGAAATGATTCTGTATTTCCAGAAAATTGGATGTATGGACATTCTTATGTACCACATCAAAAAATGAACCAAGTATATACCCCAGAAATAGGACTTAAAATGGGAACAATCTTCCCTGAATTAGTAAGTCCATATTGCCCAAACCAATCAATGGAAGTTATCAATTATCTAAAAAATTCAAATACAATAGGAGGAGGCTGTAATTCATGATAGAAGAAAATTGTCCAAATAATGAAAGAGGCGAAATGTTAGACCAAATTCGTGCATATAACTTCTCTGTTATAGAATTAGGTTTATATTTAGATATAAATCCAGAAGACAAACGAGCATTATGTTTATATAACGAAAATGCTAGAAAATTAAGGTCATTAACAGATAACTATCAAAAAATATATGGCCCACTTACAATAGAATTTCCATGTAATATGTGGCGCTGGCTAGAAGACCCATGGCCATGGGAAAAAGGAGGTAGTTTTTAATGTGGTTATATCAAAAGAAATTAGAATACCCTGTAAGAATAAAAAATTGTAACCCACGTCTTGCAAAATTTATCATTTCACAATACGGTGGACCCGATGGAGAGCTAGCAGCATCTTTAAGATATCTTTCTCAAAGATTTGGCATGCCAGACCAAAAGTCAAAAGCAATCCTTAACGATATAGGAACAGAAGAACTTGCGCACTTGGAAATGATTGGAAGTATAGTTCATCAATTAACTGATGGCGTACCAGTTGAAGAATTAGAAAAAGCTGGACTAGGTGCTTATTATACAGACCATGGCGTTGATGTATATCCTCAGTCAGCAGCAGGCGTTCCTTTCACAGCAGCATATATTGCATGTAAAGGTGACCCAGTTGCAAACTTACAAGAAGACCTAGCAGCTGAGCAAAAAGCAAGAGCAACTTACGAAAAATTAATAGACTTATGTGCAGATGACCCAGACGTTATAGACCCATTAAGGTTCTTAAGAGAACGTGAAGTAGTTCACTTCCAAAGATTTGGTGAAGCACTAAATGGTGTTCAAGAAAAACTTGCACAAAAATGCTTTTATTCAAACCTAGCACAAGATAACGATGTACACTAATTAATATTACAAACAATATTAAAGAGACGAATTCATATTGAACTCGCCTCTTTTCAATTATTTAAATTCAGTTTCCTAACATACTTTCTATAGCCATCATTATTCCTAGTTTCCCATATTCATATGTCAAACCACCTTGCATATAAGCAGTATATGGCTCACAGATAGGTCCATCACAACTAAGTTCAATTGTCGCACCAGGCGTAAAACTTCCACCAGCCATAATCTCTTTATGAGGATATCCTGGCATATCATCTGCTACAGGCACAACATACGCCTCAATAGGAGAACCTTTTTGAACACCTTGACAAAACTTAACCAATTTTTCCTCAGTCTTTAGTTCTATAGTCTGAATTATATCAGCCCTTTTCTCATCATACCTTGGACTAACACCATCAAATCCAAATTTCTCAAGCATTCTGCTTGCGAAAGTCATTGTTTTCAAAACAGATTTTACAACAGAAGGTGCCATAAAAATGCCTTTGTAATATGAAAGTAATTGATTAAAATTAGCACCTAAGTCTTTTCCAACACAAGGTGCAGTAAGTCTTTCTGCAACTTGATAAACCAAATCTTTTCTACCAACCACATAGCCTCCACTTGTAGCAATTCCAGCCCCAAGATTTTTCATCAAAGAACTTACAAATATATCAGCCCCCACTTGTGTAGGTTCTCTATCTTCAACAAACTCCCCATAACAATTATCAACCATAATAATAATCTCAGGATTAATTTTCTTAATAATAGAAATAACTTTCTCAATCTTATCTATATTTAAACTTTTTCTTTGTGAATATCCTCTTGAACGTTGTATTTCGATAAGTTTAATATTCCCCTTTTTAACTCTCTCTGCAATCTTTTCATAATCAAAATCATCATTAACAAGCTCAATTTGTTCATACTTAATACCATGTTTAATCAATGAATTTTCACTGTCTCCTGAAAGACCAATAACACTTCTCAAAGTATCATAAGGCTCACCAGAAATACTTATCATAGTATCTCCATACTTAAGTAATCCAAATAAAGTTAAAGTCAAAGCATGTGTACCAGACATAATTTGAGGTCTAACTAAAGCATCTTCCGCCCCAAAAATTTGAGCATAAATCTTCTCTAATTTCTCTCTTCCTCCATCATAATACCCATATCCTGTAATCTCGTTAAAATCAGTAGTAGAAACTTTATTATCTTGAAAGGCCTTAAGCACCTTTGCACTCGCCATCATACAATTATTTTCATACTCATCAAAAATTGGTTCTAACTCTTTTTCAACATCTCTTGCAACCTCTATTATCTTGTTGCTAATTCCAAATTCTTCGTACATATCCATCTTCCTCTTATAACAATAAATTTATTATAGCGAAGCGCCCCAGTCTGGAGCGCTCCGCACACTTGAAGTTATCCCAACATACTCTTGCAATAGAAAATCCCGCACACAATCATCCCAAGGATGACAATGTACCTAGCAGGATTCTCAGCTGCGCTGTCGCAAAGTCGCTCTGCAAGCCGTGTCAGCGCATTAGGTCTTCCAGTAAAGCATGCATGCAAAGCAAGCCCAGCAAAGACCAGCACAAACAGAATTCCAGCGACACCAAAAACCATGGCTGTCATGTTAGTCCCTCCCTTTCAACAAAGAATATTGCCATTATAACATGTTTCAATTACAAAAGCAAACTCAATATCTAATCTATATTTAAAACTTCATATCTCCTAAATATCGAACTATTCTACTATAATATCTTCCCTTTGTTCAATCTTACCTGTCTCAGGATTTATAGTAATTATTTCCTTAACCAAATCTATTCTATCTCTCTGACCATCTATGCTATAATTTGCATCTATATAATACAATACATATTCACATATTTTTCCTTCTTTATGCATAAAAGATTGAACCAATTTCTTATCACTATTATTTTTATTTCTAACATAATTATCTAAATCTAAAACCAATTTAATTTTATCTGCCTCATCCAAATTAAGTATCTGATTTTCAATATCAAAATAAAACTTTTTAAACACCAACACTTTTTGTTCATAAATGTTATTTACATTTTCACTAACATATCTCCATCTAACATTTACAACATAAAAAATATCATCATCTTCAATTATATTAGCTCCAAGAACAAACTGATTTTGAGTAGCATAAACATCTCCTGCTATCTTTTTCGCCTCATTAACATCTTTCGCACTTCCTGCAATACGCTTGCAATCTATATTTTTAATCTTAACTCCATCTAATTTTAACAACCTCTCAAGCTCTGTTATACTCAAACCCTCAATTTCTTTTTCTGCATAAACTTTATCAACAAAAGTATCAAATTTAAGTTCTTCTTTATCTAGTTCCCTTTGTTTTTCATCAGATACAACATTAGAAATAACCTCTCCATTTTTTATATTCGAAGTACTTTTTACCAATTTAATAATTTGAGTAATCAAAAGAGTAAAAGTAAGA
This sequence comes from uncultured Clostridium sp., assembly GCA_948465565.1. Taxonomy (GTDB): domain Bacteria; phylum Bacillota; class Clostridia; order TANB77; family CAG-508; genus UMGS1994. Next base: position 350,490 of record CAOJXR010000001.1, read on the forward strand.
ATGACCAATAAAGCAATAATAATCATCATTTTATTTCTTTGATTTTGTTTTTTTCGATTCTTTCTCATAAAACCCTCCAAATATCATAAAAATTATATCATCAACGGAATTTTATAACAATATTAGATATATTTCATTTTATTTACAAAGTAAAGATACCATCACAAAATTCATGAAAATAAAATAGAACCAAAATCACTTATTCAATCCTAATAAAAAGTCTTTCATTTCAATTACATTGTAAAACGGAATATGTATTCCCTCTTGAGCAAGTCTTAATACTCTATAAGCTATTCTAATAATTCTCTCACTTACATCTGAAGATACCTCTACATCTATATCCGAATTTACATACTTCTCTTTTACATACTTTTCAACTGTTGGAAACATATTTTGTATCAAAAACACTGAGTCTTTTCCAAGCACATTTCCAAAAACAAAATTATATACTAGTCTATTACCATTCTTAATTTTCTTCTCTTCATATATCTTCTTGTATTTATCATACTTAGTCGAAATTGGAACAAACCATATAATTTCTTTATCTTTCCTATCTCTAAAGCAAAAATAACAAGGTCTTCTAGTACCTCCTTCTTTATTTTCCATTAATTTATAATCTTTAAATAAATCAAAAAAATCATCCTTTATAAAATAAAATTTTCCGTCTTCAATTACCATTACTACACCTCTTTTATTGCACAAAAATGGAGACTATAAAAATAGCCCCCATTTTTATACAGTTAAACATTTTTTCACCTGCACATTTATATCTCGCAAGCAGGGTTGCGGTTCACATTTTTTCACCTACACATTTATATCTCGCAAGCAGGGTTGCGGTTCACATTTTTACTAAAGCGGATTTTAACATCCACCATTAGTATATACATTATACTTTAATATAGTTCAAAAATCAATATATTTCTTATTTTTCGTTCGACAAAATTTTACATACACCTATCTATTGTAACAATCTTATTTGTATAAATCCTATCAATTCTCTCATCAGGATAATACGTATCCAAAAAACAATCCCATGATGTCTTAGCAGGCATCTCAAGAACCCTCTCTTTTTGTCTAAATGATGCAGACCAAGAAATAAAAACATCACACACAATAAAAACAGCCAAAATAGACGTAATAGTTATTGCTCTTTGAGTTATTTCACCAGTAATTATTTTATCAAACCATGGATGAACGATATGATAAAAAGCTACACCAGCCATCCCCCAATAAAACATATGCAACAAACTCGTACGACCATTAAAATTAATTGTTACCCAATGATAATCCCAAGAAATCGTGCCAAATAACACCTCTTGTAAATAAGAACAAATATATTCAGTAACCCCACCTAAGAACATAGACTTAAGAAAAACTTCTAAAGAACTCTCCATTTTCGGAACAATAAGTTCATATATCACAGCACCAGCACCATAAACAGGTATAAGTGGTCCATATAAAAGCCCTTGCCTTAGTTCAAAATGTCCCTTCTGAAACAATACCAATATATTTTCGTAAATAAAACCAACTATACTTCCTATTATAAAAATCCAAAATAACCTAAAAACCAGTCTTAAATTCTTTTTCATTTTTTTCTTCATTTTTACTTCCTCTTTTTAATTTCAAACATTTTATTTCTAAAATATGAATTCAATATGAACTATTAAAATGTATTGTTAAATCAAAGCAAGAAGTATTATATCACGTTTACATAATTTTGGCAATATCTAATCTTACTCATATAAGCATAAGTCTATATGAAACCATAAAATCAGTAAAGCATGCCATAATTCTACACAAATGAAAACTCTACTTTTACAACCGCATAATATCTAGAATCAATTTCATGAATCCTTCTTTTAATTTCATTTTCTAAAGCTGCTTTATCAATATTTCCATCTCTAGGAACAACCAAATCAAAAATCAAATTAACTCTAGATCCACCATCAGTCATCCTAAAATCATGAATTGAATATTGTTCATCAATATCAGAAACTAACTTCTCAACAGTTTTTCTCATATTATTAACTTTTTCATCATTAACAACAATTGGATCCATGTGAATTGTAGTAATACACTTAAATTCCTTATACAAATCTTGTTCCAAGCCATCAATAACATCATGAGCCTTACAAATATCACAATTATCTGGCACTTCAACATGGAAAGAAACAATTTTTCTTCCTGGACCATAATCATGAACCATAATATCATGAATTCCAGAAATCATAGGATATCCTTTTGTAAACTCTATAATAGCATTAATAAACTCTTCATCTGGCTTTCCACCAAGCAATATATCAACAATCTCTTTAAGTGCTTTAAATCCAGTAAATAAAATAAATGCAGAAACAAATAAACTTGCAAAACCATCTATTGAAACTCCTGAAAATCTAGCAACAATCGTAGCACCAAGAACTACTAATGTAGAAACAGAATCAGAAATACTATCATAAGAATTAGCTTTAATAGCTGAAGAATTTATCAATTTAGCAATTTTTCTATAAAAAACAAAAAGCCATAATTTAACCAATACTGCAACTATCAAAAGTATAATAGTAATATTACTAACAGCTGGTAATTCTGGATGTATTATTTTTTCAATAGAACTCTTAAATAACTCTACACCAACTAAAATAATCAAAATATCAACAATAAACGCAGTAATATATTCCATTCTCCCATGTCCCCATGGATGGTCATTATCAACCTCTTTACCAGATATTTTAAAACCAATCATTGTAATAACAGATGAACCAGCATCTGTAACATTATTAAGACCATCAGAAATTATAGACATTGAATTTGCTAAAATTCCTATAACAATCTTAAATGCAGAAAGTAATATATTTACTATAATTCCTGTAATACTTGAAAGAAGTCCATATTTTTCACGTACTTCTTCATTATTCACATCTTCTTTATTTCGTATACATAATTTAATTAATAAATCTGTCATTTTAATTTTCCTCATCTAGTCCTGACATTCCAGAACCTTGATTTAAGCCGCTTTCTGTTATAGAAGTTCCTTCTTCATCACAAATAAATATAACAACATCTCCATAAAATACCATATCTAAATCAACATCTTCTTGCATCCATGAACAAGTAATTCTAATCTTTGTTATATTCTCATCATCTTCGGATTTCTCTGGATTCTTTATAGCCTTCAAAACAAGTTTTTTATCTTCATCAGTAAAGCTATCATAATCAATAGTATTATCTGTAGACTCACCAGTTTGGTTACTCATTTCACTATATTGTTTAGCCATTTGCATTGCACTATCTATAAATGTAAGCATCATATTATAAGAAGATGGAACTGCTAAGCAAGCTTCCTTAGCTTCTTCAATAGCAGGATCATCATCTGGTAAAGAATTATACTCATCTATAAATCTACTATCCTCACCATTTACCTTCTCATAAGCAATATATGCCTTCATATCAATATAATTCTCTAAAAATTCATTCATAGCATCTTCATTCATAAAAGCTTCTACAAATTGTTCAGCAGCTTTTTTATGGAAATCTTCTACATCTGAACCTACAGAAACCTTATCTGTAGTATTATTATTTGTTTTGTTTTCTGTTTTATCTGAAGAAGTATTAGTATTATTTCCTGCTAAAGTTTTATTATTTTCCTTCTTCTCATCACTAAACTTAATAGTTGAATTTCCATCTGACTTCTTATTATCTCCATTCTTACCCAATACAACAAAAAGGACAATAGCAACTACTATAACAACTACTGCTACTATAATTGAAATAAGTACCTTTTTATTTTGAAAAACATTTCTCATTTCTTCTCTTCCTTTCTTTTTTACTTATTTTAAATTTTATGGCAAATAATTTCTAGGATCAACCCTATTGCCCCATTCGTATGGTGCAACTCTAACTTCGAAATGTAAGTGAGCACCGAATGAATTTCCAGTATTTCCTACCTTCATTATTGTCTGTCCTTGCTTAACAGTCTGTCCTTGAGAAACGGTTAAAGAACCCCTTATTCCGTGTCCATAAATTGTGCAAGTTCCATCATGATGATCTATTATTACATGAGTACCATAACTAGTAGTCTTATTTTCGGCAGTTAAAACTGTTCCATCTTTTACTGCATACACTGGTTGACCATAAATACCTCCAGATCCAAAATCAACAGCTCCATGATATGCTCCATGAAAAATCCCATCTTTTGAATAATACATACCTGTTGTTATTGTACAATAAGCTGATGGAAGTGGCCAAATATATCCACCAGGATTAACACTAGGTTTCTTCCCACCATTTTTCTTCTCTTCTTCCTCTAATTTCTTTATAGCAGCCTTAATATTAGCATCCTCAGCCTGCATTTCCTCAATAGCTTTTTGAAGTTCTCTTTCCTCCTCAGACAATGTAGCCATTTTATCTGTCTTTTCTCTTTTAGCAACATCTAAAATAGCCTTTTTATTTGCTTGAGTTTCCCTAATCACCTCTAATTGTTTCTTACTCTCCTCTAAAGAAACTTTAGCTTCCTCAATAGTAATTTTAGTCTGTTTAATAGTTTCAATCAATTTATTATCAGCTTCAGCTAATTTTTCAACTAAATAATAATTTGCCAAAAAATCTGTTAAATCATCTGATGAAAGCAAAAAATCTAAATAAGTTGTATCACCTGCTTTATAAGACGCAACAAGCTTTTTCTCAAAAAGTTTCTGTTTTTCCTCTAATTCTTTCTGAGTTCTGTCTAATTCCTTTTCCTTATCTTCAATATTATTAGCAATACTAGCTATATTATTATCTAAATCAACAATCTCATTTTCATAACTAGAAATCTGCATATTCAAAGCTTCAACCTCTTTTTGAATACCTGACATCTCTTTCAAAATATTCTGTTGCTGAGTCTTTGTATCATTTATCTGTTTTTCATTTGCTTTTTTTTGTTGTTCAAGCTCTGATTTTGTTGCAGCAAAAACCTGTATCACACTCATACCTAACATAAACAAAATAAGTAAAACAATTACAAATATCTTCTTTTTTCTCTGGAAATTCATAACTCCCTCCTCAAAAAATAACATACATTTAGATAATACATATAATAAATCAAGTTTTCAAGTCTTTTATAAATTTTAGCAGAATTCTTATACCTTTTCATACAAATTATTTTAAGCAAATTTGCTAAAAAACTAGTATTTTTGAGGTTTTTATGGTATAATAAAAAAGGTGAGCAAAAGAAAAAGAACGTTAATATAAAGGAGAAAAATAATGTTTAATATGTCAAAAGAAGAAAAATTCAATTTTGATATTGCCAATCTAAAACAAGACTTTGCCATAGAAAACATAAACATAACAGCTTCAGATATAGAAATGTTAAAAAGATATTCAAATCAAGAAATATCAGAAAGTGAAATAATAGATATTATCAAAAAAGGAATTTAATTAAATGGAAAATAATGTAAAAAATTCAATGTATTGCTATCCTGGAACTAATGTATTAAAGAATAAATTAAATATTCGTGATAGTAATAAATTATTTGAAATAGAAAAACAAATTGTTTTAGTAAAATCATACATACTAAGACAGAACAAAATACGCTATACATTTGATAAAAGACATTTTACATATCTACATGACTTCTTATTTAGCGACATATACCCTTTTGCAGGTAAATTCAGAACAGAAAATATATATAAAGGTAGTTTCACTTTTGCTAGCTGGGAATACATAGAAAGTGAACTAGATAGACTACTAAAAGAATTAAAATCTGAAAACTTTTTACAAGGATTAGATAAAGAAAATCTATCCAAAAGATTAGCTTACTATCTATCAGAATTAAACGTTCTTCACCCATTCAGAGAAGGAAATGGGAGAACAATTCGCGAATTTATACGTGAAATAGCTATGTTAGCAGGTTTCACTCTCGACTTACAAAACACAACCCCAGAAGAAATGTTCAACGCCTGTGTCAAATCAGTATACGACACAACAGATTTAGAACAAATTATATTTAGCTGCTTATTGCAAAACTAGAAAAATGCAGGATTAGCTCCTGCATTTTTTAGTTTACTGTCAACTCATTTCCATCAAAATCAATTTTCACCTCAGAATTTGGCACAATAACCTGCTCCAAAATCTTTCTAGCAATAAGAGTATCAAGTTTCTTTTGTACAAACCTCTTAAGAGGTCTAGCCCCATAAGCAGAATCATAACCATTCTCAATCAAATAATCCTTAGCACTATCAGTTAATCCAATCTTAATCTGCCTATCATCAAGCCTTTTATTCAAATCAACAATCAATAAATCCAATATTTTCTCAATTTGTTCCTTCTTCAAAGGCTTATACAAAATAATCTCACTCAAACGATTCAAAAATTCAGGTCTAAAACTCTGTTTCAAAAGCATATTCACTTTATCCTCAGCATCAAGAGAAATATCCCCATCCTTATCAATTCCCTCTAAAATATATTCAGAACCCAAATTAGAAGTAAGAATAATAATCGTATTCTTAAAATCAACTGTTCTACCCTGAGAATCAGTAATTCTACCATCATCAAGCACCTGAAGCAATACATTAAACACATCTGGATGGGCCTTCTCTATCTCATCGAACAGAATAACTGAATAAGGTCTTCTCCTAACAGCCTCTGTAAGTTGACCACCTTCCTCATAACCAACATATCCTGGAGGCGCACCAATAAGTCTAGATACCGAATATTTCTCCATGTATTCAGACATATCAATTCTAACCATATTATGCTCATCATCAAACAAAGCCTCAGCCAAAGCCTTTGCAAGCTCTGTCTTACCAACACCCGTTGGACCCAAAAACATAAATGAACCAATTGGTCTATTAGGATCCTGTATACCCGCTCTTGAACGAATAATAGCCTCTGTAACCTTTGTCACAGCATCATCTTGGCCAATCACTCTTTCATGAAGAATATTACCCAAATTTAAAATTTTCTCTCTTTCACTCTCCATCAATTTTGAAACAGGTATACCCGTCCATTTAGCAATAATCTTCGTAATCTCTTCATCAGTAACCTTTGTTCTAAGTAAGCTAGATTCCTTTGATTTAGCAGCAATTGCCTCTTCCTCTTTAAGTTTTGCTTGAAGTTCAGGCAACTTCCCATATTTTAGTTCAGCAGCCTTATTAAGGTCATAATTTCTCTCAGCCATCTCAATTTCACTATTTACTCTCTCCAAATCCTCACGAAGCTTTTGTACCTTAAAAATCGCATCCTTTTCATTATCCCACTTAGCCTTCATCTCATTAAACTTAGCTCTCATTTCTGCAATTTCTTTTCTAATTTCATCTAACCTTTTCTTAGACATCTCATCAGTCTCTTTTTTTAGAGCAGTCTCCTCAATTTGATATTGTGTAATCTTATGAGAAATTTCATCTAATTCAATCGGCATAGACTCCATTTCCGTCTTAATCATAGAACAAGCCTCATCAATTAAATCAATCGCTTTATCAGGTAAAAATCTATCTGAAATATATCTATGAGAAAGGGTTGCAGCAGCAATTATCGCATTATCGCTAATCTCAACACCATGATAAACTTCATATCTCTCTTTCAATCCCCTTAAAATAGAAATCGTATCCTCGACTGTTGGCTCATCTACAAGAACATGTTGGAAACGTCTTTCCAAAGCAGGATCCTTTTCAATATACTTTCTATACTCATTAAGTGTAGTAGCACCAATACAATGGAGTTCTCCCCTTGCAAGCATTGGTTTCAACAAGTTTCCGGCATCCATCGCTCCATCCGTCTTTCCAGCACCAACAATAGTATGAAGCTCATCTATAAATAAAATAATACGACCATCACTTTTCTTAACTTCCTCTAAAACCGCTTTAAGTCTCTCTTCAAACTCACCTCTATACTTAGCACCAGCAACCAAAGCACCCATATCTAATGAAAAAATTGTACAATTTTTAAGAACTTCAGGAACATCCCCTCTAACAATACGAAGTGCCAGTCCCTCTGCAATAGCAGTCTTACCAACACCTGGCTCACCAATCAAACATGGATTATTCTTTGTTTTTCTTGATAAAATTCTAATAACATTTCTTATTTCATCATCCCTACCAATAACAGGATCAAGCTTCTGTTTCTTTGCCATCTCCACTAAATCAGTACCATACTTTTCTAAAACATTATAAGTACCTTCTGGATTATCAGTCGTCACTCTAGCACCTCCTCTAACTTCTGCCAAAACCTTCATAAAAACATTTTTATTAATATTAAAAACTTTAAAAAGTTCCTTTATCTTGTTATTTCCTTTATTAAATAAAGCAATCATCAAATGCTCAACAGAAACATATTCATCCTTCATCTCCTGAGCAACCTTCTCACTATCAGCAAAAACACTATCAGTATCCTGTGAAACATATACTTTATCAATCTCTCTAGACCCCATCACTTTAGGCAGCTTTAACACCTCAGACTTTACACTACTTTCAAAATTCTCACTAACACCCATCTTCTTCAAAATCTGCTTAATTAAACTATCCTGCACAACAAGCAAAGCCTCAAGCACATGTACTTGCTCAATTTGCTGATTTTGATTTTCAGCCGCAATGCTCTGAGCCTTTTGAATTACCTCAATAGACTTTTGCGTCAATTTTTGCATATTCATAAAATCACCCACTTTACATAAAAATATTTACAATGTATAATATAACTATCTTTTATTGAAGGGAGTAGCCCAAAAATGTCAATCGCACAAATCGCACAAATCCTTGTAGCCATCTGCTACTTCTGCCTCGCTCTTCTGCCGATATTATTCGTAATGTCGTTTTTCAAGAAGGGGCAGAAAGTCCTCGACTTCATCGCCAAGCGGCACTACATCAGCTATCCCTATTGCATCTTTGCAGTAATCGGAATCATCATCTTGGAACTTTCCATGATATAATCAGATTCCAATTCAGAGCGTAACGCACCATACCAGGTGCGCTACGTTCTTTTATTTTGCTATATGATACACGTCTTATACAACATTCTTTATAGTAATTATTTCTTTCTGCATAGATTATTATACATCTCTATTTTAGCAGTGTCAATAGTAGAGTGCTAATTTCATATATAAAAAAGAGTTATACTATGCAAAGCATAACTCCTATAATAGGTATTACCAGCCACCTCCGGCCACCGGCCTCCTCCGCCACCGCCAGAGAATCCACCTCCACCGCCACTTCCTCCAGAAGAAGAAGGAGCAGTTGACGCAGATGACATCCCTGATGAAAAAGATGAAGAAAATGAATTTGTAAATATAATCACATTGAATACTCCATGATCCATCATAGTATCATTACACCAACTTGGAGAATATCCAGCATCATTAAGTACACTCTCAAATTTCTCAGCCCATTTATTTTGTAATCCCAAAACATATGCATATGGAAAATACTTATCAAACATCTCAGGCGTTTTATCAGCAAAATCATCATCTTTAGCCGTATTTATAAACATTTTAAATCCTTCAATATCCTCTTTTACAACTTGCCCTTCCTCAGTATATCTTTTAACTAATTGGAAAAACAAATAATTATCTATAATTATAGCCAAGAATGCACATGTCGCAAACACATTATTTAATAATGTTGATACAACTGCAACTGTCATTCCCACAAGCATATATCCAAAAAATATTGCAAAAAACATAAACATAAGTATCTTGCCCAATAAACTAGATTTTTTACTAGATTTTCTTATAGATTTAAAAGCCTCTAAAATTAATATGATAAATACTGACAAAAACACAGAAATAAACATACAAATAAAACATTGTTCTGTAGCATATAAGTTTATCAGTCCACCAATAATTGCTGAAATAACAATCATTACAATAGACAATACAACAGAAATAACCTTATATTTATCATTTCTAATAAACAACTTCCCATCATATTTTTTACTCAAATCACTAGAAAAACGTTGTTGAAGTGATACTATTTTATTTCGTAAGCTACTTGAATATTTTAGAGTCTCTTTATCCTTTAATTTACTATAAACCGCAAATTCATTCTCACTAAGTTCATTTTCAGCATTTTCTTTTGATGTCTTTTCAATAACCATATTTGATTTCTTATCTTTTTGAGAAAACTTTAAAAAGCCCTTAACCGCAAGATTTAATATTGTAGCCTCTAACAAATTTGTTGTACTACCCATTTTATCAATATATTTCACATCTGCTGGTTCAAGTCCTTCTGGTGGATAATATTTAGGAATAATAACTTTCGCTTCTGGATCCTTACCATGCTTTCTCCAAATAAAATATTGCCATATAATCAATACTATTAACAATGAAAAAATAGTCATTGGAATACAATTATCTTCAATAAACCATCTCACTTTCATTTCTAATGTAGGTTCATCTATTGCACCCTTTTCAAAACATACAGAAACAGTAAAAGCCTCTTGTATTCCAAGTTTCTCGTATATATTAAATTCTACACAATTTTCAAAATCCCAAATATAATAATCAACTTGAACTATATTTTCTTTTGAGCCAAAACTACCTGTATACGTTTTTAATTTATCTTCCAAAAATTTAGTATCCTCTGGAAAATATATTTTCGCATGACATTGTTCTATTTCAAAATTCCACCCAGAACCAATTACATTCCAATACAATTCATCATAATCATCATAAAAAGCTAGTTGTCTCTCAGTTTTATACTTTATGGAATATGTATGTAATCCTTCATCTAAGTATGTATTAGCATCACCAATCTTTATTCTAATACCCCTATCAACACCATCTAAAACATATTTAACATCCTCATCATCACATAAAACTTCCTGAACATCAAGAGTTACCCTCTTATTATTATACTCAGTTGGAAAATCTCTATAAATACCATGTTGTATCTCTTTTCCCTTAGCATAAACAGTTATATTTTCCGTAACTTCCATACTACCATCTTTATTAACATGCATTTCAACATAATAATCTCTAATATTCTCTTTCTCATATGTACCATTTCCATATCTATATTTATTATCATAATAGCCATCATCATAAATAGGCGCAGCATAACTTGTAGCACTCAACAAAAATAACAATATTAGAGAAACAATTAAACTAATCTTTTTCTTCATCTTTAACCCCTTGTCTATTGTTTTTTCTTCTATCCTCAAAATCAAGCTCAACATTTTTCTTAGACATCAAATCAACCTCAAAAAACTGTCTCATACTATACCCTAAAATAGAAGCCAATATATTATTAGGAAATTTCTGAATAAAGGAATTATAATTTCTTGTTGTTCCATTATAATATCTTCTAGCAAGTTCAATCTCTTCCTCAATCTTAACAAGAGCATCTTGAAGCTTTCCGAAATTCTCAGCAGCTTTAAGTTCTGGATAATTCTCAGCACATGCAATAACATCCCTAATTACAACTGAATACTTATTTTCTTGTCTTTCCCTATCAGCAATAGTCATCTTCTCTGACAAATTAGTACGCATATTCGTCAATCTCTCCAATGTATATTTCTCGTGCCCAGCATACCCTTTTACCGCTTCTTCTAAATTAGGAATCAAATCATATCTTTTTTTCAAAGCAACGTCTACATTACTAAACGCCTCCAAATTAAGATTACTAGCTTTTATCATTTTATTAAAAACATAGATTATATATCCAACCAATAATACCAGTAAAACAATAACTATACTCGTCGCCATTATATTTCCCCCTTTTCCTTTGCAAATATATACAATTATAAATTATAAAAAATATAATTTCAACTAATCACACAAAAAATAAAAGCCTAGAAAAATCTAGACTTTATATTCTTATTCTTCCTCTTCATCAAATTGTGAATTATATAATGTCGCATAAAACCCATCTTTTGCAAGTAATTCCTCATGATTTCCCTGTTCAACAATATCACCATTATTAATAACCAAAATCATATCAGCATTCTTAATAGTAGACAATCTATGAGCAATAATAAAGCTAGTTCTACCCTTCATCAAATTATCCATAGCAGCCTGAATTCGAATCTCAGTTCTAGTATCAATAGAACTTGTAGCCTCATCCAAAATCAAAATCTCAGGATTTGCTAAAATAACACGAGCAATAGTCAACAACTGTTTCTGACCAGCTGAAATATTACTTGTTTCCTCATTTAACATCATATTATAAGAATTAGGCAATGTCTTAATAAAATGATGAACATGAGCAGCCTTCGCAGCCTCTATAATCTCATCATCAGTAGCATCTGGTCTACTATACTTAATATTATCTTTTATAGTTCCACCAAATAACCATGTATCCTGTAAAACCATACCAAAATGCTTACGCAAATCACCCTTTTTAAAATCCTTTATATCATAACCATCTATAGTTATCTTGCCACCATTTAAATCATAAAATCTCATAAGTAATTTAACTAAAGTAGTCTTTCCTGCACCAGTTGGACCAACAATTGCAATTTTTTGTCCATCTTTAACTTCAGCATTAAAATCATTTATAACAATTTTATCTGGATTATAGCCGAACTTGACATGCTCAAACTTTATATTTCCCTTCAATGTAGAAATATCTGTTGGATTTTCCTTAGCATCCTTTTCCTCAGGTTCATCCATAAACTCCATAACTCTCTCAACAGACGCAATCATAGTTTGAATTTGAGTCATAACTTGTGCAATCTGCCCTAAAGGTTGAGTAAACTGCTTATTGTAAGTAATAAAAGATTGAATATCTCCAACTTCTATTCTACCTTTAATAGTAAAATATCCACCAATAATAGCAACTGCAACATAACCAATATTACTAATAAATGTCATTACTGGATGCATAAATCCACCCATAAATTGAGACTTCCATCCTGTTGTATATAATTTTTCATTATCCTTCTTAAATTCCTCAATTACTTTATCTTCTTGGTTAAAAACCTTAACTATTAATTGCCCTCCATATACTTCCTCAACTTGACCATTGACATGACCTAAATACTCTTGTTGGTCTTTAAAGTATTTTTGAGATTTTCCAACAATTATCTTTAATAGAAAAGCTGAAATAGGCAATATAATTAATGACACAAGTGTTATTGTAACATTTATAGAAAACATCATTATTAAAATTCCGACCACAGTACAAACCGCTGTAATTACTTGAGTAATGCTTTGGTTAAAACTTTGACCAAATGTATCTATATCATTTGTAAGAATAGACAAAACCTCACCTTTATTCTTTTTATCAAAGAAATTCATCGGCAATTTATGTATCTTCTTAGACAAATCATCTCTCATCTTATACGTTAATTTCTGTGAAACACCTGTCATTAAAAGTCCTTGAACCACTGAAAATATCATGCTAACGCCATATAATATCAAAAGTGTTCCTATTATTCTAGCAATTATACCAAATTCAATTCCACCACTACCTGTAATCTTTCTCATAACACCATTAAACAATTCAGTAGTAGCCTTTCCTAATACTTTAGGTCCAACAATTGCAAATATTGTACTCGCAACAGCAAAAATGAAAACTAATATCAACTGCCATTTATATTTGGTCAAATATCTTTTACCAAGCTTTGCAAGAGTACCCTTAAAATCTTTTGCCTTCTCACCAGCCCCAGCATTTCTCCCTGGACCATGCCCAGGTCCCATCTTAGGCATTCTTTTTGTAGTATTCTTCTCCATATTAGTTCTCACTTCCTTCCTGCATTGTATTTTCTAGTTCTTCTTCCGATAATTGAGAAAGTGCAATTTGCCTATATGTTTCACATGTCTTCATAAGCTCAGTATGAGTTCCTTTTCCGACAATCTTTCCCTCATCTAAAGTAATAATCTGATCAGCATTTAAAACCGTATTTATTCTTTGTGCAACAATAATAACTGTTTTATCCTTTGTTACTTCTTTTAAATCCTCTCTTAATTTACAATCAGTCTTATAATCTAATGCAGAAAAACTATCATCAAAAACATAAATTTCTGGGTCAGATGCAACAGCTCTCGCAATAGACAAACGTTGTTTTTGACCACCTGATACATTAGTTCCACCTTGTGCAATAGGTTCTTGATACTTCTCTGGTTTAGCCTCAATAAACTCAGTAGCCTGAGCAATTCTAGCAGCCTCAATCATCCTCTCATCACTCATATTCTCATCAGCATACTTAATATTAGATTCAATCGTACCTGAAAATAGGACTCCTTTTTGAGGAACAAAACCTATAATATCTCTCAAATCTTTTTGAGAAACATTTTTTACATTAACACCATCAACACATAAACTACCTGCAGTTACATCATAAAATCTAGGTATTAAATTAACTATAGTAGATTTACCACTACCTGTACTACCAATTATCGCTGTAGTCTTTCCAGGTTCAGCAGTAAAGTTTATATCTGTCAAAATTTCCGTATCAGCATCAGGGTATCTAAATGAAACATTCTTAAATTCAACTAATCCTTTTTTAGAAGAATCTAATTTTTGTAAATCTTTTGCATCCTTAATATTCAAATCCGTATCCAAAATCTCCATAATTCTAGTAGCAGAAACGGCAGCTCTTGGAAGCATAATAGAAATCATTGAAATCATCAAGAAAGACATAACTATTTGCATTGTATATTGCATAATAGCCATCATATCACCTACTTGCATAATTCCCTCATCAATCTTATGACCTCCGGGCCCAAATAATAAGTAACATAATACCATTCATAAGCAACATCATTAAAGGCATCATAAACGACATAACTCTATTTACAAAAACATTTACATTCATCAAATCAACATTAGCCTTATCAAATCGTTTCTCTTCATCGCTTTCCTTATGAAACGCCCTTATAACAGGAAGACCAGTCAATATTTCTCTTGCAACTAAATTAATTTTATCAATTAATACTTGTAATTTCTTAAATTTAGGCATTGCAACAATAAATAAAACAAGTACAATTGCTAAAATACATAATATTGCAAATCCAATAATCCAAATCATTGATGTATTACTCTTAGCAATAACTCTAATTAATCCACCAATACCCATAATAGGTGCAAAAATTACCGTTCTAAATAACATTTGAATCATACCTTGAATTTGTTGAATATCATTTGTACTCCTTGTTATCAAAGAAGCAGTTGAAAACTCTCTAAATTCCTTATTAGAAAACTTAAGTACTTTTTCAAATACCTCTTCTCTTAAATGCTTAGCTAGTCTACAAGCCATTCCAGAAGAGAAAAACATAATTGTAACACCAGTAATCATGATAATTAATGCAACTCCAAGCATTCTAAATCCAGACATCCAAATATAGTCTGTCTGCAATTTATCCATATCCATTCCAATTATTTGGTACTCATATTTTGTAGCTGTAATTGCTAATTGTTTAGTCATAGATTCAATATTTTCAGGCTGCATCATTTCACCCATCTGACCTTGTTGAGTTTCCCTAAAATATAGCATAATTAAAGGTTTAGCCAATATATCCTCTAATCGCTCTTCATCCTCATCAGAAACCTTTTTCAAAACATACAGATCCTCATTTTCAAGCTTTGGATATTTCTTCAAATATTTCTGATAGTCTTTTTCTGATAAACTCCCCTTTGAAATTAATTCATATTTATCTAAAACGAAATCATCTTCATCAGTAGCTAATAGCATACTCTCAAGCGAAGTCTTACGTACAACTTGTGGAACACAAGTCTCAATTCCACCTTGTTGAATTCCAACATTTACAATATTAGATGTATAATCTGGAAGAGCAAGTTCAGCCATTGCTTGAACGATAAGCAATGTTACAACAATAAGAACACTTTTCCAAGACTTTTTCAACTTTAACAAAACTTTAAACATCTTTCTATTCCATCATCCTTTCTTCCCAATTTTAAATATTATTGTACATTTATACAATAGAAATATTAAAATAATATTAAAAATAATATATCATTTACAAAAAAATATCCTTCGATTATCTCGAAGGATATTTAAATTATTTAGCATATTCAATAGCTCTTGTTTCACGAATTACATTTACCTTAATCTGTCCTGGATATTCCATTTCATTTTCAACTTTCTTCGCTACCTCTCTTGCCATAATAATCATATCATTATCTGATATCTTTTCTGGTTTAACCATTAATCTGATTTCTCTACCAGCTTGAATAGCAAAAGATTTATCAACACCATCAAAAGAATCAGCAATTTCTTCAAGCTTCTGTAATCTCTTGATATATGTTTCTAATGTTTCACGTCTAGCTCCTGGTCTTGATGCTGATATCGCATCAGCAGCTTGTACCAAAACAGCCTCTAACGTCTTAGGTTCAACATCACCATGGTGTGCTTCAACTGCATTTATAACCAAATCGTTTTCTTTAAAACGTTTCAATACATCAACACCAATTTCAACATGAGTTCCTTCCATGTCATGGTCTAAAGCCTTTCCTATATCATGTAACAAACCAGCACGTCTAGCTATTTTAGGATTAATTCCCAATTCTTCAGCCATAATTCTAGCTAAATTTGAAACTTCAATAGAATGATTTAAAACATTTTGACCATAACTTGTTCTATACTTTAATTTACCAATAAGTTTTACAACATCTGGATGTAATCCATTAACACCAGTCTCTAAAACAGCTCTTTCTCCCTCTTCTTTAATGATAGCCTCAACCTCTTCCTTAGCCTTCTCTACCATTTCTTCAATCTTAGCTGGATGAATTCTTCCATCCTCAAGCAATTTTTCAAGAGCAATTCTAGCAACCTCTCTACGTAACGGATCAAATCCCGAAATAATAACAGCTTCTGGGGTATCATCGATTATTAAGTCGATTCCTGTTAATGTTTCAAGAGTTTTTATGTTTCTACCTTCTCTACCAATAATTCTACCTTTCATGTCATCATTTGGAAGAGAAACAACTGAAACTGTCGTCTCTGAAGTATGGTCAGCAGCACATTTTTGAATAGCATAACTTACCATCTCTTTAGCCATTTTAGAAGATTCCTCTTTTAATTGTCCTTCATACTCTTTAAGTTTAGCAGCCTTTTCAGGAACAATTTCTTCTTCCAAAGAATCTAACAATTGCTTTTTAGCTTCTTCAACAGTCAATTCTGATATACGTTGTAATTCCTCTAGTTCCTTTGCTTTATCTTGTTCTAGCTCACTTCTAATATTGTCATTTTCAAGAATTTTCTTTTCCAAGTCTTTTTCTTTATCTTCCAAAGATTGTACTCTTCTATCCAAATTCTCCTCTTTTTGAATTAATCTTCTTTCTTGTTGAGCTACTTCTCCTCTTCTCTCTTTAATCTCCTGATCCAATTCATTTCTTAACTTAAGCATTTCTTCCTTCGCTTTAAAAATTTCTTCTCTTTTTGTATTTTCAGCCTCTATTTTTACATTTTCAAGCAATCTTTTAGCTTCATTTTCTGCACTTTGAATTTTAGATTCGGCAATTCTTTTTCTAATAGCAACCCCTAAAGGGATAAATATTACCGCTGAGATTAAAAGAGTAATTATTGCAACAAGTACGTTACTCATTCATAATCAACCTCTTTTCTTATTAAATTTTCAATGTTCATTAAATATATAAATTTATAAAATCAAATATTTATATTTTAATCACTACATATCTATTTTATATGGATAACATAAATTTGTCAAGCAAAAAAAGTTGCCGCTATGGCAACTTTCTAGGCTCTTGGATGAGCCTTATGATAAATATTCTTTAAAGAATCATCTTGAAACTGCATATATACCTGAGTTGAAGAAATATCAGAATGACCAAGCATCATTTGAATTGACTTCAAATCAGCACCATTTTGCAAAAGATGAGTAGCAAAAGAATGTCTCAAAACATGTGGTGTAATATCTTTTGTAATATGAGCCTGTTCCTTGTAATATTTTATAATCTTCCAGAAACCTTGTCTTGTCAATCTCTTTCCATTTACATTAACAAACAAAGCCTTTTCATCTTCCTTTTTAATCATTACAGGTCTAGCTGTATTTACATATTCCTCTAATGCCTTAATTGAAATAGTTCCAAGAGGAATATTTCTTTTCTTAACACCATTAGAGCAAGAAACATAAGAATCTTCAAAATTAACATCATCTATATTAAGTGAAATAATCTCTGTAACTCTCATTCCTGTAGCATAAGCAAATTCTAGCATTGCCTTATCTCTAATTCCCTTTAAATCAACATCTTTTGGTTGTTCCAATAATAATTCAACCTCAGCTGATGATAAAATACTAGGTACTTTTTTCTCTATTTTAGGAGATTGCATACCATCTGTTGGATCCTTCTTTACCTTTTTTACACGTAATTGGTATTGGTAAAAAGACCTTATTGAAGCTAAATTTCTTGAAATTGTTGATGTTTTCTTTCCAATTTTCTTTAAGTATTCTATATAATCTTTTATCTCTTGCACACCTAATTTCGTATAAAGTATTCTTTCGTTATCTAAATATTCTTGAAATTGAACAATATCACGTCTATATGATTGTAAAGTATTGTTAGAAAGTTTTTTGTCATTTTCCAAAAATTCTAAGAAAAGTTTAATTTGTTTTTCCATTTTTTAAACTGCCCCCGTTTCAAAATATTAACCTCAATCACAATAAGTTTTCATAATGTAATTTACATAACTTATTTATGTATTATGTTATATCAAAAGTGTTTGAAATTGTAAATACTTTTCACAGATATTTTTTAAATAAATCTAAAAATAATGTAGAAATATGTACTTCAAAAGCTGATGCTATCAAAACAAGAATAACTCCTAAACTAAAAAAAACTACATATCTAACAATTTCAAACCTAATATTTTTTCTATCTTGGTCTATAATTGCTTTAATAAAATTATTTCCTGCCACAAACACTAAAAATATTGAAGCCATATATATTATATTATGAAACAACATTGAATTACAAATGAAAATAATGGCTGTTTTGGTACTTTGTGTCGCATAAATCGACGCAATTGTATATCCTATAGAAAAACCTCTCTTAGCCACACAAAAGTATGCCAATGGCACACCAATAAGTGTTGTAGATAAAAACGCAATAATAACAAATCCCTTAATTCTCTCTGAAAAAACCTCTCCAAACGTTCCAGAATTATAGTCCTCAACTGTCTTCACTATATTAATTTTCTCATCAATAAAACTCTTTATCTCACCTTTTTGTACTTCATCTGAATTATTTAATACAATAACTGAAACCACTATTCCGAACTATAAATACAATAAAAACCTTCAAATATTCTAATATATTTTTAGAAAAATAATATCTAATATGTTGTCTCATACTTGCCTCCTATCCCATCTCTATGCAGGACAAAGTTAAATATGTAAACATAATTTATTTTTTTAAAAATTTTCGTTAAGCATATTGACAATCGTTATACAGTTGTGTTAATATAATCATTGTCAGTGACAAATGCGGATGTGGCGGAACTGGCAGACGCGCTAGACTTAGGATCTAGTGGGAGACCGTGGGGGTTCAAGTCCTCTCATCCGCACCAAAGCTACCGTATACAAACACCTTTGTTTAGTGAATGTATTATGGTAGCTTTTTTACATACTAATTGTAAAAGGAGCGTGTAAATTATGATGTATACACTTTGTAAATATGCAGATGAAACGGAAGTAGTTTTTTCAGATATTCGTAAAAAAGATAATGGTGATGAATATATAATTGTTTCATTTGAAAGACCTACTGAAAAAGGATTTGATACAGTTGTTTTTGAATTGCCTAGTTATAATATAATAAATAAAGATGGAGATTACTCAGATAAAGAAATAGAAGAATTCAAAGAAATCGTAGAAAGAGGAGCTCATCTTTTTTTTAAATATGCGCGTGAAGGAGGATTGAAATTTGCCTAGTTTGTTTGAAATAATGCGGCTATAAAATTTATTTTTGGTCAAATGAATTTGGCGAACCTATTCATGTTCATGTCTCAAAAGGAAAGCCAACTCAAAATTCAACCAAAGTATGGCTTACAAAATCCGGTGGATGCATAGTCGCAAATAATAGAAGTAAGATTCCACAACAAGAATTAAACCAGTTAGTTGAAATTATTTCTTTGAATTATTTTAAAATTATTTCTAAATGGAAAGAAGTTCAAGGAAACAATACTATAAAATTTTACTGTTAAATAAAATTAACAATGTTTTTTGAAATAGTTCAGTGTACTCAAAAGAGATGAATTTAAATTAAATTCATCTCTTTTTGCTTTACTCCTACTTATTAATCCTTATGCTCTCAACAAACTCTTCTGACTCATATATATTATCAAAATCTATTGGACAAGAAACTTGATAAATATATCCATTCACCAAAAATACATACTCTCTACGACAATCCTCTCCAAAAGTTTCAAGCCAAGTAATTGCATCCTCAGTGTCTATCTTTGTATTTCTCTTATCCTCTATTTTTATATCATGAATTCGTGATTCAAGCATTTTCTTATTCAATACAGTTCCATCCACATTTACATCTTTTCCATCAGCCAAATCCATCATCTGTTTGTGGCTTAACACCACATCCTCTGTTATTATGTTATCTTCAGCTGCAAAAATCGTATATTCCTTACTAATTCCATATCCGCCAAGATACTCCAATTTATTAATGCTTTCTACTACTGTTTCCAAATCTTCATTATATAAATTTTTTCGACATCCAACCATAATTATATCATCCAATACATTCGTATCACCAATATTGCTATACAACTTCACACCAAAGTAATACGTCTCTTCATCTCCCATACCTTCATTATAAGTCTCCTCATCCATCTCTGAACCTTTTATATATTTAAACTCTATATCTCTAAAAGTTTTTGACTCTCTTTGAACATCCTGTTCACTCTTCTCTGACAGATCTTTCGCCAAATCTAACATCAACGTATCCATTTTGGTCATTTCATTTGAATTCTCATATGTCTCATAAATATTAATTATCAATCTTTTATCAAAATCAATTTTGCCTAATATTATATCTATAGGCGTTCCACCAAACAATGCCTCTACCCTATTTTCCAATATTATATTTCCATCACTATCTAAAATTTCTACATAATATTTTATCCCTGGCTCTGGTATAAAGCGTTTCAACAATATTGTTATCTTTGTTGATAAATTTGTTTTACTCACTTCAAGTATCTTAGCAATTTCCGTCTCTTTATTCTTTACTAAATACTTCTCATGCTCTAAATTTAATTTATCATTTTCCAAATTTACTTTAAAACTCCAACTAGCTAACTCTTCAGAATGTAACTCATCCAATTCTTCGTATAGCTTTATATCAGTACTAAACTCAACATTTTCGCTCAATTTTGATGTATCCATTTTATAGAATTTATACACTCTATACTTTGTATCAGTTATCTTTGTAAACGTCTCAATATTACTATTTGTATCAATTTTCCAAACCTTGTCACCATCTGATATTTTTGAATTATCAAAAAAGCGTATTTTATTTTCTATTTTTTTAGCTAACTCCAAATCATATCCTATAATCAATGTATCTTCATCAATTCCATAATCTGTTAAAGTCAACTTATACCCTTCACTCTCATTTGTAACATTTACATCTTTTCTCTCATTTTGATATCCTGAAAGCATTCCCATTTTTTCTAATACAACTGAAAACATATCTTTCTTATATGTAGCATATGTATAAATATTTCCTGAAACAATTCCTATAATAGCAATAACTGATGCAACTTTTAATATAAAATAAGGTCTCACAATCTTCTTTTGTTCATCTTTTTCTAAACTAGCTTTTCTAAACTTTTCTACAGCTATTTTTCTTTCTAATGATTGTAATATTCTCTCATTTCTATCATTATTTCTCATACTCAATCCCTCCTTTACCTAATATTTTTATCAATTTCTTTTTTATTCTATGTAATTTTGTATTCACATTCGATTCAGTTAAATTAAGCATCTCAGCAATTTCTCTCGATTTCATCCCATAACAATAAAACAATGTGAAAATATCCTTATCTTTTTTCCCCATCTTGTCTAGTCCATTATTTATAATTCTCATTTGCTCTCTCGTATATAAAGTATCATCTAAATCAATATCCACTCTAACATTTTCCTCTATAAGAGTATCTGTTAACTTTATACTTCTTAATCTGTTTTTAACAACATTTTTCGTAATACCTGCAATATATGGTTTTAAATCCAAGCCTTTTTTTATCTTTTCTTTATTTTTCCATACAACAAATAAAACATCTGAAATAAGTTCTTCAATATCTTCTTCATGTAACAAATTACTAGTCATATTTCTTATTATTATATAAATGTAATTACTATAATCTTCTATAATTTGCTCTAAATCTAGCTCATTATTATCCAATACGTAATTATTTATTGTTTTAACATCCATTTTTCTCCTCCTTTTATCTTTCTATCTATATATTAACATTAACTTTAAAAATCTTACACTTTTTTAATATTTATTCCAAAATAAAAAAGCCACCCTTTCGAATGACTTTTACTTCTTACATCATAATCTCATAATAATTACAAAATTCATATCCTTCAGCAAGATACTTCTCTATCAACTGAGGCAAAAACTCCACGGTAACATCCTTATCACCAGCATCATGCATCAAAATGACCAAATTATCATCTCCTGCAGCACTATCATTAAGTTCTCTCCACATATCCTCTATTGTAGTACTTCCAGCAGAGTCACCAGTCAAACAATTCCAATTAGTATATGTTATATTATTTTGTTTTAACAAATTTATAGACTGTTGTTTAACTGAGTTATATTTTCCACCTGATGAACCACCAGGATATCTAAACAAATGTGGATTATAAGTTGGAACGCCAATAGCTCTTCTAATCGCCTCAACAGACTGATTATACTCAGCCAAAACATTCTCTTGACTTTCATATATCTGACTATATTTATGAGTATATCCATGACTAGCAATAAAATGTCCAGAATCATAAGCTCTTTTCACAAGCTCTGGTTTCGCATCAACATTAGCACCTAAAACAAAAAAAGTAGCCTTAACATTATATCTATCCAATATATCCAAAATATCATCTGTAACTCTTGAAGGACCATCATCAAAAGTCAAATAAACTTTTTTAGTTTCTTCAAAATAAACATTCACAACTTTTTTAGCAATTTCTTCACTATACTGTGGCAATTGTGACTCCATTGCAGCAGAAAAATCATGTTTAGGAAAAGCCACATTTTGAGTCATTTGCTGAGGTTTAGACGTCATCTCTGGCACTTCCGTCTTCTCAGGAACAACCTCTCCTGTAGGAGAATTTGTTTTTCCAACAGTTTTAGAACCAGCAATCTGTTCATTTTCTGCACCAAAATCATTTTTTATTAATCTATATGCTAGCACACCAGTTACAACTACAATCACTACAGTTGCTAATGCAATAGCAATACAAAAAAATACAATTTTATTATTTTTAAGCGAAATTTTCTCTTCTTCAAAATAAGATGGCTGCTTATACATCGCTTCCCCTTTCGTATCTCTATTAAATATTACAAATCAAGTATAATCCTTCTATTAGTCTTAACATATTGCCTATATGTTACACCACAAGCGTCAAACATTCCTCTTGATGCAATAGCACTAGCAGCTTGCCCGTATTCATCTTTGTAAATAACTTCTTTTATACCAGCTTGAATAATAGCTTTAGCACACTCATTACATGGAAATAACTTCACATAAATCTTGGCCCCTTCTAAATTTCCTCTATAATTTAAAATAGCATTCAACTCAGAATGACACACAAATGTATTTTTCTTCTTTAAAAATTCACCTTCATTTTCCCATGACATAAATTCATCATCATCGCTAAGCCCCCTTGGTGCCCCATTATATCCCATAGACAAAATTCTATTATCTGCACTTACAATACAAGCTCCAACTTGAGTAGTCGGATCCTTACTTCTCTCAGCTGAAAGCATTGCAATTCCCATAAAGTATTCATCCCAACTAATATAATCTTCTCTCTTCATACATTTCTCCTTACTCACTTTGTATTCTACCATATTCGACATTATATTACAATTTATTTTTTCAGAAATTCTATTTATTTTTTACCATTTTTGGAATATAATACTACCATAAAAATTATAATTATAATTTTTGTAATACCATAAGTTTCATGGAGGAAAATTCTATGAAAAAAATAATTTTCAAAGGCTGTGGAACAGCTATTATCACACCATTCAACGAAAATGGCGTAAATTTTGATGAATTCAGAAAAATGATTGAATTCCAAATATCAGAAGGTGTAGACGCGCTTATAGTTTGTGGAACAACAGGCGAAGCCTCTACAATGTCAATAGAAGAACGAAAGGAAACAATAAAATTTGCTGTAAAAGTTGCTGATAAGCGCATTCCAATTATTGCAGGAACAGGAGCAAATTGTACTACGTCAGCAGTCGAGTTTACAAAATGGGCAGAAACTGCTGGAGTAGATGGATGCTTAGTAGTAACTCCATATTATAATAAAACCACTCAAGGACGGACTAATCGCTCACTTCAAAGCAATTGCAGAAAGTACTCGCTTACCAATAATTGTATACAGCGTACCAAGCAGAACTGGTGTCAATATCACACCTGAAACATGCCTAGAACTTTCAAAAATTTCAAACATCGTAGCAATTAAAGAAGCAAGTGGAAACTTATCACAAATCGCAGAAATCAAAGCACTTTGCCGCGAAAACCTACACGTATACTCTGGAAATGACGACCAAATCGTCCCTATCCTATCTCTTGGTGGAATTGGAGTAATCTCAGTATTATCAAATGTAGCGCCAAAATTCACACATGAAATGGTATATAATTATTTTAATGGAAAAACCGTTGAAGCAACAGATATGCAATTAGACTCAATATATTTAACCAAAGCACTATTCTCTGAAGTAAACCCAATCCCAGTAAAAGCAGCAATGAACATTTTAGGTTATAACGCAGGTATACCAAGACTTCCTCTTATAGAAATGACTGAATCAGGAAAACAAAAACTAAAAAATGAACTAAAAAACTTTGGTTTAATTAAATAAACACCACAATATTACTAAAATTTAGGAGGAAATATGATAAAAGTATTAATAAATGGTTGTAATGGTAAAATGGGACAAGAATTAGCAAAAGCAATCGACAAAAATGATAACTTCAAAACAATATGTGGTGTAGATAGAGTTGATACTGGTGACAACAAATTTCCTGTATACACAGACATTAGCAAAATCACTGAAGAACCAGATGTAATAATAGACTTCTCTATCCCAGTAGCAACATTTAAAATTCTAGAATATGCTGTAAACAAGCACATACCAATTGTAATCTGTACCACAGGATTTTCAGAAGAAGAAACTAAAAAAATTGAAGAATTATCAAAACAAATACCTATCTTCCGTTCAGCAAACATGTCTTATGAAATAAATTTAATGTCTAGCCTAGTCGCACAAATCACAAAATACTTAAAAGATGCAGACATTGAAATTATAGAAACACATCACAATAGAAAAGTTGACGCTCCATCTGGAACAGCACTTTTACTAGCAGACAGAATAAACAAAGAACTAAATAATGAACTGCATTATGAATATGATAGACATTCTAAAAGAGAAAAAAGAAATAAAAAAGAAATCGGCATTCACTCCATAAGAGGCGGAAATACAGTTGGTACACACACTGTAACATTCTTCTCTGAAAATGAAACATTTGAAATAACCCATACTGCCAATTCAAGGGGAGTATTTGCAGAAGGCGCACTAAAGGCAGCCGAATACTTAGCCGTTCAGGACAATGGCTTATATAGTATGAACGATTTAATAAAGTAATCAACTCAATAAAAAAAGTAAGAATATCAAACATTCTTACTTTTTTTATTATTCTGCTAGATTATTACTTATTATCAAACATCTGATAATAGACTATCCTATTATACTCCTGAATCCTATCATAATAAGGGGACTCTCTATCATCAATTTTATACAAATTTCCATCCCTATCTTTATAATATTGTGAAGTTATTACTGGAATATTCTCTCTAAAATCTGATATATACTTTGTATATGAATTCATTGGCAAATTAGCCGTCTCAAACAACAAACTCTGCAAATAATTAGTACTTACTTCAATATCTTTTTTCTCTTCAATATCATAATTGGCCCATATAAAAAATGGAACAACATAAGCACACTCTTCATCGCTATATTTATCACTAGAACCATACATAGCATATCCATCTATAGCAGGCTGATGATCACCAAAGAAAACTACAATAGTATCTTCATTATAACCTTCAATAAAATTCACCAATTCCTTCAAAGCACTATCTGACGCATTTGCATATTGTAAATATACATCCAATTCAGAAACATCTGAATCAATATCTGCATTATCAAGATAATTAATACCATCTTCCCTATAAAAATTATATGGCAAATGATTTTGCATAGTAAGAACAAACGAAAAGTTATTTTCTCCATCTGGTTTATTTGTCATAATATCATACCAGTATGAATATGTAGACGCATCACTTGGATAAGAACTGGTTGTATACATGCTCAAACTTGGCATATCCTCAAAAAAAGCTGTATTCTTAAATTGTAATAAATTATAAATTTTCCCCCTACTATAGCCATTTTTATACCATGAATGAATTCCATAAGTATTATAGTTCAAATTATTCATAGTATTAACCATAGACTCTCTAACAGTTTTAGAAATATATTGCTGATATGGCATTGCTCCTATTGGTAAAAATGCTGTAGTATTTTGTGTCAAAAATTCATACTCAACATTAGCAGTTCCACCACCAAATTTAGACGAATGTACCATTCCTGATACAATATTTTCACCTTGTATAAGTTCATGAAAATACGGAAGATTATCCTCATGCATATCGAAGCCAAACACACTTTGCATATCAGCAAACGACTCATTCATTACGACCAATATATTAGGTAAATCTCCATCATACTCTAAAGTATCATCTTCATATGTAGCCAAAAGTTTTACAACTTCATCTCTATTATATCCATCTGGTTTCTTAACTCTCAAATCCTTAATCAATCTAATTAAAGTAAGTCCAGCACCAGATTTCTTATAAGCATCATTTATATCCCAAATCTCAATTGTTTTCATAAGTGGCTCATGTATAAATAAAAAAGTCATGCACAAAACTCCCACTGCAGCTGTTAAAATTCTTCTCTTTTTTGTCTTTGTTTCTTTTTTATCATCAAATTTGCAAAATCTCCACATAAAAAGATTTTCAATCGCATATAAAGCCATTCCAACAATAAAATTTCCCTCAAGCTCTGGCTGAATACCCTTAGCAACACTCATAGCTGTTTGAATAGAATATACATCCGAAATAGTTATCGCAATTCCTCTAATTTGTGTAACAATATAATTTGCAACACCAAAAGCAATTGCCATTGTAGAAACAATCATACAAGATAATTTAGTTTTATTTGTAATTCCATATACAATTAAGTACATAAATAGTAATATTAATACATTTCCAATAAATTTAGGACATTCAAAAAAGTTTTTAAATATTTCCTCTATAAGTTCTTTTCGATATTCCCAATCAGTTGAAGGCTTAAAAGTATCTATAAAAGGTATCTCTTTACCATTCAAAAGTTGTGTCGAAACATAACAAATAAGGAAAAACACCGTAATAAAAACTGCCTTCTTAAAAATATTACTCTTAAAAAAACGTCTCATATGCAAAATTATTTTTTCTTTTGTTCCTACTTTTAATAACTCCATATTCTCCATTCTTTTAAACTACTTATTCTCCCTCGTTATTTCTCCAATAATTATTATATAATTCTCTTGCAGTATCTGGGCTATCTACACCTTCTTTATTCTTAATAGGTGCAAAATCAACTTCTCTATTTCCTCTCAAAACAGCTATATCATCAACATAATTAAATGAATCAAAAATAAATGACTCAAATTTATAGCTATTAGGAGCATCTGGAACAACCAATTCCCCATTTTCATTTAAATAACTATTTTTCTTATATGCTTTATGATAAGGCAAAGTAACTTTAGCCAAATCTTTTAAAATATTCAAGCTAAACAAATTACACATTATATGAGACTCACCATACAATAGCTCTCCATCTTCATCAAGAGCCTCAGCAAGTTCATCAGAAAGCTCAGAATACTCTATAACGCCAACTTTTCCATCTCTCTTACAAATAACTCCAACTCTTTCTTTAGGATTATTTTTCAAAACAGACTTAGTCGCAATCTGTAGCTTTTTCTCCTCAGCAAGGCCAATCAATGTTGGGTCAGCCATTTTAAGTAAAACATTATCAATACTACCAATAAATATCCATTTTACTCCACGTTTC
This sequence comes from uncultured Clostridium sp., assembly GCA_948465565.1. GTDB lineage: Bacteria > Bacillota > Clostridia > TANB77 > CAG-508 > UMGS1994. The sequence goes on from CAOJXR010000001.1 coordinate 378,795, forward strand.
TCCATATCAGCCAAGCATCCATTAATTCCCATTGATTTAAAAATACCACCATTTCCATCAGATGCCTCTTTAATCAATTTATTCTCACCAACCAAAAGCTTACCACTCTCATCAATTAATGGCATTTGCCCTTGTTTAAAAAACATAACAGATTCCTTTGGATATCCAAAATACTCATGTTCCTCAAAAAATTCAATAATATCATCATTATTCTCCTGACTTGTCATTATGTACCAAGGAATAACTCTATCATACTTCTTATTAGCTCTCTTCAAAGTACCACAAACAATCTCAAATAAATACTTAGCCTCTGGCTCAACATCAATCTTAAATGTACCCTTTGGCTTACTATAACCAAGTCTAGTACCTTGCCCACCTGACATAGTTGCAACAGCAAATTGTCCATTCGCTAAAATATTCTTTCCCAAATCATTTATTTCTTCCAACTCATCTAAAGAAAGTTTATTCTTCTTTAGCGCTGAAATAGGCTTAATATCATTACCTAAATTAATATCCTCTTTTGTAAGTTGATTATATAAATTAGTTAAATTATCAAAATCCATTCCATTTATTTGGTCAGCAATCTTGCTCTTCTCTTCCTCTGTAAAACTCTCCATAATCTTAGCAACATGCTCTTGACCATATCTCTTTAGCTTATCCATTGCATTTTCAATATTTCTCATAATCTCTCGCTCCTATTTTTTATTCAATGTTTGCTTGTTAAAAACCTAGCTTATTATATAATATTCTAAAGAAAAAGTAAATACACAAAAAAAAGCTGGTAAATCCAGCTTTTTTGAATATTCTATTGTAATTTATACTTATTATATAATTCACTACTATATGTTATTTTGCGCAATTTTGCTAATCTACCTACAAAAAAACTCATAGGAATCTTATATTTATTAGAAATTTTTAATAAATTATTTTCACAATAATCTATCTCTATCTCTTTCCAAGCCATTTTATCTATCATCATATCTAAAGCAAACTCATCAGCTCTTTTTTCCTGTTCCTCGTTTGCATCAACAATAACTTTACTTTTAGCCTCATTATAATCACTTTTACAATGTCCTAATTCATGAAATAACTCAAAGTAAAAAGAATCTTTTCCACTATAATTTTTAGTAATATAAATAGCTGGATTTTTTCCTTTAACTTTAAAGCATCCCCTAACTTTCGTTCCACTCAAAGCTTTTTCCACAATAAAATAAATACCATAATTATTTAACATATTCTGTATTTCAGTAATTTCTTTATATTCATTATTTTCATTTTTAAAATTATTATTAAATGCAATTTTCTTTAAATCTTCAATCATAAAATTAAAATTAATTTTATGATATTCATGAACTTTTTGTTTCATCGAAAGTTCATCTGCTCTTGCAATCCATAAATTTAATTTATTTAAATCATTTCCCTTTTTCTTAAATAACGTTTTTTCTTGAACTTTTACTAATGAATCCAAATCTTTAACTTTTAAAAAATCCATTATATCAATATAATTTTGGATAGCATTAGTTATATTTTTAAAATCAACCCATTTACGTTCTTTTAATTCATTAAGATAAAATTCTTTTTTCATCTTTTCATTAATATTTTTTTCATTTTCATAAGCTTCTAACAATTCTCTTGTAACAAGATTTCTATATTCAGATTTTATAATAAATTCAACAGGAATATTGGTCAATCGCCCTATATTAGAAGCCATTTCTAATGTAATATCCTTCTTACCATTTAAAATTTCATTCATATGCTTTTGACTAATACCTAGTCTAACTGCAAAATCTGATTGAGAAATATTATAATATTCCAAATAATCTTTTAAATACCTTCCAAATCCACTATTCAATTACATCACCTCCTAACCATCACCATAATGCTGATCATCAATTTCAATAAATTCCATCTCTGTTATTTCTATTTCATTATATGGATATTTCCCTACTGGTTTCATATACAATCTAATCTTTTGGTTAACATTTGCTGTATATATTTCTTTTAAATTTCCACTTTTATTATTAATATTATATACATAACTTAAAGGATTACCTAACAAATTTTTCAAGTTATCAGAATCAACTATTAAATCTTCAATATTCTTTATTGTTTCAATTTCTTTTGTCTTATGTTTTCTTTCAATTTTACTTTTGTACGCTCTGTCATAGTGCTTACTTCTTGAAATCTTCATTAGTCCTCCTTTTCATATTATAACCTAATAGGTAATAATATGTCAACAAGTATACTACCATCTTCTAATAAAGTCAATACTCCATCAGAAAAAAATTAAAAAACAACAAATAGAGCTATGCTCTAAGAACATAGCTCCACAAAAGATTATTTATCTAATTTCTTATCCACCACACCAAGTTCATTTACACTATATACCCTACCATCTTCTTTATTGATAAGTTGTATATCAAAATTACATCCCTGAATAAAGTTTATTGCTGTTTCAAATGTTATATTACTATACTCTGTTTCATAATTTGATACCGTATTCTCTGCAACTTTTAATTTATCTGCTATATCAATTTGTCTCAATTTATTTAACTTTCTTATATTCCTTAATATCATTCCTACCATTTCTATCACCCATTTATATTATGATAAAAATAATTAAAAAAATAAAGTGTCATTTTCTGACACTCTACTTCTTGTGCATTATCCTGAGATGATTTTTTAATCTGCTTTTTCTGCATTCAATACAAAAACTTTATAATCATCAAAAGCCACATCTTTATAATTACTATCTTGTGGATATGCTACATTAACATACACAGATTTACCATTAGCCGTTGTATTATCATAATCATAGCCATTTACATAACCAACAATCTGATTATCTTTATAAAACACTGTACCAACAGCAACATTTCTAATTGATTTACTATTATTGTTTTTGATTTCTACAGCTATATGTTCACCAGTATTATTGGCTTTAACTTCATAATTTCCAATAACACTATCATTAAAATTCCAACTACCAGAAAAACTAAAATCAAATTCATATTTTGGATATTGTGCATAATTTTCTTTATATCCCCAATTATGCACATATGTTTCGCTATTCGCTTCTATACCAAAATATTGGTTATTGCTTGTTGCTTTCTTCATAAATGTATCATTCGCATCTTTGTAAATTGTTGTTATTTCTGAAATATGAACTGGCTCATCATTATTATTAACTACTTTCATAACAAAATCACCAGCTTTTGTCATTCCTACATATTCTATTTTAATATTTTCTTTCAACTTTTCTTCACTTGTTTTTTTACTGGAATCTTTTTGAGTATCAGCATATGTTGTACCTGTTTCTTTTTTGTTTTTATTCTTATTTCTCTCTAACTTTTCCTCAAGCTTGCTTACTTCACTTTCAGCATTAGTCAACTTCTTATTAGTACTTACAAACAAACACGCAAACACAATAGTACTAATAACTAATAATACAATAACTAATACATACCACTTTTTTAATAATTCTTTCATTTTTTACTTCTCCCTTTATTATAATATAGGAATATTATACATATACTTACAATATTTTACAATATCTCCTATACTAAAAAAATCTATATACAAAATACAGCATACACAGGAACCAACTTAATTCCATTCTCAAATCCAAAATTCTTCTCGGAAATTCTAACAGCATACTTTGGATTATATTTCTTCATATATAAATCCAAGCTTCTAGACTTAGTATGCACACTACTTTTAACCTCAATTGGCACAATATCCATATCCTTCTGGATCATAAAATCCAATTCAGCAATACCATCTGACTCCCAATAATACAACTCATACCCTTTTATTCTAAGCTCATTTGCAACATAATGTTCAGTAAGAGGTCCCATAGAAATCATTGTTGGAGGCTCACTCAAATCTATCTGATATAAAGGATATCTAGCCTTATTAACAAATAGTCCAACATCACTCATATATAGCTTAAACGAAGACAAATCCTTATGCATTTCTAAAGGCATCTCAGCATTAGCCTTATACACCTGATTTACAATTCCGCTATTTTTTAACCACAATATTGCCTCACCAAATATACTAGAAGTTCCCCCCTTAGAAATAACTTTATACTGAAATTTTTGATTATCCTTTGCAAGTTGTACAGGAATTGAAGCAAATGCAGAAATTATCCTATTAGATAAACTATTATCTGCATACTTTGTCATATCTCTCTCATATGATGCCAATATCTCAGCTTGAACATCCAAAGTAGAAATAACCTTTCCTTCATCCATATACATTTTAACTACCTCTGGCATTCCACCAACAACCAAGTAAGTCCTATATAATTTCAAACACAATTCATGAATATCTTTATCCATTCTCTCATTATTATCAAAATGTTTCTCAATTTCACAAATCAGATTTTCTCTCCCCAAAGCAATCAAAAATTCCTTAAAAGACAAAGCATACATATTCATCATCTGAACTTTTCCAACTGGAAAAGAATAATCTTCCCTATTAATTGCAATACCTAATAAAGAACCAGCCGCAATTATATGATATTCTGGCGCATCTTCACAAAAGTATTTAAGTGATGTTAAAGCTCTTTCATTTGCTTGAATCTCATCAAAAAAAATCAGAGTCTTCTCTGGAACAATTTTTTCTCCATAAAACAGTTCCAACTTATTAATTATATACTCTACATCTATACTCTCTCCAATTTGTTCACAAATTTCCTTATTCGTTTCAAAATTCACATATATTAAATTATCATAATATTTTTTTCCAAATTTCTTTACAATATAAGTCTTTCCAACCTGTCTTGCTCCATGTATTATTAACGGTTTTCTATTCTTTGAATCTTTCCACTTTATCAATTTTTTTATAATCTCTCTTTCCATAGAACACCTCCATAATACAATTTTATCTTATAAGTCCAAAAAGATCAAGTATGCAACATACTTTTTCCAACTTAAGTGTAATTTTTTTGACACTCTACTACCTGTGTATTATATATCATATCACAAAATTCCTGTATTTTTAATATGAATTTATCACAAAATTCCATACATCTTGTAGTTCAAATATCACATTTTCCTACAAATAGCCACTCTAATTCATTTAAATAAATCCAAAAAAACCAAACAATTTTCCAATTGTTTGGTTTTTCTTCTATCTCCTATTCTCTTCCTTCCAATACTTTGCATTCTTCACTCCAGAAACAATCGCACCAACTAACGCAATTGCAACTATTCCAAAAGCAATTCGTTTCCATCCAGCCAAAGGAATATCCACTTCCGCGATAGTAACATCCTCAATTTTCTCCTGGCTATTTTTTTCTGTAAGCTCTGCACCAGACCCAACCTTACTACCCAAAAACGCCTCATAACCAGAAGTAACAGTAACTGCTCCCGTCTCAACATCAATATCCTCAACCTTTTTATTCTCACTAGACATACGAATTGTCTCAAGAATATACGCAATTACCTCATTCTTATCATAAGAATCGCTTGCAATTACTTCAATCAAACTAATCTGATAACCTAACGGATTCATGACAACAAACTTAGAATTATTCTCAATATTATAATCATTATGCAACTTCTCAAACTCAACACTCTCATTCAAAATTCTAGAATTCTTAACCGCATACCAAGTATTATTCTCACTAACCAAATTATTCTTCAAAGCTTCCATATAACGTTTATCAGCACTATATCCCGCTTCAAAATTATAATAGAAATTATTAAATAACTTTACATCAAACTTTGTATCAACAATACTACCAAAAGAAATTATCGCATTATCCCCCTTTTGGTTAACAAAATAATTATCACAAACCTGAACATTCTCAAAACTCTCATCTGCAAAGTCTCCAGAAATAGCAATCATATTATCCATTCCGATAAACATATTATCACGAATTAAAACATTTTGAGCAATAAATGACTTATCATCATTTTTAATAGCAATTCCTGATTTTCCGCAATTTCTAAATATACAATTATTAATATTAATATTTGAAACTTGCTTATTCAAAAATATAGCTGTATCATCTATATTTTCAAAAACACAATCAAAAACAGCAATATTCTCATTGTACATTTGATTTGTAATCAAACATGACTCACTACTATTAGTAAATCTTATACCAGAAATATTCAAATTAGAAACAAGTTCAATAGAACCATTTATTACTGGCATATCTCCATCGTCATAACTAGAAATTGTAACATTCTTTTCCATAGCTCCCATCATATACCAATTCAAATCAATATTATACCTCTCACCAGATTTAAACAAAATCTTATCACCAGCATAATATCTAATCTTGCTAGCATCACTTACATTCATCGGTGAATTCTTAGAAAGTCCATCTCCATTTCCATCTGGAGAAATATAATATTCTTTATTACTCTCTATATAATCCACTATTCTAAACTCAGCAATAACCGTATTTCCAGCCTTATCAGTAGCAGTCACCACATATGAACCCACTTCAATAAGTGTATCACCATTATTAAATTGAATAGCTTGTCCATCTTTTGTAGCTACAACTGACTCCAAATTTTCATCCACAACATTTATTGTAACTGGTTCCATCTCATCAAATCTATCATTAATTCCAACAAATTCAGGATAAGTCTTATCAATCCAATCAACAGTAATACTAACTGACTTTTCTACCCCATATAATCTATATATAAAGGTAAAAGAACCATTCTCCGTAAATGTATGAGATGATTCAGAAATCATCTCCACTTCGCTTGAACCGTTTAAAATAGCAATAACATCTTGGTTTGTTAAACCTTCCGTAGAATATGTAACACTGATATTAGAATACTGTAAATTTATATCTGCAAACGCATTCGCCCATCCAATCAAATAATATGCATGCAATCCTTTACTTATAATTAATCCATTTTTAATCGGATTTGTTTCTATCACACTATTTATATAACTTGATTTTTCATAATAATCTTTTGCAAATTCTGCTATCTTTTTAGGATAAATAACTTCAACATCTGGATTAGTATTTATCTTACCATTAAAACTTTCAATTCTTAAATTTGTAGCATCTAAATTAACATTCTGCACATTCTCTGCTGTTATAGTAACTAAATCTTCAAAAGCATATCCAATTGTATTCAATGAATCTAACATACTGCTAACTTTTACTTCTTCAACTTGTAATTCTCCTCTTTGATATGCATCTAAAATTAAATTGCCAAGATTAAAATGCTCTTTCATTTTAGTAATAGCCTCATTTTCTAAAACTTCTTGCCCATTATTCAAACTTTCCATATATGATTTTAATTCATTTACCCTGCTTTGTATCCTTATCATTGAAGTACATGAATTTAATTGTTCTGAATAATTATTTAAAAATTTATTATACTCTCTACTTGCTGTATTAGCAATTGCCTTATAAAAATTAACTCTATCAATATTTTTTAAGTAAACTGGAGATGTAGTAACTTCTAAAACACCATTTGTATTTTCTATTTCTTTACCATATACATCATATGCAATAAAACCATCATAATTTAAACTAATAACATCACCTGAATTCTTTAACCAACAAATTGCAACTGGACTTCCATCCTTATCATAAATATGAAACTCGAGCCTGTGGTCTATATCTTCTATACTTCCTATATACTCTGCACCATTTGTGTTTTCATAGTAATTCTTCATTGCATAATATGATTTCTTAGGTTTATAATCATTAGTTAACAATCCAAATTGTTCTGAACTATCATCATTCACAGCTGTAGACCATAAATTATATAAAATCCTTAAATTAATTTTATCTTCTAAAATAACACTCTGCTTTATATCTATATCAGCTTGTTCCTCTTCTGTATTTTTTTTAGAATCAACCCCATATTCTGTAATATTTAAATAATAAAATCCCCCATATTCATTTAGTATCTTACAATGTCTATCTATCTTTCTTTTCAACTCCTCTACCCCTGTAAATGAATATGGATGCAAAGAGTAATTATTACTACCAATATAATTATCAAATTTCAATAACCTTTTGTAAAAATCTTCTGACGTAATAAAAGAGTTCGTATTCTGCTCTTTATTATTATTTGTAGATGCAATATTAAGTTTAAATTTGTTATCATATTTTTCACTAATCTTTGCAACTAAATCAATATACCAATTTATCTGTTCATCAGTAATATATCTAAAATTAGGTTCATTTATAATCTCATACTCAACAATAAATGGATATCTCTTATTTACATTTTCAAGTTGATTTACTGAATTTTCAAGTTTTAAATCACTATCTATTCTGTTACTTTCTCCTTTATCTCCATCAATAACAGCCAGAATCTTTATTCCAGCATCATTAACCTCACTAACCCATTTATCATACTCTTTCTTTTCATTTATCTCACTTTTAGCACAAAAAATATTATGGTAAAAATCACCTCTTACATAATTTACACCCAAACGTTTTAAAAAAGGTCCAGATTTATTTACTTTTTCAAAATTACCATATCTATAATGAACAGTAACTCCATTATTTTCCAATTCATCTAAAAATTGTTTATTATAACTTTTGCAATAATAAACTACTTTATGAAGTTCCTTAACCATTTTTCTATTACAAAAAAATTGAACAGTAACATTATTCTTTCCTTCTTCAACTAGCTCTAATTTTCTAATGGATTCATTTTGATGAATAATATAAATTGTAGTTACACCATTTATATTAATTTTTAATTGATATTCCTTGTCATTGTTATACTTATCAATATAAATTTTAAAATTAGTCAAATCATCAAAATATACATCATCTAGCATAATATTGTAATTATTCTCTAAAGTAATATCTATCATATCTAATAAATTGTAAATTTTTTTATTTTCTACAATTTTACTCATCTTTATATAATTATTCTTATTTTGTAGATTTTTCACATATATTGTGGGAATACAAAAATATACTCCCAGTAATACTATACTTAAAATTAAAATTAATTTTAATTTATTTTTCATTATTACTTCCTAAAATAAAAATTAATATTTAGGTTTTGAGAACCACCTATAAACCAATATAACTAATCATAATTTTATTTTATTTGTCAAAAAAGATTTAAATGTATTTGCAAAATACTTAAAAACGTCATTCTTTCTAAAGAAAAAATAGATAATACTATTAGGTACCACCATGCATATCAACATATTAATAAAAAATTTTTCCAATACAGATGTTATCATCGTATTTATACTCAAAGATAATATATATGTAAATACAGATATCATGATAAATAAAAGAATATATTTGACTGTCTCTATTATATATTTTTTATAATTTCTATTAAATAACTTATTATATACTAATTTAGGGTAACTATAGCACCATAACACTAAACCACTTATTATAGTACCTATAAACACACCACATAAACCAACAAGTTGTACTAATATTATTGAAAATATTATATTTAACACTGCTTCTAATATTGGTACATATCTATCTTCATAAAAAATACCCGCTGCATCCTTAAATGCTGAATAACTATTTCTCATCATTTTCTGAAAATAATTGAATACTAGTACATATATAACTACTGAAGGTAATACATACTCACTCCCTAACCATAACTGTACAAATATTTGAATTAATACTAAAATTGATGTTCCTGAAAAAGTAGCTATCCAAAAATTAGCAAACCTTATTCTACAAAAAACTTCATAATTCTTTTTCTTATCACTTAAAACTAGCAAGTGTCCTATACTAGGAGTTATAGCAGAAATAGCTTGACCAAACAAATTAGTAACTGAACTAATAATCAAATAATAATTAGAATATAAGCCAACCACTGCCAATCCCAAAAACTTAGAAATAATCAAATTATCTGTACTATTTGTAACAAATCCTCCAATTTTATGGAAAAATAATGATTTAACTTTTTTTATAATTTCTTTTTCTATTTTTTTATCTAGCCTACTATTGTTTTTTTTCTTTAAATACGAATATTTATTATTTACAACCAAACTAATGATTATATTTTCTGAAATTCGCATAATTATCTTTATGACTAAATACACATAATAATTTTTGGTGATATATAGACATGTTATTTGTAAAAAGTTCATTACTACTAAATACACTATATGAACTATATTGATAATATAATTCTTTTGGTCAGCATATAATATACTTCTTTTATAACTTAATAAATATGAACATACTATATCTATAATAAACATGATAAATACAAATTTTATATTTATGCCTACATTAACTTCTTTAATAAAAAACTGTACAAAAGGCGTTATGCAAATTCCCAAAAGTAATACAACAAAAGCTATAATATTATACGTTTTCTTATAAAAATTCATTAATGCACTTACTATATCTCTATCATCATTTTCTAATGGTCCATATAAACTATATATAATTGCTGTTCCTACGCCCATTTCCACTATTCCTAGTAAAGATATAATATTTGTAAATAACCCATTTATCCCCATATATTCAATTCCAAGAATTTCAATAAATAATTTCTGTGAAATTAAGCCTATTACTATTGCTGAAAAATTACTTACAATTGTAAAAATGAAATTTCTAATTGAACTTTTAGTTCTGCTCATGTATCCTCCATTTATAATCTATATTTTTTTACTAATTTGTTATAAAATTGAAAAAGTTTATAAGACTGCTTCTCTATATCAAATTTTTCACCATCTACCACACTATCTATATTTTTTTCTCTACTATCTTTCAGCAAATGTTCCTTAATTCTATCTCTCCAAATATCTACCTCTAAGGGTAGATATTCTATCAAATCCGAAATTTTAGTCTCTTTAGGTACATTTTCTGACGCAATACAATATAGTTTATTTAATTGAGATTCTATTGCAACCATTCCCAAACCTTCGCTAATAGATGGAAAAACAAACAAATCCATCATTTGATAATAATCACTTATATTATATTGTGGTTCAATCATAATAACATTGTCTTGTATCCCATATTTATTTATTCTAAATATTAATTCGTCTTTTAACTTTCCTGTTCCTATAAAAAGTAAAATAACACTTCTATCTTCTTTTATTATATTCTCCATTACATCAACTATAAAGGTATGATTCTTTAAACTCTCATATCTTGCAATATACCCAACAATTTTCCTTCTCTCTAGTCCCATCTTATGTATCATTCTTTTTCTATCATCTTTATTAAAAACAAATTTATTGGCATCAATACCATTATATAATTTTTCAAAATTATTTAATCCATATGATTGTGCAGCAGCATCGCTACAAGCAATTTTTTCATTTGATAATTTTTTAATCAAAAACTTTTGAAATATTCTTTTAATTTTAGTTTTTTTATCATCTGCAACTAACATCTTAGTATGAATATGCAATATTCTCACTTTAATTTTAGCCATCTTGGCTGCTATTAAAGGCAAATAGCTATCTATACCTAAATTAATATGAATAATATCTATATTTTTCTCTCTAATTACATCATAAATTTCTTTAATACATTTTCTCTTGTTTCTAACATTATAATTAATTCGAATTATATTAAATTTGCAATTTTGCAATTTTTTATAACACCCTTCATCATAATCTCCTGAATATAACAAAAATAGTTCATATTTCTCTGAAAAACAACTATTAGAAAAAAAATTTATTAACAGTTGTTCTGTTCCTCCTGATGCAATATTATAAATCACGAACATAATCTTTTTTTTCATTACCCACACCATCCTGTTTTATTAATAAATGCTTCACATTATAAGCAAAAATAAATATATACATAATATATATAAAATTATAAAATTCTGTAAGCATCATTATTAAAAAAATAAATAAAAATATTGATATAATCTTAGAATTTTTATCTTCTTTATATATATATAATTCATGACTTGCAATAAATATAATAAATAAGAATGCTATCAAACCTATTATTCCTGTCTTATAAATTACTTCCAACATCTCATTATGAGCATGATAACATTTAAATTCACTAGATTTATTATATCTATAATTCGAATATTCTTGTCCATAACCAATTAATTTCTTTTTCTCAATAAATTTCATTACATCATCCCATATTTGTATTCTATTAGTAAATGATGCACTCTTTTTAAATATTTTATATATTAAATCTTCCCATAATATTTGTATATTAAAACATATTACACCAATATAAACAAAAAAATATGAAACAATATATGTAAAAATATTACAAATTTTAATATTAAATACTTTATTTGTAGACATATAAACTCCAACTAGAACAAGTCCAACAATAGCAGTAGTACTATTAACTCTTATTAATGAAATAAGAGACAATATCAAAAACATATAATCTTTCATTCGTATTTTTTTAAAATACTTATTTGAATATATAAATGAAATTAAATTAGCTGGAAATATATATAATACGTGTAAATTTTTAAAACCCAATAACCAATTGTCTCTATAATTAGTCACATTAGATCTGTACATTCCTTTTGGAAACATAAATAGTGTAATAAAATTAATTTCAACCACTAATCGTAAATATAAAGACACTGCAAAAAGAAATTTTTTAGTATCATACCTAATTCCTATATCCATAAATATTGAAAAGGCTAAAACTTCTAGCACTAATTTTACACATTCACTAATTGCACCTTTATTAATAACAGTTGAACCAAACAATATTAATAAAAAGGCACTTATGCAAACAAGTATTTTAGACATTCTCTTTTTTTTAATTAACATTATAACATCAAAACATATACATATACCCAACAAAATATTATTAAAAGTATTTACAAATTTGTATCTTGTTAAATATGTAATTTTAAAAAAAGGCAACATCATAATTATATAAAATAGTACAACCAATTGCTTTTTTCCCATTTTTTTCATATACTAATTACCTCTCAAAACATGATTTTTCAGGAAATATTTTATCAAACGCACTATTTATCATGTTCTTTGTTTTTTCAAAGTCATCTATATCATCTGTATCATTTACACAAATCATTTTATATTTCTGTTTAACTATACTTTCACATACACTATTTATATTTTCATTATTTACATTAAAAACTTTACCAAAATTAACATTTCTTGGATAAAATGTTCCTTTAGCAAGCTGCCAATCTTTTATCAAATATTGACTATTATTCTCTGGACTTCTAAATTTGTTTAACGAAGTTTTATCTAACACATCATATTCTTTAGTCCATACTTCGTTCAAGGTACTTTTTAACATAGAAGTTGGGATATGTGTAAATTTAAAGCCTGAAAAGTTTTTCCATTGCATCAACATAAGAGTCCTTAATACTTCTTTACCATACTTTACATTTATCCACTTACTTATATTCTCTTTGATTGATGTTGTTTTATCAAAATTTCTATTAATTACTGCCCAATCATTAAACCAAATTTTAGATACTACATTATCAAAACTAGGAGTAATTATATTTAAAATTGCAGATTCACAAGGCATTCCATTAACAAAAAAATCCTTCTCTTCTACTTTTTTTATTGTAAACATATCATCATTAAAATAAATAAAATGTTCTTCTAATTCATTAATTCGATGTAAATTTAATTCAATTGCATTAGAATTAAATGTTGGTAAATATTTCTGAGGCATATAATCACTATGCTTAACAAAATTAAGTTTTGAACATTCTAGATTTAACCATTCTGGAATATGTCCACATGTAACCAAATGCACTTTATTGACCCATGGCATAAACTTATCAATTCCTCTAAAAACATATTTTAAATTTTCCCAATCTCTATATCTTTTTTCAGAATCATCTACTTTAGAATCAAGTATATTTTCATTTTTCCACTTTGCTTTCTCTTTTCTCCATTCAACATCATTTGCATCTACCCAAATAATAACAACATCAATTTTCACTTTGTTCACTTCTCCTACCATTATCAATTCTTTGTCTATTCTTTATCAATTTTTGAGGTATCAACCCCACAATTAATGGCTTGAAAATATAAATATACTTTCTAATAGAAGTAATACCTAATTCCTTAAAACCATTATATCTCACATGCATTTCATTAAATCTATATTTATATTTCTTTTTTTTCGCTCCAAAAGCATCTTCTCTATAATTTAATAATGGTTCCTGAAAATTATACATTTTAACACCTCTTGCAAACATCCTCATAAAGCAATCATAATCCTCAACTCTTAGCGTCTTTGGTAAATCTCTATACCCATTCACCTTTTCATATGCTTCTTTTCTTGCCAAAACTGTAGGATGTGCAACAGCTACTCTAAACAAAAAGTCTTCCTTCTTGACATATTCTTTATATTCTCTTTTCCCCCATATTCCACTACTATCAAACAAATTCATATTAGATCCTACAAGTCCATAGTCACTATGTTTTTGTAAAAAGTCTATCTGTTTCTCAAACCTATCAAAGTGAGATATATCATCATCATCCATTCTTGCAATATATTCTCCATCAGCAATTTCTAAACAATGATTCAACGTATATGCTAAACCTTTATTCTCTTTATTCTCAATAAATATAACTCTATCATCATTTTTACAAATATTTTTGGCCCATTTTAAGCACTCATTTGTTGAACCATCATTACAAATAATTAACTCAAAATTACTATATGTTTGATTTAAAATCGATTCTATGGATTTTCTTAGTATCTCTTCTGAGCGAGAATTATATATTCCCATTATGACTGATATTTTATTTTCTTTCACTATATCTTCCTCTATTATCATTTTTTTAAAATCTTTTTAATTATATTCTTTACTTTTTTGTACATTTTCGTTCTAGCAAGAAAGATCCTTATATTCTTTTCAGCTATGGTTTTTAAATTAGTTGGAAAATATTTTTTAAATATTTCATTTTCTGGCATACTATTTATATCGGCAAAGAAAGTCTTTCTATTTTCTGGTATTTTAACACTATTCAGCATTTCTTTAACACCTGATACGAGTTTCTCTATATCAACTTCTATATAATCAAAATCATCTTTAATTTCTTCAAAAATTTGAATTCCTTTTTTTGAATTTATCAGCATCCTAGATGAACCCTTATCATCATCAAGATTTTTATCAAAAAGTTCAACATTAAAGCAATCCCATATTGTAAAATCACTTTCATGTTTTTGTTTTTTAAATGCACATTCATAACATGATGGTCTATCTGATAAATCTCCAAAAAAAGATTTCAAGAAAGGATCTGTATCAACACCTTCACTGTACCTTTTGTTTTTGCTTTCTATTGTCATCATTGAATATTTAAATCCATATTGTGACTTGTCTCGAAAAAGTATCTTTTGAATTTCTTCATTATCTAATTTAAACTTTTTTATGTATTCATAATATTTTTTCCAAACTAGTGGAGAAGGTACTGCATGGCACATAAGATCCACAGTAATTAATTTCTCATAATCTTTGTTTAGAAAATTTAGTAAACCTTCAATCTGGCATGGCGTCCCACTAAAACATACATATCTCCTATTTTCTAAAAATTCTTTAACCTTTCGAAATGAATTATCCAATTCACTTTGCACATATTTCGAACCCCTAAAAATACTCAAGTCATTTTTGTCTTCTATCCACCTATGTATAACTTTAAAATTCTCATCAAAACAAGCTCCAAAAACTACTCCATTTTTCTCTAACACATATTGTGCTATAGACGTAAAAACCCCTCCAGATGTACTATCTTCTCGAATTTTATTATCCTTATTATTCAATACATATGCTTTTTGATTCATGTTAGTTTCATTTTTATTAATTATTGGACAAACTTGTTTACACTTACCACATTTAACACACTTTTGTTTATCCACCTTTGGATATTTAAATCCTTCTTCATCTATTTCCATTGTAATTGCATTCACTGGGCAAATACTCATACAAGCCGTGCAGCCACAGCACTCTGCCTTATTCTCTATATTCACAAAAGGAACATCTTTACTACTTTTCCATGAAATTGATTCTAAAAGCCATTGCTTTGATTCCTCTCTATATTTCTGCATATTTCTGTTTACTATTTCATAATCAATTTTATATTTCAATACTTCTTTAAGATTTTCTGTCCCCATAAGTATTCTCTCTGAACTAATTCCAGCAATTTTAAGCAATGAATCTAACCTTGAATTTGTTGAAACCTTGCTTTTATTACTATATCTTCTAAAATTAAAAAAAGTTTTATTAAATAATATAGAAAATACTGTTCCATGGAATGAATCTGTACAAATATATTCTGCATTTTTCACCAAATTAATCCACTCTCTTGGACCAATATCAAATGGTGCATAATCACAAAATGTATCAGAATATTTTACATATTCATCTGCATGATTTAAAGAAACAATTTTTAATCCAGTTTCTTTTTTTAAACTTTCTGCAAATTTTCGATGTTCAACATTATTTCCCAAAAAATAACACAAAATATACTTTTCATCAAATATTCTGTTATCACTTGCCTCTTTTTCCCATTCTTCTGCTGTTAATAATATTGTTGGATCTGCAACTAACTTTGCTTCTAAACCTGTTATTTCTTTAACCAATTTTGCTCCACTCTCTTCTCTAACAGAAAGATAATCAATTCTTTTTAAAAAATTCATATACATTTTATTATACTTCTTTGGAATAGTAGAAACACCAAAACTTGTTGAATAACTTATTTTATTTATATTATCTGGTACCCAATTTAATGTATAATAATCTGCGACTACATTTACAGGAAGCCACAACTGATCACTTCCAACAATAATATCTGTATATTTCTCATCTGCTAAATGCATTAAATCTTGATATGTATCAGATGAACGTGATAAATTAAATTCTTTTCTAAACTCTTTATATTTTTTTGTCCTAATATTTATATTTTTTCCCAACTCTTTATTCACTTTTTTATCAAATTTCAATTTTACCATTCCCATTTTTGCTTTGATAAAATTAAAATTAAATATCTGTGACAAATAATATTTTAATTTTCCATTTTTAAAATCCTTATTTTGTTCTATATTTATAGTTTCATTTGGTATATTATTATTATCTAATACTTTTTTAGTTGCATATGCTTGAAGCATACTTCCATAATTGTTCTTAAAATAACAAGATACAATTCCTACTTTTTTAGACATATCAACACTCTCCGCAATCATTTATTATATAATTCCATATAATTACTTTTCATTATATCAGTACTATATTTTTCTTTTACATCACTATTAGCTTTATTGACTAAATAGAATTTAGTATCATTTATATTTTCTACTATTTCCATATAGTTACTTAATTCTCTACAAACATAGCCATTTTCACCATTTCTTATCACATCTCTATTCCCTATGCAATCACTTACAACACAAAACTTTTTCATATACATAGCCTCAAGCAAAGAAATAGGTAAACCTTCCCATAAAGATGTAAGCATAAAGATATCATTTTTATTCAATTCCTGCAAAACTTCTTTTCTACTTTTCCAACCTGTAACTGTTATATTTTTAGTAGTTAACACATCTCTTAATTCACCATCACCAATCCACATAAATTGAATATTAGGCAAACTTTCAGCTATTTCATTAAATAACTTCGGATTCTTTTGAAAACCGATTCTTCCAACTGTACAAATTTTCAAATTAGAAAAATCAACTTTTTTTTCTT
This sequence comes from uncultured Clostridium sp., assembly GCA_948465565.1. Classification (GTDB taxonomy): domain Bacteria; phylum Bacillota; class Clostridia; order TANB77; family CAG-508; genus UMGS1994. The sequence goes on from CAOJXR010000001.1 coordinate 396,416, forward strand.
CTAATTGTCCTAATTCCTCTTTTAGCTTATCTATATTTATTCCATTATTTATACAAACTGAATTTTTAGAAAGTTTAAGTGCCTCCTGATATTCTCCATATGAGCACCCAACAATTGTACACTTTCTAAAACTTGCTACTTTCTCTATCAGCCAATAAAAAACTCTTTTTATTTTAGAAAGATCTTGCATCAAAAAAGAAAATCCATGAGGGTTATACAACATTTTTATTTTTCTTCCATTATTAGCAAATCTACCAACAAATCCCGCCTTAGACGAATGCAAATGGACTATATCTGGCTTTTCTTCTTTAAGTACCTTTTTTATCTCCCAAAAAACCTTTAGATCTTTTATTGGATTAACACTTCTTGTAAAATTTTTTACTTCAACAAATTTTACTTTATCACTGAAATATTTTTGAAAATTTTCAGGAGTTTGAGGTCTTTTAGCATAAGCAATAACAATCTCATATTCTTCATCTACAGCATTTACTAAATCAACCAAAAAAGTAAATACACCGCCACCAAAGGCTTCAACAATATGCAATATTTTTTTCATTAAATTCTCCATTCAAACCATATAAACATTTTAATTATAACAAACATGCATATCCTTTTCAACAAATTTTACTAAATAATATAAGAATTTTACAAAAAAAGGAACGTTATGATATTACATTCCTCCTTTATAAAATTCTTACGCTGCTCCCTCACTCTTCAATACCTTCGTAACAGTCTTAACCAAAATCTCTATATCTCTAGTAACACTATTATTTCTATGATACTCCAAATCAATATTCAATCTATCCTTAAAAGTCGTATCTGACCTACCCTTAATCTGCCACAATCCAGTAACACCTGGTTTATGTTGAATAACTATATTATAATAATTCTCCATTTCCTCGACTTCTCTTAATAAATAAGGTCTTGGTCCAACTAAACTCATTTCCCCTTTAAGTACATTTAAAAACTGAGGAAACTCATCTAAACTTGTCTTTCTCAAAATTTTTCCTATCTTAGTAACCCTAGGGTCATTCTTCAACTTCTTATATTTTGTATATTCCCTTCTAGCTTCCTTATCATTCTCTAACAATTCCTTAAGAATATCATCAGCACCAACAACCATAGATCTAAACTTATACATTTTAAAGTGCTTACCATTTTTACCAATTCTCTCTTGTGAATAGAAAAGTGGACCTCTATCACCAGAAACAAAATTTATAATCGCAACAACCATTGTAAGTGGAATCAATATTGCAATACCAACTATAGCACCACAAATATCTATCAATCTCTTAAAAAATCTATTTATTCCCTTTAATATTGACCTTCCGATATCTTTAACAGTGAAATTTAAATAACCTAAAATCTCACCCTTATTTCTAGTAGGTATAGTTATAACACTTGTAATCAATAATATCTTTAAATCTGTCCATAAATTCTTCTGATAAAAATATCTAATATCATTATCAAGTCTTGATTCAAAAGACTTGTCCTTAATCAATGAAATTTGTGAAATACCTGTTATACCAGGTTTCATTTGAATAATTCTATTATAATATGTACCCATTCTTTCTTTATCCTTAACCAAATATGGTTGTGGACCAACTATTGTCATTTCCCCTTTAAGCACATTTATTATCTTAGGCATATTGTCTAAAGCAGTTCTTCTCAATCTGTTCGCTGTACCATCTTTATTTATACTTCTGAATTTTATCATTTTAAAAACTTGTCCATTTTTTCCAATCGCATCTTCAAAAATAAATATTGATTTATAGTCTTTATCTCGTAAATATATACATTTTATAATCATACATGCTGGTAAAAGGAATATTAATCCAAACAAAGCTAATATAATATCCGCCATTCTTCTACAAAATCTCTTTATGGCTCTTTTTATTTTATTTAGAACTTTACTAAAAAAACCTTCATTCAAAACACTCTCATCAAATGGAATTGCTAAATCAAGATTTTTCATTATTGCTCCCCCTTATCTCTCAAAAATCGACATTTTTATTATACCATTACCATATTATTTTTTCAAGTATATTATGTAAATCTATATGATATTTTTACATTTTTTTATTTTTCCATTTTATGCCTCTATTATTTAATATTATTTGTTCTATACTATTCCATTTAAATTCTCACGCCATATAAAAAAGAATGCAAAACTGTTTTGCATTCTTTTTTATGCTTCTATTATCTCTCTATCATCGTCTCAATAACCTTCTTTTGAACATATCCAATAACTCTATCCACTTCCTTGCCGTCCTTAATCAAAACAAGAGTAGGAATAGACATAATTTGATAATCCATAGCAATGCTTTCCTCATTATCAATATTAATCCTAACAACCTTCAAATCCTCATGTTCACTCGCAACCTCTTCTACAATAGGAGCAAGCATTTTACAAGGACCACACCAATCTGCATAAAAATCCACTAATACCTTCCTGTCTGCTTTCAAAACTTCTTCCTCAAAATTTTCTCTAGTAACATCTAAAATTTCCATATCACTAACAACTCCCTTCTCTTCACTTTGATCATCTTCATTCTTCTTGTTCAGAATACTACTACTTAGTATAATCAACCCGAACAAAAATTAAAACTAAAATAATGGTAAAAATCTTCTCTTTCATTCAATCACCTATCTAAAATATTATCATATATAATCCCATAACTACAAGTATCAAACCAGAAACTCTTTTAACAACATTAAAATGTTTCTTTATAAAACTGAATACATTCTTAAGTCTCTCAATAAGTACAACTGACAAAACAAATGGTATCCCCAGTCCAATAGAATATACCAACATAAGCAAAATACCCTTAACCATATCATTATGAGTCGCCACCATCAATAATGCTGAACTCAAAAAACTACCTATGCAAGGAGTCCAACTAATAGAAAAAACAATTCCAAACATCATTGATTTAACAAAATTCAAATTCTTAACATTAACTTTAATACCACTCGTTTTATTCAAGAACTTCAATTTCAACAGTTCCATATAATTCAATCCTAATGCAATTATTATACAGCCAAAAGCAATTTTTATATACTTAAGCCATACACTAATCAAACTTCCGCAAAGTACTTGCAAATATAGAAAGCAGTATAAAAATAATTGTAAAACCAAAAACAAACCCAACTGAATTAATAATTGCTTTTTTAGAATCCTTTTCATTTTCTCCAATAAAATATCCAATATAAATTGGAATCATAGGAAGTAAACAAGGAGAAATAAAACTAGCAATCCCCTCTAAAAAAGTAAATAAATATTCCATACCAACCCCCCTCTAACTTTTTAACAATCATATCATAAATTTCCATTTAGAACAATTTTATTTCTCACATATTTACTAAAATTTGAAAAATCTTAAAATTTATTGTATAATAATTATGTATACCCTTATAAAAAAAATCAATTTGGAGGAATTATCATGTACGACATCACTGGCATTATCAGCCTGATTATCCGGATTGCAATCCTTGAAATCCCTGTATTCTATGCAGTCCGTTTCATCTGGAAAAACTTCATTGGCACATTAAAGTTCATTTTGGTTTTGGTCCTTTCCCTCTTGGTGTATGGACTGTTCGTCTTCTTGGGAGTGTTACTTCCCTCAGCAGAAAAGTTCTACTTCTCAACCGAACTCGACAGCATCTCATTGCTCGCACTCAGCATGCTTGTTGTCTCGGGAGTTTGTCTCATCCTTGTAATAGTCCTCTGTATCTACCTCCACGTCAGTGGCAAAGGATACGTGGAATATGATGAGTAGAAGATTAACGCAAAAATACCCACGAAGCTGCGAAAGCGTCTATTTCTCAACAGAGAAATGACGCTTTTCGTGGTTTAAATTCTATTTTCTTACCAAACATTATACTCGGTCTCAATAAATTCCCCATCATTAAGAGGAGTAATCTCAACAACATGATTTAAAGCTCTATTTTGAATTTCCTCAGAATACTTATTCCAATGTGGAAAAATATTATAATTAGTAAAACCTAGACCATCATAACATTTAGGCTCAACATCATACTTAGGCTTAGTACCTTTTTTAACATCCCAAACCCATTTCAATTTCTTTCCTAAAATCATGCTTCCAGCACTCTCTCCAATATACACACCACCATTATGCAAAAATTGAGAAATATTTTCCTTAACATTAGTCTCATATAACATATTAAGCAAAAATCTAGGATCACCACCAATAACATATAAAACATCATAATCTAAAACAGTAGCTGTGTTATCTCTATTTATGTCAACTATATCAACTTGTTTAGCACCAACATTTTCAAATCTATTCTTAACCAACTCTCTTTGTGAAAAATTAGAACCGCCCAAAGTCGCATTTCCCAATACCATAACTTTTTTTCCTTCAGCAACTCTTTTAAAAAGTCCATTTATCTCATCATTTTTAGATGTTTCCTCTGTAAAACCATCAGACATTAAAATCAAATTTTTCATAATTTATTACCTCTTTCTTTCGTCTCCTAAAACCTTAATTTTAAACTCAGTTTTCATCATATAATTCATCTATATTTTCCAAAAATATTCTTCTCTATATGCGTATAATTTGTAATCTCCACATCCTCATCATTTATCACAGCTTCAATATTCCCATCTGAAAGCTCAAAAAATTTATTCTCACCAATTATCTCAACAATCTTATCAATTGCATTACCTACATAAGGATAAAATCTTTTAGGCTGGTGCACATCACTCCCCAAAAAACTAACCATATCATGCTTAAATAAAAGACTTACAAGTTTCTGAGCTTCTTTCCCATAAAATCCTAATATACTCAAATAATTAACTTGAAGATATACTCCTAAATCAATAATCTCTTCAAGTAGACGAGGATCATCCTGAAAAATCCTATATCTCTCAGGATGTGCTAAAATAAGTCTATAACCACAAGAAATAAGATTCAATATCTCATTCCTTAAATCTCTATATTCACTATAAAAAGGAAGTTCAAATAGAATATATCTAGAGCCATTAATAGTCGAAGCCTCTTTATTCTTAATCAATTCATCGATATGTCCATTTATAAAAATCTCACTACCCAAAACAAAATCAACTCCACTAGCACCACTAGACAACCTCTCCAAAGCTTGTAGCCTTACAGCCTCATTAGCCACATATTTTTTTTCGGGAAAATAATGTGTTGTCGATATAATCTTTGTAAATCCAGCTTTTTTAGCCTCTTTAACAACCGCTAAAGCCTCCTCAAAACTAACAACACCGTCGTCTAAACCTTCTAAAATATGTGAATGAAAATCAATCATCTTTTGTTTCCTCTCTATTTTCTTTTATTACCATAATAATATTTTTCACCATATTTCCTACTAGACACAGGAACTTTATTAAGAATTACACCTGTAACTTTACCACCAGCATTTTCAATAGCCTTCTCTGTTCTCTTCAATTCTTCCATCTTAGTAGAATTATGAGCAGCAACAATTAAAGTTTGGTCAACAATTCTTGAAACAATTGTCGCATCAGTAACTAACTCACAAGGAGTACCATCTAAAATAATAACATCAACTGTATTTTTAAGTTCATTAAGCATTTTCTTCATTTTAGGTGAAATCAATAACTCAGATGGATTAGGTGGTATATTTCCAGCAGGTATAACATACAAGTTAGGAAGTTCCGTCTCCTGCATAAAATGAGCAATATTCATATTCTCTTTATTAACATTAACACCAGTCAAATAATTTGAAACACCAGGTGTAGGAGAAGCATTAAACACTGTATAAACTCTACCCTTACGTAAATCAACATCAACTATACAAGTCTTCTTACCAGCTTGAGCATAAGCAACAGCAATATTAGAAGAAACCCATGTCTTTCCCTCTCCAGGAAAAGTAGATGTAACCAATATAATCTGATTGTCATCATCTGAAGAATTCATAAATTGTAAATTTGTTCTAAGTGCTCTAAAACTTTCACTTATAGGAGCTCGTGGATCTTTCGCAACAATTAATTCTTTCTTTATCATTATCTTTTATTCACTCCTTTTTTTATAGTATCATCATAGAAAGCAAGCTGAGCAATCACTGGTACTTTAAGCGCCTTCTCAATTTCGTCAGCTGACTTAACAGTAGTATCAAATAAATTCATTATAACAATTACTGCACAAGAAATAAATATACCAGCTATAAAAGCAATTCCAATATATTTAGCAGGTTTTACATTATAAGGTGTCGAATTAACCTTCGCACTATCAAGAATATATATATTGTTCATTTTATACATCTTAGACACTTCCTCTGAAAAAACCTTTCCAATCTCATTTGCAATTCTAGCTGCATACTCAGAATTCTCATTAGAAACAGTTATATCAATTATATAAGTATCCTCTTTTGTAGAAACAGTAACATCTGACTTAAGTTGAGACGATGTTAAATTCGCAATTTGTAAATTTTCAATTACTTTATCAATAACCATATCTCTTTTAACAATATCAACATATGTACCAAGCAACTTCTGGTTCAATGTAACATCAGTAGTAGTTACTGCCGTAGCATTTTCTCCTTCACTCATTGTTAAAACCACAGTAGTAGTTGACTTATATTTGGGTGTCTGTAAAATAAAAGAATATATAGCAGCTATTAATACAAGTATTGCAGTAATAGCAAGCACTATCTTCTTCTTATCCCAAATAATCCAAAAGATTTCTTTTAAATCTAATTCTTCCATTTCTCCTCCTTAAATTTTCCCATTAAAAATGTTGCAATCATAACTCCAGCTGAATCAATTAAAACATCACGAATTTGACCAGCTCTTTCAGAAATAAATAATTGATGTATTTCATCGGAAATTGAATATACACATCCTATTATAAACGTCAGTAATATCACATTTTTTAATTTCAAGGGAAAAGTTCCGACAAAATTAAAAATCAGAATTCCACCAACAAAATAAATTGAAAAATGAGCCATTTTTCTAATTATAAAGCTAACTATTTCTTCAGTATTACCAATATCTATGTCAGATTTTACTTTTGAAATAATTTGAACAACCTTATCAGTAAAATAACCACTAGTTTTCTGTGATTCTTCACCATTTTGACTAGAAAAAGAAAATATCAAAATCATCCAAGCTATAACAAAAATTCCATAAATAATTCTTTTTTTATTATCACAAATTGCTTTTATCATCTTACTAAACCTCTTCTGCATCTTAAACAAGCAACTATTTTATATTATTTTTTGTATATCTCCATGAATCCTTACACATGTCTTCCAAATTACGAGTAGCCTCCCATCCAAGTTCTTCTTTAGCTTTAGTAGGGTCAGCATAACAAGTAGCAATATCACCAGGTCTACGTCCAGTTATCTCATATTTTATCTTCAAATCATTAGCCTTCTCAAAAGCATGTACAATATCTAAAACCGAATAACCAGTACCAGTGCCTAAATTATATGCTTCTGTACCAGTAATTTCTCTAGCTTTATCAATAGCCTTTAAATGTCCCAAAGCCAAATCAACAACATGGATATAATCTCTAACACCAGTACCATCATGCGTATTATAATCATTTCCAAAAACATTCAAGTGATCTAATTTACCACAAGCAACATAATTGATATATGGCATCAAATTATTTGGTATTCCATTTGGATTTTCACCAATCTCTCCACTTTCATGAGCTCCAATTGGATTGAAATATCTAAGTAAAATAACACTCCATTCATTATCAGCTTTTTGAACATCTGTCAAAATTCTTTCTATCATCAATTTTGTACTACCATAAGGATTTGTCGTAGAAAGTGGAAAATCCTCTCTAATAGGAACAGTTGCAGGGTCTCCATACACTGTTGCAGATGAACTGAAAACAATTTTTTTACAATTATATTTTCTCATCAAATCAACTAGCACAAGAGTTCCTGTAATATTATTATGATAATACTCAATAGGCTTTTCGCAAGACTCTCCAACAGCCTTTAGCCCTGCAAAATGAACAACTTCTCTAATATCATTCTCTTGAAAAACTTTCTCTAAATTTTCTCTATCTAATAAATCTACTTTATAAAATTTAAAATCTTTTCCTGACAATAATTTTATCTTATCACACATTTCAATTTTACTATTAGAAAGATTATCAACAATTACAATGTCTTCTCCTCTTTTTAATAACTCTATCGCTGTATGACTTCCAATGTAGCCAGTTCCGCCAGTTACTAGAATTGACACAAAAATCACTCTCCTCTTTTTTAACATTATATAATATATCAGATTACCAAAAAAATAGCAATTATTTTCAAGTATTTTTTTACAAAAAAATTTACATGCACACCCCAGTATACATGTAAACTTAAAATCTCATATAACCATTTATTATCCCTCTGTTGGCAATATATTTATCGTATAATAAAAATTTTTCTTAATACCATTTATACTATAAATAATCTCATATTTATAATATACACTTCCATCCATCATATCTGTATCAATATCAGCAGAAAAATTAAAAACATCTGACTCTCCTGATTCAATAATTCCCCTAGCAAGATATCCACTTACATTACTAGCCGCACTATTGTTATTAGAATAATCAATCAATTTAACCGTGCCCTCCATATACATATCATCAGTCTTCGACAAATTTCTCATTCCAAATGACAATCTTAAGCTGTTAGATACCATTTCTGAACCAGAAACTCTCAAAGTAGTAGATAATGAATTTCCACTATACTCATCTTTAATAAAATCAAAACCCTCATTATTCTCAAAACTAATATATCTTCCACCTTGAGTAATAGGTACACTAACATCCAAATGTGGCCTGTTCAAATCCAAAGTAACATTACCAAAAATGTTCAATCTAGTACTCCAAAGCGAATATCCAATATTAACAAAAATAAGAGCAATCATAATAAAAATAAGCACAATAATCCAATTTATATAATTACGTTTTTTCAATCTATATTTTTTCATAACCGCCCTCCTTCTCGTCACAAACAAGCTTCAAAAAATTATCTCTTTAAAATAAATCTATAAATTATATTATTTCCATCAACGCAAAACCAGCTCTCTTCGTCACCCTCATTATTCCAATATAATATAGGTTTAAACAATTCCTCAGAAACCTTAATAATCTCATCAAAATCATTTACATTAACAACATTTTGACCCTCAGTTTTAATCTTATCCTTAACAACAACAATCTTTTCTTGACAAGATTTAAGAATTCTATTAAGTTCAAGTTTATACTCATTTCTAACTGTATTACTATTTTTAGTTTTCAATAATACAACAATAAGCATAACACCTGCAACAACTATAACACCAGTTAAAACAACATTCTTAACTTGAGACTGCTCCCCTTGCTCATTAATCATCTTAGTAGCAACTTGAGGTTTTTCAGTATTTTCAGTATTTGTAGTAACAGTAGTAGTCTTAGAACCAATTTCAAAAACAACATCAGGAGAATATATATTAATTATCTCTTGACCAAGAACATTAGTCCTTGTAACCATTTCCATCACAACTGTATACTTAGTTTGAACCTGCATACCTACTTCAGCCTGAAAATTCTTAATCTCCTGAATCTTTTCTTTCAAATTCACATCAAGGATTTCATTTACTTCTAAAGAATCTCCTGTGCTATTTTGTTCCTTCATAGGCACTAAAACATCAGTCTTTTTCCATACTTTTTGTTCAACACCATCTTTCAAATAAGTTGCCTCTAAATTTCCAACAACTTGATAAGTATAAATAACATCAGATTGTTTATTAGCATTATATAAATAAGTCATATTTAATGAAACCTTATCTAACAAATCCGTAATATACGCATTTCCATCACTAATATTATCCTTTGTAATATAATCATTCTCAACCAAATTAACATCATACGAATATGAAAACTTATTATTGTATTCATATATATTAGTTTTTACAAACTTTTTATTATCAGAATTAAATGTATTATATAAAGCAAATAAGCAAACAGCAATAATTAATAGTAATATTAAAATATATGTACTCCTAAAAGACTTTCTAATTTTAATCATTCTACTCTCCTCTTTCGTTCACAATCGTACACTTTTTTTTGATTTAATGCACCTTTTTGTCAATATCACATTCCAGTCTCAATTCCAGACAAATCAGCATTTTCACCAGAACTTATTCTACTTATAAAAACAGCAGGAAGTCCCAAATACTTAACCGAAAAAATCTGCTTTCCCAAAACCTGTGATTCACTCACAGGCTCAGGATCTTCACTCCTATTATTATCGCCTTTTGTTATAAAGAAAATTTTATCTTTTTCATAATATTTAGAAAGTACCCTATGAATAATAGTAACACTTCCCTTTTGATATTGAATAATATCTCCCTCATTAACTTCGTTTGCAGGACATTTTTTTAAAATAACAATATCCCCAACCATAAGCGTCTTTTCCATACTACCAGTAGCAACAGCAACTGGCTTAATAGGAAATACACCTGTTGCAAACCATAAAGCCAAAACAACAACGACCACCACAGAAATCAAATTACCTGGATTAAATTTTTCAACCTTTTCTCTATTTTTATTAACATCATTTTTACTTCTTATGTATGCAATATATATAAGAAGAATAATAGGTATAATAGTATCAACAACCGAATTTATAAGCCAGTCAACCTTAGGCAACACTGGAGATACAAACCAATAAGCAGAACTAACAATTCTATAAAAAACAGCTGGTTTATACATCTTATTAAAAGCAATATATGTGCACAAACAATTATTAGCAATAATCGGCAAAACATCTGAAAACACAACTTTCGTCAAACCATATATATTCTGCACTTTAAGAATTCCTATATCAACGAAAACATATACAATTCCTATCAAAATCGACATATATTTCTTTTCTTTTTCATATACATTGTTTACCAATCTAAATCTTGTATACTCTTTAGCAATAATTGGCCATAAATAAATATAACTATTCAGCAATATTCCTTTAAAAGAAGTAGAATATGGATTTTTTCCGTATCTCAATAAAAAACTGTGAAACTATATAAATACCAACGTAAATCAAACTAGCTATCACAGTATATTCTAAAACATCTTTTCCCAATTTCATACTTTCATTCGTTTTAGAAAGTAGTAAACTAGTAGCAGTTATAAAAATAAACCAAAATAGCGGATTAACAATATAGTAATACATTTGGGCATGACTTACTAAACTGTAATTCGCTACAATGGAATATATAACCAATATTGCAAGCATCAAGACAGTTATTTTTCTTGATTTTTGTAACATATTCTTCTCATTTCATTTAATCTTTAGTCTCTCTCAATAATGCCAAATACTATGCATTAAAATCTGTTGTAGCTTGTTCATAATCTAATTGAATATCAAATTCAGCTGTAGCAGATTGAGCTGTAGATTCTTTCTTCCACTTTACTGTAAAAGTAATTGTTGTAGATTCACCTGATTTTAGGACTTCATTTCCTGTTGTATCTAAATCTGGGATTAGCACTTCAATATCATCATTTGAGAATGCTGTTGTTGTTCCTCTGTTATACAAATTAAATCCTACTAACTTAGCTGGAACATCTCCATTGTTCTTAACTGTAGCAGTTACATAGCATCCATCTCCAGGATATGCAAGTTTAATATTAGCAGTCATTTTTGTATTATCTGCTTGATTTACTGTAGCAGTACCATGATTTGAAGTTGAAACAACTCCATTTGTAAATACTACTTCAAATTTTCCATTAGCTGATGCAGTTCCTGAAACTCTTAACATTCCACTGAAAGAAGCATATCCAACAGCTAGAGCTAATAATACTACAACCAATGCTATTCCTATCAATTTACTCTTATTTTTCATCATAAGCCTCCTAAAAAATTATTTTCCATACACAATATACCATATATCGATTTATTTTGAAACATTTTAAATGTTACTTTTTGTTTACAATTAAATTACATTTAATTGTATCCCCTTCTTCAACATTTTTTTATGCTATAATGTATACAAACAAAAGAAAAATATAGGAGAAACATATGGAACTAGAAAAATTTTTTTCAGAAGAAAATTTAAAATTTCTTAAAAATTTAAATCAAGAAATATCTAAATTAGATATTCTAATTGAAAAAAACCAAATAAAAGATGAAAAATATTCTTTATTTTTAACAGCACTTTCTACAAAAAACTACTCTAAAACAAATAAAGAATATTATCTAGATGTAAAAAATATTTACTCATTACTTGAAAAAAATGCAAAAAACTTAAAAACATTAAAAAGTATTCTATCAAGTTTAAGCGCAAAGCTTCTATCTCTTATCCTATCAAGTGAAGAAATAAATGTAAAAAATCAAGTAAACGAAATAAACGCCACTTTAAATAAATATAGTGAATTTCTAGATGAAGTAAAGCCAGCTCTAACACAAAATAATATAGACACAAATACCTTCAATAGATACCATTCAACAAAACTATTACTAACAACATTTGATATGGAATTAGGCGACGACCTAGACGAAGAAATTACATTAATTTCTCCAAGCAATATCTCAGACTCATTAGACACATCATATGCTAGCCTAATCAATACAAATGAAAATAGAACTTTAATAATTTCTGAAAAAGAAAGCAAAGTATACTTACCATATAGAAAAACTGAACTAAAAGCATATATGTCACAATATCCAACACAATATTTCTCATACAAGAACGTTATTGAAAAAGAATTCATCTTGCCACTTAATTACTTCATGCACAACCCATCAGTAGCAAGATTTAGAGAAACATACTCACTATATCGTGACAGAGAAGTAACATCATCTCTTACAGCTTTTCAAAAAGCATTTTCACTTACATTTAAACAAAACTTAAATCCAGCAATAATCGCTGCATGTAAAACAAAAAAACAACTAGACAATTACCTACTTTGTCTAGCAGAAAATAAAACAGAAGAATTCACAGACTTTGAAATTCTATATGATATGAACCCAAAACAAGCTTAAAAGAAACTATCCTAAGTTATAACTAATTATCCTCACATATTTGGAGGTTTATACTGTAAAAACCCAGGAAGCAACGCAAATCTGCATTGCCCCCTGGGTTTCGTCTATACTAGACTGGTTCCATTCGCTTATGGATATTTACACTTTCTTAAACAACTCGGTAATTTCCCTATCGGAAAGCATGCCATTTTCAGCAAGTGCTTTAGACAGTGCCTGCAAATGTTTGAACTTGCAATTAAGCAAATCCTCAGCATACTTGCGAGCTTCCTCCAAAATCGTATTCACTTGTTCGTCAATTTTCTTAGCCATTTCACGGTCAAGCATATCATCTTTTCCCTCTATCTCATAAACACGATTCTGGGAAATCTCCTCCACAAGACCATAACTCATTACAACTTTCCTTGCCAATTTTGTCGCCTTTACCAAATCAGAGGATGCACCCGCCGTCAACTGACTTGAGCACATTTTCTCTGCAACCCTTCCCCCAAGCATACTGCCAATCAATTGAATATAGTATCTCTTGTTTTGAGAAGGAGTCATATCTCTATCAATCTCAAATACATTGACGCCAAGATAATCCTCTGCTGGCATAATCGACACAGCCCGTACATTGCGCTCAATCAGCTCTCCAGAGAAGAAATTCACGATATAATGTCCAGATTCATGATAAGCAGTAGACATTTTGGCAAGCGTAGACATATTTTCAAACTTTTTGTAATTAACATCAAAGTTATCCATAATGTCTTGCTCGATAACCTCAGCTCTGCCCGCAAGCTCAGCACATACCATGGTTTTGTCCAACAAATCCAGTGTTCTATCCGGATTCTTGGTCTCATAGTTAAAGCACGATGCCTTAAAAATAACCATATCCACAAGTTCTCTGGAAATCGTAGTTTTGTGTGCCGCCTCAAGCCGTTTAATCTGATTTTTAATCATATCATAAACCTTGTCAGCTTTCGGCTCATCAACTACAATTCTTTCAAACCTACGCTTTAAGGCACCATCCTCTGAAAAATACTTGACATATTCCTTTTCAGTCGTTGCGCCAATAACCCTGGTATCGCCACGTGCCAGCAAAGGTTTCAGAGCATTTGCCAAGTCCATCTCGCCCTTTTCACAGGCCCCAGCGCCAAGCATCGTGTGAATCTCATCGATAAACAAAATGCAATTGGGACTCTTCTCCAAAAAGGCAATAAGGCTCTTGAACCTTTCCTCTGCTGTACCACGATATTTCGTTCCAGCAACAATCGAATTAATGTCAAGTGCAAGAACTACGTTGTCTTTAAACTTCTCTGGACAATTGCCTGTAACCACCATCCAAGTGAATTTCTCCACTAACGCTGTTTTACCAACGCCAGGCTCACCCACAAGAACAGCATTCCGCTTGGTAGTCTTCATCAAAACTCTGACGAGTTTCTTGGTCTCCTCGTCTCTCCCGCAAATATAGCACTCTTGGCTGTCCTTTGAAAACTTTGTATTAAGAACAGTCAAAAAACTACTTAATTCACGCGGAACCTCAAATTCGTCCGACATAGTTATCTCCTCTTTCCAATCCTCAAAACTTTCTGGAATTTCGATGCTAGGGATAAAGGCATTCATAATTGTCATAAACTCTTTCGGATACATTTCCGAAAAAGCCCCAGTCATGTGACTTGCCTCAATCATGTTTGTGTGATAGTGTTTCTCCGCTATCCTTCCAGCTTGGTCAAGAAGATATACAATGTTCTCATCAATTGTAATCATGTCTTCCTCTTTACCATTCACTTTAAAAGAAAGAGATGCCGTAGAATACTCTTGATCACCAACCATGCTGTTAAGTAGTGCTGTTGCTTTTGTATGGATTTCATCCTCGCTTATACCTTTAGAAATAAGGTAGCTGTGCATTGGCATGTCTGACATTAAAAATAATGTCACAAACAACATCTCTTTCAGCACAGCAGGTGTCCCAATCGCATCCGCAATCCTTTTCGCAGAATAAATTGCGAATATAGCCGATTCACTAAGTTTACAGCTCATTTTTGATGCCTCCCTTTGCTGTCACTACATTGTTTAAAGGTACTATCTCTAAGCTTTGTCACCTCCTAAAAATATATACAAATATTTTAAAGCGGTTAACCAAATTTGTCAACCGCTTTTATTCCGCATTTTTAATCTCTTGAACCTGCTCATTTTTTTGTATCTCAGGTTCCAAAAACTTAAAACATTTCTTATTCTTTTTCATAACATTTACAGCTACATCTAAATCATTTCTCAAACATTTACTAGCATACTTCACAATTATCGGTTTATCATCAATCGCCTGCAATACAACATCCTTATCATCCCTCATTTCTTGTGACGCAAAATACAAAATCTGACCACTCTTCTTAAGTCCAGCAATCAACAATTCCTTATCATCCTTCAAAGACTCATCAACATAACAATATGTCCATCCCAGCTTACTTACTGACTCATATACAATCTCTCTATCTTTTTTTAAATCCAAACTAACAAATTCTAATGCCTCTGGATTATTTTTTACAGCTGTAAAAGCAATTTCTCTATCATTTTGTAATTCAGCATCTGCAAACTCTAATAATTTTCCATTTTCTGAAACAGCCTTTAAAACATAATCTCTATTATCTGAATTTTTTCTCATCTCAACAATCTCAATTGGTTCTGGCATTTATAAACATCCCTTTCATGCTATTATTTTGAAATGTAATCTCCATCTTTCAAATTAATTCTATGATTATTAAAATCTATTTTATCTATAAGTTTATTCTTTCTCTCAAACTCGTCCTTATCCTCATCAATAAAAATATCAGACATTAAAGTATAATCTTTATTCCTACCACCAATATAAACACAATCTTCCTGATAAATATAATACTTTGGAGACTCCTTCTCATCTACATATTTAGAAAAAAACAAAAAAGCATCACTATTATAAACAGGTATGTCATCAGCCTTAACCTCATAGCCATCAAACACATCCCTTTCAGGCTCTTTTTCATCAGTTTTCTCCTCTGGTTTTTCCTCTGGATTTTGTACCGCATACTCCTTTTTAATTTCATCAAGCAAGCCACGTTCTTTCTCTAACTCATTACTAACAATAAGATACTTACTCATAATTACAATCATTGCAAAAAATATTATCACAAGAATATATATTGTTATTCTACCATGTTCATTACTAAATTCCATAACTTGCTCCTTTAATAAATTCAAAAATATTGTATATATAAACTTCAAAAAAATCAAGGCACAAAATCAAAATCATACAATATAGATATTCTTATTATCTCTCATACATATAAAAAAATTCCCTTTAGTATTACCTAAAGGGAATTATATAATTACATATAATTCTTTTTGTTATAATACATATGAGAAACATACACAATTTTATTACATTCATCAATAGTATATAAAAGAACATAGCTCTTAACAACCATCCTTCTATATTCTCGTTCAGCTCTATCTCTCTTTTCTATTTTGGGATATAAATTTGGAGACCTTTCAAGTGTCAAAACACTTTCTCTCACTTGATGAATTAAATTTTTAGCCGACTCACTTGCCTTCAATTCTTTAAAAATATAATTATAAATATCATCCATTTCATCTATACAATCTTCTGTAAATTCCACTTCATAACTGCTAATACTAGAATCCATATTTTTCTTCAAACTCTCTAAATACCTCCGCTGCTTTTTTAGTTCTACCCATTCTTATATCTTCCTCAGATTTTAATAAATGTTCATCTATCTTATCATTCAATTTCTTTTTCTTATATTCCTCCATACTCATTATAATTACTTTATTCTGTTTATCCTTACTTACCACAACTTCCCCATATTGCTCAACTGCTATTTCTATTTCTTTAATATTGGTTACACCTTGCATAACATCACCTCTTTACTATGATACAAATAGTATAACATACTTTATAAAAATATAAAACATTTTTTCATCTACATCTTTTTACAAAAATCTACACAAAAAAATCCCTCTAGGTTTTACCTAAAGGGATTTTTTTTAATATTTATTTCTATATACTTCATAACCACATCAATCTATTAATAGTTTTATCTCTAGGAGTCAAAATACTAACTCTAATTATAATTTTTTGTAATAAATTAAAGAAACAATCTGCATATGTAATATCTTTAATTCTATATTTCTCCTTAATTGCATCACATGTAAACAACTTACAAGCAAAACATTTAGCTGAACAAGAACCATCTTTTGATAAATATTCACACATCTTACTATCCTTAAAAGAAAATAACTTCACATGATAACAGCATCCCATTTTCTTCTCTTTTCCTCTACAAGGATTTCTCTTAGCAACACAAACATCATTTTTAAAATCGCAATAATTCAATCTTCTACATTCTTTGTCCAAGTATTCACAAGATTTATCATAAATATACTCAATACGACTTCTTTTAGCCTTCAATTCACTCAAATTAACTACAACTTCTAACTCATTATAAAATTTTGGATTTATTGCTAAATTTTCATCAGCTACAAGAATTGCAGAAATATTTTCATTCTCAATTGTAATCCCCCAATTTATATGATTTTTAATACATTTCTTTTGCAATTTTAAAAGTTTTCTCAACAGTTTCTTTGTATGCTTATAATCAGAAATTTCAAAAGATTTTATAACAACCAAAATCTTATTAAATTTTTTCTTTACATTAGACCTCTCGCAAGTACGAATTAATTGAATATTACCATTTGTTCCTATTCCTTGCTTTAATTGTTTGAACTCATCATCACTCATCTTTTTTAACATATTATTTCTCCATTACTTTCACCTATATAATAGCACTAATCATACAATATATGCAATGTCATTTCCACTAAAATATTTTCTCATCTGCTCTATAAAAAACTTTCTCCCCTCATCACGCACGCTCTCTTTATACATATATTTTCCCTTACCTCTACCAGTCATCAACTCTTTATCATACAAATTTATAGCATTTGGAAAAGCCTCTTCATTTATTTTAGTATGAACAAAACTATAAGTCATAAATATAATTTCAAAAAAAGCATCCTTCTTTACTTCTGGTGACAATTCTCTATTTAACGTCTGTATCAATTCCAAATACAACTCTTTCCAATTATCCACCATAATAACAGGAGCAATCAAAATACCAATCTTATATCCAGCCTGCTTAAGCTTATTTATCGCATTAATCCTATTCATTAATCTCGATGTTCCAAACTCAACCTTATTAATAATCTCCTCAGGATTAACACTCATTCTAACAGTTACCTTTCCTTGATGGTTCAAAGGCAAAATACTGTCTACCATATCAAACTTAGTTGGAAAAGTTAAATGTCCCTTTGTATTTTTAAAATTCTCTATCGTCCAAACCAAATTATTAGTTATAGTATTCTCCAAAACTAAATCACTGTTACTACCTATTTCAAACGTTAACTCTCTTTCAGCCTCTCTACTCACTCTCAATATTTTCTCAAGCATTTTTTCTCTATTCACAAAAAGTCTCAAATATGCACATTTATTATAATTACAAACCAAATAACAATACATACAAGCAGCTGTGCAACCAGATGATGTATATGGAACTAAAAAATCAGACGTCTTATGATTTTCCACAAATTTATGTGTTTTTCTAACACCAATAATCAAATTTCTTTTCATTGATGCAAATTCCTTATTCTCTTTTTTTCGCATCTCCTCAATATTATTATGACTTTCAATCTCTATTTTAGGCACTTCTTTATACTTATCCATCAATTCCACTCCCAATGGATAATTTAAAATATCTTTTTCGTAATATATAGATTTTGGTTCAAACATAAAATTCTCCTTAAACTTTAATTATATATTACTTAGTTTTTCCCAATACATAAAAAAACATTCCCTCTAGGTTTACCTAAAGGGAATCATATAAAAGTAAGTCTATAAGCCGGGTTCTGTCTTGAATAGCCATTTATCTAGAATATATATCGCTATATATTTCAAGCCACCTACGCTGAAAAGGCGACGAGCAGTCTTAATCTTTTCAAATTATGTGGTGTTGCTCCAGGTGGGGTTTACACGAACAAGGAATATCACTATCCCTCCGGTGAGCTCTTACCTCCCCTTTTCACCCTTACCAATTTCTTGGCGGTTATTTTCTGTTGCACTTTCCTTAAGGTCACCCTCACTAGACGTTATCTAGCACCATTGCTCTATGGGGCCCGGACTTTCCTCTCATGGGACCTCACGGTCATCATCAGCGACTATTCGGCTTACTCCTATACTATTTTAAAATGATTTTAACAATTTGTCAATCTTTCTTTTTCTTTGTCATCTTATCAAATCTCTCCGCATTCTCCTTTTGCTTATCCAAAGGAAGCCATGCAAACTCACTGCAAACTGTCTCTCCATACATTGTCACATTATCTTTTTTCTCTTTATCTTCCATAACAAGCCCTCCATTCTAGGCTTATTATTTCAAAATCTATAAAACCTTATACTCAAAATTCTCCATAAAATCAAACATATCCTTAACACCCTTAAGGGTCATAATCTCATTTTTAGGTTGTGGACTCTTAGAATTCTCAGTAACCATCTCTTTTTTATAACAATTCTTTTGCATTTTATAAATCAAATATCGAATATCCATATAATCAAAATACAATTGATATCCTTCATTCAAATCCTTCCAAAACTGTTCAAACGAATATTTTTCCATCGTCTACTCCTCAATCATTTTCTCAAAATCAGCCTCGCTAATAACTGGAACACCCAACGAATTAGCCTTCTCAAGCTTACTACCTGCATCCTCACCAGCCAAAACATAACTCGTTTTTTTAGAAACAGAACCAGAAACCTTACCACCGAATTTCTCAATAATTGCTCCAGCCTCATCTCTAGTATACTTGTCCAAAGCACCAGTAAGTACAAATGTCATTCCAGCAAATCTATCATCAGCCCCTTCTTCCTCAAGAGCTGTCATATTAACTCCAGCCTCAGCAAGTTTTTTAATCAAATCACGAGTTTGTTCCTGATTAAAAAACTCATAAATAGCCTCAGCAGTAATCTCACCAGTATCCTCAACTTCTAAAAGTTCAAGATAAGTAGCATTCATAAGTTCACTCATGCTCTTAAAACTCTTAGCCAAACTCTTAGCGCCTTTAGCACCAACATGTCTAATTCCAAGTGCATTAATCAATCTATATAAATCATTCTTCTTACTCTCATCAATCGCATCAATCAAATTCTGAGCAAACTTCTTTCCATCCTTTTTCAAAGTTTTCACATCATCCAAAGTCAGTGTATATAAATCAGAAATATTCTTAATCAAGCCTCTATTCAACAATTCCTCAATAATAGAATAGCCCAATCCTTTGATATTCATAGCCTCTCTTGAAGCAAAATGCCAAATACTCCTAAACAATTTAGCTTGACACTCAATACCAATACATCTAATAACAGCCTCTCCATCTTCTCTAACAGCATCAGCACCACAAACAGGACACTTCGTAGGCATAGCAAAAGGTTTCTCAGATCCATTTCTCTTTTCCTTTATAACCGCTACCACCTCTGGTATAACATCTCCAGCCTTTTGAATAACAACAGTGTCACCTGGTCTCAAATCTTTTTCTTTAATAAAATCCTCATTATGAAGAGTTGTCTTTGAAATGGTTGAACCAGCAACCTTAACGGGCTCTAATATTGCCATAGGCGTAATAGCACCCGTTCTACCAACTTGGCAAACAATATCTTTCAAAATAGTCTGTTTTTGCTCAGGTGGATACTTATAAGCAATAGCCCACTTTGGAGTCTTATAATTAGCACCCAAAACATCTCTCAAAGGTAAATCATCAACCTTAATAACAGCACCATCTATACCAAAAGAAAGGCTTTCTCTATCTTCACCAATCTTATTTATAGCTTCAATAGCCTCATTAATATTATTACAAAGAATTTTAACAGGATTTACATTAAACCCTAATTTCTCTAAATACACTAAAGACTCATAATGTGACTTAAACTCAATCGTATCAGACTTCTGAACATTAAAAATATAAATATCTAACGGACGTTTTGCAGTTTCCTTGCTATCTAATTGTCTAAGCGACCCAGCCGCAGCATTACGAGCATTTGCAAACAATGGTTGCTCCAAAATTTCTCTTTCCTCATTAAGTTTCTCAAAACCATCTTTAGAAATAAAAACCTCACCACGAACAATAATATCAACCTTTTCAGTCAAAACCTTAGGAATATGAGGAATAGTCCTCAAGTTTTCTGTTATATCCTCACCAACTTGCCCATTACCACGAGTAGCCCCTCTAACAAACTCACCATTCTTATACTCCAAACTAACTGACAATCCATCAATTTTAGTTTCAACAACATATTTAAGTTCAGTATTATTTTCATCCGCAACCTTTTTAGTACGCTCATCAAAACTACACAAATCCTCAAAATTAAAAATGTCAAGCAAACTCAAAAGTGGAACCTCATGTTCAACCTTCTCAAATCCCTCTTTAACAGTACCACCAACCTTTTGAGTAAGTGAATCTTTATCAACTGTATCAGGATATTTTGCTTCCAAATTACGAAGTTCAAGCATCAACATATCATATTCAAAATCACTAATCTCTGGATTATCATCATCATAATATTTTTTCGCATGATATGCCGTAATCTCTCTTAACTCTTTTATTCTATCAATCGCCTGTTTTTTAGTCATCTTCCGTAACCTCACTTTTATTTCATAAAACTCTATATTCGTAAAATATTACTCTTTAAATAAATCTTTACCACTAGCTAAGTAGTTCCATCCAGAAAAAACCGTAGCCACAACAGAAATCGCCATCATAACAGAAGTAATAATATTTATAACTAATGCAAAACCGCTAATTCCACCATTTACAAAAGCAAAAAATCCATGTACATCAATAAAAGCAAAAATCAAAGCAATCATCTGAGTAACAGTCTTAAGTTTTCCCCAAATAGAAGCAGCAATAACCTTTCCGCCCTTTTCTACCGCAATTAATCTAAAACCTGAAACAATAAATTCTCTAGCTAACACAATAACTGGAATCCATGCTGGAAGCAATCCTTTTTCAACTAGAATAACCATCGCAGCAAGAACCAATATTTTATCTGCAAGTGGATCTAAAAACTTTCCAAAAGTAGTCACCTGATTACGTGACCTTGCTATGTACCCGTCCAATTTATCTGTAATAGACGCAATAATAAAAATCACTTCCATTATAATCATTGCTGTAGTAACACCATACACATCCCCACCTAATGGCAAATACGCAAAGATTACCATTATAGGCACTAAAATAATTCTAAAAATCGTTAGTTTGTTTGCTAAGTTCATATACTTATACCCCATTTCTATAATTTTTTATATAAAGCTACCTTCTATTAAGTTCAACAATATCAACAATATCTGAAATATACTTTCCTATAACTGGAATATTCAGCCTCACAATATATTGCAACAGCCAAATTAAAACTGCTGTAATAAGATAAAATCCAATTCCAGTACCTATTCCCTTACCAATTCCAGAAAGTACACTTCTAAAAAACATCTTTGATTTACTATCTAGAATCTCAGCAATTTCATATATTCTAGTTCTCTCTAAATTTTTATTTAATTTATCAATCTCTTTAACAACTTTTCTAAACATCTCAAAACCTCAAACAATAATTACAATTATTGTTTGAAGTTTTAGAAAATTTTATTCTACATATCCTTTTCTTTTTTAGGTGAATGGTCATTTTTCATAAGTTCATCCAATTGGTCAATCAAGCTTTGTAACCTTTTAATGTCGGACCCCATAAGTTCCCAATCTTGTACTTCAGCAGAATCTTTCAAATTATTACTTGCTCTTATAATCGCCTTCAATAACTGCTCTTTATCCTCAGTATTTTCATATTGAATTTTTCTTGCAGAATCAGTCATAAGAGTAGTTAACGCCTCAACAAAATTATCACCCATAGCCACTCTAGTTCCAGATGCAACAATAACCTTCTTCAAAGTTGGCACCTTAGATTCATTTAACAACACTTGGTATACTGGTTGAACATACAAAATATTATTTTCAATTGGAACAACATACGTTTTTCTTATAAGCTCTGTTCCTGTAGTATTAAGCTTATTCAATTCTTGTGAAATAGTTTTGTCTTGATCAATAAGCACATTTAATTGTTGAATTCCAGGTAATGTTGTATCAGAAATTAATTTGTATAAAACTAATTTATTAGCACCATCTTTATACGTACCAACTAAATACGAATTCAAACTTTGTTTATTAGCCTTTGTATATGAAATAGTCAAACCAAGCTCCGGCTCAGAATTCTCAGTCTTCAAATATGTGTAATATGGCTTTATAGCATCTTTATTATCACTATTTGGCACTTGAATATCACGTCTCCATACATCATCACTTCTATATAAAATTTCAGTACCAACATTATGATATCTTTCTAACATCTTGGCTTGAATATTATATAAAAATTCTGGATATACAATGTTTTTCTGTATATCTGCTGGAATCGTAACATTTTTATCAGCAAATAATTCAGGATAAATATTATAATAAAGCATTGCAATTGGGTCCGTCTTATCAGTTATATAAAATGTTGTTGTGCCATTATAAGCATCAATTATAACCTTAACTGAATTACGAATATAATTAATTTCTTTATATTTTCCTTCAAACTCAATATTTGTCTTCTGAGAAAATGGATAACTATTAGAAACAGTATATGCATCAAGCACCCACACTAATTGTCCATCCTCTCTTATAACCATATATGGTTCCTCATCATACAACAAATAAGGTAATAATACTTTAGCTCTTTCACGAATATTTCTATTCATTAAAATCTTACTATCTTTAGTAATGCTTGTATTAAACAATAATTTATAATCTTGTTCTGTAAGTGAAAGAACTGCTCTATCAATTAAGTTAGCCTTTATTCCAGCCTCTCCATCATACTCATTCTCTTCATATGAAGTAGTTGAAGTTGGATAATCAAACTCTTTTTTATTCTTAACATTAGTTACAACTGTATCTTCAGTTGCCATACCAAAATAAATACGTGGCTCTTTTATAGCAATTTTATCCTCTTCATTAGTATACTTTGATTGAACATACAAAATATTATCAGTTTTATCATCCACTCTAGTAGCTTCAGAAATAACAACACCATATCCATGTGTATATTGATATGTCTTATTATTATATGTTCTATTAGCCCCACTAATTATCTCTCTAGGAGTAATATATAATGATCTATTTTTTCCATTTATACTATACCTACCAATCTTAGTTGTTTGATAAGTATAATACCCATCATTATCCTTATACTCAGCCAAATTTGCTAATGTAGTATCTTCATCAACAATAGTTATCTGACTAAGAACTTCTGTATTTTTAAGTATAGTTTCATTATCAAGTTCAGCAGAATTATCTACATCAACCTCATCAATTGCAATATTATATGCTTGTCTTGTATTTTTTATATTTTCCTTTATATATTCCTTTTGTTTATCAAACTCATTTCTATTCGCATATATATATTGAAAACCAGTCATAACGCCAAATAACATAACCAAATATATTGGAGTTATAAGCATAGATGAAATAATCTTCTTAACTTTAAATTTCTTCAAATACTTAACTGTTCTAAACAAAGAGAAAAATATTACAACACCAAGTATTCTATATCCAATAACCTTAATTTTAACTTCCGTCAAGCCAGCACCAACAAGTTCGGTCCTTGCTTCATCATTTAAAGTAATCATATTTCCAGTAACAATCTCTTGTGAACCAAGTACCATCAATCCCGCAATTAATGCTGCAACAATAAAGATATTAGTAAAAAGTTGCTTTATAAATCTATTTTTCTTAAGGTCCTCCATATCAACACCATCTAAGCAAATATTTATCGTCGCAATATAATAAGCAGCTATATACAAAGTTAGAATAACCATATATACAATAAAGAATAAAATTACAGACTTAATAAATGGTAATTGAAACATATAAAAAGAAATATCTAACTTAAATATTGGATCATACGTTCCAAATTGAGCTTGTGCCACATTCGTAAAAAGCAAGAATTTCTCTGTAAATACACTTTCAGCAATAACTGCAACAATAACACTAACAATAAAAGAAATAGATTTATTAGGAAGTCTTGGCATATTCTTTCCTTCTTTGTCAAATATATCTTTAAGTGACCTTCTAACTATCTTATTTGAAACAAAAATTATTAAATATGAACAAATAAAAGCGACAAAAAACACAATATATTTTGTTCTCAAATTCTTAAAGAAAATTGAAACATATTGCTCTCCTATTTCTTTATACTGCAAATACTCTCCTCTAGCTGAAATAAGAAATACAGCACCTGCAAGTACAAAGAATAATATTACAATTAAACGTCTACTTATAAACTTCTTTATTTTTTCCATTTTTTTATTCCTTTCGAAACTAAATTATTGCCTCCAAGAAATGTTCTGAATTGAACACCTCCATATCGTCAATCTGTTCTCCAACACCAATATATTTTACAGGAATTTTATTTTCATCAACTATTCCTATAACAACTCCTCCCTTAGCTGTACCATCAAGCTTTGTTAAAACAATTCCAGTTATATCAGTAGTCTCCTTAAATGCTTTAACTTGCATTATTGCATTCTGTCCAGTAGTTCCATCAAGCACCAAAAGCACCTCTTTACTGCTCTCTGGCAATTCTTTACTTATAACTTTATTTATTTTTCCAAGCTCATCCATCAAATTCTTCTTATTATGTAGTCTTCCTGCTGTATCGCAAATCAATACATCAGCTTGTCTTTCTTTCACTATCTGTATCGCATCAAAAACAACTGACGCAGGATCCGTTCCTTCTGGTCTTTTAACAAGTTCACACTCAGCTCTATCTGCCCAAATCTCAATTTGTTCAACAGCAGCAGCTCTAAATGTATCAGCAGCAGCAATAACAACTTTCTTGCCACTTTTTCTTAAATTATTAGCAATTTTTCCAATAGAAGTAGTTTTACCAACTCCATTAACACCAACAACTAAAATTACTGATGGTGTTGTATCTAACTTTAAGTTGGCATCTCCGACATCCAAAAGTTTCGCCATTTCTTCTCTCAAAGCTTTTCTTACAGCATCTTCATCCTCTATCTTTTCTTTTTTTATCCTATTTCTCAATTCTCCGATAATTTTAATTGAAGTTTGAGCTCCAATATCAGACATAATAAGAGCCTCTTCAAGTTCCTCTAAAAGTTCTTCATCAACTTTTCTAAAATTTGCAAAAACATCATTTATTTTATCATTTATAGATTGTTTAGTTTTCCCTAATCCACTTTTTAATTTGTCAAAAAATCCCATGAAATCCTCCAATTTCTTTTTGAACTATTATACCCTATTATAAAAATTATTTCAATGAAATATATAGATTTTATCAAGTAATATGATACAATATAAAAGGTTATCCAAAAGACAAATTAAGCAAAGGAGATATTATGCGATACAGAGAATTTTTTGATACTTTAAAAGAACAATTAAACGAAGAAGAACTAGAATTATTTAAAAACAACAACGTCCATTTAGGAATTTTCTCAAGAGAACACCTAAACTATATAATCACAGGAGAACAATTTCTTGAAGCGCGCTTCACAAAAAACAAAATAGCCCCATATCAAACTGTAAACAAAGGTGATATTGTCGTTATGAAAGAAGCCTGTGGTCCAATACAAGCTTACTTTATTATAAACGACGTCGAATATATTGAAGTCAAAGATATGCCTATGAAAGAAATAGAATTCAAATACAATGATGAAATATTTCAAGACGACTTATTTTGGAAAAGAAAAAGACATAGTAATTATGCTACACTAATACGTGTTGGTGAAGTAAAAAAACTAGAACCTTTTCGAACAGATAAAATGATTCGCCAAGGCTGGATAACATATGCAAAAAATTAAATATTACTTTCATTCTATCACTTCACATTAAAATAAAAGTTCAAAAAACTTACAAACTCATATAAGTTCGTAAGTTTTTTCTTCCTTCATTTCCATATTAAGTTTATTTTTCTTAATCAAATATTGTGTAAACACTAGTTGAAATATAGCAGAAATAACTAATCCAATAGATGTACAAAATGGAGATGGAATAAATGAACATATTACCCTAAAACCATTCGCAATCTGCTTACTTATAGTAGCCTTTAGTGCCGAACATTCAAGCTGAATAAATTGCAACTTCGTTATATAAATCGGATATTTATACATACACGCCAATTCCATTACAGCAACAATCAATACAACTGTTAAATCCACCTCATAAAATGGATATAAAATCAGTCCCATAATTCCAGAAGACGCAATTAATATATATGTAAGCTTCATACTATTTTTAATATGCTCTTTATATGAAAATTCTTTTTTAGCAATATCAATTTGAGCAACCGTTTTAATTGCACCACCAATGTCCCATTGAGTATCAGTAATTAATGTTGCAAATGAAATAGCAAAAACATATTTATCTCCATAGTTAAATGCATTCTTAAATCCAAACAAATAAATGATGAACATACTAATTTCTGCAAATAAATATGACGAATCATATTTAATACATGAAAGCAAATTTATTTTAAATCTCGTAACTTTCACCGTTTTAACCATCATAAATATAACAAAAAGACTTGTGCAAGTTATTGAAACAATTGCAATTATCATCTGTTCTTTTGTAATTATACTCATTATTACTAATGTCAAAAAATTAATCAAATTAAACCAAAAACAATACTTATTAGCAGTCTTATTTCTACCTTCATAATACATTTTGCACAAAGATAAATTTAACAACAATTGTAAAAACATCTGCCCAATTGCATATAGTGCAAAAACTCTATATATCCCCACTTCCATATTCATAAAAAATATATAACCATCTATATTTAAACAAACAGCACCAAGTATCAAAAAACCAGTTATACTACCTAAAACTAATCCTGAAAACGTACTATTAGGATTTTTATCTCTTACTGCACTTATATTAGCACCTGTTCCAAATATACTATAAATACCACTTATCACAAACTGCATTGGATACACAAGCGAAAATATACTTATTAAATTTTTATCAACCAAAATTCCTAACAAAAACCAACCTAGAATCGGCGTAATTGATGTCAGTAATATATCAAAACTTATTCTTAATAACCTATTCATTTTTTCACCTTACAAGATTATATATAATTTACTTTTTAATATCATTTTTCGCATAAATAAGTCAAGTCTTTATATAAATACTATATGGTTATATAAAAAAATATATAAAAATAGTTGACAAATGCAAATAAAAATATTAAAATATAAGAGCGTTTGAAATGGTGGATATAGCGCAGTTGGTTAGAGCGCCAGTTTGTGGCACTGGAGGCCGTGGGTTCGAATCCCACTTTCCACCCCATAAAATATATTAAATAATATACTTATTATGGGAAACAATAAACATAGTATTAACATTGGGCTGTAGCCAAGCGGTAAGGCACCAGACTTTGACTCTGGCATGCGCTAGTTCGAATCTAGCCAGCCCAACCAGTAAAATCAAGGGTTTCAAGAAATTGAAATCCTTTTGTTAATATGAATGCCATTATAGCTCAGTTGGTAGAGCAACAGATTCGTAACCTGTAGGTCGGCAGTTCGATTCTGCCTAGTGGCTCCAATTTATAAAAACTTACGAACTCTAAATGGGTTCGTAAGTTTTTTCATTAGTAATATAAATTCAAATCAGAAAAATAACTGGTCACAAATTGTGACCAGTTCCAAAAGTGATAATAGTTTATATTCATTGTTTAATATTTATCTATGAAATTTATATATTTTTATTTCTTCTATCATTTTTTCTTTTTCATGCCTTACTCCTACACCAAATCCGTATAATAAATAATCTCCTTATTTAATCCCTTCGCAAACTCAATCTCACTTCTCGTACTACTTCCAATATATCCATTAACATTCACAACTAAAATAGCATCTGACAATCTTATCTTTTCCTTATGCATTTCATTAAGAACTAAAATTTGCTCATTAGTATATGCATCTTTATCAGAATTTGTTGGATAAATAGGTGTAATAACACAATTTCCTCGTAATTCCATCTCTACAGCTATTTTTATCATTTCTTCTTTAAATTTCAAGCTCCCACACACTGTTATTATTTTCATATATATTCTCCCTTTATTATACTATACATTCTTACTAATTTCTGCACTATATCTCTTCTTCATAGCATCCATTATTTTAAAAGCAATCTCCACCGCAATATCTCTAGGTTCCCTAAAACTTGTATCTATAAAGAAATTATCTCTAACGCTTTCATTAAAAAATCCTCTCAATTTCAATAAACTATTGTTATAATCGTCCAGATTTTCTATACTCATAAAACTTCTTTTTTCCAATGACAAAGTAGAATGATAATCTCTTTTTAATGCAGTCAATGAGTCCGCATATCCTATAACAAGAAAATCAACCAATTCCTTTGAAAATTTCAAATACTTCTCTCTTGCCTCAAAATATCGTTCTTCTAACATCTCACCACTTAAATATCTTCTATAATTCCAAACTTGTCTATCATTAATTGACCTATCAACTAATACAATATCGTTTCCTGCTTCAATAGCCTCTTTCAGTTCTCGCAAATCCTCCTCCATAATTGCCATATGCCAATCAGCAACAGACATCTTGTCAAACTCTTTCCTTAAAATCTCTTTATAATATTTTGAAGTAGTAAATTCCTCAACAAGAGTAACTGAGAAACCTCTTTTTCTAAAAAAATCATACAAATTATTTATAGTAAATGTTCTATATGTTCTAGGAGTACCGCAAAACTCAATAACAAATGGTTTTGACAACTTACACATATCATGCATTTGCTTAACTTCCAATTTCTGTTTATGTAGCTTCTGTAGTTTTTCATAAAACTCACTATCATTCTGAAAAACTATATTCTTCAAAAACAAGTCTTCTTTCTGACTATCTATCTCCATGACCATCCCTCTTCTTTAAATAACTCGTTTCTCCCGCTTCTTGTGCAACAATATGCTCCCTCGATTGTATATGATTTACCTCACAATATCTATCTTTAAACCTTTTCTCATCTTTCAAAAGTGCCCTCATCTCAGCCAAGAATTTCCTATATGTCTCATCCTCATAAAACATATTTTCAGGATCTTCCACACTATATCTTTTAGATAATCTTTTCCATGTATAATCTAAATATTCCTCTATATTCATATCTGGCAATTTAGCTTTTGCAACAAAAAAGCTTCTAATAAACACCATCTCTATACTTGCATTTCTATCAGCAGAAGAAATCAATTTTCCATATGTACTTCTAGGCTCATCCTCTTTAGAAGAACGATGGTCCTCAATAGCCTCTCTTATAGTAACTCTCTCCTCATCACTAAAAAACCTTTTCATATTCTCATCTTTAAAAAATGTCTCAGCCGCAATCTTCTCATGAATATCACTATTTATATACTTTCCTAAATCATGACATGCCGCAACAGCATAAACCAAATTTGGATTTAACCCCAAATTACACTCATCATTCAAAACAAAAGATCTTCTAATTACCTCTCTAATATGAATTATCCCATGAGCCTTATCATTAGGTTCATACTTAGGAAAAACATTCTCTTCAACATATCTTATTAAATCTTCATCTACATTTTTTAAATAATATCCTACTTCTTCCATTTTTAGCTCCTTTCGAAATCTAGCACAAGTATACTATATATTCATACAAAAATAAACAAAAATTTCTCATTTTTTCTGAATATATTGACCAATTTAATTACGACAACACTGTTATCACAATTTGAAAATAAATACAGATCTTTCTCACACAACAATCAAGCATTTTTCATTGACACAATCCAACAAAGCCTTCCTACTCCCCATTAACATTCCTATCAAACTGCACCTCAGTTGCAACAAAATAAATACCATACACAAAGCAAAACATACCAAGTATAATCACAATATTCATAAGAATCTCCTCAAAAGTAACAGCCATTCTAAAAACGCTACCAACAATAAAAATAACAGGAACACTAACTAAAACAGGCACAAGCATAGGAAGCACAAAATACAAAAATATCTGTTTAAAAATCAGCTGATTCATCTCAAGCTCATCCATTCCAAGCTTTTTCAACAATTCATATCTATACTTATACTTCTCAGAATCACTAAGTTGTTGAATAGCAAGAAGAGTAGCCGCACCCATCACAAAAATCAAAGCAACATAAAAAGCCAAAAATGAAATTATCGCAAAAAATGACTTTGTCTCACTCATCCTTTCACCTCTTGTCTTAACATTAGCAAGAGGAATATTCACAACATACTCTTGTTCCTCACCATTATAGTCACCTTTAATCTTCTCTTCTTTTTTTATAATAAACTCACATAATCCATCATAAAACTTCTCATCTGTAATCTCTTCTGTCTGGCAAGCCAACTTATATCTAAAATCAATCCCAGCATATTCTCCATTCTCTATAAGTTTCTCAAGTCTCTTCTCCTCACCTAACAATAACTCCCTAAAACTATCAGGAACAATAATTGTATATACATATCCATTAAAACCAACTATCGCAAAATCTTCATCCCTCACCTCTTTTATCTTCATATTTTTTCCCGCTATCTCAATATTTGCATTACCATCAACATTTATAAATTTTTCTACATTCTTTTGAGCAGTTCTAAGAACATGAACAACAATCTCATCATCAGCGATGCTCACCTTCTCATATCCAAGAATATCCCTCAACTTATCATAATCACTTGAAAGCAACACACACGTTGGGCTATACATAAGAGCATCTTCAAACACCGTTCCATCAAAAGCCTTATTTAAATTTGTTTCTCCAATATAATATGACCTATACTCATGCATACCCTTTACTCTAGCATTTTCCTCAATATACTTTTTATAATTTGAAAAATCCCCATCAACCGAACTCACCATAATCTCATAAGGATACCCCATCTTAAGCTCATTATTAAGCATATTATTCGTAAGAAGTGCCACATTTCCACCAATCAATATAAATGAAAACATTACAGCAATCGTTCCCATTGTAATTCCCATAGTATTTATCTTAGAAGTCAAATTTCTATATAAAAACATATTATTTCCATGATATTTTCTATTCTTATTTTCCAAATATACCTTCACAATAAACCTAGAAATACCAACATAAAACAAATATATTCCAATAATCAACATCCCCAAAGCAAGTCCAATAACACTAACACTCATATCGTCAAGATTATCGAATTGGTTTTTAGTAATAAACACTGCACCAATTAATAATAAAATTGAAACACAAAAAGCAAAAACATTTCCCTTAAAATTCTTTATCACAGTATTTTCATTTTTCTTATTCGCATATAACAAATCATATACTTTCGTCTTTTTAATCTTTCTCCTACAATTCAATAAAACCAAACCAAAAATACCAAAAAAGTATAATGCAGTTATAATAATAGCCTCAACACTAAAAAACATTTTTATCCCATATGCATGATTAAACAAATTCATAATAATCGAAGTAAAAAATTGATATAATGCTGTTCCGCACACCAAGTCCAATAACAAAAGCTATCGCACCAATAACAATATTTTCTAATGTAAACATATTACTAATCGATTTTTTCTCAATTCCCAAAATCTCATAAGTTCCAAACTCTTTGCTACGTTTCTCAAGCATAAAACTCATCGTATAATTAATAATCCAAGCCATAATTAAAACAATAATAAAACTAATTGCATGTATAGCAGTTGAAAAATCCTCCATATATGAAGAAAGTTCCTTAATATCTTCAGAACTAGCAATTAAGTTAAACGCGTACATCAAAGAAACAGAAATAATCACAGTTATAAAATAAATAATATAATCCTTAGCCTGTCTTTTAGCATTTCTCAAAGATAACTTACCTAACATCTCTTGCATCACCTCCAAGAAGTGCCAAAACATTTAAAATTTCATCATAAAACTCTTTTCTCTGCTTGTCACCCTTTTCAATCTTATTAAAAATCTTTCCATCCTTCAAAAATAAAATTTTACTACAATAACTTGCAGAAAGAGGATCATGAGTAACCATCAAAATAGTAGCATTCATATTTTTATTCATATCTTCCATAATCTCAAGCAATTGCTTAGCAGACTTACTATCTAAACTTCCAGTAGGCTCATCAGCAAGAATAAGTTTAGGCTTATTCACAATCGCCCTTGCAGCAGCACACCTTTGTTTTTGACCACCAGAAACCTGATAAGGATACTTATTCAAAATATCTTCAATCCCAAGATTTTTAGCAATTTTTAAAACCTCTTTATCAATATCAGACATCCTCATCTTATTAATTGTCAAAATCAATGCAATATTTTCCTCAATAGTAAGAGTATCTAACAAATTAAAATCCTGAAAAACAAATCCCAAATTATGGCGTCTAAATTTACTAATCTCTGACTCCTTTATCTCTGTAATATCCTGGTCTTCTAAATAAATATGTCCTGAACTAACATTATCAATCGTTGAAATACAATTCAAAAGAGTAGTTTTACCGCTTCCACTAGCGCCCATAATCCCTATAAACTCGCCATCTTCAACATCAAAACTAATTCCATCAATTGCTTTCGTAATATTATCCCTATTACCATAATATTTCTGTATATTATCAACTCTCAATACCTTTCTCAAAGTACATACCTCCTTCACTTTCTATATTCAAAGTTTACACCACTTCACAGCAACTTCATATAGAACAAGTTTGCAATAATATTACAGAAATGTAATCTAACTTCTTGGAATATCTAAACAAATCTTAGTATATTCCCCTTCTACGCTCTCCGCAAAAATCCCAATATTAAGTTCCTTACATAATTTCTTACACAAAAACAATCCAATCCCTGTTGACCTTTTCTGATTTCTACCATTCGTACCAGTAAAACCCTTATCAAAAATTCTATCAATCTCACTCTTCTTAATCCCAACACCATTATCACTTATAGACAACCTTACACTATCATCTATCACACACGCTTCAACAGCCACACAAGAACCAGTATCTCTCTTATACTTAATAGCATTAATCATAATTTGATTCAATATAAACTCAAGCCACTTCTCATCCGAATATGCTATCACATCAATATCTTTAACTTCCACCTTCATATTACTTTGTATCATAAGTTTTTTATTTCTTGAAATAACTGTTCTCACAGCATCTCCCAAATTCACTTCCTTAATCATAAAATCATTAGAAACCTGTTCCATTCTCGCATAAAAAAGAGCTTGCTCAACAAAATTATTTATCTCCTCAATCTCCTCATCAATCTTATTTGTTACCTCAAGCCTATTATTTTCACACAAAAGCTTAGCAGAAGTAATTGGAATCTTAATCTCATGAACCCAGCTCTCAATATATTCCTTATACTCTTTACTCATCATCCTAGCATTTGCAACATTCTCAAGCATTGATTTATTAACCTTTTTAAGAATCTTATAATATGCCAAATTTTCCTCTCTTCTAGGTTTATCCATCACTTCACTCAAAAGGTACTTTTCATCCAAGCCATCAAGCATAATATCCAAATTTCTCAAATATCTATTCTTAACAAAATAATTCACCAAAAAACCTACTGTAAAAAATAAGCATAAAATTATAACAACAAAAAATATAGCCATTTTATCTATCTGCATAGCATTCATATAACCAGCCACAACAAAACAGCACAAAATAAAACCCAATATAAAATTTATTTTATCCTTTAAAAATTTACCAAACTTCATATCTTATACCCTTGTCCACGTCTAGTTTCAATCAAATCATCAATTCCAATATACTTAAGTTTATCACGCAATCTAGTAACAATCACACTCAAACTATTATCATCAGCATATACACCATTATCCCAAAGAAAATCAATAATATCAGCCCTAGCAATAATTTTATCCTTATTTGAAAAGAAATAATGTAAAGTCTTCACCTCATTTTTTGTAAGTTCAAGTTCCTTTCCCTCAAACCTCACTGTAGACTTAAGAAGATTAAGTTCAATCCCCTTATACTCAAGTACACTCTCCTTATTTTCGTTAGCATAAATCCTATTCAATAAACTCTGTATACGAGCAAGCAAAATAGGAACATTATAAGGTTTCTCTATATAATCATCGCCACCAAGCATAATTCCCTTAAGTTCATCCATTGAATTATTCCTACTTGTCACAAATATAATAGGAACCTTAGACTTAGACCTAATTTTACTACAAATCTCATACCCACTCTTATTAGGTAAATTAATATCCAATAAAACCAAATGTGGCTGATTTTCTAAAATCTTCTCAGCCACATTCTCAAACTCAGCAATTGCTTTAACTTCATACCCACTATTTTGAAGTAATATAGTAAGCTCCTCACGAATCTCTTTATCATCTTCAACAATAATAATTTTAAACACCATTTATCTCCTAAAATCACTAATTACAAACTTTACTCTTTAGTCACTTTACCATAAACACCGCCACCACCAGCAGTAATATTCATTTTTCCATCTCTAGCAGCAACAATATTTCCAGCAATCTTACTTCCTACAACACCTTCAATATCATCATAAGACAATTTATGTAAAATATTCATTTCAGTTTCAAACGCATCAAGTAACTTATCTATAGTCTTTCCGCCAAGTCCAGGAATAAATGTCAAAGGAATTTGATACACATATTCAGGTCTAAATGCAGGACTCTTTGTATCCTCCTTATCCTTTATAACCTCAATTCTATCAAAAACACCCATAGTAATATTTCTACTATCACAAGTATCACAAACAGTAACAGGCGCATCTCCTGGAATATTTTTCTCACAAACCTCGCAATAAGTTCTATGATACTTACCAAGCTTTGGATCCAACCCATAATTAGCTAAAATTTTTCTTCCGCCTTCATTTTTAAGAGCCATAACAAACTCTTTAAAACTAATATTCTCAAGCTGCAATTTATTATACTCTCTTGCAATCTTAGGTAAAGAATGAGCATCAGAATTAGTCAAAAATGTCTTTGTCTCAAGCTCACTAATCTTATCAGCCAAAAAAGTATCAGAACTAAGTCCTAGCTCAATAGCAAAAACATCCTTATATTTCTCTTTAAAAATTCTCTCCAAGCGAGTAGTACAATTTCCATAAAAGCTCTTATGAGGAGTAAAAGCATGAGCAGGAACTAAAATTCCATTATACTTTTTAACAATATCAATTAAATCATAAGCAGAAATATCCGCTCTCTGAGAACTCAAAGTAATATTCTTAATATGAGTAGACATCTCCTTAGAAAAATTCTTAATATCTGAAAGAGTAGGAAAATAACATAAATTATGTGCACTACCTGTTTTACCATTCTCATTAATCTCAGACGTTTCAATCTCACTTCCAAGAATAATACATAATTTATCCTTATAAATTATACCACCATCAGGAATCTCATATGCCTCACCAGTCCTCAAAAAATTCTCAATATCCTCAATAACATATGGTGACGCGCAATCAATAATTCCAGCAATATTAACTCCCTTTCTATCAACACACTCCTTAGCAATATTAGCAAAATTCAAACTTCTAGCAGCCGTTATCTTAATTGGTTTATTATTCTCACTTCTTCCTATGTGAATATGCATATCTGCAAATACTTCGTACATTTTACCTTCTCCTTTTACACCAACTTTTAATATAAAAAAACTACACTTAACTTAATAAATGTAGCCATTTATTTTAATCTAATTTATCCTCTCCAATATCCTCAAGTTCAAATCCCGGCAATAATGGAGCCTCCTCAAATAATTTAAGCTTAGCCCTAGCCTTTCTAAGTTCTCCCAGTAAATCCCCACCATAATGTAATTCTTTTTCCCTTTGAGCAAAAGCCTTCTCATTTCTTTCATTTATATTATATAACTCTCTTACTGCATCCGAA
Source organism: uncultured Clostridium sp. (assembly GCA_948465565.1). Classification (GTDB taxonomy): domain Bacteria; phylum Bacillota; class Clostridia; order TANB77; family CAG-508; genus UMGS1994. The sequence goes on from CAOJXR010000001.1 coordinate 433,417, forward strand.
ATATCATTCTTAGCAACACAATTCAAATCCTTTTGAACTCTACTCAAGAGACCTAGCATAGCAATCTTAATATCTTCCATTATATCAACAAACTCCTGAAATATTGCAAGATATCTATTATTAACTCCAGCCATATTCTTAACAGTAAGTATCTCAAGTGCCTCATCTACATCATAAGCAAGTCTATCAGTTCTATTAAGTAACAATCCACCAAATTGATCCACTAATTCCAATATATCACTTTCTTCCTCTCTTGGAACATCTGGATTCAAACCTTTTCTAGTATGTTCAATACAGATTTTACAAAATCTATCTGAAAAACCTAACGCTCTAAAATACTCTATATAATCTTCTGGTCTCTTATTATATGGTTCATTAGAAGCATTTTCATATTTCAAACAATCAAAAAGCAAACATGCAGTAACAACTAAATTTCTATCAACATCTAGCTTCATAACATCCATAAATTCTCTAGCAATTTCTGCTTTTAAGATAACAGATGTATTAAAATAAATATTCTGTTTTTTTCTTAAGAAATTCATAATATCTATTTTCTTTATAAAATCAGTTTCTCCTAATATAGATTGAGCAAATGTTGCCATACAAAATCCTCCACTCATATAATAATTGTATTATATGTCAGACACATTGTTTTTTCAATAAATGTAACATAATTGTAATATTTATATTTAATGTAAACAAAAAAAAGAATTGCCTAAGCAATCCTTTTATATATTTTAAACTAAATATTATATTTCTTTATTTTTAAATATGTATAAATAGTAGAAATAGAAGCAAATCCAATTAACACAAATAACATTGTTGTAGACTCTGCACCAGTTTCAGGTATTGTAGTATTTACAACTGTATTAGGTACATTGTTTGGTACTGTAACATTCGGTACATTTAATGCATTATTACCTGGCTGTGTAACATTATTATTGTTTGCACCTGGTGTAGATATTCCATTCATATTAGTATTATTTGCAGAACTTCCATTGCTTGTTCCAATTGGTGTTATCTGTGCTGCAGCAAATGTTGTTCTAGCAGAACATATAATTAAAACTACCATTACAATTAATGTTAATACTTTTAACTTACTATTATTCCTCATTTCTTACTCCTTCTTAGCGTATCTCTTCTAAATACACAACTATTATAACAAATACAAAAATTTAATGCAAGTTTTTTTAATATTTTTTTATATTTTTAACATTTTTTTAAAAATACTGTAAATACTAATAAAGCAAAGCATTTAAAAGAAAGGATAAACAATGTTAAAACCAAAAATAAGTTTATATTGTGAAAACGAAAATTTATTATCTACTTTCCTAAATAAATATTATAACAAAGATATACCAAATACAATGGAAGATATTTCTTTTGACAACCCAATAGAACTAGTAGATTTAATATCTGTTGTAATAGATAATACCGATAAATATCCAATTTCCGCTTGGATAAATCTTGATGAAGATATTTATATAAAAATCACTAATTCAAACATAAATGAAATTATCAAATATTTATATGAAAGATATCCATATTAATCATTTTTCCAAAATAATTGTAACAGGTCCATCATTAAGTAGCTCAACATCCATATGTGCGCCAAACTCGCCTGTCTGAACATTCTTCACTTCTTTCCTTGTTTCACTAACAAAATATTCATACAATTCATTCGCATATTCTGGTTTAGCACTATTCACAAAGCTAGGTCTATTCCCCTTCTGGCAATCAGCATACAAAGTAAATTGAGACACAATCAAAAGTTCACCATTTATATCTTTAATAGACAAATTCATCTTATCATTTTCATCTTTAAAAACGCGTAAATTACACAACTTTTTAACTAAAAAATCTGCTGTCTCCTTAGTATCTGAATGAGTAACACCAAGCAAAACCAAAAAACCTTGATTGATTTTGCCTGTCACCCTATTATCAACTGTCACTTTTGCATTCTTAACTCTTTGCACAACTAATCTCATATTATTCCTCTGTCTCTTCAGTTTCTTCTGATTTAACTTCTTCTATTATAGTATTTCCAGCAACCTCAACATTTTCAGTTCCAGATTGCTCTTCTTTTTTAGCCCCACAATTTGGACAAAATACATTTTCATCAGCAATTATCTCTGAGCAACCACTACATTTTCTCTTTCCCTTAGGTATAAAAGCTTCTACTTCAATTTTTTCTTGCTCAGCACCACATTGTGGGCAAAAGCTTGTATCTATAGAAACTTCAGCCTTACAATTTGGACATACTTTCTTATTATTTAATTTTAATATTTCAATTTTTAATTCTTCATTCTCTTTTAATGAACAATCAATCTCATTAGTTTTTTCTTCAACAAAAGCAATTAAAGAATCATCAATTTTTCTATTTTCATAAACTTTTTTCCCAATCTCACTATATATCTTTTCTACTTTAGCATTATTATCTGAAATTGTTTTTTTGCACTTACTCTCTCTTTGAATTTTGTTTGTTGTTTCTTGTATACTACTTGTTGTTTCTGATACTTTTTTACTTAATCCCTCAAAAAATCCCATAATATTCTCCTAACTTACTCTGATTTTAAATCCCTAGTCATAAGCATTTTAACAGCCTCTCTAGGATTTAGATTATTATATAAAACACCATAAACTGTATCAATTATTGGTACTTCTATATTGTGCAATTTTGATAATTTATATGCAACTTCTATATTATCAATGCTCTCAATTGTCATTCCAACTTCTTTTCTAGTCTCATCTATAGAATATCCTTTTCCAATAAGCATTCCAGCTCGTCTATTTCTACTATGCATACTACTACATGTAACAATCAAATCTCCAAGTCCAGTCAAACCATAAAAAGTATCTTTTTGACCACCAAGAGCAACACCTAATCTAGAAATCTCAACTAAACCTCTTGTAAGCAAAGCAGCAAAAGTATTATCGCCAAGTTCTAAACCTGCACAAACCCCAGCGCAAAAAGCAATGATATTTTTCAATGCACCACCAAGTTCAACACCTCTAACATCTTTTGAACTATACATTCTCATATTCTCGCTCTTAAACATATCTATAACCATATCAGCAAGTTCACTATCTTCAGCCGCTACAACCAAAGCTGTAGGAATAAGAACTGAAACTTCCTCTGCATGACTAGGTCCAGATAAAACACCAATTCTATTATTAGGCAATTCATCTTTAACAACTTGGTCTAAAGTCTTTAAGCTATCTGCTTCAAACCCCTTTGAACAAATTATAACACCTTGATTTGTAACAAAATCTTTATATTGTTTTACAACATTTCTTGTAAACTTAGAAGGAGTAACATGTAATATAATCTCAGACCACTCTACAACCTCTTTTATATCTGTAGAGCAATACACACCATCAGGAATAACTGCCTTAGGCAAGAATTTACACTTCTTCTCGTTATTTATCATATCTCTTTCATCTTCTGAAAAAGACCAAATACGAACTTCATTTCCTTGTCCAGCCAAGTAAATAGCAAGAGCCACTCCCCAACTTCCACTTCCAATAATTGCAACTTTTCTCATAACTTCTCCTTTTAAAATATTTTACTCTCTGTACCAGTAAGTAATCTCTTAATATTAGTCCTATGATTAAAACAAACAAATAGACCAAGTAAAATTCCAAAAATTCTATAATCACCTGGTACAATATAATTCTCTGTAATAAACATTGTTAAAACAGGAAACAAAATTGCAGCAGAAACAGAACCTAATGAAACCATTCTTGTAAGCAAAATTAAAACTAAAGCAAACACTAGGCAAATAAGTCCAATCTGCCAATTCATCAATAATATAAGTCCCAAACTTGTAGCAACACCTTTTCCTCCCTTAAATTTAAAAAACACTGGAAAAGTATGCCCTAAAACAACCATTATACCTGCAACTTGAACTAAATATTCCATATGTTCAAATTTATCAATTTTCCCAATTCCTAGAGCAATAAGAACCGCTACAACACCTTTTAATATATCACAAACAAGAGTAAGAGCAGCAATTCCCTTTCCCGCAGTACGTAATACATTAGTACTTCCAGCATTCTTACTTCCTTTTTCTCTTACATCAAATCCAGCAAGCTTTTTTGTAAAAATTACAGAAAAACTAATGCTTCCAATAAGATATGAAATAATTGCAACCAATAAATATATAGATACTGTCATATCTAATCCTCCTTCTCATCTTTCTTCTCACGTACAATAATTCTAACTGGAGTTCCCTCAAGTCCAAAATTATTTCTAATACAATTCACTAAATATCTTTCATAAGAAAAGTGAAACAATTCTTTTCTATTAACAAAAATAACAAATGTAGGTGGCTTAGTAGAAGCCTGCGTTCCATAAAATATTTTCAATCTCTTACCCTTATCAGTAGGAGGTTGAACAACAGCAATAGCTTCATTTATAACCTGATTTAATATCGCTGTAGAAACTCTCAAAGCATTCTGACTTGCAACACTATTTATCATCTCAAACAATTTATTCACACGTTGACCCGTTTTAGCAGAAATAAATATAATTGGAGCATATGTTGCAAAAGGCAACTCATTATAAATTTCTTTTTTAAATTTTTCAGTTGTATTATTATCTTTCTCAACCTCGTCCCACTTATTTACAGCAATAATAATACCCTTTCCAGCCTCATGTGCTTCACCTATAATTTTAGAATCCTGCTCAGAAACACCCTCATTCGCATCAATCATCATAATACAAACATCAGCTCTTTCAATCGCAAAGTTAGACCTCATAACACTATATTTCTCAATGTTTTCTTTAACTTTACTCTTTCTTCTAATCCCTGCTGTATCAATAAAAACATACTTTCCAAACTCATTTTGAAATTCTGAATCAATTGCATCTCTTGTAGTTCCCGCAACATTACTTACAATAACTCTATTCTCACCTAAAATTTTATTAACTAGAGAAGATTTCCCAACATTAGGTTTTCCAATAATAGCAACTTTAATAACGTCAGCTTCATCTGGGTTTTCATTTTCTTCTGGAAATTTCTCATAAATAGCATCTAAAACATCTCCAACACCAATAGCATTAGAAGCTGAAAGCGGTATCGGATTGCCAAGACCCAAATTATAAAATTCATATATTTCCATTGGAGCATCTCCGAAATTATCAGCCTTATTACAAACAAGAACTATCGGTTTTTTAGACCTTTTAAGCATCATTGCAATTTCCTTATCGTCAGCTGTAACTCCTTGTCTAACATCAGTCAAAAATATTATTACATCTGCAACAGAAATCGCAATATCAACTTGCTCCCTCATCTGATTTACAATAGTATCGCCAGAAAGTTCCTCAATTCCAGCTGTATCAATAACTGTAAAATTTCTTCCCCTCCAATTTGACTCAGCATAAACCCTATCTCTCGTTACTCCTGGAGTATCCTCAACAATAGAAATTCTCTGTCCAACTATATAATTAAAAAAAGTAGATTTCCCAACATTCGGTCTGCCTACAATAGCAACTACTGGTTTTGACATTTTTTCACCTCATTTTCTATTAAAACACATTTATTTTATAATAAATAATAGTAAATTTCAACTAAATTAGAATATTTTTCATTCCATTCAAATATTTTAAGAAAAAAAAAAAAATAAAACACATTAAAAATGTGTTTTATTTTTTATCAGTATCAACTGCTACTACTTCTTTTCCATTATAGTATCCACAATTTGAACAAACTCTATGTTGCATTACTGGTTCATGACAATGTGGACAAGTAGCTAAATTCTTCTCATCAATCTTCCATGTTGATCTTTTTAAACCTGTTCTAGCTTTAGACCATCTTCTTTTTGGTTGTGCCATTATACTCCCTCCTTGCTTTTTCTAGTATTTTATATGTATATTTGTTACTTACATCTCACAAGTTACTAAAAGATTATACCGCAGTATCTTTTCAATGTCAAGTATTTTGTCTTTATTTTATTACCAATTCTGTACCATCTCTCAAAGCTACTACCTTATCCATAACTTGCTTAGTTAAAGAATCAACAACTTCCTTTTCTTTTGCCTGCTTTTTATATGATGAAAAATCCATAGGCTCACCAAATCTATATATAATTTTCTTAAAAGGTTTAAAATCACCAATCACAGCAAAAGGAACAATAGGAACTCCTGCTCTTATTGCAATATTAACCGCACCATTTTTAGGTTTAATTCCTCTAGCCAAGCCATTTCTTGTTCCCTCTGGATACATTCCTAAAATCTCATTTTTCTTCAAAATAGTTAATGCAGTTTTAACAGCATCTAAATCATTTTTTCCCCTTTTAACTGGAAAAACATTATAGCACATTGTCATAAACCTAAAACCAGCACTCTTCCATAGTTCTTCCTTAGCCATAAAATTTATATTTCTATTAACTGTTGCCATCAAAGCTGGTGCATCTAATGCATGCACATGATTTCCACAAATTATACAAGCAGAATCCTTAGGAACATTCTCCAATCCCTCTATTTTTACTCTATAAATAATCTTCGCAGCCAAATAACATAATGGACGCACAATCGCCCTACAAATTTTAATTAAAACTTTTTTCACAAAGCATTACTCCTTTATTTTTTACTCAATATTATTTCCTCTATTTTATCTACAACCTTGTCAATAGTTAAATTAGTAGTATCAACATATACCGCATCTTCAGCCTGTTTCAATGGAGCAACTAAACTAGTTTTATCATTATTATCTCTAAACTTAATATTTTCTAAAATCTCCTCATAGCTCATATCAATGCCTTTTTCTTCATTCTGTTTCATCCTACGATTAGCTCTCTCCTCAGCACTAGCATCAAGATAAATCTTCACTTCCGCATTAGGAAATACATTCGTCCCAATATCTCTTCCTTCCATTATTATATTAGCACTTTTTCCCATTTCTCTTTGAAGTTCAACCATCTTTTCTCTAACAATAACAATATGAGAAACCTGTGAAACAATTTCATTAACTTCCTTACTTCTTATCTTATCAGAAACATCCTCACCATTAAGATAAAATCTATCAATATCACCATCTTTAACTTGTTTTATATTAATATTCTCAAGCATCTCAGCAATTCTACCAAGTTCATCCAATTTTATATTATTTCTTATCATATATAAACTAGCACATCTATACATAGCACCAGTATCTATATAAACTAAATCAAGCTTTTTTCCAACTATTTTAGTAATAGTACCTTTACCACTACCAGCAGGTCCATCTATTGCAACAATCATTTTTCCCATCCCTTTCTATATTTTATCAATCCACTTCTGGAAAATGAATTTCCTTTGCCACAATGTCAACTTCCGAAATATACATTGCAGTCAAATTCTCAATCTCTCTCCTAGTCTCCTTTTTAAGAATTCTAAGAGTCTCCATCAAATTAGCGCCATATTCCACAGAAACCTCTATATACAACTTAACACCAGCAGTATCATTCTTAGTCTTATCAACCCTAATCTTCAAAACCTTACAAACGCCCTCAACCTTTTTAGCAACAGTAACAATAATATCCTTAAAAACGCTATCAGAAATTGTAAAATTACCTAAATAACTAAATGTAGGTCTAATTATAGACTTCTCAGCAATATATGGTTCAGCATTCTTTCCTTTTGATTTAAAAATTTGTAACGGATCTAACAAATACCCTGAAAAATCTTTTTTTATTTCAAAAGTTGGAACAGGAATAACGTGTTTACCTTGAGTTACACGAATTCTACGTGCTGTATCCATCTCCTCTTGAGTAGCAACCTCATTTATATAAATTCTTTCACAAATTGGTGGCAACCCCAAGTTTTCAGCAATTTTATCAACCATTCCATCAGATGTACCCAATATCAAAATTGAATCTGGTCTATACTTTTTTATAGCCTTTTGAATTTCAACCTTTTTATCCTCTGTTAAAAAAAGTGCATTTTTAACAGTCTCTATCTTTGTTGGAGCCTTTTTAGCAGAAATACCAGCAATAACCTGATTTTCCTTAATCAAGAGTCCATCATCTATAACATATTTTATATCTCTTTGACCTGCAACATATTGTGCCCTATAACTTTTCCCTGTTCCAGAAGGACCAATAAATGCATAAGTTTTAATTTTAAATAAAAACATGTAATTCTCCTTTTTTAGAAATATACTTGAGTAGTAATATTACCTGTCGGCGTTGGTGACTGAGTTGGCTCAGGCATCTCAGAAGGCTCAGGACTATTATTTCCCAAATCAGTAGGACTAGATATTGGCTCATCAGTTGGTCGAGGACTTGATGTTTGTCTTGACTCATCTAGCTCATCACTTGGCTCTGGTTCATCATCTTCAGGTTCATTTACATACTCTCTGCCAGTCTCCATACTATACTTAGTCTCAAAAACTCCCTTAGATAAATCATCTTCATCTAATATATCTATTCTACTGCCAGTATAATCTTCATTAAGTATATCCCTCTCAGCCTCTAATATCTTGTTATAATATTGCTGAAAATCTTTTTCTAAAGTTTTTAAAAAAGCCTCATTCTCTGTAAAAATTAAAACATCCTCGCCATCTTGTCTTCCCCTAGACACATTAACATAATTAGAATAATATATGCCTTTTTCCTTTTTTATATCCTTCATTTTTGCAATAAAATCATGTTTAAAATTATTTATTACATCCATTTCTCTTTGTGAAAAATTTTCTCTCTCATTACCTGATTTTAGTATATAGATATCTAATATGCAACTATCATTAACCTTCTCGTACAAATCAAACAAAACCGATGTCTGTCTTTTAGCAAAAACAGGCACCCCCTTAACAATCTTATCCGTATCAGAATATAAATTACTAGATGACTTAAACCTATTATAAATAGCAATATATTCCGCATAATCTTTCATTTCAATCTTCACTGTCTTTCCTTCACGATACAATTCTATATACATTGGAGTAAAAGAAAACTCAGCAACTTTTCCATTATTATAATCTAAGAGAAAATTCAAAATATCAGAATCAATATTAGTATAAAATTCATTTGAAAGACCTTCTGCTGTATAATATCCAAGAGCAAAACTCTTATATGCATTCACTGTTAAAATATTTCTTTTAGGTGCATTATAAGTAAACAAATCGGAAGTCTTTATTCTCTCCCCATTATCCAATCTAAAATTCACACCATAATATTTACCAAAATTCTCATTAAATTTAACATACACTTTTACTGACAACACATCTGAAAAATTGCCAACAACACTAGCTGCTGCATAAGCTGAATTATCAGAATTATTTTTAAAATTATTACTATCCAAAACTTTATTAATTTTTTGAACTATCTGCTCATTAATATTTCTCTGAACATCCCCATTGTTAAGTCCATCAATAACAGGATATGTCATTGAAACGCCATTCTTCTCACTACTTTTATACGTATAAGTAAGTCCATTTACATAATATACATCTTCTAATGAAAGCCCCTTAATTGTATCCTCCATTGTTGCTGTACTATCCAAAGACGATATATTCATTTGCATAGCATCTTCAATAATAACTTGAGACTCATCTACACCTTTATGCTTATTTGTATAAACAATTGCACCAACTGTAAGAACAACAAGGATTATAGAAAATAAAATTAAAAATATCTTCGTATTTTTACTAATTATCAATATATCCAGCCTCCTTCACAACTTTCTTTCCTCTATCTGAAGTAAGAGCATTTACAAATATTTGCACATTCTCATAATTATTAGACTTATTTTTTACTAAATAATAATTCAATTTTAAAGGATAAGATTCATCATGAATTGTATCATAGCTAGGCGCAATTCCATCTATTTCAAGTAATCTAACACTGTTATCTATTCTTTCATCAATATCATATATATTCTTTGCATCATAATAAAAAGAATATCCTATTGCATTCTTAGAATTATCATAATTAGCAATAACATCATTTATTTCACCCAAATTTTTATCATAAAAAACCCTTTTCTCAGGCTCTAAAATTTGTAGTTCTCCCATAACAAGTGATATCATCGCATTTTGAGTTATAGAATTATAAGTCTTCTGAAAAGCTTTTATATCAATATTTTCTCCATCCAATTGAGACCAATTTGAAACTTGTCCTGTATATATTTGTCTAATATCATCAATACTTAACGAACTAACTTGATTATCGTTATTTACAAAAAAAACTAATCCTTCTTTAACAATAGGTATAATATCAAATTCAATTCCTTTAGCACTAGCCATAGTCAAAATGTCATCAGATGGATATGGAGCAAATATAATATCAGCCTCACCATTTATCAATTTTCTATATGCACTATCTGTATTTGAATAATTAAAAAATCCATCAGAAATACTACCATCCTGAGTAAAGTCTCTCACTACAGATGTCATAAGTGGCTGCAAATTAGCAGCAGCATCTAGTCTTGGTAACTCATTCTTTGATAGTATAATATCATTTTCACTTTGCATATTAGCAATTTTGTTATCATTTTGGTGTTTAGGCAATTTATCCGTAAAAAACATGTACATAATCCCACAAACAATTGCCACAACAAGCATTATAAAAACAGGTATAAATGCATTAATATTTCTTCTCATTTTCTTCTCCATTTCTATAATATTATATATTTAGTAAATTTTTTTGTAAATAGAATTCAAAAAAACGTCTCAAATGATAGATAATCTAACATTCGAGACGCGCCAAATCTTATTTTACCAATTTATGATAAACCTTTTTTCCTTTTTTCAATATAGCATATCCCTCCGTAAAATCACTGTCTTGCAAAACATATCCTATATCATCAATTTTGTTATCATTTAAGCTAATTGCCCCTTGGCTAATTAAAGTTTTCGCTTGTCCCTTAGAACTAGCAATACCAGTAGTAACAATTGCCTCTACAATTGAAACATTTCCATCTACTTTTGTAGAATCCATTGCCTCTACATTACCTTTTCCTTCAAAAACGGCTTTTGTAGCCTCCTCTGCTTTTCTAGCCTCTTCCTCGCCATGAACTAATTTAGTAATCTCAAAAGCAGCTATTTTCTTAGCCTCATTCATTCGTTCATCTTTATATTTAGTCATTTCTTCAATTTCATCAACATCAATAAATGTCAAAAGTTTCATAACTTTTTCAACATCATCATCAGCAATATTTCTCCAATATTGATAAAACTCATAAGGAGAAGTCTTTTCGGGATTCAACCACAATGCACCCTTCTCAGTCTTACCCATTTTCTTTCCTTCTTTTGTAGTAAGAAGTTTAAAAGTAAAACCATATGCATCATCAGCACCAATTTTTCTAATAAGTTCAACACCACCAATAATGTTAGACCATTGGTCATTTCCACCCATTTCCAATTTACAACCATAGTGATCATGTAAATATAGAAAATCATAAGATTGCATAAGCATATAACCAAGCTCAAAAAATGTTAATCCTGTCTCTAATCTATTTTTATAACACTCAGCAGCAAGCATTCTATTTACTGAAAAATGAACACCAACTTCTCTCATAAAATTAATATAATTCAAATCTCTAAGCCAATCACCATTATTAACAATAATAGCAGCATTATCACCTTCAAAGCTCAAAAACTTCTCAATTTGCTTCTTAATATTAGCAACATTATTATCAATATCTTCTACTGTAAGCATTTTTCTCATATCAGTTTTACCAGATGGATCACCAATAATAGCAGTACCACCGCCCATCAAAATAATAGGCTTATGTCCAGCTCTTTGCATATGAGAAGCAACCATCAAAGATATAAAATGACCAACATGCAAGCTATCAGCAGTTGGGTCTATACCTATATAAAAAGGCACACTCTCTGTTTCAAATAATTTCTTTATTTCCTCAGGATGCGTTAATTGTTCAACATATCCACGTCTCTCCAATGTCTCAAAAACACTTGTCATTTTACCGTCAAATCCTCCCTAACTAATCTATATTTTCTCCATTATTTATTATATCTGTTCCATAAGTTTCGCCAATAGTATCTCCATAAGTTCCAATCATTCCTTGGTTTACCTTACCAGCAAATTCTTCACTAATTAAATATCTATTTAAATTTCTAGAATTAATACCAGTTTGTACAGAAATCTCTTGTACAGTAGTATCCATACCTACACCATTTTCTTCAAAATAATTTCTAAGTTTTTGCACATCCAAATTCTCATTTGTCTTGCAATTTTGACAAACTTCGCAATCAGAATGATAAAAACTTCCACAACGAGGACATTTTCTAAAATCCATAACACATCTTCCTTTCCTACGACCAAACTTGAAAATTTACTTCAAGTTTCCTAATTTGTCGACATTTTATCATAAAAAAATTTAAAAGTCTAGTAATCTTACTTTCATTTTTATAATTAATCAACAGCTGTTACACAATTATAAAAAGCAATAGATAAACATTTATTTATCTACTGCTTTATTATTCACAAAATTAACCCAACTTTCTCTTTTTTCGTGCAACAATATTCGACAAAGCAACAAATCCCAAAATAAAGATTACTATAATCCCCATATTCAAAATAATAGGTTTCAAAGACTCAAAACTAACAACCTCAAGCATCTTAAGTCTATCATTACTATTTATATAATAATATGTAGGCAAAACATGCGCAATCTTAAGAACCGCATCAGGAAGCCACTCTGCAGGTACAAAAGCACCACACAAAAAACTAGAACCAAGTGCCACAACATTAACAATACCATTAATAGCCTCTTTATTTGTAATCAAATTACCTATCAAAAAAGCAATTGACAACGCACAAATTGTAAACACCAAAGCATTAACCATATAGACAACTCCATGAGCAGTAAGCATTAAATCTCCAACCAAAACAAAACTTACAAGCACATAAAACACCCAAAGTACTATAGCAAACAACATATTAGACAAAAGTAATTGCCTATTATGAGTCTTATAATTCATACTACTAATAACAGTTCTTTTTCTAATCTTCTCATCTCTAAAACTAGACAAAATCAAGCAAATAACATACACACATCCAGCAAGCAAACTATAACTTGCAAAATTATAGTAAAAAGACGCCTTAGTCAAGCTATTAGTATCAAGCTTAGAAGTCATCTCCACTTCTGTTTCTTTAGAAATAGTCTCATTAATCTTTGCAATTAGTTCATCCTCATCATCAATACTTTGAACATACACTTTCGCAATCTTAATATATCTTTCAAGCAACATCTGAGCAAAAGCAGACTGATAATCCCCAGTACTCTTAACCTCAATTTCAGGATTCTTTCCACGCAAAAAATCATCTCTAAAATCCTTAGGAATATAAATAATATAATTCACATCCCTATAAAAAAGTGCATCCTCTCGAGCCTCATCACTATCATCAAGCTCAATAATATTACTATTATCAGTAATATACTTAATCAAATCCTTAGTAATCCCCTCATCTTTATCATTATTAATAATCAAAACATCAGGCTTACTTGCCACAAAATTTGTACTACTATCACTAGTCTGCATATTAAGCACACCAAAAACAATAAGCATAACTGTATAAAGAATAATCGTCATTTTACACTTATTAAGCACCTTCAAAAAAGTTTTAAATACTATCATACTTCTGCCTCCTCAAAACAAGATAAGAAATAGCCATCATAACAAAAGCAAAAATCAGCAAACTAGCTATATTAAACCAATACCTACTCAAAGTAGTATAATGATATAATGCATAAAATCCATCTGTAATCATGCTCGCAGGATTTATCTTATTCAAAATAGGAACATTCTTGTCAACCACATACTTCATAGTAACACCCATCATACCAGACAAAAAGCAACCAAACATTGTAACAGCAATAACAATACCAGTTTTCATATTCTCATTACTCTTAAACACAGTTCCAACCATCAATCCTAAAGACAAACCAGCCAAGCTTCCGACTACCTGCAAGTAAAACAATAAGCGGCAAATTAGAACCATAATCAACCTTAAGAACAAATATTGTATACACAAATAAAATTGCAACCCCTATAGCCTGAACTATATAGCTAGCAAGTAAACTACTCAAAATAACTTTTCCCTTAGAAGTTGGAGCCACTGCAACCCTCTTACCATTATTACTCATATTAGGCAAATTCTGATTAATAGCAGTCATTCCAAGTATTCCTCCATATAAGCATGTCATAGCAGTCAAAGTATAAAACTCAATCATCATATAACTCAAATTATTACTAGAAATATCCTTTATACCCGCTTCTTGATTTAATGTCATATCAAGCACATATCTGTAAATTTTCTCATAATCCACATTATAATTTCCCTGCATTATTTCCTTTTGAATCTCACTATTCAAAACATTCCTTGTAATATCAATAGATTGTGAAATCTCCTCTGTAACATACTTAAAAATTGTTTCATTTATCCCATTTGTAATAACCGTAACTCGAGGTTTTCCCTCTTCGAAAGTCAAGTATCCTGTTATTTTCTCATCATTTAATAATCTCTTAGCATCTTCCTCATCAGTATACTTTATATTAAATAATCTATCTTCATTCTTCTCATCACCTAAAACCTTAAATGACTCCTTAAACGCCTCTTCTTTCTGAAAATCACTATTATCAACAATTGCAATATCAATAATGTTTAGTTTCTCACTATTTTCAATATTAGAAAACGCCATATTAAAAAGAGTACCTAATATTATAGGAAAAGCAAAAGTCCAAAATATTAACATTCTATTTCTAAAAAGAGTCTTAAAAGCATATTTAAAATTATGAACAAACATTAGTCCCTAAGCTCCTTTCCTGTCAATTCCAAAAACACATCATTAAGCGTAGGTCTTTCAGAATAAATCTTATTATACTTAATCCCCTCATCCTTCAAATAATCAATCAAATGAGGTAAATTATTATCTCCCTTTTTATATGTAATAAGAAGAATATTTCCATCATAAGAAACACTATCAACATTCTCAATTTTATTAATTCCCTCTAAGTGCTCCTCATCTAAATTAGGAACTTCAAGAGTAACCTTCTCCTCAATCTTAGCAAGAGCCTTAAGTTCATCACATGTACCACTAGCCAATATCGTACCCTTATCTAAAATAATAACTCTATCACAAAGAATCTCAACTTCTTCCATATAATGCGTTGTATATACTATTGTCGCACCAGCATCTCTAAGCTTTTCAATACCATCCAAAATATTATTCCTACTCTGAGGATCAACAGCAACAGTAGGCTCATCTAAAAATATAAGTTTAGGTTTATGCGCAATACCACAAGCAATATTTAATCTTCTAAGCAATCCACCAGACAATTGCTTTGGATAAAATTTAGTAAAATCCTCTAGCCCAACAAGCTTAATTGCATCCTCAATATACTGTTTTCTCACTTCCTTATCTTTAACATACAATCCACAAAAATAATCAATATTTTCGTAAACAGTAAGTTCCTCAAACACAGCAACATCCTGAAAAACAACACCTAAATCTCTCTTAATCTCATACGCATCAGGTCCCATACTTTTTCCAAAAATCTTAATCTCACCCTTGCTATAATTAAGCAAAGATAAAATACAATTTATCGTTGTAGACTTACCACTTCCATTTGGACCAAGTAGCCCCAAAATCTCACCTTCATGAACCTCAAAAGATAAATCATCTATAGCCTTTAATTGTTTGTACTCCTTTGTTAAGTTCCTAACCTCAATACTATTTTTCATTTTTATTATCTCCCTTCTCTAAAAGCATAAGTGCCCTAAACTCCTCTGTAAGCATTTGGCTTACTTGTTCCTCTGAAATATCACACGTTTCCGTAGCAAGTAACGTCGCAATACCATGCGTAAAAATCCATATCTTCAAATGAAAATTCCTAACACCATCTTCCTCAGAAATTTCAGTAACTTCACCCACATTTTTCAAAATACTTTCATACAATTTCTTATCACTTGTAAACAAATTCTCTGGAACAATTTTCCCATGGTTCATAAAAATTATCTTAAAAAACTCTGGATAATCCTTTGCAAATCTAATATATGACATTCCCATTTCCTTATAAGGTCTAGGCTTATTCTCACCACTAAACATATACTCATGATATTTCTCAAATATCTTTTCATAAACAGCCTTCTTCAAATCTTCCATATCACTAAAATGCCTAAAAATCGGATGCACCGATGAATTCATCTCTAACGCTATTCTTCTTGCATTTAAATTAACAAAACCTTCTTTCCTTACAATCTCATATGCAACATTTAAAACATCTTCTTTTTTAAATATCAATTTTGGTGGCAAATAATCATCTCCTTCAAATAATAACATTTGTTACCTAACAGGTGTTATTATACTATTTATAATTTTCTCTGTCTATAGTTTTCTGTAAAAAAAGATAAGTATTACAAATACTTATCTAATAAGTTTCAAACTTTATCTCCTATAATTCTGACTTGTCATCAAATAACTAATAATCTTTCCCTCTATTCCAGGAACCTCAAATATTTTCTCGAGTTTAAAACCACATTTCTCAAGGACTCTACTTGATGCCACATTCCTTTCCATTACAAAACCTCTAAAATTTCCAGTATGTATATCATCAAAAGCAACTTCCGTCATATAAGTTAAAACCTCTGTATATATTCCTTTTCCCCAATACCTCTTATCCAAATATATCGTAAATTCAAAGCAATCCTCATCATACAAATCTAACTTTATCAAAAATACACCTATAAACTCATTCGAATTCTTATCAACAATCGCATATGGAAACTTAGTATTTTTACTCAATCCCTCAAAATAATCATCCAATAACTTATATGTATCCTCAATATTTTCGTGAATCTCCATGTTCAAATTTAGTATAACATCCTTATCACTCAATATATTATAAATACTTTTCGCATCATCTAATTCCACTTTTCTAAGAATAAAGCGTTCTGTTTCAACAACTCTCATAAACAACTTATTTCCTTTCACATACTATCTTTTCTAAACTAATTCTTTCCTCTCATACCTAACCAAAGCCAAGCTCATAAACGCAACAACCAATACAACCGTCATCAATATCATCACAGGATTAATAGCAATATCAATAATAACATTTCTAACATCAGCCAATGTAAAAATTGACACATACCTCAAAAACTCAGTACTCTCTCCAAGCTCAGATACAATATTCAAAAAATAACTTGCAAAAACAATTCCTAAACTAATTCCCAATGTCTTTTTAGTCTTATGAGTAAATGTAGACAAAAACAAGCAAACTGCAAATATAGTAAGTGATGAAAATATTGGAGTCACACTAAGTAGCAAATATGCTTTTTTATCAAAATCACCACTCAAACTTAATCCTACAAAATTAAATATTCCCACAACAAATATCATCAAAACAATATAAAAAACTCCACACAATATTTTGCTAAAAACAATTCTTCTTCTAGTTACAGGCAAGCTATTCAAATACTCAATCGTTTTATCGCTCTCTTCTTTAAGTAAAATATTAGCCCCCAAAATGCCACTATAAATACCAGTAATAAGCAAAACAAAAGTAAATCCTTCAGTTTTCATCCATCCAAAAACTGTGTCTATAGAAGTAATATCCATATTAAAAGCCTTTAGCATCTCTTCTGGAAACATTGTCATCATCTCATCTATCATCTTAATATTCTCATTACTTGTAAGAGATGGATATACCAAAAACACTACTAAAAAAATACCAATTAAAATCATAGTCCAGATAATAAAATTCTTAAAATTAACTCTCAACTCTCTTCTAAACATATTAAAAAACCTCCTTATTCATAATAATGTAAAAATATATCTTCAAGCTCAGCATCCTCAATTAAAATTCTATCAATTGTATATTTAGATAAAGTTTTAATCAATTCATCATCAGCAAGCCTACAACTAAACTTTATTGTATTTCCTTCTTCAAAAACAACACTTCCATCCAAATCCTTAACAATCTTCTCACTGTCCCTCGATGTAACAGTAACAAAAGTCAAGCTCTTTTTCAACAACTCATCAGTCTTCTCAATTTGAACCAATTGCCCATTTTTAATAATCCCCACTCTATCACAAATCTTTGACACTTCACTCAAAATATGTGTTGAATAAAATACTGTCGTCCCCTTTTTCTTCTCTTCTTTAAGCAAATCATAAAACACATTTTGCATAATAGGATCCAAACCGCTAGTAGGCTCATCTAATATCAAAATCTTAGGTTCATGCATAAAAGCCAAAATAATTCCCAATTTCTTTAAATTTCCCAAAGACAAATCCTCAATTTTCTTGCTTTCATCCAACTGCAAAACCTTTACCAAATCAGTTCTTCTTTTATGAATATCCTTTTTGAAAAATTTCTCATGATAGTTCAACATTTCTCTAACAGTCAAATCATCGTATAAATAAATTTCACTTGGCAAATAGCCAATCATCTCTTTTATTTGAACATCATTCTTATCAAACTCTTTTCCATCTATCAAAACTTTCCCACTCGTTTTATTAATCAAATTCATAATTGAGCGAATAGTTGTAGACTTTCCCGCACCATTAGGTCCAATAAATCCAAAAATCTCACCCTTTCTTAAAGAAATAGACACATTTTCAATTCCCTTAATTTTTCCATAATACTTAGTCAAATTCTGAATCTCAAGAATACTCTTCTCCATAAACTCCCTCCAATCTAATCTTTTCTTTTAAAATACGAATATACGCATAATCCTATTGTTTCTATAATAATTAAAGCAATAACAAAAACACTCACATACACACTAAAGAAATTACTAATCAAACATAACAAACCGCCAAAAATAAGTAAATAACCACTTATTCTAGCAATTTTTTTATATTCATCCTCAGATACTTTCTTCAATAAATTAATCTCACCCTTCGTCTTAGGCAAGTAATTTCCCATAACAACAAACAAAATGCCCAAAATAAACATAACAATCTTTCGTATATCAAGCTTATTTCCAACAGCATACATAATAGTAACAACATATAATACATTTGACAAAATAGGAAAAATTAATTTACATACTACGTTCATTTTTCTATTTGCCTCTGGATACTTATCTGTAATATCAGTAATAACACAACAAATAGCATGTATAACCATCATCAAAACTGGCATACCAAATATAAATAATTGTTTAGGCAAATAATTATCAGGATTATTCTTTATATTAAAATGAACTGCCATCTCATTTGGTAAACTATCATAAAAAACTAATCCCAAAGCTATAGGAAACAATGTTACAATACATGTAACCAATAAAATTTTATAATTTATCTTTTTCATTCTCATTTCCTCCTAATCCTTTAATCCAAATCAAAACTTCCTCAAATACAGAAATGTTCAACTCATAAAATATATATTTCTTATATTTCGTTTCTATAATCAATCCTGCCTTCTTCAAGGTAGACAGGTGATATGAAACTGTTGCTCCCGTCAAATCAAATCTACTTGCAATCTGCCCCGCAGTTTTCTTTCCCTCTTTTAGCATCTCTAATATCTCTCTTCTTGCAGGATCCGAAATCGCCTTTAATGTCTCCGACATTCCCATATACTCACCTCATTTCATCATTTAGATAATCATCTAAATATACTATACTCTAAACTCAGCTTAATTGTCAATAGTCATTTAGAAAATTTTCTAAATGACTATTATACTTCTATTCATATTGCACTCCAATCGTTGTTCAATTGACATAATATTAAAAGTCATGATATAATAATAACCTGTAAAAAGTATTCACTTATTTATCAAATATCTTTTATTACTAATTAGTAAGATAAATTAAGCATTTCTTGCTTTTTAGTTTTAATAGTAGCAAATCAAAATCACATCAAAGAAGGTGATAACATTTCAGAGTAACCATTGACCCTACTAACACAAAACAACAAAAGGAGGTTTCTCATGTTAACCCGTGAGCAAAAGCAGCAGTTGAACGAATTATCATACTCGCAAATTTTCTTCAGCGAGCACAACGGCATCCCGCTGGATAATGTCCATCGTGAACCTGTCAGTATCCCTGATTTCACAGAACTTCAGGAATATGCGTTTCAGACAATTCGAGGTCTTGGTTTCACTTCCATAAACCTCGTTATGCCCTGGAGGGCCAATCTTATCGTCAGACTTTTCTACAAGCGGCACTATCCTTACGATTGCTTAGAAATGCACAATCTCTATGGCTATCTCTGCTACACACGCAGTGGCCTCTCCTGGGTAACTGACTCTAACAGAGGGAATCTTGTCCTGTTTGACCCCAGCAAGTGCGTACACCGCTGCTGGTTTTACCAGGACGAATACATCGACTACGACTGCAACTTTATTGATTTCTACCTCAAAATTAAATAAGCAAAACCAAAAGTCAGGCGGAAGCTCACATGTGAGTTTCCGCCTGACCACATTATAAATTTTATTTAAACATTTTCTCCAACATATTTTTATTCATCAACGCATTAGACACAAATTTTCCATCCTTAAAATTAGCCCAATTATTAAAAACACATGGAACATTTTTAGCCTTTTCCAATGAATCTATTTTTTCAATATTAATTCTAATATCATTCTCATTTGCATATTCCTCAATTTCCTTTATACAATTAGCTGTAAATGGACATTGCTCACTATAATAAATAGTCAAATCTTTATCCTCTATCTCCATTTTTCTAGCATTATCACGAAATTTAGGCTGTTCATCACAAAAATTTAAACTCAATAATTCATAATCTCCTATAGAATCAACAACTTTAAACCCATACTTCTCAAAAAATTTCTTTTCCGCCATAAATGGCTTTTTCTTTTTAGAAGTAATAGTACAAATTCCATTTTTTTCTTGAATTCTACTCTCATTTATCGCATACTCTAACAATTCTCTACCATATCCATTACCCTTAAAGCTCCCCGCAACCCACAAGCAGTATATATACATAAAATTATTTCCATCCACTGGACACCACGCTTTATCAAGTGGAGCAAATTCAATAAACACTTTCCCCTGTGCATTCAATTTTCTAAATACATGTCCATCTTTAATCCTTTCCTTAAGCCATTCCTTTTTATTTTTCACACCTTGTTGATGTTTTTTATCTGAAATCGCACAACATAAGTGCTCCTCATCTAAATTATCACAAGCTAAATTTACATACTCATTCATACCTTTTCTCCCATCTACAACAAACTCAATTGCTCATTACAATCATATTTTCTATATGTCTTTATTATATCTTTCATTTCATACAACAAACCATATTTTTTACATTCTTCTTCATAAACTTTATACCAATTCCTATTTAATGGTCCACAAAAATAATTATTCCCATATTCAGTAACATACTTCTCTTTATATCCTGGAAAAAATCTATCCAACTGTCTAAAAAAATAATCCCTTTGATTATTTCTAAGGGTAACTCCACCCATTGAAAAAACAAACTTTGCCCCATTCTCAGCAGACATCCTAATAACTTTCCTAATATTCTCCTCTGAATCCGTTATAAAAGGAATAATAGGAGTTAGTAATGTCCCAACAAATAATCCCTCATCAGCCAATTTTCTCATAGCTTTAAACCTTTCAGACGAAACACATACTCCTGGCTCAATAATTCTTGCCAAATCATCATCTGCAGTAGTTACAGTAAACTTAAGTATCACAGGTGCTTTCAAAACAATCTTTTTAAATAAATCAATATCTCTAATAATCAAATTACTTTTCGTTTCTATAGAAACCCCAAAATTATACTTTAATATAAGTTCCAATACCCTTCTAGTAATTTCATATTGTTTCTCAAATGGATTGTAAGTATCCGACATAGCACCAATTCCAATAACACCAGTCCTTCTCTTCTTTTGCAATTCTATATCTAAAATTTCTATTTCATCTTTCTTAGCACGAACCCTATCAAAATCCTCAACCTGATAACAATCACTTCTGCTATCACAATAAATACATCCATGACAACATCCCTTATATAAATTCATATTATAATCAATGCCAAACCATCCCTCTGAATGGCTTGCCCTCTGCAATATAGACTTAGCAGGTATAAAATCCATTACATTTCACCTTTCACAACTGGAATTCTTATTACAGTCTTTAAATTCTTAGTCGCTGTTCTTCTTGGATCAGACAAATATATCTCATGATGTCTTCTAATCATTCCATTTTCTAGTTTTCTTCCAATATCATTTCTCAAATTATTTTCCTGTATAAAATTCTCCAATTTTTCAATAGTTTCTGGTTCATTATCATAAGAACCAACATGCATCGTCTGAACACACAAGCCTTCTTCAAACTCTATAAACTTCGCCTTAGCAGTATCAATCCCCTTTTTAGTATTAACCTCCATGCACGCCCATTGAAACACATCCTCAGTCACAAACTCTGGTTGCCTAATCATTGAAATCCATCTAAAACTCTCTTTATGCTCATAATCAATCTCTGTACAATTTTCCTGCCACCATAATCCCTCTAAAGGTGGAACAACATATTCAAAATATCCATCAATTTTATGTGCACCCAACTTACTCATCTTAATAGTAAAAGACAATCCATACAATAAGCCCATTGCCTCCTGATATTCTCCATTTTCACTATTTGGATTTCCACTACCTTCAACAATTATAAATTTCATACTTGGTACTTCTATAACCATAGGCTTTGTTTTAGGCAAATATAAATCTTTATACTCTTTTTTATAATCTAATTTTTCCATACACACCTTCCTCAAATAATATATTTATAACTAAATTTTACCCAATCTAATGTGACAACTACATGTCATATTAAAAATAATTTTCTAAACTTTTTTCCAATTTATTTTTTATAACATCCTTCACATAAATTGGTGAAATAACTTTTACTCCTTCACCAAAAGACAAAATATAACCATAAACCCAATCATTCTCAGGAAATTCCGTTTTTACAATAAAGTCCCCATTATCATTTAAAGATATATCTTCTTTTCTAAATTCATCATACACCCTATATGCCAATTCCTTAGAAATCTCTAATTCTAATTTAATAATCTTAAAATCTCTCTTAGGCTCTAGTAATTCTGGCAATTCCCTATCAAAACTCTCATCTAAAATCCTAATATCTTTCATTCTAGATATTTTAAATAATCTATAATCATTTTTATCTCTACAATAAGCCTTCAAATACCAAGCCTTATCCTTAAAATAAATCTGCAAACCCTCTGCTCGCCTCTTCTGCTCTTTTCCATATGCATTATAATAAATAAACTCCAAAACCTTCTTCGTAAGAACCGCTTCTTTAATAATCTCAAAAGAATTATCTACTCTTCCATCAGTTCCCCAATCAGAAAAATCTACCTCTATCCAATTAGTTTTCCTCTTATTAAAAATAGAACTCATCTTCTCCAAAATACTATTTTCATCTTTATTCCCTATCTTCTCAATACTTTGAATAGCAAACAAAATTCGATTTTGTTCATCCTCTGAAAGTAACGACTTATCTAGCACATAATCATCTAATAATCCAATACCTCCGCCTTTTCCCTTATTTGCATACACTGGAATTTTAGCAGCACTAAGCACTTCAATATCTCTATATATAGTTCTCGTAGAAACTTCAAATCTTTCAGCCAGTTCCTTAGCAGTAATGTTCTTTCTCTCTAATAGTATATACACTATTTCAAATAATCTATTTATCTGCATTTTTATCACCACTCCCATTATACCATATAAATATGACAACATCTGTCATATTTATAAAATTCTCAAATCACAAATACATCCTTAAAACAATACACATGAAAAAAGCCTAGGAATAAACTTCCCAAGCCATTTATCTAATACAACATACAATAAATTTCATAATTCTGTAGCACTTTTCTTAAATACATATTAGTCTCTTTATATGGCACATTCTCCAAATTTGTCCCATCTTTATCTATAATTCCCTTATCAATCCAACTATCAACATTTCCCATCCCAGCATTATATGCAATAATAGCCATTTTCTCGTTATTATATCTATCAATCAAATCCGCCAAATGCTTTATTCCCAATCTAATATTAATCTCAGGATTATTCAAATCAACATCTGAACAATCAATTTTCTCCGCAATCTCAATAGCAGTACCATCCATCAGTTGCATCAATCCCTTTGCACCTTTAGACGAGCAAGCATCAGTTTGAAAATTACTTTCCTGTTTTATAATTGCATAAACTAATTTGCTATCAACATTATATTCCTCAGAATACTTTTCAATTAATTCTGAATACTTCTCTGGATATAATTGACAAACAATAATCTTCAACAAAAATAATAATAAAATAATTGTTATTGTACAAATCACAAAGATTCTTTTTTTCAACAGCTAATTCCTTTCCGCCTTACTTAGCTTCATACCAATTCTCTCCCTCAGCCACTTCAACCTTAAGAGGAACAAGTAATTTAGAAGCTCCCTCCATACATGACACCAATATTTTTTTAACATCCTCAATCTCTGATTTCTCAGCCTCAATCACAAGTTCATCATGAACTTGTAAAATAACCTTCGACTTATAACCACCATCTTTAAGTTCATTATAAACCTTTACCATCGCAATCTTCATTATATCAGCAGCAGTTCCCTGAATAGGCGTATTCATAGCAACCCTATCTCCAAACTTCCTAACCATATAATTTTTAGATTGAAGTTCAGGAATATATCTTCTTCTATTATACATAGTCTCAATATATCCCTTCTCCTTCGCATCTTCAACAACATCCTTCATAAAATTTCTAATACCATGATACTTCTCCAAATACTGATCAATATACTGTTTAGCCTCTTTTCTTGAAGTATGAATTTGAGCTGCCAAACCAAAATCACTAATACCATAAACAATACCAAAATTAACAGCTTTCGCCTTACTTCTAAGTTCCTTAGAAACATCCTCCAAAGGAACACCAAAAACCTTAGATGCAGCCTGAGCATGTATATCCTCATCATGAATAAAATTATCAACCATAATCTCATCCTTTGAAACATGTGCCAAAACCCTAAGTTCAATCTGAGAATAATCAGCATCCAAAAATACCTTATCCCCAGATGGTTTAAATACCTTTCTTAGCATCTTACCAATTTCAATTCTAGTAGGAATATTCTGCAAGTTAGGCTCTGTACTACTAATACGACCAGTAGCAGTAACAGTCTGATGAAAATATGAATGAATTCTTCCAGTCCTATCATTTATATATGGAATTAATCCCTCAACATAAGTAGAATTCAACTTAGCCAATTGCCTATACTCAAGAATTTTCTCAATAATCTCATGCTCACCTTGTAATTTCTCCAAAGTCTCAACATCAGTCGAATAACCACTCTTTGTTTTCTTCACCACTGGTAATTTCAATTTCTCAAAAAGAATCTCTCCAAGCTGTTTAGTTGAATTTATATTAAACTCCTCACCAGCAAGACCATGAATTTCCATTGTGAGTTCATCTAATCTTAGCTTAAGCTCCATTCCATACTCAACCAACTCATTCTTATCAATATACATTCCCTCAAACTGCATATCTGCAAGCACTTCTAAAACTGGCATCTCTATCTCATTAAACAATTTTAACATTTCTTTTTCTTGCAATTCTTTTTCTAAAACATCATGTAATTTTCCAATAGAATATGCAAACATCAATGGCTTCTCATCATGTTTCTCCGCAGACATTTCAAACAAATTAATTTGTTCATTACTACTAGGACTTTCTTCAATTTCTTTATCTAAATACTGTCTCATCAAATCAGAAATTGAATACAAACCAGTTGTAGAATTTAACAAATATCCAGCAATACGAATATCAAACATAAAATTATGTGGCTCAATACCAACTTCTTTTGCCAAAATATAAACAAGTTTCAAATCATAACTACATTTCAAAATATCCTTATTCTCAAAAACATCTTTCAAATCAATTATATCCTTTGAAATATACTCATACACTTTATTCTCAGACTCAATATAAATACATATCGAATTCATTGATTTCTTAATTATAGAATCCCCATTTTCCTCAGTATCAATATAAAAATATAAAACTTTATCCTGTATAACCTTCTTTTTCAAGATATCCAATTCATTTTTATCTATAATACACTTTTCAAACTCAATCTTGCCAGACTCATTGTTTACTTCTTCAACTTCTTCCTCTGATGCCAAATTAAATCTATCAATATATCTATTAAAACGTAATTCTTTAAATATCTTCAAAACTTCTTGTTTATTCCATTCTTGAATACGCAAATTCTCAATTTCAACACCAACAGGAGTTTCAAGATTTATAGTACCAAGTGTTTTAGAAAGAACAGCTAAGTCCTTATTTTCAACTATTTTTTCTCTCTGTTTCCCTTTCAAATCATCATTTCCATTTTCAACAGCAGAATATAGTTTCTCAATAGAACCATATTTCTTAATTATTGATAACGCAGTCTTTTCACCAATTCCAGGAACACCAGGAATATTATCAGAAGTATCCCCCTGTAAACCTTTAACATCAATCAACTGTCTTGGCTCAACACCATAAACCTCTAAAACCTTATTTCTATCAAAAATATCTGTTTCAGTCTTTCCAGCTTTAGTACGAGGAATATAAATAGAAACTTTATCTGTTGCAAGTTGAAAAGAATCCCTATCACCAGTAAGCAAAGCAACCTCAAGTCCACTTTTTTCACCCATTACAGAAAGTGTTCCTAAAATATCATCAGCTTCATACCCTTCTTTTTCAATTATAGTTATATTCATTGCTCTTATAACATTTTTCAAAATAGGCATTTGACTTGCAAGCTCATCAGGCATGCCCTTTCTAGTCGCCTTATACCCATCATACATTTTATGTCTTGCAGTTGGAGCCTTCAAATCAAACGCAATAGCCATATAATCTGGCTTTATATCCTCTAATTCCTTAAATAATATTGCCAAAAATCCATACACCGCATTAGTATATGTTCCATCAGCAGTTTGCAACATCTTACTTCCCATTATTCCATAAAACGCTCTATTAACAATACTATTTCCATCCACAACAATTAATTTAGACATTTCTATGCTTCCTTTCTCTTCACTTCATCAAGCTAAAACTCATATATATCAAACTGATTAATATTTATTTTCTTCAAACAGCTTTCTGCTCCATCAAATGTAGACCCCTCTGGTACAATCACAATCATATCTTCCCCAATCTTCTCAGGAAAATAAAACTTATACCTTCCAAAACTCTTAACATTATCAAAAATTCCATCATCTTTAAAATAAGTAACTGTATTCAAATATTCATTAACATCAGCCTCAGAATAAAACATAAAATATATAAATGGCTCTTTAAACGAATAATAACAATACACATATTTTTCATTTGAAGCCTCACAATATTCTACAACTTCTTTAACACCAGATGTAAATGTAAAATACTCATTAAAATCTTGTCCCCAATAATCATACACAAACATTATAAACATTACAACATATATAATTATTATACACGGAATCATCATTTTATATTTTTGAAAAATCTCATAAATACCCAGAATTACATAATACACACATGGAATCACAATAATATTTATTCTATTAATATTTATAATACAAAAGGCAGCAACAACAATTGAAGAAATCATCCATATCCCCATAATATTATTATAAATATTTTTGCTATATCTTTTTCTTGAAGCATAAATTCCAATAATAAAAAATACTATACTAACACTATAAAACATTCCTGAAACAGGTAACGCATTCCAAGGAGCCTCATCCTTTTGAAGTAAAACAAGTCTTATTAAGGACAATAAATTATCAACACAATTTTCAAACAAATTACCTGAAAAAATTGTAGAAATTTCTTCATATCTATTAGCCTTCATCCTTGGAATAGTAATACCAAATATAGAAAACTGGTCCAAATCAAAAGTATTTATAATAAGATATACAATCAGTGGCAACGAAATCACAAAAACAATTCCTAAATATCCGCACAGCCCTCTTTATTGAAATCTCTTTTTTATAAATCAAATACCCTAATGTAATACCAACAAATATTGGCAAAAACAAGTATGATGTAGCATATGAATAACTAGATATCCCAAGCATCACAAACGATAAAATCTGCCAAATAACCTTCTTCTTTTTTATTCCCAAAATTAAAAATAATACAGCAAATAATATTAAATCTGGAAACAAATTACAATCCATTCCCCATCTGCTCTTCAGTATATGCCATGGACATATTGCAAAAAATGCCAAACCAATAATAGCTAATTTTTTATTATCAAAAATATTCTTTATCAAAAAATACATTGCAATTAAGGAAATTGCTCCAACTATAGCCATAGCTATTCGCATCGAAAACTCAGTAAGCCCAAACATTGCTATAAATGGAATACTCATAAGTGAATACAATACACTTTGACCACTTCCCCATGCATACAAAACAACTGGAAAAGAATTTCCATTTCTATCAACACCATATTTCATGATAGAAAACGCATCATATCCGCTCGAAGCCTCATCAACATTAAGTGCATTTGGCATTTTATCTATTCCATAAACTCTTAGAAAAACACCAATTACAAAAATTAATACTATTAACACTCTAAAAATAATTTTCTTAAGTTCTTTCTGATTTTCTAACATATTTCTAACACTTCCATAAATTTTTTTCATTATATCATAACATTATATAAATTACTCCCTTTTTATAAAATATTTTATTACTCTGTATTTTTTCACCTCCATATTAAATTAATCATTGCAACATGCTGAATTATTGCATTTTCGCTCAATTCGTGTTATAATTATTAACGACTTTATGTTATTTGTGGCCTTTAGGTCGCAAATTGGCAAAATGTTGCCACAGCTATTCATTACAACAAAAATACTTTATGAAAGGACTTAAAAACATGAATGATCAGAAACGGTTTGGTGTAATTTTCAGTGGCGGCACTGCTGCTGGGATGAACGCCACCCTGGAGTATCTTTGCAGATATGCCAGGAAAGAAGGCGCAAAACTCATCGGCTTCAAATACGGTTGGACTGGTCTCATCCGGAACGATACTGTTGAAGTAACGATGAAAACCACCCGCGGCATTGCTTTCGAGGTTGGCGGAACCAGCTTGGGCTCTTGCTCTAAGGTAAACGTCTTCAACCACGATGGCAATGACTATTCCGAGGTCTGTTATCAGACCTACAACTCCCTGCGTTTGGATGGAATCTTCGTCCTTGGCGGAGACGGCACTAACCGTCAGGCCAACGAGCTCAACGAGAAATATCCAGATATGAAGTTCTACTGGATTTCCGCTACGCTCGACAGGGATGTCGCAGGATGCGATGACACCATTGGTTTTCACACAGCAGTCGAAAATGCTGCCGAAGTCATTGCCAGCATGGCAAACGACGGCAAAACTATGAACCGGCACGTCATCATCGAGTGCATGGGAAGGCATACTGGTTTGGTTACCATCCATGCCACAGACCTCGCGATCCGAAAGTATGGTATTGGCATTGACATGGTTCTCGTTCCTGAGATTCCGTTCGATTTGCCCGCCATCTGCAACCGGATTGCAAACACACCATATCCTCTGACCATTGTTATGTCTGAAGGAATTGAGATTCCTATCCCTGACGACATGGCAAGTGGCAAAAAGACCAGGAACAGCAAGCATCCTGCCATCATCGGCCACCATATCGATTTGGCCAATACCTGCCGTAAGCTCATCGCCGTCCTGCAACCCCACACCAGCGTTCCTATCAAGTCTGCCATCGTGGGCTATATGCAGCGCACTGGGCATCTGTCTTCTGCAGACACTTTTCTTGCAGAACACTGCGCTCAGCTTGCAGTCAGGGAAGCCATGGCGCAAAGCGAATCCAAAGCCATTATCTTTAGAAACGGTGCTTTCACCGCAGTACCCATGCATGAGCTGGCTGAGCTGAACAAGAACTCTGGCGAACTGAAACGCCAGGCCTTCATGGATGACGCAATTCTGTCTGTCATCGCCGATCAGATTTCGGCCGCCTCCTTCCAGAAGTGCTGGAGGAAGTAAGTCCAAAATACTTTATGCAATAGCAAACCAAACGCCCCTCATGGCAAATGCCCCGAGGGGCGTTTGGTTTATTATTTTCATTACCTTTTCTATGATATAATTATACGTAACAATACCTAGGAATAATATTAATTCCTAGGTATTGTTCATCATTCTACTCAATAGGTCATGATAGTCTACTATTGGTCTAAAAACTTTTCTATTTTACCAGCTACTCTACCATAACTCTCACTACTCTTTAATTCTTCGATACCAATCCATTTATAATCTCTATGTTCATTTGCATCTATTTTAATATCAGTTATCCCATCAATTATAAACAAATATCTAAAATCAAAGTGAAAGTGCTCTGGCAAATCAAGTCTCTCATTATATCCGATTTTATGCTTATCTATATCAATTGGAACTAAATCCAACTCACATACTTTCTTCTCTTCCAATCCCTTCAATCCAGTTTCCTCAAAAGCCTCTCTTCTTGCTGTCTCAAGCATGTTTTCATCAGTTAAATCAATATGCCCACCAGGACACAAATATCTCTTCAAGTCTTTATGATATAAAGCCACAAACTTTTTATCTTTAACCGCATATATAATACCAGTCGCAACAAGATGCCCATTAAAATTATTCCAATCTGCCAAATCCTCATATCTATTGTTTTTAATAATCTCAATTACATGTTCTAATCTATCCTTTTCCTCTGGAAATATCTCCAAATATCTATTTACAATCTTTAATAGCTTAGCACTATCCATATCTCTCACCTAACCAATTCATCACATATTTTACTTTATCCTTCTCAATCTTCTGTGCATATCTATCTTCCTCAGAAAAAACACATCCACAATACTTCTGCATATACAAGCCAAGTTCCTTTGCCTTAGCCTGTCCATCCCTAAAACCAACTCTAAAATCCCTATACAAAAATTCTACACCATACTTCTCAGCCATTTCCTCACAAACACATTTTAGCTCCTCATGCTTCTGATAAGGACTAACAAATAAAGTTGAAGTAAACGCATCATAGCCATTCTCTTTAGCATACTTAGCTGTTTCTTCCAAACGCACTCTATAACAGTAATTAGTACATCTATTATCTAAGTCACCAACCACATTTTTACAAAACTCCCTTAATCCATATTCCTCTTTTATAATTAATTTAAAATTTTCCATTTCACTATATTGAATTAAAGTATCTCTTCTAGTTTTATATTCAATATAAGGATGAATATTAGGATTGTACCAAAAAGATACTGGCTCTATTCCATCATTTCTCAAACTTTCTATACAATATACACTACATGGTGCACAACAAGTATGCAATAATAATTTCATTATTAAATTCCTTTCTACATATAAATTTACAATTCTATTTTTCATAAATATAAAATATCGAAATATTACCTTTATAATTCAAATTACTCATTATATAATCTCGTACTTTATTAGGATTTTGCCAATTAAGATAATCCATTTTTAATAAATAAACTGCATTTTCCTCTTTCTGTATTCTCTCAATAATTCCATCTTCACCTTTAAAGCCCAAATTTCCTTTTAAAAACATGTCATAATCTTTATTGTAAATATCCAAAGGAATTGTATATAAAGCCGCTTCTGCATCTAACATATATACATTCTTTCCATTTCTCTTGTTATCCATTATATAATCGTCAATTTCAAAAATTCTATCCTTTAATCCTACATTTTCAGGGATATAATAAAAATGATTTAACTCTTTCTCCTTATCAACTTTTATAAAATCCCTATTTACACTATGTACAGATTCAAATAATAAAAGTAAAACCAGAAAAATAGTAGTAAAAGAATACGCACCATAGCATATTAATTTAAACACTTTACTATACTGACTGCCTACAATAAAATCATCATATAGCATATAACAAATCGCCAAAATAGCAATCAAACTTCCTGTCAAAAAATGAATTTTATCACAAATGGGAAAAGTAACTATAAAACTAGAAATTGAATATGCAAAAAAAACATATAATTTTTTATCTGTATCTTTCACAAATAATCTTACAAACATAACTACCAATACTATTGGAACTACTATAGCAAAAATCTTCAAAACATTATTTTTTAGCAAATTACTATATGGAATACTGTTAGAAAAAGTACTCAAACCCAAAATCGTATAATCAATAAAATCCTCGATAGCTCCATTAAACAATAAATATATTACAAAAATAATCAATGGGATTATTACGCCAAATATACGTGTAAATGCTATCTTAAAAAACCACTTAATATCATCTTTTTTTCTAATGGCAAAAATATTATATCCTATACATGCCATAGAAATAGCAATCCCAGTTGTTTGCTTACACAAAACAGACAAACCAGCAATCAATCCAATTACAAAATTATATCTAAAATCATACTGAAGGAAGTCATCTTCATCCAATTTATTCAAATGTCTTAGTTCTACATATAAAATAACTAATGCAATAAATAAAACTGCATAATTATAATCAATACATAAAATATCATTAAATAATACTAATATTACAGGCAATATTAGTTTAGCCATCTTATCATTGGTTACTAATTTCAAAATCTTATATCCCACAAAAAATATCAGAGACATCAAAATAACTGCCAATACTCTCATAACTATTAATTGATTA
This sequence comes from uncultured Clostridium sp., assembly GCA_948465565.1. Taxonomy (GTDB): domain Bacteria; phylum Bacillota; class Clostridia; order TANB77; family CAG-508; genus UMGS1994. Next base: position 466,067 of record CAOJXR010000001.1, read on the forward strand.
CCAAACGCCTTTAAGCATATAGCACATATCATTGATAACAAAGGCATTTGAACCATATTAAAATCCCTATATGGTACTAATCCATCACATATATTTTTTGCAAAATTATAATTCCATATCTCATCTAAATTACCTATTGAATTTAAAAAAATATTAGAAAAGCAAAACAAAGCTATAAAAACAAATATGAAAATATCTATAAATATATTTTTAAGCTTTTTATTTTCCATAACTAATCCTTTCTAATTATTTATCAATATACTCTATTCCTAAGTGCTCATACGCACGTCGTGTTGCCATCCTACCTCGAGGAGTTCTTGATATAAAACCAATTTGTAGTAGATATGGTTCATACACATCCTCTATTGTTCCACTTTCCTCACCAATTGTAGCAGTCAATGTATCTATCCCAACAGGACCACCCCTATAATTATAAATTATAGCCTCCAATATCTTCTTATCAGTGTTATCTAATCCCAAATCATCAATCTCAAGTTTATTAAGAGCAAGTCTTGCAACATCTAAATTAATATCACCATCACTTAAAACTAATCCAAAATCTGAAACTCTCTTTAATAATCTATTAGCAATTCTCGGCGTTCCTCTAGAACGTTTAGCAATCTCCATAGATGCTTCATTACTTATCTTTATCCCTAATATATCAGCAGATCTTCTTACTATAGTATCTAAATCTTCTGCATCATATAATTCTAATCTATTAATAATTCCAAATCTATCACGAAGAGGAGTAGACAAACTCCCTACTCTAGTTGTCGCCCCAACTAAAGTAAATTTAGGCAAATCTAATCTGATTGACCTTGAACTTGGACCTTTTCCAATAATAATATCTAATGTATAATCCTCTAATGCCGGATACAATATCTCTTCAACATTTCTATTCATTCTATGAATTTCATCTATAAATAAAATATCGTTCTCAGACAAATTAGTCAAAATAGCAGCCAAATCGCCTGGTCTTTCAATAGCTGGCCCAGATGTAATTTTAATGTTTGCATTCATTTCATTAGCCAAAATATTAGAAAGAGTAGTTTTACCAAGTCCTGGAGGTCCATAAAGCAGAACATGGTCTAATGGTTGATTACGTCTCTTAGCCGCTTCAATACATATCTTCATATTCTCTTTAACTTTACTTTGTCCAATATAATCACTCAATCTCTTTGGGCGCAATGACAATTCTTGACTCTCTTCGTCAATATTTTTAGTACGTGGACACAACAAATTATCATCCTCAATATATTCTTCTTCTGAATCAAAAAAATCTTTCTCAAAATCATTGTCAAAATTCATACAGTTTCCTCCATATATATTATAAACTGCTATTCCTAATCTTTTATAATTTTCATTATCTCTTCTTTAAGTTCACCAATCATATCTTCTTGTTTTATCTTTCTAATTATTTCGCCTTTCTTAAAAAGTAATCCATCATTTTTTCCACCAGCAATACCTATATCAGCTTCTCTTGCTTCCCCGGGTCCATTTACAGCACATCCCATAATTGCAACTGTAATATCAGCATTTATAGTTTGTAAAAAATTCTCAATTTCTTTAGCAATAGGAATTAAATCATATTGTATACGTCCACAAGTAGGACAAGACACAAGCTTAGGTATATTAGTAAGTAAATTACAATTCTTTAAAATTTCTTTACATACCTTAATCTCCTCTACTGGATCATCTGATAAAGAAACCCTTAAGGTATCACCTATACCTTCTCTTAATAAAACACCCAAACCTATACTAGATTTAATTGTACCTGAAAAAGCTGTTCCTGCCTCTGTTATCCCTAAGTGTAATGGATAATCAAATTCTTTCGCAGCCTTCTCATACGCCTCAACACACATATCTAAATTTGAAGCTTTAAGAGAAATACATATATCATAAAATCCTAGGTTTTCCAAAATTTCCACATGCCTTTTGGCACTTTCAATCATTGCATCACTACATGGTTTTCCATACTTCTCTAATAATTCTGGTTCTAATGACCCAGCATTTACACCAATTCTTATTGGTATATTCTTAGCCTTACATCCCTCAACAACACTTCTTACTTTTTCTTCATCACCAATATTCCCTGGATTTATACGAATTTTATCAACACCTGACTCAATAGCTTGAAGTGCAATTTTATAATCAAAATGAATGTCTGCTACTATTGGAATATGTATCTTTTCCTTAATACTCTTTATCGCTTTTGCATCTTCGATATCTAAACAAGCAACTCTTATAATTTCACAACCTGATTTCTCAAGCTCTAAAATTTGTTTCACTGTAGAATCTATATCTTTTGTTTTTGTATTACACATAGACTGAATACTAACCCTATTCTGTCCACCAATTTGAACTCCGCCAACATATATTTTTCTTGTACTAATTCTATCCATTATTATATTTCCTCAAATCTCTATAAATTCCAGCCTCATTTTATCATACCATCATAATAAAAAACAACAATTATGTACAAATCTATGTAAAAATTAAAAAGGCATAAAAGACATTATGAAATATTCATACTCCAATTCCATTCTATTTTTTATAGCCCTTTTAATTTTAATATTTTATATTTTTTATTTCATATTTTGAATAATCTGGTACATATCTTTCTACTAAATTATAAAAACTCTTAGTATGGTTCTTATATTTCAAGTGACAAAATTCATGTAAAATAATATACTCAATAATTTTTCTATCATATTTTATAATGCGTGGATTAATTAAAATCTTCTTATCATCTGTACATTTTGCTAAGCAATCTTTCATTTCAACTATTTCATAATCCTCAGGAGCAAAACCAACCATCAATCTCGTTTTCTCCATAATTCCCTCTAATTCTTTTTCTGCAATTTTGAAATACATCTTATCTATCAAAATATCTGTCATAGACTCATTATCTATCTTCTTATACTTTTTAGGTAAATTAACCTTAATAATATTGTTTTCCATATTACATTCTATAACACTTATATTCTTATAAGAAACTTTCAAATTATAAATTGTTCCTAAAATTTGAATAGGTCTTAAACTAATTTCATTTTCTTCTTTTTGTTCATATTCCTTTAATTTTTTCATTATCCATGATTTTTTATTACTAACAGCCCTCTGAATTCTTTCCCTTGTCACATACCAAGGAGCACGTACTAAAACTTCCCCATTTTGCACAGAAATATATAACTCTTTATCATTTGTTTTATTTACACTATATGTAATAACTTCATTTTTCATTTTACTACCTCCTTGATTCAAAAGAACTCTTGTTTGGTAGTATTTTATATTTTTTATTTCTTTTTGTCAATACTTTTTAGAAAATTTGTTCGTATTTTTAAAACAAAATAAAAACGCCTGCATTTTCAGTATTTCTGGCGTTTTTATCAAGCATATAAACTCATTAATTTATACAATAATATCTCTTTTTAAAAGTGAATCATTTACAACGCCCAATCCAATAAACTTAGAGTCATTATAAATCCTATATACCCCGTTTTCACAATCAGTAGTCAGCATAACACCATTCAAAAACAATTCAATTTTTCTATCATTCAAAATAATTTCGCTGGAATTTTCAAACAATCTCTCAATAGAAATAACCTTACTCTCTTTATCATCTACATTCTCTAATTCAGAAAGCTTTATACTATCCTCAATTCTAAAATTATCTACTTGCGTCCTTGTAAGCTCCTTCATATATCCAATTGTACCAATCGCCTCAGCCAAGCTTTCACATAATGCTCGTATATATGTACCCTTAGAACATTTCGTTCTAAAAACAATTTCATTTCCATCATAATTAATATGTTCTATATCAATACTATAAATTTCAATATCTCTAGCCGCTCTTGCAATCTCTATACCATCTCTTGCATATTCATATAGTTTCTTCCCATTCACCTTTATAGCCGAATACATTGGTGGAATTTGTTTTTGTTTTCCAACTAATTTCGAAATTGTTTCTTTATAAAAAGCCTCTTTTTCAGCATTCAAAATAAAATTATCTTCTTCAATAACATTTCCCTCAGAATCAGCTGTATCTGTCTTAATTCCAAGTTTTACTCTAGCAATATATTCTTTATCATGTTCCACCAAATATTTAGAAAGCTTTGTTGCTTGTCCAATCATAACTGGTAAAACTCCTGTTGCTTCAGGATCCAAAGTACCACAATGTCCAACTTTCTTAATATTAAAAATCCTTCTTACTTTCGAAACCACTCCAAAAGAAGTGATTCCAGTCTCTTTATTTATTAAAATAATTCCATCCATAACCTGTATTCCTTACATATCAATAATTTAAAAGAGAGTCCTTATTTTAGGACTCTTCTAATCTCTTTCAAAATCTTACTCTTAGCCTCATCCAATGGACAAGCAAGAGTACAACCAGCAGCTCTAACATGCCCACCGCCATTAAATAATAAGCAAACATCTGAAACATTTACATAACTATTAGAACGCAAAGAAGCTTTATATCCTTTATCAGTCTCATACAAAAATACTGAAACTTCAACTCCCTCAACATCTCTACCATTCTCAACAATACCTTCTAAATCACTTCTAGCAACATTAAGATTAATCATATCTTCTCTTGTCATATATGTATAAGCAATTTTTCCATCTTCTAAAAATTCTATTCTGTTAGCAGCAAGCTTTCTAGCCTCAAACTTCTCTCTTGAAATATTACTTACAGAATCCTTATAAATTTTAGAAATATTTATACCCTTCTCCAAAAAGCTAGACGCAATCTCAAATGTCTCTGATGTGACACCTTCATATCTAAATCCTCCAGTATCTGTAATAATACCTGTAATTAAACATGTAGCTGTATCATTAGATATCTCAAATTTAAAATATTGCAACATAGTAGTAACAATCTGGCAACAAGCAGGTGCAACAGGATTAACAAAATTCAAATCGCCAAACATTCCATTTGAAGTATGATGATCAATATTGATACGAGTTTCACACTTCAAAAATGTTTCAGTAGTGTCATCCAACCTCTTAATATCGGCACAATCAAGAGCAATTCCTAACTCATACTTATCAGATGTAGGTTCTTGAAAAACCTCATCTGAACCAGGTAAAAACTTAAAAGTATTAGGATACTTTGGAATAACAATATCCACATTCTTTCCCATCTGTTTCAAAACATGGTACATCGCTAAGCTACTTCCAACAGCATCTCCATCAGGATTCTCATGAGTATATATAACTATTGTTTCAGACTTCTCTATCGCATCTCTTATACTATCTAATGTCATTACAAGCTCCCCCATTTCTAGTCTTTTTTCATATCTTTTGTTATCTTCTCTAAAATCGAATCTATTCTTGAACCATATTCTATAGATTCATCAAATAAGAATATAAGTTCAGGTGTTGTTCTAAGATTAACTCTTTTTGCAATCATAGATCTAATAAATCCAGAACACTTCTTAAGAATCGCTAAATTATTTTTATTATTCTTAGCATTTATCATACTAACATATACTCTAGCAAATCTTAAATCAGGTGTTGTATCAACCTTAGTCACACTAATTAATCCAGTAAGATGAGGATCTTTCAACTCTTGAGAAATAACAACACTTATTTCCTTTTTAAGTTCCTCATTTACCTTATTCATTCTATTACTATCCTTTGGCAATTTTATCACCTCTTATCTTTTTATCTCTTCCATGATATGAGCCTCAATAACATCACCCTCTTGAATATCATTATAGTTTTCAATTTGAACACCACATTCATACCCATAAGCAACTTCTTTAGCATCATCTTTAAATCTCTTCAAAGAAATCAATTTGCCTTCATGTAAAACAACATTATCTCTAATAACTCTAACAATGGAGTTTCTAGCAATCTTACCATCTGTTACATAACATCCAGCAATAGTACCAACATTAGAAACCTTAAATGTTTGTCTAACTTCAGCATTACCAATAACAACCTCTTTAAATTCTGGATCAAGCATTCCCTTCATAGCAGCCTCAACATCTTCAATAGCATTATAAATTATAGAATACATCTTAATTTCAACGCCCTCTTTTTCAGCTTCCATCTTAGCAATAGGCTCAGGTCTAACATTAAATGCAATAATAATAGCATTTGAAACTTTAGCCAAAGTAACATCAGTCTCAGTAACACCACCAACATTTGAGTGAATTACCTTAACTCTAACTTCCTCATTTGATAATTTCTCCAATGATTGTTTTACAGCTTCAACAGAACCTTGAACATCAGCCTTTACAATCAAATTCAATTGTTTTAGCTTACCTTGTTCAATTTGACTAAACAAGTCATCCAAAGTAACCATAGAAGTAGCATTCAAGCCCTTTTCTCTTTCCTGATTTCTTCTTCTTTCAATCAAATGTTTAGCTGTTTTCTCATCCTTAACTTCATAGAAAGTCTCACCAGCATTAGGAACAGTTGTAAGACCTGTAATCTCAACTGGCGTAGATGGTCCAGCAAATTTAACCTTCTTACCTTTATCATTAGTCATTGTTCTAATTCTACCAATTGAAGAACCAACAACAATAGTATCACCAACATCTAATTGCCCTCTTTGAACAAGCATTGTAGCAACAGGACCTCTTGCTTTATCAAGTTTAGCCTCAATAATTGCACCTTTAGCTTGTTTCTTAGGATTAACCTTTAATTCCAACATATCAGCTTGTAACAATACCATCTCAAGCAAATTATCAATACCTTCACCTTTTTTAGCAGAAATAGGAACGAAAATTGTATCTCCACCCCATTCTTCTGGAACTAAACCATACTCAGTTATCTCTTCTTTAACCTTTTGAATATTAGCACCTGGTAAATCCATTTTATTAACAGCAACAATAATTGGTATTTCTGCAGCCTTAGCATGATTTATAGCTTCAACAGTTTGAGGCATAACACCATCATTTGCAGCAACAACTAATATTGCAATATCAGTAATTTGAGCACCTCTAGCTCTCATACTAGTAAAAGCTTCATGTCCAGGAGTATCTAAGAAAGTAATTTCTCTATCCTTAACATTAACCTTATAAGCACCTATATGTTGAGTAATTCCTCCAGCTTCGCCCTCAATAACATTAGTCTTTCTAATAGCATCAAGTAATGAAGTCTTACCGTGGTCAACGTGCCCCATAACAACAACAACTGGTGGTCTACTTATTAAATCTGATTCCTTATCTTCACTATCATCAAATAGTATTTCCTCATCAGTCTTAATATCCTTCTTTTTAGCTGTGATTCCAAATTCTGAAGCAACTAAATAAGCAATATCAAAATCAATCTCCTTATTTATTGTTGCCATAACACCCAATCCAAGCAACTTAGTAATTAAATCACCACTTGTTATTTTCATTTCAGCAGCTAAATCTTTTACAGTAATTGTTGGAGGAATAGTGATTTCAGTTAATTTGAAGATTTTTTGTTTATTTCTATTTTCCTGTTTACCCTTTTTCTCACTTCTTCTACCACGTTGAGTACTTAAATCATAATAATCAAGCATATCAACATTTGAAAGTTTGCTCTCTTGTTTTAAAGAACGTAATTTTCCAGAACTAAAATCTTCATTTTTACCTTTTTTCTTAGTCTGTTTTTTAGTATTTTTTTCTTCAAATATACGATTACTTTTTTGTTTATCAATAGCTCTATTAGAATATTCAATAACATTTTCTTTTTCTACAATATCAACAGCCATGATATTATTTATTTTCTTATCAATACCTCTATCATCTAACTTTCTATTGTTTCTAAAGTTATTATTTCCCTGGTTATTATTTCTATTAAAGCCACTATTATTTCCATTATTATTTCTTTGGAAATTATTATTTCTGTTATTAAATCCACCATTGTTATTATTTCTGTTATTATTATTACCAGAATTATTATTTCTATTATAATTTCCATTATTTCTATTGAAACCACCATTATTTCCATTATTATTTCTTTGGAAATTGTTTCTATCATGTCTATTAAATTCTCTATTACCTTGTGAATGGTGTTCTTGTCTATGTATATTTGTATTATTTTCTTCTCTCATTACTTTCTTCTCTTCAACAACCTTTTCTGGCTTTTCTACAACAACTGTTTTCTCTTCTTGTTTAATCTCCACTTTTTCCTCTTGCTTAACTTCAACTTTTTCCTCTATTTTAACTTCTTTAACTGGTTCCTCTTCCTTTGGAGCCTCTTTCTTAGAAGGTATACCAAAAAGTTCTGCTACAGACATTGGTTTAGACTGTTTATTTCTATAAACAATATTATAATCCTTCTTTCTTTGCTTCTCAACAAATCCAATATCCGGTTTCTTTTCTTTTGACTTCTTTTCTGCTTCTTTTTTTTCTTCTTCCTCATCAATTATAACAGTCCTTCTCATAATGACAGGTTGTTTAGAAGTAACTTCTTTTTTTGGTTCATTTTTTTCTTTCTCTGCTTTTCCCATAGCTTTTGTAATTTTTTCCGCCTCCTCTGTTGTAATAGTGCTCAAATGACTCTTCACATTCATTCCCAAGCTTTGAGCTTTTTCTACTACAAGTTTACTATTAACATCTAATTTCTTTGCTAATTCATGTATTTTAATTTTGTCCAATAGCTTCACCTCCACTAATTATTTGACAAATTGCCTCTGAAAAATTTTTATCTTTTATTGCAATAACTGCCTTATTTTTTTTACCAATAGCCTTGCTATTTTGTTCTATATTTCCATATACAAAACAAGTTATTCTACTTTCATTCGCAATCTTTTGAAACTTTTCTTTGGTATTTATAGATGCATCCTCTGCAATAATTATGGAGAAAACTTTTCTTTTAAAAATTGCCTCTTCAGTAGCATCAGCTCCACAAACAATCTTACCAGCTTTTGAAGCAAGCCCCAATAAGCCGTTCACCTTATTTTGATTGACTAACAATTACATCCCTCAAATCTTCATAAATTTCTTTATCTATATTCTGCTCGAAAGCCTTTGCTAATCTATTAGACTTCACAGCCTTGTCTAAACATTCCTCATTAGCACATATATATGCGCCTCTACCATTTTTCTTTCCAGTTAAATCTATTGAAATAACATTATCTTTATCTTTTACTATACGTAATAACTCATTTTTAGGTTTAACTTCTTTGCAACCTATACACGTTCTTTCAGGTACTTTTTTCAAAACGCGTTCACCTCTTCTTATTCAGCATCATCAAGCTCAGTTTCTTCTACATCATCATTTTGAGCTTCTTCTAACATTTTTCTAAATTGAGACTCACTCTTAATATCAATTTTCCAATTAGTTAATCTAGCTGCTAATCTAGCATTTTGTCCTGATTTACCAATAGCTAAAGATAATTGATCATCAGGAACAATAACTTGAGCAAATTTTTCTTCTTCTTTTACATCAACAGCTAAAACTTGAGCAGGTAACAATGCAGCAGCTATAAACACAGCTGGATCCTCATCCCATTCAATAACATCTATCTTCTCACCATTAAGCTCATTTATGATATTTTGTATTCTAATCCCCTTTTGTCCAACACAAGAACCAACTGGATCAATATTTTCATCTGTTGAATATACAGCAACCTTACTTCTAGAACCAGCATCTCTTGAAATATTCTTTATTTCAATCAATCCTTCATATATTTCAGGAATTTCAAATTCAAACAATCTTCTTACAAAATCAGGATGACTTCTAGAAACAATTACTTGAGGATTTCCTTTAATACCTCTTTCAACTTCTAAAACATAACCCCTAATCTTATCATTAACTTTATAATTTTCAGTTGGTATTTGCTCCTTAATAGGCATAATACCTTCAAGTTTACCCAAATCTAAAACTATAGCATTACCATCAGTTTTTTGAATAATTCCAGTAACAATCTCACCTTTTTTATCATTAAACTCTGTATAAACAATATCTCTTTCAGCCTCTCTAATCTTTTGAACAACAACTTGTTTTGCAGTTTGAGCAGCAATTCTACCAAAATTCTTTGGAACTATCTCAATATCTACTACATCACCAATTTCATATTTCTTACTAATCTTTTTAGCAGCTTCCAAAGAAATCTCAAAACATTCATCCTTAGCAGCTTCAACTACCATTTTACTTGAATATACATGAGTCTCACCCGTTTCTCTGTCTATAACAACTTTAACATTATCTGCTGAATCAAAATTTTTCTTATAAGCAGTAACCAAAGCTATTTCCAAAGATTCTAAAAGATAGTCTTTCTTTATTCCCCTCTCTTCTTCTAGTTCCTTCATTGCAACAACTAATTCTTTCATATCAATTGCTTTCATTTTATATTCCTCCTTAAAATTACCAATCAAATACAGTCTTTGCATTTGCAACCTGCTCAAAATCAATCTCTATATTCTTACCATCTACTTCTAACAACAAAAACTTATCATTATATTCTTTTAAAATACCTTGTAAATTCTTTTTGTTATCAATCTTAGAATATAAATTAACTTCAATTTTATTTCCAATCTGTTTTTCAAAATGCTCTTTTTTCCTAAGTTTCTTCTCTAATCCCGCTGATGACACTTCTAAAAAATACTGTTCTTTTATGTAATCTGCTTCATCTAAAATAGGATTTATAGCATCATTTACTTTCTCACAATCATTTATATCAATTCCACCTATTTTATCAATATAAATACATAAATGATATTCTTTACCTTCTTTAACATATTCAACATCATATAACTCATATCCCAATGACGTTACAGCATTTCTCAAAAGCTCCTCAGTCTTTTTTTCTATACTAGACTCTGCCAATATTTTTCCTCCTAATCAAAGATAAAGAGTGGAATTTGCTTCCACTCTCCTGTAAAATATTTTGCTTTAATTATTATACTATCAAATTCATAGTATTGCAAGCTTTTTTCAATTTTTTCTTTCTTTTTTATTCGACAAATTTGTTTAAATCATATTTTTTACCATCTTGAGTTGTAACAATAACTGTATCTGGCTTCTCAGTTGAAGAAATCCCCCTAAAATTAGCCATTCTAACAACTGGACTATCAAAAGAAATAAGTTTATTTTTTATTCTAAACACATCATTTTCTACTGCATCATCAATATCCATAACTCCAACAGAGCCCTTATCAGTAAGCACAAACAAATAATTTTTCTCACCAATCTTGCCTATGAAAATGTCCTCTATAACATTTTCATGTATTGCAACCACTGCATCAGTAATTGTATCAATCACAGAATTAGGATAATTCTCTTTAAATACATCATCTCGTATTACTGAAAACAACACTTTTCCCTCTGATAATTGAACCTCTATATCTCCATTATAAGACGTTATAGTCAACTCATAATCAGAAACATCAATGTCTTCAGTCTCCTGATTTTCAGAAGCATTATTAGAATTTTCATTATTAGGCGACACTTGTCCATCACTATAATTTCTAAAATTCTTCACATCAACAGTAAGTAAAAATATTATCAATCCAACTAAAGCTAGCATCATAAAAATTACAAAACAAATAATAAAATTTCGTATTTGATTTGAACTTCTTCTCTTCATATAAACCACCTAATTCTCAAAAAAACTATCAAATTCCTTCTCAGAAATTGTTTCTTTTTCTAGCAAATCCTTAGCTACACGATGTAAAATTTGTATATTGTCTAAAAGAATTTTTTGAGCCTTTATATAAGCAGTATCAACTAATTCCTTAACTTGAGTACCAACTTCATCAACAATATTTTCACCATAAATTTGTAATTCATAAGGGTCATCAACTTTCAAAGAAATTGGACCAAGAGAACTACTCATACCATAAACAGTAATCATATCTTTAGCAATTCCAGTAGCTACCTCAATATCATTACTTGCACCCGTTGAAATATCATTCAAAGCAATCTTCTCAGCAGCTCTACCGCCAAGTAAAGCAACCATTTTCTCTTCCAACTCCGTCTTAGACACATAGAATTTATCTTCATTTGTCTTATACATAGTGTAACCACCAGCTAGACCTCTTGGAATTATAGAAATCTCTTTAACATTATCCTGAGTTTCAAGGAATTTACTAACAACAGCATGTCCAGCCTCATGATAAGCAGTCAATTTCTTATCTTTATCAGAAATTACTCTATTATGTTTTTCAATACCTACAGTTATCTTCTTAACAGCAGCCTCAATATCTGATTTCTCAATAGCTCTATGATTATTTCTTGTAGCTATTATTGCCGCCTCATTCAATAAATTAGAAAGCTCTGCACCAGTAAAACCAGCTGTATCTCCCGCAATTTCTTTCAAATTAATGTCATCTGCAAGTTTCTTATCTTTAGTATATAATTTTAAAATTTCCTCTCTACCTAATAAATCTGGAGCAGGAATTGTAATTTGTCTATCAAATCTTCCTGGACGCAAAAGCGCTTTATCAAGCATTTCTGGTCTATTAGTAGCAGCTAAAACAATAACTGTCTCTGTACTATCAAAACCATCCATCTCAACAAGTAATTGATTTAATGTCTGATTATTTTCAGATTCTGCACCACTATTACTTGTTCTTCTTGAACCAATAGCATCAATCTCATCTATAAACACTATACAAGGAGATATTTTCTTTGCCTTCTCAAACAATTTTCTAACTCTTGAAGCACCAAGTCCAGCAAACATCTCAATAAACTCTGAACCACTCATAGAAATAAACGGAACATTTGCCTCACCAGCAATCGCCTTAGCTATCAGTGTTTTACCAGTACCAGGCTTTCCATATAATAAAATACCCTTTGGAATTTTAGCACCCATATTTTGAAATTTCTTAGGATTTTTTAAGAAATCAACAATTTCTATAAGCTCACCCTTTTCCTCATCTAAACCAGCAACATCTTTAAACTTAACACCTGTATGATTTTCCTCGCTATCGCCATAAACTTTGCCCTTTTCGCCAATCCCCTGCATTTTAAACACCATAAGCATTAGCACAATAAGCAAAATAGTTGGTAAAAAGCTAAATAAATTTTCAAATATAGTCATAAACTTACTAGGTTGTTTCAAATCAACCTTCATATCATGGTCACCAGACAATTGAGAATTTACAAAATCCATAAATGGTTGCAATGAATTCACACTCGTCGTTTTCTCATCATCTGAATCTTTATATTTAACAGTAACGCTTGACCCACCAACTGTCATCTCCATTTTTTCAATCTTTTTATCTACAATATCATGATAAAGCTGGTCATAAGTAATTTCCTTCTCTTTATCTTTTTGATTTTGGTATACAAAAAATAGAACTACAGCAGCAATCAAAGTTACTACTATCATCGCAATCAATAAAACTTTAGAATTATTCTTCTTATCTTTCTTTTGCTTACTCATTTTTCTTTCCTTTCCAACCATAAAATTATTTTATATCTCAGAACCATCTGGCTCATCATTTGTATCAACATCTACAGGTTCTTCCTCTTTTTTATCATCTTTCTCTTCTTCTTTTTCTCTATCCATTTGCTCTTTTACTTTAGCCTGTACAGTAGCTATCTTAATAAGTTCTAATTGCTGTTTAATCAAATCACTTCTAATCATATAAATAACTGCAGTTATATATATGTACGCAATAATCATACTTAAAAATTCAAAACTATCGATATGCACATTAAAATGGTTTGTCAAAATATTATAAAAAATAGTTAAAATCATAGATAAAGTTGAAGCATAAATAGAGATAGCATATAATTTGGAAAACTTCATTCTAATTCTTGAAACCCTTAATACAATCAATCCAACTAATGATGTAAGTAACGCAATCATAAACCAAAATATAGACATTTCAAAAATCGTCTCTATAAATACTGTAATAACCAAAAATATAACTAATTGTTTTTCATTATCTTTAACAAAATTCACCATGTCAATCTTCGAATAATTACCTTCTGGTATAACTGTTCTATAAGCTGGTTCAACCTGCTCCATTAATGAAGCAACAAACTTTTTCTTTTCATCTTTTTTCTCTTCAATTGGAATAATCAATTTATGATCTTGATATGAAAACTCTGGAACAATACTATTAACATAATTAGATGGTGATTCATATTTGCAATAAACATATAAAACATTTGAAACAACCATAATCAGTGCAAAAGCAATCACTGCCTTCATAACAAAGTTTATTGCTTTACTCGTTTTTTCAGCCATAAATTCAATATAATTTTCCAGCTCAAAAAGCGACATTTTTAATCTTTTAAAAAAACCAATTCTCTTCGTTTTTTCCATTATACATATTCCCTTCTGATTTTACTATTAACTAAAATAGGCGAAATCTCTAAAAAAGCTATATCCCCTAGATTGACATCCCCATCAGTAACATCAATCGCAATATGATTCATTCCTACCTTACCTAATACTGTATATCTTTTTCCATTTATTACAGCACAAATTCTATCATTTTTAAAAAAGCTTACCAAACTATTCTTTAAAATTCTAACTTTATCAATGAATTTAAATGTATCATTTTTTACTCCAACATTAAATCCATCTGCATATCCGTACTGGAACAATTGCCAAAACAGTTGATTTTTTAGTTATTTCAGAATTAGAATATCCTACTGGTACACCTTTTTCTAATTTCTTAATTTCTACTACATTAGATTTTAACATACCAATTTTTTTAAGTCCAATATTATTTTTAACAGAAATTCTCCCCAAAAAAGCTGAACCAATTCTTACAGCATCCATAAACATATCATCATATTTTAAAAACGCTGATGAATTGCATATATGATACATAGGTATATTTATATTGTTATCCTCTAAATAACTTTTTATTTCTAAAAATCTCTTATACTGTAATCGTGTATAATCTTCTTTTTCAAAATAAGCAGAAGAAAAATGCGAAAAAATTCCATCTACTAGAATACTTGTACAACTTTGAATGCTATTTAAGATTTCATTTTTCTCTGTATATAAAAAACCATATCTAGAAAAACCTGTATCAATTTTCAGATGTACGTAAGCTTTTTTGTTCATATTTTTTGCAATTTCATTTACCTTTTTAGCTGTGTCAATATTTCCAATAGTCACAACAACATCTTTATCAAGCAATAATTGTATCTCTTCTTCTATAGATGTTGCCTCCAAACACAAAATCGTTGCATTCATTTTTTTATCAGCTAGTTCAATTGCCTCTTCCACAGAAGAAACAGCCAAATAATTTATACCATGCTCAAGTAAAATCTCTACAAAATTCTCTAAACCTAACCCATAGCCATTTCCTTTAACAACAGCTATAATTTTTCTATCTCCAGCTCTTTTCTGTAGCTTAACTATATTATTTTCTAAGTCTTTAGTTTTTATTTCTAATACTTTCAAACTAAATTCCTTTCTTATTTTTTACGTTCTCTTAATCTTCTCTTTAAATCTCTCAAAGTTCTAAAAGCCTTTTCAGAAAACTTATATAATTTATTAGTTAATGGTTTAAATGGCAAATAAACTTCTCCAATAAACTCTGTAAATTCAGCTCCAAAACCTTTTTTAAATCTATATAATCCATATTGTGGATGACTCTCATCAACAACACCAGATACCCCACGAAAATCATAAACATCACATTTATTTTGTATTGCCTGTTTAATCATTTCCCATTGCAATAAATAGTTTGGCATTAAATTTCTATGTGCATTACTACTAGCCCCATATAAGTACCAAGTCTTATTACCATACATTATAGGAATAATTCCAGATATAGGCTTGTCTTCATGATAAGCCATAAGTAATTTCATATGATTTGGAGCAAGTTCATCATACATTTTCTCAAAATATTCAAGAGGACGAATAATAAAACCGTCTCTACTACCAGTTTCAATCATTATCTTATGAAAATCTTTTAAATCTTCACGTGTTCCCTCTTTAATAACAACACCCTTTTTAGTTGCTAAACGAATATTATATCTAGTTTTTTGATGACAATTAGCCAAAATCTCATCTTCTGTTTTACCTTTAATATCTAAACGAAAAACAAAACGTGGTTGTATTTCATCTTTAAAATCCTTAGCATCATCTTTAACTTTATATCCTATTTCTTCAACAATTCTTCTAAATTCAGCATCTTCCTTCTTTATATCAGGCTCCATTCTATAAACAAATGCATTATACTTCTTTCCAAGTTCTTTTATCCCATCTGTCAATTGTTCCAAAACAGCCTTATCATGAATATCACAAACAGGTCCACGAGAAGAATACATAATATTACCAAATATAGGCATCTTTCTAATAAGTACACATATTGAACCAATAATTTTATGATTCTCATCTTCAGCCAAAACAACCTCTTTTATCCAATTAGCTTTAACCTTTCCCCATTCCAAAGATTGTTGAAAATTACAACGTTCATGATTTTCTAAAAACTCAGTATATTCCTGTTCAGTTTCTTTTGTTACAAACCTCATTTTATTTTATCCTTTCATACCCTCTATTTTTTCAATATCTCCATGCCAGTTTTAGAATCTTTTACTATATATCCCATCTCATTTAAAGCATCTCTAAGCTCATCAGACTTAGCCCACTCTTTATTCTCTCTAGCTATTTTTCTTTCCTCAACTATTTTTTTAACTTCATCAGGTAACTCTAATTCTTCTTTAGAATCTAACTTAAACCCTAGAACTTCATCAAACTTACGCAATAATTCTGCAAACTTAGTTGATTTAACAGGATTTTTTGCAACTTCCCATACAACACTCATCGCTTGAGGCATATTCAAATCGTCATTTATAGCCTCTTCAAATTTAACCTCATATTCCTCAATAACACTATCTGCCACATTTTCAGTTCCGTCAGCTTGTCTCTTGTAACTTTCTCTCAATCTTGTCAATGCTATTTTAGCAGCTTCTAATGAATCCCAAGTAAAGTTTAATTTATTTCTATAATGAGATGTAAAATTAAACATTCTATAATCCATAGCAGTAAATCCTTTTGCTTCTAAGTCACTTATAGTATAGACATTATTTAAACTCTTAGACATCTTTCCACCATCAATAAGCAAGAATTCACAATGCATCCACCAATTTGCAGGTATTTGACCAGTACAACCTTTACTCTGAGCAATCTCATTTTCATGATGAATTGGAATATGGTCAATTCCACCTGTATGTATATCAAAATGCTCTCCCAAATACTTTCTTCCCATTGCAGAACACTCAATATGCCACCCTGGATAACATTTTCCCCAGAAAGAATCCCATTTCATAATATGATTTTCAGGCGCTTTAATCCACAAAGCAAAATCTGTAACATTCCTTTTTTCTGTATCAAATTCCACTCTAGCCCCAGCTTTTTGCTCATCAATATTTATATTAGATAAAACACCATATTTATCAAGTTTTGATGTATCAAAATATATAGTATCCTTAGTTTCATATGCATATCCATTTTCCATAATCTTTAAGACATACTCTTCCATTTCTTTTATATGGTCAGTAGCCTTACATATTACTTCTGGTTTATTAATATTTAATTTATCTAAATCAATCATAAACTTTTCAGTATAAAATTTAGCTATCTCATATGGATCTTTATTTTCACGTTTAGCAGCCTTAGCCATCTTGTCCTCACCTTCATCAGCATCAGACTCTAAATGACCTACATCAGTTATATTCATTGCATGTAATAATTCATATCCATTATATTTCAATACTCTTCTTAAATTATCCATAAATAAATAAGCACGTAAATTTCCTATATGAGCATAATAATAGACTGTTGGACCACAACTATACATTCTAACTCTATTCCCATCAATAGCTTTAAATGGCTCTTTTTTCCTAGATAACGTATTATATAGTTTTAATTCCATAATAAATTCCAAGGATAACAAGACATAGTAGTAGCCTTGCTATCCATTTTTCCCTTTCTTAAAATATATTACTCCTCTGGTTTTGGCGACCCACTTGGTATAGGTGACGTTGAAGGACTTGGAGACGTTGTACTAGTTGGTTTTGGACTAGTTGTTTCTGTAGGTTTTGGTGATGTCGTACCTGTTGGTGTTGGACTAGTTGTACCAGTTGGCTTAGGTGAAGTCGTCTCTGTTGGCTTTGGGCTAGTCGTTTCTGTAGGTTTTGGTGATGTAGTCTCTGTTGGTGTTGGCTCTGGTGACTCTTCAGGCTTAGTATGAACATTACAATACTCTGTTGGTCTTTCTTCATCATTTTCAAACATTTTCTCTACAACATTAGGACATCCACCTTCAACAGCTAATAATCCTGTCTCTTCACAAATCTTTATTTTTTCTATATTATGTTCTGCACTACAACGAGTAGTCGGTATTTTAGACCTTACAAACAATCCAGTTACTGTTGGACAACCAGCACCTGGCAATCTATTTGACCTTGAACAAACAGTTGCAGTAACCACATCATCAGGTCTTACAAATCTTGTTGGAGTTAAGCCGCTATGAATTCTTCTCATAACATTAGAACATATTTGTGTAGCTGGGCTAAGACCACTTATATTAGTATTATTTTGGTCAAAACCATACCAGCAAACAGCAGTATAATATGTTGTAAATTCTCCTAACCATCTATCTTTATCTCCATCTGAAGAACCTGTTTTAGCACAAATATCAAAGCCACTCATTCCATTAGCACATAATGTAGCTGTTCCACCAGATTTAACTGGCTCAGTCAATATACTCTTTACTATATATGTTTCAGATGCACCAAAAACTCTCTCAGTTTTTTGATGTGGTTCAAGAACAACATTTCCATCACGATCAACTACTTTTGTATAGAAAGTAGGTTCAATATATGTTCCATCATTAGCTAAAGTAGCATATGCTCCCGCAATTTTTAATGGTGAGTATTCTTTAGCACCAAGTGCCAATGAATATGATTTATCTGTAAATTTTTCCAAGCCGTCTAGTCCCATTTTATTTAAATATTCTACTGATTTTAATACCCCTATATCTCTAATAATTTTAATAGGTACAATATTTCCAGATACCCTTATCGCATCTCTAACAGTCTCAAATTTATTATGAAAACCATTATAATGATTTTTAACAGAACTTCCATACCAATCAATAGGTTCATCCTTATACATAGATTCAGGATTTATAACATTCTCTTGAATTCCAGGTGCTACAACAGATAATGGCTTCATTGCAGAACCAACTTGTCTTGCAGAATAAATTCTATTCAAATCTCCATTTTTAGTTTTAGTGCCAAGTCTTCCAGCACATCCAACCACATAACCAGTCTTATGATCTATAACAACAATTGCAGCTTGACTAGTATCACCTGTTGCACGGTCAGTTCTAACATAACTTGGGTCAGCCATAACCTCTTCAATAGCAGTTTGAACTTTGCTTGATTGAGTTGTATAAATCTTATATCCTCCACCATATATAAGATTTTCAGCCACAGTTCTTTCCATGCCTTTTTCTTCCATCAATTGCTTAATAACTTGTTCAATCGCAGCCTCTGTATGATCACTATAAACTGTTCCAGTTGCCAAAACACCACGTTCAAAAGTTAACCCTCCATCCACTTTTGCAACAGCAGTATTATATTCCTCTTGACTTACATAATTTAATTCAAGCATTTTTTTCAAAACAACTTTAGTTCTATCTCTGCCTCTCTCAATACGTTTTGCTATTTGCTCCTCTGTTCCATTATATGGATTATAAGAATTTGGTGTATGGTTAATACCTGCTAAGAATGCACACTCTGCTAAATCTAAATCTGAAACATTTTTATTAAAATAATATTTTGCACCTAAAGCAACACCATGGATACTTTCTCCACCAACAAATATATCATTCAAATACAATTCCAAAATATTATCTTTTGAAATTTCTTTTTCAATTTGTATAGCTCTAGCCATTTCCTTGACTTTTCTAAGAGCTGAATCCTCATCTTCTTTAGTTATATTTTTTATAAGCTGTTGAGTAATTGTACTACCACCAAAAGAAGAATTACCTCTATTAAGCAAATATGTTATAGTCGCTGCACCAGTTCTTTTTATATCAACACCTGAGTGGTCGTAAAATCTCTCATCCTCTATTGCTACATACGCTTTTGGTAACAACTTAGGCATATCATTCAAACTAACAAGTTGTCTTTGTTCAGTTCCACTAGTCTCGCCAAGAAAATTTCCATCAATATCATAAATTTCAGTATTTATATAAGGGATAACTAAATCAGCTTTAGTCATTTTAAAATCATCGCCAAAAAATCCAAAGAAAATACCAGCAATAATTCCAGCTGCAATCAATCCAGCTAAAATACCCAATATAACAAGAGCAATCAAAATTTTCTTTATAATATTCCAAGCTTTGCTCTTTTTCTTCTTATTCGATTTCTTAGATGTGCCATTTTTAGCCACCTTAGTTTTTTTATTTAAATCTTCTTCAGAAATATTATATCTCTTAGTTTCATCAGAAACAGTATTAATTCTTCTAGTCTCTGAATTACTTCCATCTACACTACTCTTTTTAGAAGTCGATACTTTTGTGGTTCTTCTATTTCTAGATGTGGAATTAGATGTTCCTCTTTTTCCATTTTTGTCACCTTTTTTCTCCATATTCTCCTCCTTCTATTAAATCACAGATATTATATTACAAAAAAACATAAAGATAAAGCTTTTTATAAAAAAATCCTCTCGCATCATCAAGCTAAAGAAAAATCAATTTCGCGAGCCTCCTTACTAGCCCTCATAACCTTAATCCTAATACTATCGCCAATTCTATAAATCTTATTAGTTTTCTCCCCTATCAAAGTTCTATTTGCTTCATTGTAAATAAAATATTCGTCACCAAGTTGTTCAAATCTAACTAGTCCTTCTATTGTATTCTCTAATTGAACAAAAATTCCAAAGTTAGTAACCGAAGAAATAATACCATCATATTTTTCGCCAATTTTACCTTCCATAAATTCAGCCATCTTCATACTTTCAGCCTCTCTCTCAGCCTTTGTAGCAACTTTTTCTCTCTCTGATGAATTTTTAGCATACTTAGGCGCCTTTTCAGCAAAACGCTGTTTTTGCTTTTCACTACTTGAAAAATATTCTGAAATAACTCTGTGTATAAATAAATCTGGATATCTTCTAATAGGAGAAGTAAAGTGGCAATAATATTTACCCGCAATACCAAAATGTCCTAAGTTCTCACTATCATATTTAGCAACTTTAAGCGTTCTCAAAATCAAATTTGATACAACCTTTTCCTCTGGTTTCCCTTTAACTTCCTCCAAAACCTTAGAAAAAGCGGACGGATGAACCATATCTTGACTAATATGAATTTTATACCCCAAATTAAACAAAAATTTATTCAATTCTTTCACTTTATCAATATCAGGTTCTTCATGCACTCTATAAATAAATGGAACTTCAAGCCAATAAAATCTCTCCGCAACAGTCTCATTAGCAATAAGCATAAATTGTTCAATAATTTCATTTGCAAATGTTGTTTCATATTTCTTAACATCAATACACTTACCTGTAACATTATCTAAGACAATCTTACTTTCTGGAATATCCAAGTTCAAATATCCATTTGCCATTCTCTTATTTTTAAGTATCTGAGCCAATTCTTCCATAAGTTTAAAATCATTAATATATTTCTCATACTTCTTTAAAACTTCTTCATCTGTTCCATCGATAATCTTCTGAACATCTGTATATGTCATTCTTTCAGCCACTCTCACAACTGATTTATAAACATCAGAATCTACAACACGCCCATCAGAATCAATCTCCATTGAAACAGATAATGCATACCTGTCTTGCCCTGCATTTAAGCTACAAAGCCCATTTGAAAGTTCACGTGGAAGCATAGGAATAACTCTACCTAGCATATAAACACTTGTCCCTCTAATTCGTGCCTCTCTATCAAGTTGCGTTCTATCTTTAACATAATGGCTAACATCTGCAATATGAACATCTAAAACATAATTACCATTACTGTTTTTATTAACGCAAACTGCATCATCCAAATCCTTTGCATCTTCTCCATCAATAGTAAAAATAGTCCTATCACGCAAATCTCTTCTATTTTTCATATCCTTCAAATCAATAGTATCACCAAACTTTTTAGCCTCAGCCACAACATCCCCTGGAAACCTAGCAGGAAGCTTGTACTCCTTAATAATACTCATCATATCAACACCAGCTTGATTGATATTTCCAATTACTTCAATAACTTCTCCCTCTGCCTTACGCCCCTTTTCAGGATATTTTGTTATTCTTACAACAACCTTATGCTTATCTCTTGCTTTACCAAAATTCTTTTTGGAAATAAAAATATCACTTCCAAAACGTTTATCATCAGGCACAACAAAACCAAAACTCTTAGATTTTTGAAAAGTTCCAACCAATGTATCTTTTCCTCTTCTAACAATCTTAGCTATCTTGCCCTCTTTACTTTTATTTTTTTCTGAATCTTTCACAATCTCCACTTCAACAACATCTTCATTCAAAGCACCATTAACATTTTTAGCCGCAATAAAAATATCTTTTTCAAGCTCCTCATTTTCAGGTTTCACAAAACCAAAACCCTTTTCATGAGCTATAAAAGTTCCAATTATCTTTTCTTCCATTCTCTCTCCTCTACCAAAAAAGGGCAACGCAAAAAGCATCGCCCCCATAATATTTTCTTAATATTATCTCATGTTCAATATTGTAAGAACTATAGTTAAAACAATAAACACAACTGAGAAAAGAATAGTTAAATTTTTCAATCTTCCTTCTCTAGTTCTTCCCTTATTTTTCTCATAGAAATTACTTCCTGATGAACCAACTATAGTCTCTGAAGCTCCACCTTTTTCACTTTTTTGTAAAAGTACTAATACAATTATAATTATACAACATAGCACATATACTATTGTCAATATATTTGTCAATAAATCCATTATTTATTCCTCCACATTTCATATCTTTATAACAATAAAGATTGTATCATATCCATTTTACAAATGTAAATACTTTTATACACTTTTTTATTCTAAATTGTCAATACATCTATTGCAAAGAGTTGGGTGTTCATGATTTTTACCAACAGTATCAGAATACATCCAGCATCTCTCACACTTATCTCCATCAGCAGCCTCAACCTTTACACCAATATCTCCAAATTCATCTCTCTTATCATTCTCAATCACAACTTTTGAAACAATAAATACAGCAGTCAATAATTCTCTATCTTTCAAGAATTCCTCATATCTATCCTCAGTAACATACAATGTAACTTTAGCATTCAAAGAATGTCCTATAACCTTTTCAATTCTTGCTTCCTCAAGTTTTTTAGAAACTTCTTCTTTAAGTTTAATTATTCCATCCCATTTTTCTTCTAAAGTCTTATTCTCATATTCAGGTTTGTAAACAGGATAATCTGTAAGCATAACACTTTCAACATTTTCCCCTTCTCTATGAGGCATTGCTTTCCAAATTTCTTCAGCAGTATAACAAGTCATAGGAGCCAATATTTTAACTAAAGCATCTAATATTTCATACATCGCTGTTTGAGCAGATCTTCTTTCCAAAGAATCAGCCCTTGAAGTATATAATCTATCCTTTATTATATCTAAATAGAAAGTACTCATATCAACAACACAGAATTGATTTATTGCTTGATAAGCATTATGGAACTCATATTTATCATAAGCTTCTGTACAATCCTTAACTAATTTATTAAGTTTAATCAAAGCCCACTTATCAATTTCCATTAAATCATCATATTTAACTGGTAAATTAACTTGAAAATCATAAGTATTTCCTAAAATATATCTAGCAGTATTACGTATTTTTCTATAAACCTCAGTTACTTGTTTTATAATAGCCTTAGAAACACTAATATCTGACTTATAATCTGATGATAATACCCAAAGTCTCAAAACATCAGCACCTGACTCATTTATAACTTCTTGAGGAGCAATAGTATTACCTATAGATTTTGACATTTTTCTACCTTGGTCATCAATTGTATAACCATGAGTTACAACCTCTTTATAAGGAGCTTTACCTTTAGTAGCAACAGATGTAAGCAATGAAGACTGGAACCATCCTCTATATTGGTCACTACCCTCTAAATACAAATTAGCCTCTGGAAGTCCACGTTCAGCCAAAACGGATTCATGAGTAGAACCAGAATCAAACCAAACATCCATAATGTCAGTTTCTTTCTTAAATTCATGACATCCACAAGAACAAACAGCACCCTCTGGCATTAATTCATTCTCAGATAATTCAAACCATGCATTTGAACCTTGCTCTCTAAATATTTTTTGAACTTTCTCCAAGCTCTCCTCAGTAACATATTCTTTTTCACAATCCTTGCAATAAAATACTGGAATTGGAACACCCCACGTACGTTGACGAGAAATACACCAATCATTTCTATCCTCAACCATCTTAGAAATTCTCTCTTCACCCCAAGCAGGGTACCACTTAACAGTTTTTATTGCATCCAAAGTCTCTTTTCTAAATCCATCAACAGATGCAAACCATTGGCTTGTAGCCCTGAATATTACTGGATGTTTACATCTCCAACAATGTGGATAAGAGTGATTTACCTCTTTACTCACAAGTAAATATCCATTTTCATCTAACCACTTTATAATTTCTTTATCAGATTTTGCATAAAACATTCCAGCAAAAGGTCCAGCCTCCTGAGTTTGATGACCCTTACCATCAACACAAACTATAATATCTAAATCATTTTTAAGTCCACATAAATAGTCTTCTTTACCATAACTTGGAGCAGTATGAACAGCACCTGTACCACTATCCAATTGAACATCTACAGTATCTGTGCTTCCAAGAACTACTTTTGAATCTCTATCCATAAATGGGTGTTTACACAAAATTCCCTCAAGTTCAGAACCCTTCATTTCAAACTCAACTGAATAATCTTCTATTCCAGCAATTTTCATAACTTCTTCAACTAAAGCAGATGCCATTATCAATCTTTCATTATTAACTCTAACAAAACTATAATCAAAATCTCCACCTATTGTAATACCAGTATTTCCAGGCAATGTCCAAGGTGTTGTTGTCCAAATAACAACAAAAGTATTTTTTTCATCAAATTTACCTTTAGCATCTCTAACAGGGAATTTAACATAAGCAGTATTGGAATTAATATTCTTATATTCAATCTCAGCCTCAGCCAATGCAGTCTCACAATCTGTACACCAATAAACTGGCTTTAATCCTTTATATATGTAACCTTTTTTATACATATCAGCAAAAACACCAACTTGTTTAGCTTCCATTTCAGGTTGATATGTAATATAAGGATGTTCCCAATCACCTAAAACACCTAATCTTTTAAAACCTTCTGTTTGTTTATCCTTATACTCTCTAGTAAAATTCTTACAAGTATCTCTAAACTTAGATACAGGAATCTCATCTCTATTCAACCCTAATAATTGAATAGCCTTCTTTTCAGTAGGCATACCATGTGTATCATATCCAGGAATAAACGGAGTCCAATATCCTTTTAAGCTCTTATAACGAACTATAGTATCTTTTAAAACCTTATTCAAAGCATGACCTATATGAATTTCACCATTAGCATATGGAGGTCCATCATGCAAAACAAAAGGTTCATGCCCTTTATTTTTCTCTAACATTTTCTCATAAATGTGTTTTCCCTCAAAAATTTCCTCTAATATTTTAGGTTCCTTTTCTGGAAGTCCAGCTCTCATTTGAAAATCCGTTTTAGGCAAATTCAAAGTTTGGCTGTAATCAAATTTTTCTTCACTCATTCCATTTCCTCCTCTTAATTTTTCAACTAATAAAAAAAGCGACTCATCCACATAGGACGAATCGCTCGCGTTACCACCTAAATTAATTGTAAAATAAAATTTTAACAATCATCTCTTTTCCTGTTAACGCTAGGCACTGCGGATTATTTTACTAATATACATTTTCAAATAATCAATTCAGAGGTGATAACAAATAAATAGTTCTTACCAAAATTTCACCAACCTTTGGCTCTCTAAAAGACATTTTCTACTTGCCTTATCCTCATCACAATTTTTAATTTATCAATCAATGGAAATATTTTACCATCTTTATTTTCAATTTTCAATACTTTTATAATAATTATTTTATATGGTTGCAAAAAGATTATATATATTACAACCTTGCACATGATAAAAAGGCATAACATACATTACGCCTTTTATATGAATTCATATAATCATCTATATACCAAAGTGATTATTTTTTATTTACTAAATCTTTTAATGCTTTACCAGCTTTGAATACTGGAGCTTTTGATGCAGGTATTTTGATTTCTTCTTTAGTTTGTGGGTTTCTTCCTTTTCTAGCTGCTCTTTTTCTTACTTCAAAAGAACCGAATCCAACTAATTGAACTTTATCTCCTTTTGCTAATGTTTCCATAACTGTGTTAACAAAAGCGTTAATTGTTGCTTCAGCACCTTTTTTTGTTTCTCCTGTTTGTGCAGCTACTGCTGCGATTAATTCAGCTTTGTTCATCTTTTTACCTCCTAATAGATTTAAGTATTTAAGTAGAATTCTCATCTACAATATATTTATTCGCCAAAGTCCTTTAAAATCCTTCTTTTTTTTTGTTTTTTTTACAGTTTTTTCAGTACTTTGACCAATATAACCTTATTTTTTACCATATTTTAACTATACAAATGTAACTTTTTCAAAACGCTGTAAACCTTGTCGCCCTTAGGTAACATCTCAATTTCCTCTTTCGAAAATATCTTCAAAATAACTACAGCAATCGCAAACACAATTACAGCAATAATTATAGCAATTATTGTAGAAATTCTTATTCCAATAAAGGATTTCACAAAAACAAATACACCATATGAACACCCAGCCATAATCAAAGTTGCTAAAATTGGTTTTATAGATAACCTTATCAAAGAAAAATCTAACTTGACTGTCTTTCTTAAAACAGCATATACAATAATAAGTGAAATACCATGTCCCACAATAGAACCTATTGCAGCACCATTTTCATAAATTCCTTCTATAGGAATAAGTACAACGTTCGCAATTATCTTTGCAACAATACCTATAGTTAAAGCAACAACTGGTGTTTTAACCTTTCCAAATCCTTGTAGAACACCATTTATAGTTTGTTCAACAAGTGTAATTATTATTGTAAAAGACATAATCGCAAGAAGTACTCCACCATCACTAGCAAAAGGAAATAACAAAAGTAAAATCTCTTTTGCATACATAAACATTCCAACAGTACATGGCAAACCAATAAGTATACTTACTAATATAGAAAATGAAATTCTCTTATTTATTGTAATAGTATCTCTTTTTGCATTTGCCGCAGAAATTGCTGGAACAAGAGCGGTTGCAAAAGCTACATTAAAAGCAAGTGGTAATGCTACAAGTATATCCACTTTTGCGCTTAATATACCATATCTTGTTTTTGCAACAGTTTCTCCTAATATTGGTGACAATATATTTACAACAGTAGTTGAATCAACAATTTTGTTTAAAGAAGACAAAATCGCGGAAAGTGAAATAGGAATAGATATCCATAAAATGCTTTTCACTATTGCCTTAAACGTTCTATTATCCCTCTTTACTGTAATATCATTTTTAGTAGAAATAAACTGTCTTTCTTTTATATAATACTTATACAAATAAATAAAGCTAAATATTATAGCCATACTAGTTGCAGCAGTTGCAGCAGCAGCCATATAAACAGTATTTGTACTAGTTAAAACAACAGCAAGTTCAACAAAAACAATAGTTAATAAAGTTTTCCAAAATTGTTCAAAGGTTTGAGCATTAGCAGTAGCACTCATCTGTGCTCTACCATTAAAATATCCTCTAAAAACTGATGATATTGCAACAAAAAACACTCCAGGAGACAATATCATAAGAGTAACCTTTGACTCTGGAATACCAAGCCACAACCTTGATACAACATCTGCACTAAAAAACAAAAGCAATGTACCAGCCATTCCAATTACACCAAAAGTAAAAATAGCAATTTTAAAAACTCTATGAGCTCCCTCTTTATCTCCAATAGCCAATTTCTCTGAAACTAACTTAGAAATAGCATTAGGAATACCAATTGAAGAAATAGAAAGCAACAACGCATATATCTGGTATCCACCCATATATATAGCATTTCCAGTATCTCCAAATCCCTTCCTATTTGTTAAATATAAAGTCTGCACAAGTCCCAATATCTTTATCAAAACCTGTGAAACCATCAACACTAAAACACCTTGTAAAAATGTTTCTTTTTTTATCCTATGTCTCTTCTCTGTTTTTTCCAACATACCTCTTTCCTCTCTTTTAATATTCATATTATATTTATATTGCAACATAATTTCAAGTATTCTACAATATGTTATAAAAAAAGAAACATGCTATAAAAGCAAAATAGAGATTTCATTTTATGAAATCTCTATTTTATGTACATATATGCACGCACACCTGTTGAGCTATAGTAAGAGTTAGGTTTGCCATAGTTTCGGTCATTGTCCCTAATTGCATTCTCAGTAATTGTGTTATAAGTACTGCCACGTCCTCTACGATAGCCACCACTGCATTCTAAGGTCCAATCAGATACATTGCCAGCCATATCATAAACATTATTTGCTTTATTTTGCTCTGCACTTCCTGTTGGCACCATTGTTTCGCTCCCCCTACTCTTTACTATTTGATTTTCAGTAGTGTTTTCATAGTACCTAAATGTGCTAATTCTATAATTTCCCCATGTAGCTGGATTATATAACTCTTCATCTGTCTTTGCTCCACTTTCTCTAAACCACTGCAATGTTTCATCCCATAGACACCCCCATATAATATTAGACTTTACATTTTCGTTAGCCCCCAATGTTCTTAGGTTAGCATATGCATCATACCAAGTCACATAATTTATATTTCTATTCATTCTCTTTACTACTGGTTTTGTAAAATATGTTACTACGTTTTGTGCTTTTACATTCCCTGTTTCATATCTCCCTATATAAAAGCCACCATATTTTTCAATAGATTTTATAGTCTCGTCTAATTCTGTATCTAATTCATAATATAGTTTTTTTGTTGTCATTCCAGGTAAATTATATTTTGAAAAATTCTGTTCATTGTCATCACTGCTCATTATTACTGGTTCACTATTTGCCGAATACTCTTCTCTCCCAGTTTGTGTTCTCTTATATGTCTTAGACTTTCTTGTACTCTTATCATATATTCTACTTACATCTGGTACTGGTACCCATACCCACTGGTTACGATTACATGATGCATCCCATGCAGCTGTTCCAGGTACTCCTACTTCATCTCCTGCTACAGGCTCAGTTCCTTCATATATAACAAGTCCCGTATTTATCTCAGTCTCTCCTATAACTTGTGAAACTACATACCCAACTGGAATAGGTGCTTTATTTTCACTCTTATCAGTATACACCGTCACCTTACTCGTATCCCAACTACTTGTATCCACCATCGCCTTCGGTTTCGTACTTTCTTTTAAATTAGTATCAACCTCACTACCATCTAACTCACTTATACCAGTCGTCTTCGTAACAACACTCTCTTCTATTATCTCCTTTTTCATAAACAACTGTATAACTACTATCGCCATCACTACTACAATAGCCACACTTACTCCTACCTCAATTATCTTTCTCTTATCACTAAACTTACGTGTGTGTGTGTGTGTGTGTGTGTGTGTACAGCCTCAATGCTTTGCTGTCTCTCATTCTTCTTTTGCATATTCCATCTCTCCCTATCTCTTTTTTATACACACTAATTCTACTCAACCCTCCAAAAGCCGTCAATCCCACTAATAATTAGACTTTTCATATCTCACACGCTCCACACCTTCCATCCAACATTTTTTCAAAAATTTTAATTTTCCACAAAATTAAGGTAATAATAATACAATAACAATATAATAATATATATAGTAAATACTATTGACGTACGCAAATATGTATGTTAAAATATAAAAGAAAAAAAAGAAAGAAGGTATAAGAATATGACTAATACCAACATAACTAACTTTAGAAAAGATATATATAATTTGTTAGAGCAAACCATAAAATATAATGAACCACTGAATATATCAACAAAAAATGGTAACGCTGTTGTTTTAAGTGAAGAAGATTATAACAATCTATTAGCAACACTAGAAATTTCAAGCAACAAAAAATTAAAAGAAAAAGTAATTGATGGAATGAAAGAAGATTTAAAAAATTGTATTTCAGAAAGCGAGGTTGATTGGTAATAAATGTATAAAATAATGTATACTAAAAAAGCAATAAAAGACATTGAAAAAATAAAACAAAGTAGCTTAAATGAAAAAGCTAAAAATTTAATTGAAGTAATAAAAAATAACCCCTACCAAACGCCTCCACCTTATGAAAAGTTGTTAGGAGACTTGGAACGGCGCATATTCAAGGAGATTAAACATTCAACATAGAATTGTATATCAAATATACGAAACAGAAAAAATAATAAAAATCATATCATTATGGTCACATTATGACATTAATTAGATTCCTAACATATCTACGCTAGAAATCCTCTATTCTTTCCCTATTTATTCATTCAAAAAATACTATTTTTCTCACATAATTAAATTCACACTTTTATATATGTAGATTTTTGCAAAAAACTATTGTAATTTTCGCGTTTTTGTAGGATAATATACATGTAAGTTTATGTGAAAGTGGTGAATAATTTGTTTAAATCAATTAGCAATTTAATATGGAAATATATAGATAAATTTTTAAAAATACTAAAAACCGATAGAAACACATTTTTTACATATATTCTAACGTTATTTAGTGTTTATTTTTGTATCGATAGAGTCGTCGAAATGATACTTCTATGCTTTACAGGAATATCCGTTGATTACTGGGGTCCATTCATGTACACCTTTGCAATCGCATGTCCAGTATTTGCATTCCTATTAGGAGCAAGCTCAAAATTTGTAAAAGATGACGCTCAAAAATTCTCATTATTTATACTATATTATATATCACTTTATATAGTAGGAATATCAATGCTTACACAATGGGTAAATCAAGCATTATGGACATTTTTATTTACACTTCCAAACTATGCAGAGTTAGTTACTAGATTCCTAGACGTAATAAAACCAGCATTTACAGCTCTAGCTTGTTATGTACCAGTTATAACAATTATGCCTGCAATAAAGAAAATGGTTACAGGATTTGCTGATACCAAAGACATCAGAGACTCAGTTGCAGACTATAAAGGAATTTCACTTGCACCACCATCAAATGAAAACGGACCATATTCTTGTGAAATGTTATTATGTAAAGATGGAGAAACAGGAAAAGCAATAAAAATACCAGAAACAAGAAGATTTGAAGCATTTTTAGTACTTGGTGTATCAGGATCTGGTAAAACAACAATGGCATTTGAGCCAATGATAGCACGTGATATAGAAAAGAAATTCTTTTTTAGAGAAGCATCAAAAGAACTAGGATTCACAGCATTAAAAACTGGTTTAGCAACAATAAAAGAACCTTATTCAAACGAATATTTAAACGAAAACTTCTCTCTTGACATGTTAGATATCAGAGATGGTAGAGAAAAATTATTTAATACATATATGCAAAAATTAATTCATCATTCTTCTGGAAGCAAAAATGTATACAAAGATTTAGGACTTACATATATTGCTCCAGATTATGAATCAATCTCACATATAACAGAAGTATTAGACAATTTCCATATGAAGTACAATATGATAGATCCAAATAATCCAGATTCAATTGGTTTAAACCCTTTTGTATTTGATGACCCAGTAAAAACATCACTTGCAATCTCAGCAGTCTTAAAAAGAATGTATGAAACAAATGAAGTTACTGTTCAACAAGCATTCATGCAAAACATTACAACACAAGCAATTGAAAACCTATCTCTATTATTAAAAGAAGTATATCCTCAAACACATAACGGATTACTTCCAAACTTAGAAGACTTACTTATGATGTTAAACAACTTTGAATTAGTTGAACAATTTTGTGAAAAAATGAAAAAATCTCCTGAACTTGCAGAAAAATATAGAATATTACTTACATACTTCAAAAACAACTTCTACGCAGGTTCAATTGGATACGAAGAAACTCAAAAATCACTTCAAGCAGCAAGCTCACAATTAGAAAACTTACTTCGTTTCCCTGGAGTAAGAAATATATTATGTAATAGAACAAACAATCTAAATTTCGATAAAGCATTAGAAAATTGTGAAATAACTCTTATTTGTACAAGACGTGGTGACTTAGGAGCAGCTGTAAATAAAGCATTTGGTCTATTTACTCTACTATTAATGCAACACTCTATAATATCAAGACCAGGTACAGAAAAATCAAGAAAACCACATTTCTTATACATAGACGAGTTCCCACCATTTGTATGTAAAGCAACAGAAGACTTCTTCACTCTATTCAGAAAATATAGAGTTGGTCTAATCATCTCTGCTCAGAACTTATCACAATTTGGAACAAACAATAACTTAAATAATAATCAAAGTTATAGACAAACAATTTTAGCAAACTGTACAACAAAAATAGCATTTGGTAACAACACACCTGAAGATAACGAATGGCTAGCAAAAGAATTCGGAGAAAAACGTGAGTGGAAGTGGAATAAAACTTACAACTCTAAAGGTGATGGAAAAGGTGGAATGCCTGAATATGATGGAAAACTTATGAATATTGAATGGGCATACAAGCTAAATTTTGCACCAGGTAAAATTCAGTCACAAAAATTCAAAGCAATTGTATATAAAACACGTGACGCTGGTGGAAAAATGCTTGTAGGTAAAGCAAAACTAGACTTCCTAGAATCAAAATATAAAGAAAACCACCAACCAAAACAATTTAACTTCTCTAAATTCTCTGGAAGTGTATCAACTCATGATAGTAACCAAAATGATATTCTAAGTAATATTTTAAATAGACCTCAATTTGATACAAGTATGGACGATAACGATGGTCCAATAAAATATAATACAACAGATGCAAAATTCTTCTTAGAAAATGACAGTGCAATAACATATAATATAAATAAAAACAAAAAATAAAAATAGCCCCTCAGTACACATTTATACTGAGGGGTATATTATTATAATAAATCTTTAAAAGTTTACTTTATCATTAACTATTTTTTCTAAACTTCGCCACAAAAAATCCTTCCATCATCTTTGAAGGCAAAATCTTAATCGCTCTATTTATTGATTTATCCAATCCATCGTTAAGACCAGAAATAGCATATTTCACATCAAGTTCTATTTTCTCAAGGCTAACATCAAAATTATGTAAAGCCCAATCAATAACAAACTCATTTTCATCCCTATTTATTGTACAAGTAGAATATACCATTATTCCGCCAGGCTTAAGAGCTTTATATCCACTAGCAAACAATTTCTTTTGTATTTTCACTAAATCAGCCACTCCCTTTTTAGACCAATTCCTATACGTCATTGGACTAGTAGCTATAAACCTTCCTTCACCACTACATGGTGCATCAAGCAAAACCTTATCAAATTGTTCCTCATAATTATCTCCAAGCTTTTCCCCTCTGCCATTTACAACTTCAATAATACTAGCACCTTGCATTTGAATATTATACTTCAATCGTTCGCATCTAATCTTATCAAGTTCATTTGCCAGAATATACCCTTTATTATTCATCAAGCATGCCATCTGCGTAGTCTTACTTCCAGGCGCAGCTGTCATATCTAAAACCCTTTCTCCTTCTTCTGGTTTCAAAACTAAAGGCGGAATCATACTAGACAAACTCTGAAAATATACATATCCCTTTTCATAAATATCTAACTTTTGAACATCCTTTTCTCTAGCATTTTTTATTATCAAAGCATCCGAATAAAAAGGAACTCTCTCAAATTTAATATTAACTTCTTTAAAATATCTCATCAAATCTTGAATATTATACTTTAAACTATTTACCCTAAGAGTAGGAAATCTATCATCAGTCATACCCAAAAGAATTTTATCAACAGTAACAGGAGAAAAACTTTCATATATCTCCTCCATAAAATCCCCTGGCAACCTACGTTTTATCTCATTAATTGATATCATATTTTCTCCTATTTTTATCTATTTTCTTTCTAACACTTTTTAACTTTACAAGTTGTTCTTCCAAATCAAAATCCTTAACATTTATATATGAATTAAATTTCTTATCTTCTTCAAGTTCCTCATCATCTTCCTCACAACCAGAAAGTCCATACTCCTTTTGTTCAATATCTACATCCTCAACTTCACAACATTCTTCATTTGAACACTCCGAATGCTCTGACTTTTCTTGAGACAAATCTTCAAATTGTTGCTCTCCATCCTGTACAAAAATATAATTATTGTTTTCCCTTAAAATCTCATCAAGCAAATCTCTTTCCTTTAACGAACACAAATAATTTCTATAAATCATTGTAACCAAACTTTTAGTTTTAGGAGACAATTGATTTTCTTCTAATTCAATTTTTTCATCAATTCTCTGAACATAAGAAGAATCACAATTCTCCTCAAAGAAATCCAATATTTTTTGAGACAACTTCTTAACACTCGGTTTATTCATATATTCAATTATTTCAAGCATTTCAGAAACCGCTGTCTTATATTCATCAGTTGGTTCTCTCCCCCCCTTAACATATGAATTAGTTTCAGAAACAATACTATTTAATTTAGTTAAATTAGACTTCTCAGCTATTCTCTTTAAAGACTTTGCAGAAAAACTCATATATTATATCACTCACCTTCTATGATTTTTATAGCACATCTTATTCCATCAACAGCAGCAGACATAATCCCACCAGCATATCCAGGTCCCTCACCAGCAGGATATAAACCACTCACACTAATTGACATTAAACTCTCAGGGTCTCTAACAATCTTTACAGGTGATGAACTTCTTGTCTCAACTCCTGTAAGAATTGCATCATCACTTGCAAAACCTTTTATCTTTTTATCAAAATAACATATACCTTCTTTCAGAGTATCTGAAACAAATCTAGGTAAAATATCATTCAAATTGCTTAAAGTGACTCCTGGTCTATATGTTGGTTTAATCTTACCTAATTCTACCGATTTCCTATCTGATAAAAAGTCTCCAACCTTTTGAATAGGAGCATTATAATTACTTCCACCCAATACAAAAGCTTTATGTTCCAATTCTTTTTGAAAATACATACCCTCTAATGGAGATTCACCTTCAAAATCTTCTGGTGTAACATTAACCAAAATCGCACTATTAGCATTCTCACCATCACGTAAAAACTTACTCATACCATTTGTAACAATTGTATCCTCCTCACTAGAAGAAGCCATTACAAAACCACCTGGGCACATACAAAAACTATAACAAGACCTACCTGTGTTTTTATTATGATAAGCTAATTTATACTCCGCTGGTGGAAGTTTAAGTTTAGTCATAGTGCCATATTGTGACTCATTTATCATACTTTGTTTATGTTCAATTCTTACACCAACAGAAAAATTCTTCTTTTCCATTTTCACATTTTTTCTATAAAGCATTTCAAAAGTATCCCTTGCACTATGTCCAATAGCAAGTACAAC
Source organism: uncultured Clostridium sp. (assembly GCA_948465565.1). Lineage (GTDB taxonomy): Bacteria > Bacillota > Clostridia > TANB77 > CAG-508 > UMGS1994. Next base: position 501,575 of record CAOJXR010000001.1, read on the forward strand.
CGTATCAGTCTCTAGCTCTCGTCTATCTGTGATAACCGATTTCACCTTTTGTCCATCAAAACAAAAATCAACCACTTTTTCATTAAACAAAAACTCTCCACCATTTTGAATAATGTAATTTCTCATATTAGCAATAATCTCAACTAAATTGTCTGTACCAATATGAGGTTTATTTATGTATTGAATTTGTTCAGGAGCACCAAACTTCACAAAATTAGCAAGTACAACCTTACACAATGGATCATTTATTCCTGTAGTCAATTTTCCATCAGAAAATGTACCAGCCCCGCCTTCACCAAACTGAATATTCGAACTCACATTTAGTTTACCAGTACTAGCAAATTCCTCAACTTCCTTTATTCTTTCTTCAACCCTACTTCCCTGCTCAATAACAATTGGCTTTATTTCATTATTAACAAGTATAAAAGCACAGAACAACCCCGCAGGGCCAGCTCCAACAATAATAGGTCGCATTTCACTTTTTCTATTTTTCGTTAAATCCAATTTAATTTCTCTTTGATTTTCTACAACCTTACACCTAAAATATTTCTTCTCATTTTTCACACAAACATCAACAGTATAATTGTAAAAAATATCATCTTTATTTCTAGCATCAATAGATTTTTTATAAATATAATAATTAATTACATCCTTAAAATCTATACCACTTTTCTTGCAAGCTCGGAAAGCAACATCCTCTGATTCTAATTCTTCACGAATTTTAATATTCTCCAACCTTAACATACAAAATTCTCCACATTAAATCTATTTTAATAATCCATAAACCATTGATACATCAGTTGGAACAACATATTTAACACCCATCTTCTCAGCCACAACTAATACAAAAGCGGTCATAGCACGAGTTGCATACCACCAATCAGGATCATTAACTCTACCACGAATTTCATCCAAAGAGATCTCTTTAAAATATCTTTCCGTATCATTAATTCTAGTTTCAATATCCATCATTATAGGCTCATTTTCATTTTCATATAAAGAATTTTCCACATAATTAAAACCAGAACCTAAAGCAAAACGCTTATGTCCTCCACCAGCTAATATCAATACATCAACTTGCTCATTTGGAACATTAAGTTTTTCCTCAACAACCTTCTTAACCTCATCTAGACTAACCTTTGGTAAATCATCCCCCAAATCTGGAAACATATTCATAATATCAATAACACCAATTGGCGTATTAACCATTTCTTTTATTTCATTATCATAAACAGCAATTTCTGTTGAACCTCCACCGCCAACAAAAACAGCAACTTTTCGATTAACTTTTTGTGCAGCCCCTACAACTGTAAATTCATTTTCTTTCTCTGGAGAAATAATATCAAAATCTAAATCAGTATTATTTTTAAATTTATCCAAAAACTCTCTTTTCTGTTCATCATTTAATGCTCTAAAAACACTTGTCCCACAAACATAAACATTTTCATATTCTTCTTGTAGCTTCTTAACCCTTTTTATAAGTTCCTCTACATCCTGCTCACTCAATCTATTTTCTTTCTTAAAATTCTTTTTAAACTCAATAACATAATCAGCTAAATGCTTTACACACTTTCCATCATATCCATCAACTTTTGTTACTGTTGACCCTACTTCTACAACTATTTTTTCCATACTATATCTCCTCTTTATCTTTCCTATACCAATCTTCCTGAATTCTATCATATATAATAAAAAAAGTCCACTAAAAAAGCCCAAAGGGCTGGACACTTTTAACATGTTCCAGCCCTTTGGAGCCCTTGCCACTCACATACTCTTAAGCAGCACTTTGAGATAGCCCATATCGTCAACCGACAAACCTCCGTGAACGCGCCGCATGAACTTCGCATTCTTCCTCAGAATAGGATCGCTTTTAGCCGCTTTCAACAAAAGCCTAGCCCTCCAGCGATTCCCGCGATTCACACTGAGTATCAGCTGTTCCAGCAGCTCCTTAGCCACCTTCTCCTGATTGCTCAGCTTCCTCTGGGACTTCTGCACCCTGCGTTCTCGTTCTTCATGGTGCATATATCCGCCGTACCCTCCGTTCAATTTCGGATTGTACACCCGGGTATTAATTTTGCTCATATGAACTTACCTCGCTTTCTATTTGATGTTTTTCAATTATATCACGGTTTTCATACGTTTTCAAGTAAAAATCTCTCTTATCCCACAATTTTCCATATATTCTAAAAATTCAATAATTGTTCTTTCAACAATTCTAATGCCCTTCTTCTTGCACTAATTGTATTTTTCTCATCTATCGAAAGTTCTGCCAAAGTACGTCCATCTTCTAATTCAAAAATTTCATCAAACCCAAAACCATTTTCTCCACGTGGACTTTCAGCAACAAATCCATCAATACAAGCCACAACAGAAACAATTTTCTTTCCATCAGAAGCAGCCATAGCTGTAGTAAACTTAACCTTTCTATCTTCTCCAGAAAAATCCTTCATTTTTTCAATAATACCTAAATTTCTCTCCCTATCATCACCTCTATGCCATCTCTTAGTTCTAACACCAGGAAATCCATTTAATGCATCAATTTCAATTCCACTATCATCAGAAATAACAATCTCACCATTCAAAGTCTTAGCAATCTCTCTAGCCTTTTTTTCAGCATTCCCTGCAAAAGTCTTACCATCTTCCTCAACATCTATATCTATTCCTAATTCCTTCATTGAAACAACTTCATATTCATTCAAAATCTCTTTAGCTTCCTTAATTTTTCCCTTATTGCCTGATGCCATAACAACTTTTCTCATTTCAAAACCCTCCTATACCATCACTTTCTATGAAATTTATTTTACAACAAATCAACCAGTTTGTCAGCCAATCCCAAATAATTTTCCGGCTTAAGCTCCAACAACCTCTCTTTATCAACACTAGAAATCTCAAGTTTCTCTACAAACTCCCTAACTTCGACCATCGAAATATGCTTTCCTCTAGTCAATCCTTTTAAAATTTCATATGCATTCTCATAGCCATTCTTTCTCAAAACAGTTTGAATTGCCTCAGCCAAAACCTCTGGCGTCCTTTGTAATTCACCTATAAGAAACTCTCTATTCACCTTCAATTTATTAATTCCAATAATTGTTTGTTTAATAGCAATAATTGCATATGCAAACACGCAGCCAATATTTCTAAGCACTGATGAATCGCTCAAATCCCTTTGCATTCTGGAAATTTGTAAATTATCAACAAACCCATTTATCATACTATTAGCCATCTTCATATTAGCCATAGAATTCTCAAAATTAATAGGATTAATCTTATGTGGCATTACAGAAGAACCAACTTCTCCCTTAACATTCTCTTGTAAAAAATAATTTCTACTAATATACATCCACATATCACTATCAAAATCCAAAACAATATTATTAAATAATTTCATATCAGAAAACAACATACAAATATTATCATGTGACTCAATTTGCGTAGTAAACAAATTACACTCTAATCCAAAACTCTCAACAAATTCCTTACTAACCTTAATCCAGTCAATCTCAGGATATGCAATCATATGCGCATTAAAATTTCCAACAGCACCATTGCACTTTCCTGAAATCTTTTCATTCTTAATTCTATTCAAAACTTTATTCAACCTATAAACGAAAATAGCAAATTCCTTTCCCACAGTTGTAGGAGTAGCACTTTGTCCATGCGTATGTGAAAGCATAGAAACAGCCTTATTTTCCTTAGCCTTCTCTTTCAAAACACCAACTAATTTTTCACAATTAGGAACATACACATCATCAATCAAACTTTTAACCATCACACCATAAGCCAAATTATTTATATCTTCTGACGTACATCCAAAATGAACAAATTGATTATATTTTTCAATCCCCAATTCCGTGAACTTCTCATCCAGATAATACTCAACAGCCTTAACATCATGTTTTGTAACCTGTTCTATCTTTTTTACCTTCTCAGCTTCAGTCACATCAAACTCCTGAACAATACTATCTAAAACCTTCAAATCCTCAAAATTATATTCAATATTCATCTCTTTTATAGAAAACAATTTTTTAAGCCATTCGATCTCAACAAAAACTCTATTCTTAATCAAATAAAATTCACTAAAAACATTACGCACCTCATCTGTAGCCTCTCTATATCTACCATCAATAGGCGAAATATCTTCTAACATACTTCTCACTCCCAACATATACTAACATACAATCATTGAATCTCTTCCAGCACCAGTACCAATAAATTTAATTGGCACACCAACAATCTCCTCAACTCTATTCAAGTATTTCTTAGCATTCTCTGGCAACTCATCTCTCGATTTCAGATTACTAATGTCCCCAAAATTTCCTTCAAAAGTTTCATAAACTGGCTCACATTCATTAATATAATCTAAATCCGTCGAAAACTTCATAGTAACTTCTCCATCTTTTTTATATCCAACACACAACTTAATTTCATCCAATTTTCCCACTGTATCAACATGATTTATAGCAATACCTGTAATCCCGTTAATCATAGCAGCATACTTAAGCGCAACTACATCAAGCCAACCACATCTACGAGGTCTTTTAGTCGTAGTTCCATACTCATGACCAAGTTCACGTATCTTATCACCAATCTCATTATCCTGTTCAGTTATGTATGGTCCTTCTCCAACTTTAGAAGAATATGCTTTAATAACACCATAAACTTCGCCAATATATCTAGCACCAATTCCAGTACCAGTACAAATTCCACCAATAGTAGGATTTGAAGAAGTAACAAAAGGATAACTACCAAAATCTATATCAAGTAAAGTAGCCTGTGCACCCTCACACAAAATTCTCTTATCCTGTTCAATTGCATTATGTAATAAATCAATAGTATCAACAACATATTTCTTCAAAAAATCCGCATACTCATTATATTCTTTTAAAATCTCATCTGCATTTAACACCTTATGTCCATATCTTTCAAAAATTTTATTCTTAGTATCAACATTTTTTCTAAGTTGCTTTTCAAACTTCTTATTAACAAAATCCCCCATTCGTATACCACATCTCTCATATTTATCACAATATACAGGACCAATACCTCTACAAGTTGTACCAATCTTTTGGTCCCCTCTCAACTCTTCCTGCAACCTATCCATTTCAATATGATATGGAAGTATAACATGAGCTTTATCACTAATTCTTAAATTATCAGCACTATAACCATTTGCCTCAACATTCTTAATTTCCTCAATTAATACTTTAGGGTCAACCACAACACCATTTCCTATAACAGCAATTGTACCTTCATTCAATATACCAGATGGAATTAAATGAAAAGCAAATTTCTTACCAGCAATCTCAATTGAATGACCTGCGTTATTTCCACCTGTACATCTAACTGAAAAATCCGCTTTTTGAGATAAATAATCAATAATTTTACCTTTACCCTCATCACCATAAAAGCCACCTAAAACAACATCAACCTTACTCATAAAAATACCTCCTACATACTTTTTACAACACATTTCTTGCATTGCTTTTATATATCAAATAATATATTTACAAAAAATTAAAAAAGCCCCTAAGGACTTTTTCTATATTATATATATATATTATTATCAACCACTTCTACTGGGTACACTTTACCCTTTTTAGAAATTTCTAAAAACGATTTACTTACATTACTCTTACGCAATCTTTTCATACGCAACGACTTCATGATACCCATACTCACACCTTCTTAAATTACACAAGCATATTATCATATATAATATAAAAAGTCTAGTAGGTTATAAAAATTATTTGACTTTATCTAAAAATGTCTGTATAATAAATATAGAAAATGAGAGCCACAGAAATGTGTGCTACCAAAAGTTTTGATAAAACACCACAAAGCTCGGCAAAAGCATAATGTGGTGCTTTTATTATTTGCTCAAAATTACTACTATTGCAATAATCAAGGCAAATGCTATAATAGTCATTCCTACCAATCCGTAGAAAAGTAAGTATATCATCAACATAGTTCGTTCTATCATATAGCACCACCCCCAATCTCACAGTACAACTGTGGTATGTAAAGTGGTAGCACACACACTGCTTATTCTCATTTCCTATGTTTGATACTATACACTATTCTTTCAAGAATTACAAGCGAACATATCAAAACTTTTTTGACATTTTATATCATTTTATTTCCCCACGAACACTTGCACATAAATTTTCCCATACTTAGAACTTTTCACCACACCAACACCAGTATAATTAAAACTACTATTCAAAATATTAGCCCTATGACCAGACGAATTCATCCATGCAGTAACAGCAGCACTATTACTAGAATTCCCTGCAATATTTTCACCAGCACTTCTATAAGAAATCTTAAAACTATTCAACATATCAAAAGGAGAACCATAAGTCGGAGAATTGTGCGAAAAATAATTATTATCAACCATATCTTGAGCCTTTATTCTAGCAACCCTCTGGACCTCTTCATCAACTTTCAAAGCTTGCAATCCATTATTAATTCTTTGCTGATTAACAAGGTCAAATGTCTCCTTTTCATCAGCGCTCATAGAACCAGTCGTAGTTGTCTGTCCACCGGAACTTCCCGTGCTTCCAGTTCCAGACGAATTTGGATACACGGCCTTAATATATTTTTTACTAACCGCACCAATATAATCACCCTCAACCTGAACAATATACCAATCACCAACACCAGCAAATACACGAATATACTCATTCTTCTTAACAGTAGCAATAACTTTATATTGCGTACCGTGGACCACTTCTAACATTCAAACTAGTAGCAGTAACAATACCCGTAGAAAAATCCAATTTATAATAATGTTGCATACCAAATGCCATAGAAAATCCGCAAAACACAAGAACTACAGCCATCAACATCGTCACTCTAATCAATCTCTTTTTAGTCAAAGTAAAAACTTTCATAAAACACCACCTTTATACAAGATATTGCCCTATGAAAGTCCAATATTCCAATTATTTATTTAAATCAATTTATTTTAATTTCTAAATATTTCACACAATTTGATTTTTATGTTAACATATGATAAAATTATTTAGTAAAAAATTTATAAAAGAGGTGTTACTATGCCAACGATAGGACAAGTGTGCTATTCTCACGAATATTGCACCGACTGCCCTGCACGCAAGCAATGCTCCATTCGCCCAATGTTCTACTCTGAAAAAGAGTACCAGAATTGGCGAACCACAACATTCCAGACAGCGCAACAATTTGCCCAAGCTATTGGCTTCCCCCACATCTGTATCCCGCTTGGCCTTAATGTAGGACTCCAAATGATGGACAAGCGCAGGAAACGGGAGTTGGAACTCCATCCGGAGTATTCACCGGAATAATTCTAACACTTCAGCACTGATACCTTTATCAGCAAGCATGTAGCCCCAGATTTAAAAAATCTGGGGCTACGCCTTTATCCATATAAAATTATTCTTTATCTTTTTTAGTAAGTGCAATTCTAAATCTTCTATAAGCAGGAAACAACTTCTTATAAACAAAATAGAAAAACGGATTATAAACTCTATAAATCTCAGTAAACTCAATTAATTCAGGTCCAAATCCCTTCTTAAATCTATATAATCCCTCGCTTCTATGCTCCTCATTAACAGCATTAATTCCCCTAAAATCATATATATCGCAACCACTCTCTTTAGCCCACTTAATAGCTTCCCATTGCAATAAATATGCAGGCATCAAATTTCTTTTCTCATTCAAGCTACCACCATGCATATACCAAACCTTATTACCATATATAAAATCAAATATAGCCGCAATAGGTTTACCCTCATAATCCGCAAAAAATACACGAACACAATCCTCACCCATTACATCATATAATTCTTCAAAATACTCAAGTTTAGGAATAAAAAACTGATCCCTATCACCTGTAACCTTCATAATCTCCAAGAAATCTTTAAGGTCCTCTCTTTTTCCAATTCTAACAGTAACACCCTTTTTAGTAGCCAAACGCACATTATATCTCGTTTTTTGATGAAAATTAGCCATAATCTCATCTTCAGTTTTATCCTTTAAATCTAATCTAAAAGCAATTCTTGGATGAGGACACTCATTCAAATCAGTTTCTCTCTCAACTATTCTATACCCATTATCTTTAGCCATCTGTTTATATTCCATATCATTATTTGGAATATCAGAATCTATTTTCAAATAAAATGCATGATACTTTTTACAAACTTCCTCAGCCTTTTCAGTCAATTCCGCAAAAGTTTCTCTATCATAAATGTCACAAACTGGTCCCCTTGGTGAATACACCAAACTAGCATTAAACACTGGCATTTTCCTTATAAGTAAAAGCATAGAACCCTTAATTTTTCCATCTTCTCCTCTAACAACTACAATTTCATGTTTCCACTCAGTCTTAGTTCTAGCCCATTTCAATGATTGAGCAAAATGTCCCTTATAATGACCTTTTACAAAATTTTCATATTCCTCTTCAAGTTCCTTAACTTTATTTTCTGTATCACTCATTACAAAATCTCCCTCTTATATCATTTCCTAACATTTCTATATCATACCTTAAACCAAGCTAAAATGTCAAATAATATGAGAGTTAATTTTCCTGTGTTTTCTCACGTCTAACCTCTCTAATACAACCAATAATTGTACATATTAAAAGAGCTGATTCCAATATAACACCAAATACAGATTTAACATAAAGATTATATGTTATCCAGCAAACACTAACAAGAATTCCTGCAAACTTATAAACTTTAATATTTTTCTGCCAAACAGAATATGTATACACCATAGTTGCAAAAATAGAAAATAAACTTAAAAATCCCTCAAAAGTAAATGCCGCACAAATTCCACATGCAATGTACACTAAAATAAGTATAACAACATCTTTCTTACCAATCTTATCTGATTTTCCATTTCTCTTTTCATCAATCAAAAATATAAAATTTCTAACTAATGCCACAATACACATTGATAATCCTGAATATGCATCCAAAAGCACATAAATAATAGCATTCACTATAAGTGAAATAACATTTAAAATCAAAACCTTCTTCCTATCTTGTATCTGATATGTAATCCCCAATAAAATATACATAACAACAGTAAGCACCTGTGATGCAATATAAGCAACTGTCATCTCCATTTTTAATTCCTCCATTTATTTTAAAATTTGTTTCAAATCCTTAGCATATTCCTTCAATCTTTGAAAAGCTGTATATGCCTTCATCACTTGTTTTTTATTTTTACTAATATATCCTCTTTTCTCGCTTCCCTCTGGCAAGTCAACAATCAAAGTATCTGTATCAATACCATCCCAACCATCACCAACAACCTCTAATAATTCTGGTTCCTTTTGTAAAACCTCATCATAATCAACAAACATAGTATTAATACTACTTTGCATATAAATATTTAATGTCTTATTATTTTTAAACTCTGGAATTTTACTTTTACTAAAAATAAAAATTCTCTCTAAATTAGCCCCACGATTTGCAGCCTCCAAGTTACTACCCCTAAAACTCATTTCAAGAGGTTCCTCTGTCCATTCATCCTCCAGCATAGTAGAAGCACACCACATGCTGGACTTTTTATCAAGCCTTTTAAAATAATTGTCAATCGCTCTATAAAATTCTCCAACTTCCAAATCAAGAGTTCTACCATTTTCGTCAAAAACTAAACAACCACAATCAGATTTAATCGACATTCCTGTACTATTCTTAAATCCCGTCAATAAATTAATTGCATCTACTGCCAATTCATCATAGTTCACACTCACCAAACTTCCATCAGGAATTTGTATATCAATCGCATTTATTCTAAGACCTATATTCTCCCTAAAATCACTCGCCATTTTGCTCTCAAGCTTCTTTTTCGCCGATTCTTCACCATTTATTAAAACAATACTAGATGTAGAATTCATTTTTTCTGCAAACAATCTAATTAACAATTCTTTATTCAACGTAATTCTATTTATATCAATAAAAATAAGTCCATCATAATACTTCTCTGCATTGCTTGCCATCTCAATTATAGAATTTTTACTTTCATAGTTTACTTTTCTAATTATTATATTCTCACTTTCAAAATCAATCTTATCAGAACATATCCCTTCTACAATATATCCTTCCTTTTGAACCAAAGGAACAATATATTCTCCAAGTTCATTATCAATATTTACTATAACAATTCTTTTCTCTGTATTTATATAATCTCGTATCTTACTTCTTTTATCAGCGGGCTTAGCTGTATCTTCTGGAATCATCCATACCATACCATTCTTTATTGCACCATTAATTCTATTTTCCCTACATAAATTGATAATTCTTCTCTCTGATATTCCCCATTTTTCTGAAAGTTGTTTCACTGTTAAATATATCATTGTTCACCTCCTTTATTGTTCCGAGTCAAGAACAATATATTAATATATTATACCGTTTTCGGAATAATGTCAATATTATTTCTAAATTTTTTATTTATACTTACTACTACAAAACTCATTATAAAATAAAAAAAGCCATAAACCAATCTCGATTTATAGCCTTTACACTATTTTAAATTACCTTAACAATACCACTATAAGCATCCATCTCAACTATTTGCCCATCCCTCAACTTTTCTGTAGCATTAACTGTTCCAACAATACAAGGCACATTAAACTCTCTTGAAATTATAGCAGCATGACAAGTTATTCCACCCTCATCAGTAATAAACCCACTAGCCTTTTCCATAGCCGAAATATAATCAGGAGTAGTCATAGTAGCAACAATAATATCACCCTTTTCAACCTTTGTCACATCCCTATAATCCAATAAAATTTTTACTTTTCCTACAACTTTACCAGGACAAGCCACCGTTCCTTGTATATTTCCATCATCACTCTTCTTACTTATTTTATAAGTTTTACCAATCTCAGCCTGAAGTTGAAAAATATCTTTTCCTCTATAAGTTTCCACCTTTCCATCTATCCATATTATTGCAAACCCAGTTCTTCTATCCTCAACAGTTTTTAAATCTTCACTAGAAACATAACCTCTCTTAATAATTTCAAGAATTTCCTCATACCCAAGCATTATCAAATCCTCTACCTGAATATCTAATCTCTCACTTATTGCTTTAAATAAACTATGTCGTGCAACATAAAACAAATTATCTGAATAACCCGTTGTATACGTTCTAAGCAATATAAAATCTCTAATAGCCTCAGAAAGTTTCACAAGCTTTTCAGAAAACTTATATTTCTCTAAAACTCTCACATATTCAACATCGTCTTTTTGTCTTATTTCTAATATATTAGAAATTTTCTCCTCAATATTTTCATTCTCCAAATTCTCCAATCGTTCTATGTAATCCTCTCTAGTAAAACAAACATCTTCAAATGCAAGAGGAGCCTTAAGCCATGAATATTTATCTATATGAGCATTTAAGCAATCCTCGATATCTTCACTATTTTTCCTTTTTAATGCAATTCTCAATAAATCCAATGGCTCATCATTATAAAAAACAGACAAATAACTAGGACAAGTAGCAATCTTTGAAAAAATTTCCTCAACCTCCTTTTCCCCAAAGCCCATCTTTTCAAGCTCACTCTTAACCTCAAGTTCCAAAAAATCATCAGGTCTAGTAAAACCAGGAACACATGAAGCCACATAAACATCATTAAAACATACTAACTCATTATACAACTGCTCTAAGCTAAAATTCTTAAAATTAAGTCCCTTTAATTTATTAATATATCCTTTTATATCTTCAACAATTTCAATCTCTTTATTAGCAAACTTTTCAAAAAAATTTAAATCTTCATTAAATTTCTCCTTCAAAACTCTACAAGTAACTTCAAAATCATTCTCCAACGAATATTCATCGCCATTTAAAATCAAATAATTTTGAAGTGCCAAATTAAATCCAATCAAACTCTCCTGTGTCATCTTATCAGAAGCATAAATTTGAGTATTCTCTAAAAACCAAATAAACTTTCTTGAAACATAATATTGCCAATTCCCCACATTTTCAACCTTAGAAATAACTTCATTCATCTTATTATCTTTAACAGTAGTAATAGGTCTCGCCTGCAAAATATAAATCTCTCCATTTTGAACTCCCCATTCTACATCAACAGGAAAACCATAAAAATTCTCAATATTCTTAATTATACTAGCCAAATCTAAAATCTTAACATCGTCTAGCTTTTGCAAATCACCATTCTCAATATCCTTCCACTCATTTTTCCCTTTTATCTTAACCATCTTTCTCTTCTGTGATTTTATAGTTTTATTCACAATTTTATTTTGACTAATAATATAAGTATCTGGTGTAACACTACCTGAAACAATTGCCTCACCTAATCCCAAAACACCTTCAATAACAACTTCCTCAAAATTGTTATTAGTCGGATTTATTGAAAATCCAACTCCAGACACTTCAGTTTGAATCATTTTCTGAACAACAACAGCAACTGACATACCAAGTTTCTCAGCATTTTTACCTCTATAAAAAATAGCCCTTGGACTAAACACTGACTTCCAGCAATTCTTCACAGCATCTATTATGTCTTCTCTAGTTACATTCAAAAAACTCTCTAATTGTCCTGCCCAAGCACAATCCTTTCCATCCTCTAAATTAGCAGAAGATCTAACTGCAACATACTCACAATCCAGTTTTTCAAAACTACTAATTATATTCAAAACAACCTCATTATCCATAACACAATCAGAAATAATTTCACATACTTCTGTTGAAGTCTTTTCCAAATTTTCTTGGTTATCTACATCGCAATTATCAATTAAATTATGTATCTTCTCCTCAACATTATTTTTCCTTAAAAAATCATCAAACAAACTACTCTCAATAACATATCCATTAGGTACATTAAATCCATTCTTATATAATTTTGAAAGAGAAAATCCCTTACCACCAGCTAAAAAATCATCATCAATATCATCAAAAAACTTTATTCCCATCATAAGCTTAAGCTCCTATCAAATCTAACACAATATTCTCCCAATCTTTTGTAGGCAAAATCTTAATTTCTAAATCTTCAGAATAATATCCTTTTATAAGATTATCAAATTTTCTATCCTTAATTTCCTTAGCATTTTTAGCAGATAACTTAATTGATTTATTATTTATTCCATTTTCAACAATAATCTCTTTTGTTTTAAAAGAAATAGCAATATCACACACTTTCTTTTTTACCAAAGTATTAAAATATCCCATAAATGTTGCAAACTCTTCATTTGTAGCATCACCATAGAAAACTAAATTAACACTATTATTTTTCTCCTCAATCAATTTTAAATTATGTTGAAACTGAATTATTTTATCCACATTCATAAATTTCTTACTATCATATTCAAACATTAAAACATATCTACTCATATCTCAAGACCTCCATCATCTCTAACATTAGCTCTCTCTGTCAATTTTTCAATCGCATCACTAATACCATTTGAATTTTCCCAATCACTCAATATAATATTTCTATCATAAGTAGCATATTTTCCAAAATTTGAAGGAGCAATAAATACACTCTCAAGTCCCATTCTTCTAAACGCTTCTTTATTCTCTGTATACATTTTCAAATCTTCCTCTTGAGAATCTCCACCAACTATTACAAAAGGAATATCATACTTTTCATAAAAATCCTCTACAAGCATCCTTACTGCTGTAGCTTTAGAATGTTGCTTAGGTTTTATATCACACTCTTTACCATAATCATCATAATATGTAACAGTTTCAAGCTCACTATCTCCCAATAATTTATCTATTGCCTCACTAATTTCTGCCAATTGTGTTCTAGTTATATCCTCAAACAAAACATTATACATACTCTCAACATCTGAATTTATTTCTCCACCATGCTCTCTTATAATTTCCTCAATCTCTTTTCTCTTTTCAAGAATTCTAAAATCCAAATGATTTAGCACCTTAGTCTTATCATCTCTAATAATATATCCACAATATTCTGCAACAGCACCATCAAACAAGTGTGGAAGTCCACTATTTTCAGCCAAATCTGATAATAATTTGTACTTAGCTTTAGCAGATTCTCTCGAAGACCCTGTAACCATTACTGCACGAATTTCATATCCCAACTTTTGTTGCATTCCAATAATAGCTTCAAAAAATTTCTTAGCATCTTCCGCACCACCTCTAAGTATTAGATCCGTTGTACCAGAATAATCTAAAAATAATGGTATAACTTTTCTCTTATCTCGTCTTTCATATTCCAATATATCACCAGGCTGGCAATCTAGAACTTCACATATTTTATCCAAAGTAGGTAGTCTAAAAGAAGAAATTTTACCATTCTTTATGTTAGATAAATTAACTGGTGTAATTCCCACTTCTTCTGCTAACTGTGTTAATGTAACTCCTTTTTCTTTCATTTTATCTTCCAAATTTATTTTAATAGCCATTATCTCTCTCCTTTCCTACATTAATAATATAACATTCATTTTTACATTTGTCAAATTATTATCGTGAAATAATATTGTTATATCGTTTTACGATAATATATATTTTATATAAAAATATATCAAGCAAAAATAAAAGTATATCGCGATTTTCGAAACTCACGATATACTCCTATTTTCTAACTACTTCAAATCAACCTTATCTTTCATCTTCTTCAATTCTTCTATCAATATCCAATATTCCCTCTTTCAATAATATATCTTCTAAATATTCACCTTTTTTTAACCAAATTACTCTTTCAGAATCAGTTGGAAAATCTGCATAATAAACATCCCTTATTCTTGATATAAACCTCTCATTATTTCCTCTTTTTTGGCATCTTGCTATGATTTCATCCAACATATCCTCTTCTGGATAAACAATACAATAACTAACACCCATTTGTCTTAGTAAATCAACTACTTCCCTTTTACAAGCAAACAATGCAATTTTATTTCTCTTAAAATTATCTATTAATTCTTCACAATAATTCAAAGGAAATTCAGGATTTTTTATTCTGCTTTTAAGTCCCTTTCTCTGTTCTACAGGAATATTTCTCATATTCTCGTCTATTACATATTCAAAATTACTACTTTCTATATCTACAACATTACTATATTTTCTTGCTAAAGTGCTTTTGCCAATTGCCTTAAATCCTCCTATCAACATTCCTGAATTCATATTTGTATTCATATTCTACCTCCACATAAATTTCTACTCAAATAGTATCACCGCATTAATCATTTACTTAGTACTCTTTCACATCATACCTCAATAGCTTATCCCCATCATACTCAAACTTAACAGTAAAAAATCCATCACCATTTTGTATCTTATTCAAAAAGATTTTATCACCTTCCCAAGTATTTAAACAAGCAACTTTATCTTTATCGACCCATTGTAAATCACCTTCATTGCACTCAATCAAGTTCCCCTCAAACTCCTTTGAAGTAAACACATACATATACTCTGTCTCCCAATTAGTAGAAACATATGTAACTATACAATGCAATTTATAATCTTTAAGAATAAGACCTGTTTCTTCTCTTGTTTCCCTTACAATACACTCTTCTGGACTTTCACCTTCTTCAAATTTTCCACCAATTCCAAGCCACTTATCTTTATTCAAATCATTTTTCTTTTTCGTTCTATGCAACATTAAATACTGTCCATCTTTTTCTATATAACACAGTGTCGAAAGTATCATACATCTCCCCCAATTTTATATTTGTTCCTCTTCTGACAATCCTATATAATTTTTCTTTCCATAAGAATATGTTCTTTTTATTGTATCATCTATATCAATAATTGTTATATCAGCTGTGCTGACTATCATTCCATAAATACTTCTTGGCTTATACTTATTCGATGCTCTGTGGTCTTCTATTGCTTCTTTTATAGTATTTATTTGTTCATCTGTAAACCACGCCTTTATATTTTCATCTTCTATAAACATTTGAGCTGAAATAATTTCATGAGTATTTCTATCTATATAGTGACCTAAATCATGATACGCCGCTACTGTATAAACCATATTTATATCAACATCATATCTTTTAGCAAATTCTAAACTTCTTCTTATAACAAGCTTTATATGTTCTATACCATGACCTAACTCATTTCTATTATATAATGGGAATATCTTTTCTTCTATATATCGAACTAATTTCTCATCAATTATTTTCTCCATTCACTTACCTCCACAAATCTCCATTTATATGCTTTATCAAAGCCATAACAAAAGCATTTTGAGTAAGTTCAATTCTAGAAACTACATCTTTAGTCAAAATACTAATTCCACCTTTTCCCTTAGCAAGATCTTTTCCCGAAAAAATTCTATCCATCACTGCTCCAAGTTCAGTTTCTTGAATCTCTTTCATATATCTATCTGGAACAGGAAACCCCTGACTAGTTCCAAGACTTTGATATCCCTCTTTATCCTCAATCACAACAGCATTTATATCAACCCACTCACCAGAAAAGTTAATAATTCCAGCTTCACTAGCAACATAATAATCAGCCTCAATACCATTTTTCTCAGCATATTCTTTTACATTTTTAACTCTATTTCTAACACCTTGAAAAATCTCATCATTAATTGGTTGGTCACTAACTTCTGAACTAACCTTAACACCCTCTATCTCAACATTTTCAAAATATTTTTCAAACGCCTGTCTTGCTCCTTGTATTTTTCCTGGATTTG
The DNA here is from genome assembly GCA_948465565.1 of uncultured Clostridium sp. Classification (GTDB taxonomy): domain Bacteria; phylum Bacillota; class Clostridia; order TANB77; family CAG-508; genus UMGS1994. The sequence continues at coordinate 518,193 of CAOJXR010000001.1, forward strand.
TTGTTCCCATTAAAATCATCATTTTCTTGCTCCTTTACCACTATTTAATATTGACTTTATTGAAATAAATTCTATCTCAAAAGTATACCGCTGTCAATTATCCCACTCATTACACTTTTTCTCTAGTAACTTAAAATCGCAGCACACTTTATTAAAAAACACATTACTCTCAGATATTCTTCTAATATATGTATCATTAGCTTTAGCTAAAATTTCTTGTATATGTTTATTGCAAAAGCGATATTGACTTATTAAAATTTGCTTATATTTATCACTCTCTTTATTTATATCAAATTCAATTAACTCTTTATCATTAATGGGAATCATATTATTAAAACCTAATAAACCATATTTTCCTTTATGGATTTTAAATATAAATGGATTATTCTTGAATTCTTTATGTTGTTTTCTAGGATGCTCTAATGGAACAAAATAATTTAGATTATTTACTTTTAACACCACACCTAAGTATGGCCTTCTTTCAGTATAAATATCCTTCATTTTAGGATTATATTGTACCCTATTATCATATTTATAAAGATATTTAATGTACTCTATTTTAATTCTATATAATTTTAATTTGTTTATGCTTAAGTTCCTCCTGCAATTACAATATAAGCGAAGATTCATATGCAGAACCCTCGCTTACTTTTCCAATTTAAGGTTGGAAAACCTCTTCAATCATACCCTACTTAAAATGTTTTAAACATTAGGCAAGGGGTTTCCTCTTTAACATGCTTTAAAAGCATATGTCTGATAATATATAAAATATTATCAAAACTAGTATATTCATTATACACAGGAAATATGCCTTTGTCAATTACTTAATCAACCTTTTCATCGACACAAAACCCCATTTTTTTACCTCAACTCTACCTACAAAATCTATCAATCAACTCCCTATACTGCTCCACCAATTGCACCAAGCTCTCCTCAGTAATATACTCATTCACCTCATGAGCAGTTACAGGACCAGCACCCAAAATAATACGATTATTCTCCAAAAAGCTAGCCTCAGTAATAAAATTACAAGTTCTATCTGACATCTCAGACCTATTCAAAAAAGCAGGTAACCTATTTATCTCAACAATTTCAGCACCATATTTCTCTTTAAGGAAATTCAATTTCTCCAATATTTTCTCCTCAATACTTGTATCTGTTGACCTAAAATCAACTAAAAACTCACAAGAATCTGGGACAGAATTTATAGCATTTCCTCCATTTATAACACCAATATTCATAGTTGTATATGGTACCTCAAAATCCAACTTTTTCTCTAGCTTTATCTCATTTTCATAAAACTCGCTAAGTTCATTTATAAATGCAACAGCACTCATAATAGCATTCTTTCCCTTATCAGGCGTACTAGAGTGAGTACGTATTCCCTTAAACGAAATCTTAAATTCCATAAGTCCCTTGCTGCCAACTATAATCTCATTATTCGTTGGTTCACCAACTATAATTGTATTAGGAAAATCTTTTTCATATTCAACAACTGATTTAATCCCCGAAAATCCAATCTCCTCATCATAAGTAAAATATAATTTCATTCCCTTACTTAATTCAGAAAAATCTATTTGTGCAATAGCTGCAATAATAGCTGCAATTCCAGACTTCATGTCACACACGCCCAAGCCATACAACTTACCATCTTCCTTAGTTAGCGATAATTTATCATAACACCATCCATCTGTATATTCAACTGTATCAGTATGTCCCACAAATCCCAAACCAACTTCATTTTTATTATACATTATCAAAAATTTATCTTTCTTTTCAGTTTTAAATCCGCAAACTTACAAGCATTCTTTCTATATAATCCAATATCTTTTTATTCTCTTTATCTTTTATAGTATTACATTCAACCAAATTTCTTAAAACATCTTCAACATCTACCATATCTATAATTCCTCTCCCAAATATTTTTTCTCACGTTCCATCGAAACCTCTTGAATACCTCTTCTAATAGCATTTCTATCCAACCTATCTAAATCAAGTTCCAAAAATATATTATTCACAGACGAAACACCTCCATCAGTTCTTTCTCTCTCCACAGCTTGACTAACACCTTCAATCGGTACAAAACCAATTTTTCTAGCAATTCCATAAGACATAGAACCATTTTCAAGAGTTCTCATATATATTCTTTTATACCCTAAAGCCTTGGTCTGCATAACACCAAACAACATAAGTTGTGTTCCAAGACCAGTCTTTCTATATCTATTAAGTACAGCTATATCAGCCAAATACATTGTTTCATCATCTTGAAAACTTACTGGTTGATCTTTTTTACTTCCTCTTTCTAACGCAATAATACCAGCACATACTTCACCCGCATAAACACCATATATATACCCTTTTTCTTTATATTCATCATAAATCTCTTGCAATTCCTCATCCGTATACTTTTCATTATAAGGTGGACCAGAAAATACCCTATACACTCTTTTAAAATCAATTAAACTAACTCCCTCTCTCACTTTACTCTCCATATTTATTTCCTCCTTTTAAATCAATATCTATCAAAAAGGTAAAATTACAAACAAAAATAGATATACAAAAAGACTATATATAAATTTCCTACATATAGTCTTTTAATATATCTATTCTCTAAATATTTTCAAACTATCGTAGGCACAAGATTATTAGCCTGTACCTACGCATTTAAAAGCAATAGTTACAAGCTCCTACGATGATGATGTAATTTAGTGTTCAAAAATATTTCTAAATTCATAATTTTACCTCTTTTTCTACAAGCAGTATTATATCAGACTTTTTCCAATCCGTCAATCTGATTATATAAAACCAATATCTGTAAATCTCATTATAGCAATTTACTAAAGTACATTTATCAAACCTTATATTCAATACTCTTTTCTTCTAATAATTTAAAATCACAACTTAATTCTTTATAAAATTTAGCCATTTTACTCTTACTATTCTTTGTAACTATACTATAAATTCTTTCTGCCTTTTCCATAATTTTTAGTTTATTTTCTGGCTTATTTATATAAGAATACTGTTCTGAAAGTAGTCGTTTATATCCATAACTTTTACTTTTTATATCTACTAAATAAACGCTTTCTTGTGGTACTGGTATCATATCTGAAAACCTAATTATACCCAAGTCACTTTTAGTTTTATCATTTACAATTTTAAAAAAAGTTAAATTATCTTTATACGTTTTATGTTTTTGTTTTGGAGAAAATAAAGGTGCAAAATAATAATGTCCATCAACAATAATTACAACCCCTATGTATGGTCTTTTTTCATCTTTATTATAAGCAATATGTTTATCAAATTGACTTAAATACCATATGTAATTATCATCTATAATATAAAAGTTTAATTTTGTTAATTTAATCTTCTTTTTATCTTTCATTTAATTCTCCATGTTACAAATATAGGGGATACTTTTTCAGTACCCCCCACAATTTTTCTGGAAACTCGTTTATAGTAAGCTAAAGGCTCGTTTCTAACCTAATGTTCAACAGGATATTCGTTTATAGGATTCGCATCCTAAAGGCTCATATCTAACCTAATGTTTAATTTACACTTATTTATGAATTTAATCAAAGGTTTGTGCAACCTATTTTATTTGATAAATTAATTTATCAACATTAGTATATTCATTATACTTGATTTTATCTACAAAATCAATACTTTGTATCATTTTTTCATCGACAAAAAATTCCAATTTTTGCACTCATTTTACGTAAAAAATCCCTATTTCTCACTCAAACATCTCTGCAATTTTTGTAGCAACCTCATGCCCTTTTGCATAAAACTTATCAATACTATCATTTAAATACTCATATCTATAAGCCAATTCCAAAGTAACAGGTCCATTATAATTACACTCTTTCAATCTCTTTATAACAGGTTCCCATTCAATAGTCCCATCAAACGGAATTAAATGTAAATCATCTGATTTATCATTATCATGCAAATGCACTGCAAAAATCCTATCTTTAAAAAATTCAAAATTAAATTCATCATTAAAGTGAACATGAAAATGTCCTATATCAAAGCAAATACCAACATTATCATCATTAATATTTCCAAGCACATACTCCAAATATCCCTTAACCTTTGTATTTTCAAAAGCCACTTTGACATTTAATTTTTTTGCATAATTAGTAATTTCCCTAATTCTATTTAATCCTAATTCATTATACTTTGGCGGATTTTTTCCACCAATCAAATGCATCACAACAAGAGGAATACCATTTTTATTACAATCTCTAATATTCTTTTTATATCTTTCTACTAATTTTTCGCCATCAACACCATCTAACCAAATATCATTTATATTCTGATATCCCAAATGTGCAAATATAATATTAAGTCCTAATTTCTTACAATAGTCTACTTGTTCTTGCTGACTTATCTCCCATTTCATTTCATCATACCACTGAACAAAAACATTCTTAAAACCAGCATTCTTCACAGAATTTATTGTATCAAATACACTCACATTCTTATTTTTATATTGAATTGCAACCGCAAGCTCTCTCATACCTGTACCTCCATAACCACTCTCACTATTTAACAAAAAGGACTTTCATTATATTGTCATACCTATCTTTTAGCAATACCCTTGTTCTTGAACTCAATTTATTATAATCCCTTTCCAGTTTCTTCTTAATAAACTCTGCCCCATCTGAAACAGACAATCCCCTTTCTTTATACGCTAAAGAAAATAACATTGGTATACAATCAAAATGAGATATAACATCAGCATCAGCTACACACTCTTCCTCAATTGTATTTCGTGGTCTATCTTTACTTCCTCTATGATTCAATACGCAAGCCTTCACTCTCTCAATTCTATCTTCTGGATAATGTAGTTCCCTTAATAATTGTTCTGCAATCTCAGCACCATATAAATGATGTTGTTCTCTTTCCCCATATTCCGATGGAACTGCAATATCATGTAAAAGCGCACCCAACTCAACAATCTCAACATCTGCATTATATTCATTCGCCAATTTAACTGCATTTTCAACCACATATTTTATATGTTCATTCCAAAAATCATATCCATTTTTCTGTCTTGACTTTTCACATCTAAGCAATAGCTCTTGCTTAATTTTTTCTGTAATATCACTCATATCCATATTCTCCTTTATTACATACCTCTAATAACTCTATAAATATCGCCCCAGTTATTAACCTCTTTAATAAACTCATTCTCTTCTAACTGTTTCAAATTAGTATCCCTAAAGTATAAAGTCTTAACATTATTCTCAGACAATCTTTTAGCAATTATCCAATCATCATCTATCATAATATCAACATTCTCTTTTTTACAAACTTCCAACTTATCCTCAACCTGCCAATAATACTTATCAAACTCAATACCATTCTCACCTAAAATACGTATTGCATCATCCTTCATTTCTTTTACATGTCCTCCTCTAGCAGTAATAACAACAAACTCATGTCCCTGTTTCTTTAACAAATCATACACTGCTCTAAAACCAGACATCAAATTACTATCTCTAGAAACAGTCATAAAATATGTATTAATAAACTCTTGCTCTTGTTCCTTTGTCCAGTTATATCTAGCCTGAAACTTCGGTTCTTCTCTATCAACCAAATTATTTTCCTTCAATACATCAACATCAAATATTTCCTCATATGTTCTAAAAGTAGTCTCACTATCAAAAACAACCCCATCCAAATCAATACCAATCTTCATACTAAACACCCCTACACATTCTTAATTTTCTCATTCAATTTTCTATAAATATTTTCCTTCACCCATGTATCAGTCGCAGTCTTTTCAACATCTTCAATATTAACCCATTTAACCCCACTATTCTCATCTTCTTTCATTGTAAGTATCTCATTCTCATCAACCTCTAGTGCATAAGTCAAATTCAAATGTACATGAGAAGAAACATATTTTCCTCTTTTAACATGCCCATTAACATATACTATTTCCATAGAAAGAATATCCCCATTATTCAGCACCTTAACATTTTGAGCACCAGTTTCTTCTTTCAATTCACGTATAGCAGTTCCCAACAAATCTGTCTCTCCATCTGCATGACCTCCAGTCCATGCCCATGACTTATATATATTATGATAAATCATTATAACTTTTGTCCTATCTTTATTCACAGCCCATGAAGATGCTGTAAAGTGTCCAAACTCATTATCTCTAGTAAGTACATCATCAAAAGTGTCGACATATTTTAAAATAGTTTGCTTATCTTTCTCCTCCTGATCATTATAAGGTACATAATTTTCAATCTGCGCTCTCAACTTCTCCATTTTATCCTTTTTTCCAAATTTCTCAACTTCAAATTCAATTTCCTTATCTTCAACCATTTTTAATCTCCATTTTCTACTCTATATAAATAAATGCACTATTCTAAATAGTACATTTTATACCATATTTATCTTTCCAAGTTAAGTATAACACGTGCAAAATCAAGCAATTCATTCAAATGATTTTCTATAACATCTTTTAGAATTTCCTCATCAATTTTTTTATAATCATGAACTGCTATATTTCTAAAACCTATCATTTTCTTCATACTATTTGACATTTCATTAGAAATCAAACCATTCTTCTCTAATAGTTCAAACGCCCCTCTCTTCTCTTGAGGCATTCCTAATTTTCTAACTGACACTATATACATTGCAATATCTGTCACTAATTCACAACCTCTTTGTAAGTTAAGAACAATACAATCCAATCTCCTATAATCATATAAATTATCTGGATTACCTTCATACTCTTCCTTTATTCTATCTATACATCTCTCAATACTATCAAATTTATTTAAAATAACAGCCTCATTTTCCATAAATTGTACCTCCTTCCTTAACTCTATTCACAATGTATTTTCTACTCTCATTAAGTTCCAAATACTCTCTAAACATATCTAATTTATACAAATCAAATTGCACATCATCCTCACAATACAAAGTCTCACCATTCATCAATATCTCATAGCGAAAAACATCCGTAATTTGATTCAAATCAACTAAATCTATATCCTTTTTAGTAATTCTCTCCAAATCCTGAGTCATATCAAAAATATCTATCTTAGAAATTGTCCTTTTAGATTTTATTGCTATATCAATATCACTATCTTCTCTTTGCGTATTTCTAGCATAACTTCCAAATAAAACAATAGCCTCGCAATCAAACTTCAATCTCAATAATTCTATTATCTGCTTTTTCATTTCTTCTTCCATAAAAATCCTCCTGACTCTTGTATTATCTCATAAAGAATTACCCATTACAATATACATACTTATCTTTTTAATCACTTATAAATACTATCTACCTATTCTATTCCTTAAATATTCCTTAGCGTCCCTTCTAATTATCTCCATCTTCTCTTTCGTATCTAAATTCTTATAATCAATCCTATCAATTAAAATATCCACATAATTTTTCTCATAAATATACTTTAAAGACACATCGAAATTCAAATCATATATAAAAGCAATAATTCCAATCCAAAAATCAATCTGAGTTTTTCTATCTGTTATACTAATACATTTATGTTTCAAAATATCCTCATAAATCTTATCAGAAATAACCTCATATTCCAAAGTATCTGGGTTATATTTACCAGGAAAAATATTCTTAAAATGTTCTGTTTCCTTAACCCTAAAATTATCTAGCTTATCCGCATCTCTAATAATTTTACTATGTATCAATTCCTGCTCACCGAAGTCCATCTTCAACTGCATACTTATTATGATTATATATCGCCTTCCCAATCACTTCGTCATATTTAAAATCTTCTATAAAATTCCTAATAAGACCATCCTCAAACAAAACTTTCACACCATAATTAGCATGTTCAAAACCTTTACTATCATCAAAATCCTTTGTAAGCTTAACCTGTTCAAACCTACCAATATCATGCAAAATAGCAATCAGCTTTGCAAGCAACACATTATCTTCATCAAGTCCAAGCTCCCTAGCTATATACTCACTTTTCTCAACAACACCATATGTATGAACAACTTTTAAATTAACACTACCATCTGCTAAATCATACTGTTTCAAATACTCTTTAAAAGCACTCTGTGCTTTCTCAAAATCAATCATTTATCAATCCCCCTTTCCCATATTAATCAAACTATAATACTCGCCTTGTTTTTCAACAAGCTCATCATGCCTTCCCTCTTCAATCACCTTACCATCTTTCATAAGTAATATCTTATCACACTTTTTAATTGTAGATAACCTATGAGCAATAATAAAACTTATCTTACCTTGTGTTATCTCATCAATAGCCTTTCTCACCAACATCTCTGACCTATAAGAAAGTGACGCAGTCGCCTCATCCAATATAATAATATCAGGATCCTCCACCATAACTCTAGCAAAATTCAACAGTTGCTTTTCCCCTGAAGAAAAAATATCTGTATCAGCAGAAATCCTTGTTTCATAGCCATTCTCAAACATCATTATTTTATCATGCAATCCTAATCTCTTACATATATCCATTATCTCATTCTCTGAAACATCTTTATTCGCATAATTTATATTATCAAAAATTGTACCATCAAATATAACAACCTTTTGCATAATATATCCAATTTTATTTCTCAAACTCTGTATACTATAATTCCTATAATCAGCACCATTTATCCTAATAACACCATCATTAAAATCATAAAATCTACAAAGCAAATTAACCAAACTTGTCTTACCGCTTCCCGTCCTTCCAATTAAAGCAACACTCTCATTTTTATTCACCCTAAAAGAAATATCATCCAAAACTTTCTTTTTATTATCATATGAAAAAGAAACATTTTCAAATTCAACAGTATTTATACAATCAATCTTCTCTCCAATATTAACATCTTCCTCTTCCATATTCAAAATATCGCAAATTCTATTATAAGACAATCTACCAACATTTCTTATTTGAAATCCCTCAATCACCCATCTAGCATAAGTCTCAGGTGATGATATATACCTAGCCAAAACTATCATTGCACCATATGAAATAATGCCACTCTCAACACTAATAGCACCAATCAATATATTTGTAACACCAACAAATGAAACAATAAAATTGTATAAACATGTATAAACTCTAATATTCTTCTCTAGCTTATTAACAATATCTTCATAATCAACTAATAATCTTTTAATCTCCGCCAACCTTTCCTGTTCAATCTCCAACGCTTTTATAGTGGAATATCCTTGAACCTGTTCATTAGACCAATTCAATATTTTAGCATTTATTTTTCTCTTTAAACTTGTATACGAAATTGATTTTTTATTAAAAATATGAGTCACCGCAAAGCCTAACAAATATATTGCAAAAGTTATCATAACTATCGGAACATTCAAATACATAAGCACAGCCAATGTTCCAACTAATCTCACAACTCCAGCCAAATAAGACCTACAAATACCAACCCCATACCATCTAGCAAACTCTTTTGTATCATTAATTATATTCTCCAAAATCTCACCAACACGAATTCTATCAAGCTCGCTCTGCTTTGTATTCTGCAATTTTATATAAATCTTCTCTCTATAATCTGCCTCAATTGATTTATTTAATTCTGCATCATTCAAATCCTCAAAAAATGTAACAATAGCACGTAAAATACTAACTCCAAAATAAACCACACCTAATCCAACAATCAATTTTATATCTTTACTTGGTATTGCATATTCTATCATAATCATTGTAAACGTAATAAACGTTACCACCATTATACTTGTAATAAACCATCCGAATTGCAGTTTTAAAAGCTAGTTTCTTATAATTCTCTATAATTTCCCTCAACATTTACTTAAAATTCCTCATCTTCTAATATCTTATTATCACTAATTTCTATAACATTTCTATACAAATCATCACTTCTCATCAATTCCTCATGCTTTCCAACCATTATTGTCTTGTCCTTTATAAACAATACCTTATCACATTTCTTTACAACTTCCAAATCATGCGAAATAATAATTGTTCCAACTTGCATTTGTATAATATTATTTAATATATGCAACTTCGTTTTAGTATCAAGCTTTGACAAAGAATCATCAAAAATTATAAACTTGCTCCCCTTAAGTAATGTTCTAGCTATTGCAAATCTTTGCTTTTGCCCACCAGAAACATTATTTCCACCTTTTCCAATCAAATAATGAAACTTCTCATCAAACCCCATAATATCATCATATACATCAGCCGCAACACATGTATTCACAATATTTTCATCATTAGTCTCTCTATTAGTAATATTTATATTATTCTTTATAGTATCAGTAAATAAATATGTATCCTGAAGAACAACACTTATATAATCCCTCACACTTTTCTTACTTACTGTTTTTAAATCATTATCCCCAATATATATTCTCCCAGTATAGTCATAAAATCCCATCAAAGTCTTTGAAATAACAGTTTTACCAGTTCCATTATCTCCAATAATAGCAACATTCTCATTTTTACTAATTCTAAAATTCAAATTCTCTAATATATTAACATCATCAATTTTTATATCAACATTTTCAAAAACTATATCTCCATCCAAGCTTACATCTGGATTTTCCTCAATGTCTTCATTTAAACTCATCAACTCAGATAACTTTTTATATGCCACAAAAAACTCATTTACATTTTTCAACTTATCAACTGAATTATATACATACTCTAAAATTTTAGTAGAATAAGTTAATAATATTGATATTGCCGCTAAAGTAAGTTCTCCCCTTACAACTAAAATTCCTCCCCATAATAATATAAATGGCTCTTTAAAATTTCTTATTGAATGAGTACCAATTCCGTATAATTCCTTTATTTTAGCTAGTTTTATATCCTTTTTCTTATACTCCTTATTCATATTAGAAAATTCTTGTATTTCTTCATCTTTTCTATTAAACGCTTTTAGCATCTTAGAATCTTCAATACTAACTGTAGTCTTATCTATAACCTCTCTGTTCATCTCAACAATATCCTCAACCAACGGTCTTGAAACTTTAAAATACCATATAGAAAGTAATACTATAAGTCCACATAACACTCCAATAAAAATTGCAACAGTGCTATTCAACTTAAGAGTCTGCAAAACAGCAAATATAATAATAAAAATTGTATCAAAAAACAAATTTATTTGTGAATTAAAAAACTCTGAATACGTATTAGCATCATTATTAACCCTTTGTATAACATTTGATTTATCAATCTTAGAAAACTCCATATATTTTAGTCTAGGTATATGTTCCAAAACAATCTGCTTAACATTTTTATTTATAATCAAATTAAACTTTGTATTCATCTTATTTTTCAAATAACTTACAATAAAAACAACTACATTAATACCTATTAGTACCAATACTAAAATAATTATTTTAGATATTTTCTCATTTGAATAAAACAATTTTCTTATTATCTCTGGAATTACACTTTCATTACCTATTATAACTCCATCAAGTACATATTGTATAAACATTGGCATCTCAACTATCAACCTAGAATATATCATACTTAATAATAAAGTAACTGCAATATATAATTTTGTTCCCTTTAGAGTATCATTTAAAAACCTTGTTTTCATAATTATTGTTCCTTTTACTATTTCGTTTATGTTTTTGATTTTTTATATTCTATATATTCATTTAAAACATATCTTTGATATTCATGGTATAGCTTTTGAGTATATTCAGCTGGTTTTATCCAAAACACTTTATGATCCTTCTCAATAGGCTCTGCAACCTTTTCACCAAATTCAGCAATATAAAAAGTTGCTTCAACATCTAATGGACCTCTTTTCCCTCCATCAGCCCATGCTGTAACCTTATCAAAAAATCTAATATTTTTTAAACTATACCCAGACTCCTCAATAACCTCTCTTTTCAAAGCCTCTAGTTCAGTTTCTGTTCCTTCTAAACCGCCACCTAGAAAAAACCATTCTCCATCTGTAGCTATTGCTATTTTCTCCTTATCTCCACCTTCAATTATCACATATGCAGCTCTTCTTTTAGTATACTTTTCTCCATCTATTTTCTTACCTATTCGCACCATTGTTTCAAAATTACTCCCCTTCTTTATACGAAAACCTTAAATTTATCTCCTTATATTCTCCATTACTATGTACCAATTCTATCATAACCTTCAATAAAAATAAAGTGCTTTATCACTGTATTTCAACTATTTTATACCAACTATCAACTTGACATAATAACTTTATGCGTGATATACTTTTACCTAGCACAAATCAATTTTTTGTAATATAAAACTTTGTTTACAAGAAGGAGATGAAATTTTATTGGAGAACCATATCAAAACCTTTTCGCTATTCGTCAGGCATGACGAAAAAAGTGAAAAAATCGCAAACTCTATCCGGCAGCAAAACGCTTACAGCAAACGAACACTGGTAGAAACCCAAAATGGCGATTTAATCATTGCAATTGGAGGTGATGGAACTTTTCTTCACGCAGTCAATCAAACGAATTTCAGCAAAGACAAAGTATATGTTGGAGTTCACACTGGCACCTTAGGTTTCCTGCAAAACTTATCCGAGAGTGATATCTATACCCTTATCAAATACCTCAGCTATGAAGAAGAAATCAACACTCGGAAAGTCCCAATCCCTTGCATTTGTGTAGTACTATCAGACAGCACCACTTTAAACTACAAAGCATTCAATGAAATACTTGTCTGCGGAAAAGACTACACAAAAATCCAATTTAGCGAATACATTGATGGTGAGTTTTTTCAAGAAGTCTCTGGCAACGGAATAATAATTTCTTCTGGCACAGGTGATACTGCATATTCAATGAATGCAGGAGGTGCAATCGATTTTAGCAACCATTTTCAGCTAATCTGCACCATTCTTACACCCATTAAAAATGCAGTTTATGGCGATTTTATTTCGAACCCTATCATCTGCCCCAAAATTTCTATTGTTCCCCAACCTTCGAGAAACATCCAACTCATTATCGATGGTATTCCACTCGAAATTTCATCTGAGCTTATTAAAAGCGTTGAAGTGTCAATGCTAAATAGAGAAAGCTACATTAATAAGCTCGAAATCGCAACATATTCCAAAGTTCAAGTCATTCGTGAAAAGATTTTGGGATACAAGTACTGACATTATGGAGGTTAATCATGAAACCGTATTATCAAACTGATGAAATCGACATCTACAACTGCGACAACCTTGCGTTGCTCTCACGACTTGAAAGTGAAGCAGTAAACCTGATTTACTGCGACATCCTGTACAACACTGGCAAGTCGTTTGACGACTATAACGACAACCTTGGCTCACCTCAAGAAGCGATTGAATGGTACCGGCCACGTTTCGTCGAAATGAAACGTGTGCTTGCCAAAGACGGTAGCATTTTAATCCACTGCAACTGGCGCCTCGATTCATACATTCGTATTCTGATGGATGAAATCTTCGGCGTCGCCAACTTCCGGAACCGTATTTACCGCAAGCACAGTCAAGAACGCGGGTTCTATAAGAATTTCGATTCTCAGGTAGACATTATCCTTTATTACGTCAAGGACCCCAACAACTTCGTATTCAATGAACTTCATTCCAGCAAACCAGCAGTAGTTCCTCTGTTTGAAAATGGTTACATCGAGGGCAGAAGCGAGTTCAGATGGTGTGAAGGACAGCGTATCAGTTTTGAAGGAAGAAACAAGCATTGGCTTGTCTCCCCTGACGAATTCCGCACAATGATTTACAATAAAGAGGTCAAATTTATTGACGGCCTCCCTTATCGCTTCTCAACCGTGCAGCCCATTGGTAACCTCTGGGCAGAAGATGAAATGTTGGACCAGTATGACAGAACAATGACCGCCGATGCCTACGACACACCCAAGCCTGATGCAATCCTGGAAAGGATTATTCAAATGTGCACCCATCCTGGAGACGTAGTTGCCGACTTCTTCATGGGAGGAGGCACCACGGCTGTTGTCACACAAAAACTAGGCAGAACTGGCATCTTCTGTGATATCAGCAAGAAAGCCTGCGACGTCGCTATCAGCAAGTTGGAAGAACTCGAATAATACAAAAATTTCATATAGCAATCTCCAACCAAAGGAGGATAGGGTTTGAACCCTATCCTCCTTTGGCATTATTTAGTCAATGCTAAAATTAACATACACACAAATATTCCTAATATCATTAAATATTTTTTTAAACTTATCTTCTCTTTTAAAATAAACCTTGAAGCTAAAATAGTTATAACAATTGAACTAGATGTAATAACAGAAACTGTAGATACCTGACCATTTACTAGACTAAATCTACTACTCAAGTTTGCTCCTAAGTCCAGAACTGAATGAAATAAAAATAACCCTTTATGATTAATTTTCTTTATATCTATATACTCCCACTTTTTAGTCAATAAACAATACAAAATTACTCCAATTATAATTGCCAATCCATAATAAAATGTAACAATTAAAGGATTTCCAAACTTCCCTATATATATCTTATTTAAAAAACCTGCTATTCCATTAAACAACACAAATCCATACGCATAAAAAATACCTTTATTCTCATTTTGTGTACTTTTACCTCTTTCCGACTTTGCTAATAATATAGTCAATGCAACTAAAATTACTGAAACAACTAATTGCATATCTGTAAATGTATCTTTTAATATCAATATTCCTAAAATTAATGTTACTACTGTATTTCCTTTTCGTATTGGTGAAACTGTTGATACACTTGCATACTTTACCGATAAAATCGCACACACATACCCAATTGTTTGAATTATGGAAAGTGGCAATATTTTTATTAAATTAACAATATCAAAATCCACTATTACATTCGTAGCAATAATCCCAATTATCACATAAGCAACATTTCCAATTAGCAAGCCTAATAGAGATAATCTCAATGAAAAATTATCTTTTGAACATTTTTTCATTACAATCGTAGAAAATCCACTAAATATAGCAGATAACAAACTTAAATATAACCACATATATTTTTATATATCTTTCTCTCTATTATTTTTATACCATTCTGCAAAAACACTCATTGACTCAACAGAACCATCAATCTCTCTTCTATTTTCTCTTTCAACATCATCCATTTCAGCAAGAGTCTTATCAAAATGTTCAGGTTTAAACACATACCATAAATCTGACCACTTTCCATCTCTATCTACTCCTTGCATTTTAGTAGCCAAATTTCCAGGATGTTTACCATAAAAATAACGAACCTCTTTACCATCATAATAAGCCAAACATTCCTCAAACTTACACTTTCTATTTTCTTTTCCTTGCATAAGCTTCAAAATCCCATCAATACCAATAGTATCTAATGAAAAATTAACAAACGCCCTTGGAAATCCATTTAATGCCTCTATAAAAAATCCCGTATCCAGTGCAATACATGGCTTACCAACCATCTTATATGCCTGCATAACCTTAGCTGTAGCTATCTCTTTAACATCATCACTTCTAGGCTCATCTAATTCAAAATCATAAGTACTAATCTTCAAATTATCAAAATACTTCTCCGCAGATTTTGCTTTTCCCTTATTATGTGTTACAAAAACAATTTCTTCCATATACATCCTCTTTTCTATTCATGCACTAAATCTAAATTTCCATTTATTACAATAGGAGAAAATCCTGATATCTCATCATAAAGCATTCCATCAGGAATATCATTATACAAAAATATCTTCTTTCCCTTCATAAAAGCCTCATAAATCTCAATAAATGTAGCTCCACCAATATAATTTTTCTTGCCATTTTTATCAAAATTAAGAGTCAAAACCGCATCCATAGTCGCAATTCTCTCTTCACTCATTCTAAACATCTTCGCCTTAAACTCAGCATGTTCCTTCTCACCCAAAGCCCAGCTTTTCTTCTCAGCATCTATATCATAATATGAATTTGGCAATTCAACAACATGTCCCATTCCCTCTAACTTTCCTTTAATTGGTGCAATATCCTTATAAAAAGCCTTACTACAAATAATTAGTATCTTCATTTTTACCCTCTCCTTTTAATTTATTTTATTACTTATTAAATACTCCATTACCTCATTCAATACCACATCTCTATTAAACGACGTATCAAAAAACTTTATACCACTTTCCTCACACTGTCTCTTCAAAACTTTACTATACTCTATATGATCCACAATCAAATCTCTTAATCTTTCATCAGTCATTTGTCTTGTATAACTATTCTTATTTTCATACATTCGTATCTTGCTCAAAAATTCCTCACAAGAAATCTCTGTACATCCTAAACATATAATTTTGAAATCATCACAATTAAATAATCTTACTATATCACTCGGATACACATGCCAGCCTTCTAAAACAAATCTTTCGTTAGGATATTCATTAATTATTTTATTCATATATGAGAAAACAAATTTAGGTAGCACTTTAAATTTATTCTCAGTATTTGAATGTGTAATCCCTAACTCTGGAAATCCTTCCTTCAAAGCGCTAACAAAAGAATCAATTGAAACTATAGAATAATTATATTTCTTATGTATCATTTGTGCAAGAGTTGTTTTCCCTGACCTAGCAGCACCAAGAATTATTATATTTTTCTCCATAAATTACTCCATCTCTAAACTTGATAATTTCCATTATCAAAAACTTCCAAAGGATATATTTTTCCATCCTCAAAGTCTTTCAAACATTTCATATTTATATCAAATGCTCTTAATTCATCCTGTGACATCTTTTTTATATCTTCAATTTCTATCCATTGTACATCCAATATCTCCTCTGTATCAAACACAATGTTCTCTTCAATTACATCAGCTGTAAACTTTACCATTAGCCTTTCTCCCTTTTCGACATTAACACATAATATAGGCAAGACACCTGTAAGTTTTACTTTACAGCCTGTTTCTTCAAAAACTTCTCTAATAGCTGCATCTCTTATTTTCTCTGGTTCATCAACATGACCAGCTGGAAAATTCCACTGTCCATAGCACTTCTTTTTAGCCTCCTTAACCATTAATACTTTGTTATCTCTTACAATTAAGCAACCTGATATTACAACCACTTTATTCTCCTCTCTAAAATTCAATTATATCAAACTCATCTGGTACATAAATCACTCCATCAAAATTTTCTTTTCCCTCTTTCAAGTAAAGTCCTTTCCTTTTGTCTCCGTGCGAATCTTCTGTATGATATAAAATTAAATTCTTAACATCCAATCCATTCATAACTTCACTAGCAGTTTTAACTGTAGAATGATTTTTCTCATATGCATGAAAAATATTTTCCTCTGAATCTAAACAAAAAGCCTCGTGCATAACATAATCTGCACCTCTAACTCTATCATACAATTTAACATTTAACGTCTCATCGCCTAAAAACACTAATCTCTTCCCATTTAGCACACATTCAAATCCAAATTGTTTTGTTCCTCTAGCATTTATATCAAAAAATGTATACTTAACACCATTTATCTCCAGTTGTTCATTATCCTCTAAAATATGAAAATCAACTACATCTAATACTCCATTAATCAACTTCTCTGGTAAAATATATTTAGAAACTCCAATTATCGCCTCATATACAACATCATTACAATAAATATTTATCTTTTCTTCAATTTTACCACTTATTGCTGCTCTTCCAATCCTCTTAAACATCCATATAAGTCCCAATATATGGTCAGTATGACTATGAGAAATAAAAATATGTTTGATATCTTTTATATCAATATCAATTTTTCCTAATCTCTTAACAATATCAATACTTCCACCTGTATCTATTAAAAAATTATCACTCTCGTTTTGTATAACAAAACATGTATTATACAAATCTAACGTACCACCATTGCCAGTTCCTAGCATAACTATTTTTTCCATAAACACCCCATTTTAAATTTTTTCTATATCACTAATCAATTCGTCAACATTTTCTTCCTTAGTCGCCCAACTAGTACAAACTCTAACAGCAGTATTATTCTCATCAATCTTCTTCCATACATCAAATGAATACTTTTCTGATAATTTCTCTAATATATCATTAGGCATTATTGGAAACTGCTGATTAGTATACGACTCATATAAAAAACTATACCCATTATCACCAAAAGCCTTCTTAATTCTCATAGCCAAATCAATTGCATGTTTTGAAATCTTAAAATACAAATTATTCTCAAATAAAGTATCGAATTGTATTCCCAATAATCTACCTTTTGCAAGCAATCCACCACGTTGCTTAATATGGTATCTAAAATCTTTTTTAAGTTTATCATTTGTAATTACAACCGCTTCACCAAACAACGCTCCAACCTTAGTTCCTCCAATATAAAAAGCATCACAATTTTTCGCAATATCAGAAATATCCATATCACATTCAGGTGACATTAGCCCATATCCCAATCTTGCTCCATCAATATAAAGAGGCAAATCACATTCTTTACATGCCTCATATAATTCCTCTAATTCTTTTCTTTTATATATTACTCCTCTTTCAGTTGGATATGTAATATACACCATTCCTGGCTGCACTGTGTGCTCTCTTCCATCTTCCTCATAATGTTCCCTATAAATCTCTCTAACTTGCTCACCAGTTAACTTTCCATTAGTACTATCAATAGCCAATACTTTATGTCCAGTTGCCTCTATCGAACCAGTTTCATGAACATTTATATGTCCATCATTCAAAGAAATAACACCTTGATAAGACTTCAAAATTGAAGTTATTACTATCATATTTGCCTGTGTACCACCAACTAAAAATTGCACCTCAGCCTCTGGACATTTGCATATGCTCCTTATTTTTTCTCTTGCAGAATCACAATAATCATCCATACCATATCCAAGTGTCTGCTCACAATTTGTTTCTTCTATTTTCCTCAATATCTCTGGGCAAGCACCCTCTAAATAATCACAATCAAACATAATCATTTCCTATATTCCTCCATATATTTACACGCCTCTTTTTTCAATAAACCTCTGCATAATATATCTTTGCCATTCCCTATACATCTTCCCAGCATACTCCTCTGGCTCAACCCAAATGACATTATGATCTTTCTCAATTGGTTCAGTAATCTTTTTATCAAACTCAGCAGTATACACATTTGCAAGTATCTCTAAATATCCTCTATTCTCAGAAAATATATACGAATCAATATCTTCAAACTTTTTAATATTCTTTATAGAATATCCTGCCTCTTCAATCAATTCTCTTTTCAAAGCCTCAAGTTGTGTTTCCCCTATTTCTATTCCACCACCTAAATAAAAATACTGTCCACCTTTATCTACAATTCCAACCTTGTCATCATTTCCATTTGTAATAATTACATATGCACCAGGTCTTTTTCTATATTCAATGTTTTCCTCTTTATTTCCTATACACTTCATTTATCAATCATCTCCATGTCATAATAACTTCACTACAAATAACTAACTATATCCTCAAAAGTGTCATATCCACTCTCACTATTTATATGACCCGCTCCTGGCATCAAGATTTGCTCTGTAGTAATTGTATTTGCAAACTCTTTTTCCACCTCATACTTAACATATGGGTCATTATCTGAGTAGAAACAAATAATTTCATCAGCATATTGTTTTACTTCTTCCAAATTATCAAAATACATTGTTCCATTTACTTCATCATATTCATCATTTATTCCAAAATAATTATTAAAACCACAAACAAAAATCAACTTCTTAACCTTAACTTTATTCTGTGTCAAAAATTTTGACACAAACACAGGCGCAATACTATGAGCTATTATTGTAGTATTCTCATTTATTAAACCCAAATCCAAATAAACCTTTAATAATCTACTCCAATTCTCATAATTTTGATATCCAACTCCAATAGGAAAATCTGGTACATATACTTGTTTTCCATCATCCTCTATAAAATCATGTAACCAACTAAACCAATTTCCAAATGGACTCCCGAAAGACCCATGTATTATAAAATAATTTTCCATTTATTTTTCCTCCAAATTATATTTTACTTCTAAAATTTTTCCATCATCATCTAGTCTAACATACATCTCAAAACAAGCCCTTTCATCAACTAATCCATTAATAAAAAACTTATCCAAAAGCATAATATTAGAAAAAATCTTTTCCTTTTTTAATAATTCCTCAATCTCAATCCATTCCGATGTATTTTCCGCAAAATCCTGTGGTTCTCCCTCAAAATCTGCCGTCAAAAACACCTCGAAATCAAATATTTTATTTGGATTATCAGCAATAAATCTTCCTCTATGTTTTAAATTTTTAACAACAATTCCAGTCTCTTCTTCCATTTCCCTTATAGCAGCTTGCTCAGCAGTCTCACCATATTCAATCTTACCTCCTGGAATATCATAATATCCTTCCGTCGGTTGCCCTTCATTATATTTTGTAACAACAACCTTCCCATCTTTTATCAAATAACACCTAACAGCTTTTCTTACATTTTTCACACTATTTCTCCTATTCCTAAAAATTCAAATCATTAAATATCCCTATTTCAAAAAAGCCTCTGGCTTGCTCTTAAGCAATTTAATTTCCGCTCTAAACTCCTCTATTTCTTTCTCAGTAAAATACATCAAAGAACAATCTATATCAAACTCCAATAAACGTTCCTTAATATAAACATAATATTCTCTTATAAAGTCCAAATAAAAAGATTTATTTTTTATTCCATCAACATTGTTGATCTTCAAAAATCTTTTAAACCTATCTTGATAAATTGAATTAACCGTTTTTACAAAAGTATAATTATGAAAATATCTCACTTCAATCCATAATTTCATAATACTTGTTAACTTATCAATAGCTTCTACTATATAACCTCCTGCACCTTGTGTAAAATTTACTATAATATTATATAAATTCGTACCAATTTTTCCTTCTAGCTCTCTTTCATCATTTTCTTCAATCTCAGCAAACATTTTTATTGTTATATCATTATAATTTTTAAATTGTGTTATTATCTCTGTTCCTTTATATTCCGCAAAATCATGAAACATAGACTTAACTAAAATATCATATACATCAATATTCTCACCTAGTTCTCTGTTACTATATTCTGCAATTAATAAACTCATTGTTGCAACCATATATTGATGAAAAAGTACATTATCTGGAAGTTGAGTTGTAATTTGCGAATATCTATACACATCTTTTAAATTCAAAACAACATAAACCAAATTTCCATATTGACTTTCATTAAATTTACCATCAATTATCAATCTAACAATTTCTTTTTTCTCTTTATAAAAGTAATCATCACTCTCAATTACTTGATTAATAATTTTATTTTTAGTAATCTCAAAAATAGAAACACATTCTTGATTACCTCTCAAAATCATTTTTTGGAAAATAGTAAATTCAGCAATATCTTCTAAAAACACTAAAAGTTCACTATATTTATTTAATTCAATATCCTTATAGTTATACTTTAACTTCTTCATGAGTCTATTTTTATATTCAAATTTCTCTAATATCAACTTATTAAGTATATCATGATAAAGTTTTATTTTTGACTTATCAGCAATTTCAAACTCTAAGTTACCAGTTTCACTATATATACTTTGTTTCAATAAGTAATTTGATAATACCTCTGTAACTTCTTGATTCTTTTCATTTCTATCTTCTATAATCTTCACAAACAAATATGTAACAATCATAGCTTTATCAATAATCGTATATTTATCATTTATTGTTTGATGAATTTTTGAATTATAACTATCTATATTAGCCAAATATATTTTAAACAAATCTTCTATTATATCATCCATCTGCCATCCATACTCTTTCTACATACTCTTCTTTAATTTTGCCAAAGCCTTTGACATAGATATTATATCATTATCTATTTCCACTAACTCATTATCAACAACCACATAATTTTCAATTGTAACATTTTTTAAATCCATCATCTTCTCAAGTTCATTTCTTATATAATGAACCTGCACACAATGTGGAGATTTATCAACTGTCGCAAATATTATTCTTTTTACTTTACCCGTTCTAATCATACCACCAATCTTAGTTATAGCCATATTTATATGAGTTTCTTCTAAACATAGTTCATATATGTTCTCTGATAGCTCCTTAACTTTCTCAAAACCCTGAGGTTGCATATTTTTCAAGCAACTACCTACTACAATAATTGTCTCATCCACATCATATATATTACTTCTCATTAAATCCTTCATATCAATTCACTTCTCCCAATAAGAATCTGCGTCAATTTTATCATAACTTATACCAAAAATAAAGCAATTTATCTCATTATTTCTCTTATCTTACATTCCCCTCAACATAAAACAAAACTAGCCAAAGATTATTACCATAATCTCTAGCCAGTTCCATATTAATTATAAAATCACTAATTTCTATTACTATATTTTTGATCTCTGTAACTCCTACTATTACTCCATTTATATTCAATTTATTTCTCTATAGCCTTTTCCGCATAAGTATTATTTATCAACTTATCATAAGGCACTTGTTTTTCAAGTTCCCCAGCTTCCGTCATTACATCTTCTAATCTTTCAAAACTTTCTTGTGTCAATATAGGAGTATCATTCCAAGCGTCTATATCTTTATAACTTTGAATAGCCGCCTCAAGAGTATCCAAATCTGTACCTGGGAAAAACTCCTGTACACTCTCAGCTATTTCTCTAGCCGTATGCTCCTTCACCCATTGTTGCCCTTCATATATTGCATTCGTAAATCCCTGAACTATATCTTCATTTTTATTAATATAACTCTTCTTAGCAAAATAAGCTGTATATGGAATCTCTCCTGACGCCTCTCCAACAGATGCCACAACATAACCTTTTCCCTGCATTTCAGTCATTGAAGCCGTTGGTTCAAATAGTGTAACATATTCAGCATTTCCACTGCTAAAAGCACCAGCCATCAAATCAAACTTAATGCTATCATCAAGCACCAAATCAGTATTTGGATTTATTCCATTCTTCTTCAAAACATACTCAAAAGTCATATATGGAACTCCACCTCTTCTACCAGGTATAACAGTTTTCCCCTTCAAGTCATTCCAGCTAAAATTGTCTGTATTCTCTTTAGACACTAAAAATGAACCATCCCTTTTGGTTAATTGAGCAAATACTTGTGTATGGTCATCTTTTCCTTCATTATACACATATATTGAAGCCTCTGGTCCCGCAAATCCAATATCAACCTGATTTGCAAGAACTGATGTCATAACAGCATCCGCCCCTTGCCCTGTTGTAAGTTCAATTTTAATTCCATTCTTCTCAAAAAATCCTTCATGAATCGCTACATATTGTGGAGAATAAAATACAGACCTCGTTACCTCGCTTACATTAATTGTTTTCAATCCGTCATCACTTAAGCCAGGTCGTCTAATTACAACAACAATCCCAATTACAACAACTAAAGCTACTATTGCCAAAGTAAGTAATATTTTCTTTTTCAATTTATACCTCCTTAATCTTTTCTATGCATAATAATATTTAAAATGCATATGAAACATTTTATAAAATATACTATTAATCATCTTTGAAAAATGTGAAAATTTTAACTCGCTCTATGTTTTAGTACAAACTTTTCTAATAGCAAAATCGCACCATACATAA
Source organism: uncultured Clostridium sp. (assembly GCA_948465565.1). GTDB lineage: Bacteria > Bacillota > Clostridia > TANB77 > CAG-508 > UMGS1994. The sequence continues at coordinate 541,730 of CAOJXR010000001.1, forward strand.
CACCTGCAAGAATTCCAAGTATAATTACACTTGTCATAACCAAATCAAGTTTAAAAACTTGACCCCCATACACAATCAAATATCCAAGTCCAGCTTTTGACACCAAAAACTCACCTGATATTACACCAACTAAAGACAATCCTATATTAACTTTTAAAGAATTTACAAAAGTACTAATATTAGCAGGAATAACTATTTTAGTCAATATTTGAAACTTATTAGCATTAAAAGTTCTTGCCATTTTTATTAAATCTTTATCAGTTTCTAAAAATCCATTCAAATTTTCCAAAACTGTAACAATCAAAGAAATCAAAACCCCCATTGTTACAATCGCCGATGTCCCCGCACCAACCCATATAATAATAATCGGTCCGAAGCGCAACCTTTGGTAAACTATTTAATACAACTAAATATGGATCAAACACTTTCGCCAAAAATTTTGACCACCATAATATTATTGCAATAAAAACTCCTAAACTTGTTCCCAATAAAAATCCAATAACTGTTTCATATGTTGTAACAAGAATATGCTCCACTAAATCATTTGAAGATAAATTCATAAATGTCTTTACTATTCTGCTTGGTTGACTCATTATAAAGCTATCTATTATCCCTTGTTTTGCAAGTATTTCCCATACTCCCAAAAAAGCCACTAAAATAAATACTTGTGTAAATAAAACTAAAAACTTATTTTTTCTTATTGTTTTTAAATACTTTTTTCTTTCTACAGAAATTATTTTATCATTCATCTACCTTAAGCTCCTTCCATAGAGTATTAAAGTAGCCAGTAAACTCAGTTTGCTCTCTACAATTGATTGGATTTCTATTTTCTATTTTAAAATTTATTTCATGTATATCTTTTATCATTCCAGGTCTTTTAGTCAAAACAATCACTCTATCAGACATACTTATAGCCTCAGAAATATCATGTGTCACCATCAACGCTGTTATATTTTCCTTTTTCAAAATTTGATATATATCATTTGTCACCATTATTCTTGTTTGATAATCTAAAGCAGAAAAAGCCTCGTCTAATAAAAGTATCTTAGGGTTTGTAGCCAAAGTTCTAATTAAAGAAGCCCTTTGCTTCATCCCACCTGAAAGTTCACTTGGATATTTATTTTTAAACTCATACAAACCATACTTCTTAAGCAAACTCTCTACATACTCTATATTTTCCTTTGTTAATTCTTTTTTTATTTCCAATCCAAGTACAGTATTATCGAATATTGTTTTCCATTCAAGCAAACAATCTCGTTGTAACATATAACCTATCTTATCTGAAATCCCTACTACTTTTTCATTCTCTATGTAGATTTCCCCTCCTGACTTATCCTCCAATCCTGCAATTATTGAAAGAAGAGTAGATTTACCACATCCACTTGGTCCAATTATACTTACAAACTCCCCCTCTTGTATTTCAAAATTAACATCTTTCAATGCCAAAATTTCGCTTTCTTTTCCTTGATATTTTTTGCTTATATCTTTTACTTCTAATATTTTGCTCATAAACTTCCTCCTTTTTCCCTATACTACTCAATATCGTATTTAGTAAAAGTCTATAAATTTACTATTATATATTATGTTAATCATATTTAAGAAGTGCATTTGAAAAAGTAGCAAACTTTACTTATAACATAAAAAATCTCTGGCAAGTTTAACTCCTACCAGAGATTTTTATATTAACTTATATTATTCTTTTTAGCATCAATATTCCACTTTATTACACCATAAATATTTATCAGTAAATATCCAATAGACACTAGCAACATCATTATTGAACCAGTTCCATTATTCATTGTTGTTATAATCCATATTATCAAATCAATAATATTATTAGCCAACCATAACCACCAAGCCTCTTTGAAACGCAAAATCATTAAAATAACTCCACATAAATTTATACAATTTGAACTAGCATCCATAATGGCCAATCTTTGCCCTGGAATAAGACTCAAAAAATACCCTAAAGCAAAACTACCTACAATACATGACAAAGTAATTATTATAGAATTCTTTAAGTTAAATTCTCTCACCTTAACATTTTCGTTACTATCTAAATTCTTTTTCCAAGATATATAACCATGAATCTGTAATGGTGAAAATATAAATATATAAAAGAAAAATATACCGAATAAATTATTTTTAAATGATACATACCCCATTAAAATATAATTTATTAATCCTAAAATATAGTTTACTCTTTTTCCTTCACTTGCAAAATATGCACATAACAGCCCAGTAACCAATATCGTTCCACCAATTATTAAATCTCTAGCAATAATTCCAGATATTATAGATATAGCTGTGCATATTAAAGTTATAGCAATATATTTCTTATTCATAATTATTCTCCCATGTAATTAATAGTTCATAGCTTCCATTATCAAATCCCTTAAATATGGTCTTTTAAAATTAGGTAAATCGTCCAACTCCTGTAACGCATTTTCCTTCTTAAGAAAAATCAATCTACCAAATTCTACTTCTAATTTATTTCTGATCAAATAATCCTTATACTCTTTAAAATGCTGTTTCAATTCATCTTTAGTCTTATTTATCTTCCCAATTGCCAAAAATCCATACGCATTCCTTTTTTCACTAGGATATTCTATAAACTCAATTTTGTAATCTATATCATTCAAATCAAGATTCAATTCTTCCTTTAACTCTCTCTTTATAGTAGAATTCATATCACCTATTCCATTTTCAATATCAGCAATATCTAGTCCACCACCTGATATTTGTAAACCATATGGAATAGAAGTCGTTTCATCCATCTCACCTACTACAAAATAATTATCACTTGTTAATAATAAAATTCCACCCCAAGGAGAACAACACCTATACTTTCCTTCTTTAATTCCCACTCTTTCATCATATAAGTAATGAGCATAATTTGATTTAACAACAGTCATCTCAATATTATCCTGTGTTTCATTTACTTTCCCTACAACAAAATCCTCTCCATTATACAAATTAGAATTATCTTTTATAGCATTTTTCCAAAATATATTTATACTATCTATAAGTTCATTTGGCAAATAAATCTCCCTATCTTCGAATTTTAATATAACAGGCTTATTTATTCTCTCAATTCTACTCATCCTACTACTCTCCTTACTTTAAATCTCTACACCATTCTTCTTCATATCATCTAACAAACTCTGAAAATCATTCATATCAAAAATATGTCCATTCATACCACATTTTCTACTAGAAATTATATTTTTTTCGTTATCATCTATAAAAAAGCATTCTTCAGGAAGTAACCCAAACATTTCAAATAACCTATAATAAATTTCTTCATTTGGTTTCATCATTTTCTCTATTGCAGATATTAAAATTCCATCAAAACATTTCCCTATTTCCAAATTTTTAACATATTCATACATTGGAACATGCGCATTCGATAACAAATACACTTTATAATCATGCTCTTTTAATCTTTTTATCAATCCGCAAATATCTTTATTTATAGACATTTTTTCACGCCATGTACTCATTATTTCTTCTACTTTTTCCTTCAAATTGTCTGGCAATTTTTCTTTAAATGTAGGAATAGCCTCTTGATAAGTCAAAACCCCACTATCTAATTTTAACCATTCATCGGATTTAAAAATTACTTTCTTTAATATCTCTTTTTCCTCATTATTCTCCGCATAATTAGCTGCAATTTTATCTTCATTCCATTCACCTATGACATTCCCGAAATCAAATATTACATTTTTTATCATTAACTAAAGCTCCTTACTCTAATTTCTCTATTTTACTCTATCTCAATACTTTCTCCATTCTCTAATATCTCATATTCCACTTCATACTTTCCAAACATCTTCTCAATAAACTCAAAATCTGGTGGAAACATTGGATTATCCATATGAATTGGAATTGTCAAAACGGCTCCCACTTCCTTCGCATATAAAGCAGCCTCAAAAGCTGACATAGTCACTCCATGTCCAGTTACTGGAACGCATAAAATATCTACCTTATAATCATTCTTAAAACAAATAGTATCACTTGTTGTATACAATCTCGTTTCCCCATCATCTATAATATATCCAACATTCTCATGTATTTCTTTATCACCTCTTAATAATGGTTGATATCCATGTACAGCATGCACAACCTCCACTTTAACATTTCCAAACTCTAAAACATCATCGTCTTTAACTATATTTATATTCAAACCTGTATAAGTATCTGCAACTTCCTTAGTAGAATAAATACTAATATCCTTGTTCAACTTCTCTAGCACCTCTACATTGCAATGATCTGGATGCTTATGTGTTATCAATATAACATCAACACTATTCCAAATATCAAAATACTCATCCTTATATTTCAAATTACCTGGATCAACAAGTATCTTCTTTCCCTCACTTTCTATCAATAAACATGACTGCGGAAATTTTGTAATCTTCATAATTAATCAACACCTTTCTTTTATTTAAAAATTTTATTCATAGCCCTCTTGTATAAAATTTATTTTCCCTCAGAAATCCATTCTTTACCCTATATTTCAATAAATCTCTATAATATTCATATAAAATTCTCCACCTCTATCATATATTAAAACGGATCTTCTCCTTTAAATTCAATTGGCTCTTGTTCAAGCAATTTCAATTGTTCATCTGTCAAATACTTTTTGTTTATGACAACACTTAGCACAAACTCATCAAAGAAATTATCATTCATTACATAATATCCATTTACTTTCTCTTTATCTCCATAGCTGTCCTCTATCTTCCATCTTTGAGGCTCACCATCTATTAAGTTCACCCCTGTAAAAGTCATAACATGGTGCATACTTATATCATGCAAATTTAATGCTTCCTCTTTTGACAATTTTCTAAAACTCAATGTATCTTCATAATTATATAACCTTGTATCTAATACTCCTGATTGCTTATCCCTAAACTTTAAAATATGTGCTCCCATATATACTGGAACATTATCTTTTAACTGATTTATCGTCAATTCTTTCAACTCATCAATAGGTAAATTCAAATATTCAACATAAGAATTTTGATATAAATTTCCTAAATATTTCTTCTTATATACTTTATAGTATTCTCTATTATACATAGGCACATTTCCTATAGTAACAAAATCATCCAATTTTAAATCTAAAAATCTATCTTTAAATTTAATCGGAGTTAATTTCTCAAGCCTTTTATACTCACCCTTCTTATCTTTATATTCATAATTAAATTCTGTTACAGGTTCTCCTAATATCTTACATAACAAAATATAATTTTCTTGTAAAAATCTATTCTTTTCATTCCTCAATAAATTTATATTTGAACCCTTTCTCTTCAAGTCCAGTAATTCAATAATATCCTTTTTTACTTTTTCAGTATATAAATACTCTATTTTTTCATAGTTTGTACTTTCAACTGCATTGGGATTATAAGAATATGGAAGTATTCCATATTTATTTACAATAGCAACAAACCACTCCCAATATCCACCTTCAGAAACACAAAATTTTACCATGCTTTCCCTATGAATAAAATCAAAATCCATATCTTCTGCATTTATTATATTTTCATAAACATTATTTGACTTCTCTAACTTATCAAAAAATGCAATTTGATTATTAGATAACTCCAAATCCATAACATTCATATTCAAATTTTTAGCTACATTATGTTTTATCAAATTCAACCCAGCATATATCCAACATTTATAGCTATCCTGTTGGTCATACCTCCTACTCTCAGGTAACTCTATATTAAAAACTGGCTGATTATCTATTATAACATCTCTATTTATACAAGCATTTTCTAAACCATTCTTTGTTATTGCATTTTCAATCATTTTATTTGTTTTATCTGAATTATAAATCTCTTCAAATTCTTTAATTTGTTCTAATGATATTTGACTTTCCATCTAACTCATCTCCCATCATTTTTATTTCTTCTTAATTTTCTATATACTATTCTTATATTTTACAAACCATCATTATTGAATGAAAATTATTAAGTTCTTGAAAAACTCCATTTGGTGGATTATACTCACCCATTTTACAAAACTATTCTCTAGCTCTGGTTCTTCCTCATATAATTCTATCCTGCTTTTTTTATATTGACTTGGTGTTAAAAATTCTATGTTTATATCATCTTCCATTATTAATTCTCCATTTTCACTCCAAAATTTTCTTAATATCTTCGATATTATTAAATAATATACCCCTTAATCCAATATCATTAGCACTTATTACATTTCTTTTAGTATCATCTATTAGAATTGACTTTTCTATTTCTAAATTATATTTTTCAATTAATCTATAATAAATTTCAGAATTAGGCTTACTTATATTCTCAAAACAAGAAAACACACCACCATCAGCTATTTGTATTATTTCAAAATTATCTTTAACATAATTATAAGTATCCTTTGTTATATTGGAGCACAAAAAAATCTTATATCCCTTTCGTTTTAAACTTTTATAATATTCTATCACCTCTTGTTTTGGTGGTAACATATATTTCAAGCTATCCTTGCTAAGTATAAGTTCTATCTCATTTTTATATTCTAAATTTTCCCTTACTAATTGTTCTATCAATTCACTATTAGATATAAATCCATTTAAACAATCTTTCCATCTTTGATCATGAAATATTACATCATTTAATTTCTTTCTTCTACTTTCTTTTATGTCTAACTTATCTAAATATGTTTTAGGATTATAATCAAGTAACACTCCACCAATATCAAATATTATATTCCTTATCATTACACGCTCCTATTATTTTTATTGCATTCTATCACAAAGTGCCAAAAAAAGAAAGCATCTTTTCAGACGCTTTCACACACATACTTTCTATTTACTTGTCGGAAACCTCTTTGTATTCCTATTATAAATCATCTTCATCAATTAATGGAATTATATCAATTGCTGGCTCTTCATAAGGATGAATCTCTCTTAATCTTTTTAGGACTCTTTTAACTATACTAATATCACACCTTGCTTCCAATTTTTCTTCTTTTACAAATTCTAATTTATTTTTTTCTCCAATATATGGGTTAGCAATATCTGAAGGCTTAAAAGTTCCTATACACTTTGTAGATATAGTACAATATGTATAGTTTCCTATAATTCCTGCTCCTTCATTACAAATCGCATTTCTTACATCTTCACTATTTTCAAGCGGTACAGTTACAATAATCTTTACTCTTTTAACATCAATATTCATCTTTCTAATACCTCTAATTTTCTCTCAAATATTCTATTATATTATTTGCAAGTTCAACATCCATTCTTTCTATTGCTTCCTTTGTTACTCCCGCTATATGCGGTGTAACTATTACATTATTTCTTTTTGTTCTCAACATCTCTTTATAATTTTCTACATCAATATCTAGTCCTACATTAAAAGTATCATTTTCATCTGCATATTTTATCAATTCTTCCATATCTACTATTTCAGCTCTTGATGTATTTATAAAAGTAGCTGTTTTTTTCATTAATCTAATTTTATTTTTTGATATTAAGTTTTTACTCTCCTCATTTAGTGGAATATTTACAGTTACAATATCTGAAATATTAAGTAATTTGTCTAAATCTACAAATTCTACTCCTTCTTTTAATAAATCTTGATGTTTTTCTGGATTTAATGTATTACAGTAAATTCTCATATTAAATACTTTTGCTATTTTTATTACTTCGCGTGATATTTTTCCTGCCCCTATTATTCCTATTGAACTATTGCTTATATCATTACTTCTTGCTGACAAATCTCTTTTCGTTCCACCTTTAATGGAAATTTCATTTGCTTCTACAATTCTCTTCTTTAGCCCTAATATCAAAGCAAAAATATGCTCTGCTACTGATATTACATTTGATGTTTTACAATTAATAACTTTAATTAAATCTGATTCAAAGAAACTATTATCTATATGATCTATTCCTATCGATAAAGTCGCTATTATTTTCTTATTGTTTATCATTTTTAGCATATCTTCTGTTAATTTCTCCCTAACACCTATTATCAAAATATCATAGTCATTTAATAATCTTATTATCTCTTCCTTATTAGGTCTTTCTTCACAATCAGACAACTCTAATTGTATTCCATTATTTCTCAATATTTCACATGCATTTTTATCTAAATCTTTAAATATACTATATGCTTTTAACATACTTTTCTCCATCCTAAAAAAATATATTTTCTTCCAAATCGTCTGGATGTTCCAGTTCCATTTTTAGATTTTCCCAAGGAAATAATGGATAAAAATATTGTACATTTAGCTCTTCACATTTTTCTTTACTAAATTCATTATTGCCATTATAATAAAATGCTGTATCTTCATACTCAACTATATTTTCAAAACCTCTACTACCATATTGTTTTGTCAAGCAAACATATAATATTTTTGCATCTTTATATCTATTTTTTATTTCATTTATACATATCTCTACACTCGTCCCTGTGCTGTGCATCGCTTCCACTATTAAAAATACTGGTTCTTTTTTATTTATTTCTATTGAACCAAATGGATTAAAAATCATTTCAATCTTATTTTCTCCATTTTTATAAGCTATATGTTTAACTTGTATAGGCAAAAACTTTACAATATTTAATTTATTAGAAATATATACTGCTGGTACCACACCACTTCTTAAAACAGGACATATATAATCTATTTTAATTCCATTATCTTGAATATATCTTCCTAACTGATTACAGATTTTATCTATATGTTGTAAGAATTCATTATGTTGCATTCTTTTATAATTTTTCTGCATTTTATACTTTCCTCACATTTCTACTATTTCTATAAAGTCTTGTAAACAACTAAACCAATTTCCAAATGGACTTTATTGGAGAAATTCCCTTCATTAGTTATCTTCCAATTCGTTTTTAATATAATTTAACATTTCGTTATAATCTTTAAATTGATATTGTGATAATTTATTAATTTCTTCCCTGTTACAGTCTGAATATTTATCATTCATTACCGCTACTTCTATATCCGCATTATTTGCTGCTTCTACTCCTATAAGAGAATCTTCTATTATTAAACAATCTTCTTTATCTACATTTAATTCTTTTAATATTTTATAATGTATTTCTGGATTAGGTTTTAATTCCCTAACTGCCCCTTTTGAATATACTAATGAAAATATATCTTCAATATTTGCCTTATTTATTATATTTTGATTATCTTTCTTATAGTTTTCTATTGTATGGTCATTTGTTGTACTCGCAATAACTAATATAAATCCCTTTTGTTTTAGATATTTTAATACTTTTTCAGCATTTGGTTTATAATCAATTATTGTTCTTAAATAATTATCTGCTATTTCATATCTTAGTTTTTTTATTTCTTCTTTAGACATTTTAGAATTATATTTTTCTTTTAGAAAACCACAATACTCCAAATAAGCATCTTCACATTTGCTATATTCTTTCAATTTTTCGTCTCTTTGCTTTCCTATATCTACATTATCAATTCCGCCATCACCTATTGTTTTTATTAATTCGTTATCTATTTCGTTCCATATTCCTATTGAATCAATTAATGTTCCATCCATATCAAATATGATTACTTTTTTGTCCTTTATCATAATACAATTCCTATCAATACTATCCTTTTTTCTTCTAACGCCCTGTAGCTTCGTCTTTCATATGCGCAATTTGTTGTTCTAATATTCCATTAAATCTTTCCTTACTTACAATTGATTTTATAGTAGTAGTTATACTTTCTTTTAAATCTATTCTTTTTCTTGGAATTCCACATGTACATACAACTGGCTTATATGAATCATAATGTCCTACACGACACTCTTCCACTGTTGCTATTTGTCCATTTGATAGTAAAACCCTAGTATTATGTGGATATAATTTCACTTTATTTATTAATAATTCTTTTATTTCCTCGCTAATATCGCCATTTATTGCATATTGTCCAATCTCTGAAACTACATCTTCTAAAGATGTATCACTCTGAATTGCATGTTTCATAGCATCATCATATATACTGCATACTCTAATAATTTTTGCTCCATATAATATACCATTTCTTTTTCTGCTAATAACCTCAGGCATTTTTAGTGGTCCATCTCCTTTTTCTGTCTCTCCAGCTAACAATATCATTAATTTAGCTGAATTGCTTATACTATCTAACTTTGCTACTGCTGAAAAAGAATAAATTGAAGAATAGTTTTCATCATAATAATCAAGTGGTGTTTCTTTAATTCCTGGAAAAAGTTCTTCCATTCCTTTTGATTTTGGTACTTCTGTAAGTTCTCCTAATTTTTTAGGATCTTTATATATACTTCCTACATCTTGTAATAAAGCAGCTGTAGCAATATCATTTAAATTTACTAAAGCACTATTATCTTTATCTTGTACAGTATCATTATAAAATTGAGCAAGTAATATTGAAAAACAAGCAACTCTAACAGCATGAGATGTTGTATCATTTTTTGTACTCAAATAATCTTCTAAATCGAATTGTGGTTCACCACCTCTTTGAGTTTTCTCAACTATCATTCTAGCATCTTCTTTAATTTTTTTCGCTTGAGTTTCTGTTGGATGGCTCATAAATTCATCTATATTTCCTTCTATCTCTTTTCTAAAAGTTTCATCAACAGTTTCTTTAACTTCTTCAACAACTGTAAGTGATTTTTGTGGTTCTTCCCCATCATAACTTATTCTACTTCTAAAATTTCTCAAGCGTTGTAAATTTTCACTTGTTATTTTAGTTCCTTTACTTAAAACAAGTGTACCATCTTTTCCTATAATATTTCTTTCAAGTACTGTTCCTACTTCTAATTTGTTAAAATCAATTTCCATAAAATTTCCTCCATACTATATTATTCATTTGTAAATATTACATCTTCAAGTATTATATGTCTTGCTTTAGTTGTAGCACCGAGCAACACTCCACGTGTCCGCGTGAAAGGAAACATATCCACAGGCGTAACCTCTCTAACCACATACTTCTCATCAAATAGTCTCAAATCCCTCGCCAAAGTAGCAGGATTACAACTAATATACACAATCCTCTTAGGCTCAATCTCCAAAATTGTCTCAATCGCAGACCTATCACAGCCCTTTCTCGGAGGATCCACAAAAATCACATCTGCACAAATACCTCTTTCAGCAATAAACTCTGGCAAAGCCTTCTCAACATCCCCCACAAAAAACTCAGCATTTTCAATACCATTCTCTTTCGCATTTCTCTTAGCATCCTCAATCGCCTCAGACACAGTCTCAATACCATACAACTTCTTCACATTCTTTGAAGCACAAATCCCAATAGTACCAATCCCACAATACAAATCAAAAACCGTCTCATCACCTGAAACCCCCGCATACTCTATTGCCTTAGAATACAACTTCTCCGTCTGGTATGGATTAACTTGATAAAAAGACATTGGCGAAATCTTAAACCTAAACCCTAGCAACTCATCATAAATAAATCCATCGCCAAGTAAAACCACATTCTCTCTTCCCAAAATAACATTTGTATCTTTCATATTAATATTTTTAACAACAGTCTTAACATTTGGGAAATTATCTGCAATATACTGAACTAGCTCCAGTTCCTTAGTTATCTTCTTCTCATTAGAAACAATAACTACCATAACCTCGCCAGTCTTAACACCCACTCTCAAAACCAAATGCCTAATCTCACCAGACAAATTAACCTCATCATAAACAGGAATATCATTCTTCTTAATAAAATCAAAAATCCCATTCGCAATCTCTTGAAGCCTTTCATTCTGAATATAACAATGTTCTGTAGGAACAACCCTATGAGTTCTCTCCGCAAAAACCCCCATAACAGGCTTTCCATCAGCATCTTTGCCTAATGGATACTGTAATTTATTCCTATAATACAAAGGATTTTCCATTCCAATCGTGTCATTCACAACAACATCATTAAATCCCTGCTTATTCAAAGTACTAATAACACTATTTCTCTTCATATCTAAAGTCGCATTATAGTCAATATGACGCATAACGCAACCACCACATTTAGAATAAGTCTCACAATCCTCATCACGTCTGTTCTCAGACACCTCTAAGAATCTCTCAATCTTAGCAAAAGCATACGAACTCAAAACCTTCAAAATCTTTATTTCTACCTTTTCACCCTTAATTGCATTAGGTATAAACACCGTAAAACCATCAATTTTAGCAATACCTTCACCTTTAAATCCATTATCTAAAATCTCTACTTCATACACTTGATTCTTCTTAATATCCATATCATAATTCACTTTCCAATAAAATCCCTATTATTTTATCAAAAAATGTTCTGCTTTTCAAGTAAAATCAGCCTCTTCGCTTATTTATGCAAACCGTTTGTGATATAATAATGTTTTGCAAATCCTTTATAGTTTCTCTCCACAATCATTGCAGAATTTTGACCCTTCAGGGTTAACTTTTCCACATTTTGCACAGACTCCGCTTGTTTTCTTAGGTTTACCACATTCATTACAAAATTTAGCATTTCCCTCATTCTCATGTCCGCATTCACATTTCCATGTTTTCTTTACTTCTGATGTAACAACACCTTCTGATTTAGGAGCATTTTGCTCTCCACTCAAATCCATTGTGCTATTCTGTAAATTCTGAGCATTCCAAGGACCTTGAGCAGCACCACCAACAACGCCATTAGAAGCCATATTCATCATACCAATACCCATAAATCCATTCATACTTCCAGATGTATTCTTAGCAGCATTTTCAACAGCATTTGAATAAGCACCAACCATTCTACCCTGTTGCATATATGAATTAGAACTCAACTCATAATCATCAATCTTCTTAGCAGAATCATCAGTCAAAGTAACAGACTCAACCGCAAAACCAACAATTTCAAGTCCTCTCTCTCTAACATTTTGGTCAAACACTTGATTATCCATCATTTGTTTAATCTCATCAGTTTGACTAGGCATTTCCAAAACAGGAACTTTATGCTCAGAACTTCCAAGCTCATTAGTAACATTTTGAAATACAGCAATAACCTCAGATCTCATTTGCTCAACTAATTGTTCTTTTCTATAAACATCAGATGTACCAGCAATTCTCTCCATAAATAAAGCAGGATTTATCACTCTAAAAGTATATGTTCCAAAACACTTAATCTCAACTCTCAAAGGTGTAATAGTATTAGTCATTTGATTTGGAATTGGATGAGACCAATCTTGGAAAGGAATTGGTGCTGGCGTTCCAAATTTATTATTTATAATCTCTTTAGTATTAAAGAAAAACACCGCTTGTTGTTTAGCTGTAGCACCATTATAAGTAAAACGTTGCCACATTTCTTTAAAAACAGCCCCAAATTGTCCTGCGAAAAATGATGGTGAAGAAGATTCATCAAAAGTATAAACACCCTCTTCTGCTGTAGCATCAATAACTTTACCATTATCATAAATAATAGCACATTGTCCAGGTCCAACTATAATAGTACTATTTTTAGTTATAACACCTGTTTTTGTAGTTTTTTTCATCATAAGTATTTCATTATTCATGTCCTCACATCTTATAGCCTCTTTCCATTGGTCATGTAGCGTACTTCCTACTGCTCCAATTGTTGCTTTAATTAATCCCATAAAATATTCCTCCTATTATTATAAATAAATTGATTATCTATCAATATCTTTATTTTTATATTATATTTATTAAATATTAATAAACTTTAGTCAAATCAGACAATACCCAATTATATTCACCAGTTGTAATAACACTTCCACAATACTCACATTTACCTGAAGACGTAATCTGCGTTGGTGCACCACAATTTGGACAATTTGTAGTATTAATATCACTAGTACCAGTCTTAGTCTTAACCCCAGCCTTTCTAATAAATGTTAATCTATAAGTACTATGTCTTATAGTAGTCCTATCACCCTTCAAAATCTTATCAGTAGTAGCATCCACAATATAATCAATCATCTTAGAACTCAATGTAACCTTCAAAACTTCCTTATCACCAGTTTGTTCAAAAGAATATAATAATACAGACTTAACACAAATTTGTTCCATCTTATTAATTTGATTATTATCAATAAAACGTTGCAATTGATTTTGATGTTGTTCAAAAAGTTCATTTGATTCAAACGTTCTTATAACTGACCAATCTCTTGCAGTCCAAGCCTCTTGCAATTTAACAAAAACACTTCTTGCAAGAGATAAAAACTCCTCTTTATTAAACATTGGATCAATAGCTTTAACCTTAGCCTCAACTTGTGCCTCACTCATTCCGCTAAAATCAGGTCTAGGTTGCATATTCCCATGTGAACCATTCTTTTTATAATAATAAATCACACTTAATATTATAATTACCATCAATATCATGAAGAAAGTACCAAAACCTCCTCCAAATATATAAATTCCACCACCACTTGAATAACTACTTCCATAATCGTAATCATAATCATATCCGCTATCCCAACTAGATGAACCACCCCAATCACTTCCGCTATCATAACTCTCAAAGCTACCAACATCAGCAATCTCAGGCACACTCACCTCAGCATTTGTACTATTGCAAACACATAAAGTCAGCATAAAAACAACCAAAACTACATATTTTACTTTATTCTTTAACTTCATATCACACAATTCCTTTTTCATATCACTGATAAATTTATTATATTTGTAATTATAAACAAAAACAAGTCTAATTATTAACTTTTCTTATATCATGTTTGGAAAAGATTGCTTATTTTGCAAGACAAAAATTAGTTGAAAACCGTAGACGTACACAAGTACGTTTAGGATTTCCAACTAATTTTTAACATAGCAAAATAACTAATATTTTTCAAACTAAAGGATAATACAGATAAGTCCCCCACTACCCTCATTAACAATTCTCTGAAGTGTCTCTTGAATCTTCATCTGTGCATCCTCTGGCATCTTAGCAAGCTTATTTTGAAGTCCCTCATTAACAAGCTCATGAACACTCTTCCCAAAAATATTAGACTCCCAAATCTTCTTTTTATCTTCTTGGAACTCAGAAAGCAAATAATTAACAAGTTCCTCAGACTGTTTCTCACTCCCAACAATAGGCGAAATCTCAGTCTCAGTATTAATCTGGATTAAATGCAATGATGGAGCAGTAGCTTTAAGCTTAACACCAAACCTAGAACCCTGTTTTATAATCTCAGGTTCTTCCAAAATCAAATCCTCAACACCAGGATTTACAATACCATATCCTTTTTCCCTAACTTCATGTAAAGCATATTCAAGTTTATCATATTCCTTCTTAATCTTAGCAAATTCAGTAATCTTAGAAAACAATTTTCCCTCATCACAAATCTCTTCACCAGTAATCTCTGTAAGAACCTGATAAAACAACTCCTCTTTAAGAGAAACATTCAAATTAACATTTCCATTCCCCAAATCAATCTTATCAATAGTAGTTCTATCAATAACCTGTGTCATCTGCAATTTCTTTACATCATCACTAATCTCCTTCAACTTTCTTGTATTACAAAAACAATCTTTTATTTCACTATACAATTCTGTCTTAATCTCATTAGTATCAACCAATCCTTCAATCCATCTAGGAAATTTAATATTAATTTGCTCAATAGGAAACTCAAGCAAAATCTTTGAAAAAATATTATTAATATCATCTAAAGAAGTTTCTGTACAATTCAATCTAACAACAGAAGTCTTATACTTTTCCTCAAGTTCTCTAGCTAAACAAATACTCTCCTCAGAATTAGGGTCAACTGAATTCAAAACAATAACAAAAGGTTTTTGCTTAGCAGTAAGTTCACGAACAACCCTCTCCTCAGGCTCAACATAATCTTCCCTTGGAATACCTGTAATAGAGCCATCAGTCGTAACTAAAATCGCAATACTAGAATGCTCCTCAATAACTTTCTTAGTTCCAATCTCAGCAGCTCTTTCAAAAGGCATTTCTTCATTTGACCAAGGAGTCTTCACCATTCTAGGCATATCATCTTCCAAATAACCAATCGCATTATTAACCAAATAACCAACACAATCAACTAATCTCGTCTTAAGTTTAACATTATCAGTAAGAGTAATTTCAACTGCTTCATTAGGAATAAACTTTGGCTCAGTAGTCATAATCGTTTTTCCACCAGCACTTTGTGGAAGCTCGTCAACAGCTCTTTCTCTCTTATACTCATTATCAATATTAGGCAAAACCAAAAGTTCCATAAACTTTTTAATAAATGTAGACTTTCCTGTTCTAACAGGACCAACAACACCGACATATATATCTCCATCTGTTCTTTCAGCAATGTCTTTGTATATATCCAAATTTTCCATAACACCCTCCTAAAAATCCATTGGACTACTTTTAATTAATGTATATTTTCAAATTTATGTTTTATTCCTAAAAATTTGTTAATACTAACAATAAATAGTAAATTTTTCTCAAATAGAAAAACAAATCTTTACTACTTATCATATTGCAAAGGAGAAAATATATGTCATTAAATACCTTCTTAAAAAACTTATTTAATTACATTCCAAACGTAGACTATGGTTACAAGCTTTCCGAAACACAAGTCCAAAATAATATTGGAATAGATAAATCAGACAAACCAGTATCCACATCATTAAGTGAAAACATCGAATACCTAACAGTAAAATACAATACCCTAATAAACAGTGATGTAAACATACGAAAATTTACACTAAACGCAAAAGGCAGACAATATAATGCTGCACTTATTTATATAGATGGAATGGTAGATTCAGATATAATAAACAATTATGTTTTAAAACCATTAATGCTAAAAAATACAACAAATCTAGACACTTCAAGTGATGCCCTAATAATAAACAAAAACCAAGACCTAAACTATCACATAACAAAAACTCCAAACTTAGAAGACTTAATATATAATTCCCTACTACCACAAAACACAGTAAAAACAGATAAAAAATTCTCAAGCACAATAAATAAAATAAACAACGGATTTACATGTCTTCTAGTAGACACAATAGATACAGCTTTTTGTATAGAAGCAAAAGGATTTCAATCAAGACAAATATCAGCACCAGAAAATGAAATTGTTGTAAGAGGTTCACAAGAAGCCTTTGTAGAAAACTTACGTACAAATACATCAATGGTCAGAAGAATAATAAACAATGAAAACTTAATAATTGAACAACTAAATATCGGAAAAATCACACAAACAGCAGTATCTTTCTGTTACATCAAAAACATAACAAACGAAGACTTAGTAAACGAAGTCCGCTATAGACTAAGTAACCTAGATGTTGACGCCATTATAAACTCTGGAAGCTTAGAACAATTAATACAAGATGACTCATCAATTCTCTTCCCTCAGATGTTTGCAACTGAACGTTCTGATAGAGCCTGCAATAACCTATTAGCAGGAAGAGTAGTAATTTTCGTAAATGGTAGCCCTTATGCATTAATAGCACCAGCCATCTTAGTCGACTTTATCAGTTCTCCAGAAGACACAAATTTAAAACACCAATATGGAAACTTAGTAAGATTTATAAGAAGTTTAGCATTCTTTGTAGCAATGTTCCTACCATCGCTCTATGTAGCAGTAACAAACTTCCATCAAGACCTCTTACCAACCGATCTAGTTTTCGCAATTTCATCTATCAGAAAATCAATTCCATTCCCAGTAATATTCGAAATACTAATAATGGAGGTATCATTTGAATTAATACGTGAAGCCAGTCTGAGAGTACCCTCACCTATAGGCTCAACGATAGGAATAATCGGAGGTTTAATATTAGGAGAAGCTGCTGTCTCAGCCAACTTAGTAAGCCCATTATTAATAATAATCGTAGCCATGACAGGTATTTGTTCTTACGCTATCCCTGACTACTCTCTAAACTTTACAATAAGAACCTTCAGATTTATATATATACTTCTTGGCTATATTGCAGGATTTTTAGGTATAAGTTTTGGAATATTTATTCAACTTATTCTTCTATCAAAACTACAATCATTTGGAGTATCTTATTTCTCTCCATATATTCCTAGTGGAAATAAAAACACAGACTCATCATTCTTCATTAGATCTATATGGAAACGTGAAAAAAGAAGTAATTTCTTAAATACAAAACGTCCAGAGCAAGAAGGCAAAATCAGTATGCAATGGAGAAACTCTGATTTAAAATAAAAGAAAGGACATTTATAATATGAATTCTAAAATTGGAAAAAGCCAAGCTATACTTCTAATTTTAATTGTTATGATAAACAAAATTCTTCTAAATATGCCAAAAGAAATAATAAAACAATCACAAACAGGAGCACCCATAAATATCATTTTTACAGGAATATTAGCTATATTACTAACATTACTAATCTGTAAATTATTCAAAAAATTTCCCAATGAAGATATAATAGAAATCTCAGATTATTTAGGCAAAAAGCCATTAAAATTTATTGTAGGAATAGGCTTTGAACTATTATTCACACTTATTATCACAACCGTTATTTATGAATTTTCAAGTTTATTACAAAAAGTATACTTTCCCAAAACACCTTTAGCACTAATTCTACTAATATTTCTAGCCACAATTGGATTTGCAAATAAAACAGGCTTTAAAGCAATAATAAAATCAAATACAATCATAGTAATATTAATTCTAATAAGTCTTATCGTAATACTTGGAGGAACAATAAAAAATCTAAACTTCAATAGACTTTATCCTATATTAGGACAAAATGTTAAAACAACATTTTTAGAAGGAGCACAAAATATTTATGCCTATGGAGGTTTACTATACCTGTTTTTCATAATGCCATTTTTAAAAAATAAAAAAGACTTTACACCAGTAGCAGTAATATCAATACTAATATCTGGACTATTCTTACTATTTACAGCAGTCACACTTTTAGCATTATTCCCATTTATTTCTCATAGTGAAGAAATAATGTCAATGTATCTTCTAACTAGATGTATTGAATTTGGAACCTTTCTCCAAAGAACAGATGCCATATTCATTTTCCTATGGATAATATCCGCATTCTCTTATTTAAGTATTTCACTAATGTTTATGGTAAATATATTTAAAAAACTAACCAATTGCCAAGACTCACCAAACTATTCATACTCTTTTTTAGGAATAATATTTGCATTAATAATGCTATTCCATAACCAGTCAATATTTAAACTACTTCAAACTGTTATATATAAGTATCTAATTTTAGGCATTCTCATCCTTAGCTTAATAGTACTAATATTGGCCAATATAAAAAGAAAGGACTACACAAAATGAAAAAAATAATTTTAATATTTGCAATGATAATAACCGTTCTAATAACTGTTTCAGAAAATTATGATGCACGAAGCGTAGAAACCCTCTCATATGTAATAGCCATTGGTCTCGACAAATCTGAATCAGAAAAAGAAGAATTAAAATTAACAATACAAATTGCAAAACCAGACACATCTGAAGGCAGTGGAACCAAAATAAAAAGTGAAATTGCAACAGTAGACTGTAATTCATTTAATCTAGGCTTAGCAATATTAAATCTTTCAAATGCAAATGAATTAAATCTTTCACATTGTACAGTAATAATAATCTCTGAAGAACTTGCAAAAGAAGGAATAGAAAGCTTTATAGACACTTTAGCAAACAATATTGAAATACGACCAACATGCAATATACTAATTTCAAAAGATTCAGCAGAAGAATTCTTATCCGTTACTTCTGAAATAGAAGATATATCATCAAAATTTTATAACTCATTCGTAAACTCTGCAAAAACAATCTCATATACTACTCCATGCCAATTATCAGATTTTTACTCAAGTTTACGTGATGACGTAAGAGCCCCAAGAGCCTTATACAGTTTTATACACGAAGACACTATCGAAACATTAGGATTAGCCGCATTTAAAGATTACAAAATGGTAGGTCAATTATCTGGTCTAGATACCCTTTGTTATAACATTCTAACAAATAATTTTGAAGAAGCAACAATCGAAGTCTATAATCCGCAAGAACCATCTATTCCACTTTCAGTAAATTTAACACATTTAGAAGACACTGAAATAAAAGTAAAATTTCAAGATAATATTCCAAAAGTAACTTGTAATATAAATATAAATGCAAAAATATTATCTGGAAGCAAAAATTACGACTATTCAACAGAAGAATCATTACGAGTAATTGAAGCAGAAATAGAAAAATTTTTAAATCAAAACATACAAAACTTCTTATATAAAACTTCTCGTGAATATAACAGCGACATTGTTGGATTCGAAGGATTTTTCAGAAAAAATTTTCTAACACAAGATGAATTAAGCAAGTATGATTGGAATGAACTATATCCAAAAACAGAATTCAATATAAATTCACAAACCTATCTAAAATCAGGTTTCTTATTCTCAAAAAATTAAAAATAACATTACCAATTTAAAAAGGAGTCACACATGAAATTAGTAATTATTCTATTTGCATTATACGCATTTTTAGAAAGTGTATCATATGGTTTATATGAATATCAAACCAAAGAAAACAAAGTTCGGAGGTGTAACAATCTTTATTTTCGCCACACTTCGGACTCGTCCTTCCGATATTTAGTATAGTAATTTAACCTTAAAATTAACTTAAAAATACGGAAAAAGGAGAAAATTTTCAAAACAAATTTTCTCCTTTAAAAATATACTTTATTAACTTAAAATTTAAATGCCTCTGGCAACAAATCCTCAAGTGTAAACTCCTCTAGTTTACCATCATAATATGTATAAATCTTAAAATTATCATCAACAAACTCAGACATAAATTGCCTACAATATCCACATGGCAAGCATCTATCTAAAGCTTCTGAACCAGGATTACTACCAACAGTAATTATATAATCAAAATCCTTTTCCCCTTCAGAAATCGCTTTACTAAAAGCCACTCTCTCAGCACAAATAGACATAATATGCTGATTATCAATATTGCAACCAGTATAATATTTCCCACTCTTCATTTTAAGAACCGCACCAACTTTATATATAGTAGAATGAGCATTTTCTTTTGTAGCAATTGCCAACTTAATTTCCTCTTCCATATTTCCTCCATCTTTTGAACACATAATAAAAAAATGCGCCATAAAAAGCACATTTTTTTATTATTGTAATCCATATTTCTTCTTAAATTTATCAGCTCTACCACCAGTAGTCTCTCTCTTTAAGTTACCTGTCCAGTATGGATGACATTTTGAACAAATATCAACTTTCATATCTTTCTTTGTTGAATTAGTTTCCATAACGTTTCCACAAGCACATGTAATTGTAGCAGCTTCATAATTTGGATGTAAACCTTCTTTCATGTAATTCACCTCTTCCTTACTTATCTTAAACAAATCTTTACTATATTACCACAACTAAAAAAATTTTTC
Organism: uncultured Clostridium sp.; assembly: GCA_948465565.1. Lineage (GTDB taxonomy): Bacteria > Bacillota > Clostridia > TANB77 > CAG-508 > UMGS1994. The sequence continues at coordinate 563,063 of CAOJXR010000001.1, forward strand.
AATACCTAATTTATATTAGTTGCCACTTTTTGTTCCACCTTTAACTTGGTTAACTACAGAATCAACCGTATTTGAAACTGTGCTTTTAACATTATCATTGAAAGAAACTCTTTTAACTAGCTTTGAAGTAATATTAAATAAACAAGCAACAATTAAAATTAATAAACCTATTTTTTTCCACCACTTAGCTAACATATAAGTTACTCCCTTCAATAAAGTTACACTGTATATTATAAACGCATTTTTCCAATTTGTCAATCTTCTCTAGTCTCTGTTTTTCTTAAAGAAATCCCTTATCTTTTTTATAATTTGACTAAATAATGTATCCTTTTTTACAATCATCATAAGATTTTCTTTTTGCTCTATATCTTCATTCTGTGGTTCTGAAGCCTTTTGAGCATTATTAAAAATACTATCTGGATTATATTTTTTTCTCAAGCTTTCTTGATATTTCTGCTCATTTTTATAGTACACATTAGACAAATAATTCTTCAATTTTGTATCTTCATTAATATATTTAAAAAATAAATACGATAATACAATCTTTGTTTCCTTGCTTTTTATCTGATATTTCAAAGGAATATGACTATTAAACTTAAATCTATAATCTTCAGCTCTATTCTTTAAAATAAAATTTTGTTTATCTGGAGGTAATTCGCAAAATAAATCTAAATCAATTAAGATAGTATAAATATCTGTACATGTATTTGAACTTATCTTATTAATCTTATCTATCATAATCTAAATCTACCTCCTTCACATTAAATAAACTCTCCATCCCATCAAAATCAGACAATTTTATTTCAGAAGCAACTTCCATTACAAATTCTTTCATACAATCTCTTTTGTCCATAATCCTATTTTCCTTACTTTTAAATATACATTTTAATTATAACATATAAAAAGTAAAAAAGTCATCCTATATTTTAATATAAAATGACTTTTTTACTTCTATTTCTCTCTAAACAAGAAAAACCACTTATCAATAACCTTTTTACTCATATTAAGGAAATTTAATTTTTCAATACTACTTCCAGCCACCAAACTTGTATTAGCAATAGGCTCACCATTCATCTTAAAAATCACTTCTCCCAAAACCTGACCTTCAGAAATTGGAGCTTGAATATTTTCACTAATAATAACTTCTTGCTCAACATTAGCATTTTCCTTTTGGTTCATCATCTTTCCTGTAGTAGAACCATATTTTAATGTCACACTATGCTCACTTCCCTTACCAACATCAACATTTAAAACATCTTCTCCCTCTTGACTAAATTTCTTATATTGATAATTACTAAATCCATAATCCAACAATTTCTTAGCACAGCTAAATCTATCTTTTGTAGTAGGAGCCCTCATAACAACAGCAATTAAGGATAAATCATTTCTAGTAGCACTAGCAGACAAATTAAATAATGCCAAAGAAGTAGAACCAGTCTTAAGACCAGTAGCACCTTCATAATTCTTTATAAGTTTATTCGTATTTACAAGTCCAGATTTTCCATCTCTCAACGAATCCATCCAAATTGTAGTAAACTTTTTAATATCAGGATGCTTTGAAAGTAACTCTCTAGACATTACTGAAATATCATAACTAGAAGTCTCATGCCCGTCTGCATCTATACCATGGCAATTCTTAAAAGTAGTATCATTCATTCCAAGTTCTTTTGCTCTTTGATTCATCTTATCAACAAAAATTTCTTCACTACCACAAATATGCTCTGCCATTGCTACTGTGCAATCATTTGCACTAACCACACAAATTGCTTTAAGCATTTCCTCAACTGTAAGAGTTTCCCTTGGGTCAAGCCAAATTTGAGAACCTCCCATATCAGCAGCATTCTGACTACAAGAAACTTTATCTTGATATGAAAGCCTACCCGAATCAATCTCCTCCATAATAAGCAAAATTGTCATAACCTTTGTAACACTCGCAGGTCTCAACTTCTCATGAGAATTATGTTCATATAAAACCTCACCTGTATCTTGTGAAATTAAAATCGCAGATTCACAATTAAGTTCTAAAAAGTTCTCCCCTACAGTCCCAGCAGTAGTTTCAACTATAGAATCTGCTGACCATGTTGGAATAGTAACATATGTAGCCTGTGCAACATTCATAAATAAAAAACATACACATAAACAAAATATAATCTTCTTTTTCATTACTTTCTCCTCTATCATTTTTTTACATGTATATGCTTTAAAATCAAATTCATTCTTTATTAGCCGTTTTTAAGAATGTTAAATTTTAATTATTAAAATACAATTCCCTAATATCCCATGTAGTTGTACTTCCACAATCCTTTAAAATAATCCCCTTTGCTTCCAGTTCATCTCTAATATTATCCGCCCTCTCAAAATCCTTACTCTTTTTTGCATCTAATCTCTCATTTATCTTTGCCTCTATCCATTGCACATCAATATCCAATCTGCCCAAAAATTTCCCCTGCATATTTTTTATAAAATCATCTGGATTTTGTCCAAACAATCCAAATACACCATATACATATTTTATATCATCAATCATTTTTTCTAAAGTATTAGCTATAATCTGTGAATTTTGCTTATTTGAATCCATTAAATTATTCATATATTTAAACAAAATATATAAATTTGAAACAGCAAAAACAGTATTAAAATCATCATCCATAGCATCAATAAATTTTGAAACAATACTATCAACTGTTTCATTATGTATAATCTCTGTATTTTCTTTATTCTTATTTTCCTCTATATACTTCTTTGCTCTATTTAGCGTATTATAAAAATAATACAAATGCCCCTCTGCTTCTCTAAAATCATTATTCGATATATCAATATCTGAAGTATAATGCTTAGAAAACGTCACAAGCTTAACCACTTCATAATTAAACTCCTCCAAAATCTCACGTATAGTCAAAGAATTCCCAAGAGACTTACTCATCTTCTCCCCATTAATTTTAATTAATCCACAATGAGTCCAATAATTAGCAAACTCCTTTCCTGTCAAAGCCTCACTTTGAGCCACTTCATTCTCATGATGTGGAAATAATAAATCCCTTCCTCCACCATGAATATCTATAGTTTCGCCCAGTGTATCAAGAGCCATACATGAACATTCAATATGCCATCCAGGTCTACCCTTTCCCCATGGAGAATCCCATGAAATTTCACCAGGTTTTGCGGCCTTCCACAACGCAAAATCAATTGGATCCTCTTTTTCTTCACCCACTTCAATTCTAACTCCCTCAAGTAATTCATCAATTTTTCTATGTGACAATTTACCATAATCTTTAAACTTTCTTACAGAAAAATAAATATCACCATTTGAAGCACAATAAGCAAATCCCTTTTGTATCAGTCCTTCAATAAATTCTATAATCTTAAGTATATATTCTGATGCCTTAGGTTTAATATTAGCATCAGTAATATGTAAATTCTCCATATCTCTTTCTGTTTCATTAATTTGCATTTTAGAAAACTCTAAAGCATCTATACCCTTTTCATTTGCTCTTTTAATAATTTTATCATCAACATCTGTATAATTTCGAACATAAGTAACTTCATATCCCTTAAATCTAAAATAATCTGCCATCATAGCATATACAATAGCTTGTCTAGCATGACCAATATGACTCAAGTCATAAACCGTAATACCACATGCATACATTCTTACTTTATCTTTTTCTATCGGTACAAATTCCTCTTTTTGCCCAGTCATCGAATTAGTAATCTTCATAGCCATTTCCTCCACTCCTAGATATATCTCATTCCTTTAAACTTTTGTTAATCTCTCAAAATCTTCAAGTTCTTTAGGCTCTGATACCTTTCCAAATCTCATTTCTCCCAACTGAGGTCGATAATGCTTTCTATAAATACCTGAAAAATCATCAATTTCTTTTCTTTTCATTTTCTCTAAAATAACACCTGTCTGTTCTTCTAAACTTAAATCCGCAATACTTTGTAAATTATCTTGTATACAATTAGCAACTTCTCCAAATGGAGTTATACGAAGCTTTCTACATTCTGCCCCACCACATTTATAATTCCAAGAAGGCTCCGCAATAATCCCAATAATAACACTCAAATTTTTCAATTTGTAATATTCACAATTAGGATTATCTCCAAATTCAATATTCTCTAAATACTCCAGTTCATCAATCTTAAGCAGCCTATCATAAATTCTTTTAAAACTCACATTTGAGTTTCCATATAGTTCTTCACCTTTCTTATCCAATTGGGCAGGATTATTTGGATTAAAACAAATAAGTTTTAAAATAACTTTATCATTTTTCAAACTCTTCACAAACTCAATCATCTCAGGCAATTCATCCAAAGTTTTTTCCATAGTAACAACATTTATCTTCACATAACCAGGAACCTTTTGAGAACTCTCAATAATGCTTCTCTTTACATCATCAAAACACATCATCCCTGTAAGATTTTTAAATCTTTCCTCATTTAAAGTATCACAGCTTATATTAACACGTGTCAGTCCATAATTTATCGCTTGCTCTAATATAGTATGTAAATTCCAACCATTTGTTGTAATAATCTGTTCTGTATATCCAATCCCCTTTGCAAATTTCATTAATACCATCAAATCATTCCTAACAGTTGGCTCTCCACCAGTCCAATGAACCTTTGTAATTCCACAATTATATGCAGCTTGCAATATACTTTTAGCTTGACTCGTTGATAATTCCATTTTCTTTTCATACACTCTATTAGGATTACAATAAACACAAGCAAAATTACACTTTGGAGTCAAAAAAAATCTCAAATGCCAATTAGCATCTCTCATATGTATGCTCCTTTCTATCTGTTAACGATAGTATTACTACGTCTTTCCATCAATTCCTTAAAACATCTTACTTTCTCGTCATAATCTCCCTCAACAATCTGTCTTCCTTCACATGTTTTACCTGTTGTATATACTCTAATTTTCTTACAAGATGGGCCACCACACTTATATTGTTTAGGAGCTTCTACAATACCAACTTTAACATTCTTATCCTTAACCAAAAAGTAATCAACATTAGGGTTATTTCCCTTAATATTATCTAAAGGAGCAATTTCACCAATTTGTAAAATCCTATTCTTTATAACCTCTGGCTCAATATGCATTTCTAAATACTTCTCATTAGGCTGAAACTTCCACAATTCAAAAAATTTAATAATAACCCCCTCTCCAAGAGTTGAAGCAAAATTAATTAAATCTTCAATTTCATCAAAATTTTCTTTCATTAAACACACATTTATTTTTGTAAGCATTACCTTATCAGCACTCAATCGTATAGTCTTTAAAACCTGTTCTAGTCCATCAATTCCAACAATTTTCTTAAATTTTTCCCTATCTAATGAATCCAAGCTAATATTAGTCCTTACTAATCCATTTTCAACCATCCTCTCTATTTTATCTCCCATTAAATAACCATTAGTAGTAATATTTTGTTCTTCATATCCGCACTCTTTTGCATAATCAGAAAACTCCAACAAATTAGCAACAGACGGTTCGCCCCCCGTCCAATGAATCTTTGTAATTCCAGCCTCCGCAGCAGCTTTTATAATATCCTTTATCTCCTCATTACTTAATTCTTTTTTCCCTTCAACAACACTTTTTTGAAAATCATTACAATAAAAACAATTAAAATTACATTTTGATGTAAGTGAAATCTTTAAACACCAATTATTTATAACATTTCCCATTCACAATCCTCCTAAAAAAATTTCCGATATATTTTTCAGACATGACTATATTAGCATGTTCAGTAAGAATATTTTGTAACAATTTGTAATTTATCTAATTTATTTTTAAATTTTTTCGCATAAAAAAGAAACATTAAAAAATGTTTCTTTAAATCTTACTTATAAAATTCTTTTTTAAATAACGACAAATCAACCCTGTACGTTATCTCATCCCCTGCACCAGTCTCACTAAACTGCCAACCAATAGTCTTCTTATACAATTCCTTATTAGCTGCTCCATCTTGCTCTGTATCAAAATACCAATAATCTGGAATCTCATCATCTTGAGGATAATACGCAAGCCAAAACTTAGTATTAAGAGAAGCTAAATATAAATTTGCAGTCTGAGCATTCGTATAAACAATATTCTCTATCTTTTTCTTATTAAGTTTATCAATCACCTTTTGAACAAGCTCAGCCCTCTCATTCCAAATATTATCAGCACGCCCCTTCCCATCATGTTTTTCAATATCTAGTGCAACAGGTAAAGTACAATGCTCTCCTGCATGCTCCTTCAAAAAGTCCTCTATAAACTTAACTTCTTCATCAATCTCTTTATCATTTAGCGCCTCTTCTAAAAAATAAAAACCATATGGAATTTTCAAATATTCACAAGCATCCACATATTCTTGAAACTTAGTATCAGTATAGAAATTTCCTTTAGCACCATACCCTCTACCACCAGCACGTATATACACATAACTAATTTTATTCTCTAAAAGAAAAACTTCATAATCCTCAGCATTCTCAAAGTCCTCTCCCATATTAAATTGAGAAACATCCGATACAAGCAATTTAGGTTTATGTACTTCCCTATAATACTCAATATTCTCCTTCATTGCATAACCATTAATCTTTCCATCAACCTTTACCTTATACCACTCAATACCATCTTTTCTAAACTCATCCAAAATATAAACATTTTCAGACTTTTTCAACAATCGAATTTGCCTAACATTTGTAGTTCCTGGTTTTGAATATAATGGTATATCTTCAGCAATAACCACACCATGAATAGAATTATCAATTTCCTCTTGATTTTTCTGCTCTAAGTAAAATTTCAAAGCAGCCAAAATTGTAACTAGTATTATAACACTTAAAGCCGTAATTATTATAATCAGTTTTTTCTTCATTTTATCTCCTATTTCGTTTTCATTCATGTTTTATTTTAACATTTATTAAAATAACTTGTCTACCAAAAATTTTACCATATGATCATATATAAAAAGAAAAATTTTCCTCAAACCCCTTGTTTTTTTCAAAAAATTATGTTATATTAATCCATAGTCAGTTTAATAAATAAAATGGAGGTGCATGAAGTCATGGCAAAATGTGCAGTTTGTGATAAAAATATAAATTTCGGAAATCAATTAAGCATAACTCGTTCTCATATCAGTAAAAGATCTACAAGAACTTTTAAACCAAACTTAAGAACTGTAAAAGCTATAGTTGATGGTCAACCAAAAAGAATAACAGTATGTGCTAAATGCTTACGTTCAGGAAAAGTAACAAGAGCATAATTTAAAGTACAAAAATAAATCGTGGAGTAATGTAATTACTCCACTTTTTTATTGCTATTAAAAGCATATGAATTAAAACAAATCCTAAGTATTTTTTATTCCAAAAATAAGTTTCAAAAACCCTCTCAAAAATCTTGGTGATTTCTTTACAACAACCTTCATTTCAAACCTCATCCCTTTCTAATGTAAAATTTCATCTAACAAGCAAGCCAAATAACACCAATAGCAATAACCACAATTCCTATAATCATTAGCCACCATGTAACTGGAAGTATAAGCACCATTATCGTTCCAACACCAAACCCAATTAAACATACTGCAATCGTCTTTTTTAAACCTCTAAGCATTGCATTTCCCCCTATCTCTTTATATATTATATTATTTATTGTATAATAGTGTTATTAAAAATATTAATAAATTAATCGAGGTATAATATGAAAACAAAAAAAGAAGCAACAGAAATATTAAATATTCTAAGAAATCATTATCCAGAAGCCACTTGTAGCCTAGACTTTAAATCACCCTTCCAAATGGTAATCGCAGTAATGCTATCAGCACAATGTACAGATGAGCGTGTAAATAAAACCACTCCTCTATTATTCAAAGATTATGGAACACCTGAAAAAATGGCAAAAATGGATATAAAGGAACTGGAAAACATCATACACCCTTGCGGTTTTTATAAAAACAAAGCAAAAAATGCACTAGCTTGTAGTCAAGTTTTAGTTGAAAAATACAACTCTATTGTCCCAAACAATATGGAAGATTTAATGTCATTACCTGGAGTTGGAAGAAAAAGTGCAAATGTAATAATGCTAGAGGCATTCGGAGATGCACAAGGAATAGCAGTCGATACACACGCAAGAAGAATATCAAACAAAATAGGTTTTTCATCAAAAGCAGAACCAGAAAAAATTGAACAAGACTTACTTAAACAATTTCCAAAAGAAGATTGGAAAGATGTAAATCATCTTTTCGTATGGCATGGCAGATACACTTGCATTGCAAGAAACCCAAAATGTGACAAATGTCCATTGCAAAAACATTGCAATGACTATAAAGCTCGTACAAAATAATGAATAATACCTGTATATTTGCATATACTCTTAAATAAAGAGGTGTATGTAACTTGACAAATATTAACTGTTCTTATGACTGTATTTACCAAGAAAACGGGCTATGTAATCTTGAAAAATTACAAAACAACAAAATAAACGCTAATAAAGATTGCATATATTATCAACAAAAAAAGACTATTTAGTTTTTTAGCTAAATAGTCTTTTCTTTTTAAACTTAATTTTCTTTAACAAAATTTGATTTAATAACAATACCAAGTCCAGTTGCAACCATAAAGAAAGCAACTATTCCACCCAAGAATGGAATTTGATAAATAACCCATGAAACAATTGTAACAATAGCTACCCACATAGGTAATTTAATCTTATTAAATCTCTCTGCAAGCTTTGCACCAATAGCAATATTAGTAATAGCCATACCGATAAGTAATAATGCAATAATCATAACTAAAGCCGCAATTGCAACAGTAGCAGTAATTCTAAGCCATACAAAAGCGATAAAGAATAATGGCATCAAAACAATTGTAACAATTCCTAAACCAAAAGAACTAACTCGTACACATTCCTTAGCTTTTCTAATAAAATTAGGAACAAACTTCATAGCAAAAATCAAAACAGCGAAAGTCAAAACAAAATATTGAGTAAAATCCATAACATAATCATAAACAATATCAAGTATACTCTTACTCTCTATAATCTGTTTTTTAAAATTTACATTCACAATTGTTGCATCATCACTTACAGATGCTACCTTATCAGAAGTATAATTCAAATCTTTCAAAATAATAGCATCAGCAGTAACCTCCATGTTATTAACCACAGCATTAACATTTCTATCAAAACTTCCAGCTAAAACAAGGTGGTCTACACATAAATTAGTATCATATTTAACAGACGCTGTCTTTTCAATCACAAGGTCTTTTGCAACAACATATAATCCTCTAGTAATACTAGCTTCAACCTTCGCATTCATCGCAGAAATAAAAACATTTCCATTAATAATAACATCTGCACCTAAATTCGCATTATTAGCACAAATAAAAACATCACCATTAATAATCTCATTATCCATATTCACACTATTAGCAAATAAATACACATTACCATTAACATTCTCATCAGTTCTTTTAACATTCTCTGAAAAATCATACACTTCTTCATTTACAGAATTCATAAGGATTTCATCATTCTCATTCTCTGAAATAGGCATAATTCCATCTCTTGCTCCATCAGCAGCTACAGCCAAAGCATTAGGCATAATACACGCAATAGCAAGAACTAAAACAATAAGTACTAGCATAATCTTTTTTCTCATTTCTCTAACCTCCCATTACTTAAACTTTATCTAATTTTATTTATTGCAGCAGTATAGTCATCAGACTTCCATACATAACTACCTACAACTAGAATATTAGCCCCAGCTTCCACAGCCTTCTCAGAAGTAACATCATTAATTCCACCATCAACTTCTATGTCTATATCAAAATCATTTTCATCACAATATTTTTTTAATGTAGACACTTTATCTAACGTACCTGGAATCAAAGATTGACCACCTAATCCAGGAACAACAGTCATAACCAAAACCATATGGATATATGGTAAAAACTCATAAACTTTACTAATATCAGTATCTGGATTTATTGCAATACCTGCCTTTATACCATTTTCAGATAAATATTTAATTATATCCATAACTTCTTCTTTATCTTTGCACGCTTCTAAATGAAAAGTTATTCTATCAGGATTATAATCCACAAAATCCTCGATTATTTCTTTTGGATTTTCTACCATTAAATGAACATCTAAACATGTCATACAAATGGTATTAATTTTCAATGCATAATCCTTCATTTTCTCCATGTTATTATTCTTAACAAATTTACTATCCATAGCATCTATATGAAAATAATCTATTTTCGCAGTTTCAACATTATAAAATGTACTAACTGCATTTTCTTCATCTATATCTAATGTTGATATCGATATCTCTGTAGCCATAAAAATCTCCTTATAAAAAATAACTTAATTTATTAAGGCGCTCATTACATAAAGAGCGCCATCTTGTTTTATGGAAAAGCAAGTGTTGTATCAACTCCAAAGTTTACATCTTTAGAAATCTTTGCACTTCCATCTATTATTAATGTAACTGATTTATAACCTTTGCCATAAATAGTAATTTGGGGCTTTGTAGTAACATCATAGCTCTCTCCACCATAAGTAGTACTATCATCAACTTTTATAGAGACCCTTGCTGTTTTCACAGGTTTCGTAGTATTTTCTGTCTCATCATCTGTAGGTTCTGGTTGAACTGGTGCAGAAACATACTTTGATAAATCTACTGTAACAACTACAGAAGAAGTCTTTTGCACTTTATTTACTGTAAGCTTAATAGTTGCACCAGGATCAGCCTTTCCAGTAATATCCTGTTTTAATACAATACCATCTGTTTTATTACTATCCTCTGTCTCCTCTACTTCAACCTTAAAGCCAGCACTCTCAAGCATAGTAACAGCAGCTGCTCTATCCTTACCCAAAGTATTAGGAACATCCACTTTGCTACTTCCTGCACTAACAGTAATAACAAGTTCAACATCATCCTTAAACTCAATATCCTTTAGGATACTTTGCTTAATTATAAGTCCCTCTTTTAAAGTCTCACTATTCTCCTCTTCATACTTAATAGTTCCAACATATCCCAAAGCCTTCAAAGCAGCCTCAGTTTCCTCCTTAGTCTTTCCTGTTAAGTCAATCATCTTAAGTGTTTTAGCCTCTCTAGCCTTCTTAACATATATAGTAATCTGATCCTTATCCTTTATTTTATAATTTGCTCTATATGGAGGATCTTGTTTTATAACTTTACCTGGTTCAACAACTTCTCCCGCACCAGCATCATCCTCAACATATTCAATCTTAAGCTCATTTTTCTTTTTAAAATCAGTATTATCATATCTAGCCTTAGCCTGCTGCTCAGTAAGTCTCTCTCCTTGTTCATTCTTTACCAAATTAGGAATTTGAACATCCTTAGGCTTAGCATTCATAAACAACATTGTTCCACCAAAAGCTAGTGAAAACAAAATAATTGCAACAAGCAACAAAGAAACAATCACATGATCTTTAAAAAATCCTATAACTCCACGTTTTTTCTTAGGATTTTTACTTTTTCTAGGTTCTTCAAAATCCTCCTCATCTGAAATAACTTTACTATCTATATCATAAAGAGTTGATAATTTCTGTGTCTGAAGAGTATCAAACTTCTTATTTATCTTAACAAAATTCTCATCTGGTCTCTTAAGTGCTGTACTCAAGTCAATAAGCATTTCTGTAGCATTTTGATATCTATCCATAGGGTCTTTCTGCATAGCCTTTAAAATAATATTATTTACACTTATAGGTATTTGTGGATTTAATTTCTTAGGTTCAATTGGTTCCTCTTGAACTTGCATCAAAGCAACAGACACAGGAGTATCTGCATCAAAAGGCACTCTACCAGTAAGCATTTCATACATAACTATACCAAGTGAATATATATCAGACTTCGCATCAGTAGCACCACCCTTAGCATGCTCTGGTGAAAAATAATGTACTGAACCAATTGTTGTACCAAAAGCAGTAATTGTTGAATTAGAAACTGCCTTAGCTATACCAAAATCAGTAACTTTAGCCATTCCGTCCTCAGTAATAATTATATTATGTGGTTTAATATCTCTATGAATCAAACTATTTTTATGAGCAGTCTCCAAAGCTGACGCAATTTGAATAGCAATATTAACAGACCATTTCCAAGACAACTTGCCATCTTCAACTATTATTTCCTTCAAAGTCTTACCCTGAATTAACTCCATAACAATGTAGTAAACATCCCCTTCATTACCTACATCGTAAATTGAAACAATATTAGGATGTGTTAAACTTGCTGCTGTTTGAGCCTCTGATTTAAATCTTTTAATAAATTCAATATCAGTAATAAATTCCTCTTTTAATATTTTAATTGCAACAAATCTATTTAGGACATGGCACTTAGCTTTATAAACTGTAGCCATTCCACCATTACCTATTTTTTCTAATATTTCATACCTATTTGCTAGCATTCTCCCAATCAGATTCATATCATTTCTCTCCTTAACTTATAAACAGTTTACCTATTGTCAATAACAATAACTGTAATATTATCAAGTCCCCCTGCTAAATTTGCTTCTTCTACTAATACATCTGCACAATTCTCATTTGGTTCTTTAACTACTTCTAAAATTTCTTCTTCTCTCAACATATTAGTTAATCCATCTGAACATATAACTATAACATCATTTTTGTTCAAAACAGTATAAATCATATCTGGACAAGCTTCCTCATCTGTTCCCAACGCCTTAATAAGCAAGTTCTTCTTAGGATGATTATATGCCTCTTCTCGTGTAATATCTCCATCCTGAATAAGTTTCTCAACATAACTATGGTCAGTAGTAATCTTCTTCATCTTATTCTTTCGAACTCTATAAATTCTACTATCACCAATATGTCCAATATAAACCTTATTCTTATATATCAAAACAACCTCTAAAGTCGTTCCCATATCTTGCAATTCTTCATCTTGCTCCGATTCTTCATAAATAGCAGAATTTGCAAACTCAATAGAATCTTCAACCAAATTCAAAATAGATTGTTTATCCTTCGGAATTTCATCAAACTTTTCTATTATATATTTACTTACCGCAGTTATTGCAACTTTACTTGCTATTTCTCCACCTTTATATCCACCCATTCCATCAGCTAAAATATAAAGATTTAGACCATTTCTATTATTATCAGACACCAAAAGACTATCTTGATTCATACTCCTAGTCATTCCGACATCCGTTTTAGTAAATACCTTCATTAATTACTCCTTCTTTAATTCTGCCCTTCTAAGTTGTCCACATGCAGCATCAATATCTGATCCTAGTTCTCTTCGAATTGTAGCAACAATTCCATTATCATTTAAATAATCTCTAAATTTGATAATATTTTCATTTGTACTTTTGCTATATTTACCATTCTCAATTTTATTTATTGGAATCAAATTAACATGACATAACATACCTTTTAAAAGCTTAACCAAATCCTTAGCATCCTGCAAATTATCATTACTATCCTTAGCTAAAGCATATTCAAAAGAAATCCTTTTATTAGTAACTTTTATATAGTCTCTGCATGCCTCCATCAACTGTTCAATTGGATACATCTTATTTACAGGCATCATTTCACTTCTTTTTTCATTATTGCTACTATGCAAAGATATTGACAATGTACACTGAATATTCTCATTTGCTAATCTATAAATATTAGGAACAACCCCACTTGTAGAAATACTAATATGTCTTGTACCAATATTAAGCCCCTTAGGATGATTTATAATATTTATCGCCTTTATAACATTATCATAATTATCTAAAGGCTCTCCAATTCCCATAAAAACAATATTTGAAATTCTAACATTTTCTTCTCTCTGAACAGCCAAAATCTGTTCAACAATCTCACCAGCCTCTAAACTTCTTGAAAATGGTATTCCTGTTGAAGCACAAAATTTGCAACCCATTCTACATCCAACTTGTGAAGAAACACATATTGAATAACCATATTTATATTGCATTAAAACTGATTCAATCGCATTTCCATCCAAAACATCAAAAAGAAACTTTTTAGTACCATCCTTTGATTCTAATTTTCTTATTATATTAAAATTATTTATTGTATATTTTTCTTTTAACTTCTCCCTAAATTCCTTTGAAAGATTAGTCATATCATCAAAAGAAGTAACATTTTCTTGATGAACCCATTTAAAAATTTGCTCAGCCCTAAAAGGCTTCTCTCCCAAAGAAATCATCTCTTGTTTTAACTCATCAAAAGTAAAACTTTTTATATTCGCCTTATCCAAAAAAGATTCCTCCACTTTTCAACAAAAATAACGATTATCATCCTAATCTATCATTTTATATAGACGTTATACCATATATACAAAGTTTTTTCAATAGTATTTTAACATAAAAAATGCATCTCAATTTCTTGAAATGCATACTAATTTAAAACAAATTACTTTCCAAAACTAATCTTAGGCATATTCATAATAATAATACCAACAATTATAATTACAGCCCCAATAACTGCCTGCATAGACATATTTTCCTTAAAAACAACCTTTGAAGCAATCAAAGACAAAATCTGAACAATACCAGTACAAATTGGATATATGTAACTCAAATCAAACATAATAACAATTCTTGTAAAAAGCACAAAACTAATAATATAACAAACTAAACCAATTCCACTAATAAAGCTAACTCCAAAGCTTATATTTCCATTATCAACTTTTATACTACCTGGATTCTTACCATACTTCATAAGAACAAGACCAGCAACAGTCATAAACAAATAAATCAACACTAAAACAATCTTCATTATATTTTTTCTCCTATTCAACATTTATATAAAACCTCTCTTTATTTTTCTATATTTATCTTTTCCTTTATAATGTACTCAGGTCTTCCCTTGCTCTCATCATATATTCTTGAAACATATTCAGACATAATCCACAAAGCAAATAATTGCACACCAGCAAAAAAAGTAATACTAACCATAATAGACGTCCAACCAGCAGTCAAATTATTCCACTTAAAAATAAATGAGCATATTGAATATAGCAAAATACAAAAAGATAATAAAATAGATAGCACACCTACTCCACCAACTAATTTTAAAGGTTTAGAAGAAAAACTAATAATTCCATCCTTCGCAAGTTTTATCATCTTTTTCAAAGGATACTTAGTCTCACCAAGCTCTCTCTTTTGTCTATCATACAAAAACTCTTTTTGCTCAAAACCTACCCAGCTAAACAAACCTCTCAAAAACTTATTATGTTCAGGTAAACTATTTACAACATCTACAACCTTTCTATCAACAAGCCTAAAATCCCCAGTATTCTTAGGAATATCAACCTCTGACATAGAATTTAAGAAATCATAAAACATCTTAGCTGTAAGAAGTTTAAAAACAGATTCTCCAGGTCTAGTCTTTCTCTTACCATAAATAACTTCGCTTCCATCCTCCCAAAGCTTAATCATCTCTGGAATAAGCTCAGGTGGATCCTGCAAATCAGCATCCATAATAACAATAGCATCACCAGTAACAAACTTTAATCCAGCAGTAACAGCAGCCTGATGCCCAAAATTTCTTGAAAAAGAAACAACTTTAACACGCTCATCCCTTTCAGCCATCATTCTCAACAATTCTAAAGTCTTATCCTTTGAACCATCATTAACAAAAATAATCTCATAATCATAATCTTCAATCTTCTGTAAAACATCACTAACTCTCTCATAGCAGCAATCTGCAACTTCTTCTTCATAATACATTGGTATAACTACAGATATCTTTTTCATCTCTATTTCTTCTCCGTTTCTTTAACTATATAAATAGGTCTATTCTTAATCTCCATATACTCCTTTGACATATACTGTCCCATAATTCCAAGGCAAAATAATTGTATTCCGCCAACAAACAAAATCACGCAAATCGTTGATGGCCAGCCCGAAACAGGATCACCATATATACAAGTTTTTATAATAATAACAACAATCATAATAAACGCTAAAAAACAAAATAAGATTCCAGCCAAAGCAGAAATAAGAAGTGGAACAGTTGAAAAAGCTGTAATTCCATCCAATGCATAAATAAACAATTTCCAGAAATTCCACTTTGTCTTTCCAGCTGCTCTTTCCCTATTATCATAAGCAATCCACTTTGTTCTATAACCAACCCAACTAAAAATACCCTTTGAAAAACGATTATACTCAGTAACCTGTAAAATGCTATCAACCATCTGTCTAGTCATCAATCTATAATCCCTAGCACCATTAACAATCTCTGTCTTCGTCATAGCATTAATAATTCTATAAAACAATCTAGAAAAACAAGAGATAATAAAATTCTCACCTTTTCTAGTTTTTCTCTTAGTTGCAACACAATCATATTCTTTTGTAAGTAATGTTTCATACATATCATTTAGTAATTCTGGTGGATCTTGCAAATCAGCATCCATAATAGCAACAAAATCACCAGTTGACTCTTTTAACCCTGCATACATAGCAGCTTCTTTACCAAAATTTCTTGAAAAAGATATATATCTTACTCGTTCATCATTTTGACTAAACTCTCTTAAAATCTCCAAAGTCTTGTCCTTTGAGCCATCATCAACAAAAAGAAACTCAAAATCAGCATCAATCCCTTCAGAAATCTCTGTTATTTTATCATAAAATATTTTTAAAACTTCTTCCTCATTAAAACATGGTACAATTATTGATATCTTATTCATTTACATTCCTTCTTTTATACTTTACTCATATAATTTATTTCTCATGTGCTTCAAGTAAATCTATAATCACTTTAGCTTTACCTTCCCAAGTATTTTCAATAGACTCTTTCCTCAATTCGTCAAAATACTCCTCATCTCTTTCATTTGCCATCTCAATTGCTTTATCAACTAACTTAACAAACTCCTCTTTATCATTAGCAATCATAACAGATTTATATTTTGTACACTCATTCATATTAGTAGTAACAATAGGTTTTTCCATAGCCATATATTCAAACAACTTAAGTGGTGATGTAGCCTGGGTAATATCATTTATCAAAAATGGAATTGTACAAACATCAAAATGAGACGCATAATTAGGCAATTCATCATACTTCTTTGGTCCTAAAAAATAAATATTAGAACATTCATTCAAATTAGCCTCATCAAATGAACCATCATACTTTATACCTAAAAGAACAATATTATAATCAGGTCTTTCCTTTGCCAAATACTTAACCATCTCATAGTCAAACCATGTAGCCAAAGCACCATAATAGCCAATTATTTTCTTACCTTGTTCTAAAACTTTAACAAATCTCTTATCAAAAGTAATCTCATTTTTTATATTTGCAAAATGGTCATAATTCACGCCATTACATGAAAACACTAATTTTTCATTTCCCCTCTTAGTCAAAACATCTTTTTCTAACTCATCAGCAGTTACAACAACAAAAGTATGTTCCTTATCATTAAGCATATACTCATATTTTTCTTTTATATTAACAGGTATCTCTGAAATACCAAGCAACTTAGGACTTATTTCATCTATATACTCATATATAATTTTATACCCATTATCAACAAACTCTTTAAGTTCCTGAACACTTACAGTAGCATCAGTTGAATAAAATTGTATATATTTAGGTTTATTAACCCCCTTTATTTCCTCTAGTAACAACTTCTTCATTGCAGGATTATTAAAATTAACTAAATACAAGTTATTATTAACCTTATTATAAGTTTTAACTTTATCAGTTACAGTAGTTATTTCATAAAACACTAAACATTTATTATCAGAAAAATTTAGGGCTATATGTTGAGGTCTTTGAAAAAGAGGTACATTCCAACCAAATGAACTTCTCCAAATAATAATTCTATCATATTCACCATTCAATATATCGTCTATTTCTGATTTAAATTTCTTATAATTTAATTTAATATTTAAGTAACTAAAAATATTAATCTTAGAAACATATTTAGAATGAATATATTTATAAACTTTTCTAATAGCCTCTAAAATTCCATCTTTTTTTATTATGGTAATTATTTTGCTAATTTTATATCTCATAACACACCCTATCTCTTCTGCTTTTAATTTGAAGGAATCTCCCTAAAGCTTTTGCGCAAGATTCTTTGCTTCCAACATACAATCTTCCATCGAACAATATGTCCATCCACCATATCTACCAATTGTATAAATTCTATCATTCTCAAATTTTTTCTTTAATTCTGTTACTTTTTTATCAGTATCACTAGTTATATGAACATACGCTGGATCCATTATTATAGAAACATATTCCTCAAGTTCCATATCTTCAGACACAATATTGCTCTTTCTTAGATTATCTATCGTCAAATTCAATTGTTCTTCAACATCAATGTTAGCATTTTTTGAGTATCCAATCTCAATATACATACTAAGCTTATCAGAATCCAAAATATTATCATAAAAACCAATCCTATAATAATTTGTCTTCTTCTCAGGTAAATACATCCAATGTTCTTTTGTAAACCTTGACTTTTTATTAAAACCTAAATTAAAAACTAATACCTTATTATAAGAAAGCTCTTCCTCCAGTTTCAATAATTCTTCATCCTCAAACAATTTCAAGAAATGATTTAATGGTACAGTATTTATTAAATACTCAAACTCATATTCTTTTCCATCACTTGTTTTAGCAATCTTATTTTCATAATCAATAGATACAACTGTAGCATTCAAAAGCACTCTATCTTTATCCAAATTATTATACAAAATATCAATAAAGCTTCCAGCACCATTTCGTGGATATAAAAAGTTATTATTGTATGATACATCCTCATTCTTCTTCATATTATTTATAATTTGCTTTACATCAGCATAAGGGAAAAATCTTCCCATAGCATCTTTATCTAAAGTATGTAAATCACATGCATACAACTTTTCATTATATGGTTTCAAAAACTTCTCAACAATTGACTTTCCAAACTTTCCATAAAGCATATCAAGAAAATTATCATAATCCTCTTTTTCTTCTTTATTAAACAAATCATACAAACAATCTATAAATTCCTGTTTTTCTAATTGATGAATATTAGTTTGAAATGGATAATCTATTAATTGTTCCTTATACAAAATCTTAGTACATTTATCTTTATAAATAATATCTTCATCATTAACCTTATTTAGAAACATATTTCTAAACTCGTCCGTTTTAAAATGAAAGAAGTGTCCTGCATAATCCCAAATAAAATCACCTTTTCTTATAGTTCTGCAATAACCACCAACTTCTGATTCTTTGTCTAAAATTAAATAATCATTTTTAATATAATTAGCAAATGTAAGTCCTGATATTCCTGCTCCAATAATTAGATATTTTATCTTACCCATATTAATAATCCTTCCATTTTGGCCTTTTTAAATCATTTTTTCAACTAACTCATCAAATAATCTTGCGACATTTTTTGAATTAAAATTATCTGTATATTCTTTATTAATATTAAAATCATAACCTTTATAAATAATTAACCATAAATAATTTTTAATTTCACTAACACTATAAGTAGTAACAAGAGCATTCATATTTCTCAAAATATCAGCACTTATACCATCAGACATTGTTATTCCAAAAATCCTATTCCCACTGCCTATATAATCAGCAAGTTTAGCAGCAAAGAAAATATTTTTATTTATACATTCAGTAATATTAGCATCAATTTGAAGTAACCAATCACTGTCTTTCATCACTTTCAAACTCTCCAAATATGAAACAGGTTTTTTAACTTTTATGATATCTGTAAGCTCATTATCTATAATATATACTTTGTCACTATCTGCCATATCTCCATAAAATCTAAACTCAACCTTTTCTGCCAAATTGCTATTTTCTTCATATAACTCATTTATAGCCTCAAAAAGTAATTTTGGTGTTCTCAACGTATCCAAATGACCAACATAGGTCATTACAAATTTATCACTATTACCTTTTTCTGTTTTAGCAGGATATAAATCTTCAGCAAAAGAATGATTTAATATCACAGCTCTGTCAGTAATATTTTTTGAATATTTTCCTAGCATATAATTCTTTTGATATTCACTATTTAATATTATGTAATCAGCATTTTTTACAACTTCATCTTGCAATTTTCCGTTTTTATAAAAATATCTATGATCTATTCTTTTACATCTTATTTTAAAAGCAGCATTTTTTATAATTCTTCTTGGTGATATTATATTTCTAAACTTTAATCTATAATAACTTCTCAAAGAATATGGATTATATGCTTTTAAAGATAACTTTGTATACGGATTATTAGCAATAGGGTCTCCAAAAGAAGCAATCCATTTTATTTTAGGATTAATTTTCTTTATCTCTAAACCAATCATATGTGATTCTTCTGGCATAGATCTTGTCATCACTATATCGTATTTATCCATATTATCTTTAAAGTACTGCACAGCCTCTTTACGCCAATCTTCCAATGTCCTAGCCCTAGCAAAAACACTATTCACATTATCTGCCTCTGGCAAATAATCTTTATTACCATAAGACCATAAATCACTCTTTTTCTGTGTAAATACATCATAATTATATTTAGATTTTCTTAAAAGTTTATATGTTACTACTCCTTCAGAAGAATTAACTGGTGGAAAAAACCAACTAATTACTAAAATTCTTTTCATATCTAATAATTCCTTCCTTGTTATCCCTAAAATTTGATGATTAATCTATCCCCTTAATACTTTTCCAATAAAATTTATCCACTTGCTAAAAAAATTTGGGCAAAAACGTGTAAAAAAGAAATTTGTTTTTCTGTTGTACTTAACTTGTCCAACTGCGTACAATCTTTTATATAATTCATTATCTTTTTCTTTTAAATACTTATCAAAACTCATTATTTCCTTACGAATTTCACTATTTCCCTTTTTGCAATAAACACAATATATGTAATAATTTGTAGTTAGCATATAATACAAAATTAAACTAATATATTCATTCTTATTTTTTGATAAAGTTTCCTTTCTTTCACAATAAAACTCTACTAAAAACTTCATAACCTTCTCGTGTTGAGCCCTATTTCTTACAAAATTAGCTAAATCCATACTTTGTCCTGGTCTACCAATAAAGTATCTATAAATATCCAAGTCCAAGAACTTAAAAGTCTTTAATTCAGGAATAGGAATAATATTATATTGCATATCTACATAAAAAGTCTTCTCAAAAAGTTTTAATTTAGCTCTTCTTAAAAGCTCTGTCTTATATGTTGAAGTTGCCATTACAAAATATTCACCTTTTAATATTCCTAAATCAATTTCATCAAAATCATATAAAACATCATCTTCTAAGTCTGTATACTCCAAATATTCAGATTCTCCACTATAAATAAGTTCTTTTCTATAATTAGTTACTACTAAATCTGCATCCTCATTTTTTAGTTTATTAACAAAAGTAACAAAATCATGAGAATTCACCCAATCATCACTATCTATTACCCTAAAATATTTTCCAGTAGCCTTTTCTAATCCTGCATTAACAGTAGAACCATGTCCACCATTTTCCTTATCAATAACAACAACAGAATTAGGATACATCTTCTCATATCGTCTAAGGATTTCTACAGAACCATCCTTACTTCCATCATTTACAGTAATAACCTCAATATCCTCTAAAACATCCTCGATTAAAATAGAATCTAAACATCTTTTTACATATTTTTCTGTATTATATACTGGTATTACTAAAGTTAAAACCTTCATTACAACCTCCATTACGCAATCTGACTATTATAATAAGCTTCACAAACCTCTTTTGCATCACCAATCATCTTAACATTTCCATGGTCAAGCCATACAGCTCTATCACATAAGTTCTTAATTTGTTCAACAGAATGAGAAACAAAAAGCACTGTCGTTCCTCCACCAATCATAGACCTCATCTTATTTTCACTCTTCTGTTGAAAAGCTATATCTCCAACAGACAAAATCTCATCAACAATCAAAATCTCTGGTTCAACAATAGTAGCAATAGAAAAAGCCAATCTTGCAACCATACCAGAAGAAAAATTTCTAACAGGAACATCCAAAAAATCTTTAAGTTCAGAAAACTCAACAATTTCATCAAACTTCTCTAAAATAAATTCTTTTGAATATCCCATAACTGCACCATTCAAGAAAATATTCTCTCTTGCTGTAAGGTCCATATCAAAACCAGCACCAAGTTCAATCATTGGACAAATATTACCATAAACTTCAATATTACCATTAGTTGGTTTCATAACACCAGCAATAACCTTCAAAAGAGTAGACTTTCCAGCACCATTACTTCCAACAAATCCAACAACTTCACCCTTTTTAACCTCAAAATTCACATCTGACAAAGCCCAAAATTCATTCTTCTCTTTTTTCTTTCTACTTAATACATCTATAAAAAATTGTTTTAATGAAAAATTTTTTTCAATTCCCAAGTTAAATTTCATTGAAACATTATTAACTTTTATCATATTTCCTCCTACACATAATAAATAAATTTATCTTGTTTCTTTCTAAATATCCATATACCAAATATTAGCACTGCAAGTGCAGAAACTAAACAAACAGCCCATGTAAAAGGAGCAGGAATCTCATGATATAAAATTATTCTTCTAGCAAAATTTATGTAATGATACATAGGATTAAACTTCAATAAAATTTGTAACTGTGGTGCAATTGCTGAAATATCATACATAATAGGAGTCAAATAAGTCCACATCATTGTAACAATACCATATATATAAAACATATCTCTTAAAAACACTGATATAGTAGCCAAAATCAGTCCCATACCAAATGTAAACATAAATAGGCAAACAACTGCATATGGCAAAAATATATGATAAATATTAAGCCCTGTTCCAGTAAATATTATAACTAAATACAAAGGTATTAAAGTTAATAAGAAATTAATTCCCACAAACAAACACTTTGAAAGTGGAAAAATATATTTTGGAATATATATTTTATTAATCAATGAGAAATTAGCTACAACTGAACTCATCGCTAAATTAGACGCCTCTGTAAAATAGTTAAACATTACAAGTCCAGTCATCAAATAAGCTAAATAACTAACACCTGGTGATGTAAATCTAAAGACATTTGAAAACACTATAGCCATTACACTCATTGTCAATAATGGATATAATAAGCTCCATAGCACACCCAAAACAGACCTTTTATATTTAACTTTAAAATCTCTACTAACTAATTGTGAAAGTAAAAAAGAATATTTTTTAAAATTTGTTACAATATTTTTAAAAAACATATAATTCCTCCATTTCCGCAAATTATATAACAATATATTACTAAATTCAACATTTTACACAATTTTATAATATTTTCCAATTATTGCATCAGCTATTCTTTTACTTGCTTTTCCATCACCATAAGGGTTTGAAGCCTTGCTCATTCTGTTATATTCTTCTTTGTTTTCTAATAATTCTTTTGTCAATTTATATATTGTCTCCTCATCAGTACCAGCAAGTTTCAAAGTACCTGCATCAATTCCCTCTGGTCTTTCAGTCGTATCTCTCAAAACTAAAACTGGTTTTCCTAAAGAAGGAGCCTCTTCTTGAATTCCACCACTATCAGTTAAAATCAAATAAGACTTAGCAATAAAATTATGAAAATCAATTACTTCCAACGGGTCAATTAACTTAACTCTATCATTAGCACCAAAAACATCATTGGCAACTTCCCTAACTTTAGGATTTAAATGAACTGGATACACAACTTTCACATCTTGGAATTCTTCAGTAATTCTCTTTATAGCCTTAAACATTCCTCTCATAGGCTCCCCAAGATTCTCTCTTCTGTGAGCTGTAAGTAAAATCATTCTATCATTTCCAATCCAATCAAATATTGGGTTAGTATAGTCCTCTTTTACTGTTGTTGCCAACGCATCTATCGCAGTATTTCCAGTAACATATATTTTAGATATATCCTTATTTTCGTTAACTAAACTATTCTTACTTTTCTCTGTTGGAGCAAAATGCATATCAGCCATAACACCAACCATCTGTCTATTCATTTCTTCAGGATATGGTGAATATTTATTCCATGTACGAAGACCAGCCTCAACATGTCCGATGTCAACTTGATTATAAAACGCAGCAAGAGCACCTGCAAAAGTAGTAGTAGTATCTCCATGAACTAATACTATATCAGGTTTCACTTCTTTTATAACTCCATCTAATCCAGACAAAACTCTACTTGTTATATCACCCAAAGTTTGACCTTGTTTCATAATATCTAAATCATAATCTGGTTTAATATCAAAAACCTCTAAAACTTGGTCAAGCATTTGTCTATGTTGTGCTGTAACACACACAATACATTCAATCTCTTTCCTTGATTTTAATTCCTTAACAAGCGGAGCCATTTTTATAGCTTCTGGTCTTGTTCCAAATACAGTCATAACTTTAATCATTTCATTACCCCATTCCTTATTATTTCTCATCATATATCTTTATCAAATATCTAATATTGCTCTCAAAAAATCTTTTCAACCTTTTAGGTTCAGTTGTTATTCTATATAACCATTCCAAATGAAATTTTATAAAAAACTTAGGAGCTCTTTTTTTCATTCCACTTAGAACATCAAAGCTTCCTCCAACTCCAATAAAAATCCCTTTATCAAAATCATCAAAGTTTCTTTCTATAAGTAATTCTTGTTCTGGAATCCCCAAAGCCACTAAAACCAAATCAGGTTTCAATTTCTTTATTCTTTCAAAAACAGCTTGTCTATCTTCAACATAACCATTTTCTCTTCCAGCAACACTTATTTTAGGATATTTTTCTTTAATACCCTCCTCTAATTTAGAAACAACTTCTTCCTTAGCACCAAACAAATACACACTTTTCTCACTTTTGTTAGCTTCAACAAAAAGTTCCTGTACAAGCTCAACACCTGTAATTGTCTCTCTTTGAGGATATCCAAGCACTTTAGCACCTTTTATTATTCCAATTCCATCAGGAACAATAGTAACACTGTCACTTAACAAACATTCCTCAAAACCTTTATTCTTGTTTGCAATCATAAACGTCTCTGGATTAGCTGTAATAACAAACTTTTTCTCATTATTATTTAAGCTATATTTTATTTCATTATAAAATTTTTCTTTATTATGTGGATATAGCTTCTCAAAATAAGGTCTCAATTCAAATTTATTGTAAATTTTTTCCGGGTCACTTCCAATGCACATATTATACACAATTCCTGTAACCATTGCAAGAAATATAAATGGAAAAACTTCATTTAATATATGACCTGACGCATACGCAGCAAATAGTCCAATCACTAATGATATCAAATAGATAACTTTACTCAAATATAAATTATCTTTAAAATTCTTAAAAAACTTAAAAATACCAAGCAATAATATAAATATATATGGTCCAATAAATAATATCTCACCAACAATTCCGATTCCATCTATTTGAGTCTCAAAATCTCTTTCAGGCCATACAAAAGCACTAGATCTTGTAAAAGAAATACCCCAAATATAATTTGAAATTCTATTATCTCTCTCAAGAATTCTTCTAATCATAAGAGTTCTAATATTTCTATTACCAACTCTTTCCTTATATGGAACATTAATTATTATATTATACCAAAAATCAGCATCTTCAGTATATGGGTATGCCTCAATAATATGATAAGCACTAATGGAAGCAAGTGGCCAATTAGCCTCTATAACTTTAATTTTTTCATCAACGTTCTCATTCATTTCAATAGTATTTTTCGTTTCAGATGTAGATGATTTTGTCAAATTAACATCATCCATTAAGCCACCAGACTCAATCCTCGTCTTAAAAGGAGAATACTGAAAAACAATACCATAAATAATAAGAGTAACCATAAAACAATAAATATTTTTCTTCTTTAAAAACTCAAATGAAACTTCCTTATGAATAATCTTTTCCAAGAAATATATAGCACTAACAACTACTACAACAGCAATTCCGCCAATAGTGCCAACTCTAGTAGTCAAATTAAGCATTACAAGTAAATGCAATAATAAAATAATCCAATTACGAATTTTATTCTCTTTCCAAGCAATATATGCAATTATAGGAACAAGAATAATCATAACACCAGTAAGCTGATTTGAAGCTTGGAAAAATCCCCTACTTGTAAGCTGAACCCATGTATATTGAGACTTATCCTCTTTAAACCATGAAATTGCATTGTCAGAAATAACAACATCATCTAAACAATAAGAAATAAACCCGACTTTCAAAAAGTTAGTTACAATAACAACTAATGAAATAATCAAAGATACTGTTAAAACCATCTTTTTTATATCTTTATAATTTGGTTTTATACAATAAATAATATAAATTAAAGCAGGTGGTATACACATTCTAGCAATATACAAAAGTTCACCCAACAAACTATATTCAGCCTGTGCCAAAGGAACTGAAAAACCTACAGCATTTATGTGGTGAAAAACTGTATAAATACAAACAAGCACGCCATACCCAATAAACAATTTTGTAGCCTTATTCTTTCTAGTGTAAATCATTGTAAAAAGAACCATAATCCCAACAATAAAAAATCTAAAAATCGTAGCAATTGATACACCCATTAATTGTATTTTTCCATCAAACAAACACATATATATATCTAAAATTGGTTGCAAAATAATAAATAAAATAAATATTTTTTTAGTAATTGACTTCAAGTCAAATTTGTTTTCAATCTTCTGAAAAATCTTTTCCATCATTTCCTCCAAAATTCTCTATTCTTATTTCCCCACATTTTCAAAATTATTTCTTTAGTAATTTTCTTAACCAAACTATCTTTTTCAAATAAATCAGTTCACATACAATCTTATATTTCAAACTTTCTCTTTTGTAATATTTATTTTTCCTCCACTTTGGAAATCTCTCTCTAACAATATCAGCAATTTTCAAAATATTGCTATCTTCATCTTTATAATCTAAAAATCTCAATGAAGCATCATGCAATAAATGTCTTATATAAATATACTCTAATTCATCATTAAAGCAAGTATCATTCATATTTTTATCAATATAATCAAAAACTGTAAAAATATCAGTCAATCTTTTAGAATTTTTAACTTGTTTCATCGTAGAACCACTACGAATTCTATATTTATATAAATCTTTATGTACATAAGAAATTTTATTAGTTTTAGACGCCACCCAAGGATACACAGCCAAATCTTCATAAAAAACACCGTTTGGAAATACAAATTCTATATTCTTCAAAAATTCACGTCTAAACATTTTATCGCAAAATCCAGGCATTGCAATCATATACGCCTTTTGAATATCCGAAATATTTGTATCAATTTCAGTTGTAACTACGCTTGTCCCATCCTCATACACTTCCTCAATATCACAAATCACTATATCAGAGTTTCTCTCTGTAGCCATATTATACATAGTCTCTAAAGCATTTTCATCAAGCCAATCATCACCATCTAAGAAAACTACATACTCTCCAGTAGCATGTAACAAACCAAAATTTCTAGCATCACTTTGCCCACCATTTTCTTTAATATATGATTTAACAAATCCATATTTAGATACATACTCATCAACAATTTCCTGTGACGAATCTGGTGAACCATCATTTATCGCCAATACTTCAATATCCTTAAGTGTCTGAGCAACAGCAGAATTCAAACATTTTCTAAGCCATTTCTCAACATTATAGATTGGAATAATTACAGTAACTTTAGGCATTTTCTCCTCCAACATCTAATTCATTCTATTTTTCTCAATACCATAAATAATATTAGCAAAAAATCTATTAAAATTCTTCAAGTAAAAGTTTTTAATTGATTTATTAGTCAAGAATTTATTTTTTTTATACTTCGGATACATTTCATTAACATGTTTAATCGCAAAATTAACACCATCCCTAAATCTTCTCTTATCCTTTGATTTCGCCAATCTCTTTATAAAAGTAGCATACATATAACGAATATAAACAAACTCCAAAATATCATCATAATCATGCTTTAATCCTTGTTTATCATAATATTGTATAAGTTCATTTAATACTTTGGTAACATCATATAATTTATCATTATATGTATAAGTAATTGAATTTTGTCTTTGCACATAATTATATAATTTCTTATTTACAACACCCACACTATTTATATATGGAAATAACTTATATATAAATAATACATCCTCATACCAAAGGTCTTTCACAAAAAACTTATCTTCTGTAATTAATTCTTTTTTATAAATTTTGTTCCAAACAACCGCATATGAAGACAATATAATCTCTTTTCTATCTTGCAATCCCATTGACTTCTTATCATCAGTCATACCAGATTTAATCTCTAAAGACTTATTTGGATACCTACAACTAACATCACACATCACTATATCATAAGGATATTCCAATACTTTTTTATACATCTGCTCAAACATATCAGGCTCAACATAATCATCTCCATCAACAAATGTAATATAATCGCCAGTCGCATTTTTAATTCCATAATTACGAGCATCACTCTGCCCACCATTTTCCTTATTAAATAACACAATATTTTTATCTGAATATTTTTCTATCTTTTTCTTTATTACATCCTCTGTTCTATCTGTTGAACCATCATTTATTATAATAATTTCTAAATCATCTAATGTTTGATTTGCCAATGTATCTATACACTTACCAATATATAATTCAATATTATATGCAGGAACAATAACACTTATTTTAGGCATCATTTCCTCCTATTTCAAATTCAATAAATTATAAATATTTCTCATAATCTCATCATTTTTGTCATACTTATATTCTTTCAAATTTTTCTTATATTTATCATTTTCTTCTCCCCAAGACAACAATAAATTCTTCAATCCATTATATATCCCATCTTCTGTATTATCAACCACTAATCCATATTTTCCATAATTTAAAGTCTTATCAGCATTTGCGAACCTAGTTGCAAAACAAGGCACACCAAGCAAATTTGCCTCTATCAGCACAATTCCCTGCCCCTCATAAAAAGATGGCAATACAAGCATATCACTTTGTGCAATATATGGATACGGATTTTCCTTATATCCATACATTTTAACGCAATCCCCTAAATCATTATCTTTTATAAGTTTCTCCACAACCGGAAATTCATCACCATCACCAATTATATGAACTAAAGCATTTTCAAACAAGCCTTCTCTTTTTATTTTCACAATTTGATCTAAAAAACGTGGATATGCCTTAGCCGGAGCAACTCTACCAACACAAATCAAATTTATTTTATCCTTTGGAAAATCTACAATTTCATCTTTAGATTTTTCAAAAATCATATCAATATCCATCAAATTCTCAATTAATTCTGTCTTATTCTCCAAATGATAAATATCATTAAATGTTTTCGAAACATCCTCTGTAATAGCCACAACTCTGTCAATTTTCTCATATACATTTATAAACAAACTTCTATATTTCTCTGTATTATCACACACATCATAAGAAGTATGCAACCAACTTATTTTTTTATCACTATCACCACAAGCAGTAAACAGCGCACAAAATCCATCTTTAAAAGCAATTTCCACATCATAATGTTTTTTCAAAATTTTCTTACGTTCCTTAGCAATCCTATTTTTAATCCATCCTGTTTTTAATCCCAAAACAATCTGAACCTTATGCAAAATTATCGAAATATTTTTAGAAGCAATAGCAGCAGAAATAGTATAATCAATAGCTCCAAAAAACTCTGTTCCAGAAATAATATTCACATTCTTTGGAATATTCTCTTTACTAATTCCATTTCCCCTATTATGCAATATTAAAACATCAACATCATAATCAGAATAATCCAATCTTCTCAGAATATTAACCAAAACAGTACTTATACCACCATACATTTGCTCATCAACAACAAAAAGTACATTTTTCTTCAAAACCAATCTCCTTATAACAAACTAAACTTTATCTTCATAATTAATTTTCTAATGTTCCTCTTAAATGTATCATCTATAACCCAGTCAAATATTCTCCTGCTTTTTATCTTACTTTTATAATCTCTGACAAACCTCTTTTCAACTCCCTCAGCCCTCAAAATCATTGCATTAGCTATATACGCTTTTAGTAGTTTTTCAGCATACTTATTTTCAAAATCTTTACTCTCAATCTCATTTTTCAATATATCAAATTCAGCAATTAAATCATTATTTCTCTTCTGCTCCATCTCCAAAGA
This sequence comes from uncultured Clostridium sp., assembly GCA_948465565.1. Classification (GTDB taxonomy): domain Bacteria; phylum Bacillota; class Clostridia; order TANB77; family CAG-508; genus UMGS1994. The sequence goes on from CAOJXR010000001.1 coordinate 593,203, forward strand.
CTTACTCGTCATAATACTTCCGCTTCTTTTCACATAATAATAACCTGCAAAATCAGCACAAGTAACTTTTTTAGCCTTCAAAATAACAATAGGAGTAAGTCCAAAATCCTCATGAAGCAATCCCTTAGCATATTGAAATTCCTGCTCTCTCCAATATTTCCTAGAATAAGCAAAAGTCCAAACTGGGTCAAACATTATTTTAGCATTAACGAGCTCAATAATAGCATCCTCACCAGACAAATTCTCAAAATGCGGCAATACCATATTTTCTATCAATTCACCATGTTCATTAACCTTTTTGGCATTAAATCCAATCACATCAACATCATTATTCAAATCTATAACATTACTTAATCTATCCAAATGCTCCTTATCAATATAATCATCTGAATCAATAAATACCAAATAATCTCCACTAGCCTTAGTAATACCAAAATTTCTAGCATCACTAACTCCGCCATATTCTTTAGTATACGCTTTTATAAAATCATATTTCTTAACATATTCATCAATTATCTCCTGACTTTTGTCAGTAGAAGAATCATTTACAATAATCAATTCAAAATCTTTATATGTTTGATTTACAACGCTTTCCAAACATTTTCGCAAATATTTTTCCACATTATAAACAGGTATAACTATACTAAATCTCATATTTTCTCCTAATCTTCTATAATCTTTTTAAACTTCGAAATTATCTCTGCATTAATTTCTTCTATAGGATATTTTTCTTCAATAACAAACTTCTCACTAAGCATTTTCTTCATACCATCATAAACACCATCAACATCTTTACTCACAACATATCCATATTTATTATTTATCATATCTGCCATTCCAGCAACATCTGTTGTAATAACTGGTGTATCCAAAATTAAAGACTCAATATTAGACAATCCATATCCTTCATTATTAGAACACAAAATATGCGCATCAGCTATTTTGTAATATGGATAAGGATTTGTTTTAACCCCTTTAAATTCTATAACATCCTCTAAATGTTCTTTCTCTACAAGTTCCTTATATTTCTCAGTATCCTTTCCATTTCCAACTAGCCAAACACAAAATTTATACCCTTCATCTTTCAATCTCTTTGATGCATGTAAAATTCTAGAAATCGATTTCTCCTCTTCACTATGTCTTGAAATATTAACAAAAAGAAATCTATTATCTCTTTCATCATAAATTTCCTCATCTGCAAGTTCACATATCTCTTTATTATCAATATAATTTTCACAAACAACCATATTATCTTCTAATTCTGGATATGCCTGTTTCATTGCATTCTTCGCATCTTCAGACACAAATACTATTTTCTTAAATCTACCTATTTTCTGAGTATCCATAAACTCCCTAAGCCTTTGTATGTCACCATTATACTTACTCAAAAAATTCTCATGAATCCATAACGCAGAATTCTCACAAACATTAACTATAACATCAGCACAATTATAATTCCAAGATGTAAAGCACCCTGCAAAATCATACTTACCTTTTAAAACTTTTTTAAAATAAATAAGTTTTAACTTATTTCTAATTCTCAAAAAAATATTCTTAGCTTCCTTATACTTAAAATCAATTACACGAACTTCCTTAGGCAATTTCTCTAAAAAAACTCCCTTTTTTTCTTGAATTAAAACATCAACATCATATTGTGAAAAATCAAAAGTTTTAATTAAATTTATAAACGCCTTTTCAGTTCCACCTAAATCTAAATTATAAATAGTAAACAATAACTTTTTTTTCACACTATCCCTCTTTTTTTCTTAAATGGATTAAGTTCATAACCCTATCTTTAAATAATAATTCCTTAACCAATATAAAATATCCTGTCACTAATCCTAAATTAACAACACCAATTATTACTGATGAGAAAAACCATTGTATAATATTTATAGGTCTATAATGCAATTTCAAAACATAAATCAAAACAAAACCTATAATCAAATACAAAACAAATTTCAAATTTCTCAAATAATACTCTTTCACACCTTCCCCAAAAACTTTTTTATAAATGATAATTGGCTTAATCATATATTCAGAAATAACTAAAGACACAATTGTGCCAATTAAAACACCTGGAATACCAATAATATTAACAAGAATTAAAGATAAGCTCAAATTAATAATAACCTCTAAAATTGCACACTTATTAGTTTCCTTAAAAAGCCCAGCAGCTGTTGTAAAAGAAATAAGAGGTGTTCTAATAATGTAATAAACTAAATTAACAACAAACAATATAGAAAGCAACATACTTGTATAAATCTCATTTGAATACCAAATATCAATAAAATAATCTATTGCATACAATAATGGAATTCCTAAAACAAGTGCAAAAAAGAAAACTAATGAATTATACTCAAAAAAAAGTTTCTTTCCAGTATCTTTATCAGTAGCAAGTACATTTCCTATTCCACCTAAAGCAGCCCCATACAATTTATCAACAACTAATTTCAAACTATTTATAATATAATTATAAGTCGTATATATAACAACATTAACCAGCCCAAGCACCTTTGAAATAATAATTACATCAACATTATTTGAAATTAAAGCAGAAATTTTATGAATAAACAAATTCTTTACATCTTTCACTAAAGAATAATCCGCCTTTTTAGTTTTAGGCAAATATGAATATGTCTTCTTTCCATATAACAAAATAATCATAGAAGTAACTGTATTCAAGCAAATAAACATTATAAACAAGCTAGTAAGATTTCCTCCTAGCATCAAAATAGCAATTTCCAAAAGAGAATGTAAAATCAAAGAAGTTTGATAAATAATATTTATCTTATATTTTTCTTGATTAGCCTCAAATAAAGCCCTTCTATAAATAGTCAAATATACAACAACTTCACTAATTACATACAAAATAAAATTAGAAATAATATATCCATAAGAAAAAGTATTATTTTCTATAAGAAAAGGAACAACAAAAGAAATTCCTATTCCTAAAACTAAAATAATCCCTGAAACAATCATAAAAACATTTCTAGTCGCATTAGCAATTTCAGCAATTTTTTGATTATCCTTATCAGCAATCGGTTTATACAATCTATAAACTGCAGCAGAAGCTAGTCCACCCTCTGCTAAAGCTAAATAAGTTATAACTTGAGCAAATAACTGATATAATCCCAAAGTCTCCTGCCCCAAATACTGCAACATAATCTTACTTTTAAATAAAGCAATAATCATAATAATTATCTGAGGAAAAAAATCAGTTATAAAATTTTTTATCATTTTAGTAGTTCTCAAAGTCCCAAACTCCTTATACTCCACATAAATTTCACATAGATTTTATATCTAATCACCCCTTTTGTCAACCAAGCATCCCTTTCAAAACTGTAACATAACACAATTTTTCTTTATAAACTACTTTATTTTTTCATACTTTCATCATATAATATAAAAATAGAAAAATATAATTATGTTTCTCTATTTATACTCACTTTTTAGTAGAGGTAAAATATGAAAAAATACAAATTAGCATTAGTAGGTGCCACAGGATTAGTAGGCAGAAAAGCACTTCAAATATTAGAAGAATACAATCTTCCTATAGCAGAATATGCATTTTTCTGTTCATCAAGATCAGCTGGCACAAAAATCGAATTCATGGGAAAAGAATACATAACTCGTGAATTAACTGAATCCTCTTTTGATGAAGGATTCGATTTTGCAATCTTCTCAGCAGGTGGAGACACATCAAAAAAATTCTCTCCAATAGCAGCATCCAAAGGATGCATCGTTGTTGACAACAGTAGCGCATTTAGAATGGACCCAAATGTCCCATTAGTTGTCCCTGAAGTAAATATTGAAGATGCATACAAAAATAATGGAATAATAGCAAATCCAAATTGCTCTACAATTCAAGCAGTAGTTCCATTAAAACCATTAGACGACAAATACAAAATCAAAAGAATTGTATATTCTACATATCAAGCAGTATCTGGAGCAGGAAAAAGCGGTGTAGATGATTTCAATAATACAAGTAAAGGATTAGAACCAAAAAAATTCCCACACCCAATATACAACAACTGTCTACCACACATCGATGTATTCCTTGATAATGGATATACAAAAGAAGAAATGAAAATGATAAATGAAACAAGAAAAATATTACACAGACCAGACTTAAAAGTTACAGCAACCACTGTAAGAGTTCCTGTTTTAAACTCTCACAGTGAATCAATTAATATAGAATTTGAAAATGAATTTGATATAAAAGACATCCCTACTTTATTAAGCAATTATCCTGGTATAACAGTCCAAGATAATCCAGCATCAAACCTATACCCTCTAGCAACAAACGCATCCGAGCACGATGATGTATATGTAGGGAGAATTCGTAGAGATGAATCTGTAGAAAACGGACTAAATCTTTGGGTAGTTGCAGATAACATCAGAAAAGGAGCAGCATCAAATGCAGTACAAATCGTACAAAAACTTATTGAACACAACGAAAACTAATTTTTTCATCTAACCTATTGCATTTCTCTCAAAATTTGTGTATACTAAATAGGTCGATGATTTAGGAGTATAGTGTCAATGGTAGCACATCGGTCTCCAAAACCGCTTGTCTGGGTTCGAATCCTAGTACTCCTGCCAAATTATAAAAAAAGGGCTATACCAGAAAGGAAATTTCTATGTATAACTCTTTTTTTAAACTTTATATCCCAATAATATTCATTATAATACTAATATCATTTTTCACAATCATAATTCTAGACACAAACTCTTCTTTTTCAGATAATTCCACATCCGAATTCTATTGGCCACTTCCTAGAAATCACAACATCACATCTCCCTTTGGTTTCAGAATATCTCCCACAACAGGAGCATCATCGTTTCACTCAGGAATCGACATTGCTGCCCCAGAAAACACGCCAATTCACGCCTGCATCTCTGGTCAAGTCATCTTTGCCGACTTTCAAGGAGCAAATCGGATATACCTTGACTATCAAAAATAACAATATAGAAATCTCTTATTCCCACATCTCTCCAAACTATCTCTTCAAAACAGGAGACATAGTCTCTCAAAAAAACATAATCGCTTATGTTGGACCTAAAAACGTATATGGAGTACCAAACAATCCATATACGGACTACTCAGGAACTCCTACAAACCGGAGCAACAACACGGATGTCATCTCCACCTAAAAATAAAGATTGACAACAAAGTTGTCAATCCATTAACATTTTTCTAAAATTTATTCTTCCGAATCATCCAAACTATCTTCATCCTCATCATCTTCCCAATCCACGTCAAATATCTGACCACACTCTGGGCAACAAACCTCAGTAACTTCATCATCATAATCAGTCTGGAATTCAAAATTACAATATGGACAAGTAATAAAGAAATCATAATCCTCAAGCTCAACCATCTGCTCAAATTGTCTCAATCTCTCTTCAAGCGCTTGAATCCTCATTTCATAATCTCTATTCTTACTCTCTATATCCATTATCTTTTCATCATATTTATCTAAAATATGACTACAGTCATCAACTACTATAGATACAATATCATCAAGTTGTTCTTTCGCCTTCTTAAGCTTCTTTTCATCCTTAATGGTATTCTCCAAAGTTTCAATCATCTTTTGATATTGTTCCTCTAAATCTGACACTAAACAAATTTCTCCTTTTGACTAAATTCTTTCCATATATTCGCCAGTTCTAGTATCAATTCTTATAACATCACCAATATTTACGAAAAGTGGTACAGATATTTCATAACCATTCTCAAGAGTAGCTGGCTTACCTGAAGTTGTAGTAGTATTTCCACTAAATCCAGGCTCAGTATATGTAACTTCTAATTCAACGAACATAGGTGGTTCAACTGCAAATACATTTCCTTTAAAAGAAAGGATTTTACAATTCATATTTTCTTTAATAAATTTTAAAGCATCACCAATTTGTTCTTTGTTAAGTGGTATTTGCTCATAACTTTCATTATCCATAAAATAGTATAAGTCTTCATCACTATATAGATATTGCATATCTCTCTTCTCTATCTCAGCACCTTGTAATTTCTCTGATGGGTTAAAAGTTTTCTCTAAAACTGAACCATTAATTACATTCTTTAATTTTGTTCTAACAAAAGCAGCTCCTTTACCTGGTTTAACATGTTGAAATTCAACAACTTTATATACAGAACCCTCCATTTCAAAAGTAGTTCCATTTCTTAAATCTCCTGCCATATATACATCTGCCATAATAAATTCCTCCCATTTTTAATATATTATTTTCTAACAAATTAAATTACTTCATCTATAATACTATATTTTTCTAATAAAATCAAGTATTTGAGCTATTTATATTATTTTGTTTCAACCAAAGTAATATCATACTGATAATCATGATAGTCAACTCTAATAAATTCCTTATCCTTTATAATATCAACCTTATCCCTATCAATATTATCATAAACAAAAGAATCTCCTTCAGAATCCACAATCCAAATACGTCCGTTTATGCCATCTAAAAAGCTCCAATCATCAGCAATCTTCATAGAAGGAGCAAACGCTTTATACGCCTCATGAATACCCCAATGATCATAATTCAAGAAATATTGAGTATTATTTGGAAAATAAGTATTTAAAATAGCCATATTAACCCTATTATAAATAATAACATCTCCATCCTGAATATTCTCTTTTATATAATTAACTCCATCCAAATTATTTTCAGCATAATTTTCTTTTATCAACTTACTCTCATTATATATAGCCATTCCAGTAAGTAAAGCAAGAGCAACAACAATTACAGCAACATTCTTTTCTTTTGCCAAGAAATATGCAATAGTAAAAACAAGTAGTCCAGTAATAACTAAAAGATATCTACTATATAAAATTGGAACAGCCAAAGAAATAATCCATGCACCAATAATTACGCCAATATAAACTAAAATTGATGCAACACCTGCATTCATTTTATCCATTTTTTCTTTTTTAATTGCACAAATAGCTAAAAAGCTTAAATAAATATATAAACAAGTAGCAAATCCTAATCCTATAAGAGATACCTTGTCAAACGGATTCTCTAAATCTCCTGCAAATTGAAAATTCAATAAAGCCATTAAAGTATCTGGAAACTTTATTGTAATCCAAAAACCACTACCATCAGAAATTGACCTATATAAAAACGGAACAATCCAAGGCAAATATAAAACAACTTCAATAATAGCCTGAATTATAAAACTTTTAATATATCTTTTATCCTCTTTTTTCTTTGCCAATATATAAATAAACACAACTAAATTTATAATTCCAGCTGTCATCAGACCGTAATAATGTGTATACGACAAGCACAAACTAGATATAGCAAAAATCAACCAGTTTTTCTTTGAAAAATTCCCAACAACAATCCTATATGCATATATGCCCAAAACAGCACCTAAATACATTGCAAGAGAATACATTCTAAGTTCAACTGCATATATACAAATTGCAGGTAGAAAAAAAGATAAATATGAAAATATTATACCTGTCTTTTCTCCAAAATCTTTTCTAATATGAGTATATCCCAAAACGCCAAGCAATATAATGCAAAGTACTGAAAACAACCTATACACAATAAGATTTGCACCAAAAATCAAATTAAGAACATGCAACACCCAATAATATAAAATTGGATGAACATCATGACTACTAATTTGCCATATCTCAGCAAAACTATGGTTAGCAATCGAAACAGAATAAGCCTCATCAAACCATATATTAGTATGAAAAGCCGACAACAATACAAAAACTGCACCAATTACAATAATTGCAATATGAATAATTTTGTTCTTCTTTTCCTTCATTTCCTACTCCTACAAAAAATTTACACATGTATAATCGTTGGCTCTTTTGGTGACTTTGTAAGGCGTGTAATTCCTAATTTTCCCACTAATACTGTATCTTCAATACGTATACCATACTGACCAGTTCTATAAACACCAGGTTCAACAGCAACAACCATATTTTCTTTAAGTTGCTGCTCATATACTATTCCGAAAAATGGCTCCTCGTGTACGTCCAAACCAACTCCATGCCCCAAAGCATGTAAAGGAACATATCCATTAGCCTTCAAGTCATTATTAGAATTCTGAGTAATTGCCTTCAAACTTTGTCCATCCCTTACTTCCTTTTCAGCCTCTTCATTATTTCTCAAGCAAATTTCATATGGCTCCTTATATTCGTCTTCCATATAATTAACAAATATCATTCTAGTCATATCTGAACAATACCCTTTATACTTACACCCCATATCAATAAGAATTAAATCACCATCTTTTATCTTCCTATTTCCAGGAATAGCATGAGGCATAGATGAATTATGACCAGATGCAACAATCGGTTCGAAAGAAACTCCATCAGCACCATTCAATCTGTAAAATCTTTCTATTTCAAAAGCAATTTCTTTTTCAGTCATACCAATCTTTATAAAAGACTTCAAATGTTCAAAACATTTATCTGTAAGTTCACAAGCTCTCTCAATATATTTAATCTCACGTTCTTCTTTTATAACTCTTTGACCCTCTATAATATTCTCTGTCTCCGTTAAGTTTACTCTATATCTTTGTAGTAAATCCTTATAATCCGCATATGTAACAAAGTTCTCCTCAAAACCAACATTTTCACAAAACATAAAAAATGCAGCATAATCGTCTTTAGTTAAATTCTTTTTATCATTTACAAGAATCTCATCCTCGATAGTCAAAATCGTATTAACAGCTTCAACATACCTACTATCAGTAATAAATAAATTCTCTTTTAAAGTTATTAATAAAGTCCCCTCTGCCTCTATTCCTATCAAATATTTAATATTAACAGGATTTGATACTATCATTCCTTGAAGATTTTGCGTTCTCAACCTATCTCTAAGCCATTTAATTTTAATATTCATAATAGTACCCCCTTTTATTTTTTCTTAAGTTTTAGATAATATTTTAATTATCTCTTATATTATCATTTATTTTCTAAAAAATTTTATAAACCATTGTCCAGAAAATAAAAAATATACCATTTTAAATAATACATCTTCTGGAATTAACATTGCAATTGTCGAAGCAATAACTATAAATGGTCCAAAAGATATATACTCATCAGGTTTCTTAATCTTTGTAATAAGTAAATATAAACTTACTATAGCACCAATCAAAAAAGCTATAACAGAAATCGTAAGAATATTCCTCATACCAAAAAACAAGCCAAGTGAAGCCATCAACTTCACATCACCCAAGCCCATAGCTTCTTTCCCAACGACAAGACCACCCAGAAGTGTTATCACCAAGAAAACTATAGCACCACAAAACATTCCTTCTAATCTGTTTAAAGCAAATGTAACGCCAGTAGGACTAACTATTCCTTCAAAAAAAGTAATACCCAAGCCTATCTCAAAAATAGTCAAAACCAATCTATTCGGAATAATCTGTTTTTTTAAATCTAATCTAAACACACAAATAAGTAATGGTAACAAAATATAATAACTAACCAATTCTATATTAGAATGCCAATTCTTCTCTAATCCACAAGAATATAAAATCCCAACATATAAAACAAACATCAAAATCATAAGTCTATAATGTGGAACAAACTCTCTCTTAAACCTCTTTAAAGAACCAGTCTCAAAAATCTTTTCATTATTCATAAATCGTTCATTTACTAATCCAACTATTTCACCAATTACACAGCCAATCAATCCAACCAAGAGATAGATTAGTATATGTATATCATTAAAGTACATCTCTAATTTTTACCTTTCCCATTCAAGTATTTTTTTACAATAGCATTCTCAATAGGTCTCTTTAACTTTGTAATAAACAAATCCTTTTCACCAACTTGTTTTACTAAAATAGAAAACATATTCATTCTCTTAGCACCAAGCACATCTGTAAACAATTGGTCACCAACAACAGCAACTTGAGACTCTTTTAGTTCCAATAGCTCAAGAGCTCGCTTAAATCCAGATTTCATAGGTTTTTTAGCAAACATAATATAATCTATATCTAAAGCCTTAGCCACAGTCTCAACCTTTTCTCTTTTGTTGCTATTAGATACAATAATGCACTTTATACCCTCTTGCTTAAGTTCCTCACACCACTTTGGCACACCATCTAACATATTTCTATAATAATCAATCAATGTGTTATCAACATCTAAAATTAAACCAGCTAAATTATTCTTTTTAAGTAAAGTAGCATTAATGTTTATAACACTATCAAGATATAAGTCTGGATAAATATTCATTGTCTCCCTCCATAATCAATATAATATTATCAATATGTTGCCTTTTTGTCAATTTATATTGATAATAAAAAATGAGAGTTTTTTAAACTCTCAAAATCTCTATTTTATATACATATACACACGCACACCGTATGTTACCTTCCCCCGAATCATAATCATCACCGTTTGAATCTGGATATTGGTAATAACGATGTGCTGCTCCGCTAGTCCCATCGCTTGTAGTACTAGTATTAAAGTAACTTCCACGAACTCTACGTAACCATAATCCCGTCTTTCCTCCATTTCCTTCCATCGTCCACTCTCTTACATTTCCTGCCATATCATAGATGTTATTTGCTTTGTTACGTTCTGTACTTCCTGTTGGTATTATTGTTTTACTACTCTTTGTTCCTACACTTCCACTTACATTAGTATAATATGTAAAACTATTACTAACACCATAATTTCCCCATGTAAGTGAATTATATAGTTCAGCATCTGTTTTAGCACCACTTTCTCTAAACCATTGTAATGTCTCGTCCCATAAACATCCATATATCATGTTAGACTTTACGTTTTCATTTACTCCTAATGTTTTTAAATTTATATACGAATCATACCATGTCACATAATTTATACTCATCTCTCCTTGTATTCTCTGTATTACTGGTTTTACATATCGAGTTGAATTTCTTTTTGTTACCTTTCCAGTCTCATACCTTCCTATATAAAAGCCACCATACTTCTCTATAGACTTTATAGTCTCGTCTAACTCAGTCTCTAACTCATATAATAACTTCTTCTTTGTCATCCCAGATAAATTATACTGTGAGAAGTATCTTTCATTATCATACTTAGTTAATATACCTGGTTCATAATTTTTACTTGTGTTTATGTTACTGCCTCTTCCTGTCTGTGTTCTTTCATATAGCTTCGATTTTCCTGTACTCTTATCATATATCCTATCTACATCTGGTACTGGTACCCATACCCATTGGTTTCTCTCACATGAAGCAGTCCATGCTGGTGTTCCAGGTACACCAATTGCAGTTCCAGTTACAGGTGTAGTTCCTTCATATATTACAAGACCAGTGTTTATTTCTGTTTCTCCTATTACTTGTGACGCCACATATCCAACTGGTATTGGTGCCTTATTTCCACTCTTATCAGTATACACAGTAACCTTACTAGTATCCCATTTACTTGTATCCACCATCGCCTTTGGTTTCACAACATCTTCTAAATTAGTAGTCACTGTCTCACTACTAATCGAACCATCTGCACTGTTTTCTTTTTGTATCTCATTATCTTCCGAACCACCTACATCAGCTACCTTTATAGGTTCACTATTCCCAGCTAATACATTCTCCCCTATTATCTCCTTTTTCATGCATAGCTGTATAGCCATTACCACCATAGCAACCATCGTTACAATAGCCACACCTACTCCTACTACAATTACCTTTCTCTTCTCACTAAACTTACGTGTGTGTGTGTGTGTGTGTGTGTGTGTGTGTGTGTGTGTGTACAGCCTCAACGTTTTGCTGTCTTTCGTTCTTCTTTCGCATTTTCATCTCTCCTTACCTCTCATTTTACACAAAATAATTTTACCCAACACACAAAATGCCGTCAATCCCACTAAATCTTAGAATTCCAACGTTTTATACGCTAGAACTCTAAGTTTTTCTTACTTTTTCAAAAATTAATTTTTTTTATTATATCCCCCTCAGCTTTTAAGTAAGTCTTTCTTTTATTTAGGATGACTATCTTCTTGACTATCATTACCTAGTAATAATAAAATAATTAGACGCCATATTAGTTCATAAAATGACACTATGTACACCCCCTCTCACAAAGATTTCCCTTATGAAAATGATGTTCCTATTATACTTTATAACCTTACCGTTTTTAATTTAAATTTCGCAACTCATATTGATAATAAAAAAATTTATTGTTATACTCCATTTAGGAGGCACAAATGTTAGAAACCAAAGAATTAGAAAAAAATAAAAAACATAATTTAAAAATATATTATATATACAAAACCTTTTCTTGGGATTTATTATTTTACTATGCGGTATCATTCATGTTCCTAACAAATTACATGGGACTAACAGCAGCCGAAATAATCTTTGCAGACGCCTTTTTCCCTTTCTTTAAAATACTATTTCAAATACCATCTACTCTATTAGTTCAAAGATTTGGAAAAAGAACAGGTCTAATCATTGGAAACATATCATTAGCAATATATATGCTCTTCATTTTAGCCTGCAAAAACATGTACATTCTTCTAATAGGAAACATATTTATGGCACTAGGATTTGTACTAAAAAGTTTATGTGAGTCAAACCTTCTATACGACTCACTGCCAAATATCCATGAAAAAAGAAAACTATTTTCAAAAATAGATGGAAAAAGCGCATCATTCCACTACCTATTTGAAGCTGGAACATGCGTCGCATCAGGATTTTTATATACAATAAATCCAAACATACCAATGATTTTATGTTTATTATGTGTATTAATTTCACTACTTTTAGCACATTTATTTAAACCTGTTCCAGTTGACACAACAAACGATAACGAAGAACACAGCACCAAAACAACACTATCAAAAAGATTAAAAGAATATATGAGAAATCTAAAAAACGCATTCAAGTTTATCTTCTCTTCCTCAAGATTACGCTCACTAATATACTTCAATGCAATAATGATTTCCCTAATCTATTTATTAACAAGCTATCGTAGAAGCCTTTTCGCAGACATCGGAATATCAGCCCAAAGTATGGGAATAATCTATGCAGCACTCGGTCTAATATCAAGCATATATTCAGGCATAACACCACAGCTTCATAAAATATTCCGTAATAAAATGCTTACATACATGGGACTATATTTCTCATTTTCAATATTCCTATCTGGATTAGCAGTATTTCTAAACTTACCATTCAATGTATCAATAATTATTGTACTAGCCTCACAAGCAATCCAATTTGGAATAAAAGGTCCATACTACACATTAATAAAACAATACTTAAGCAGTTTCGCCTCAAGTTCAATGCGTGTAAAAATCATATCAGCAAGCAATCTTATAGAAGGCTTTATATCTGGACTCGTGTCCTTACTAGGAGCATTTTTATTAACAAAAATGTCAACATCCGCAGCCTCAATAATCATAGGAATTTCATTCTTCATATTAATTGCAATTTTACTAAACTACATGAAAACACATGTAGGACTAAAACCAGAAGAATACAGCAATAGAGAAATAAATTTCAAAGAAGTAGAATAAAAGATGAAGAAAGTCAGCTACACAATATTTCCGTGCAACTGACTTCCTTTCTTTTTTTAACTTTCCTATCTACAAAAAATATGCTTACCTATTGTAAGAACCTGAGGTCTACTCCATATCCACTTACTAGTAGCAGTAGCCGGATTAAAGTAATAAATACAACCATACGTTGGATCCCATCCATTTATAGCATCCTGTGCAGCCTTTCTAGCAGTAGAATCCGGAGTCAAATTAATTTGTCCATCAGAAACTGCATCAAAAGCACCAGACTGATACACTACACCAGAAACAGAATTAGGGAAAGACGAACTACGAACCCTATTCAAAACAACAGCAGCAACCGCAACCTGACCAGTATACGGTTCACCCCTTGCCTCAGAATAAACAACCCTACTAAGTAAGTTCAAATCATTACTACCGCCACCACTTGAACCAGAACCACTAGAAGAAGTAATACCCATAGCAGCCAAAGTAGCCTTTCCAGCAATACCATCAGCAGTCAAACCATTACTTCTCTGAAACTTTTTAACAGCCTGTTCCGTCTTACTACCATAAATTCCATCAACAGACCCAGTATAATACCCCCATCTTTTAAGCTTTTCCTGAATTTGTCTAACTTCCTTTCCACTAGAACCCCTTCTGGAAGTAGCAAAAGCAACAGCTCCAACACTAACAATAAGCAATATAACCATAAACATTAATAATATTTTCTTCTTCATCATAACCTCACAAAAAATTATCTTAATTATTTTATAGTTATTATTCCTAAAAAAAGAAAAAATATACAAATCACAATTTGTATATTTTTCGTTATCTTTTCCGTCATCAGGTTGGAAAAAGATTGCTTATCTTTCCAACGCCTAAACGCCTAAAATAAACCTACAATATTTCCATCTGAGTCAAGCCCAATCTTCTCCGCAGCCGGAATCTCTGGCAATCCAGGCATAGTAAAAATATTACCTGTAATCGCAACAACAAATTCAGCACCATTCTTCCAAATAATCTCTTTAACGTGAATTTTAAAAGGCTCTTCACACTGTAAATTTTTAGGATCATCTGAAAAAGAATATTGTGTCTTAGCAATACAAACAGGAAAATTTCCACATCCTAGTTCTTGTATCTTCTCAATTTCAGCCATAGCCTCATCAGAAAACTCTACATCTTCTGCACCATAAACTTTTTTCGCAACACATCTAATCTTCTCATCAATAGAATCATTCAAATCATACATAAACTCTAATTTACTATCTTCATCAGTAGCCTTCATAACCTTTTCAGCCAAATCAATAGCACCATCTCCACCATGTGCCCATACTTCAGCCAAACTCAATTCTACGCCCTTTTCTCTCAATCTATCTGACAATAAACTAATCTCATTTTCAGTATCTTGTAAATATCTATTAATAGCAACAACAACAGGCTTTTTAAATTTATTTTTCAAATTGTCAACATGTCTTAATAAATTCTCAACTCCCTTATCTAAACATTCCAAATTTTCATTTTTAATATCATCAATAGCCTGTCCACCATGATATTTAAGAGCCTTAATCGTAGCAACACATACAATACATGCAGGTTCAATACTGGCAGCTCTACACTTAATATCCAAAAACTTCTCAGCACCCAAATCAGCACCAAAACCAGCCTCAGTAACAGTATAATCACCAAGTCTCATAGCCATTTTAGTGGCAACAACACTATTGCAACCATGTGCAATATTAGCAAAAGGACCACCATGAATGATGGCAGGATTTCCCTCTAAAGTTTGAACCAAATTAGGATTAAACGCATCTTTCAAAAGAACAGTCATAGCCCCTTCAGCCTTCAAATCCTTAGCATAAACAGGCTCATCATTTTCATTAAATCCAATAACAATATTTCCTAAACGTCTTTCCAAGTCTTTCAAATCCCTTGCCAAGCAGAAGATTGCCATAATTTCAGACGCAACAGTTATATCAAACCCATCTTCTCTTGAAACTTGTCTTTTCTCCTTAGATAAACCAACTTCAACCTTTCTCAAACATCTATCATTTAAATCAACACATCTCTTCCAAATAACTCTCTTAATACCAAGCTTATTACCAAAATACAAATGATTATCAATCATAGCTGCAAGCAAATTATTAGCAGAAGTTATTGCATGAATATCACCAGTAAAATGAAGGTTAATATCTTCCATAGGAATAACTTGAGCATATCCACCACCTGTAGCACCACCCTTAATCCCAAAAACAGGACCAAGAGATGGTTCTCTCAAAGCAAGAACAGCCCTTTTTCCACATTTATTAATAGCATCAGCCAATCCAATAGAAATAGTAGTCTTTCCTTCTCCTAAAGGTGTAGGATTTATAGAAGTAACTAAAATAAGTTTTCCATCTTCTTTTTCTTTTAATTTCTCCATATACTTATTAGAAATCTTTGCCTTGTACTTACCATATTGTTCTAAATATTCATCAGGAATCTTCAAACTCTCAGCAATCTTACCAATTCTCTCAGGAACAACACTTCTTGCAATTTCAATATCTTCCATAAATACTCCTCCATCTTTTACTATATTTATTTATGTAATTAAACTAGTAAACCGACAACAATACCAACAACAGCTCCCACAAAAACCTGCAACGGCGTGTGTCCCAACACCTCAACTAATTTCTCTTGAAACTCTACAGAACTCAAATTAGGCGATGCAATAATCTTGTTAAGCAAAGTAGCCTGTTTCCCTGCAGCCCTTCTAACACCGGCAGCATCATACATTACAATAACTGCAAAAACACAAGCCATTGCAAAAATTCCGCTTCCAAATCCATACTCTCTACCAATCATACTAGCCAAACAAGTAACAACAGCAGAATGAGAACTAGGCATACCACCTGCACCCATCAATCTTTTAAAATTAAATTTCTTAGTCATAATAAGCTCTGTCAAAACCTTAAACACTTGAATACAAGCCCATACAATAATTGGTACATATAAAAATTTATTAAAAACCTCTTCCATATTAATTTTGTTACTCCCCTGCCACAAAATTCTCTTCCTTTAAATCTCCATTTTCATTCAACAAAATAGTAATTCTCTTTTCAGCTTCCTCAATCTTTTTATTACAATCTTTAGCAAGCTTCATTCCATTTTCAAACTTATTAATAGACTCATCTAAATTAAGATTATCTTTCTCCAAAGACTTAACTATATCCTCAAGTTCAACAATCATTTCCTCAAAGCTTTTTTCACTTTCCATATCCATAGTCCCCCTTCTATAACACCTTTGCTTGAGCATTACCATCAGTAAGTCTCAAATCAATAATATCGTCTTTTTTCAAATCCTTAACAGACTTAATAACACAACTATCTTTCTCCAAAATTCCATATCCTCTAGCCAAAGTCTTAAGCGGACTAATGCCATCTAACATAGTCACAATCTCAACCATTTTCATCTTATAGTCTTTCATCTTAGAATTAATACTCGTATCCATTCTCTTAAGCAAATTATCTATTTTCAAATAATTTTCTTTAATCTTATAATCAGGCTCTTTAAAAACCCTTGAAGCCATACACTTTTCATATCTTAGCCTCATAACCTCAAGTCTTTTTTTCAATAACAATTGCAATCTCTTCTTATATAAATATAACTTATCTTGCAATTCAGATATATCAGCAACAGCCAATTCTGCTGCTGCTGAAGGTGTTGGAGCTCTCAAATCAGCCACAAAATCAGCAATTGTAAAATCTGTCTCATGTCCAACAGCTGAAATAACAGGCAATTCTGAATCATAAATTGCTCTAGCAACAATTTCTTCATTAAAAGGCCATAAATCCTCTAAAGAACCACCACCTCTAGCAACAATCAAAACATCAGCCAATTTTCTCTCATTCATCAACCTAATTCCATCCGCAATTTTCTCAGCAGCACCAGGTCCCTGAACAGGAACTGGATACAAACGAATATAGCAATTAGGATTTCTACGAGTAGAAACATTTATAATATCTCTAATAACAGCACCAGTATTAGAAGTCAAAACACCTATAATTTTAGGCATCATAGGAATTGGTTTTTTATGTACTCTATCAAATAATCCCTCTTTTTCCAACTTGTCTTTAAGTTCATTATACTTTGTATATAAATCACCCACTCCATCCTCTTGCATAGCCTTACAATAAATTTGATAAACACCATCTCTCTCAAAAACAGCCACACTACCAAGCAAATTAACCTTCATACCATCTTTAGGCACAAACTTTAAAGTAGCTGCTTGAGTCTTAAACATAATGCATTTAATCAAAGAACCCTCATCCTTTAGCGTAAAATACAAATGACCGTGTATAATGATGCTTAAAGTTTGAGATTTCACCCTTAACAAAAACATTTTTCAAAAACTCATCCTCAGCTACCTTATTTTTCATATATTTATTTAAATCCGAAACTGAAATCGGTTCTATGTTCATTATTCCCCTCCTGTTGTCTATCGTACTATACTCGCTAAGACTCCATTAACAAATAATGGCGCAGCCTCATCTCCATACTTCTTAGCCAACTCAACTGCCTCATTTATAGCAACTTTAAATGGAATCTCCATATACTTAATCTCATAAATTGCAATTTTCAAAATGGCCAAATTAACTTTTGAAATTCTTTGAACAGTCCAATCCTTTTTCAAATTCTCTGAAATCAATCTCAAGATTTCGTCACTATGAGCATTAATTCCATCAAAAATAGAATTCAAATATTGGGTAGCCTGTTTATCATTCACATTATTTTCACTAATAAACAAATTTAATTGTTCTTTATCATATTCCTTTTGAACTTCCATTCCATACATAGCTTTAAACGCAAGTTCTCTAATAGCAGATCTATTCATTTTCTTCTCCTAAAATTATAACTTATCAATAAAATTTTTTATCTTATCTTTTACATCATCTTTATTTGTTTGGAAGTACCATCCACCATAAACACCCAAAACTATAAGTGCAATAGGCACTATCCATTCATATATTCCAGTAGCAATAATAATAATTGCTACTATCAAACCTATAATAGGATATTTATTATCAACTATGAATTGTAAAAATTTCTCCATATTCGCCATCCTTTCTGAGCAGCTATATACTACGCTGTCTGAGTTTTCTTCTCTTGCTCAATTCCTTTTATTTTTATATTAATTTCCTTAACATCTAAATCAGTCGCCTTCTTAATAATCATTTTAATATTTTCCTGTAACTTAGCAGAAGTCTCCTTCATAACAATGCTATCCTTAACAGAAACAACAATATTAATAATTATATCCTTATTTGTAGTAAACTCTATCTTAACACTCTCTTGCTTAACATCATTATTTTTCTTTAAAACTGACTCAACCAAATTAGAAATAGAATCTTTCGTAATTAATAATGAACCATTTTCATTCTCAAGCAAAATCCCATTAACATTCTCTTTTCTTGAATCACTTTTCAAGAAAACATTTGCAATAGACCACAATGAAAGTAAAACACAAACACAAATTGTAATAGCCAAATTCTCAGACAAAACCTCAAATAAATCATCAAATACACTTACACTTATCAAATTTGTACTTACAAACATTGTAAAACATGAAAGTATTAAAACTATAGCTGAAAATACAATTATACTAAATCTCTCAACTAATCTCATAAAAACTATCCTTTCCTCCTTAGTTAGTCTCTATTGTCATCATCTTCAGGCAAATTAACACCCTGAACATGAACATTAACCTCTAAAACTTTAAGCCCTGTCATAGACTCAACAGCCTTCTTAACTCTATTTTGAATCTCATAAGCAATCTCTGGAATTCTAGCTCCATATTCCACAATAATATTAACATCTATCTTAGTACTCTTTTCACCAGCATCAACCTTAATTCCCTTTGACATTCTTTTTCCAAAAACATCTGAAATCCCACCAGACATTGAAAAAACGCCAGGAACCTCACTAGCAGCTTTATTTGCAATTGCAGCTATAACATCATTCGCGATACGAATTCCTTCGCCTTCACCATTCTCAAGTTTAACTTCCTCATTAACATTATTTTCCTCTTCCATCTGCAATCCTCCTTAATATTTTATAGTATATCAATTATATGTTTTTTTTACAACTATTATTTAAATTTCTCACCTATTTCAATACTATTACCCCTCAAATAATCTGATATACTCATTCTTCTAGCATTTTCACCCTGAACTTCCAAAACAGAAATTACCTTATCAACAGTAGAAATAAACAATCCTTCTTTATGATTAGCCAAAATTACAGTTCCAGGCTCTTGGCAAGGCTTTTCATTAACAATCTCCACTTTCCAGAACTTTATTTTCTTATCATTTAAAAATGAATAAGCTCCCATAAATGGATTTAATCCTCTAACCAAATCCTTAATCTCTTTCGCAGTTTTATTTTTCCAATCAATAATTGCAATATCCTTATTTAACATTGGAGCCATCGTAAACTCCTCACCCTGTTTCTCTCTTTGAACGCTCCCATCTTCTATCACTTCTAGAGTCTTAACTAAAAGATTACCACCAATTACAGACAATCTATCCCACAATTCACCAGTAGTCTCATTCTCCCCAATTTGTACAACTTCCTTTAAAATCATATCACCAGTATCCATACCCTCATCCATAAACATTGTAGTAACACCAGTCTCTTTATCCCCATTTATCACAGCCCATTGAATAGGAGCAGCACCTCTATACTTAGGAAGAAGTGAACCATGTACATTTATACATCCAAACCTAGGAATCTCTAAAATTTCTTTTGGAATAATCTTACCATAAGCCACAACGCAAATCACATCTGGATTTATCTCTCTAATCTTTTCAGCAAATTCTTCATTATTTCTAACTTTCAAAGGTTGAACAATCTCTAGTCCCTGAGAAATCGCATATTCCTTAACTTCAGAAGGAATCATCTTCATTCCTCTACCCTTTGGTTTATCTGGATTAGTCACAACCAATTCAATCTCATGGCCAGCCTCAACTAACGATTTCAAAGAATCCCTAGCAAAATCTGGTGTTCCCATAAAAACAATTCTCATTCATAGCCTCCTATTATTTCTCTTGAGGAGTAATAATCTCAAAAGTACCTGGAATAATTTTTTTCTTAAAAGTCTCACCATTCAAATGATCTATTTCATGTTGAAGAGCCTGTGCCAACAATTCTTCAGCCTCTATAACAACTTCCTTACCATCTAAGTCTAAAGCCTTAACCTTAACTCTAATAGACCTCTCAACTTTTCCATATTGTGTTGGAAAACTCAAACACCCTTCCTCAACTTCCACAGTTTCTTCAGACTTTTCTATTATTTCTGGATTTATCAAAACAAACTTAGAAACATCATCATATAAATCAATTACAATAATTCTCTTCAAAACACCAACTTGAACACCAGCTAGTCCAACTCCATCAAACTTATGCATAGTATCCATCATATCTTCCGCAAGTTCCTTAATCTTATCATCTATAACCTCTATAGGTCTAGATTTTTTTGATAAAATCTCATCACCTTCATATCTCAAAGTTCTTATTGCCATTTTTAACACTTCCCCTTCTACTACATCATACTATTCGGATTCGAATCAACAACAATCGAAACATCCTTATACTTGCCCCCATAAAATGGCTCAACTGCCTTCTTAATCACTGCAATAGCCATCTTATTTAATCTTCCCTTAACAATAATTCTCCATCTAAAAACATTCTGAATTTTATCAATAGGAGATGGAACAGGTCTGTAAACAAGTAAATTCTCATTTTTCTGTTTCAATAATTCTTCATATATTTTCTCTGAAACTTCTTTAACTTTATTAAAATTCTCTGAATGAACCCTGACAAGTATTATATCGCAAAAAGGCGGATAATTCAAGCGTTTTCTAAGAGTGATTTCCCCATTGTAAAACTCTTTATAATCTTGTTTCTGACTACATAAAATCGCATAATCATCTGGATTATAAGTCTGAATAAAAACCTTTCCCTTATCTTTCTCCCTACCAGCACGTCCAGCAACTTGAGTTATTATCTGAAAAGTTCGCTCCTCAGCCCTAAAATCGCCAACATTCAAAGAACCATCAGCAGCAACAATCCCAACTAAAGTAACATCAGGAAAATGATGTCCTTTAGTAATCATCTGCGTACCAATCAAAATATCAATCTTTTCCTCCCTAAACTTTCTTAAAATTTCCTCATGAGAATTCTTTTTAGTAACAGTATCTATATCCATTCTAATAGTAGTAGCCTCTGGAAACAACTTCGCAATTTCACTTTCAACTTTCTGAGTACCACTACCAAAATACTTAATTTTATCACTCTTACACTCAGGACATACTTTAGGAATAGCTTCCTCATATCCACAATAATGACACTTAAGCTTATTCTCATAACTATGATATGTAAGAGCAATATTACAATGCTTACACTTCATAGTATGTCCACAATCTCTACACATAACAAAAGTAGAATAACCACGTCTATTTATAAACAAAATCGTCTGTTTTTTTCTTTCTAAATTCTCTTGCATAGCCTGCTGTAAATCCAAACTAAACATAGACCTATTACCTGCTGCTAATTCTTGCCTCATATCAACAATCTTTATCTCAGGCAAACAAGCATTATTAGCCCTTTGAGTCAACTCAATCAAAATTTTATCTTGAGACTCAGCCTTATAATAATCAACAACATCAGGAGTAGCACTGCCCAAAACAAGCGGAGCATCATGTTGTTTAGCAATATATCTAGCCAAATCCTTAGCATGATATCTAGGCGTCATATCAGACTTATATGACGCATCATGAGCCTCATCAATTATTAAAATTCCCAAATTTTGAACAGGAGCAAAAATCGCAGAACGAGCACCAATAACAATTCTTGCCCTATTCTCCTTAATTTTCACCCATTCATCATATCTTTCCCCATTAGAAAGCTTACTATGTAAAACAGCAATATTATCCCCAAATCTAGCCAAAAATCTATCAACAATCTGAGGAGTAAGTGAAATTTCAGGAACAAGAACAATCGCATTTTTTCCAAGCTCAAGAGTTCTCTCAATCAATTGTAAGTAAACTTCCGTCTTTCCGAGAACCAGTTATTCCATGCAACAAAAACTCAGCAAACTCCTCATTCTCAAGCATAAATTCTATCTGATCATACGCCTCTCTTTGCTGAGCATTCAAAATCAATTTCTCACTTTTCTCAACATTCTTATGAATAAGAGGATTTCTCTCCAATTTCTGCTCTACAAACTTTATATATCCGCTTCTTCTCCAAAGTACCCATAATAGATTTTGAAACATCCACTATAGCCTCTAAATCAGAAATTTCCATACCATCATTACCAGCTAAAAAATTAAGTAATTTAATATGTTTCTCACTCTTCAAAATCTTCTGCTCTATGTCCTCAGCAATTTTCTCAGAAGGAACTGCCAAATAAACAAATCTAGCAGTCTTTTCCTTAACCCTTTTAGACAAATCCTTTGATGAACCTCCAGGAGGAAGCATCAATCTAATACAATCAGAAACATTGCAAAAATACTTCTCAGCCATAAGCTTAGCAAGTCCGATATTCTCCTCAGTCAAAATAGAGTCTTCTATCTTCGCAATCTCCTTAATTGCAAACTCAGACTCTTCTTTTAACTCTAAAACATACCCCTCTGATAAATTATTTCCCTTGCCAAAAGGAACAAAAACCCTCGCACCAATTGAAATAGTATCCACAAACTCATTAGGAACAATGTAATCAAAAACCTTATTCAATTCTCTAGCATTCGTATTCATCAAAACTGAAGCAAACATTCTCTAATTTCCATTCTCCTCTAAACGTAATTCATTCTGAATAATAGCCATAATAATTTGAACTGTCTTCTCCAAATCATTATTTTTTAAAACATAATCATATATATTAATTCTAGATTCCTCATAATCAAATCTATTCAATCTCAATTTAATTTCAGCTGGACTAGGCTTATCAATTCTATTCTCTAGTCTCTTTTTTAATTCAGCTTTAGGAACTCTAAGAAATATTGTGACAACTCTTGTATCATTCTTCAAAAGTTCTTTAAGTTTCTCTGTACCATTAACATCAATATCTTTAACAATAACTTTTCCACTTGCAATCTTCTCATTCAATAATTTTTTTGAAGAACCATAATAATGATTATGATGAACATCATATTCATATAATTCCTGATTCTTAAGCATTTCCTCAAATTCCTCTTTACTTACAAAATAATAAGTTCCACCCTCTACATCACCTGGTCTCATTGGTCTTGAAGTAAATGATGGAAGAGATTCCACATTTTCCATTCTTTTAATCAATTCTTTTTTTATTGTATCTTTTCCTGCACCAGCAACACCTGATAATATAACAAACATAAATCAATTCTCCTTATCTAATATAATTTCTTATAGAAAAAAAGCGCACTTATTTTATAAGTAAGCCCGCCAATTTCTTATTTAGTTATTTTCTTCTTCGTTATCTTCATCATCAACTATTTCAACTTTTCCCTCAACAATTTCTTGAGCAGCAAGTGTAACATAACTTGGTTCATGTTTATTTGTTAAAGGCTCAGCACCCTCAGCAAGTTGTCTTGCTCTCTTAGAAGTAACTACCACTAATTGAAATCTGTCATCAATTTTCTCCAATAATTCATTTACAGTTGGTTTTACCATCATAACAAAAATTCCCCCTTATTCCTCATCTTCATCTTTATCTAATCTACTAGCTACTGTCTCTGGCTGAACTGCAGACAAAATAACATGTCCAGAATCCATAATAAGAACAGCTCTAGTACGTCTGCCATAAGTAGCATCTATAGCCATTTTCGAATCCTTAGCTTCTTGAACTAATCTTTTAATAGGTGCAGAATCAGGACTCACTATTGATATTATTCTATTAGCTGAAACAATATTTCCAAAACCAATATTTATAAGTTGCATAGACCTTCTCCTTTTCTATTCAATATTTTGTATTTGTTCTCTTACATCTTCAATTTCAGTCTTTAGTTCAATTACAAGCTTTGAGATATCCAAACTATTAGCTTTAGAACCAATAGTATTAACCTCTCTATTCATCTCTTGAATAATAAAATCACACTTTTTACCAATTGCTCCATTACTATTCTCTTTAATCAAACTAACAAACTGCAAAATATGACTGTCTAATCTAGTTAATTCTTCTTGAACAGATGATTTATCTGAAAAAATAACAATTTCTTGAGCCAATCTATTTTCATCTATAATATCTGTATTCAATAATTCCTTAACCCTCGCATTTAATTTTACTACATATTCTTCCACAAGTCCAGCAGAATAAGTAATAATATTAGAAACTTTTTCCTTTATTCTATCAATTCTTACCAATAAATCCTCTGAAATTTTATTACCTTCGCGCTCTCTCATTTGAGTAAAATTATCAATAGCCTCTTTCAAAGCAACAGTTAACTCAGTCCAATAAATCTCTTCATTATCTTCATTTGTAATATTCAAAACCTCTGGAAACTTTGAAATATCAATAACATTAATATCTTGGCTTATTCCTGTCTCCTGAGCCAATTCTCTTAATTCTGAAATATACACCTTAGCAAGTTCTCTATTTATTTTTATAGCCTTACCCTTTTCACTATAATCAACCATAGAAATAAATACATCAATCTTACCTCTAAAAACATCCTTTAAAATTTCTTTTCTAACCTTATCTTCTAAATATGAAATCTGTCTTGGCATTTTAATAGAAATATCACTATACTTATGATTTACCGCTTTTATCTCTACAACATACTCTCTGCCATCATTTTCGTATTTACCTCTTCCGAAACCTGTCATACTTCTCATAATTTCATCACCAAAATTATCCTTCTTTATCTTCTTTCTTCTTTTTAGTAGTCTTTGTTTTTTTAGTATTAGTAGCCTTAGCAGCTACACTCTTAACTGTCTTCTTTGGTTTCTCAAGCATTCTCTCCAAAGTACTCTTAGCCACTCTAGTCTCTTCTTCCTCAACATCCTTAAATTTTCTCTCACTTGGTTTATCCAAATAAGACTCTTCTTCATCTTCATCTACAATCTCTTTTATATCACTCAACCCATTTTTATATTTTCTCGTCTCATTCATATATATATAAACACACTTAATAAAATAATATACCATAACATATATAGCCGAGAATGAATATATAAACCTTAAAATAAGTCCTCTATGAAAATAAATATATGGCATAAACAAAGTTATAATACTTAAAAACAATAATTCAGCTCCATGCATACCCATTTCAATACTATTCCTTCTATAGCCAAGTTCAAAGCTAACAATAGTCAGAATAATAAGAATACCAGCAAATACATGTAAATCACCCTCAAAAACTTTAGGACTTAATTTAATGTAACCCAAATTGACAAAAATGAAATACAATAAAACCAAAACAGCCATACACAAATTTTTAAACATTTTATCAAATATAACTAATTTTATTCCCTTAGGAATTGTAATCTTTGTCCCCAATTCTTTAACAACATCATTTGTTTCCATTTAGACTTAATCCTTTCCAAAAAAGTAATTACATTTCAAGCTCATACATAATAATAGCCGAAATTGCCACAGGAGCTGTTTCTGTTCTAAGAATTCTCTTCCCCAAACTTACAGACTTTGCCCCAGCTTCAACAATCTTTTCAGCCTCTACCTCATCAATGCCACCTTCTGGTCCAATCACAACAGCAATCTTAGAATTCAAATCAGTAATATTCTTAATAACATTTTTCAAAGAATTATCCTCTTTTTCATAAGCCATAATAACATAATCAAACTCTTTAAATTTCTCCAGCATCTCATTAAAGCTAACTATCTTATGTACCTCTAAAATATCATTTCTAAGTGATTGTTTAGCAGCTACCTCAGCAATTTTCTGCCATCTCTCTATTTTCTTTAATTTATCTTTTCCATCAAGCTTTACAACACATCTTTTTAACTCTACTGGAACAATTTCATAAACTCCAAGCTCACTACACTTCTGAATTATATACTCTATCTTATCTGCCTTAGCTAATCCTTGAAATATTGTAAGTTTCGGTCCAACTACTCTCATTTGCTTTCTTTCAATAATTTCACACTCTACTTTATCAGAAGATAAATCAACAATTTCAGTTTCAAACTCATTTCCATCAGAAACAATAGAAATTCTATCTCCTGGTTTCTTTCTTAAAACATTTTTTATATGATTTACATCTGAATCTTCTATATATATCTTATTTCCAATAATTTGATTACTTTTAACAAAAAAATTCATATACACTCTTTCATTCTATTATCTATTAAATTCCCCTATTTTCCCTTTGTATTTCTTCTCTCTTTTATCCAATTCCTCCATAAAGCCGTTACAATATTCTGTATACTTAGATAAAGTACTAGAAGGGCTGGCATCTCTCAATTCTTCCAGTATGTGTTCTCTTCTTGTTTTAATTCCATATTCATTATTTGATTCACATCTATTATAATCTCTCAATCTTCCAGCAATCATAGCTTGCTCCGCAGAAGGGTAACTCTTATCTCCCGTTGAATACATATTTGTTGGACTATTAGGTGTTCTATCCCATACAAAAACTATAGGATATATACCATTTCCTTCTTCATCTCTAAATCCACCATTCTCTACGTTTTTTATTACATTACAAATATTATTATATGTATCGTCATGATGCTGCAAAGCAATCGGTCTAGGCTCAATTTTCAAAACGGATCTCTTAGCATCAAAATCATCTTTTAAATTACATTCATATACAAACCTCTCAACTGCTGATAACAATGAATTTAACTCATGCGTAGCAGTAACATGAACTTCAATATTATATCCATGATTTGCAGGGTCAACCACAAATCTTCTAGTTTTAAGTTCACTTCCTAAAGTCCTCTCAATAGTAATATCATACCCATCATTCAATAATGATGTTAACAAACTATCAAACACTTCAAAACAAGCTAAATGTAATAATTCCTCTGACTCATTTGGGAAATTATTATCAATATATTCTCTAAAAGGATGATGCGCTTTCATATCATCTATTATTATAGAAACTGTATTACCATTCTTCTTTCTTAATTGGCTTATTAACATAGATTTACCAGATGCATTTTGTCCACCTATTATATAAATCGTAGGATTTAAAGACGGCGTTTTTCCTTCCAAAATTTCATTTCTATATTTCTCTAGCATTTGCTCAACTATTTCTGATTGATTACTTATACACAACTTTTTCATTTCATCTGGAGTACTAATTCCTTCACACATATCTGCATCTAACATACTATACCTCTCCTCTTAAAATCATATCAATTACATCTTTATTTCCAGCCTCAACTTCTTCATTATACTTAAGTAATTTATCTAAAAATTCCTTCGCTTCTTTTGAATTTTCATTTGCAACCCTTTTTCTTGCAGCTGCAATACTTTGAGAAAGTATATCACAAACAATATCAGTTTTTATATATTCATTTAAAACTATTTTTGAATCCATCTTTAAACTCCTCCATAATATAGTAGTCATTATATCATCGTATTAGTAAATATGCAATAAATAATTTAAGCCCACTAAAATAAAATTTTAGTAAGCTTAAACACATATACTTTTTAATTATTTATCAATTGTTTTATACTTAATAAATCCAACTGCACCAGTTATTGCAACAATCACAATAATACTTATAAACAAAATAGTCTTTCCAGTATATGGATACTTACCTGTAGCAGTCGTATTGTCATTCTTTCCAGTAGTAGTTGAAGAACCTCCTCCATTATTCTCCTTTTTTTCCATATCATTAACATATTCAACTTTTCTCTCTGCCGCTCCAAGTTTCATAGAATTAGTAATATATGTCTTTTCATTTCCATCCCTAGTAGCAACTTCTTTTACATATAAATATAACGTACCAACTTTTGAAACTGTATCATAATTAGAGATTTTCTTTGTATTTATAGTAAATTCAAGCTTATTATTTGAGCTCTGTGTTTCTGTTATTTTTACCCAATCTTTAATATCAGTCTCTTTACTTTTATCAGATAAATAATAATAATATTCTAATTTATCATTAACTGTAGCCTTCTTAACAGAATTAACCTCAATGTTCATAATAAAATAATCTTTTTCATTATTTGTATAATAATATGCTAACATCAATTTATTAGCTACTGTAGATTTACTAAAATCAGAATTTTCTGGCTCATTCTTAGGCTTAGTTGTCGGACTTGTCGTTGGGCTTGTTGTCGGACTTGTCGTTGGGCTTGTTGTCGGGCTTGTTGTCGGGCTTGTTGTTGGACTTGTTGTTGGGCTTGTTGTCGGGCTTGTTGTTGGACTTGTTGTTGGGCTTGTCGTTGGACTTGTTGTTGGACTTGTTGTCGGACTTGTCGTTGGACTTGTCGTTGGACTTGTCGTTGGACTTGTTGTTGGACTTGTTGTCGGACTTGTTGTTGGGCTTGTCGTTGGACTCGTTGTCGGAGTCGGACTCATCGTAGGCGTTGGGCTTGTTGTAGGTGTAGGACTAGTTGTTGGATCTGGCTCATCTATCTTATTTACAGTAAACGCCTTCAAAGTGCTATCCCCATTTATTAATTGTGAATTCACATCTGTCATCTTAGACAAATCTAACCACGAATTTCTATTATCAGCAGAAATAAAACATTTTCCACTTTCCATTGTAACAGATTCATATTGCTTATATATCTCAAGTGATGCATCTGCTTGTACTTGTGTTATCTGACCTTTTTGCACAGCCTCATCATAAGCCTGTTTAATCTGTTGCAAATATGAATCACTATATTTAAATTCTAGTAATACATTCACATTTTGAGTAGTCGAAGTAACCTCAACAACAACAGCGAACTTATCTGACATAATCTCAATAGGCTCTGCAAATTCTAGTACATGATATCCTGCATTGATATTCTCACTATCTCCAGCCTGTAATTTCACAGCCTTCAAACTGCCTATTGACATATCTGAACCATTGGGATTAACCCAAACTTTACAACTAGCAGGTGCAGTAACATTTAAAGCCACCTGAGTTATATACTCTTTTCCTGAAGTCTTTTTTTCAAAAATATTACCCAAACTTACTTTATTTGATGTAAGAGAAAGCCAATCTAAATCATTATAAAACTCATTATATCCATATAAATTATCATAATTAGCACTATCACTTGCTTTTTCAATTCCTACAAGCATTGAATATATATTTGCATCTTCATAAGAAACAAACATAAAACCATTATCACCAACTGCCACTACGACATTATCACCTTTAATAGAATACCCCTCATTTAAAGCTTGAGCCAAAAATTCAGTTGGCACTTGATCATAAGAATACCAGCCATGTTGATTACAAATATCTGTATATTGGTCATAAAGTACCTTTTTATATTCATCAACAGTTCCTA
Source organism: uncultured Clostridium sp. (assembly GCA_948465565.1). GTDB lineage: Bacteria > Bacillota > Clostridia > TANB77 > CAG-508 > UMGS1994. The sequence continues at coordinate 623,119 of CAOJXR010000001.1, forward strand.
TAGGTCCACTTTCCCCCCATGAATTCTTTATAATCCATGCACCTGGCTTTGAAGGTCTACTCTTTTCATTAAAATTTTCTATAGCATAATCATCATCCCAGCCAACAATAGCAATATAATGGTCTAATGGATATAAAGTATTACTAGAGCAATATAATGCACCAGTTGCAATATTATAATTTGGTTGTCCAGTAAACGCAGTTGCTCCATGAATTCCTGCACCAATAGCACCATTATTTTTAATATGTTCTTTCATAACAGCAATTATTTCAGTATGGTCATCACTTGATGTATATGCAGGAAATTCAATTATATCAGAAATCCAAGCAGTCGTCTTTTTATTTTGAATCTGAGATAATTCTATTAATCCTTTATCCTCAGTATATGGCATACTTGTCTCATCAATAGGTCCACTTCCATTTGTAAAATAAGATATAAACAAATTAGGTCTACCACCATTATTAGGAGAACGATTAAGTCCTTTAGCATTATATTGATTATTTTTAAACTTCCACGTAACCCCATATCTCATATGTTGCTCAGAAAAATCGTACACTTTTGATGTATTCTTCCCAGAATAATAATTTGATAATCCCAAATGAGATTCAAGTGCAGCAAGCGAACCAAATGACCAACACGCACCAACAGACCCCTGGTCTCTAACTTTAACATTACCAGATATAATTTTTCTCAAATCAAAATTTGTCAAAGCCGTAGCACCAACACTTGAAAATCTAGCTTCGTACAATGGGTTATCTGACTCTAAATATATTTTTGGAATTTCATATGTACGAGGAGCAATAGTATTCACCCTCTCCTCAATAGGCAACTCTAGCCATTCTTTATATTCATTCGATAAATTTCCATTCTTAATAATATCTGATGCAGACTCTGCAAAAGCATTTACACTTAGCAACATCATTATTGCCACTGTCACTAGCAACACAACACCTTTTTTACAAATCTTCATAATAAAATTTCTCCCTTGTTTTATAAGAACTCTATATATTAGTTCTCAAACCACCCTTTAAAATCTTGGTTAGCTTAGTATCCAATCTCATCAATTTCTCAAAACTAAAGCCTCTATCCTCTACCTCAAAATTTATAAAATCCTGTTTTAACTCATTCTCTAATTTTTCATTCTCAACAATCAGATTATTATTCAAAACTTTATAATAAGATTTTTTCTCAAAAACACCTCTTGGCAACAAATCTGCCTGTTTCCAAGAATACTGCGAATTTCTTTTAACAACATTTCTGTCTATCATAAAAGCCTTAATCATTTCATCTTGCAAACACAAAACCTCACCATTTTTAACATTTTCATTCTCAATCATACTAACCAATTCAAAAATACTTTTCTTCTCTTTAATCTTAGTCTCATACTCTCTCTCAATCAATTTTGCTTTCAAATCATGATTTATATAGCTTAATTTTCTATACTTCTCAATTCCTAAAAATTTATCAAATATTGAACTTCTAACATAAAAAGAATTACGTAAATCTATTTCATTTTTAATCTTCGCATTATACAAAGCAGATTGAACAATCTTATTCATCTCTTGTTCTTGAAAATTATCTATTCTAACTACTTCTTGTTCAATCTTTAGAACAATATATGAAAACTGTTTTGAAACCTCTCTTTTCAAATTAACAATATCTCTATCATAATAATTACCATTCTCAATTTTTTCTTGCAAAAAATCCCTCAATTTAATAAAATTATCAGGTGAAATTGAAAATCTAACATCAAAAGGAATACCAAAAGTAATTGAATTTTTTTGATATAAACGAACTCTACTATTCAATTTATTAATTTCTGATATAAGAACATCTACTTTGTGCAAAAAATTCATTAAATAATTTGAAGTCTCCATCCTTTCACCTCTTATCTTTTGTCTACCTACTTTTATAATTGTATAGTTGAATATCCTGTTAAATCAGGACTAGCAACATCCTCATCTATAACATTTCCAATTTTATATCTATAATACATAACTTTTTTAATTTCTTCAGAATTAAGAACATGATAATAGCATTCAATCTTAACAATCATACCATTTTCTCTATCTAGCCATACATTAAAAGTACTATCTTCTTTAGAAAGATTAAAATTCGTACACTTAATACCATTCATAGTTTCATATCCTACAAACTCATAATTATACTCATTGCTTTCCAACATTTTCTCAACTGTACATAACATTTCCTTAAAAGTCAAAATTTCGCTTTTATAATCATTATAAAGATACGCTATCTTCTCATGATCATCTATCTGAATTTTAGTATTTTTATCTGAATTATCATATATTGTATAATAATCAGTTCTATAAACCATTTTATTATCTTTTAACTTATAATCAACCACATACTGACCTTGCTCTATCTCGTTGCTCTCTGTTACAATCTCACATGAAATATTCTCAATTATAGCAACCTTTTGTGCCAAGCTCTTAGCATCTTCTCTAGACATATCCTTAAGATTCCTATTATAGAAAATCATTAATATACCAGCAATTGCAAGCACTATAACAACAGTAGGAACTACCAAAACAAATTTCTTTTTTTCCTTCATATTTTCTCCTCATTTATTGTCAGTATATATCAACTTTCGTGTTTTTTCAATATAAAATATATATTATTTTCATATCATTTTCATATAAAAAATTGCCTATTTAAAAGTAAAATATCTTCATATCTTACAATCTAAAATAGGCAATCTTTTTTAAAATTAGTAGTAGTTAAAATAATTTGGTATTAGTTCACTTTTTTCAATATATTACTTATTTTCCTCAAATCAATTGGGGGCTATACCTTCTGATTTGTATTTAAAGATATATACTAAATAAAAATACTCCTTTCTTTCAAAAATTAATTAATATTTGTATTAACGCACATCTTAAAACATATAACCATACAAATACCAAATCACTTTTAATTTAAACGGGGAAGTTTGTATTTTAGGACAAAATACAAATGAGAATTAAAACACGTTAATCAAATATTAACTATCCCAATTATACTATCAAACATGCTATTTGGCAAGCTTTTTTCATCGACATAACTCGACCCATTTTGCAAATAAAAAAGAGTGAAAATTTCACTCTTTTTTAAAAATGTCTACCAGATGACCTACCAGAACCCCTCATATTCCTATATCCCCCAAGTCTTCTCAAACTTGAAGTAACCTCTCCTGCTGTCTCCTCAGCAGTTTCATCCTTAGCAAGTTCATCTGAGATTCTATCAGTATTATCATCATATTCCATATTTTCATTAGTCTCTATAGGTGATGTAGTTGTAGCATCTTGAGTACCAGTAAATCCAGCATAAAAAGAATTCATTCTTTCAAACTCTGAATCTTCTTCAAATTCCTGTTCTTCATCATATTCTTCCAATCTTTTAGTTTTCAAATAACTATCAACAGCAAAGAATATTGCAGTAGCTAAAGTAACACCAAAAGCCCCAATAATAATATATATTTTACGTTCATATGTAAGTCCTAATCCACCTGTTCCATTTCCAGAATTAGAAGAATTAGTTAACGCTGCAACTGGCTTTTCTTCTTTTTTCTCTCTTTCAAAAGTAACTACATATTTAGCAACCTCTGTCTCTCCCTCTTTAACAATTATCGTAATTGTTCCTTTCTCATCTTCCAAAACATCAGTAACAACTTCTACTGTAAGTTCTTCTGCACTTGCAGTATATACAAGTTTTTTCTTAACTTCTTCTAACCATTCTTTAGTTATTTTCTCTTCTGTCTTAGCCACATATTCAAATACATCTATTTTAAATTCTTTATCTAATTCATACCCAGTAATCTCAAAAGCTGTAAGTCCCTTTGGAGTTTCTGGTTGTTCCTCTGTAGGTTCATCTATAACATTAGGTGGAACTTCACCTTCCTCACCAATTGCTCTATTTATATAAAGAATATATTTTTTTTGATTTCCAGCCTCAGCAGTAACAGTAACCTCAAATTTATTACTTCCCTCTTGTAAACTACGTGTACCCGTTCCACTAACCTTAGCATTACCATAAGCGGCCTCAGCATATATAATTATTGAAGAAAGTTCATTAGGAACATTAACTCTATACTCTAAAGTATTAGCATTAAATTTAAAAGTATCATATTCAGAAGGATTAAATCCAAATTTTTTTAAATTAGCATTAGAATTTTTGGCAGCTGTATTTCCTCCCTGATTGCTATTTCCTCCTTGATTATTGTTACCTGTATTACCTCCTGGATTTGTAGAAGGACTTGGACTTACAGGAGGCTGTGGTGTATTAATAGCAACACTTGCAGACCTCGATACAGGAGTATCTACTCCACTATTGCTTGATAATTCACCACTTACAGAAATATTTACTGTTCCAGAATTTCCAGCAACAACAGACACTGTAACAGAATTATTCTCTATCCATGCTGAACTTTGTGAAACTGTACCATTTGAAGCAGAAATATTAACCCTACCTGTCGCATCACTTCCTGATATTGTAACATTAAATCTTTCACCTGGTGAAACTGTACTTTTTGAAGGTGATACAGAAATTGATGTCGCAAACGATTTTACTGTTCCAAAAAATATGAACACAAAACTCAACATTATAATTAATTTTAATTTACTCTTTAAGTTCATAATAAACCTCCCTTATAAAACTATTGGTATTCCATCCATAATATAATTCTTTATTAAAACATAATCTGAACCTTTTATCTCATTATCAACCTTAACATCTGCTGCCTTTAATTGAATTGGTGACAATGCACTACTTTCAGGATTCATAATATAATTTTTTATCAAAACATAATCTGACGCCTTAATAAATCCATCACAATTAACATCTCCAAGCTTTACAGCCTTATATACTTTCCCACCAATCTTAATGGTAGAATTAGTTACAATTAAATTATCAGTATTAGAAATATCTGTTCCATTTGTCCATATAATAACTGCATCTTTATATTTTGAATTAATTGTTCTAGCTGTAGTTTCAGGCGTCATAACAATAGTCGAATCCTCTTCATTTATCTTAAATTCTCCAGCACCAGGTGACACTATAGGACCAGAACCGCCTGTTCCCATATCAACTTGATCCCTATAATCTGGTATTACAACACTTCCTAGCTTTGTAAGATATTCATTTGTAACATATCCAATCTTTTCTTCATAATTCCACTGTCTTGTATCCCAGTTAAAATCTGTCGCAGCTAAAATCTTAACCTTACCATAATTTCCTTCAACGCCTATATGAAGAACTATTGAACCTCTATATAAAGTACCTAACGAATTATACCATGTACCAGGACCTTCTCTTAAAATAACTCCACCTTCAAATGCCGTATTTACGAAAAACAATCCATATGTCTCATCCCCATGTAAACTCGTAGGAACTGGAGCAGGTTCAGCAGGCATATTATTATATACTGGAATAACAAAAGTTAACTTCTGGTCCAAAACTCTATTTTCATTATAAATCTTATACAACGTACCCGCTTGAGAAGAAGGATCTCTCAAGTTTGTCATATATTGATGATTATAAAAATCACTACTCTCAAAAGTTTTTGTACCATCAGATTCCTTCAAAATTTCATTTGGAACAACATCAAATTTATAAAAATACTTTGTTGTTTGTCCTGCTGCAATATAATTACTTGCTAAAACTCTTTTAGCTCCATCTATAATAGCAAATCTAGGTGTAGTCCAACCATACTCTCTAGCCTTCTCTAAGCCTCTTTCAATGTTACCTTCTCCATCAGTTGCACCATAATTATAAAAATTATACAAACCTTCATATCCAGGAACTGTACCAGATATTATTCTTGATGGATTCTCTCTTCCAAGTTCTTGAAAAATAGTTGCAACAATATGTAAAGGGCTAATTCCTGACTCAAAAGCAGCATCAAAAATATCATTAGCATATGGCTCTAGATATGTACCAGCAACTGTATTCACAACAACCTCTCTGCCAACACCTTCTGTACTAGCTAAATCCAAAAATTGAAAAACCATAGTTTCGCTCATAAAATTTCTTGGATCCAAATAATAATTAACAGCTAATCTAGAAGCACAATAATATCCATAATCCCCCATTGTTCCACATTTACAAAGAACAGCTGGGTCAAGTATATTTCCTTTATGTATTGTATTAACCATACATCTATTCTCTGCATCAGTAGAAGTAAGCTCACTCCAATCAATACCAGTATAATAAGCTTTAAACTCCCAGTTTGGATGTAACCATTTCAAATAAGCCAATTTTACCTGATAACTTTCAGGAAAACTACTTATGCCAGATTTTATATATTGTGTATATGAGCTACTAATCGCAGCATTAACCTCAGACTTTACAAAAAAAACTTGAAGAAAACTAAATATAATTGTCGAAATTAAAATCAACCCCAAAAATTTTATACCTAATTTTTTCATTTATTTCCTCCTAGCTACAAAATGTAGCATCTAAATCTGTTTATAGTATATATTATACAAAATTTGAAGTCAACAATTAAGATATGACATTTTTGTTACAAAAACCCAATTTTTCAAGCTTTTCACAAATTTTTTATAACACATTTTATCGCAATACACAAAAACAATATATTGTGTTATAATAATATTATTAAAAAAATAGAGGTACAAATATGAAAAATGAAATAGAATTATTATCACCAGTAGGTGATTTCGAATGTTTAAAGGCAGCCGTACAAAATAATGCAGACGCTGTATATTTTGGTGCAAATTTATTTAGTGCTAGAGCTTCAGCCAAAAACTTTAACTTAGCAGAATTAGAACAAGCAATCAAATATTGCAAAATCAGAGGTGTAAAAACAAACCTAACCCTAAACATCTTAATAAAAGACAACGAAATATCTGACGCATTTGAATTAGCCAAAAAAGCTTATGAATTCGGTATAGACGCAATAATCGTACAAGACCTTGGACTTGCAAAGCAACTAATAACCGCATTTCCGGACTTACCAATCCACGGAAGCACACAAATGTCAGTCCACAACCTTCAAGGAGCATTAGAACTTCAATCACTTGGATTCAAAAGAGTAGTTCTATCGAGAGAACTATCAATTGAAGAAATTGAATATATCACTCAAAATGTCGATATAGAAATTGAATGTTTCATTCATGGTGCATTATGTATCTCATATTCAGGACAATGCCTATTCTCTAGTATGATTGGCGGTCGTTCTGGTAATCGTGGAAAATGTGCTCAAGGTTGCAGACTTCCTTATGAATTAATAGAAAATGAAGAAAAAGTAATAGACAAAGGATATTTACTAAGTCCAAGAGACTTATGTGCATTAGACTATATCCCTCGTCTATTAAACTGTGGAGTCAAATGTTTAAAAATAGAAGGACGCATGAAAAATCCAGAATATGTCGCAATAGTAACTCGAATATATAGAAAATACATTGATTTAGCAAAATCAGGTAAGCCTTATATCATAGATGAAAAAGACAAAACTGACCTACTTCAAGCATTTAACAGAGGAAATTTCTCTGTTGGACACCTAGACCCACACCCAAATCAAGATTTAATTTTTAAAGAAAAACCAAACAATATGGGATTATTAGTAGGTCATATATCTAAATACAATTCCTCAAAAGGTCTAATTACACTATCAACTAATCAACCACTACAGATTGGAGATACTGTATCTTTAGAAAAAGAAACTGGAACATATACAATCTCAGAACTTATGTCTAATAACAATAATTTAAAACAAGCTCATTCAGGCGACTTAGTAACTATAGGAAGAATGAAAGGTAAAATAAAAGTTGGAGATAAAGTCTACAAAATGACCTCAAAAACACTACAATGTGAAGCACTCGCATCATTTGAAAATGATGTACAAAACAAAAAAATTCCACTTAATTGTGAAATAAATATACAAAAAAACTCACCTATTTCAATGCGTGTACGTTCTGCATCAAACTTGGAATTATATAAAAAACTAAATATATATTGTCAAATAGATACAATTCCTGTAGATGCTCAAAAACATCCACTAGAAAAAGAAAAGGTAATTTCTCAAATATCAAAAACGACAAACAGTTTATATTACTTCAAAAATATAAAAATAGACTTAGAAGAAAATGTATTTTTACCTAATATAAAATCACTAAATGAATTACGAAGAACAGCATTAGAATTAGTAGAAGAATATGCAACAAGTAAAGTAACAAGAACATCTAAAAGCACACTATCAGAATTAAACTTATCATCAGTTTCATCAAACACACAAAACATCTCTCTTTTACTAAATACATTATCCTCTGAAATAAACTATGCCGAATTAGAAGGTATCAGCAATATCTATCTACCACTTAAATATTTCACATTAAAAAATTATTCTCAAATCATCTCTCTACTTAGTCAAAAATTTAATGTATATATTTATATGCCAACAATAATAAAAGCAAATTACAGAAATTTATTAGTCACAAATATCGAAAACACAATAAGTAAATATAATATAAGAGGATTTGTAATATCAAATATCTCAAATATTAAACTTCTAGAACAATATAGTTCTAATGATTTTGATTTTGTAGCAAACTATTCTCTAAACATTTTTAATAAATACTCAATAAATGAACTAATAAACTTAGGAATAAAAAGATTTACAATATCACCTGAATTAAATAAAGAAACCATAAATGAACTTGCAACCATGACCAACCAAGAATTAATAGTATATGGAAGAACACCACTAATGAACATGAATTATTGTCCTATAGGAAATAGTAACCACTGCTACCCTACTTGCCAAGCAAAATGTAGCACAGAAAACAAATATTATCTAAAAGACCGTATGAATTTTAATTTTCCTTTAATACCTGACAAAATACAAACAGTATCAACACTATATAACTCAAAAATAACTTCAATATCACCAAATGATTTTTCAAATATCCGTTCATTAAGAATTGACATTTTAGAAGAATCAACACTATCAGAAATCCAAAACATCATAAACACTGTAAAATCAGGAAACCGCTTCGAAGGACAAAACTATACAAACGGAAACTTAAATAAACTAGTATAACCTAGTCATTCGAAAAGGATATGTAATCTTTTTCGAACATAAGAAGAGAGCCCCCAGCTTATGCCAGGAGCTCTCTCTTTGTAAAGTAACCCGCTTAGCGCAGGGTCACCAGCTGTACCTTCTGTACATTATCCATGGTCACCTTACCCAAGTCGACGGCGAACGCCGTAACATTGGTCTCCTCACCAGCCACCTTCGGAGTAAACTTCAGGTGCTTGCTCCCATTCTTGGAAACAGTAACCTCAACCTCACCGGCATCCCCAGCAAAGGCCAGCACCTTTTTATCGGTGTTCTTCTGGAAACTGCGGGGAGCGTCGCAGGTATCGGCACGGTGAATGTGGGGGCAGAACGTGCCCAAATCCAAGATGTAATACGCCCGCCGGTCGTCATCCTTGGCGCTGTGCGTCTTCTTGGACAGGGACCGGGCAGCCGCCGGAGTCAGGTTGTAGGCGATTACCACCCTCTTGCCATTCTCGTCATCAATCTGCCGGATGCAGTGCTCACCCATAACGGTGCCGCTCTTGGTGACGAAGGCGATGGTAGTGCCATACTGGATGGATACGGTCTTGATGTTGTCGAATCGATTTTTGTACATAAGTACACCTCCATAAAATTAGTACATTTTCATTTTACCACTTTTTTCATCTTATGTCAACCATCTTGTCAATATTGCTTTGTACTAAGCTCTATAAGCAACTCCATATTATCATCCTCAGCCGCTTTATTTCTTCTAATAGCACCACACTTTTTACACCTAAAAACAATAACATAACCTTTTTTACCAATCTCTAATCCAATCGGTTCTAAATCTCCATGACATTCCTCTTCTCTATCACCAGGGTTAATATCAACATGTTTAGAATGTAAACAACTTGGACAATGATTCCTGCAAGAATAGCCAAGTTTAGGAACCTTTTTACCGCAATTCTCACATACAAATTCTTCATCTATAACAACAAAATTTGGCATTACTTCTCCCTCATGTTCTCATAAAATTAGTACAACAATTCTACAATACTAATTACTTCTCCTTATGATATATACTCCCACCAATAAACTCTCTAAGCAATGATGTATTAGGAATATCATCATCTGGAATATCATCAAAATACTCCAAAAGTTTAATAATTCTTTGAGCCTCACCATACTCTTTATGAGTATTATCAATCTCCTTAAGCAAAGGAACAGCATACTTCTTAAAAACAGCAAGTTCATAAATCAAAGAAGAATTAAACATATAATCTGCATACTCTTGGAATGGATAAATATTTTTCTCTTCCCCTCTATTAACTGAATACCATGTTTTCAAAGTAGTTAAAGCATCATAACCTCTAAAATTATAATCTCTAACAATTCTTCTAATAAGTCTAGTATCAGTAGTAGAAATTCTATTAAAATAATCAATGTTCAAAACAGTCAAATCACTAATATATATTTTAACTTTCTCATCCTGAGGAATTTTAGAAGTCAATCTATCATTCAAGCAATGAATTCCCTCAATTACTAAAATATCCTCTTTTCCCATTTTCATAGTAGTACCATCGTAAATTTTAGTACCTATCTTAAAATCAAACTTAGGAACCTCAACAGTTTCCCCATTTAAAAGCTTAACAAGATGATCATTAAATAGCTTTAAGTCAATAGCTTCTATACACTCAAAATCATAATTTCCTTGTTCATCTTTGGGTGTATCTTGCCTTTCAACAAAATAGTTATCAACAGAAATAGTAACAGGTTTAAAACCATTTAATCTAAGTGCAAGAGACAATTTCCTTGCAAAAGTTGTCTTACCAGAAGAAGAAGGACCAGCAATTAAAACCATCTTCACATTTTTCTTCTTCAAAATTTCATCTGCTAAATCCGAAATCTTTTTCTCATGTAAAGCCTCTGAAAGCAAAATAAAATCATTTATATCTCCACTTTCAACTTTTCTATTTAATTTATGAACTGTATTAACATTCAAAAGCTTATATATATCCTCATACTCTTTAAAAGTAGATAATAATTTCTTCGTCTCTTTATACTCACTCATTTCATAAGGATTCTTTTTGTCCGGATAACGAACTAAATAGCCGTCCTTATATAACTCTATATCAAAATTCTGCATAACTCCCGTAGATAAAGGCATTGTACCATATAAATAATTATAATAATCACCACAAAAATATAAAGAAATCTCTTTTGCATGATTATTTATCTGAAATCTACCATTAGCACTTTTACTATGAGCATAAAAAGCCTTAGCTTCCTCAATTGTCATAACTGTTTTAGTAATTGGCAAATCTAAATCAATTATCTCTCTCATTCTCTTTTTAACTTTAGCAATATCATCCTCTGTAAGTTTCATATTATCAACTTGGCAAAACATAGAATTATGTAATTGATAATTTACAGTAAGTAAAGCCACTGGATATACATCTGCAAACGCTTTTCCCATTACAAACATAATTCCTCTTATATATACTTCTCTACCCTCTTTAGCATGTAAATCCAACAATTGCACTCTAGAATTATCACGGATTTCGTAATCTAGAGAATGTACCTCATTATTACAAATACACGCAATATGCTTATCAGTAATCTCATCTTTTAACAACTCATTCACTTGAATAGGCTGACTTGCCTCAAAAACTTTATCTTCATAAATAATTTTCATATATAACCTCTCCTTTTGTAAAAAATAGCAGGAACATATTTTCCTGCCTTTAAATGTTTATTATATATACTATTGTTATATCTTCCCCAAAGTTACAAATAAAACAATAATAACATCCCTCCTATAACAGTAAAAATAAATCCAAACATTTTCAATCCTAGTGTAGCCTCATTTTGATCACCAAATCCAAAAAATTTCTTTGTAATTATTCGTGCATCATACACTAATATTATTCCTATTGCAATTAATATAGCTCCTACTAAAACTAAAATTAAATCCATCTTATACATCCTTTTACTTATTTAAATACACATCAATTATAACCTTTGCCAGGCCTAAAGTCAATATTACTAAATCTCTATCCTATCCCCAAATTTTTCATCTATCATCTTCCTAAACAATACATTTTCCTTTTTTTCAAGTTTAGGATCTTGCTCAATTATTTTCATTGCAACAGCTTGAGCATTTTTAAGCTCTGGTAAATCTTCAAACAAATTAACAATTTTAAACTCAGGTAAACCATGTTGTTTCGTACCAAAAAACTCACCAGTCCCACGAAGTTCCAAATCCTTTTCAGAAATAACAAAACCATCATTTGTAGAAACCATAACTTTCATTCTTTGTACAATCAAATCACTATTTCCATTATATTTCAAAATACAATAAGACTTATATCCACCTCTTCCAACTCTACCACGTAACTGGTGAAGTTGCGCCAAACCAAACCTTTCAGCATTCTCAATAACCATAACACTACTATTAGGAACATTAACACCAACCTCAATAACAGTTGTAGAAATTAAAATATCAATCTCACCATCTTTAAATCTTTCCATTATAGCATCTTTTTCTTTTGGTTTCATCTTTCCATGTAAGTATTCAACACTATATTCCTTAAATACCTCATTTTTATATTTTTCAGCAATCTCTAAAACAGATTTTGCATTAATCTCCTCATTTTCTTCAACTAAAGGACATACAATATATACCTGTCTCCCCTCATCAATATTTTGCTTGATAAATAAATTAACCCTATCTTCCATATTCTTTTTAACAGCAAAAGTATCAATAGGTTTTCTATTAGGCGGCAATTCATCAATAATCGAAATATCCAAATCGCCATATAAAATAAGCGCAAGTGTTCTTGGAATTGGTGTTGCCGTCATAACTAAAACATCTGGATTATTACCCTTCTCTGCCATAGTACTTCTCTGTCTTACACCAAAACGATGTTGCTCATCAGTAACAACTAATCCCAAATTTTTAAAAACAACATTCTCCTGTAAAAGAGCATGAGTTCCAATAACAACATCAATCTCACCTTCTCTTAATCGTGTTAAAATATCATCCTTTTTCTTTTTTGGAATTCCACTAACTAAAAGTTCACTTCTAATTCCAAAAGAAGTCAAAATCTCATTAAAACTCTCCAAATGTTGTTCAGCCAAAATTCCTGTAGGAACCATAATTGCAGCCTGATATCCACTTTTTACACACTTATATGCAGAAATAATAGCCAAAACTGTCTTACCTGAACCAACATCACCTTGAAGAAGCCTATTCATCGGCTTATCAGACTCCATATCCTTATCAATTTCCTCTAAAACCCTAGCCTGTGCCTTTGTCAAAGGAAATGGAAGCATATTTATAACATCTGACATTTTTGCATCTTTATCAAATGTAATACCACGAACATCTCTAGTATACTGATTTTTTAATGCCAAAAGTGCAAGTTGCATAGTAATTAATTCCTCAAAAACAAGTCTCCTTCTGGCAACTTGAAAACTATCTAAAGAATCAGGAAAATGAATTTGAGAAATAGCACTTTTTAAATCACATAACTTATAATCTTTTTTAATATACTCAGGAAGAGTCTCATAAACCTCACTTTCAGCAGCTTGCAATCCATTTTCAATAATCTTTCTCAATGTTGCTTGAGGCATTTTAAGTGTTGTTGGATAAATTGGGATAATTCTTCCTGTATTTTTAGAATTTTCCAACTTATCATACACAGGTGAACTCATCTCCACCTTTCCATTTTTAACACTAACCTTTCCATAAAACTTATAATATTCACCAGGTTTAAAAAGACTTTTCAAATAAGACTGATTAAACCAAGTTATCTGACACACACCCGTATCATCACGAACATTCATCTTCAAAATCGTCATTCCTTTACGAATACGAATTTCCGCAACTCTAGTAACTGGCATAGCTTCAATAAGCACTTCTTCTCCATCAGTAACTTCACATATCTTCTTTGGAATACTCCTATCCTCATGATTTCTCGGATAATATGTAATTAAATCTTTTAAATTAAATATACCCAGCCTATTTAATAACTTTGCACGAGCCTCTCCAACACCTTTAACAAATTGAACATTATCCTCTAATTTCACAAAACTTCTCCCAGAACTTTATTTTATAACATATTTAACCACAACATAAATAACCAAAAATATCTCACTAAGTAAAATAACTGGAAATCCAATAGTAAATCTCAATTTTTTAGTCTTATGTCTAAAAGTATACATACCAGCAATAGTACCAAAACCACCACCAAGTAAAGTAACAGTAAATAATGTATTTTCAGGAATTCTCCAAGAGCCCCTCTTAGCCTTTGCCTTATCAATCCACATCATAAAAAATCCAACAACATTAATTACCAACAAATATATTACAACTGTTTTCCAAGAAAATAATAACTCATATTCTCCCATAAAAATTCCTCCTAAGCAAATAAAGACATCTGATTACTCTGTGTCATTCCTTTCAAACATCCAACTTTCTGCAACACTTCTATTACTGACTTACCAACCTTACCTCTAAGCTGCAAATCATCAATACACATAAACTTCTCTTCCTCTCTAGCAGCCTGCATACTAATAGCAGCAACAGTACCAATACCAGGCACACTATTTAAAGGAGGCCTAATCATACCATCTTCAATCTGAAACTTAGTAGCATCAGACTTATATAAATCAACAGGTAAAAATTTAATACCTCTTTCATACATCTCCAAAACAAGTTCCAAAACAGGATACATATCCTTATCCTTTGGAAGAGCTGCATTTCCAGCCATATCAATCTCACGCATCTTATTTATAACTTTCTCTTTACCATTACACATAAGGTCATAATCAAATCCATCAGCTCTAATAGAAAAAAATGCAGTATAATAGGCAACAGGTCTATGAACCTTATACCAAGCAATTCTAAAAGCATTAGTAACATACGCAGCAGCATGAGCTTTAGGGAACATGTACTTAATCTTTTCGCAAGATTTTATATACCATTCTGGAACATCATGATCCTTCATAATTTTTACATATTCAGCCCATTTTTCAGGGTCCTTAAGTGCTTTACCCTTACGAACAGTCTCCATAATCTTAAAAGCATGATTCGGTTCCAAACCTTTTTTCATCAAATAAACCATAATATCATCTCTACAACCTATAGCCTCACTAAGTGTAACAATACCTTGATTTATAAGCTCTTGAGCATTATTAAGCCATACATCAGTACCATGAGAAAGACCAGAAATACTTATAAGTTCAGCAAAAGTAGTAGGTTTTGTATCAACAAGCATTCCTCTAACAAACTTCGTACCAAACTCAGGAACACCAAAAGTACCAACCTCAGAATGTATCTGTTCTGGAGTCACTCCAAGTGCCTCTGTTGACCTAAAAATAGACATAGTCTCTTTATCATCAAGAGGAACCTTTGTAGGGTCCTCACCTGTCAAATCAAATAACATACGAATCATAGTAGGATCATCATGCCCTAGAATATCAAGCTTAAGCAAATTCTGGTCAATAGAGTGATAATCAAAATGAGTAGTAACAATATCAGAATTAGGATCATCAGCTGGATGTTGAACTGGGCAAAATTCAAAAATCTCTCTACCCTTTGGAACAACTATAATTCCACCAGGATGCTGTCCTGTAGTTCTCTTAATTCCAGTACAACCTGTTGAAAGTCTTGCAATTTCAGCACTTGTAACTGGTATGTGTCTCTCCTCAAAATAATTCTTAACATAACCAAAAGCCGTTTTATCAGCAACAGTACCAACAGTACCAGCCTTAAAAGTAGTACCTTTACCAAAAATTACTTCTGTATATTTATGAGCCTTTGCCTGATATTCACCAGAAAAGTTAAGGTCAATATCTGGCTCCTTGTCACCATTAAATCCAAGGAATGTCTCAAAAGGAATATCCATACCATCCTTAGCAAGCTTATGCCCGCACTTAGGACAATCTTTATCAGGAAGGTCAAAACCGTTTTTAACACCATAATCCGTAAAATCAGAATACTTACAATTAGGACATCTATAATGAGCCTGAAGTGAGTTAACCTCAGTAATACCAGTCATATTAGCAACAAATGATGAACCAACAGAACCTCTGGAACCAACAATATATCCATCCTCATTAGATTTCCAAACAAGCTTCTGAGCAATAATATACATAACCGAGAATCCATTTTTTATAATAGAATCAAGCTCCTTATCAAGTCTAGATTGAACTATTTCAGGCAAATTCTCTCCATACAATTCATGAGCCTTATCATATGCAATATCCTTAATAGTTTGCTCACATCCCTCAATATGAGGAGGACACTTTTCATCAGAAATAGGACTAATTCTATCGCACATATCAGCAATTTTATTAGTATTAGTAACAACTACTTCATACGCCTTCTCCTCACCCAAATAAGCAAACTCTTCAATCATTTCCTCTGTTGTACGTAAATACAATGGTGCTTGGAAATCAGCATCATCATACTTCTGACCAGCTTGCAAAATACGTCTATAAATCTCATCTTGAGGATCCATAAAATGAACATCACAAGTAGCAACAACTAACTTTCCTAATCTTTCCCCAAGTTCAACAATCTTCCTATTAATATTTTGAAGCTCAAAATCATCTGCAACAGTACCATTTCTAACCATGTACTCATTATTTCCAACAGGCTGAATTTCTAAATAATCATAATACTTAGCAATAGCCTCTATATCCTCTTCTGGTCTACCTGCAACAATTGCTCTATATAATTCACCAGCCTCACAAGCACTACCCAAAATCAAACCTTCTCTATACTTCTCAAACAAACTCTTCAAAATGCGAGGTTTTTTATAAAAGTAATCTAAATGCGAATATGAAACTAATTTATACAAATTCTTTAAACCAACATAATCCTTAGCCAAAATTATTGCATGGTAAGAAGGAAGTTTTTTATATGCATCTGGGTCCCCTGCAAAAACAACATCAATATCATCAACCGTTTTTGCACCCTTCTCCTTCAATTTCTCTATCATAACATTAAATACCGCAACTAAAGTTTTAACATCATCTAACGCTCTATGAGCAACTTCAACAACAATATCTAACTTATCTGCAATAAGACCAAGTTTATATCTCTTCATATCTGGAAAAATAACCTTCGCAAGTCTCAAAGTATCTATATATGTATTATCTAATGTATAACCATATTCAGAAAAATTATGTTTCAAAAATCCAATATCAAAATCCGCATTATGTGCAACTAAAACGCTATCACCAATAAAATCAATAATCTTAGGAATAACTTTATCAATAGTTTCAGCATCTTTAACCATATCATCAGTAATATGTGTAACCTCGACAACTTCTTGAGGTATAGGCTTTTCAGGATTTACAAAACACTCAAACTCATCAACAACCTCACCATTTCTTATCTTAATAATACCAACCTCTGTAATCTTCTCTGTTCTAAAAGACAAACCAGTTGTTTCTAAATCAAGTACACAATATTCTCCATCAATATCCTGTGTGCGAGGATATACAACACTAGGGTCTTTATCAGGAACAAAATATGCCTCAACACCATAAATAACCTTCAAATCAGCACCTGACTTACCCAAAAATTTATGTGCCTCAGGGAAACTTTGAACAACACCATGGTCAGTAATTGCAATAGACTTCCACCCCCAACTAATAGCTCTTTTTAGCAAAGCCTCTGCAGAAGTTACAGCATCCATCTGACTCATCTGAGTATGCAAATGAAGTTCAACCCTCTTCTCCTCAGAATTATCCATTCTCTTTATCTTAGACTTACCAGCAGTCTCAATAATAGTATTAGCCATTATAGTAATCTCTTTTGCAAAATTATCATATTTAGCAATACCATCAATCTTTATACCTTTAGCACTTTTTAATCTACCCATAACCTCTTTTGTCTTTTTTCCTTCAACAAAAGCCTTTACAGTCATAGTACTACTTCCATCATATAAATTAAACATAACAATAGTTCTATCACCTTTAATATCACGAGTATCTGTACTAATAATCTCTCCTTCAATACACACGCTATCAGTATCATTATTTATATCAATAATTTTCATCATAGGAGTTTTTATATTCAAGCTTCTACCATAAATAAGCGGACTCTTTTCCTCTGGCTCTCCAGCCTTTTCTCCTGTTTCATCCCCATCCTTCTTATTAAGTTTAAAACTTGATTTAATAACATTATTCGCCATAATAGTTATCTCATTAGCATAATCATCAAACTTAGCTGTACCATCAACTTTAACACCTTGTCCTTCTTTAAGTTGCTCTAGTATACTATTTTTCATATTTGCATCAATAAAAGCCTTACAAATAATATTACTTTCCCCATCATCAACACTAAAGCTAACAATAACCCTATCATTTTTTATATCTCTTGAAGTAATATTTGTAATTTCACCTTCAATATTAACCTTAGTAGTACTATCATTTATATCTGAAATAGCAGCAAACTTACTCCTAATATTTACAGTCTTACCAATAATCAAACCTTCTGGTTTATCTAAATTAGGTACACTTTCTCCAGTAGTAGCAACAACTTGTCCATCATTAGAAGAGCTACTAGCCTGCCTATTAGCTCTTTCCATAGCCTCACGTCTAGCCATTTCTTGCATATGTAATAAAGCCTCATGTTCCTGAGCCCTAATATATTTCTCATATTCCTCTTTACTCGTCTCAGCTTCTTCCTCAAAAGTAACCTTATATCTCTTACCATATAAATTATAAGCCAAATGCTCCAAACCCTTGTCAAACTTTTTTAAGCAAAGAAAATCTTTTCCTTTCATCTTCAAAGTAACACAAATAGTACTGTCACTAGTGCTAACAGTACTATTACAAAGCATAGCCTTACTCATAGGCTCCTTTTTACACATATATGCAACAAGTGCCTTCCAGTCTTTTTCAATTGTCTGTTCTATTTGGACATCCTTGTATTCAATCTCAATTCTAGCATTTCCAACTTTAAAACGATTAATAATATATTCCTCAAAATGAGAAATCTCCTCAATCGCAATCTTTTCACTACTCGTTAAACATACCTCTAGTCTATTACTCTTTTTATACAAATCTGCCTTAATAAACTCAGCCTCATTTATTTTCTCGTTTTTATTTTGATAATCACTAAATATATCTTTAACTTTTTGCATCTAAATTGCCTACCTTATTTAAATAATTCTTCAAATTTTCCAAAAACAGTTTCAATATTTTTTACAGATTCAATATATAAATATTTATCTAATGGATTTCTAGTTTTCCTTTTAATAACAATAGTTCCAACCTTAAATAATTGTTGCATATTACCCAATTGATAATACACTTCCTCAATATCATTAAAAGGAATTTCTTTCACCTTTTTTCTAAATATCCCTTGTATAAAAACTACTTTTGTTCTATATAAAGTACATTCACCTGAATTTATCTTAAGTTTTAAATAAAATAATGATACAATTCCCCAAACTGCAAATAATCCACCAATTAACAAAGCATACTTCCAGTAAGCAAAATCAACAGACAAAATAACAGCAATCATAAAAATAACAATACCAATCTGTTCTATATGTCGTAACAACTCATATCCCCAAACAAATTGTCTTTTAAATGTATAAACAGGTCTTTTATCATTACGTCTTTCTTGTTCCTCAAGCAATTTATTCATACAATTATTGCACATTTCACCTGGCTTCTTTAATTCAGCTCCACATATTTTACAGTTCATCTTTTGTTCCTCCTATTAGAAAAATCTAAGTACATCCATATATGAAATATAAATTGAAAGCAAAATCAGTAATGAAAACCCAACCATCTGTATCCAAATCTCTGTATTCTGTTTCAACGGCTTTCTTCTAATCGCTTCAATTAGCAATATCAATATCTTTCCACCATCCAAAGCAGGAAACGGCAACAAATTAGTAATACCTAATGACAATGAGACCACAGTCATCAAATATATAAAATCATATAAAGTACTTGTATTTGCAACAGTCTTAGAAATACCAATTGGCCCCATCATTTGGTCAACTGACACACCACCAGTAAACAAATTTTTAACATTATCTACTAAAGAAAGTGCAAAATTTCCTGTTTCAAACCATGCATAATATAATCTTGTACCTATTGATTTATCAGCTAATCTAAACACAACTCCCAGATAATATGTTGAATATTCCTTTGGAGTAACAGTAACTTCTATTTCATCACCATTTCTTTTTACTTTTAATTTCAAATCTTTATCAGTTTCATTTATTATATTAGTTAATTTTTCATAATCATTTCTAACATCTTCACCATTTGCCTCTAAAATAGTATCTCCAACTTCTAATACACCACTTACAGGTGAATTATCATACAAATATGCAATTTTCGTACTTTTATCAGAATTAGAATCTAAATATATTCCTATTGATTTTAATTTAACCTCAGTTGGCGTTACCCTTAAATCAAGAATTTCACCATTTCTCTTAACTTTTAAATTTACTGTATTAGCACCTGTCTCAGCAAGTTTAGCATTCAAATCTTTCGTAATAAAAACATGTTTTCCTTCAATTTCAACAATCTCATCACCTGGCACAATTCCAGCTAAATCAGCACCATAATCTGGAGTAACAGATTCAATGTTTCTAGATGCAAAATTTCCAATAACAGCTATTAATACAAAATAAACTGTCAAACCAAACACTATATTTACCACTCCACCAGCAGCAACAATAGCAATCCTTTTCCAGATTTTCTGCTTAGAAAAAGACCTCTCATCATCAGACCTTTCCTCTTCACCAAGCATACTAACAAATCCCCCAAAAGGAAAAGCTCTAAGAGAATATTCAGTTTCTCCCTTCTTCTTTGACCATAATTTCTTACCAAATCCAATAGAAAACTCATTAACTTTTACCTTAAAAAATTTTGCAACTAAGAAATGACCACCTTCATGAATGAAAACTAAAAATCCTAAAACAAATATAATTTTAAAAGCATTTATAAAAAAAGATATCAAAACAGCCTCCTATTAAAGCAATACCTCATAACTTATCTCTTTTGTACAATTTAAAGTAATAATATTATTAAATAATACGCAAAAGGAGCAGTAAAAATTACACTATCAAATCTGTCTATTAAACCGCCATGTCCAGGTAGTAAGTTACTAAAATCTTTAACTTCTGCATACCTTTTTATACAAGAAGCTGCAAAATCTCCAACTTGCCCAACTACTGTTAACACAAATCCAATAATTGCAACTGCTACATAATTAGCATTTAAGTTAAACACTGTATTAAATAACACTGTTGCAACCAAAACTAGCACAACTCCAGCAACTATTCCTGCAATGCAACCCTCAATTGACTTCTTAGGGCTGATTTTACTAAACTTATGCTTTCCAAATGTTCTTCCAATTAGAAATGCAAAAATATCACTTCCCCAAGTTGCTAAAAATAAATACCATATATAAAACTTACCTAATTGTTCTCCATTTTTTTCGTATCCAAATAAAATTGGAATAAACGCAAAAAATCCAACAATATAAATTATTCCAAAAAAAGTTATAGCAATATCAGCTGTATTAGTTTTCATTTCTGTCAAAATAACTTGAACAAATAAAATCGCAACTATAGAAACAACTGTAATTCCTAAATAGTTTAAAATTTGTTCTCTAGGTATTATATGTAAAAATGCAATCGCAATCGCACAAACATATCCAATCCAAGTAACTGGCTTATATTTCTCTGAATAACATTTCATATATTCATGAATACTAACAAGTGCTAAAACTGTTACTATTACATCAACAATATACTTATTTCCAAATATAAGTACTACAAAAAGAAGTGGCATACCAACTAATGTTGTAAGTAATCTTTTAAACATAACAGAGCTTCCTTTCTCAACATTTTA
Source organism: uncultured Clostridium sp. (assembly GCA_948465565.1). Lineage (GTDB taxonomy): Bacteria > Bacillota > Clostridia > TANB77 > CAG-508 > UMGS1994. The sequence continues at coordinate 645,038 of CAOJXR010000001.1, forward strand.
TCCAGCACCAAAATTTCTCTTTCTCTTCTGATACTCAAGCACTGCATTATCTAAGTCCTCTTCTGAAAAATCTGGCCAATATTTCTCTAAAAATAAATATTCTGAATATACACCTTGCCAAGCTAAAAATCCGCTCATTCTAAGCTCTCCACTTGTACGAATTATTAAGTCTGGATCTGGCATTCCCTCAGTATACAAATTATCAGAAACAATATCTTCATTTATTTCATCTATTGTTAATTTTCCATTATTTATGTCATTTGCAATGTGTTTAATAGCATGAACAATTTCATCCCTACCACCATAGTTAAGAGCAATAGAAAATGTAATTCCATCATTATCTTTAGTTCTTTCTATAGCATTATTAATACTCTTTTGCAAACCATTAGAAAATGCTGAAATATCTCCTAAAACCTTTATCTTTATATTCTCAGTATCAGCTCTTTTTCCATAATCATCTAAATATGTTTTAAGTAAAAGCATTAAAGCCCCAACTTCTTCTTGACTTCTCTTCCAATTCTCTGTAGAAAAAGCAAAAACAGTTATATATTTTATACCAACTTTTTTGGCATATCTTACTGTATTTTCTAATGTTTTTGCACCTTCCTTATGACCAAATCTATAATCTACTCCTCTACTTCTAGCCCATCTTCTATTACCATCCATAATAATAGCAACATGTCTTGGTATATTTCCTTCTACCATAATTATTCCACCTTTAAACTGACATAATTTCTTTTTCTTTTTTCTCTAACATTGCATCTATTTCAGCAATCTTCTTATCTGTCAATTTTTGAATTTGCTCTTCAGCTTTCTTCTCCTCATCCTCTGTTAAAAGACTTTCTTTTTGTAATGACTTAGCTTCATCAATACCATCTCTTCTAATAGCTCTAACAGAAACCTTTGATTCCTCAGCCATCTTCTTTATATCTTTAACTAAATCTTTTCTTCTTTCCTCTGTTAATTCTGGAAATGCTAAACGAATTACTTTTCCATCGTTATTAGGATTTAATCCTATATCAGCAGCAACAATAGCCTTTTCTATATCTTTTAAAACACTAGCATCCCATGGTTGAATAACTATCAATCTAGCCTCTGGAACAGAAACTCCAGCAACTTGATTAATAGGTGTAGGAACACCATAATAATCAACTTTTACTTTATTTAATATAGCAGGATTAGCTCTACCAGCTCTTACCTCTGAAAAATTTTCTTCTAAAACACTTAATGTTTTATCCATTCTCTCTTCAATTTTATCGAATTCCATAAATTTTATTCTCCTTTATAATTAATTATTTACAATTGTACCAATATTGTCGCCATTTACAGCTCTAACAATATTTTCTGGATCTTCTAAAGCAAATACAAGTAAAGGTATATTATTATCTCTACAAATTGCAATAGCAGAAGCATCCATAACTTTTAAATTTTTATTCAAAACTTCTGTATAAGTAATAGTATCATATTTAATAGCAGAAGGGTCAACCTTTGGATCTGCTGAATATACACCATCTATAGTCTTAGCAACTAATATTACATCAGCTTTTATTTCAGCTGCTCTAAGTGCAGCTGTTGTATCAGTTGAGAAAAATGGATGACCAGTTCCTCCACCAAAAATAACAACTGCTCCTTCTTCAAAATGTCTTTCAGTATCTCTTTTAGTATAAGTTTCAGCAATCTGCACCATTGAAATCGCTGTTTCAACAACAGCTTTAATACCTTTACTTTCTAATGCATCCTTAACTGCCAAAGAATTTATTACTGTTGCAAGCATTCCCATATAATCAGAAGTAGTACTCTCCATATTATATCCATTTCTGCCTCTCCAGAAATTACCACCACCTGTAACAATACCAACTTGAATTCCTTCCTTAACCAAAGCTGCCACTTTTTCACAAATAGTATCAATCATCTCTGCATCGATTCCTGTCTTTTTTCCTCCAGCTAAAGCCTCTCCGCTTAACTTCAATAAGACTCTCTTATACATTTTTTTATACAACTCCTATCTTAATATACTTTTGTCATTCTATCACATTATCTAAAATATCGCCACTATATTTTAGAAACTTTTATAAAAAAGTTTTTCCCGTCATCAGGTTGGAAAAAGATGGGTAGATTTTATCTACCCATCTTTTTATTGTGATTCCCATCTCACAAGTTTTATATCCTTATATGTAGAAAGTACTTCCATATACTTCTGATAATCCTCTTCCCACAACATATTAGGTACTTTATCAAAAGCATCAAAAACTCTTTCCGCTTCACGCAAAAAAATCAATTGTTCAGTTGTCGTCAATTTTTCATACTTTTTTGAGAACACATATAATTTGTTTAAAGTTTCATTTGCTTTAATAAAAGACCAAAAATCTTTAACATTCATTCCCGCCATTTTTATCTGTGCAACAGCTAGAGCAATCAGCATTGCAACCATGATAAGAAGTACAAAAATTATCACAAGTATCCCGGTCATCTTTTACTCCTTTGTATAAATATAAATCAAGTATAACACATGCCAAAAAATATATCAATATCACAAATTTTATTTTTAGTATTCTTTTTTCGACCTTTCTTTATATTCCTTTAATTTCTTGAACAGTATTCTGCATTTCCCTATCAAATCCGTATTGCAAAACATAATCATACATAATAAGCCCTCCAAGTTAAATCTGAATTGCAACCATTATATCACAAAATTATATTTCACAATTACATTTTTACAAAAACCTCTTGCAATGTTTTTCAATATGTAATATTATAATCAGGGTGTTAAAAATGAATAAATTAAGAAATGTAGCAAACAACCTAATAACAAACAAAACAAAGGGAAAGCCAGCTTTCTTAATTTCATCATTTCAATTTTTATATAGAGATAATTAATACTAGAAATTCGTTTCTAGTATTTTTTTATATAATAAATCTTCTATTATATAAAATCTCTAAATTTAAAATTCCAAATTAAGGAGGTATAATAAAATGGAAAACACATCAAAGAAAAGCAATTTAATTCTAGATGTAAACGAAAAACCCAAAATCATTCAATGGATTATACTTGCTCTTCAACACGTATTTGCTATGTTTGGAGCTACAATATTAGTTCCTATATTAGTAAATAGCGCTGCTGGTGAAGAAGTTTTATCAATCCCAGTAGCATTAGTAGCATCAGGAATTGGAACACTAATTTATATTTTATGTACAAAAGCTAAATCACCAGTATATTTGGGAAGCTCTTTTGCATTCATTGCACCAATTGCAGCGGCATATGCAAAAGGTGGAATTGCTGGAGCAATGACAGGAGTTATGATAATAGGTCTAATTTACGTAGTATTTGCTCTAATAGTAAAGATTATAGGCAAAAAATGGATTGATAAAATATTACCACCTATCGTAATAGGACCAATGATAATGATAATCGGCCTTGGACTTGCTGGAAGTGCTGTAGGACAAATTGGTCTAGCAGAAAACTCTACTTTTGAGTGGAAAAGTGTTGTAGTAGCTTTAATAACATTTTTAGCAACATCTATTGTAATGGTAAGAGGAAAAGGCTTTTTAAAAATAATACCATTTCTAGTTGGTATTATAGTTGGATACATATCAGCAATTTGCTTTGGATTAGTAAATTTCGACGCAGTAATGTCTGCAACATTCTTTAGTATGCCAAACTTTATGATACCATTTGTACACTATACACCAAACCTTATAGTTGCATTAGCAATGGCTCCAATTGCATTAGTTACAATGGCTGAGCACATCGGAGACCATACAGCTTTAAGCACAATTATAGGAAAAGACCTATTAAGAGAACCTGGATTAGACAGAACACTTATGGGAGATGGTATCGCAACATTTGTCGCTGGATTAATAGGTGGACCAGCTAACACAACTTATGGTGAAAACACATCTGTAGTTGGAATGACAAAAATTGCTTCTGTATGGGTAATTGGATTAGCAGCAATCTTTGCAATAATACTTGGTTTCTTAGGAAAATTCACTGCTGTAGTTAGTTCAATTCCAAATTGTGTACTAGGTGGAGTTTCACTTTTATTATATGGTTTCATAGCTGTAAATGGTTTAAAAGTTTTAATTGAAAATCAAGTAGATTTCAGAAAAAATAAAAACGTAATTGTTGCATCAAGCATGCTTGTTTTAGGATTAGGAGGAGCTGCTCTATCAATAGGAACAGGAGATTACTCAATCACATTCTCTGGAATGAGCTTAGCTGCAATAGTTGGTATATTATTAAATCTATTTTTACCAAACGAAAAAGAAGAAAATAATAATTCTACACCCATTGAAAAAGAAACTATAAAACCAGAAGATTTAAAAACAGTAACAGAAATCAATCACCCTTTAATAACACATAAATTAGGAATTTTAAGAAATAAAAAAACAGGAACAAAAGAATTTAGAGAACTTGCTGAAGAAATTGGAATGTTCCTTTGCTATAAAGCAATGGAAGACGCTAAATTAGAAGAAACAGAAATTGAAACACCAATCTGCAAACTAAAAACAGAAAAATTAAATGAAGATAAATACGCATTCGTTCCAATACTAAGAGCTGGAATGGGAATGTTAGACGGTGTAATAAATGTTATACCAAACGCAAAAATTGGTCATATAGGAATGTATAGAGATGACTCAAATGACCATAAACCAGTAAATTACTTCTTCAAAGTACCTAAAAATATTGAAGATAAAGAAGTAATTTTACTAGACCCTATGCTTGCAACTGGTGGAAGTGCAATTGATGCAATAGATTTATTAAAAGAAAAAAACGTTAAGAAAATTAAATTCATCTGTATAATCGCTGCACCAGAAGGATTAAAAAGAGTACAAGAAAAACATCCAGATGTACAAATTTATTGTGGACATATTGATGACCACTTAAACGAAGATGCTTACATTGTACCAGGTCTTGGAGACGCTGGCGATAGAATATATGGAACAAAATAGATTTATTATATTGCACCACTAAACTTATATTAGTGGTGCATTTTTCTATTTCTAAACTTGAGGTTCCATTTTGGAATCTCATTTAATTTATTTTTTCAGTCTATTTCATTTTTTATCAAAATTTTCACTTCTTTCTTTTCCTCATCCAAATCTAATTCCAGCCTATCCCCTGCCACAATTTCCTTAGCAATCAATCCCTCAACAATTTTATCCTCAACATTCTGCTCAATCTCTCTTCTTATAGTCCTTGCACCATATTGAAAATAATTTGACTCATCAATAATATATTCCTTAAGCCTATCCGAAACCTCAATAAAAACATTTCTCTTTTCCATAACTTCCGTAAGTTCATTCAACTTATTCTCAAAAATTTTACTAATATCCACTTTTGTCAGTCTATTAAAAATACAAACATCATCAATTCTATTCAAAAGTTCAGGTCTCAAATACTTCTTAACCTCATTCAAAACCTCTTCCTTTCTAAACTCCTCATCACCTTGCCTAAACCCTATTCCTCTTTTCTTACTCATAATATCTGCACCAATATTAGAAGTAAGAACAATCAACGTTTCTTGAAAACTAGCAATATTTCCATTAGAATCTGTCAGTCTACCATCCTCTAAAATCTGCAAAAGCAAATTAAGCACGTCATTATTAGCCTTCTCAATCTCATCGAAAAGAACAACACAATAAGGCTTTTTCTTTATTCGCTCCACAAGCGACTTTCCTTCATCATATCCAACATATCCGAGGAGGTGCACCAATTATTTTAGAAACAGAATTAGGTTCCATATATTCAGACATATCAAGCCTTATCAAATTCTTTTTACTCTCAAAAAATTCTTCTGAAATAACCTTAGCAAGTTCCGTCTTTCCAACACCAGTCGGACCAAGGAACAAGAAAGAACCCATTGGTCTAGAAGAATCTTTCAGTTTAAGAACTCCCCTTTTCAAGCTTTTACATACTTTTTCAACAGTTTCCTTTTGACCAACAATACTATCAAAAATCCTGTTCTCAATATTAGAAAGCCTATCAAGCCTCTCCTCACTAATATCCTTCACTGGTATTTGCGTCAAATCTGAAACAACACGTTCAATATCATCTCTACTAACAATTTTTTCCTCTTTTTTAAGTTTAACTTTTGCAGAAGCCTCATCTATCAAATCAAGTGCTTTATCAGGCAGAAATTTCTCTGGAACATATTTTATAGAAAGCTTCACAGCCGCTTCAATAGCCTCATCTAAAATCTTGACTTCATGAAATTTCTCATACTTTTCCGCAACCTTCTTCAAAATATTAGTTGCCTCTTCCTCTGTAGGCTCAGCAATAATAATAGGTTGAAATCTTCTAGCAAGTGCCGCATCCTTCTCAATATATTTTCTATACTCATCAAGAGTAGTTGCACCAATAAGTTGAATCTCTCCCCTTGCCAAAAGTGGTTTCAAAATGTTAGCCGCATCTATTGCACCTTCTGCAGCCCCAGCCCCAACAATCATATGAATTTCATCAATAAACAAAATAACATTCTTACTATCTTTAATAGCCTTAATACACTTTTTTAATCTATCCTCAAAATCTCCTCTATACTTACTTCCAGCCAACAATTGCGATAAATCCAAACTAACAATTCTCTTATTCTTCAAGAATTCTTGAACTTCACCTTTAGCAATTTTAAGAGCCAATCCCTCTATAATAGCAGTCTTACCAACACCAGCCTCACCAATCAAACATGGATTATTCTTATTTCTTCTACACAAAATCTCAACAAGTCTTTCTGTCTCCTTCTCCCTTCCAAAAGCCCCATCAAATTTTTCCTCTTCCGCAAGTCTTACCAAATCAACACTATACTTATCTAATTCCGTACTCTTCACATTTCTATCAACACTATTTTCCTCTGAATAATTATAAATTACTCTATACATTTTTCTAATTAAATTATCAATATCAACACCAGAATCAACAATCAATTTAGAAGCAATACAATCTTTATCATTAAAAATTGCCACAAGCAAATGCTCTGTAGAAATAAAATCAGAACCCGTCTTTTTAGCCTCCAAATTAGCCATATCAATTATTTTCTTAAGCCTTGGTGTATACCCCTTAAGTTCAATAATCTGAACATCATTTTTTCCAATAACCTCTTCAATTAACTTATAAATTCTATCAGGAGCCACATTAGCATTCTTAAAAACCTTAGAAACAATCCCCTTATCTTCTTTTACAAGACCATATAAAATATGTTCTGTACCAAGATATGTATGTCCAAGTTCTTTAGCAAATTGTTCAGAAATCTTCATTACATTCTTTGCAGCCTCTGTAAAATTATACTCCATACATGTACCTCCAAAATAAACAAAATAAAAAAGACTAGGAAAATCCTAATCTTATTATTAACAAAATATATAATTATAAACCCAAAAGTAATGTAGCAATATTAAAATATAATAATACAGAACACGTATCCAAAATCGTGCTAATAAGTGGAGCAGCCATAATAGCTGGATCCAATTTCAATTTCTTTGCTATCATTGGCAATAAGCAACCAAGCGACTTAGCAATAGCAACTGTACCAATAAGAGTAAGTCCAACAATCAAAGCCAATTGCAAATTGTGGTATTGAACCATAATTCTAACAAAGTTAACCACAAATAAAGCAAGACCAACTAACAAAGCAACCCTTATCTCTTTCCACCAAGCCTTCAAAAAATCCTTCAACTTAATATCACTATTAGACAAACCTCTAATAATCAATGTAGAACTTTGAGAACCACAATTTCCACCAGTGCCCATAACCATAGGAATAAAAGCAACCAAAATTGGAATAGCAGCAAAAGCATTTTCATAATTTGCAATAATTCCACCAGTGACAGTTGAAGAAATCATCAATATTAATAGCCAAAAAATTCTATTACGAGCATGTTTAAATACACTCGTTTTAAAATAAGAATCATCACTTGGCGTAATAGCTGCCATCTTCTCAAAGTCTTCGTTTACCTCTTCTTTCAAAACATCTAAAGCATCATCAATAGTAATAATACCAACTAAACGATTTTCATTATCAACAACTGGAATAGAAGTTTCATCATACTTATCAAACTTATTAGCAACTTCCTCTTGGTCCTCTAAAGTATACGCTTTAATAAAATTCTCATCCATTATATCTTTAACTAATGTACCCTTTTTAGCCAAAATAATATCTTTCAAATAAACTACACCCAACAGTTTTCTTTTAAGAGTAAGTACATAACAAGTATAAATACTTTCAGCATCATCACCAGTTGCCCTTATTCTCTCAATCGCATCTTCAACAGTCATATTTTCCTTCAAATCAATAAACTCTGTAGTCATAATACTTCCAGCACTATCTTCAGGATACTTCAAAAGTTCATTTATAAGTTTTCTATCTTCAGGCTTTTCAGCCTTCAATATACGTTTTACTACATTTGCAGGCATTTCCTCTATCAAGTCAACAGTATCATCCATAAAAAGATCACTAATAACAGCCTTTAACTCCTTATCAGTCAAACTATTAATCAATTTCTCTTGCATATCAGAGTCAAGTTCAACAAATACCTCAGCCGCCATATCTTTGGATAATAAACGATATACAACTACGATTTTCTCGTCATCAAGTTCTTCAAAAATACTCGGGATATCAGCACTATTCATGCTTTCTAGTAATGCATGTAATTCCGCAATTTTTTTACTTTCCAATAATTCTAGTATTTTCTCTACCATTTTATTACCCCCTTTTTTATAATCTCAAAAACTATTATACACCTATTTACTACTTTTTTAAACAAATTTATATAAAATTGACACAGGAAAAGGGGTGGCAGTCAGCCACCCCTTCCACGCGGTTAGTTTCACCAATTATTCATAAGCACAAACTGGTTCAAGTAGTATTCCATGTATGCCTTGTAATGACTAGCCTGGTCAATTTCTTTGCAGGCCTCGTCATACTTGCGCTCTACGTGCTTTTTGAGCAGGAACATGATGAACCTGTGGAGTATCATCCACTTCGGTATCGTCAATCTCGCCGTATACTCAAAAGCAATCGCCTCACCCCAGTTTGTAATTTCGTTGGAAAGGTCATTAATCTTCAACTCCAACGTCGCAATCACAACTTGCAGCACTCCGATATGAATGTCCTTTTCCTCGAACAATTTTTGCCTCCCGTTCTTGAAGGCAAGGTCATATCGTTCGACTAACCGTCTTGCCTCTTTGATGTCGCTCATTGTCTGTCACTCCCTTGTAGGTCATAATAAGAATTTGCTATTTCATATTTTATCACACAAACAGCCAAATATCAACCCATTTCCCTACTCTTCCTCTGAATCGTCCTCCTCAATATCTTCATTAGCTACAGGAACAATTTTGCAAACCTTAACCTTTGCAATTCTTCTCTCATCAAACTCTTCAATTTTAAAAACCAAATTATCAGTCTCAACAATAGGATTTTCCTCTTCAGTAGGAATTCTATCCAATAACTCAAGCAAATAACCTGAAACAGTATCATATTCAGTCTCAATCTCTTTAATATCCATCAACTTTTCAAAATCTGAAATATTCATTTGTCCATCTACAATATAAGTATTCTCATCAATCTTCTCATACTCATTCTCAACAGGATCATATTCATCAAAAATATCACCAACAATTTCCTCAAGAACATCCTCCATAGTTACCATTCCAGCAGTTCCGCCATACTCATCAGCAACAATTGCAATTTGAACCTTATTTTTCTGCATCTCTTTAAACAATTCATCAATTCTTTTACTTTCTGGAACAAACAAAGCATCCTTCATTATTTTCTTGATTTTAGTATTAGAATTAGCCCTCAACAATTCTTTAATATATAAAATACCTACAATACTATCGATATCTTCATCATATACAGGAATTCTACTATATCTGTATTCTCCTTCTACAAGTTTCTTGCTAACATCTGAAACTGTAAGTTCCTTATCAAGAGCAAACATCTCTGTTCTATGAACCATAATTTCTGACACCTCTGTATCATTAAGTTCAAAAACATTATTTATCATTTCCTTTTCTTCATTCTTAATAGTGCCTTTTTCTTCTCCAACATCAACCATCATTCTAATTTCTTCTTCTGTAACAGTTTCTTCATTTTCCTTGCTAACACCAAAAATCTTTGAAACACAATCTGTTGACCAAGTTAAGAACTTAACAAATGGTGACATAATTTTAGCTAAAGCTGTTATAATTGATATAGAAAATTTAGAAAATTTTTCCGCATTCTCCATAGCAATTCTTTTTGGTACAAGTTCACCAAAAATCAAAGTAAAATAAGATAAAATTATTGTAATAATAACAATTGAAATAGTACTCCAAATTCCAACTGAAAAAATATGAGTCATATCAAACAAAATAACCGCCAATTTACTTGCAAAAACATCTGACGCAAATGCACTAGATAAAAAACCTGCAAGAGTAATTCCAATTTGAATTGTAGCTAAAAATTTACTAGGACTTTTAAGCATTCTTTCAATCTTCTTATATTTTTTATCTCCCTCTTTTGCCTTAACAGAAATTTTTGTATCATTTAATGACACAAACGCCATCTCTGAAGCAGCAAAAAAAGCATTTAATCCTACCAATAAAACTAATACTATAATTTGAGCCATTTTTTCCTCCAATATTCGCCTTTATTTAATTTAATAATAGTATATATTTATTTTATGCTGTGGTCAAGAAAAAAGAAAGTCACTAAATAAAATTTAGTGACTTAATCTACATCTCATAACTTCTGTATAAAAATTACTCATTAACATAAACATTTAAAGGTTTAACCCTATAATTCAAATCATTCATGCATGCAGTTGGAACATATCCTGGCTCACTATTTATAACATCAGGAATTCTATTTACAATACTTGCACAAGTTAACTCAACTGTAGCAGGTCTTGAAACAACAATTGTAGTATCTGGTTCACCATATACAGTCCACTCATTTTTATCAAATTCATCAGTTGCATATACCTTACCAATGCACTCAGTCTCAATAGTAATTCCCTCTTTAGTCTCGCTTGTAACAACAGCACTCATACCTGTCGCATTTCCAGCTTTAATATTCATATTTAAAGTAGATGAAAATAAATCTTTTCCATAAGTTTGTGGAACACATTTCTGAGTTTGAGAAATTATTGTCAAATCAAGTTTTTTAGCAAGCCATCCATTAACATTCCACATGTATGAAGGAGCAAATTCACCTCTTTCAATAATCTTTAATCTCTCTTCTTCTGAAATTCTATCACTGCTAGCGACCTCTTTATCAAATTCCTCCATTGAAAGTCCAGCACCATGAGCCTTAGCTAACGCTATTCCATAGTCTTCAACATTATAACTTGAACTTCCTTTTATTTTTGTAATCTTATGAGTTGAACCAGCAATTGAAGAAATCAATTGTCCCCAATAAATATCCTGATATCCACTACCAGTAATAGTACAATTATTCTTTTTAGCCATCTCATCTAATCTATGTGTTAAAATTGGATTTGAATTTCCAGGGAAAAATGCCTCTTCACAAGTAGTTATCGCATTTATTCCAAGTTCCGCACATAACATCAAAGCATCTTCAACATCAGAAAGTAAACTCATTGTAGTAACAATACAAATATCAGGCTTTAGAACTCCTAACATTTCTCTAGCTTTTTCTACAGAAACAACCTCAATCCCCTTCTTTTCATTCCCCATAATTTCACCAATATCTTTTCCAATAATCTCAGGGTTAACATCAAAAGCACCTACTATTTCTGCACCTTTCTCATATACATATCTCATCGTATATACAGACATTTTGCCAGAACCATATTGAACTACTCTAATTTTTCTATCCATAGTAATCCTCCTTACAATTTCTTTAGTATTATTGCCACTTTTAAATCAAGTATACATTAAAATTATATCTATAATTCTTTAAATACACAATCACCTCTTTCAATATTCTAAAAAGCCTCTTTTACGACTCTTATGTAAACTATTTTTCTATATTCTATTTTTTATTCACCTTTGCTTATAAATATGATATACTTTAAAAAGTTTAGTGATTGCAGTCTAATCTAACAAAATTTTTAAAAAAAAGGGATTGAGATTTTATGCAAGAACACAAACATGAAAACATTGATAAAGAATTAGGTAAAATTATAATATCTATGTATAAAGATTTTGAAACAGACTTACCATTCTTCGAAATTGATGCTGATAATGAAAACGTTGAACAAGTAGCTTATGTTATTGAAGATGCCTTGTATGATTTTTAATATGTCAGACAGCACAAAAGATAGATAATTAAATTAATAATAAAAATGAACTTATATCTTGTAAGTTCATTTTTTATTATCTTTATATATCTACATTAAATTCTTTCAAATATACATAAAAACTTTCAAAAAACTCTGTACAAATTCACATATCCATGCTATAATCGAGATGCTTCATGTTCTGTTATTTAATTTTACAAAATATCTTAAAAAGGAAGTATATAGGACATGAAAAACCAAGAAATTATTGCAGAAGAAGTTGGAAAAGTTACTGTATCAATGTATAAAGATACTGTAACAGATTTACCATTCTTCGAAATTGATGCTGATAATGAAAATGTTGAACAAGTAGCTTATATTATTGAAGATGCTTTGTATGATTTTTAATATGTCAGACACTTAAAAGGAACTTATATAAAAAATATAAGTTCCTTTTAATTTATTTCTATTTTCTAAACTACTTAATATAATTCTCTAATATCTTTTTAAGGAAATTCCATGCTCCCGTTTTTTCTGTTAATCCATCATAATTATTCTCAATTCTTTTTAATAATTCTTCTTTTGTAAAATATCTCACTTCTGAAACTTCTTCCTCTTGTAACTTAATCTTTGAAATATCTATATTTTTAGTCACCATATAACATTCATTATAATGCTTATTTATAATATCTCCCTTTTCATTAATTGAAGTAGAACTAACCAAATACTTAATATCATCATCAGTTATATCAATCCCTAACTCCTCTTTAAACTCCCTTATCAAAGCCTGTCTACCAAATTCACCACTATCAACATGACCACCAGCGGTTACATCCCATAAATTAGGCCATAATTTTTTGTTGGCACTTCTTTTTTGCAATAACACATTCCCATTATCATCTATAACAAATGCATATACAGCCCTATGCCACAATCCATTTTTATGACACTCCTCTCTAGTAGCAACCTCTCCTGTAAATTCGCCTCTTTCATTCAATACATCAAATTTCTCTTCCATTCTATACACTCTCCTTTTATATACTCATCATTGTAAAACAATAGTTCGTGATTGTCAATAATATTTTTAAATTTAACTTTATGATATTTCTATATCATACCCCATTTATGTAGCAATTTAATACTTTAAACAAAAAATAAAGAGCCTCAATTTCTTGAAACTCTCTATTTTCAATGGTGGGCAGAGATGTCATTTGTGCGAACTTCTGCCTCTTCAATAGTTGGTACTTTTACATTATATTCTTTTTCTTGAGTGTTAAAGAATATAATTGCATAATCATCATACAAGTATATCTTATCTATTAGAACTGTTATAAGCATTTTTCTATACTTAATATCGTTTATATCTCCGCTTCTTCATTTGAGTTAAAAAGTAAATTACTTGTGTTTCATCTAAATTTATTTTTTTAGAATTTTCAATTTGTATTTGACTTTCTATATCGGTATGCTCTTTATCAATATTGACCATCTCCTCAAATATGGACTTTCTAACACTATCTATATCACATACTTTTAAACTATCAAATAAATTAGCTTTTTGTTTTTCATTTTGTTTTAAAAGGTTTTGAAGTCTTTTCAATGTACTTGTATCTTTTTCTTTCTCTACTAACTTTACTACGGTTTTAGCAATTTTATTAATGTTCTCATCTGTTAATATGTTTCTAGCCTCTTTTACAATTATATCTTCTATATCTTCCTTTTTTACATTCTTTTTATCACAAAGTTTTTTCCTAGATTTATTACAAGAATAGTAAGCGTGTCTTTTTCCTGTTCGTGATGTACCACAAATTCCAACCATCATATCTTTACAATGTCCGCAGAATAATTTAGTTGTTAGTATATAATCATTCGTAGTTTTTAATCTTGATGGAGAGTGTTTATTTTTATCTAATCTTTCTTGTACTCTGTTAAATAAATTTGTATCTACAATTTGAGGTATTGCATTAGGTGTTTCTGTATCTTTATATATGTAAGTACCCATACATCTTTTATCTGCTAATAAATTTCTAATTGCACCTTTACTATATTGTACTAATTCGCCTTTTTTATTTCGTTTATCTATAATCTTTAATTGATTATTGACATATTCTCGTACTTCCTCAATAGTATGGTCATTATCATACATCTTATAAGCATTTAGTGTTATAGAAGCAGTTTCATCATCTATTGTATATTGCTTATCTACAATTTTAAATCCTAAAGTAACATAACCACCAATATACAAAAATTTACTAACATTTATTCCTATTCCCCTTTTGACTTTTTCAGATAATTCATCGCTATAATACTGTGCCATACCCTCAAAGAAATTTTCCATTAATCTTCCTACTGGGTCATCACTAATATTTTCTTTTGCTGAAAACACTCTAACATTATTTTTCTTCAATTCACGTTTATATCTTACATTGTCATATTTATCTCTGGAAAATCTATCTAATGAATAAACAATTACTCCATTAAAGGCTTTTTTCTTACTATCTTCAATCATTCTCAAAAAGTCTGGTCTATCATCTGACTTTCCTGTTATAGCTTCATCTTTATATACTCCTATAACATCAAATCCTTCTCTTTCAGCATAGGCATAACATTCCTTTAATTGTCCTTCAATACTTTGTTCTGTCTGTTTATATGAACTATATCTAGCATATATTACTACATTCATTTGTAACACCTCTTTATTTTTGTTTTTGTAAATCAATTAATATCTTTTTTATATCATTAATGGCTTTTTTATTTTTCTCTGCTTGTGCCTTTAAGTCTGGAGATAATTCATCAGATACACCTAATAAATAATCAAAAGACACCTTATAATAATTTCTTATTTTTATTAGTTGTTTAATATCAGGAATTTTTTCGCCATGCTCATATAGTCCAAGTGTATTAACACCTAACCCAATTTTTTTACTAGCTTCTCCTTTGGTTAAAGTTCTTCCCATTTCTTCACTTTTCTTTGTTCTTAAATCAACTAATCTTTTACCAATTTCTTTTGTATTTAATTCATTATTTACTTGTTCCATTGTTACCTTCCTTTTTTACATTTCCATGTTACTTTTCAAAAAACTTTCACTTTTAATCGTTAAATTTCACAGTTTTCATAAAAAATCATCCGACTTTTTCGGGATTAAATTAGAGAGGGGTTATTAATAACACAATTTTATTACACATGATGTCGTTAATAACAACACTATATTATCATAAACGCGTTTATTTGTCAATGTGAAAGGAGGTTTTGAATTTATACAAAAATTACTTATGATGACAATACGCTCTACTGGGGGCACGATTAAGGAGTTATATCATGAAACTTGAAACTTATCAAGTTGAACAAATCGCAAAGACCATTATGTTTGACATACAAAATTATATTGCAGAACATAAAGTCGAATATGAAGCATTTAAGAAAGCCTACAAAGAAAATAGAACATTGAAAATTAAATAAGGAGGAAATAACAAATGCAAGATAACGAATTAAACACAGAAAATAAAATAAAGGAGGAAATCAAAATGGAAGATATTAAAATTGAAAAACAAGAAAATAAGGAGGAAATCAAAAATATGGAAAATGTTACAACCAATACACAAGAAACAAAGGAAGAAATAAAAACAAACGAAACTACAACAGATACACAAGAAGCGGAAAAGGAGATAATCAGTGTGGAACAAACCAGTAATACTGCTGTTCCAACAGATGAGTGTAATAAGAAAGGAGTTGACCCTATTTTCCTAGAAGAAGTTTTGCATTATTATGATCCTAGTGTCCTTTTGACTAATTCTCCAGAGGAAAAAACAGTAAATGACTATTTTAAAAGTGTTACTTGCAAAATTGAGGACATAGAAAACTTACTTTATGAAGTCATAGGTTATTCGTTAGCAGAAACTGCTAAACTGAATAAACTAATAATCCTAAAAGGCGATGGGAGAAATGGCAAGAGCAAGATTTTTAGGGTACTTGAAGCCGTATTAGACAATAAATGCTCACATGAGCATTTGGAACAACTGTCTCGGAAGTAAAGCAGGAAGCAAGTCTACGGTTAAAAAGCTAGAACGGTTGTACAGTAAATATTTCGGAAGACCAAAAGCAACCGAAATACATAAACAATTCGCTTGTAACTCGTATAGTCTCTGGAGAGCCTATATCACTAAATGGAAAAGATGATAATGATGTCTTAACACCTTATGCAACTATGTTGCTGTCAGTAAACGAAGTCATAAACTTTAAAGAAATAGGCTTACATATAACCGACCGCGTTATTGTGATACCATTCAATGCCACGTTTACAGATGACAGAGGTAATCGTGATATTAACATTGGAGAAAAGCTATGTAAAAAAGAAGCGTTGAAAATCATTGTAACTAGGGCTATACAAGCATTTGAAAAAGTGCTAGAGGTTGGTAGGTTTACAATTCCGCCTATTGTAGAGGAAGAAACGAAGAAGTATTTTATGGAATGTAATAGCGCATTAGAATTTGCAAGTTTATTTCCTATAAAAACAATTATCGTTAAATCAACCTATTATAAGGAATATAAAAAATGGTGCAACAACCATAACAGAGAAGCGGTTAGCGACTCACAATTTGGTAAGCAAATATTAGCCTTAAATTATAGACCTGAACGATACTTATTGGGTGGTAAAAGAGTATGGTATTATGCTTCTCCAGATTTCGATAATTCTAAAACTCAAGATATTTACGATGACTATATTACATGGAATTGTACAACTAGAGAAGCAGATAAAGCATACGATGATAATTATAAAAGGAAAAATTGGAAAGGTAATTTTGAAGATTATCTTTGTACACGACTTTATGATGAACAAAATACAGATGATGAACAAACAATAGATAATGAACAAAGCACACAAGAAGAACAAAAGCCAGAGAATGAAGAAGCAACATCTGACAACACTTAATAACTTAATAATAAATAAGCTAGTCAATAGGACTAGCTTATTTATTGGAATTTTACTATGCCAGATATGTAGTAATAAAATATTTTTCCTATATTCAATAAATCAATTTTGCATGAAGTCTGCTATATTTATATACGAAGTATATAAATATACTATCAGTTTGTGAAAGAAAAATTAAATAGTTACTAAAACACAATAAATTATTGGAATTTCACTATGCCACTATGCCAGATATGGTTTAGTCTTTAAAAACTCTTATATCCTATCTGTTGTCCTCTAGGCTCGATTTTAAGCTGTTTTATATACTACGGCGAAAAAAATTTTGTAAAAATAAATATACCCTCTCTAAAGGCTATGTAGCCTCTCTAGTTCAATATATGAGGGCAATAGTAGTGTTACATAGGTATTACTAATATAAAGTTCTTAATCTAAAATCTGTCTTTTATAAGCATTTCTAGTACGTTTTATATATTCCCAAACTGTCGCATCATATTCTTCTTCAAGTAAATAACTATATGATTTCAAAAAGTCCTCTTTATTCAGTTTTAGAAAATCTTTCATTTTCTCTGTATCTTCAATAAAAGTGTAAGGTCTACAAGTTATCATTTTCTTCGCCTCTTTCATTTATTTTTTCAATAACATATCTAACTGCATAAATACCATTTTTGTTATATAATCTTTGCCATGCTTGTTCATATCTTGACCATTTAAAACCATGTTTCTTTAATGTAGTTCTTGTTTCTTCATCTGGTATAGCATCAAATATAAACTGCAACCTGTTTATTTCTCTATTTAATATTGCTTTGCCACCAGTAAAGGTAACATCTTCAAACTGCAATTCTTCTAATTCTTGAATTTCTTTTATTCTGTCTTTACATCTTCTTATATCTGCATTAAGATAGGGTAACTCGTACCATTCATGAGGTCTAGCTTTTACTTCAACTTTTGCCTTTTCTAATTCTTCAATTCTAGCTTGTAGTTTTTCAATAGCCTTTGGATCGTCCGAAGATATTGCTTTGCTATTATCAATATTGTCTATTTTATTTCTATAATAGTCTGCTTTTTCACTTTCTTGTATAGATTTCCTCATTTCATTGTCTATCTTCTTTAAATCGTTTCTATGTCGTTTCTCGCTGTGATGTCCTGTTAAAATAGGTTGTCCCATAGGTATTGCACTTGCTATCTTGCTTTGATTTTCATAATGTGCTTGGCTTCTTTGTTCTGCTTGTTCTACTCGTTCTTGGTATATTTCTTTTTTTCGTTCCTGTCTTTCTGCATAATCAATTCTTCCTGCCATATTTTACATCTCCTTTCTAATCTGGTACTGTATTATAGACTTCTTGTGTTTCATATCGTAAATAAACCAGTCCATAGTCTATATGTGAGAACATAGGCGATAAGTAACCATCTACTAGAGGTTGGTTGTCTAATTCTTTCCTTTGACAAGTACCACCTTTTTGTCTAATATGTGTTAAATCTTCTGTTAGTCCGCGTGATAAAGTTTCAACTTCTGCTTTAGTCATAGTTTGTCCGTTGTATTTTCCACCAACAAACTCATACATAAATTCTATATTTTCATTGTTTAGTCGGTTATATATCCATTTTGTAATTTTATCTAAAAACAAACCATCTTCTAGTATTTCATTTTCTTTCTTAATACTTACTTGAAAATCTGCAATTCCCTCAATGTCTAATGTTTCAACAAATGTCTGTGTTTCAATAAATGTTAGCATCTCACTTAAGTTCTTTTTGTGCTTGTTAAATTTCCATACTGTTATTGATCCTGTATTATCTCCATTGTCTAGTATTTCTACTTTGAAATTTCTTATTTGAGCCTTAATATTCATATCATATTCATGTTCCTTTAATTTTTCAACTGCTGTTTTGTGTTCCATATTTTAAGATTCCTTTCATAATTCATTATATCTTGTATATTTCCTTATTCTTTAAATGTCTAATTCTATATGGTAAGTCTAACTTATCAAAATCGTATGAGTTTATTCCGATGTATAGGAATTATCACTTTAGGTTGAACAATGTTACAAACCTCTATAATTCCGTCAACAGTTGCATGACCGCTTGTATGTAAATATGTGTATTTTTTAGGAACAAACTTAACGAGGTCTTTTTCTGCATTTTCTCCTTGTATATATCCTAACCATTGAGAATAAATAAATAGGTTGTTTTTAAATCTAGGGTTATAAACAAATTTCTTTGAAAAGTAGTTGCTGCGAACTAACATACAAAAACCATTACTTACCATCTTTTTATACAATTCGCTATCAAAACTCTTAACATCAGAGAAATTATAATAATCTGTAAATTTCGCACTATTTTTGCTTACATAATCAAGTATTTTCTTTTGGTAAATATCACATATAAATAGTTTTTCTCCTGCTTTTTTATTCGCATGATAAAAAGAAGCTATCCTGTCAATGTTAGTGGAAGCACACAATATAAAAATGTATTTTTTGCTTTTTATTAAGCTAATTGCTTCTTCTTGTAACATAAATTCAGACATAAAATCTTCATCTTGTCTTGAAAGTGTTGTATGCTCACAAATGAGAATATCAACTTTTCCTATTTTTTTAAGTGTTTTAGGTGTTCCTTTACCCATAGGACCATGTAAACGGAAGTCTCCGTGTATGTAAAATTCTTTTGCCATCTGCTTCAATAAGAAACATATAACTGTCAAATGCCGAATGGTCTGTACGAATAGGAGTTATTTTCATATCTCCAATTTTTAAAGGTACTCCTTGCTTAAATATTTTAAATGTATCTATTTTATCAATATGTTCCTGTGTAATTTCTGTAACTCCTGTATCTTTCATTTTATTTTGAAATATAGTAAAAATTTCTTTTGCCTGTTTTCCAATATAAATAGGAACATCTTTATTAACTTGCATATATTCGCCTATATGGTCGCCGTGATAATGGGTTATAAAAACAGCATCACATTTTTTACTAATATTAGCAATATTCACTTCGACTTCATTCTCACAATTAGGGAGATTAGAGCCAACGTCAATAAGTATCATTGCTTTTTTACTTTTAATTTCAGTTACACAACCGCCAATTTGATTAACTCCTCTATGAATTTTAATTTGCATATAAATTCCTCATCTTTCGTATCTATATTCTATTTTTCCTAAACCTGTTCAATACTTAATTTTCTAAAACAGCATAAAAACCACTTTTTAAGAATTGCATCTATACATATCCCTTTCTATCGTTTCCATACTTTTTATCTTTTCCAAACTATAACCATGTTTATTTTCTTCATAATCGTTTTTAAGCCATTTTTAAGAAGAGGGAATATAAAACTATGTCTAGTTCTTTACTGTCTTTTATTTTCTGCTTTATAATCTTTCAGAGTTTCAAAAACTTTAGCTATTACTCGTGCATAATCTATTGACCTATTTAGTACAACTTCAGAATTTCCGCTAAACTCTAAAATTGCTTTTATTGTATAAATCTTCAAATGAGGTAGTTTTTTCTTACTCAATGTTAAAGTATCAATTACTTCATTTTCTAACTTTATATTAGTATTTGCTTTTATAAATTTCATAACATAATCAGCATTGTGTACGACAATGGGTAAATCTCCTATAAAATCTACCAATTTATTTAAGACTATATTTATTGTATCTGCATCTTTTAACATATTATCCGTTATTCCTGTTACTTCCGTTATAGCTTTGTGTATAGGCTTCATTGGGTTAATAAAACTTGTAAAACTGTCAATTATCCTTTTGTTCCTAACCTTACAAACAGCTAATTCAATAATATTGTCTTTTTCTAAATTAAAGCCTGTCGTTTCTATATCCATTGTTACATATTCATTTAATATTTTTCTTTTGATACACATATTTATTATCCTTTCTCAACGTAATAGCATTTTATGAAATTTCTCTAAATCGTTCTTTTCAGGTCTTATCAAATTCTTTTTGCCATAATAGTATCTATCTATTAAGTATTTTAAATATTCACTTGCATATTTGCCATTATACATTTTGTCGATATATTCTTGTACCTCTGGAATATTTCTATTTTTGCGAAGTAATCGTAATTGTTCACTTATATTATTTTTTTGTTCTATAATATTTTTTACTACTGGGTTAGTTTCTTCTTGTATGCCTACAAATTCATCTAATGTCATTTCGTTGTTTAGATATTGTGTTAATCTTCCAATATAGTATAGGGCTAAATACTTTGTTCCTTCATGCTTAAAATTATATTCCTGTATATCCTTTTTAAATATTTCGTAACAATAGTTCTTATCTAAATTGTAAACAAATACACTTTGTCCGTCTTTGTTTAAATTTATACAATTCCAAATTGCTTCTTCTTTATCTTTTTTTCCGCTTCTTGCTTCTTGTATATTGTTATAAACTAATTCCGTAAAATATTGTACTTCTTCTTCAAAATTATCCATTTCTTACCTCTAATAAACAATATACCATAACGATTTTTGTTAATGTTATCAGAGGAGAGAAAAGGGGTAATTCTTTAAAAGAGTAAATAAAAAAGCATCTACCATTTAAGGTAAATGCTTTATATTATTTTTATATATCTATTCTTGCACATGAAGAAAATTATATTTATAATTATTATTATCTTTTAAAGGAAATGCTAAAACTTCTTTAATTTTTCCATCGATAATATTATTAAGTTCTTCTTGTATAGCTGTATCATTGTAATTGTCAATTTTTTGTATTTCGTTTATATCTTGGCGATATGGGATTTTATAATACTTTTTAGTTAAGCCATTTGATACAGTCTTACCATTATATTTGTTTTGAACTGTTAAATCCATTTCAACAGAATAATAAATTTCATAAATATCGTTAGCATATTTATTTATAGTTACAAACTCCACTTGTGCTTTTGCTTGACTTGTTCCTGCCTTTAAATTTGCAGGTATATATGTATAATATTCATCATAACTTGGGTATAACTTAAATTTAATTTCTTTTGCATAGATTTCATCTAATTTAGCTGAATATTTTTCATTATATTCCTTTTGAAGTTTTATATTATTTTCAATTCTATCTAATCTTTCTTTTATCTCACTATTGCTAGATGTTTCTAGTTTTTGATATTCTGTATCTGATAACTCCAAATAACCATTAGCTTGATATTCTTTTATTTTACTTATCATTTGTTCTTTTTCGTTACTTTCACTAATATTGCCATAACCAAACATAACAACTATTACAAGTACAACTGCTAAAACAGAAGATAGTCCAAAAATAGTATTTCTTTTCTTTCTTTTTTGTAATTGCTCTGCTGTAAGT
Organism: uncultured Clostridium sp.; assembly: GCA_948465565.1. Lineage (GTDB taxonomy): Bacteria > Bacillota > Clostridia > TANB77 > CAG-508 > UMGS1994. Next base: position 667,479 of record CAOJXR010000001.1, read on the forward strand.
TCTTTTCCTCTTAATTTTGATATATTTTTTATAACACCATAACCACATAAAAGGTCTATAACTAAATAGAAAACAAAAGCAGACAACATATCTGTATTTCCATTAAATATCTTTGAAAAATTTTTACTAACTCCAAAAATGGTTATTGCTGAAAAATAAATAAATATAATACTTAACAATATTATAATAAATATTCTCACTCCCTTTGAGGTTTCTTTCTTTTCTTTTTTCTCTCCCATAATAAAACATTCCTTTCATAATTAATTTATTTCATCATATCCAACATAAGTATAATACAATATTCGACAAAAAACAACAATTTAGTCTTTTTCTTTTCTATTTTTTAAAAAGTAGTATATTCCATAAATGACCAATGCTAAAACCATTATTCCTAATATTATCAAGCAGACTTTTTGTTCTTCTGGTGTCATTTCAGACCATGTTTTACCATTGTTATATAACATAGACATTTTAAAATCTCCTTCCGTTCACAATTTTTACTTCTAAAGTAATAAACCACTTTATTATAAAAATATGTTTCACACGTTGTCAACGTGGCTTTCTCTCAAATTATACATTTTTACTGTTAGAATGTCAATAATATAGTAAGATAAAGTGGAGGAAATGCAGTTGAGAATATGTTTGAGTGATTACGAGCCTAAAGATGTCATTCGCATAATTCGTGAATGGACTGAATTAACACAAAAAGAGTTCGGAAAAAGTATAGGTAAAGCAGAAAGAACAATACAAGACTATGAAGCAGGTAGAAGTAGATATTATATTGATACATTGTATAAAATTGCAGAAGTTCATCATGTAGACATAGTTATTGAAAAGAAATAATAAAATCGATTAAGTTTTTATTTACTTAACCGATTTTTTAATGTATAATATGACCATAGATAAAAATTAAGTAAAAATGCGTAGGGAATTAAAAGGGTAGCATTTTT
>CAOJXR010000002.1 GCA_948465565.1 uncultured Clostridium sp.
GCAAGTGTTGAAAAATCAACATTTGTGTGCTTTTTAAGTCTGGTGCAGATGGCCGGAATCGAACCGGCACGGTTTATTCAACCGCAGGATTTTAAGTCCTGTGCGTCTGCCAGTTCCGCCACATCTGCATATATGTGTTCTCACTGACAAGTGTTATTATACAATGAAAAAAGAAATATTGTCAATACTTTTTTGAGATAATTTTTTATTTTATTAAATTATTTTTTAAACAATATGGTACAACTTCATTTTTTAATGTGTTAGATAATAATATACCAGCACATGAAGTATCATACCAGCAAAATCTCTCGATTTCCTCAGAAGTATCTAATACTCCATTTAAAATTCCATTATATTTAAAAACATAAAAGTGAATTGGAGTTACTCCATCACTTGTTGCTATTTCGTCAAATTCCATAACCAATTCAAATAACTTCTCATCAAAATCTGCATATTTTCCAAGTTCTTCATGGCACTCTCTTATTGCCGCTTCTATAGGAGATTCGTCGTCTTCAACTTTTCCTCCAATCATTTGATATGTGGATCTTCTTCTAGGCTTGTCTATCAATAATTTACTATCTTTAAAAAACATAGTTCCAACAACTTTCATTTTTTCTTGTACAACCAATATTAATCTATTTAATTGATTAATTCCTTTCTTTTAATATTATAATATTTCATATCACTTAATATTCTATTATCTCTCCGCCACTTCAAATTCAATATCTTCTTTTGCATATTCTTGAGGCTCTAACCCAAATCTTTTTCTCATGTATATTAAAACTGAACTCATACAAATCAACGCAATTATTCCAGTTATTAAAAATGCATTTCCAACATCTATTATTTTTAGAAGTAAACCACCTAAAACAGAGAAGATGCTTGCAAAAATACTTCCAATAAATTCATATGTAAACGTTATCTTATTTCTTGTATCTTCTTTTGTAAAGTTTTTTAAGTACTTATACTCTAATATATACCATATTGAAACATTTATCTTTTGCAAAGCATACATTGCAAGCACAATTGGTATGATAGTTGTATTTGTCCATAAACTTGCTGCAACTCCTATAATAATACATGCTGCAATATGTGTTAAAGATAAAAATGCTAATGTTCTATTCTTGAATTTCTTTTCAATAGGTCTTTTTAGAGAAAGTGAGATTCCACCTATTAGAGTTAGTGTTGCAAATATCATAGAAAATTGCTCTTCTGGAACACCAATACTTATAAGTAAATCACTATTATAAATATCAATAATTTCTATTAAACTATAAAAAACTATCTGAAATAATATAAATGCTCTCATTCGCTTTGATTTCAATATAAATTTAAAGGAACTTCTTAAATCTTTTCCATAATCTTTTAATGTATGTATAAATCCATTAGTCTTTTCGTCTCTTTTTACTTTATAAATATCTTTAAATCCAAATGATAATATTGTAGATATAATTATACAACCTAAGCATATGTACATAGGAATATAATTATTAATTACAAATAAATATCCTGCTGTTAGTGAAGCAATTCCATCTAATATATAGTACCAACTTCCTCCTTTAGCATCTAGTTTTGAATATAATCCTTCTCCGCCTCTTGTTGCAACAGAATCATATAATAAATTAGATTCAGCAATTGATTTAATATCATAACCTAGTGCAAAGGCAAGGTCCGCAATTATGATACTTATTGCTCCTGGAAATCCTAATAAAATAAGCATATATACGATAAGTAATACATTTCCGAGTATTATACTATTTCTTCTCCCTAAAAAGTCTGTAATTGCAACTGCTGGTATTTGCATTGTCATTCTAAATAATAAATAAAATCCATTTATTATTAAAATTTCTGATGCAGTTACCTTTTTGGTAATTGTATAAAATAAAAATTCTATTGAGTAGAAAAATAATAAATCCCATGAAAACATTTTATATATTGGGTATAATTTTGCATTTTTTCTTCTTATTTTATTTAGTTCTTTTCTTTCTTCCATCTTAATATTTCCCTTTGTCTATTTTACAAAATTATTCTAGCATATAGCATTTTAACATGCAATTGCAATATTTAGTTTCTTTTACTAAGTAATTCATAATACAGTCCTTGTTTTGCTACAAGTTCCTCATGTGTTCCCATTTCTGCTATATGATGATTATCTATAAATATTATTAAGTCCGCTTCTTTAATGGTATTAAGCCTATGAGCTATTACAAATGAAATTTTATCTTTTAATATAATCTTATTTGCTTTTATAACATTTTGTTCAAATTCCAAGTCTAAGTTTGATGTAACTTCATCAAGTATTACAATTCCTCCATCTTTCAAAATTGCTCTTGCAAAGCTCAATAATTGTTTCTCACCATAAGACAATAAATCAGTTTGTGCATTTATAATTGTGTCATATTTATTCTCGAATTGTTCTATCTTATCATGTAAACCTAGACTTTTACATACTTCGATAACATCATCTAATTTTATTTTTTCCATTCCACATATCAAATTGTCTTTTATTGACATGTCTAAAATAACAGGATCTTGAAAAACATATGAAATGTTTTTTCTTAGCTCAGTTAATTTATACCTAGTATAGTCAATTCCATTAATTAATATCTGACCATTTGTTAACTTATAAAATCTAGGTATCAAGTTTACAAGAGAGGTCTTTCCTGCTCCACTTTTTCCTACAACTGCAATTGTCATAGGCTTGTCTATTTTTAAATTTATATTATCTAATATTATATTTTTATTATCATAACTAAGAACAACATTTTTAAATTCTATAGAATCTATTTTATTTAATTCTAAATCTCCCTCATCATACTCTTTTTTTATACTTGTAATTTGTAGTATATTTATAAAACAATTATATCTATTTATAAATCCATGTACATGTTCTAAAAGGCTAAACATATTATTATTTGTATCATTTATATAATCTATAATCAACATTATAGTTGCAGCAGTTCCAATTCCTAATGCAATTTTGCTTCCACCAATAACTAATGTAGCAATTATTGCAAAAAACGTTAGTAATGCAAATAATGCCGTATGTAAACCTATTATTTTACTTGAATTAATCATTTCTTTTTTACTTTTTTCTAGCATTTGTTTTATGTCATTAAGGTTGATTTCCTCAAGTCTTAGAGTCTTAGTTGTTGAATAACTATCTATGTATTCATTTACTTTCCCTTGTAAATCTATAATTGATGATTGGAGCTTTTTATATATTTTCATATTTTTATTATAAAAAGGAATTAAAACAATATACGATAATATAAAAATTGCAATTACAATTAAGGCAATTTGCACATCAATAAATAACATAATAATTGCTGTTATCAAGATTGTACGTAATCTAACTGCGAAAATTCCTATTCCACTCCATACAAACAATTGACCTGATTCAAAGCTTTGAGAAGTTGTTAAATTAAACAATCTGCCTGCTTGAATTTTGTCTAACTCGCTTATATCAGCATCTTGTATACTATTGAACACTTTGTCTTTTATTTGTCTGTCATTATCATAGTATATTACTTTTCTATCTATTTCCATCCATATATCAAGCCAAAGTCTTAATAATACAAAAAGTATTAAGATTGAAGATAATAATACTGCTATTTTTATATTTTTGTTTGGAATATAATTATCAATTACTTTAAATACTATATATTGATAAAGCACTTGATATGGTATAGATTGTACAAATCCGATTACTCCTCTTCTTATTGTTTTTCTCTTATTTGTTGTAAAATTAAACATTTTTTTCAATAACTTTTTATCAAACATATTCTTCACCTATTTTATTTTGATTCAAACTATATATTGCTCTGTAATTATTATTTTTCATTAATTCTAAGTGAGTTCCACATATTGCATGTTTATCATTTAGATATATTACCTTGTCAAATTGTGGCGCTAATTCAATATCATGAGTTACAAATATTTTACTTGATTTTTCTTCTTTTAAAGACAATAAATTTTCTAAAATTTTCTTTTTATTTATTCTATCTATTGCGCTAAATGAGTCGTCAAAAATCATTATAGGCTTTTGTTTGCTAAATGCTCTTGCTAGTATTAGTCTTTGTTTTTGTCCTTTTGATAATGCAATTCCATTTTTGCCAATTTCACTTTCATATCCATCTTTGAATTTTATAACATCTTCGTGGAAAGAGAAAAAGCTTGTTAAATCTACCATATCTTGATATGGCATATGTGGTACTAATATTCGTATATTTTCTGCTATTGTTTTTGAAAACAAATATGAATCTTGTAATAATAAACAAATATTGTCACGTATTTGCTTTTTATTTAAATCTCGTATTTCATATTCTCCAATTTTTATACTTCCTTCATATTCATAAAAACCTACAATAGTTTTAAGAAGTATAGTTTTTCCACTTCCTGTACTACCTGCTATCATTATTTTTTCATTTGGATTGATTGTAAAATTCAAATTTTCTAAAATTATTTTTCCATTAACTTTTATGTTTGCATTTTTAAATGTTAATTTTGCACTATTTATATTTATTTCTTTATTTTTTATATTACTATCTTCTAATGTTAATTTTAAAATCTCATTTAATCTTTTATAAGATATATTGCATGAATTCAAAAATTCTATAATTTCAGATAATTCTGTAAATGTGTTTGTTACTTTATTTGAATAATTTATTGTTACATAAATACTTCCTATTGATATAGCATTTTTTATATATAGATAGCTGCTTAAAATAAATATAAATGGAACTTGTATTTTTACAATATTCATTATTAAAATTTTGTACCAACTGTCTAAAACTACTTTACTTTTATTAGTTTCAAAATTTTTATTATTTATTTTTTTAAAACTTAATTTCTCTTTTTCTTGCAAATTATTAACTTTCATAAACTTGATATTTGAATAATTATCATTTAATTTCTCATATAAATCTTTTTGTGCTTTCATTTTATTTATAATTAGTGGTTTAGATTTTTTAAAATACCAAATTGATAATAAAATTATGCTTATTACTGCTATAATCATTACTATTGATAAACGTAAATCAATTTTAGAAAGTTGATTTATTGCAAAAAATATTATAAGTATAATATCTAATATATATGTAAATTGCTTTTCCAGAAATTTGACTATATTGTTTACATCATCTGCCATATTTTGAACTAACTCAGCAAGTGATTTTTGATAGAAGTCCTGATATGTTAGGTTTTGTATATAATTGAATAATTTTAATTTAAATTCAAATTGAAAATCTTGTATTATTTTATTCTTTATAATTGTTCTTAAGTATGTTGATATTACTACAATTATTTCTATTATAAAAAGCACTATACATGCTATGGAAATAAAAGATAATTTGTCATTTAATATATTTGTTGCATATTCCATTACCCAGTTGTTAGTAATGTTTTGGTGTAATAATATATCTAAAAAATTTTGTATTATTACTGGTATGTATGTTGTAGTGTATGCAACTATTATGCTTAATATAAAAAATAATATTATATGTATTTTGCTGTTTTTTAAACTTGATATTATTGCTTTAAATATTTTCACTTTTGGTCTCCTATTTGTTATTATAACGATATTTTAATATAAATTTCTAATAGAATAAAGTCTAATATAAAAAAATTACATATATTTGCCTTTATTATGTAAATATGTTATAATGTATATAGTTTGTGCTCATACCGAGTACAAGTTTCCCCCAACTCTCTATACTAAAAACAGGAGGAAATCATCATGACGAGAGAATTGTTGGAAATTGCTGCGAAAGCTGGTAGCGTTGTTCGGACTCCGCGGCCTGCATTGAAGGGTGGATACGGACTGTGTATCGACTACGCCGATTTTGTCCCTCAGGACATTCCCGCCGGCGGTACCGCACGATCCTATGCGTCTGGTCACATGCTTCTGGAGTGCTTCTCCACCATCGGCCTGCACCAGCACACCAACGATTACGAGATTTGGACCGTAAGGGCTGGCCAGATTGAGTGCAATGGTCTGGTCTATGGTCCTGGAGAATCCGTTGTGTGTATGTGTGACGAGACCCACGAGGCCTACAACCTTTTCCATGGCGACTCCATCATTGAGTACGCCAAGTACCAGCAGAACTGATCCGCAGTTGCGGAACTCCCGCCCGAGATGCCATATCCGCTCTCGGGCGGGTTCTTTTTTATATAAAATTTCGTGATACTTTGTCATTAGATATAATTTTTTTCATTAATATAAAAAACTACCATCAAGGTAGTTTTTATGTTTTAAAGTAAAGTAAAAAGAATATGCTAAATTGCATATTCCTTATATTTATTATTCTTCCTCTGCTGATTCTGTTTCTGGAGCTTCATAAGCTTCTAAAATAGCTTTTTGAATTTTTTCTCTAGTTTCAGCATTGATTGGATGAGCTATATCTTTGAACTCTCCACTATTTGGGATTTTTCTGCTTGGCATAGCAATGAATAATCCATTTTGTGATTCGATAACTTTAATATCATGAACTGCGAATTCATTATCGAATGTTACAGAAGCAACAGCTTTCATTCTGTTTTCTGAATTAACTTTTCTTAAACGTACATCTGTTATTTGCATTTTGTGCACCGCCTTCCAATGTTTTTAAAAATTATACATATACTTTTATATGTACATTTATTATATTCGCCAAAAATATTTTTTTTCCTTCTTATTTTTACATGATTTTTTATATTTTTTTACACTTTTTATTCAAATAAACATATTATGTATAAATCGTTAATTGCACACTTGTTTTTTTTCGTAAAAAAGTGTATAATTTGAATGCTTGAAAACTATGTGACATATTACTATTTCGTACTTTAAGGAAGTGTTTTTTAATGAAAGTGAAAATTAATAATTTAGATAATTATAAAAATGTTCATTTGATTGGTATTGGTGGAGTTAGCATGAGTGCTATTGCTGAAACTTTACATTCATGGGGATTTAATGTTACTGGTTCTGATGCTCATCAAAGCGAATTTACAAATAAATTAGTAAACTCAGGTATTAGAGTTACTATAGGTCATGACTTAACTAACTCTAGAAATGCAGATTTGATTATTTATTCTGCTGCAATTAAAGATACTGACCCTGAGATGGTTATCGCTAGACAGTCTAATATTCCTTTGGTTACTAGAGGTGAATTTGTTGGATATTTAACTAGACGTTATAAAGAAAGTATTTGCGTTTCTGGTACTCATGGAAAAACAACAACTACTTCTATGGTTTCTTTATGTTTTTTAGAAGCTGGTCTTGACCCAACAATACAGGTTGGTGCAATGCTTAAACAAATTGGTGGAAATTATACTGTTGGAAATAGTGATTATTTTATTTTAGAAGCTTGTGAATACATGGAAAACTTTTTACGTTTTTCACCTAAAGCAGAAATTGTTTTGAATATTGATAATGACCATTTAGATTATTTTAAGACTTTTGACAATATAAAAAATGCATTTAGTAAATATGCTACTCTTATTCCTGAAGATGGCGCTCTTATTACAAATGCAGATGATTCAAACTGTTTAGCCCTTAGAGAGCATGTAAAAGGTAAATTTATTACATATGGAATTCAAAATGAATGTGCAAATTATGTTGCTAAAAATATTAGACATAATCACTTAGGTTTCTCAGAATTTGATGTATTTTGTAATAGTAAATTCTATATGCATGTTAGATTATCTGTTGCAGGAAAACATAATGTATCTAATGCACTTGCATGTATTGCTCTTTGCTCTTATTACTGTATTGATAAAAATGTAATTGCAACTGCTCTTTCTAAATTTACAGGAGCTGCTCGTAGATTAGAATATCTTGGTGGATATCATGGTGTTTCTGTTTATGATGATTATGGTCATCACCCAACAGAAATAGTTGCTGTATCTAATGCTATTATGGATAAACGATTTAACCAATCTTGGGTTATCTTCCAACCTCATACTTATAGTAGAACAAGAAATTTATTAGATGATTTTGCAAAAGCATTACTAAAATTTGACCATATTATTGTTACTGATATTTATGCTGCACGTGAACAAAATACTTATAATATTTCTTCTCAAGATTTAGTTAATCGTATTAAAGATTTTGGAAAAGATGCTTTATATATACGCGATTTTGATGATATCGTTTCTCATATTAAAGCTAATGCGAAGACAAATGATTTGGTTCTAACACTTGGTGCTGGTACTGTTACAGAAATTGGTCCAATGATTATAAAGCCATAAATTTAGCCACCTTTTGAAGGTGGCTTTTGTTTATTATTTCATCATTTCTTTTATCATTATATCTGCGAAAACTCCATATCCTATTTGTGGGTCTGAAACGAGTACGTTTGTTAGCACTCCTATTATTTTATTGTTTTGGATGATTGGTGAACCACTCATTCCACATATAATTCCTCCTGTTTTTTGAATGAGTTTTTCATCTGTGATTTCTATTTTCATGCTTTTATTATTTGTGTTATTGTTTAGATCAATTCCGTGTTATTAAAATCTTATATTCATCTACTTTGCCATTTTCTAAGCTGCACAATAGAGTTGCTTCACCTGTTTTTATCTCATCTCGTACTGCTATTTCAAGTCCATCTTTATATTCATCTTTTGGCAATACAGAGCCAATTTCCATTTCACCAAATATACCAAAATTCGTATTTTTTTCTACTTCACCTACTTCTTCCCCATTAGATATACTACCTTTTATTTCGCCTGGAACACCTTTTCTTCCTTTGGTTATATTGACTAGCTTGGACGTTATTATTGCCCCACTTTCAATGTTTAATAAATCTCCTGTGTCGCTGTCTGAAATGCCATGTCCAAGTGCTGCAAATCTTTTGCTGTTTGGTTCGTAGAATGACATTGTTCCTACGCCACTTGCGCTATCTCGCACCCATAGTCCGAGTCTGTATTCGTTTTGACTTACTTTTGTGGCTTTCATATTTGATGTTAGTATCTCTCCGATTATGTGCATATTTTATTTCTAGATTACTTCCTAATGAATTATTTACAACTTTTTGAAGAGTTCTAATACAATCTATTTCTTGATTGTTAATTTCTAATATTGTATCTCCTTCTTGAATTCCTGTATTTTCGTAAGGTTTTTCCATTTGCTTGTTTATATTTTCAATTTCAGTCATTCCAATAACTAGAACACCATTTGTATACAGTTTAAGCCCTATTAGTTTTCCAACTGGAACTACTTTTACTGCTGGTAATGTTGTGACTGAAACTTCTTTTACTTTGATATTTCCAAGAAGAGTTACATTTAATTTATGATTTTCGACTTTTTCCTGCCCCCATGCTTCTAGGACATCATTTTCTTTTGTAGTTATGTTTATTCCATATAATTTTTTAAAATTTAATTTTTCTCCTTCTAATAAAATTATTCTTTCAGGAATTTGACTAATATTTGTTATATAGGAAAGAATAATTATTAAAAGAAAAATTATAAAAAAGTATCTTTTTTTCATAATTAAACCTCTTTATAATTTTTCCCTATCGATTTTTTTATATACTGATAAATTTTGGTTTAAAAAATTAAAAACGTCTCTAGATTACTAGAAACGTCTTCGTTTTATCTGTTTACATAGTCATTTGTTTTGTATAATAAATTTCTGTGTTTTGCTAGAGCTGTATAAATTGATTTTCTTCTTAACTGATATTCTACATCATCAACCATATATCCTCCATATGGAGTATCTGGGTGTGGTGTTATAGTTCCTTCGAATAATGCACCATCTAGATAGTAAAATTTTCCTGCATTAGGTCCACTTTCTATTGAAATTAAACATTCTCCTGTAATGTTCTTATATATTCTTCTTAACTCACCATCATAGTATTTAACAACTGGATCATATTGTCCTGATACTATACAATCATAACATGCTAAATTTTGATGGTCGTATAAATATAAAACATCTGAACTATTTGGTAGATTTGTCAAATTTTGATTACTAACACTTCCATCTTCTTGCCACTGCCCTGAACCTGATTGCTTGTATGTTGGACCACTATATGAACTAATTTGATCATTTGGTATTTCTTCACCTATAGCTAAAACATCTATGTTACTTGCTGTTTTATCTGGATCGATTTTATAATATGTATTAGTAGAGTCATCATATAGACATACAACTGTATCTGATTCACTAATACTTTTCGTTCGTACATTTATTTTTTTTGCATCATATTTAAATTCTGCGCTTAAATCTGATAAATAATACGTTGTTGCTAATGAACCATCATCATCTGCAAGATGTTTACAATCGTATTTATGATAATATGAACTACTTTGTCTATCTGTTCCAATAGATTTGGTAAAATATATATTTTCTAAGCTTGCTGATGTGTTGTTATTATTACTTTTTACAACTGTGTAATTATTAAATGTAGTAAGTCCACATGGCATACCTTGCATAAATGCTGTCATTGAAACATTATTTAAAATACTTTCCCAATCTTCTGCTAATAAAACTGGCAGTCTGAATGCTTGGTTTGTTGCTATACCAAAATGTACTTTATCATAAGTACTAATAGCTGTATTTAAGTTAAACTGTATTGAGTTTTTTATAACAGCTCTTTTATGGTCAGCTATATCAGATGCTAGGTTCTCTGGGTCATTATAAGTACTATTTATATCGAATATTTTAGTTGTATCTCCAATAAAATCTGTATATTCTAGTCTTATGTCATTTGTTCCAGCATATTTTATTATTTCACTGTTTTGTATTATTGAGCCTGCTGTTACATTTGATAAATTATTTAAAACCCATTGTGAAAAGAAATATGCTTTTATATAGTATTCTCTTGCATTTCTGTCTTCTATAGGTACTCCATTGTATTCAACCGTTAATGGTGAATATCCACCATTAATCAAAAGATAACTGTTTACATTTCCTTCTGTCATATCTGCGTATGAGTCATTATTTATTTGGTCTTCTATATCTAAAGTATCTTCAATTATGTTATCACCGGTTTGGTATCTAATCGGATTTGGATATGTTGTTGTTACTCTACTTGGATAATATCCATTTACATCGCTATTTTCTCCGTATCCATAGTAATTTATAAAATTATATGCATCAGGACTATTGACGTTTATACTTCTATATCTTACACTGTTCTGGTTTATTCCTGTTTCACTATTAGATTTTATAATTGCTGTATATTGATTTCTTCCTGTTCCGCTTGTGTCTGGTCTACTAGTGCCATTTGAAGCATTTCTAGCTACAGATTTGATTAAAATATTTCCTCCTAAAGTAATTTTGGCTGGGTCTATCAAATATCCCGATTTTGAAACTTCACTTGTAGCTCCTGTTACACTGTCTGTAAGATTTACTCTTCCATATATAGATACATAATTATCTAGAGTATAACTCGCTACAAAGTCATAATTGTTATGAATCGTATCTTTATATTGTGCGCTATAATATATAAATGGTTTTAACATGTATTTATAATCAATTTTAGCATGATCTTTATTATTGGTATATTTATTTGGATATGCAGCTTCTACATTGTCTCCATCATCAATATGCTCTTTTATATAATCACAATCTTCTTGTAACGCTCTAAAATCTTTTGGCGCCTCCCTATGTATGTAGATAATGTCTCCATCTTTAGTTTGTAATCCAATTCCATTCTTTGGTTCTTCAGCAATCAATTCCATTTTTAATGGACTATATATATAATATCCATCATAAGTTGTAAAAAGTATTGCTGGAACATATGGTAATAAATATTGTTTAGATGCACTTGACATACCAAGATTTGTTGCCAAAGTAGTAAAAAAAGTATTAACCGAAGCTAATACATAATCTTTTACAGACTCGCCAGTAACTCTTTGAGTATTCAAAGAGTTCATTTGGTATGCAGCAATTGCATCATATGTTGAGTCATTTAATTTATTTAGATATTGTGTTTCTAAATTTAGAGTCTCTGATTGTGCTTGAATATAATATGATAAAACCATAGATAAAGGTAGCATAATTATTACAAAGATTACTGCAAAATTTTGATATTTCATAGACTAAACCTTTCTCTCTTATCTAATAGTATTAATATGAACCATTGTTTTGTACAATTCCAGAGTGAGAACCTTTAATTTGATATGTACCTTTTCCTGCTATTGCATAAAATACATTTCTTAAAGATTGAGCTATTGTAACATCAGTATTAACTGAACTTACAGAAAAAATATCTCCTTCTTTTAATGTGAATTTTCCGCTTGGTCCATTTACTTGTGCTTCTATTGCTTCTGTATATACAGAATAATATGTATTTTCTCCAACTACTTGGCTTGTTGTCCAAGATGTTTTCTTTCCAACATTTTCGTCAATTCTTTTAACTTCCATGTCAGTTTTAAAAGTATGTCCTAAAGCTCCTATTTTTTCTTTGTACTCTTGTAAATCTGCTTGTGTAATTGCACCAACATTTCTTGATTTGTCAACAAATTCTATTGTCTTTTGACTAACAGCTTGTTTTGCAACATCATCATTTCTGTCAGCGATTGTCATTAGTGGGAAAACGAACATCAATATTGCTGCTAAAAATATTCCAACAATTGTTATTAATGTATCATTCATGGTATTCCCTCCCTTTTTATTTTAGTTTATTAATTTATCAGTGCGTTTGTATGTAATTATTATTTTTTTCTTTGCAGGAATTTCTACTATTTCTTCTCCATAATTATCTATGTGCACTGTACCACTTGTTCTGTATTCTGTATATGTTTCTTCAAATAGATATCTTCCACAATTTTGTATTAAACCTTTTCCAGTATAATTAACTGATGGCATATGCTTTGATTGAGTTCCATTTATATACGCATTTACTCTTTCAAGTCTGTATGTTTCTTGGTTTTGTCCTTCCCAAGGTGCTTCAAACATATATGCTTGTCTAGCTGGATTATTATATCTATCATTTATCTCTCTTTGATAAGGATCTGTTAAATCTGGGTCTTGTCTAACTATATATTCAATCCCAGTATCAAATACTTGTAATTCTGTTTCATCTGTATCTAATATTCTAATTCGTAAGCTTCCATCTGACTGACAATACCTATATAGGGTAGGTATTATTGTTTCAATACCTACCTCTCTAGTTGTTCTTTCTTCTAAGGCTTCTACTTGTGGAAAAAAGTCTTTTAATCTTAAATTATCTAAAATATTATCGCTTGTTTCCCTTGTTTTTGAAATTAGCATCATTGCAATAGTGAATGCTAATACAAATAGCAAGGCGGCACCAGCCATTTTTAGGGCATCTGCAATATTTTCCATTTAGTATTCTCCCTTATTAAATAAACTTACGGATTCTAATTATTACATTTCTTTTATGAATACAGTATGTATAATTCCGTCTTGAACACCACCATCATCACTTACGCTGTAACTTTTTCCTGAACTGATTGCTTTGTATAATTGTCTCATTTCTTTTTTAGCAGCATCTACATTTGTTTGAGTATTATCTCCTGGTGTTGAAGCGTATACATTTGCAGCATCACATGCTGTTCCCAACTGTCCACCGCTTGTATCAGCTGTACCATCTGATTTCTTTAAGTTTGGTATTGATTCACCATTTACTACTTTTATACTTATAAATTTTCCACTTTCTCCAACATTTTGGTCGTTTTGGCTAATAACTTGTTCAATCATAGCCTTTACATCTGAACCTCTTTTGTTCTCTCCAACATATTTTTCAATCATAGAATTATAAATTTGCTTGTCTTGGTTACTCATTTTTGATGCAGCTGCATTAATTGTTCCTTGTGCTGATTGATAAATATACATACCTATGGCAATAAGTAGAATACAGATTAATATAGCACCTGCGATAAGTAGGGCTTTTGACGCGTTCTCCATAATTCGTTCCTCCTTTGTTTTTTCTTTTGATATTATATTGAATTCCTTACTTTTAAAAGGAAATATTAAAAACTTTTTATGTGTTTTCTATTTCTTCTTTTGCTAAAATAGTTATCTTTTTTACTTGTCCTGTTTTTTCATGATATTCAATTTTTCCTATTTGAAAAAGCATATCACTAAATGCAAAACTTACTTTTTCTATTCCTGCTTTTTTTCCTAGGATTAGGTCTTCCATTGGAATTACACTTCCTCTGGATTTTATTTCCAAAAATACTTTTATTGAATTTGTTTCATTTTCAATAAAAAAATTGTTTTCATCTTTTGGTATATCGTTTTCAGTATTTAGCTGGATTGCTTTATTCATTATAGTAATTACTGTACTTATTTGTATTATGTTATTTTCATATACTGTAAATTCTTTATTTATTTTATTTACTTGAGCTAGTTTATTTCTGTATTCAGTGTAATTTACAAATATCATTGAAATTGCAATAGTTACAGCAATTAATATTAATATTATGATTTTTTTCACAGTTTCCTCTTTATATTATATAATATTAGTTATTTTTTTTCAATAGTCGAAAAAATTTTCTTTTAATTTCCTAATGTTCGCCTAATTCATGTTTTGCTTTATTTATTGCTGATGTTACTACATTTAAATTATCTACCATTGGTGTAAATGTAACCCATCTTATTAATCCTCCAGTAGTTTCTGCGTTTACAGTAATTTCATAAGTTATTATACTTTTGGCATTTGGATAATTATTGTCTTGGTAATAACACTCTTGTAATAAAATATCATATATCTTTTCTTTTACTTGTAAATGTTCAATTGTAGCACCAGATTTTGATTTTAAATCTACTCTAACTAATCCATTATCATTTAGACTTTCAGCACTTCTTGGATTAATTACTTGTTTACTGTTGTAATCATATGCAAATGTTGCTGTTGAAATAACATCATATATTGTTGCATATTTTTGTTTTTCAGCATTTGTTTCATCTGTTACTGCACCCATAAATTTAGTAAAATTTGTGTTAAATGTTGATATTTGTATTTGACTCATTGATGAATCATATGCTTTTGTTACTCTTGATGCTGATTTAAATAATCGTAATCCCAGTGCTACAATAAGTAATGCAAGTAACACGCTAGCACTCAATAATAGTGCTTTTGAAACATTTTCCATTTTACTTCCTTTCTGTTGCTAGTTTGTTGTATCTTTTTCTTTAAAGCACATGTAGTTTATTTTTCCTGTTTGGTTATATTTTATTTCTGCACATTCAAATATTCTTTTTTTAAATTCATTAAATCCAGATCCATCTGTTACTATTCTTTTAGTCCCTACAGTTTTTACATCAATTGCGTTATTTCCATTTACTGCAATCGCTATTATATTGTCAAATATTTTTTTTTCTAAACTGCTTGGAGAATCTTTCAATTCTAATGAATATTTCTTATTCTTTTCAAATATTGGTGTTGTTGATCTTTTTGATTCATCTTCTACCCAATCAATATCATATTGTCTTGTTTCTGTGTTCCACTCTCTCGTATAATTATATTCTCTTGTAATTGCTGTTACTGGTTCTAGTAAAGTGAATTCTACATTTACTGAACCATCAACACGAGAATCATATCTTCCATCTGGATGCATAGTATAGCTTTGATTATATGTCTCGTTGTTTGAAATTGCTAGCCCAAGAATAGATATTACATCTGTTCCATACATTGATGATTTTTCGAAAGCTAAGAATTTCTTGTTGAATTCTTGAGCTTCTTGTATCATCTTTTGATCAGTTTTAGCATTTTCAGACCTATTTATAATGTTAAATGTGAATACTAGCAAGCTTAGTATTAGTAGTGCTAGTAGTATCCCTCCTGCCATCATAAGTGCATTACTCGCATTCTCCATATTTTACTCCTTTACATCGCCATAGTAGTCATCTTGTCAAATGCATCCATCATGCTTAATAAACCAATTGCGCAAAGTGGTATTATCAAATATCCAACAAATAGTAGTACCATTGGTCCAAATCCAACAATTTTACCTATCATAGATTTTCTTGAAATTAATCTTTCATTTGACTCTTTACGTTTTTCTTGATGGTATGCTCTTTCTGTATCTAATTCGTCAAATGCTTGTCTAATTGGTATTTTTTCAACTGCTGATTGTAAACTTTCTACTATACGAATTAGTTGTGGAAAAGCTACATCATTTTTTAATTCTTCTAATGATTCCCATGGACCACTTTCAAAGTTGTTAACACATTTTGAAATTGGTTCTTTGAATATATTTGAATATCTTTCAAGCCATTCAAGAATCATTTCAACATTAACTCTTTCGATTTTCATAAGCATTAGGATAATTGTTTGGAATTGCATTACCTCATTTTCCATTTCCATTTGTCTCATTATTTTTTGGAACATTAATAACCAAATTGGTCCATAGTATGCTATTGCTCCAATACCAAATGAAACAAGTACTTCTATTGCACTTATATATTCGTTTTGAATTGTTTTTAAGTCATCATATATCCATTTCACAAACTCTTCCATCTCTTCGTCTGTTGCTGATGAAAAATAATCCTCTTTTAGTAAATCTTTTTGTATCATGTCTGTTGTTGTTCCCTTGTCAGGTTTATATTTATTTAGATATTTATTGTGTAGCTTTAGTTCTTCATCTGCCTTTTTAGCTTGCTTTTCAGTCATGTTTCCTAGCAAATCAAAATCAGCTTTCGCTTCTGTATAGATATAATCAATAGTTAGATTGTGTAATTGGAAAAATACAAACATCATTATTATAAATCCTACTATTGCATACATACATCTATCGATATATAGCCATTCCATTTTTAATTTTGTGGCTGATTCTTTCATCAATTTAGTTTTTAGTCTATATTCTTTTGAATTTTTCTTAGGTACTATTTTATCTATGAATTTTTTAACAATTTTTTTAGAATATAATTTTTGCTCCCATGGATTTTGCATATCTCTTTGTGTATCTACACTTCCATTGTCTTTTAATTTTCTAACTAATATATAACAAATAAATGTTACAACTATTAATAATATTTGAACAACAAATCCTAGTTTTCCATCATAAAATGAACTTGTAAAAGCAAACTGGCTTAAAGACCAATTTTTTACTGGTTCAATAAATAGTATTGGAAGTGCTGCAATCATTGCTAACGACTGGAACACATAATCAAGTTTTTCTCTTTTTAAAATTTCAATTTGCATTTCTTGTGTAATGTTATTTAAGTTTTTTAAATATAGTGATGCACCATCTTTATCTTTTCTGTCTCCAAATTCTTTTGTTAGATATGAAATACCTGCAAATTCTTTTAAATAGCTGTTAGGTGCGATATCATAATATTTCTCAAGTTCCATTTCTGGGTCATCTGCAATTAATATTTCATATATTTTATTTGCTTGTTTTGATACTTCTAGTTCATCATTTTGTGCTACTTCATATACTGCTTCTTCAACCAAGTTGAATTCGTGATAAGCATGTCTCATTTCTGCGAACATGTCTATTTGCTCTTTTAATAGCTTATTATCTACTTTATCAACCATACCACTTAATAATGTTTCAACAAAAAATAGTAAAAATAATAGTAAAGTAGCAGTTAATATTGTATTTCCTTTTGTAAATAGTATGATAACAATAACTAGTGGGATTACTACTAATATGGCTCTTGTTATCATTTGAGCAGCTTGTTTTCTAGTTAAGTATTCATCTCCAAGATTTATTATTTCAAGTCTTCTTCTTATTTTTAATACATATCTTCTTAAGAAAGGAACTTTTACTAATATAATATATATTTTTTGGTACATTATTTCTGTATTGAATTTCTTAATTTTTGTACCGTCAGTTAATGATGCTACGAATTTAGTATTCTTTTTGTTTACAAATTTGTTTAGTATTAGATATGCTACTACTAATAATGCAAACGCTCCTAGTATTATAGGAATCGCTTTTCCTAGCAATTCTGGTGACATTATGTATTGTTCCTCCTTTTTCTTCGTTTATTGCATTTCAGGTGCTGGTTGTATTGGGTTTACTGGTGCTATTGGTTGTTCTGGTTGTGCAGGTTTTACTGCTTTTTTACGTTTTTGCGCTTTTGCTGCTTCTTCTGACATTATAAATCTTTGTGGTGATATTCCCCAGTTTCTTTCAACAAATTTGTCAAATTCAATTTTGTCTGAATCATCCATGTTTTCTCTCATCTCTTTTAAGTTAGTATCTGAGATTGGGTTTACAAGAACATATGAATCATCTACGAACTCTAATATGTTTCTATATTTATATAATTCTCTGTTAGTAGTTTTTGAGAAGAATATAGTTGCATTATCGCAGAATTTGTCAAATTTTCCTTCTAGTGTTTTTTCTTTTCTATGGTCATATGTATATTCATTTTTCTCTTCAACTGGTATACATTCTGTTATTCTTTCTATATAACGTCTACCTCTAAAGTCTTTTACCAAGTGGATGTCAAAGTTTAGAACTTGAACAACTTGTTCTTCTGCAACTTTTTCATCAGTAAATGTTCCTGCTCTTAACATTGAGTTTCTTAGTGCTGATACTAAGTTTGGAAATGTTTTGGCGTGGTGAGTAAATAATGTAAACTTAGATGCAACCTGTGCTGACTGTATCATCCAAGATGCAACGGGGTCAGTAGCAACCTCACCGATGATATTAACAGAACCGTCAGTCTTTTTCTGAACGTCCAAACATTCCTGACCTGAAACTGTTTCAGTTTCACGCATTGATAGGATATTTCTTGTTGGATATATTTTTCTTAAGTGCAACTCGAACGCCATCTCAGTGATACGAAGGTTCATAGTTTCGTATATGCTTTCAATCATTGCCATAAGCATTGTTGTTTTTCCGGCAACCTTGCTCTCCTGTAAGTGATATAATTCTTGCGCCTTTAACAAGAAATCTTAAAAGAGCTATTGCTTCTTCTTTTCCTTCAAATCTAACAATTTGTTCTAGTGTTGCTTTTTGAACGTCGAACTTTCTTACGAAGAATGCCCATGTTTCTGACATGCTTGGTCTAACAACAACGACACGGGAACCGTCTTTCATTTCATTTACTTTGTAACCATTTGTATCAGATAACTGACCTGGGTTATTGTATTTATAAATATTTTGACATACTCTTTTTAGTTCTGCTTCTGTTCCAAAAGAAAGGAATGCTAATCTGATAGATTTACCATGGAACATTATCCAAATACTATCACATGCACGTGGAACTTTTGCATCTACAATTTGTGTTAAATAATCTGCATCTGTTTGAGCAACTTGGCTTAAAAAGCTTTCTGGTAAACCAGATACACCACCAGATACACCATCTATGTTCATATCTCTAACTTCGTCAATACTACTATAGCCTTTATATTTTTGGTAAATTCTTTGTACTACTATTTCTAGTTTATCTTGGAAAGTTAAATGGAAATTTTCGTTTTCATATATGTGGTCTATTTCTTCATCTGTTATAACATAACATGGTTTTGTATCTCCTTGAACATATTTCATATCATCCAAGTTATACTTTTTTATCATCTCTCCTAATGCTTCATATCCAAATTCTTTTTTATATTCATGTATTAATATGTCGAATTTGTCTTGTCCAGTTAAAAGTGATGGAATATCAAATGGTATTGACCTTGAAATATTAGTTTCTGTTACTCCATATTCTTTTGCTAGAAGGTCATAGATTAATTCTTTTATGTACTTTTTATCGTTTACATCTCCATATGTACAACCTTTTAGAGCTTTTTTCAATTCATACTTTTTATTTTTTCTTCTTTTTAACTCTTCTTCTGATAAACCAATATCATAAAGGTTAACTTTTGTAATTTCATCAAGTCTTCTTTTGATGAAAGCTATCATTTTATCTAGTGTATATGTTTGATTATCTTGTTCTACTATGTTTTCAACTTCAGCATTTGCATTTTGCTTTATTTTGTATGCTATGTAAGCAATTACTGCTATTACTACTAGAATTATTAAGAATAAATTTACCATTTTTCCACCTTCTTTTAGAGTTGTTATCTCATCATGAGAACTTCTTGTGTTTTGTATATTAATCTTTGTGCTGCATTTGCTACTTCGTCAACAAATGCAATATTTCTATCTTGATTGCTTAATAGACTTTTTCTGAATTTTAAGAAGAAGTTTCCTATTTCTCCTTCGCTTGCTGCTTCAAAGAAAAGTGTATTATAAGATACTGCTGGAATATCTTTTTTATCACCTATATATCTTGCTATGTTCTTCTTCGTATATTTTGAAAACCTATCGTATCTACCAATTAATGGTAATACTTTATCTTTTTTAAATAATGGATTATTTGCTTTTTCTGCCATATATTCATCCATATCTCTTAATCTTTGTGTTATGTTATAAACTACTACGTCTGACATTTCTAATATTGGAGTAGTAAGAGGGTCTTGGAATGTTTTTGGTACATCTACAAATACGTAGTCATATTGTTGATTTGCAAGTTTTATTAAATCAATATATACACTTCTTACTCTTTCAATGTCGTCTTGAACGTTGCTCATTAGACTTAACATTGCTTCAAGTCTGCCTTTGTATACAATACTTGCATAGTCTGTTATTATTTCTCCTGAGTTTTTTCCACTTACTAATAGTTTTGATAGTCCTTCAATTCCTGATCCAATATCTAATTTTCCATCACTCATTTTTTTTATCATTTGTTTTGTATCTTCTTGTTTGTCTTGCCAATATGCATTTTTGATAGTTTTATCATTTAAATTAACATCTACAATTAATATTCTATTGTTATTTTCGACAGCTATATAACTTGCTAAGGCTATCATTGATAATGTTTGTGCTGTTTCTTTTTTTGTATTACTCCAAAAACTTACAATCGCCATATTGATTTAAGCTCCTTTTTCTATTTTTCTTACAACCTTTCGAACTTCTCCACCAGGTATTCCTTCTTTTTCAAGTATTCCTTCTACTAAATATATAAGTCCATCTTTGTATTGACTACTTAAATTTCTAAAATTTATTCGTGCAGTTCTTTGATTTTTTATAATAACGCTTTGGTCTCCTCTATCAAATGGCAGATATATTTTTTCTTTTTCCCATTCAATTCTGCATCCCATTGCTAAAAATTCTAGATATTCGTCTTCTTCTGGTAGCATATCCTTTGAAAATAGTACTTTTGTAAGTACTATTTTCTCTTCTAATCCTGATAATGCTTCTATTCCTCTTTTTAGTGAATATACATCAAAAGAAGTTACAAAGAAATGTTTTATTGCTTCTCTTGCATTAAAGTTCATATATCCATCATAAGTATCTATATCTAATATTGCATAATCATATTCAAATTCATTTTCACTTGCTAATCCCAAATATCCTCTGATTTCATCCATATCTGAGAATCCCACTGCTACATCTATTGTTTCAAATTCTGTTATATATGTTTTTGTTGGATGAATAACTGGTACTATATATTTAGCTTTTTGCGCTATTGTTGCGTCTACTACTAAAATCTTTTTTCCCATTGTAGACATTATTTTTGCAATGTATAGTAAAAAATCAGTTTTGTCATAAGATCCTATGAAAGCTATTTTTTTCATTAAATCCTCCTAAAGTTTATTTTTAATATCCCATGTCTCCTAATAATGCTTCTCTAGCTGCTTGGATAGTTGTTTTTTCTGTAGTGAATCCTTCTTGAACTTTGCTTGTTATTTCGCCGTTGTCAAGTTCTTCTAGTATACTTCCTATGTATGTTCTTACACTTACATCATCTCTCTTGTTTGCTATATCATTATCAGCGTCTGTCCATGCATTTGCTTTTATTAATCCCGCTATATACTCATTTGGTACGTATGTAGCATTTAATGGTGCTTGAGCTGGATTTACATATTGTGTTGCATATATTTTTGAACCTTCAATAATATATGATTCTACAATTGCATTATTTAATAATTGTAATTGACTTTCAGAAACTTTTAGCCATATAGTATTAGATGTTGCTTCTTCTACTTGTATTTTAGATAAAACGATATAATCAGCTATTTCTGTTCTTATATCTGATATAGCAAGTCTTATATCAATATAGTCTCCTGTTACTAATTTAGATGGTAATGATATCATTGAAAATTCAACTAATCTATATGAACTAGCTTCAGCACTTTTTTCAACCATATCTGTTGTTAAAGGAACATTTGGCGCTATGTTTACTTTTGCTACCATTTGGTATTCGTCGTTTTCGTCAAGGTATTCCCCTAAATTTGCATCTGTTATAGCATTTTCTGGTACTTTTTCAGTTGCTACTTTTATTGTTGATACATATCTTACACTTTCATTTTCTTTAACAGCTTGTGAAACTGTATATACATCAGTCATTGCTATTTTTTCTTTTTCTCTAGCTGCTGCTATTTCATCATTTAGTCCTTTTATTTTCATAAATAATAAACCAACTACTATTGCAGCTACGATTACTGCTACTAAAAAACCAAAAAGAAAAGAGTTTCTAATCTTTCTTTGCATTGGATTCATTGCCATATTATTGTTCCTCCTTATTAGTACTAAAAAACAGTACTTTTGCTTTATATCATTATAAAATAATTGTACTACATCTACCGCTTTAAGTAAATATTATCGAAAAATGTAATTCAAATTATAAAATTTTGTAACGAAAATGTAATTTTGTGTTATTTGTTGACGAATTTTTCGAAAACTTCTTTTACACCTTCTTGATTGTTTGTTCCAACTTCTATATTTGCTATTTCTTTTATAACACCGTGTGCTATTTCCCATTGCAACTCCAAGTCCAGCATTTTCAATCATTTCTTTGTCATTTATATTGTCTCCTATTGCTATTACTTCTTCTTTTGATATATTTAATTCTTTCATTATATATTCAATTGCATTCCACTTATTTACGTTTTCATTTGTTATTTCAGTGTAGCAATATTCAACAGGAACTTCATCTGTTCCTGATTTTATAACTTTTTTCGACATATGTTCTACATCTAGTACATCAATTCCTGAAATAGTTTTTATTTTTTTGATTATACTATTAAATACAATCCTACTTTGATCACATATCGTTATTTTTAAATATCTATTATTTTCTGACTTTTCAACGTAATCGTATACATCTGTTAATATATTTATGCTTGTTCTTTTTTCTTCTTGTTTATGCGTGTTTTCACTGTGGTAAAATAGTGTATTATAATTTAAAGTTTTTGTTAGCACTTCATGTTCTGTATATATATTATAGTAAATACTATTTTCTTCACATATTTTTATTATATTTAATACCTGTTTTTTATTTAAAAATTTATCATATACTATTTCCTGTTTATACATATCATATACAATTGCGCCATTTCCTGAAATTAAATAGTGGTTTGCTGTTAAATCATTTGCTAAGTCTTCAACTGATTTTATCGGTCTTCCTGAAGCTAATACTACTTCTACTCCATTTGCTATTGCTTTTTTGATTTCTTCTTTTGTTCCTGTTGAAACTTCACCATATGAATTTAGTAGTGTTCCATCTAAGTCGATTGCTACTAATTTATACATATCGCTTTCTCCTTTCGTACAACTTTCTACATATTATAACATTTGCTTTTTTAATTTTAAATATTTTAATAAAAATTTCCAGTTTATTTTTTGAATTTCTACATATCATAGTTATTGAAGAAACGATTTAGTTTTTTCAAAGTTAGATTTATTTTAAATACTATGGAGGTGAAAATCATGACAAGTAACAATAGAAAATTAGTTCCAGAAGCTATGGATTCTTTAGAGAAATTCAAATACGAAGTTGCTAGCGAAGTTGGTGTTAACTTAAAGAACGGTTATAATGGTAACATTTCTGCTAGAGATGCTGGTAAAATCGGTGGAAATATGGTTAAGAAAATGATACAACAAGCTGAAAATTCAATGATTAACAAATAGTTATATTTTAGATAGTCACAAGTTTTAATTATTTAGAATTTATGAATGTTTAAAATGACAATAAAGAGGGTAGATTTATCTATCCTCTTTATTGTGTTTTATTTTTTCCTATTAATTCTTGTAAAACTTCATTTAATTCTTTTTCAAATACTGTTCCTTTTGCTAAATCGATAAACCATTCTTCTGTCTCTTTTATATATTTCAATTGAAATAATTTTGATGCTAAGTAGGCCTCAGATAAATTGTGTATTCTATCTGCTATTTTTACCATTCTTGCTAAATCATTTTGTTTTATTCTTCCCATATATTCAGACATCTTGTATCCTTTTTCTTTTGTCACAAGTCTAACTGCTTCTGCAATTTCATGATTTGTAATTTCCTCTATTTCTTCATACGTTGTATCTGTATCTTCTAGGATGTCATGTAATAGTGCAACTATTTGATATTTTTCTGGAAAACCTTTCTCTTTTAATATATTACTTACTTCTACAGGATGTAAATAATATGGCGTTCCTTGTTTTCTTTTCTGATTGCCATGTTTTTCTTTTATATATTCTATATAATCTTGTATTTCCATACCGTTTCTCCTTTAAAATCGTTGCAAAAGAGAACATTTAAATTCAAATGCTCTCTTTATGCTATTTTAAATATCATATTTTTCACGTTTTTCGTAATGTGTATGTAAAAGTTCATGTGCTTTATGACTTCCTGGTTTTTCTAAATAATCTTTATATATTTTTTTAACTATAGGATTTTCGTGAGATTTTCGTATTACACTTTTTTCATCTATAGAATATAAGCAATCAGCTCTTAGTTTTCTAATGTCTTTTTCAGCTCTTTCTTTTGAGCTTTTTATAGGTTGACCTCCACCCATTACACATCCTCCTGGACATGCCATTATTTCAACAAATTGATAATCTGCTTTTCCAGATTTAATTTCTTCCATGATTTTTTGTGCATTTGCTAATCCACTTGCTGCAACTACTTTCATTTCTGTATCTGCAATTTTTACTGTTGCTTTTTTGATTCCTTCTCCGCCTCTCACTGCTTCAAAATCTATTTTATCTAAATCTTTTCCTGTTAAAGTATCTTGTGCAGTTCTAAGTGCTGCTTCCATAACTCCACCAGTTGTTCCAAAAATTGCTGCTGCACCAGTTGCTTCTCCCATTGGACTATCAAAATTTGTGTCTTCAAGTTTTGTGAATTCGATGTTAGCTTGTTTTATCATTCTTGCAAGTTCTCTTGTTGTTATTACATTATCTACATCATACATTCCTTCGTTTGTCATTTCTTTACGTTGTCTTTCAAACTTTTTAGCTATACATGGCATTACAGAAACTACATAAATTTTGCTTTGGTCAATTTCTTCTTTTTCAGCATAATATGTTTTTAAAAGTGCTCCAAACATTTGATGTGGTGATTTACAAGTTGATAAATGTGGTAATAATTCTGGATAATTCATTTCAATATATTTTACCCATCCTGGGCTGCATGAAGTAATCATTGGTAATACTCCACCATTTGCAAATCTATCTATAAATTCGTTTGCTTCTTCCATTATTGTAAAGTCTGCACCTGTATTGGTGTCAAATACTTTATCAAAGCCAAGTCTTTTTAATGCTGTTACCATTTTTCCAGTTACATTAGTTCCTACTTCCATTCCGAATTCTTCACCAAGTGCTGCTCTTACTGCTGGAGCTGTTTGAACTATTACTATACTATCTGGATCTTTTAATTTTATCCAAACATCGTCAATTGTTTCTTTTTCATGTAGTGCACCTGTTGGACAGCTTTGAATACATTGTCCGCAGAAAGTACAATTTACATTATTTAAACTAAAATCTCCTACTGTTGATATACATGAGTCAAATCCTCTATTTATACAATCTATTGCGCCAATATTTTGAACATTTTTACATGTTGCAATACATCTTCTACATAGTATACATTTGTTGAAATCTCTAACTATTGATGGTGATAATTCATCAATTTTGTGCTGAGATTTTTCTCCATCAAATTCTATTTGTGTTACATTAAATTTTCTAGCTAATTGTTGTAATTCGCAATTTCCAGAACGTGTGCAAGTTAAGCAGTCTACTTTATGGTTTGAAATTATTAAATCTAAAATTACATGTCTTGCTTCTAATACATTTGGTGTATGTGTGTGAACTACCATTCCTTCTTCTACTTTTTGTATACATGAAGTTGCAAATCCTCTTCTACCTTCAACTTCAACTATACACATTCTACAATCCCCAACTTCATTTATGTCTTTTAAAAAACATAGTGTTGGTATGTCTATTCCTGCTTGTTTTGCAGCTTGCAAGATTGTTGTTCCTTCTGGTACTTTTACTTCTTGGTCATCTATTGTTAGTGTTACTGTTTTTTCCATATTACAACTCCCTTCTTTCTAATTTCCGATTGCATGGAATGGGCAACTACTAATACAAGTTCCACATTTAATGCATTTATCTTGATTTATAACTCTCTTATCTCTTGCTTCTCCTTCGATTGCTTCAACTGGACAATTTCTTTGACATAATCCACAGCCTTTACATTTTTCTTCATTAATTGTAATTTTAGCCATTGCTTTACATTCTAGTGCTCTACATTCTTTTTGAATTACGTGTTCTTTGAACTCATCTCTAAAGTATCTTAGTGTACTTACAACTGGGTTTGGTGCACTTTGTCCAAGTCCACATATGCTTGCTTTTTGGATATTGCTAGCTAATTTTTCTAATTTGTATATGTCTAATTCTGTGCCATTTCCATCACAAATTTTTGTTAGAATTTCTAACATTCTTTTTGTTCCAATTCTACAAGGTGTACATTTGCCACAACTCTCACTTACAGTAAACTCTAAGTAAAACTTCGCTAATGCTACCATACATTTTGTATCATCCATGACAATTAGTCCACCAGAACCCATCATTGAACCAATTTCTTTTAATGATTCATAATCTATTGGTGTATCTAAATGTTCTTTTGGAATACATCCTCCTGATGGCCCACCTGTTTGTGCTGCTTTAAAGTCTCTTCCGTTTGGAATTCCTCCACCTATGTCATATACAATTTCTCTTAAAGTAGTTCCCATTGGTACTTCAACTAATCCTATATTATTTACATTTCCGCCTAAAGCAAATACTTTTGTTCCTTTTGAAGTTTCTGTTCCAATTGATGAATACCATTCTGCACCATTTAAGATTATTTGCGAAATGTTTGCATAAGTTTCAACATTATTTATTAATGTTGGTTTTCCCCACAAACCACTTTGTGCTGGATATGGTGGTTTTACACGTGGTTGGCCACGTTTTCCTTCAATTGATTCTAGTAGTGCAGTTTCTTCTCCACAAACGAATGCTCCTGCACCTAGACGAATATCTATATCAAAATCGAAGTCTGTACCAAATATATTTTTTCCAAGTATTCCATATTCTCTTGCTTGGTCAATTGCTACTTGTAGTCTATGTACTGCTATTGGATATTCTGCTCTAACGTAGATGTATCCCTGATTTGCTCCAATTGAATATGCTGCGATAGCCATTGCTTCTAGTACTGAGTGTGGGTCTCCTTCTAGAATACTTCTATCCATAAATGCTCCTGGATCACCTTCATCAGCATTGCAAACAACATATTTTTGTTCTCCTTCAGAGGCTTTTGTAAGTTCCCACTTCTTTCCTGTTGGGAAACCTGCTCCTCCACGTCCTCTTAATCCTGAGTCTTTTATTACATTTATAACATCATCTGGTGTCATTTGTGTTAGGACTTTTTCTAGTGCTTTATATCCATCAAATGCAATATATTCATCAATTTCTTCTGGATTTATTACCCCACAGTTTTTTAATGCTATTCTTTTTTGTTTTTTATAGAAAGATAATTCATCTAATTTTTGTACCTTTTTTCCATCAATATCTTTGCATAGCAATCTTTCTACTATTTCACCATTTTGAATATGTTTTTCTATTATTTCTTCGCAATCTTCTGGTTTTACCATAGCGTAAAATGTATCTTCTGGTCTTATTATTACAATCGGACCTTTTGCACATAATCCAAAGCAACCTGTTTGGATTACTCTAACATTGTCAATATTTTTTTCTTTTAAAAGCTTTCTAAATCTTTTTAATATTTCTGGTGATTTTGAAGATGTACATCCTGTTCCATGACATATCAGTATATGTTTCTCTCTTGTATCTGCTTTTGTGTTTATACGTAAATCTAATTCTTTTCTGGCAACTTTTCTTATTGTGTTTATTTCTTCTAATGTCTTCATACTTTCTCCTCCTCTGCCTCTATATTATCTAATACTTCATCTAGCATCTTTACTGTTGCTTTTCCATGAACTTCGTTATTTATAGTGAATACTGGTGCTAGTCCACAGGCCCCAACACATCTCGTTGCCTCTATTGAAAATCTACCGTCAGGAGTTGTTTCGCCTTCTTCAATTTTAAGTCTGTCTTTTAATCTATCTAGTATTTTTTGTGAACCTTTTACATAGCAAGCTGTTCCTAAACATACTGCTATATGGTATTTTCCTTTTGGCTTTAAAGTAAATCTTGAGTAAAACGTTATAACACCATAAATCTCAGCCATTGGTAGCCCTAAATATTCTGAAATTTCCTTTTGCGCTTTCATTGGTATATACCCTGCTTTTTCTTGAATATCATTTAAGATTTTTATTAAGTTACTCTTATCTTTCTCATATTTTTCTAAAATCTCTTTGTATGTACCTTCACAGCTACAATTGCATTTGTTTTCTTCCATATTTACCTCCTAACGAATATATATTTTCATTATATGCTTGTTTTTATAGCATATAATCTTTTATTTCCGTCTTGTCATATTATGGCGTTTTCCATAATAAAAATAAGCTAGCTTGATTATATCAAACTAACTTATTTTTTATCAACAATTATTTACTTTTTATTTTATTTTTCGACAAAGTGCTATAGATGTTAAGTTTTCTTGCTTTCCTGTAACTCTTATGCTTCTGGCTCTGATAATCCGAAGTTCTTTCCATCTTTTAATCTATAGATTACATTTACTTTGTTTGTATCAATGTCTATGAAAGCTAAGAATTGAGATGTTTTTCTTTCTTCTAAAGCAAGTTTTGCATCTTCAATAGACATCGGTTTTATTTCATAATATGTAGTTTTGATTACTTCTCCTTCGATTTCATGAACTTCTGGAGCAATTTCCTTAACTCTTAATGATTCGTCTTTGTTCATTCTTTCTTTTTTAGTTTTTGCTTTTCTAATTTGTCTTTCTAAGATATCTATATCTTCATCTATTGAAGCATATAAATCTTTGTTTTCTGTAACTGCTTTGAAGTTATCTCCTTTGTATGATACACTTATATCAGCTATTTGTAATTCTCTTTCTACTTTTATCATTACTTGAATGTCCAAATCTTCTGTCTCGAAATATTTTTCTAATCTTGATAATTTTTTCTCTAGGTAATCTTTAATTGCCTCTGTTGCTTTTAATTCTTTTCCTGTTATTTTTATATTCATAACAACTTCCTCCTATTGTATTTAGTTTAGTTCATTATATAGATATAATTTTTACTTGTCAATTATTAAATCAGTTTTTCTACTTTGTACTCTTTTTCTAGCTTTTCATTAAAATATATTCTTGAAGTCAACTCAAATTCTTTTAATGCTTGGTCACTTATTGTAAATGAAAATATCTTTTTGGCATCTGCTGTAAGGCTATATATTATTGCATATTTGCTACCTTCTGACAAATGTATTACACCATTATCTTGTCTTGCGCAAGCTTCGCATTTTAAACCATCATCTTTTATGCTAAACTCTGTTAATTTCTCTTTTTCTCCACAACTTACACATTCATTTATATTTGGCATATATCCTAATATTTTTAATAATCTCATTTTAAAAGTTGAAATTATTAAATCTAAATTTTTATCGCTCTCTGCGATTATATATAAAGTATTTAAATATAATTTCAATATATTATAATTATTTTGATTTTCTGTTGTTACGTCTATTATTATTTTGGTTATTGCTGCTGCATAATTTAATTTATCTAAGTCTATTCTTATGTTATAAAATATTTCTATTGGATCACAGCTCTGAATATTATATACATCATTTCTTTTATGTAATACATATTCACCAAAGCATAATAACTGAGAGCCTGCCATAAGTAGGCTCTTTGGTCTTTTGGCACCTTTGGCTACACATGATATTTTGCCTAAGTTTGGTGTTAATATTGTTAGTATTTTATCTGAGTCTCCTAAATTGTTTTCTGCAATTACAATACCAGAAGTTTTTACACTTCTCATATATTCATCAATCCTCTTTTTTATAGTCTATATAATCTTTTATTTTTCCTGATTTTTTAAATTTTTCCCACTTTTCTTTTTTCTCCATAATATAAATCACTCCTATATTTATATTATGAACTTTTATGTTAATTTGTATACTTGAATTTCTTTAATATTTGTGTGTTTTCATCCCATTTATTATCTACTTTTACCCATAATTTTAAGTTTACTTTCATTCCACAAATTTTCTCTAAATCGTGACGTGCATATTGTCCAATTTTCTTAAGCATTTGTCCATCTTTTCCAATTATTATTCCTTTATGTGAATCTCTTTTACAATATATAGTTGCGTCTATGTCATATATATCTTCTTTTTTAGTTGTCTTTCTATCTTTAAATTTTGTTACTTCCACATATATTCCATGAGGTACTTCGTCATTTAATAAACGTAATGCTTTTTCACGTATTTTTTCTTCTGCCATTTGTCTTAATGTTTGGTCAGTATATTCTTCTGGGTCATAGAACATTGGTCCTGGTTTTAATAATTTTTCTATTTCATCAAGTACTATATCTGAATATTTTTTATTGCTAGCTTCTATTGGTATTATGCTTGCAAAGTTATAAGTGTCTTTGTATAGAGTTATTAATTCTAATAACTTCTCTTTTTCTATTAAGTCTATTTTATTTATTATTAGAATTACTTTTTTATTTATTTCCTTTAGTTTTTCTAATATGTATGTATCACCTTTTCCAACGTCTTTGCTTGTTGCTTCTATCATAAATAATATTACATCTACATCTTTTAAGCTTGAAAATGCTGTGTCTATCATTGTTTCGCTTAATTTGCTTTTAGGTTTATGGATTCCTGGTGTATCTATAAATATTATTTGTGAGTTTTCTCTGTTTGCTATTGCTCTTATTGCTAGTCTTGTTGTTTGTGGCTTGTTTGCAGTTATTACTACATCTTCTTTTATTAAGTTATTTAATAATGTGGATTTGCCTACATTGGTTCTTCCTATTATTGATACAAAACCTGATTTGAATTCTGACATATTTGCTCCTCTATTTCAAAAGGCATTCTTTTTCGAATGCCTTTAATTTTATTGTATTACTACATCTGCATTTACTGGACATATTTCAATAAATGTATTTCCGTCATTTACATTTATCTCGTTTCCTTCCATGTCTTTGTACACTGTTTGTGATTTTCTATCATTCTTTGTACAAGTTATTTTTATGGCTTGTCCATTTGTTATATAGTACCCATTTTTAGTTCCTATATTTTTTAGTCCTTGTCTGCCTTTGTTCTCGCCATCAGTAAGTGTATAGTTTTCTGCAAAAGTAATTATTATATTTTTTGTTGTGATATTTGTTTGACTTACAGCATCTGTTTGTAATTTTGTTCTTGCATATCTTGTATACACTTTTGTAGTTTCATCATATTTAAAGTTTACTTTTTGTAATGTTGAAAATGGAATTGTTATATCTGTTGCTGCTATTGCATCTTCTCTACCTGTCAAATCAACTTCATCTACAACATAGTTTAATACACTTTCTTTGTTAGATGTCGTGCTATATCCTTTTTTAGTTGCTGCTTCTTTTATTGTTTTTGTGTTTGTTATACTGTTATGTGGAGCTTTATATTTTCCAGATATTCTCCAAAATACATCTCCGTCTTTCCATGCTCTTCCTGTGTCATATTCTAAACCATTTATATTGTTTACACCAAGAGTTCTAATATCTGATTGAGCTTGTGGACTCCAACCTATATGAGCATATATTGCATCATTTTCTAACGCATAATCTAGGAAATAATGTCTTGAACTTCTCATTGGTCCAACTTGTTCTGGCTCTTGGTTTTTAAACACTGCCATTAAACGTGTCTCTCCACCTTCAACAATTATTTCATATACTAAGTATGCACTATTTATTGAGAATTGTGGCCATGCATCACTATGATTATCTATCATGCATGCAACTGGTCTTGTATTACCATTAAAGATTTGTACTTGTTTTACTGGCTCTGGTTCAGCTTGTCCTTCTACTGTGTTACCATTTGCAACTTCAACTGTTTTTTCTGATTTTTTAACATATTGCCATCCAAAATAAAATCCTAATCCAGCAATTACTAAGAATAATAAAGTAATTAGTACTTTTATTCCTGATTTACTTTTTCTTTTTTTCTCTGTTTTTTCTGTAGAATGTCTTCCCATAAAAAACCTCCCTATTTGTGATTATTCATCACGAGTTATTTGCAACTTATTTAAAATGTTTTCTTCTTTTTCTCTCATAATTTTTCTATCACTTAATTCAATATGGTCATACCCCATTAAATGATAGAATCCATGAACTACCATATATGCTAATTCTCTTTCAAAAGAATGTCCATATTCTTCTGCCTGCTCTTTTACTTTCTCTATTGAGATTACAATATCCCCTAAAGGCTCTGGAATAATTCCTTCGAAGTCTTCTAATTCTTCTTTTTCAAACATTGGAAAAGATAATACATCTGTTGTTTTATTAATTTTTCTATATGTATTATTTAGCTCTTGAATTTTATCTTTATTAGTTAAAATTATACTCATATACAATTTTGTTTCTAATAAATCCTCTTCTTTAAAGCATTCATATACTACTTTTTCAATTATTTCTTCGTATTCTTTTGCTTCATCTATATCTTGAAAATCTATCTGTGTTAAATTCTCCATCTATTAGCCTTTCTATTTCTTTTTGATAAATTTATAACTGCTTGTCCTACAATGTGATTTTAATCTTTTCATTACTCCATAAGATATTAATCTATTTTTATAGAATTGTACAATTTCTGCATTATTTTTAACTGAATCAATTTCTCTTTTTAAGAATAATATTTCTTTTTCTTTTGCTGTTTCTGCTTTCTGATATTTTTCATAGAACTTTTTATATTTTTCTCTCTCCTCTGTTCTCTCCCAATATACTTTTGTTGATAATAGTTTTATATTGTAAACTTCAAGTAAGTCTAATAGTAGATTGTAGCTTTCCATTTTAAGTTTTTCATTAGTTTGTTTTACTATTATTTCTCTAATTTCTTCTAATAGTTTAATATAACATTGCTCTGTTGCAACAAGCGGTAAACTATGAGTAAATATCTGTCTACTTATTCCTAATAGTAACATATTTTTTTCTACATAATCTTTTTTATCTAATTTGCCTATATCAAATTGGTCTAAACGATGATAATCTCTTCCTATTCTTGCTAATATATTAGTAGTGTCGTCTTCTATTTTTAGTGGTAATATTTTGTCTACATATTCTTCTAATGTTTCAAAGATTTTATTGTATACATCTTCTTTACTATTACTGCTATATTTAGATGTATCAGCAAGCTTAACAGAATAATTTTTCAAAATTCCTTTATAAAAATTATCCATTTGGCTTATATAAAATTCTTTGTACTTTCTTAATGTCTTTTCTTTCGAGTTCATTTTTAATGACTCATAATCTAGTTCAATTAAATATTTTTGTTTTCTATATTTGTATTCAATATATTCATTTTCTTTTAATACTGTAATTTTATAATAATCGCCCATTGCTTGTTTTTCAAATTCTGATGCTGTATTATTTTTTACTTTTTTATAAATACTGTCCATTATATATTTATCAATTGCTTCTAAATATAATGAATAACTTTCTTGATACTTATCTGTTATTGCTTGTTTTTTGCTATCGTCCTCAATATTGTCTTTAAAATTTGTATTTGCTTCATACACTTTAATTAGGTTGTTTCTCTTTAAATTGATTACTAAGCCATTTATTCCTATTTTAGTTGGAATCATTATTTTTGATAATGTGTTACTTAGTTTTCCAAAAAAGGTCTTGTTTGAATCTACTACTCTTAAACTTCTTTCTCCCAATTTTTTCTCCTTTCATGAAACCAATTTTTCCTCTACCCCTATTTTCTCTAGTACTTCATAAATTAGTCTAACTTTCATTGCTCCATTTTGTTCTTCAATTATAACATCCTTATTAGCAATTTCTTTATCAGTTAAATTCTCTTTAATTTGTTCCTCTAATTCAGTCAAAATCTTCTCTTTCAGAGCTTCTGACGTATATTGGCGTTCTACTTCTTTGTATTCATAATTGGTTGATTTTCTGAATTCTATTGGTAAATAAAAATTGTTAAATAATTTAATTTTTTTATCGATTTTTATTGTATCATATTTTTTAAATTTTGAAAGAGTTTTATAAAAATTTATTTGTTTTTTATTAAAAATTATTGAATATCTATTTTCTTCTTCTCCAGTTTTTTCATTTTCTGTTTGTATATAACTTTCTGTTTTCTCAGCAGTATACCATACTCGTGCCTCAATTTCTCCACTTGCGTGCATATATCTTACTCCTGTATATTTTCCTTCCATCCAACCTTCAATTAATTTATCACCTTTTTCAACAACATCTCCTGGTTTACAGACAGCTGTTCCATTCGTTACGTTTACTTTTGTTATTATTCCTTCTTTGCTTGCTACAATATTACAATACTCATTTTCATCAATTATTTCTGGTTTTTCGGTTGCTTCTACTATTGTTATCTTAGCGTTTGTTCCTTCTATTTTCATTCCTATCCATGCAATTTTTTCATTTTCTAGTCGTATGCTATCAATTATTTTATTCGCATTTACTTTATTTTTTAGAATTCCTTGATATAACCCTAATTTATTTATTTCACTCATTATTTCTTCTTCTGAAATAGTTTGATTTCCTTCTATTTCAATGTTCCATATAAAGTTAGATAATGCAAAAATTGAAAATATCAGTATAAAAAATAAAAATATAAAAACTTTTCTGTTTTTATATTTTCTTATTATAAATGGTAGTCCTCTTTTTCTTCTTATTTTCATTCTACATTTTGTTTTTCTTACTAATTTTCTAATCCTTTTAAAATCTTCTATAGATATATTTGTGTATATTTTACTTTTATTTACTTTTTTTGTTCTCCATAAACGAATTTGCTCTTTTGCGCAAATGTTTAAGAATCTTTCTATAAAAAATCCTTCTAATTCAATTTGTACATATCCTATAAAAAAGTCTATACCTCTTTTAAAAAACATTAAATCACCTACATTCAAAGTCTATATTTTCAATTTTACCTGTTATTTTTACATCGTCATCTGTAATTTGGTTTAAATTCAGTTCAAACCCATTTATATTTATGTTTCCAATATGTGTGCATATTCTGATAAAAAATTCTTCATATTCTAATATTCCTTTGTAGTTTTCAATTAGGACCTCGTTGAATCCTAGCATTGTTATTTTAGGAATATCTGTACCTATTTCTCTTGGTAAGTCTAAAATTTCATTAAATTTATTTAAATTCATATTACATTACCTCACTATGGTAATATATATGTTAAATGATGCTAGATAGAACATAAAAATGTTGCCCCCAGATGGCGGGTGCCTTCTGGGGGCTTGTTCCACGCTAGTCGTGGTACGTTTGCAGGTATGTGGTAAAGCCAATTATGGTCTCACCTGCGTATGTGTTTTTGACTCTTACAGTGGATTCGTCCTGGAATGTGAGTTCAGCTCCTGGGCCATACGTGTTTCCACGGTACTCGATTTGTCCAGCGAGGACTTTCCAGACTGTTTTCTGGTATTTAACCGTGTATGGTCCGATGCTCGCACCTGGGTCAAGAAGCATCTTGCCAGACTCGCACGCTCCGAGCGGAATTTTAATGCCTAGATCGTTATAGATTACTGTTGTTCCGTCTCCTCCTTTCCAGTGGCGACAAATTGATTTTTGGTACAGACCTGCATTCCAATCTCTTTCTAACATTTCTTTCGTCATAGTTGCCCACCTCCTTATGCTTAAAAATGTTAGAAAACTTTGTACTACTCTTAGTACTGATAGTTGGATTATATCATCTTTTTTATTGTAAAGCAATTAATATTTCTTTTTTCGACAAATTCACTATGTTTTGATTGACATAATAGCATTACCGTAATATAATAATGCTAATTTTATATAAAGGAGGCGAAAGCTTATGTCAGAGCAAGTGTTGCAGCTGTCTAAGTCTTGCTCCGAGATGCTCCGCAATGTCGTGGAAGAAACTCGGAAGCATAACTTCGATTCTGTAAACATTCCCACCTTGCTGTTTGGGGTAGTTAATGCAACTACCGATGACGGCGACACCGGACCGCTCCAGGCATATCTCTTTGAGGAGGGCGCTTATCCCAGCGAAGTTGACGATAATTTGTCGTTGCTTATCACTGAATATTGCGCCAAACTCCAAGAAGACTACGAGGAGGCTCATTCTACTATTCCTGAGAAAAAGAGTCTCTTCAAGCGAAACTCATCAAAAGGCAAATCCAAGAAAAAGTCTGCTCCAAGCAAGAAAAAACACAGCGATGAAGATCCTATCCCTATGAACCCTGACATGCTGGCAACAATTACCTTCACCGATAATGAGGGTAAAAAACTCAAAATGGAAGCTAATGCTGATGTCCTTGATGTTGTCACCCAACTTTTTGAGCTTGTTGGTCAGTATCCTGCAGAAAAGGTAGATACCTTGCATATCATTGTTGCCATGTTTATGGCTGATAATGAATGGTTTAAAACTTTCTTCAAGCGCGTTGATTTGAACTATCTCGACGCCAAGAAGCATTTTAAGCCAGAACAAGTTCTCAATCTCAGCAGCATTTCTTTCAACCTTGCGGGCTTTATGCACATTTTCAACCAAAAGCTTGATGCTACAAAGCCCTGCGAAATCTTGTGCCGTGATAAGGAGTCTGAACAGCTTTGGAATATCATGCTCAAGAAAAACAAGCGCAATGCTGTAATCGTTGGTGAAGCTGGCGTAGGCAAGACTGCTCTGGTTGAAAAAATCACCTATGATATTGAGAGTTGTTCTTGCCCTCCAGAGTTCCAGAAATTCAGAGTTATTTCCCTTGATGTTAACTCTCTGATTGCTGGCACTTCTTTCAGAGGTGATGCCGAAAATCGTATCAAGGATATTATTGCTTTCCTTGAAAAGAATAATGATGTCATTCTCTTTATCGACGAGGTACACACTATCCTTGGCGCTGGCTCTTGTTTCCAAGGCGAGATGGATTTGGCAAATGCTCTTAAACCCATTCTAGCTCGTGGTGATACTATTGTTATTGGTGCTACCACAGAAGATGAGTATGAGAAGTACTTCAAAAAAGATGCGGCTCTTTCGCGGCGGTTTGAAAAAGTTGTTGTCAAGGAACCCGCTGCAAAAGATGTATACCCTATGATTCGCAATAAAATCGCTGGCTTGTCTGAGTTCCATGGAGTTCAGATTAGCAAAAACATGGTAACTTATGCCATCATGATTGCCAACTGCTTTGCTTTTGAAAAGAAAAATCCTGATAAAACTCTGGATTTGATTGATAGAGCAATGGTTGCTGCCAAGCGTGCTGGCAAATCGGTTGTAGACCAAGAGTCCATTCTCAAAAACTTTGGCATCTTTTTTTGCATGTGGGATAAGATGTCTGAGTGTACACGCAAAGAAACCGCATATCATGAGGCTGGGCACTATATCGTTGGTAAGGCTTCTGAGCATCTTGTCGACCGCACTTGGCTCGCTGTATCTATTATGCCTGCTGAAAACTATCTTGGCGTTACGGTCAGCGAGTTGAATGAAGATGTTGTTCCTTTTACCAACTACGACTATTTTATCGACGAAATTGCTTTCAACCTTGCTGGCAGAGCTTCTGAGGAAATGTTTACTCAGACATATACTGCTGGCGCAAGTAGTGACTTGGACCATGCCACACGGCGCGCATTTCAGGTTGTTACTGAGTTTGCTCTTGACGAAGACTCTGAGCATAACCGCATTTTCCTGAACAGTGCAGACTATCCTATGTTCTCTGAGCGCGGTATCGACATTATCAATGAAAAGGTTGATAAACTTGTCGATAAAGCTTTTGCTCGAGCAAAGGAGTTGCTTGAGCAAAACAAGGATATCCTTGTTGCGATTGTGGACGCTCTGATGGAAAAGCATATCATGAGTGAGGATGAACTGGATGCCGTTTGGCAGGAGACCGTCAAAAAGCGTGAGCCCTGAAACATAAGCAAACACACAATAATTTGTTAGCCTAAACCTTTAATATGTATCTATCTTTCTTTTGATTGATAGTACGTAAAAGAGAGGCAGGACCTTACGGTTCTGCCTCTCTTTTATTTTATATAAAATACTTTCGATACTATTCGTTTTATACATTTGTACACAAATAAATCTAAAAAATCACTGATTTTTAATTTAATTTTAAACTTCCTACAATATCTTTTATATCTTCAATATTATGTTTTCTCATGTAATTTTCAATTCCATATATTGTTTTTATGCTTGTATATGGATCAACAAAATTTCCTGCACCAATTGATACTGCACTTGCTCCTGCTATCATAAATTCTATTGCATCTTCTCCTGACATTATTCCCCCAAGTCCCATTACAGGGATTTTGACACTTCGTGCAATTTGATGAACACATCTTACTGCTACTGGCTTTATTGCTGGTCCTGATAGTCCACCTGTGTTATTGGCTAAAATAGGAGTTCTTTTATCAATATCAATTTTCATTCCAAGTAATGTATTTATTGCTGATATTGCATCAGCGCCCCCATCTTCTGCTCCTTTAGCTGGAGCTGTTATATCTGTTACATTTGGTGTTAATTTTACAATTAGTGGTTTATCTAACACTTTTCTTACTTGACTGGTTACATTTTTTACACCTTCATACGTTGTTCCAAATGCCAAACAGCCTGCTTTTACATTTGGACAAGACAGATTTATTTCAACACCATCTATTGGTAATGTGTTTAATATTTTACAAAGTTCAACATATTCTTCTATTGTACTTCCACATGCATTTACAATTATTTTTGTATTAAAAGTTTTTAGGAATGGTAAATCATATTGTGCAAAATATTCAACTCCTGGATTTTGAAGTCCTATTGAATTTAACATTCCACTTGCAGTTTCACATATACGTGGTGGCTTATTTCCTGCTTTTGGTTTTAGTGAAGTACCTTTTGTTATAATTGCTCCTAATTTATTTAAGTCTATAAAATCTTGAAATTCTCTTCCATATCCAAATGTTCCTGATGCTACTGTTACTGGATTTTTCATTTCAATTCCAGCAAAATTTATATTAGTATTCATACTACCTCCTTACTATTTTTCAAAAATATCATTCGTATTGCATCGTTAAAATTCAACGTCTCTAGCCTCAAATACAGGTCCAGCTTTGCATACATGCCAATATTCTGGTGTTTCTTTTGGACTTTGGGCTGTTTTTACTGCACAACCTAAACATGCACCTAATCCACAACCCATTCTTTCCTCTAGTGATACTTCGCATTTTATATCATTTTCAATTGCGTATTGCTTTACTGCTCTAAGCATTGGTAACGGTCCGCAAGCCATTATAATATCTGGTTTTTCATCTTGTTTTAAAAAGTCTATTGCGAAACCTTTTTCTCCATAACTTCCATCATCTGTTGTTATTACAAGTTTGTCTGATACTTTTCTAAATTCATCTTCTACTGTTACATAATCTTTATTTCTAAAACCTAAATATGTATTTATTTTTGCTTTTCCTTTTAACCTCTTTGCCGCTTCATGTAATGGATATACTCCTATACCTCCACCTATTATTGCAACTGTGTTGTATCCATCTGTTGAAAATGTTCCATATCCTAAAGGTCCTAATATGTCTATTTTCTCGCCTATTTGTTTTTTGCTTAGTGCTTTTGTTCCTTCACCTTTTACTTGAAATATAAACTCTAGTTCATCATTTTCAATATTGAATATACTTATTGGTCTTCTTAAAAATAAACCGTTTCCATCTGCAACTTTTATTTCTAAAAATTGTCCAGGCTGTGATTGTTTTGCAATATTTTGAGTTTTTACTTTATACCTAAAAATATCATATTGTAATTGACTTTTCTCTATCAATTCTGTTTGTTCTTGATATTTCATGTTATTTTCCTCCTTTATATTTTCTCGAATACTTATGCATTAATATAATTTTTTATTGCATTATTTAATTCATCTCTCATACGAATTGCTTCTGCCCTTGTGGCTTTGGCATATTCTTCTTCACTAAATTTATCTTTCCATAAATCTGATTTATATGCACACATTAAGCTTCTTGTTGCATTTACAATTCCTCCTAGTCCATTTTTGTCAAATCCAAGTGCGATATCGTCCGCTTTTCCACCTTGTGCACCATATCCTGGAATTAGGAAATAACTATGTGGCATTTGCTGACGTAACCTTTTTAATTGATCTGGATATGTTGCTCCAACGACACTTGAAACTGAGCTATATCCATTTTCTCCTATAAGTTCATCTCCCCATGTATTTACTAAGCCTGCAACTTCTTCATATACAGTTTTGCCATTTTCAAGTTTTAAATCTTGTAATTCTCCTGAAGATTTGTTTGATGTTTTTACTAATACAAAAATTCCTTTATCATACTTTTTACAATCTTCTACAAACGGCATAACGCAGTCTGAGCCCATATATGGATTTACTGTTGCAAAATCTACATCGAAAATTCCTTCTTCTTTTTCATTTATCATGTTTTTTCCTAAATATGCTTTTGAATATCCACTTGAAGTTGAACCTATGTCCCCTCTTTTTACATCTGCCATTACAATCATACCCTTTTGTTTGCAATAGTCTATCATTTCTTTATATAACTTAATTCCTTCTATTCCATACATCTCAAAATATGCACTTTGCAATTTTACTGCTGGTATGATGTCATATGTTGCATCTATCAAAGCTTTACTATATTCAAGCATTGCTGCGCACATTCCATTTATATCTTTTGCATATTTATTTCTTACACATTCTGGTACTAATTCATATCTTGTGTCAACACCTATTACTGTTGGATTGTTACATTCTTTTATTTTTTCTATAAGATTGTCCATTATATTTTTCATTGCTTTTATCTCCTTATTTATCTTGATATACAACTTTTCCTGAAACAATTGTATATTTAACTCTTCCTTTTAATTTCTCTCCTATGAATGGAGAATTTTTTGATTTTGATACAATGTCTTCTTTTGTATATACATACTCTTGGTCTTTGTCGAATATTGTCAAATCTGCTATTTTTCCCACTGCCACTTCGCCTTTATCTACTTTTAGAAGTTTTGACGGATTATATGACATTAGTCTACACATATCTAGTAATGTAATTTCTCCTTTATCAACTAAATTTGTTATGGTTGCAGCTAGTGCTGTTTCAAATCCTATTATTCCATTTGGAGCTTTAGCTAGTCCTTGAGCTTTTTCTTCTTCTGCGTGTGGAGCATGGTCTGTTACAATACAATCAATAGTTCCATCTTTTAATCCTTGTATTATAGCTTTTTTGTCTTTTTCTTTTCTTAGAGGTGGATTCATTTTTCCATTAACACCTTTTTCTAAAACATCTTCTACTGTGAAGCTGTAGTAGTGTGGACATGTTTCACAAGTTACATTTACTCCTCTTTGCTTTGCACTTCTTATTGTATTAACAGTTGTTTCTGTGCTTATATGACAAATATGTGTGTGAAGTTTATTTGTTTCAGATATAACAATATCCCTTGATGCCATTATTTCTTCTGCTTCTGGTAACACACCTTCTACTCCTAGTTTTTCAGCTATTTTCCCAGCATTTATAGCTCCACTTGAAACTGATTTCTCTTCACAGTGTTCTGAAACAAAACTTCCTAATGCATTTGTTTTTATCATTGCTTCTCTTATCATTCTAGCATTTTCGACTGGCATTCCATCATCTGAAAATGCTATAGCTCCTGCTTTTAGCTGTTCTTCAAAATTTACTAATTCTTCACCTTTTTCTCCTTTAGTTACACTTGAAAAAGGAAGTACATTACATTTTGCTACTTCTTTTGCTTTTTCTATTATTTCAGACAAAATAATAGCGCTATCTGGTGTTGGTTTTGTATTTGGCATAGGACAAATAGTGGTAAAACCGCCTTTTATAGCACTAAAGCTTCCTGTTTCTATAGTTTCTTTATGTTCTCCTCCTGGTTCTCTTAAATGACAATGCATATCAATCATTCCTGGCATTATAAATAGCCCTTCACAATTGATAACTTCATCTACTTTTTCTGTAATATTTTTCTTTATTTCTATTATTTTTTCGTTTTCTATTAGCACGTCTGCTATATCTTGAAAGTTGCTTGCATAATCAATTACTGTTCCATTTTTTAATAATAATTTCATTGTTTACTCCCTTCAAATTATTTTTTATATCCTATCATTTACAAAAAATTTTTTCAATAGCTGTTTCGCTCATTGACTATTTTTGTTATTTTGTGTATATTAATTT
Organism: uncultured Clostridium sp.; assembly: GCA_948465565.1. Taxonomy (GTDB): domain Bacteria; phylum Bacillota; class Clostridia; order TANB77; family CAG-508; genus UMGS1994. The sequence continues at coordinate 42,448 of CAOJXR010000002.1, forward strand.
AAATTCTATTTGGAAAGGATGAATAAAAATGAATAATTTAACTTCTTATCTTTTTAAAACAGATGCTTTTAAAATTTGCGAAGAAAATAAACCATTTTGGTACACTTCTAGTGAGATTGGTCCTTATTTTATTAATGGACATTTTTTATATGGAAGTGAAAAAGATGCAAACGTATTACTAGATTTCATAAATGAAGAATTAGAAAATGTTTCTAAAGAGCAAATTCCGCAAGATATTTTTTCTAAAGTTTTATTTCAATATGAGAACAACGTATTATATTCAACAATTATTAATAACTTGATTACATACATTAAAGAAAATATTTCTATAGATGATATTGATTATATTTCTGGTGGAGAGCGCCGTGATTGGTATTTTTCAAATATTGTTGCTTATCTTTTAAAAAAGCCTCATATTACAATTTACAAGGATTTAACTTGTATTAAAAGTACATATAATTTTTCTAAAAATGAACCTATTACTAAATTAGATAATGCTAACGTTCTTCATGTTTCTGATTTGTTAAACTTGGCTTCTAGTTTATTAAATTCATGGATTCCTGCTATTTCTAACCTAGGTTCAAAAATCATTTGGAGTGCATGTGCTGTTGATAGATGTCAAGGTGGTAGTGAAAAATTAGAGGCAGCTTCTGTAAAATCACTTGCTCTTATAAATATTGATAATGCTTGTTTTGAAGAGGCTTTGAATTTAGGAATTATAAATAAAAATCAATTAGAAATGTTGCAACAATTTGTTAAAAAACCATATTAAACAATGAGAAATTTCTTGATTAACCATCCTGAATTTCTGGAAAATTCTTTGAAATCTTCAGATAGTAAAACTGCTAAAAGAGCAAAAAAATGCGTTGAACAAAATATATATAAATTATAAAAATAGAGATTTTATATAAGAGTACGCCATATACATTAGAAAAATCTAATATATATGGCGTACTTAAAATTTACCTCTTAATTTTTGAATTCATCTAATTTTTTAAATTGGTATCCATCTTCCTTTATTTTTTTAATACACTCATCTAAGATATTCATGTTGTCTTTTGATGTTCCATGTAATAGCATAACTTCCCCTGGGTGAGTATTATTTAATATTTTTCCTTTTCCATATTCTTCTCTTCCTTGTTTTTTCTCTTCCCAATCATCATATGCAAATGACCACATTACTGTTTTATAATTTAATTCATTACATATTTGTAATGTTCTTTCACTATATTCTCCTTTTGGTGGTCTTATATATTTCATTTCATAACCAAATTTTTCATATATAGCTGTATGTAGATCCATCACTTCTTTTCGCAATTTTTCTTCTGAAATTTCTGGTAACGAGTGATGATTAACTGTATGATTTCCGACATCGTGTCCTTCTTCAATCATTCTTTTAACTAAGTCTTCTGCTGTATTTACATAATGTGCTGTTATGAAAAAACATGCTTTTACATCATTTTCTTTTAATATATCTAATATTTTTTCTGTATATCCTGCTTCAAATCCTAAATCAAATGTTAAATATACATTTTTGTCGCTTTTATTTCCCATTGCTATTCCATTATATTTATTTATTAATTCTTGATTTTCTTTTCCTAAATCTGGTTGTTCATGATTATCATTCCTTTTTATTCCCCAACCTATTTTTTTATTTATATCATTTGCTTTTACATTATTTGAAGAGCATGCTATTCCATAGGCTAGTACAGTGAATATTATCACCATGGTAAATATTACTCTTTTTTTCATTCTCCACCTCCATCTTTTATTTTATATTATTCTATGACTCTTTTTTTATTCTTGAAAAAATTTTTAACTTTTTTACATTTTTTTACAAATTTCGCTTGACTAATTTTTTATAATAATTTATATTAAATTGCGTGTCCAAAATTTGGTAATTTTTTATTTAATACTGGGGGTATTTTGAATGAAAGTTTTCTTAATTTGTATATTTTTAGTTTTTGCCTTAGTCTTAGAAATTATTGTATCTCTTCGACTTCGTAAGACTTTAAAATCTGAAAAACTATCTTATATTAGGCTTGAAAATTCTTATGATGGAATTCGTGAATTTAAACATGATTTTTCCAATATTATGCAATCTATTGGTGGTTACTTATCCACTGATGATTTGAATGGATTGAAATGTTATTATTCAAGTATTTTTAAAGAATGTAATGATATAAAAAGGCTTTCTCTATTAAATAAAGATGTTTTTAATAGTCCTCCTGTTCTTGCTTTAATTAGTAATAAATTTTTTAAGGCTAAAAAGCTTGGTATTGATATGAATATTGAGTCTTTACTTGATTTTAATACTATAAATATGGATATTTATGAGTTTACTCGTATTCTTGGTATTTTCTTAGATAATAGTATTGAAGCTGCTAGTAGTGCTTCTCAAAAGAATATAAATATTTTAATTTATAAAGATTCTATAAATCATTTTGATTCTATTTCTATTGAGAATTCTTGTGATGGTTCTGGTATTAATACTTCTAAGATTTTTAAAAAGGACTTTTCTACTAAACCTCAAAATAGTGGTTTGGGTTTATGGAAGGTTAAAAAGATTTTGAAACATTATGATAATATTAAGTTGAATACTTCTGTTAAAAAGGATGTGTTTAGGCAGCAGTTGCAGATTTATTATTAATAATTTATATAAATTGATAAATGAAAAGATATAATATAGCACTCCTTGCTGGTCGCATTTTCTTCGAAAATACTCCCAAACTGCGTGTCATACTATATTATATCTTTTCATTTATCGTTTATATTCTTTATTCATTTTTTAATATGCTCCAACTGCCCTCGGCTTTTGGATAACATTCAAATGTCATTTTTTCTTTTGTTGTTGGGTGATTTATTGTTAATTTATATGCCCACAAGCATAGCTGTTTTCCTCTTCCTCGTGTTCCATACTTTTGGTCTCCATAAATGCTATGGTTTCTTCCTGAAAGTTGTACTCTTATTTGATGGTGTCTTCCTGTATGTAACTTAACTTTTACTAGAGAAAGATTCGTTTCTTCATTGTATTTTACTACTTTGTAATCCAATTTTGCTATTTTAGCATTTTTACTTTTTTCATCTACAATTTTACTAATATTATTTTTTTCATTTTTCCATAAGTAGTCTTCATATATTCCTGTAGGCTCTTCAAATTTTCCATCAGCAATTACTAAATATTCTTTTTCGAATTCTTTATTTCGAATTTGCTCACTTAGTCTGCTAGCAGCTTTTGAAGTTTTGGCAAATACCATAACTCCACCAGTTGGTCTATCTAGTCTATGTACTAATCCTAAATACGCATCACCTGGCTTGTTGTATTTTTCTATTAAATATTTTTTTATTATTGTTAGCATGTCAACGTCACCAGTTTTATCTCCTTGCGACGGTATGTTTACTGGTTTTTCTACTACTATTATGTGATTATCTTCAAATAATACTTTTAAATTTTCCATTTTTATTTCCTTATTTTAATTTTCCCAACGTCCATATATTCCACATGGTAACACTAACTTTGAATTTGCCATAGGTAATCCAATTTCTCCAGACATAATTTTTCCATTATATTTTTTCATGTTTAGTTGTAATAAATTTTCTAATACTCTACTTGATATTCCTGTTGTATATGAATTTATTAAGAAAAATAGTGGATTATCACTTAGAACTCCGTGTACATAGTTCAACTAAGTCTGCTATATTGTTTTCAAATTGCCAGACTTCACCGTTTTTTCCTCTTCCATAAGAAGGTGGATCCATTACTATTGCATCGTATTTATTTCCACGCCTAATTTCTCTTTGTACGAATTTTATAACATCATCTATTATAAATCTTACTGGTCTTTCCCTTAGTCCTGAACTTTCTACATTTTCTTTTGCCCAACTAGTCATTCCTTTAGATGAATCAACATGACAAACAGATGCTCCTGCGCTAAGACACGCTACCGTTGCACCTCCTGTATATGCAAATAGATTTAATACTTTTATTTCTCTTTTGCTATTTTTTATTTTTGAAATCATCCAATCCCAGTTAACTGCTTGTTCGGGAAACAATCCTGTGTGTTTAAATCCCATTGGTTTTATATTAAATGTTAAATCTTTATATTTTATTTGCCAACTTTCTGGTAATCTTTTTTTATATTCCCATGCTCCTCCACCAGTGTTGCTTCTGTTATATCTTGCATTTGCTTGATTCCATTTTTCTGGAAAGCTTTTGTCTTTCCAGATGATTTGTGGGTCTGGCCTTACTAATGTTATATTTCCCCATTTCTCTAATTTTTCTCCGTTTGCCATATCTATAATTTTATAATCTTCCCACTCATTTGCTATATTCATTTTATTTTATCTCCTCTAAAATTTGTACAACTTCTTGTATATTTTCTTTTGGAGTTGACGCTCCAGCTGTTATTCCAATTTTGTTGTGTTTTTTTATTTCTTCTAAATTTAATTCGTCTTTATTCTCTATATGCATACTTGGACAATTTTTTTTTGATATTTCATATAATTTTATTGTGTTTGCGCTGTTTTTTCCGCCAATTATTATCATGTAATCAACTTTTTTTGATAGCTCTTCTGCTTCAGCTTGTCTATTTTGAGTTGTTGCACATATGCTTTTATTTATTTCTATTTCATATCCATTCAATTTTTCTGATATTTCATTTACGATTTTCTCAAACTTTGTAACTGAAAATGTTGTTTGGGCCACTATATATAAGCTTTTCATCTTGCTGTTTTTTAGCTTTGAAATTGCTTCTTCTATATCATCTTCCGTTTCTATAATAAATGAATTATTTCCGCTAAATCCTTGGTGTCCTATTGCTTCTGGATGTTTCTTTCCTCCTAAAATAAATATGTAATTGTTTTGCCTATTTTCCTTTACTTGATTATGTATTTTTATTACATTTGGACATGTATAATCATATAGTTCATTTTGATTATTTCTTGCTTTTTCATAAACCTCTGGTGGAACCCCATGTGCTCGTATAATTAATTTTGCACCACATGGTACTTCTTCTATTTTCTCTACTATCTTAACTCCATGTTTCTCTAAATTGGCATTTATTCCTTTGTTATGTATTAATTCTCCTAAACAATACACGTTTTCTTTATTTTCTATTAATTCTAATGCTTTTGTTACTGCATTATTTACTCCAAAACAAAATCCAGATAATTGTCCAACTATTATTTCCATTTTTCCTCCATATGGTATTTATAACATTGTTATTAATTTATAAAAATTGTATATAAGTACAAAATTTACAGTCATTAGCACTCCTGCTAAAATTATCATATATTTTAAAATTTTGCTTTTTGTCATTTGTATTCTCCTTTCTACTTATAATAATATATTCAAGTAGATGAGTAATATGACTTATATACTTGTTTATTTTAACATATTTTAACTGCATTTTTCAATATTATTTGTTTTTTCCTTAGTAACAATATATCAAATATAAAAATATATTGTTTCTGTGATAAATTACTTTCGTATAAATGCAATCGACCTGTCTCCTTTCAGAAACAGGTCATTTGCTTAATCAATTGTCGAAGCTTGTTGTTGTAAGTTACTTGTTTCTGCTGTGTCCTTTTGGAACTACTCAGCAGAGCCTCTTCCCCAGTCAAATCCGCCACCGCCTTCTGAACTGCCTCCAGTTTCTCCGTCCTCTTCTTTGGGAGGTTCGTCCTCTCTGGGGCCTCTACCCTTTCTTGGACTTCTGTCCTCATAGTAGTCGTCATCGTCATAATTTACCCCTCTCAGGTGCCAGACAAACGACAGCGTAGCTGCTACAAGTCCAAGCAGTGCCAGGATGATGTCCGACGTGGCTATCGGTGCTTTGAGAATTTCCCAGCTATCTTTCAGATGCCAGATAAAGCACTCAATAATCAAGACAACCAGGGCGAATACGATGGTTTTGACAACGGTTATAGCTATAGTGTACTGTTCCCGATACTTGCGGGTTGCCAGGCCAATCAGCCCTGCGACAATCGCACCGGCGGCGATGTTGATAACCCACACGTAACCGAGGTCAGTTGTGGTGCACCAGGTAAAGACGTTGGACAGGATGCCCCAGATCTTACTCAGGTTCACCAGAATGAAAGCGAACAGAATCGCTCTTAGCACAAATTTCAGGGTCTCATAAACTTTTTTCATGATTAACTCTCCTTTATTCGTGCTTCAACAAATTGATAACATTATTATACCACTATTATGTAAATTAGTCAAAACTACATTTGTTTTAGTTGTTCTGCTAATGTCTTACTTATGCCTTTTACTTCCATTAATTCTTCAATTGAAGCCTCTTTTATTTTTTGAATTGTACCAAAATGTTTTAATAATGCCTCTCTTTTTGCTTTTCCTATTCCTTCTATATCGTCTAATTCTGATTTAGTCATAGCCGCTTCTCTTAGTTTTCTATGATATTCTATTGCTGTATTATGAACTTCATTTTGAAGATTAGTTATAAAGAAAAATAGGTTTTCTGATATCTCAAACTCTTTTCTGTTTTCGTCAATTAATGCTCTAGTAGAGTGTTTGTCGTCTTTTACCATTCCATATACAGGTATCTTATTTTCTAAATCGTAAACCTGCAATGCTCTTTTAATAGCTTTAATTTGTGTTATTCCGCCATCTGCTAATATTAAATCTGGCAACTCTCCAAATCCACCTTTAGGATTTTCTAATGAATGTTTTAATCTTCTTGTAACAACTTCTTCTGTACATCTTGGGTCGTCTTGCCCAAATACATTTTTTATTCTAAATCTTCTAGATAAATTACGTTTTATTATTCCTGCTTGCGCTACACACATTCCTGCAACAATATGAGTTCCTGAAATGTTTGAAATATCAAAACTTTCAATTTTATATGGCAATTTTTCTAAATTCAATACTTCTTTTAATTCTCTTAAAATTTCAAATTTATCTTTAGATTTATTTTCTAATGTTATTTCTGCGTTTTTTTGAGCCATTTCAACAAATCTTAGTTTTTCACCTTTTTGTGGCGCTTTCACTTCTACTTTTCTTCCAGCTTGTTTAGTTAGCCATTCTTCTATGGCTTCTTTATCTTCAATATTTTCTTGTATCATTATTTTATTTGGAAATTCTAGTTTTCCCATGTATAATTGTTTGATAAATCCAGATAGAATTTCAGCATTTTCCATATCTTTAAGCCCATCAAAAAAGTAGTGTTCTCTATCTATCATTTTACTTCCACGAACATAAAATACCTCTATACAAACTGATATTTCATTTTTATATAATCCAATTACGTCTATATTGTTTTCTGAAATATTTGATACTTTTTGCTTTGCTGAAATTCTTTCTATTGCTAGCATTCTGTCTCTTATGTTTGCTGCTTTTTCAAATTCTAAATTTTGAGATGCTTTTTTCATCTCGTCTTCTAGTTGTTTCATTATTTTTTGAGTCTTTCCTTCAAGAAGCATTATTATTTGATTTATTTGTATCATATATTCTTCTCTAGAAACATATTTCATACATGGTGCTAAACATTTTTTTATATGGTAATTAAGGCATGCCCTATCTTGAAATTTAAATGTTTTACATTGTCTTATTTGAAATTTTTCTTTTATAAAAGAAAGCATCTCTCTTGCTGCACCTGGATTTGCATATGGTCCGAAATATTTGGCTCCATCATTTTGAATTTTTCTTGTAATATATATACTTGGATATTCTTCTTTTAGTCCTATTCGTATATATGGATATGTTTTGTCATCTTTTAATAAAACATTGAATTTAGGTCTGTTTTCTTTTATCAAATTACACTCTAAAATTAATGCTTCTGCTTCGTTGTCACATACTATGTATTCAAAATGGTCTATGAGTGATACCATATTTAAAATTCTTTGTGTTTTGTTTGTTTTTCTAAAATACTGTGTTACTCTATTTTTAAGTGATATCGCTTTTCCAACGTATATGATATCATCATCTTTATTTCTCATTATATATACACCAGGTTTTGCTGGTAATTTCTTAATTTCTGCTTCTATATCAAACATTTTAATCCTCGCTATATGCTACATATGGTAAATTTCTGTAGTATTCTTCATAATCTAGTCCGTATCCTAACACAAATTTATTTGGAATTTCAAATCCAACATAATCTGCTTCTATTTGGACTTTTCTTCTTTCTTTTTTATTTAGTAAAGTACATATTTTCAAGCTTTCTGGTTCTTTTGTTAATAAATATTTTTTTAGTGTTTCCATTGTTATTCCAGAATCTATAATATCTTCTACTATTATTACATTTTTTCCTTTTATGTCTATATCTAAGTCTTTTTTTATTGTTAGTTCTCCTGTTGTTTCTTTATTTTTTCCATAACTTGAAACTTGAATAAATTCCATTAATAAACTATTACTGTTTATATGTTTTGAAAGGTCTATTGCAAAATATGCTGCTCCTCTTAGTACGCAAATTATAACTATTTCTTTATTTTCATAGTCTTTGGTTATTTGCTCTCCTAGCTCTACAATTCTTTTTTGTAGTTCTTGCTCGTTTATTAATGTTTTTAATTTCATAAATATTTTTCCTCCTTTACTACTTTAAAAAGGGTATGTTTTACCATACCCTTCTACCTGTTAACATATATCCTCCCACTGCAAATGATGGTTCTCTTTTATATCCTTTGCTGCTTTTTTCCATACGACCTTATATAAGTCTTCTGCTGGTATTCCTGATTTATTTGGTCCTTTAGTCGTTAAGTCATCTCTAGTTATTATTGAACCTTTGCGTATTGGTCTTTTAGTTACTACTGTAAATGTAAGTTCTTTGAATTCATTTTCTTCTTGTAATGCTTGTTTTTTGCCTTGTTTCATTTTTAAAATATCTTTACTATATGATATAAGCTCTTTTGCTTCCTCAGGCGTCATTGACCAAGGGATGTCTTTTCCTGGTCTATCTTTTCTATCTGTAAAATGTCTTTCTATTATTGATGCACCAAGTGCTAGTGCCGCATATGATGAATTATTGTTTAGTGTATGGTCTGATAAACCTACAATTCTATCTGGAAAATTTTCCTTTAATTCCAACATTGCATTTAGTCTTACCTTGTCTGCTGGTGTTGGATATATATTTGTGCAATGTAATATTGCGTAATTTTCATGATACCTTTCGATAGTTTTTATAGCTTTTCTTACACCTTCAATATCGTTCATTCCTGTTGACATTATTATTGGTTTTCGTGTACTTGCTACATACTCAACTAATGGATAATTGTTCATCTGTGACGAGCTAATTTTATATGCTTTAATTCCCATTCTTTCTAATCTATCTACTGCCGCAAAGGAGAACGGTGCTGATATAAAAATCATTCCCTTATTTTCTACATATTCTTTTAGCTGTCTTTCTTCATCCTCAGTTAGGCAAATCTTTTTTAATGATTCATATAAATTCATGTCATCTATATCAATCATTTTCATTTCTTTAGCCAATGGACTTAATTCTTCATCTGGAATGTGTGTTTGATGTTTTATTATCTCAATTCTAGCGTCGCATGCAGCGTCTACCATTGCTTTTGCGACTTCTAAACTCCCTTCATGATTTATGCCTATTTCTGCGATTATCACTGGGTCATAGTCGTCGCCTATTTTTCTTCCATCGATTTCTATGTTTTTTCCCATATTAATTCCCCCTTTTGCTTTTGGGACTGTTTCTCCTTTACGATTGCATTTTATCATATATGCGTTGTTTTTTCAACATTTTTTACACTACAAAATTTTAAAATTGTATCTTTTTATTATATTTAATTTGCATTTTTTTTTCTTTTATAGTAATATATAGAAACAATGTGAATAAATATAAAGAATAAAAAGAAAAGGAGGTTAGTTTGTTTTATATTAAGCGCCAGGAACACTTGATTTCAAGCTATTATTGAAACTTAAGATGTTCGACGAGGTTAGAGTTTATCGATTTTTTCGGCGGGTACTCTATGGCATGTTACTGTCATTAGGAAAAGTTCAAAAACTAGTAGTAATATTAGAACAATAATTTTTTCACGTAAATGTATTTTTTCACATAATATTCTAAAAAAGATATCTAAAACTGGATATCGACTATTCTACTAAGGAGGTATATTATGTGTGGTATAGTAGGCTATATAGGTAATAAAAAAGCAAAACCTATATTAATAAATGGTCTTTCAAGACTTGAATATAGAGGTTATGACTCTGCTGGAGTTGCAACTTTGGAAGGCACTGATATTAGTGTTATTAAAAATAAAGGTAGAGTTGCTGAACTTGAAAAAGTTTCAGGTATAGATTCTCTTGAAGGAACTATTGGTATTGCTCACACTAGATGGGCTACTCATGGTAAGCCATCTACTGAAAATTCTCATCCTCATACTGATAACAAAAGTAAATTTGCTGTTGTACATAATGGTATTATTGAAAATTATAATGAGCTTAGAGAATTTTTAATGAAAAATGGATATACTTTTTATTCTCAAACAGATACAGAAGTTATTCCTAATTTAATTGATTATTATTATTCAAAAGATGATAAAAATGATGATAAAAAAGTTTTAAGAGCTGTTATTTCAGCTTGTAAGGAATTACATGGAAGTTTTGCATTAGAAATTATTTCTTCTTATCTTCCTGAAAAAATGATTATTGTTAGAAAAGATAGTCCATTGGTTATTGGAAAAACTGATACAGAAAATTATATCAGTTCTGATATTCCAGCTATTCTTTCTTATACAAAAGATTTTTATTTATTAAATGATTATGAATATGTTATTTTGTCTAAAAATTCAGCAGAATTTTATAACTCTGATTTAGAACCAATAAAAAAAGAGTTGGTTAATATTGATTGGAATTCTTCTGCTGCTGAAAAAGATGGTTATGCTGATTTCATGTTGAAAGAAATTTATGAACAACCAAAATCAGTTAGAGAAACTATTGGTTCTAAACTTGCTCAAGATGGAACTTGTTCAATTGAAGGTTTAGAGGATTTGACAGCTGATTATTTAAAATCATTAAATAGAATTTATATTGTAGCTTGTGGTACTGCTATGCATGCTGGTCTTGCTACAAAAGCTATATTTGAAAAACTTTGCAATATTCCAACTGAGGTTGATGTTGCTTCTGAATTTAGATATAGAGATCCATTAATAAATGAGAAAACTTTAGTTATTTTCATTAGTCAATCAGGTGAAACAGCTGATACTATTGCTGCTTTGAAACTTTCTAAATCAAAAGGAGCTAAAACTATTGCTGTTTCAAATGTAATAGGAAGTTCTATTACAAGAGAAGCTGATTATACAGTATATACTCATGCTGGACCTGAAATAGCTGTTGCTTCAACTAAAGCTTATACTTCTCAAGTTGTTTTATTATCTATTTTAGCAATTTATTTTGCTGAAATATTAGGAATTCATTCAGACATGATTCTTGAACTTAAAAAAGATATTTTAAATTTACCTTCACAAGTTGAGGAAACTTTAAAAAATGTTGATATTATTAAAGATTTTGCAAATCGTGTCTATAAAGAAAAAGATGTGTTCTTCTTAGGTAGAGGTATTGATCAAGCTGCTGCTCTTGAAGCTTCTTTAAAATTAAAAGAAATTTCATATATTCACTCTGATGCATATGCTGCTGGTGAGTTAAAACATGGTTCTATTGCATTAATAGAAAATGGTATTACTGTTGTCGCTCTTATGACTGACCCTAGCTTAACTCCAAAAACAATTAGTAATTTACAAGAAGTTATTACAAGAGGTGCTAAAGCTTTAGTTGTAACTAATCAAAAATTGGATGATAAGGATTATGCTTGTATGATAACTATTCCTGAAACAAATCCTCTTATCTCTCCTGTTTTATCAGTTATTCCTCTTCAACTTTTTGCTTATTATATTTCTAAGGAAAAAGGCTTGGATGTTGATAAACCAAGAAATTTAGCAAAATCAGTTACTGTTGAGTAATTACAAAGAAAAAAATAATACAAATATTAAATCAAATCAAATCAATAAGAAGAGCTATTCTCTTACAGAGAGTAACTCTTCCTTTTATTTGCCTAACTTCTCAATAATGTTCATCAATTTCCAATCAAAATCATTTATAATATACGAGCAATATACTTATAATATACTGATACTTTCAAAAAAAATTAAATCAAATCTATTGTTTCGATTAATTCTTCAAGTGTCTTATGTGTATAGACATCTGCCGTTATATCTCTTGCCGAATGTCCGTACAATTCTTTTAACACAAAGTGGATTTGCACCTGCCGAGTCGAGAAGACTAATTCCGTGTGTGTCTGCACTCGTGGGGAGTATGTACCATTTTCAACTTTTCCATTGCATTGTTATAGTACTCTCTCCTAAAATTTTGATATGTCATTTTTTCTCCAAATTCATTATTAATTAAATATTTTTTATCTGGATTATAATGTTGTTCTATAAATGGTAATATTTTTTTATTTATAGGAATAATTCTATTTTTCCCATTTACAGTTTTTATTCCGTCCTATCATATATCTCTCTTTAAGAAATACATTTTTGGTTTCTATTGTAAGTAATTCTCCTACTCTCATACAAGTAAATATCATTATTAACACACAATCAATATATGGTAATGTTCCAACATATTTAAACAATTTATCAATTTCTTCTTTGGTAAATATCTTCTTTTCTTGTTTTTCATTTGTCTTTCCAAGTGATACATATCTAGGATATTCTTTTTCTACTAAATCTTGTTTTATTGCAAAGTGAAATAATTGAGACATCAATAATCGTACTGTTCTTTTAGTTGGATAATTTCTATTCATATTGTCTATAACTCCTTGTAAATGTGCAGTTCTAATGTCAATAAATCTCATATTATGAAGTTCTTTACAATATCTGAAAGCTCTTTTATAATGGTCTACTGATGTATCACTTACATTTTTAAAATGTTCTTGTGACCATCTATCATATATATCTTTAAATGTTGCTTTAGCTTTATCAATATCATATGGATTAGTGTGGTAGTTTGATAAAGCATCTATACATTCCTTTCGAGTTTTAAAAAATCCTATCGTTTTATATTGTTGCTTTCCTTCATCTGTAAATCCGAATAGTTATTCGTGCTTGGTATTTATTCCTACGATTTCCTTTCAATTCAATTACAGAGCCGAAATCCGATTAGGTAAACGCACTTTTGTTTTCCCCCCCTTTCTTAAAAATTATTTTTAATATTAAATCTTATCTTAATCAATGTAAATAGCTTGAATTACTTTATTTTTAAATATTCATATAAAGCATTAGGTGCTATATAATATGTATAAGATTTTCTATTAGGCATTTTCATTGCTACACCAAAAGGCAATATGCCTCTTTGAAGTCCGAATTCTTACAAATTGCTCTGATTTACCCATAATTCTTGCAGTTTCCTTGATGCTAATATTTTGTTTTTCTAATTTTTTATTTTCAATATTCATTTTTATTCGTTCCTTTCTGATTAATCAGATTGAAACGAGAATTAAAATCGAATAATTTTTATTTCAAATATATAATTTTATTAATTGGTGTGTCATTATTAATCTCTCGTTTAATTCTGTAATTATTTTTCTTTCTTCTTTTTTATGTTTTTTTACTTTATTAATATTAATATATAAAACTAATGTAAAATTAATAAAAATAAAGTAATTTAATAACTTTTCAGCCACTTATGTTAAAATATTTCTCATTACTGATACCTATAATCCTTTTTAACATATTTTCTATAAAGTCTATTGTCTCATTGTCATCTATACAATAAGGACTAACACCTAGTTCATTAAGAATAGCAATATATTCTTTAATCGTGTTCCTATTTATCTGTTTTTTTACATTTTCCATTCCAACAAGATTAACCATTTCAACAAATTTGACAATATTTTCTTTTTTTACCTTACCATAAGATGAATTCATAACAATATCTTTAACTTTATTAATTTTATAATAGTCTCCACTATACAGATATCCCTTCAAAGTCTTGATATACCACTCGTAAAAACTAGATTTAGTCCAATATTCTTGTAAATCCATAGGAATACCGCATTTTACTAAATTTCTTTTTATTAGAGCCTTTTTATTTTGAATTTCAAATCTTACTACACCATCAAATTTCTCTAACCCAGACTCGACAAATTTATCATAAATATTGATATTAAATGAGCCACTCTTATTATTTAAATGTACACTCGTATCATATATTTCCTTTGATTTGGCATATTTATATGATAAATCGTGTTTATGTAATAACTTCATAAAAATTCTTTTTTCATCTGGATTTAACTTAACATCAACATAATAGTCCACCCTATTAGCCATAAGCTTATAATCTTTAGTAAGCAGAACCCTGTCAGTAACTTTTCTAACCTTATCAATATAATCTAAATAGTCATTTAAGCCAATATTATCTTTTTTTAGTACTTTATGAGCATTAGTATTAATAAGCAGATAATTAGAAACTGGATAATAACGAAACATTATATTCTCTAATTGACACCACATAGAGAAATCTTTACAACTTTTAAACAATGACCAATTTACTAAAAATGGTTGAACATTTACTAATAACCTAACTGTATCTAGCATTTTTTATTCCCCCTTATCCATAATTCTTTTAAACTCGTTCATAATTCTACATAATTTATGAACTTGTCTTGTATCATCAGTTCCATCATTAGTATTAACATTAATCGTTCTTATACTATTAGTAACTGCTGATAACTTGTCCATTAATTTTTCATGACTATCTTTATAATAAGATAAAATAATAACGTTTGAGTCTCTAAATAGTTCTAACATTTTATCTGAAATATTATCTGTATCAATTCCATTTAGAATTGTAGTACAAGCTACTATCTTATATTTTTTATTTATGTAGTCAGCTATTTTTTCATTTTCTACAATTACTACTGTTCTTCCTAACTTAATAGTCTCTAAAACGTTATATAAGTTATATAAGAGTGGAGCAGATAGATTTTTCTTTTCCTTTTTAGTTCTTACATCTAAATTAAAATAGTTACCTTTTAAAATCTCATATCTTATGTACATAGGTCTGTTAAATTTATCTACGTACGTATATTCATCTATTTTTTTATTTAAAGTTTGGACTAAGTTGTACTTTTTTTCCATTAATAATATTTCCATAATGGATACCTCCTTTTAATATTTTTTTATTTAAAAATCTTTTATTAAAACTTAACTTGTGTTAAACATAATTTTCTCCTTTTATCATTTTTGAGCTCATAATATATATAACGTCTCTTTTCTATATACAAACAAAAAAATATTTATTCGGTTTTTATCTTGAAAATAAAGAAAAAAGGTATTATAATTTCTAAAAAAGTCTGAAAATATATTATAAAAAGGAGATATTTAGATATGAAAATTGAACAAATGCAATTTAAAGCAAGTGGATATGATACGGTAACACCATATGCTCATAATTGTTTGATATTAAATCATGAAAAAATAGAAAAATATTTAACTTTTGAAGGAATAATGACATACAAAATAAATAAATATGGTAGAAAATTAATGAGTTTAACACCTAAAGATATCTTAGAAAATAATGATATTTCTGTTGGATATCAAAATAGTATTTTTGAAACAATACATAAGTATTTTGAAAACGGAGGATTTTCACTTGCATATTCTAAAAGACCTTATCTTGAAAATAAGTCAGTAGTAGTGCTTTCTAAAAATGATATTAATTATCTTGCAAGTATAATACTTAAATCTTATATATTTTACAAACTATATAATGCTATAATTTATAAATGTGAAATTACAGAAGAAATCAAAGAGCTTATGAAATATATAAATATTTCTAATCTTAGTAAAGAAACTTTATTACCAAAGATACATGAAGAATTAAAACAATATCTTTTAAAAAATACTAATATAAAGTTAGATTTAGAATATTATAAAAAAACTAAGAATTATGCAGAAAATCTTTTTTCTTTTTCTTTAATTTGCAATGACTGGTATGCTTATGTGTTATATGAAATGATATATAATCTATTAAACGATATTTCAACAGATAAAATTATTGTTTGTCAAAAATGTGGTATAGCAACAATAAGAATTACCAATAATCAAAAATATTGTAAAAAGTGCAGTGAAGAAAATAAAAAATATGATTCTAAAGAATATTTTGCATGGAAGGAAGCCAAAAAGAAATATGATGATGAACAATACAAGTAATCTTTTACTTATTAACTTTATAATAAAACTGTTTAATATAATTTTCCCTATAAAAAAATAAATAATCCAATAGCAACAGTAACAACAAAAAATAACATATATATCACTATTCAAGAAACTATAATTTTAAGAACACCACAAAACAATATAAAATCTCTATTCAATAACCTATATAGACCACTTTTGGAACATATTCATAATATTTTAAACTTTTTTGAACAACCGTTATTTACATTTACAACAAAACCTTATATATTAATAAAAAAGGAGTAGAACTATTATGGAAAAAACAGAAACACTAACTAACACAACAGATACAGAAAACAAAATAAATTATTATGGATATTGTAGGGTATCCACCAAACACCAAAAAGAAGATAGACAAGTGGAATCAATAATTAATTTTGGAGTACCACAAGAAAACATATTTATTGACAAAGCAAGTGGAAAAGACTTTAACAGAGAAGAATATCAGCTACTTAAACGAATTTTAAAAAGAACAACTAACAATGTACTTATCATTAAATCAATAGACAGATTAGGAAGAAATTATAAAGAAATTCAAAAAGAGTGGAGAGAACTTACACAAGACCTACAAACAGATATAGTTGTACTAGATATGCCTATACTTGATACTAGACAATATAAAGACTTATTAGGAAATTTTATATCAGACCTAGTTTTACAAGTCTTATCTTTTGTAGCAGAAAATGAAAGAAAAAATATAAAAACAAGACAAAAGGAAGGAATTGAAATAGCCAAGTCCAAAGGAACTAAATTCGGGAGACCAACTATTTCAATTCCTATTAATTTTGAAACCGAATATAAAAAGTGGAAAAACAACGAACAGACAGCCAAAACAACTATGGAAAACCTTAATTTAAAACGAACTAAATTTTATAATTTTGTCAGATATTATCAACAAACACATTAAAATAAATAACTCCCATATAGACTATATATAATAAAAATAAAATAGGGGGAATTAACAATGAACAGAATAATAAAAAAATACAAATCTAAAAATATAAAATCTTTTAATGATATGACTAGTGAAGAAATTGAACGAGATGTTGTTATGGAGATAATACGAAGAATTGAGATAGAACTTGAAGATATAAAAAGAATTTTAAAATAAAAATCAATTACGAGAATAATCTAAAATTCTTAATAATATAATTCCATTAATAAAATCTAAAAAAGTATCTAAAATTTAACCTAGATACTTTCTGATATATTAATTATTTACTTTTTTAGCCACTACAACAAATCTTCCATCTTCTTGACTATATTCACAAGTCGACAATGTCAAAAGTTGATCTCCATAGTTAGCCGTTACACCAGTATCATAAATACTTGATTTTTTACAATTATTAACGAAATCGTTATATTCTTCTTCATTATTGGCATTAACAAAATTATAATATCTAAAAACATCTTTTTCTTTTTTATAATAAACCCTAGAATAGAAAACTGATATTATTTCGTATATACTATCGTCTTTATTTGTAGTGAATTTTATTGTCTTATGGTTATTGTAAAAATCTTCTTTACTATATTTCAATAAATCTTCAAACATTAACCCTTGTGTATTTCTATGACCATATATTAAATAATTGGAACTACCATTTATTAAATCAAAATCTTTATCTAAAAACAAACTACCACCTTTTGACTTTTCTTTTTTATAATTATGTGTCAAATAAAAGTCATTATCTGTTGTCTGACATACTGGTAAATTAATATTTGTATCTTCAATTTCTAACCAACCTATAATTTCATTATTTTCTTTTTGTAATTCTTCTAATTGTAACATTTTTTCTGTCTTTTCTTCTGTAACTGGTGTATCGTCAACTATAACATTATTAAGTATATTGGTATTATCCTTTTTGTCCTTATAACTATTATATAAATAATAAATCGTATAACCAATACCACAAACAAAAACTACAATTAACAATAATAAAACTATTTTTTTTAATTTATTATTCGATTTTTTACTATGTCTTGATTTCATTTCTATTAATAACCTTTCTTATTAAAATGGAGTAGTAATTCTTAAATCACTACCCCTATATTATAACAAATTATTTTAATCTTTTCTTTAATTCTACTATTCCTACACCTGTTAACAATGTTACTCCTAATACATAACCTATTATATCTACTGTACCAGTTTTTGGAGTTTCGTCTTTTTCTCCTTTATTTGTTGTAGTTGTTTCTGCTGGCTTTGTTGTCTCTGTTGATGTATCATTTTCTTGTTTTGTTTCTGCAATTAGTATTGCAAAAGGAGATAATTCTGTAACTTCTATTGTTGCCTTACCATTTTCTATTGTAGAATTAAATTGTTCATATTCTCCATTATTTTTCTTATGTAATACTACACATTTTTGTCCATTATATTGTTCTCCAATATCAAATGTCATTGTTAGTTTTCCATTAAATGTTCCATTTTCTATTTTTATATCTCTCATAAATACAAATTTATATTCTTCACGTTCCATAGATAAATGATTATTTATATAACTTTGCATAGATAAATGTGTATCTGAATCTTTTACTATTTCCTTTGTCGTTATTTTAGCACCATCTGAAATATTACCTGTGATTCCTAAATTAACATTATTTTCTTTGTCAACTGATGTAATTGTATTAGGTTTTTCTTCTTCTTTTACAATATTAACTTGATAAAAACCAGTAACTATTTTTGTCATATCATCTGTTTGAATTTCAATATCAAATCCAAGATACTTATTATTAAATATACTTGTATCTGTAATTTTCATTTGATAACCAACAGGTTGATATCTAGTCATCTCACCATTTTTATTAAAACCAGTTTCCAAATTAGTTTTCTTTATAAATGTTCCTAAACCATCAATTATTATACTATTTCCTAAATCAACATAATCTTCTCCATGATTACTTTTAACTAAAAAAGTTAAATATATATCTTTATTTTGTACATTAGCATTTTCTTCATATCTTCCTTCAATACCAGCCATTTGTTCTAAACCTATATAGTCTGTTAAATCTAATCCTTTCTCATCTGAAAGTCTTATGTCTAATGTATATGTAGGCTTATCCGTATAAACATAATATTTATTTATATTATCACCATATTTAGAACCTGGTTCAATAAAATCATACCATTCTCCATTTATCCCCATTTTTTTATTAAGTTCTTCATGTGTATCTGCCTTATAGATATTTCCTTTTGCCATTGTACTTGCTTGTACTTGGTTAGTATTGAATAATAAAAATGCTACAAAAATTATTCCAAATACTAATAAAACTTTAAAATTTGTTTTTAATTTCATTTTTTTCACTCCTATCTGAATAAATTTATTTTATTATATTATATCTTTTTATAAATTTCAATACTTTTTAATTTATTTTTTGGTTTATTTTTTAAACTATACATATTCTGCACCAAATTATAAAATACTAAATAAATGAAAAAGTGGTTTAGAAAGTGGTGTAAATATGAATTTTAAAGTCCCTAGTGGTATAAATAAATGTCCTTTAAGTATTAGAGTAGATGAAGAAGATTATGATATAATTGAAAAATTGTCTAAAAAGAATAATAAATCGTTTAATTATATTATTAATTCTATGATTAAATATGCCATTCAAAATATGGATATGAAAGACATAAAAAAGAGTTGATTTTAAAATTTAACTCTTTATATTTTGTCTTAAAAATATTTTTTCATCAATTACTTGTAATCTATCTTTTTTATCAATTATACTGTTACAATTTCTTGATATGTGAGATGTAACCAAAATAGGAATATTCAATTCTTCTACTAATTTTTTTAATTCCTTACAGATATTTTCTATCTCAATATCTCTACTTAAACATTTAGATTTATCATAAGAAATTAGTTGTAAATAATCAATTATAACAAATTTTATACCTTTATCTCTTTTCAATTCTTTTACAGTTTTATATATATCAACTATTGATATGCCTGGAGTATCCACAATAAATAAATTTGAATTATAATTCTTAATTTTACTTTTTATCATTTCTTTTTCAGTTTCTAAACTAAAAAATACTACTGGAACATTTTTATTATAACTTATATATTCTGCCATTTTAATTGAAATAGTAGTTTTACCAGTACAAGCACTTCCACATAAAGCAATTAATTTTGGAGTATTAAAATCTATCTTGTATTTTATATCTAACTGTTCAACTTTTATACACATTTTTTCACTACCTTTCGTTTAAAATAGGGGTAGAGAATTTATCAAAATAATAAAATAAATTCTCTAAATGACAGACATACTATAATAAGTATTAATTTAATTATAAATCTTTTACTAAAACTCTGTAAACACTTATTTATCAAGTTTTATCACAATTAATTTAGATAAATTTTTTAGTTTTTAATATATAATTTATTAAATTAACTCTAAAAATTATTTCTTGATATCTTCTCGTTTTCAGAAATATCATATTAGATTAATTTATTGATTATATAATTTTTCTTGTATGAATTCTTTTAAATAGTCATAACTTAAATCTTCTAAATTATAAGATAAAAGTGTATTAATCATTTCTTGAACACTTTGTCTTACACTATCGTCTACATCTTTAAATGCTTGAACAATGCTTCTTTTTACTTCTTTGCGATATAATACATCATCATTATTAAGATTTATTAATAAATCTACATTTTTACTTATTTTTTCTTTTCCTTTTTTGGCTTGTTCAGCTCTTTTTTTTCCTTCAAATGAAAAAGGAGTTGTAACCACACCTATTGTTACAATTCCCATTTTTCTTATCATATTTGTTATTAATGGTGTTGCTCCCATTCCACATCCACCTCCTAGACCAACTACTATAAATACAATATCTGTATCTTTTAATTCTTTTTGTAGAAATTCCATTATTTCTTTTTTACTTTCGTTTACTGCCTTTTCTGCAATACTTGCATCAGCAAAGCACCCTAGTCCCTTCGCAACATTCTCTCCTATTAATAATTTAGAATTAGCATTTGAATAACCTAATTCTGCTCTTGATGTACTAATTGATATGTAACCAATATCTTTATTATCTGTTGTTTCAATTATTCTATTAATCATATTAGTACCGCCATTACCAAAACTAATAACTTTAAATTTTGGTATCATTTTAGATTTACTCATTTTTAAAAATTCCTTTCTATTATTTTTTTTTATATATTAAATCATTTTTGAAAATTCGTAAACTGTTTTATATCAATTAAATGTAAATACATATATTTTGAATTTAATTGATATAAACCGATAAATATAACCACCGTTTTAATATAAAAGTTTAATTTATTTGTAAAAAAACTAAATTGTAATATACATACAATATACAAAAAGTTTTAGAAGTATTGAGTTTTTAACATTTAAATTTAACAGTAGAGTAAGTACATTTTTGAGAAAAGTTTTAAAAACTTTCTATTAATTAAATTAAATACAAATATCAAATCAAATCAAAAAGCAGGTGAACTCCTGCTTTTTTTATTTTAATATTATTTTTCTTTCTTTTGCTTGTCTAAGTAAATAATTTATTTTAGCTTGCTCTGATTTTATTTGATATGCATAATAATCTATCAATTCTCCTCTTGCATATTCAAAGTTTCTATGTGCAAGCTCTAATTTAGCTTGAGCTTCTAATATGCTATTTACTATAGAACTTTCACTTTCTTCTTGGCTTAAATCTATGATAGGAACTTCTTTTATATATGACTCGTACATATTTACCTCCTATCATTTATTATATGATGCTATTTCTTAAATATTCCTAATTTTTCTTTCTTTATCCTCTATTTCATATTTTTCATAAATTTTTTTATAATTTTCTATCGTTTTATCTTCTCCTATTTCTTTTAATATTTTTTGATATATTTCTACTTCCAATAAGTGATGTCTTATTTCTTCAAATTCTGTAATTATTTCTTTTGGTATATATTTTTTCCATTCTTCTTTGTTATTTAATAAAATATAACCTCTAAGTTCTGTTGCTGAAATTTTTATTTTTTCTCTATCTATTGAGAGTTCTGTTACACCTTTCATTTGTTCTTCTGAAAACCACCCTTTTCTCATTTCGTCGTTTCCAGTTATTATCAAATCTGCTTTATTTCCTTCATATTCTATCGTTTTATCTATTACATATTGTCCCCAATCATGTGTTATATCATATTCGTTTGTTAAATCTTGTAGTTTTGCTATTTTTATATTTTGATTATCTCCATATACTTTTTTTATTAGTTCTTCTCTAAAGTCTGCTATGAATGGGTTTCTTAACGTATGACTTTCTTGACTTGAACCTATTAATAATAATACTTTTTCACAAAGTTCTATCCCTGTATCTATTATTAACTTATGTCCATTATGTATGTGTCCAAATCTTCCACATATCATTCCTAATTTATATTTTTTCATTTTTCTTTTCTCCTAATTTTTTGTGTTTATTATATATTATTTTATTTGTCTAATTCAATATTAAAGTTTGCTTTTTTATGTAAACTGTGTTAGTATAGTTATAGTTGATATTTATTTTTTATTATGTGTTTGGAGGTTATTATATGTTAGATTTAAATGCAAAAAATGCTTTTCGTGTCTTAGCAAAATATTTAGGTGAAAAAAATCCTACTCAATATGAACATTCTATTCGAGTAGCTCAAACTTCTCTATTGCTTGCTAAAAGGTGGAATGTGTGTGTAGAAGATAGCGTTATTGCTGCATTATTACATGACATTGGTAAATCTTTTTCAAGAAAAGGAATGTTATCTTTTTGTGCTCGTAATGGACTTCCTTTATATGATTTTGAAATTTATGATAATTTGGCAGCAACTCATGGTAAAGTTAGTGCTGCTCTTTTTGAACGAGAATTTGAAAATACTGACCCTGATAGATTTAATTCTATATATGATGCTATTGTATCTCATGTCGCAGGTGGTGAGAACATGAGTGATTTGGCTAAAATTCTTTTTATTGCTGATAATATTGAACCTAATAAAAGAAATGGTTTTATGGAAATGATTAAATCTGGAGAAATTACTTCTCCTAATGATTGTATTAAGAGAATAATTGAGTCTAAGCTTGATAGAGCTAGAGAAAGTCACAGAGCTCCAAATCCATTTCTTGATTGTACTATAGAATCTCTTGAAGATGAAAGATAATATTTGACATCTAATATATTGTGTGATAAACTTGTTTTGTTAATATTTTAGCCAATATAAGAGATTAGTAGTAATTTTGATTTTATTTAGAGAGTCTGTGGTTGGTGAAAACAGTCTAAAACATTTTATGAATCTACTCTTTAGCTTCTAGCCTAATAAGTTAGACCTTTTGTACAGGTTATAGTACTTTAGAGTAATAAATTAAGGTGGTACCGCGATATTCGCCCTTGTGTTTTTTTAACGCAAGGGTTTTGTTTTTGGAGCTATTTTAGAGTTTTGAAAGGAAGGATTTTTTATGGAAGTTAAAGAAGGAGAAATTTATAGACATTTTAAAGGACCATTTTATTATGTTATTTGTGTTGGTCTTGATTCTGAAACACGAGAAAGAGTTGTTGTTTATCGTCATTTGGATAATTCCGGCATTATTTGTACTCGTCCTGAGAAAATGTTTTTGGAGGAAATACCTGAAAGACCTGATAATGTTACTGGTCAAAAATGTAGATTTGAATTAATAACTGATTTAGAAAAGTATAATCGTTCTTAATCTGAAAGGAGATTTTTATGATTGATATTAAATTTTTAAGAGAAAACCCTAATATTGTTAAAGAAAATATTAAGAAAAAATTTCAGATGCATAAGCTTGAGTTAGTTGATGAGGTTCTTGATCTTGATAATAAAAATAGAGAGCTTAAACTAAAAGGTGATGAACTTAGAATGAAGAGAAATTCTTTGAGTTCTCAAATTGGTGGTTTAATGCAATCTGGTAAAAAAGATGAAGCTGAAAAAGTAAAGCTTGAAGTAAAGGCTATAAATGATGAACTTGCTAATAATGAAAAATTAGAGGCTGAGTATTCTGAAAAAGTTACAGCTATTATGATGAAAATTCCTAATATTATGCATGAGTCTGTTCCAGTTCGGAAAAGATGATAGCGAAAATGTTGAGAATAAAAAATATGGTGAGCCCGTCACTCCTAGCTACGAAATTCCATATCATACTGAGATAATGGAGTCTCTTGCTGGTATTGATTTAGATGCTGCTAGACGTGTCGCTGGTAATGGTTTTTATTATTTGGTTGGAAATATTGCTAGACTTCATTCTGCTATTTTGAGCTATGCTAGAGATTTTATGATTAATAAAGGATTTACTTATTGTATTCCTCCTTATATGATTCGTTCTGATGTTGTTACTGGCGTTATGAGCTTCGAGGAAATGGATGCAATGATGTATAAAATTGAAGGTGAAGATTTATATTTAATTGGTACTAGTGAACATTCTATGATTGGAAAGTTTAAGGGACAAATTTTAGACAAGGCTTCTCTACCTTATACTATGACTTCTTATTCTCCATGTTTTAGAAAAGAAAAAGGTGCTCATGGTATTGAGGAACGTGGTGTTTATAGAATTCACCAATTTGAAAAGCAAGAAATGATTGTTGTTTGTGAGCCTGAGGATAGCTATGACTGGTATGAAAAGATGTGGAATTATACTGTTGAGTTATTTAGAAGTATGGATATTCCTGTTAGAACTTTGGAATGTTGTAGTGGTGATTTGGCTGACTTGAAAGCTAAGAGTGTTGATGTTGAGGCTTGGAGCCCTAGACAACAAAAATATTTTGAAGTTGGTAGTTGTTCTAATTTGACTGATGCTCAGGCTAGACGTCTTGGTATTAGAATTAAAGGTGAGAAAGGAAATTATTATGCTCATACTTTGAATAATACTGTTGTCGCTCCTCCTCGTATGTTGATTGCATTTTTGGAAAATCATTATCAGGATGATGGTAGTATTACAATTCCTGAGGTTTTGCGTCCTTATATGGGTGGAATTGATAAATTAGAACCTAAAAAGTAAAAATATAGATGGTGTGATTTATTTTACACCATCTTTTATTTCTCCATATTTATTTTTTAGTAGTTCATATATATAATCTATTTTTAGTAATAGGTATTCTATGTCTTCTTTGTCGTATTCTTTTTGGTCTATTTGATTATATAGGCTATTTATTGCAACCATTTGGTCGAATATTTCTTCGTCTAGTGTTGCATAATTATCTATTATTTTCATTATGTTATAGTCTTCTAATTTTCTTTTTGATACTACTGTTATGTAATATACATTTATATATTCTAATAATGCTTGGGCCATTCTGTATTGTTTTTCTAGGTCATTTTCTATGCTTAGCAATGTTTCTAATTTTGATTTTAAGTACTGATTTCTTGCCATGTTTTCTAGGTCTTCTAATTTTATCATATCAGTCCCTCCTTTTTTGGATTGTTTTATCTTTCGCTTTGGTCTGTTTTTCTTCCTGCTGACTTACTTGTATTTTCGCCTTCATATAGTTTGTCTAATTCTTGTTTTGTTGCTCCCATTTTTAATGCAATATAATGTGCATATCTTGGCCTATCTTGTCTTATTTTTCTTAGTTCTGGAATCATTTTATCTAATGTTGATTTGCCGCTTTCTTTTCTCTTCTTTATGAAATTTTTAGCTGATTTGGAAATTCCATCAACTAGCAAAACACTTTCTGTTTCATACATGTGCATTTGATCATATTTTGTATTTCTTAATGCACTTATGCTTCTTTCTGTTTTCATGTGTACACAAAATTGTCCATAATAAGGCAAATCTATTACAAGTCTATGTTCTTTTCCCTCTGGTCCTTTAGTTGAAAATCTACCATATGATATGTCATCTCGATCTTTTAATAAATCTATTGCATTTTCCATTTCATAATCTTTAATATAAAATGCATTTCTTTGCATTTGGTTTAATTCTTCTAGTCCACATCCCTCTAAATCTCTTAGCATTCTAGAAGTTATTCCATATTCTCCTAATGTTCTTCTTAGCCAATCCATAGTTCTTGGATTTCCTTGGTTTACAGGGTCAAAAATTCTTCCTATCTTTCTGATTATAGGTGTTGCATTTTCATCTTCAAGGACTGTTTCAGGTAGTTCTTTAGAGTTAACTTTTTTAAGTAGGAAATTTTCTATTATATCTTCTATAGCCCAATCACAGGCATGTGCAATTTTATTTGCTACATGCATTGATAGTGCAAGTTCTAGTATATCATCATACATTGCACCATCAATTACATCTTCTATATTCTCTACATTAAGCGGTGTTCTGACTGCTGCTGGTTTTCTCATTTCTACTTTTTTATATTCTTTTTTCCAGTCACTTATACTATCATATAATCTCATTAATTTTTCAAATCTAGCATCTAATGGTAACAATCTATATAAATTTAATTTTAATAAATCACTTTTTCTTACATTTTCAACTACGTTTTGAGCTCTTTTATATCTTGCAGGTAAAGTAGTTCTTGGTGGTCTAGCTCCCATAATACTTCCCCCCTTTGCCATATCTTTTTTTATTATAACATATATGTATGTGTTTGACAAATAAAAAAATAGAAGGAAGTGAATCTAACATTTTAGTTTCACCCCCTTCGCTCCGAAGAACTTATTGGACTTCAGCTGTTTTCGACTGTCGCTTTTCAACTAAATCGCCTCCTTCATCGGCGAGGTGAGTTTTCTCACCTCGTTGCCGATATCATCGATTTCGTCTCTGAACAGTGCAGCCTCCTCCGGATCCTCCGGCCGTCCCTGGTTCTCCAGCTCATTCAGGCGGGTGTCCAGCTCGTCGAGCCGGGAGCACCTTGCCAGGAAAGCATGGTAGTCGCAGGGAACTTTGTTGGGATTTTTTACGTACGTTTCGATCATTTTCCGAATCTTGCCGATTTTAGTATGCATCGATTGCACTCCCTTCAAAAAATTATGCATGTATATTATAGCATATTTTACCATATTTGTAAATAGCTGTTGTATTTACTGTATTTATGTGTTAGAATGTTAATAATTTGCTCAAAATATATGTATTTTTAATTGTTATTTTTGAAAGGAATAATATATATGATAATAAAAAATCCTAAGTTTGAAATTTCTGCTGTTAAGCCATCTCAATACCCTAGTAATGGTTTGCCTCAAATTGTTTTAGTTGGTAAGTCTAATGTTGGTAAATCTTCTTTTATAAATACTATGCTTAACAGAAAAGCTTTAGCTAGAACAAGTAATACTCCTGGCAAGACTAGACAAATTAATTTTTATAATATTGATAATGGTTTCTATTTTGTTGACTTGCCTGGTTATGGATATAGTAAATTAAGTAAAGAAGAACAAGTTAGTATGGGTAGATTTATTGAGGATTATTTGCAAAAGTGTAAGGATATTGCATTAATTGTGCTTTTAGTAGATATACGTCATGACCCTACTAATGATGATGTTTTTATGCTTGATTATATAAAGAAAACTAATCTTCCTTTTATTATTGTTGGCAATAAAGCTGATAAGTTTGCAGTTACAAAAGTTGACAATGAGATTTCTAGGTTAAAGAAATACTTGGGATTGTCTTTTACTACTCTTATTCCTTTTTCTGCTGAGAGAAAAATTTATACTGAAAAAATGTGGGAAGAAATTGAGAAGTTTATTAATATATAATTGCAACAAAAAAGTAATACTATCTGACATTTTGTTGGTCTCTAGCATTACTTTTTTGTTGCTTTATATATTAGTTAATTTTCTTTTTTATCATTTTCATTGCTTTTTGGCGGTCAATCATTATCTCGTGCCCACATCCAAGGCATTCTAATTTAAAATCAATTCCGACTCTTTTTATTTTCCATTGCTTGCTTCCACATGGATGTTGTTTTTTAGTTTCGACAATGTCGTTTACTTCATATTCCATACTTTCCTCGTTACATTCAAAAAATATTCATCACCTGACTTAGTTAAAATTATTTTAATTTGTTTTCTATTCTTGATTTAACTTCTTTTTCTCCAAGTACTTGCATTATTTCATAAAGGTCTGGTGTGTTTGCTCTTCCTGTTAGGCTTACTCTTATTACTGTGCTTATATCTCCTACATGACCTTTGTAGCTGTCTGGATTTTCTTTATATGCTTTAACTTCTCTTGCATATTCTAATTTTTCTGCTAAGTCTTTCATTTTGTTAAACCATGTATCTTTATCATCGTTTATATCAAAATAGTTATTTGAGTATTCAGTTAAAATTGTTTTGATTTCATTTTCATCAGTTACTTTTTGGTATTCAAATTCTGTAACTTTTGCAAATTCATCTGCAAACATGTATGAAATACTATTTTTAACTTCTGACCATTTTGAGATGTCTTTTCTTGGTTTTGCATTTCCTCTTTCGATATTAAATACTTTTAAGCTGTATTCTCTATCATTATTAATTAGGTTATACAATTCTTCGTCATATTCTTTAGACCATTTTAAAACATTTTGTAAAACTTCTTCTCCTGAATATCTTGATATTACTCCTTTTGATACGTCTAGTAATTTTACCATATCAAATAGTGCTCCACTTACACCCATTTTGTTTAATTCAAATTTGAATTCTGAAATATCTTTATCTTTGTTTCCTTTTCTCCATCCTTCAAAATTTGAATTTGCAATATTCATTAAGTATTCTTCAACAGATTCCTTTGGTATTCCTTCTTCTTTATAATAATTTACTGCCGCTTCTGGATCTTTTCTTTTACTTAGTTTTCTCTTATTACCATTTTCTTCTTTCATTATTGGTGCAATATGTGCATATTTAGGTGCTTTGAATCCTAGGCAATAGAATAATTGTAAATGTAATGGAACTGACGCAACCCATTCATCGCTACGAATTACAAGTGTTGTATGCATTAAATGATCATCTACTGCATGTGCAAAATGATATGTTGGTAATCCATCAGATTTTATAATTATTACATCTTGGTCATTTTCTGGAAATTCTATATTTCCTTTTATTACATCTTTATGTTTTATTTTTTTGTCTGGGTTTCCTGGTGATTTTAATCTAATTATATATGGATCTCCGTTCTTTATCTTTTCTGCAGCCATTTCTATTGGCATGTTTCTGCATTTTGTCCATTTACCATAATATCCTGTTCTTTCTTTTGCTTTTTCTTGATTTTCTCTTATTTGTCCTAATTCTTCTTGTGAACAGAAACATGGATATGCCTTTCCTTGTTCTAATAAGTATTTAGCATAACTTTCATATATTTCTTTTCTTTTACTTTGAAGATATGGTCCATAAGTACCCTTATCTTCACCATCTATTCCCATTGTTTCATCTGGTGATAAATTATAATCTTCTAATGCGTCTAATATTTGCTGTGCACCATTTTCAATTTCTCTCTTTTGGTCTGTATCTTCAATTCTAACAAAGAACACACCTTCAGTTTGCTCTACTACTTTTTTAGCTACTAAACTTTGGTATAAGCCTCCTATATGTACAAATCCTGTTGGGCTTGGTGCAAATCTTGTTACAACAGCTCCTTCTTTTAAGTTTCTCTCAGGATATTTTTCTTCATAATATGATATTCCCTTTGCATCTGGAAATATAAGGTTTGCTAAATCTTTATAATCCATAAGTATCTCTCCTTTTTATTCTTTCGGTGCATATTATATCAGATTTTGTTTTAGTTTACAATATAACTTGAATGTTTTTGCTAAATCATATTATAATAGTATTGCTTTAAAATCTAAGGAGGAACTCATGAATTATAAGATTGTAAATGGTGCAATTTCGTTTGGCGCTGATACTATATTAGAAGAAATTAATTTTGAGATAAAAGATAAAGATAAAATTGCTATTGTTGGTAGAAATGGTAGTGGTAAGACTACTTTGCTTAAAGCATTAGTTGATAATGAAATGCTTGAACAAGGTATTGGTGAACAAAAGTTTAATATCTATAAACAAGGTTCTCCTGTTATTGGATATTTGAAACAGATTGAGTTTGAGGATTCTTCTGTGACTTTACTTGATGAAATTTTAAAGGCATATGCTCCTTTGGTTCAGTTGGAAGCAAAAATTTCAAGACTTGAAAAAGAATTGCAAACAAATACTGATGAAGCTTTGATTAAAGATTATACAAAGGCTTTAGATACATATAAATTTGATGGTGGTTATGTTTATAAAAAAGAATATGAAACTGCTCTTAGAAAGTTTGGTTTTTCTAAAGAAGATGAGTCTAAGAAAATAGATAAGTTCTCTGGTGGACAAAGAACTAAAATTGCTTTTTTGCGCTTGCTACTTAGTAAACCTGATATTCTACTTTTAGATGAGCCTACTAATCATTTAGATATTACTACTATTCAATGGCTTGAAAACTATTTAAAAAATTATCCTAAGGCTGCTGTTATTGTTTCTCATGATAGAATGTTTTTAGATAAAATTGTGAATAAGGTTTATGAAATTGAGTATGCTTCAATCACTGGATATACTGGTAATTATGCTTCTTTTGAAGTGCAAAAAAGAATGAATTATGAAAAGCAACTTAGTGATTATGAATATCAACAAGCTGAGATTAAGCGTTTACAGACTATTGCTGATAGATTTAGGTATAAGCCTTCTAAGGCTAAAATGGCTCTTTCTAAATTAAAGAAAATTGAACAAATGGTACTTGTTAAGCAACCTAGTAAATATGATTTAAAAACTTTTCATGCTAATTTTAATATTGAGGTGCAAAGTGGTAATAACGTTTTGTCTGCAAAAGATTTAGAAATTGGCTACGATAAGCCCTTATCTAAAGTTTCATTTGAATTATATAAAGGTCAGAAACTTGCTATTATTGGTGAAAATGGTACTGGAAAATCAACTCTTTTAAAAACATTGATTGGTGATATTCCTAAACTTAGCGGTGAGTTTGAATTTGGTTATCATGTTAATTATCAGTATTTTGATCAGCAGATTGAATTTTTAAATACAAATCATACTATTTTTGATGAATATAGTGCGGCTTTTCCTGATTTAACTACTACTCAGCTTAGAACAGATTTAGGTACTTTTTTGTTCTCTGGTGAAGATGTTTTTAAGGAGATTAGTGTTTTATCTGGTGGTGAAAAAGTTCGTTTGCAATTATGCAAAATACTAAAAAAAGGTCCTAACTTACTTATTCTTGATGAACCTACTAATCATATGGATATAATCGGAAAAGAGTCTTTAGAGAATTTACTTAAAGAATATTCTGGAACTTTGATTTTAGTTTCTCATGATAGATATTTTGTAAATAAAATCGCTGATTCATTGTTAATTTTTGAAAAAGGTAATGTTAAATATTTTAATGGGACTTATGAAGAATATATGCAATCTTGTGAAAATGCTCAAGAGGAGACTACTTCTATCTCTATCACTACTTCTTCTACTAAGCAAAACGATGCGAAACCTGTTAATGAATTCTTTGTTGCTAAAGAGAGAAAACGTATCGAAAATAAGATTGCTAAAATTGAATCTTTGATTGAACAAAAGGAATCTGAAATAAAATTGTTGGAACAGGAAATGCTTGCTTCTGAAAATTGTTCTGATTTTGTGAAACTTGGTGAACTTCAAGATAAGATTAAGATGATAAATGATGATATTGAGGAAAAAATGACTGAATGGGAAGAGTTGAATAGTAAACTTGATTAATTCTTAGTATACAGTTATATTTAATTGCAAATAAACTTTTTTGGAATTTATTTGATATTTTTGTTGATTGTTTCACTTTTTCAAAGTATAATATTTTTGTGCTCGTCTTCCGAAAGGAGGTGAAATTGTGGGCACAATTATAAGATTGATTGTATTAATTTTAATATATCTTATTCTTAAGATGTTTTAATTAGTACATAAAAATACTAGAGTACTGCGATACTCTAGTATTTTTTATGCTCGAATGTGAGCCACAATTATAAGATTCTTACAGAACAAGAAGTAGAAAATTTCTCGTAAACTGTAGTTATATTATACTAAATATATTTCTAAAAATCAACTAATAAATTATAATTCTGTCAATTAATTTTACATTAAATTTCCATAATAATTGGTAAAATCATTGGATTTCTTTTTGTCTTAACAAATATATAATCTCTTAATGAGTCCTTTAATTTAGATTTAATTGTTGACCAGTCGCGTATTCCTTCTGCCTCTAATTCGTGTACTTCGTCTCTTAACATTCTTTTAACATCTTCCATTAGGTTTTCAGATTCACGCACATATACAAATCCTCTTGATATAACGTCTGGACCTGCTACGATTTCTCCTGTTGCTGAATCCATTGTCATAACTACTATTATTAAGCCGTCTTGTGATAAGTGTTGTCTATCTCTTAAAACAATATTTCCAACATCTCCTACTCCAAGTCCGTCTACCATTATTTTTCCAAATGGTACAGTTCCTGTTAATGCTGCTCCGTCTTCATTTAGTTCTAATATTCTTCCATTTGATGTTAGGAATATATTTTCTGGCTTTATTCCAACTTTTTTGGCTGTTTCACTATGTGCGATTAATTGTCTATATTCGCCATGTACTGGAATGAAGTATTTTGGACGTATTAATGATAGCATTAATTTTTGTTCTTCTTGGCATGCGTGTCCTGAAACATGTATGTCTTCTAACGAACTGTATATAACTTCAGCTCCAATTGCCATTAAATCATCTATTACTTTTCCAACATATTTTTCATTTCCTGGTATTGGGTTTGCTGAAATAATTACTAAGTCATTAGGAGTTATTGTAACTTTTCTATGTTCTCCTGCTGCCATTCTTGTTAATGCAGACATTGTTTCTCCTTGGCTTCCTGTTGTAATTATTACTAATTGTTCGTCTGTATAATTTTTTATCATGTCTATATCGATAAATACGTTGTTTGGAACATCTATATATCCTAGTTCCATAGCTGTAGTTATCATATTTATCATACTTCTTCCGCATACAGCTATTTTTCTATTATTAGCTACTGCTGAATTTACTATTTGCTGTACTCTATGAACATTTGATGCAAATGTTGCAACTACTATTCTTTTTGTGCAATTGAAGAATAATTTATCAAATACCTCTCCAACTGTACTTTCAGACATTGTATATCCTTTACGTTCTGAATTAGTACTGTCTGACATTAGTGCTAGAACTCCTTTGTTCCCAAGCTCTGCTAGTCTACCAAAGTCCATTCTTTCATCATCTATTGGAGTATAGTCTATTTTAAAATCTCCTGTATGAACTACTGTTCCTGCTGGTGTGTGTATTCCAAGGATTACAGCATCAGGGATACTGTGGCAACTTCTTATGAATTCAACTCTCATTTTTCCAAGTGTTATAGTTTGTCCTTGATTTACTATTTTTAATTTTGTACTTCTTAATAATTTGTGTTCTTCTAATTTATGACTTATCAAACCTGCTGTTAGCTTTGTTGCATAAATTGGTACATTTATTTTCTTTAATAAATATGGTATTGAACCAATATGATCCTCATGGCCGTGTGTTATTACTAATCCTCTTATTTTATCTTGATTTCTCTCTAAGTATGTAAAATCTGGGATTACTAAATCTATTCCAAGCATATCATCTTCTGGGAAAGCTAGTCCGCAGTCTACTATTACAATATCATCTCCATATTCAAATACTGTAATATTTTTACCAATTTCAAGAATTCCTCCAAGTGGTATTATTTTTAATTTGTCTTTTTTAAATGCAAAATCTAAATTGTCATCTTTTTTTCTTCTTACACCTTGTGTTCTTCTTGATTTTTTTATTGCTTGATTGTTATTTTGATTTACTTCTTGAATATTTGCTTTTTCTTCTTTTACTTCTTGCAATCTTGTTTCTGGAGCAATTATTAAACTTCTATCTTTTCTTACTCTTTGGTTATTTCTTCTTTGTCTTTTTTCTTGAACTCCTTCTGTAGTTCTTTCTTTTTTTACTTCTTGAGTATTGCTTGTGCTTTTTGATTCTTGATTATTGTTTGCACTTCTTACCTCATTATAATTATTTTGCTTTCTTTGTCTTGTAGCCCTTGGTCTTCTTGTCATTCCATTTTTGTTTACAACTCTATTCTCATTTTGTGTATTATTTGAGTTGTTATTTTCGTTTGTTTCCATACGTTCCTCCTCTTTATTTTAATGCTATATATAAAATTTTCTTTGCTTATAGTTACTTTGTAAATAAAAAACTCCTTATATCTAGTTTTGATATAAAGAGTTTAATGATTCAATT
Organism: uncultured Clostridium sp.; assembly: GCA_948465565.1. GTDB lineage: Bacteria > Bacillota > Clostridia > TANB77 > CAG-508 > UMGS1994. Next base: position 76,836 of record CAOJXR010000002.1, read on the forward strand.
CGCTACTTAATAAAACACATTTAGCTCTCTTGCTTTATATGTTTTATCATTTATACTTTTTCTTTTATTCGTTATAAATAACTTTTAGAACTACTAATTTTACTAAATTTCAAACATCTAGAAATAAAAACAATTACAAATATTTCTCTAATATTTGTATTGTTTTCAATTTCTATTTAATTTTCCGAACCATTATCTCTTTTTTATTTTTATATATACATCTCATTATATTTATCGCCTCTTGCGATAACAACTTTTATGATTATACTACTTTTTCTTAGGTTTGTCAAATTTTACTGTTTTTATGTAATGATTGATAATAGTTCCATTGTTTTATAGTTTTTTAATTTCTTTGCTTCCTATATTTTTCTATTTCGTTATATATTTCTTCCCAATTATTTACTCTTACGATTTCTCCATTATCTATTTCGCTATTCATTTTTGTTGTCATTAATATTGACTTAATTCCATTATTGGTCATTTGCCTGCATGTCTCATAACTATCTTCTACACATATATCTATTTCTTGTTGTTTAAAGAAAGTTAATTTATCTCTAATATGTAAATCTAAACTGTCATATGGAATATTAAAATCTGATAGACTTTTTTTAGTGATTTTTTCTGTGTCACATCCTTCTATATTCATTAATCTGGCAGTAATAAAGTGAATCGTGTCTCCATTTTCTTTTAATCTCTTTATTACTTTATCTGCATCTTCTAGCATTGTACATTCTTCTAATACGTTTTTATAATATTTATTAAAAAAAGCAAATTTGGTTTCATCATCCCAACCATATAAAGCTTTTAAATAATATCTATTTTCAATTAGTCCGAAGCTGTCTCTATTCGTTGGTATTCCAGATATTTCTTCTTCAAAAATATCTGCATATTTTAGCATTGATTTTACTGTTAAAAATGTTGTGTCATCTATATCAATTCCTATTTTCATTTATTTCTTCCTACTTTCTCATATAATATAATGAAATTTTATCAGGTTTATATGCTCTTTGTCTATAGTAAAGCAAATTTTAATTTGGTCGAATTCAATTAAATTAAAACTAAATTAACATATCTTATCATATCTTTTTTATATTATTTACGTACTTTATGATATAAAAAAGATGTAAGGAGGAGATAAAATGAAAAATAAAAAATTAATTATTATCACATTTTTGACAACATTGATTATAATGACTACTAATACTTTATGTTTCGCTTCAACAGGAAGCGTTAGCGTTCATTGGGAAGGTTCTGAAAGAGAAGCAACTTATACTTATGCTAAAAAACATTGTGAGTCTATGGGCTATACTGTTTATAATTGTAATAATTGGGATAACTACCAAGTACTAAATCAATTACGAACAGATAAAATTTTTATCGTTCATAGACATGGAAGCCCTGGTAGACAGGATTTTTTGAATTCTACTTATTTGTCTGGTACAGGTGGAAATGGGAATGACATTAAAGCAATTGATAGCTTACCTAATGGTTCACTTAATAATTTGAAAATTGCAATTTATTATGGATGCAATACAGGTAAATATTCAGGTACTTATGGAGATATATGTCAGCAAACAGTAAATAAAGGTGCTCAATGTGCTGTAGCATGGACAATTAGTACTTATACTAATGAAGTTAATGAATGGAATAAGGCTTTCCTTGATAAATGCAAAAAAGATAATATCGTAGAAGGTTATAGACATGCTGATTATTGGACAGGAGTTTGGCAAGGATCTGCTGCTAAAGATAGAATGCAAAACAATAGAAACGAAAAAGGAAATATATATGGTTATATTAATTAAGTGAAAGGGGGATTTTTATGAAAAATAAAAAAATTATTTTAGGTACGTTATTTATAATATTATTTATTACTTTATCTTTCTTTGCATTAAGAGCATATGCTAATGGTCATGATAAAGTAAATGGAATATTTTTAGATAATACTTTACAGTCTAGTGAAAAGATTATTAAGGAACAATTTAATGAGAAAACTATTCAATTAGACTCAAAAGATATAACTTTAAATTATACATATTCTGTTAAAAATTCTGAAAAAGAATTAGATATATATGTGGATCCAGGTAGTACAGAGTATGTATTTGATGATGATAAAATGGTAGGTTTTATAAAAGATGTTAATTTAGTACAAAATGATAAAAAAAATATCGTATGCGCTAACTCTACCAAAAGCCAAGGGCAAATATTAGATATTGCTATAGGCTATTTTTCAGAATATATTAATAACTTTGAAGAATATGAGTTAATATCAATACAATATATTTCAAGCTATAACGAATATTCTATTACATATATGAACAAATGTAATGGTTATAATACTTTTGATACAGCCCAAATTAATATAACTCCAAATGGCGAAATTGTTTCTTTTTGTGCTAATAATCAAGGAATAATGGCAGAATATGAAAATTCAAATATTATAATTGATCAAAAGAAAAATTGTAATTTTATTGAAAATACACTAAATAATAAATTTGGAAATTATAGTAAATATGAAATAAACGATAAAATATTAACTAAAATAGATAACAAGTTAGCAATACAATATTATATATCTTTAGAGCTAGATGGAAACTATAATGATTCTGCAGTCATAATTTGTTATATAGATTAATTATTACTTTTAAATTCTTAAATAACAAAAGAGAATGTTTTATAAGTATAGAAATTAAAACATTCTCTTTTTGTTTAAAATTAATAATCTTTTAAATCTGCATAAAATGGATTATTATATTTTAACATAAAATCCCCCAATTCATATATAACATTATCATTATATATGTTTTTATATTTTATAATTTTATATAATAATACATTATATATTGTGCTTCCACCATCATTAGCAATTTGCTTTGAAAAATAAAAAACTGGATCAGTGTTCTTATTGATGTTAGACTTATTTACAAAAAACATAATAACATATAATATTATCAAAATCCAAATAATAATTTTTACCCATTTTCTCATAAAAATATACCTCCTTCTCAATTTATATTTTATTTATGATAGTTGTAATTATTGTTTTTATATTTGGCTTTTTATCTATATAAAAATGAAAATATTTTTTCAATCTTTCTATTTCGCATTGACAATACATATATGTTGTTGCTCTATTAATACTACATTTTATAGTATTAATGGATTTTCTATGTTTCTTAGATATAATTGGATAAATTGTTTTCTCTAGTTTTTCTAATTCTTTATCTGGGTTGAATTTTATGTATTTAATTGTTTCTATTAGATAAGTAGTACCATTGTGTGAAAGATTATATCCTAAAAAGACAAGTTCATATCTAATTTTACTTTCTACCTTTCTCTCGCAATTTATTTTTTCTTTATATATAATTAATTCATTGATCTCTTTTACAATACTATCTATGCTTTCACTTCTTGATAATATTTTATATATTGCATTATTACTGATTTTACAATCATCACTATCATTTCCTGATATAACAATACAAGAATTAGATAATCTTTTGTTTTGTTTTATTTTGTTTAATACTTCAAAAGGCATTATTAAGTTTAATAATATAATATCAATATCATTATTTTCTATTTTCTTTATGGTTTCTAAACCATTCTTGACTATTCCAATAACTCTAACATTTTTGTTTTTATCATTTATACAATTCATTAAATATGTTGCATAATATATATTTTCATCGGAAATCAATATATTCACCATAATAAACTCCTAGCAATTGTATATACAAATATACAATTTTAATGTTTATTATTTAGACACATTCTTTTTGTTATTTTTTTTGAATTTTATAAAATTTATTATAGAAAATATTGTGTTTATAGAATGTATTAATAAGATTACCAATATTATAATGTCTACAAAATTTAATTCTATTGCAGTTTTGTTTATTATTTCTAAAGAATTTGGAACTTTATTTTTTTCATTTAATATTCTTGTTGTGAATATAATAAAAATAGTAGTGAATATTCCAAGATTATTTATCAATCTTCTTAATTCTTTTATACTCTTATAATATTTCCATTCTACTGTTCCTATAGATAAATTTAATAATTTGGAAATTTCTTGAAAGGACAAATTTCCAATTATTCTTAATGATATTATTTCTTTTTCAGTTTGTTTTAATTTTTCTATTATTTTATTAAATGTTTCTCTTTCTATCACATTATCAATTTCACAATCTTCAGTTCCTATATGATAGATATCTTGTATTCTACATTCTGTTTTTTTACTTCTAATATGATTTATACTTTCATTTTTAGTTACTGAATATATCCAGCTGGACTCATTACAAATAGGTAATTTGTTTTTATCAATATTCCATATTTTAACAAAAACTTTTTGTGTTACGTCGTCACTATCTTCTTTATTTTTTAAAATAGAAAATGCAATAGCATAAATCAAACTTCTATATTTGGCATAGAAATTCTCAAAGTTAACATTATTTTGTTTTAATTCTATAAAATAGTTATGTAGTTCTTCATTATTAATTTTTTTCATGTTAGCTCCTTAAATTTATTATATTTTACTTAACTATTATAATAACACAAAGTAAGTTAGGTCTCAATATATCTAAATTTATGTGTATTCTTTTTACTTTCAATAATGTATTAAAAATATAAAAACAGCATAGTTTTCAGTCTATGCTGTTTTATTATTTACATTATTTTTCTTTTTTAATTTATTTTATCCAAATATTCCTTTTCTTTTTACTGGTGGTTGTTCATTCATTGTAACTGCTAATTTTGAAATCAATTCTCTTTGCTCTGGAGTTAATTTTTTTGGTACTTGAACATTTACTGTGAATACAAAATCACCTTTCCAATTACTATTTACACTCTTAAATCCTTTTCCTTTAATTACAAACTTTGTACCTGTTTGAGTACCTTCTGGAATTTTATATTTTTCTTTTGTTCCATCTACCATAGGAATCTCAAGTTCTGTACCTAAAGTTGCTCCTGTAAATGTAATTGGAATATCACATAGTACATGATCTGCTTTTCTTGTGTAAATACTATGTTTTTTAACATGTACATTTATATATAAATCGCCTTTTGGTCCGTTTTTTGTTCCAGGCTCTCCTTCACCTCTTAGTACTATAGTTTGTTCATCGCCAATTCCCGCTGGAATTTTTACTTTTATTTTAGCAGATTCGCGTACATAGCCTTTTCCTTTACACTCTGAACAAGCTTCTTTTATAATTTTTCCTTCTCCTCCACAATTTGAACAAACTTTTTGTGTTGACATTTGTCCAAATGGAGTTGTTACAACTTGTTTTATTTTTCCTGTTCCATTACATACTTGGCAAGTTTCTGGATTTGTTCCAGGTTTTGCGCCTGTTCCATGGCAATGTGAACATTCTTTATTTCTACTTAAATTTATTGTTTTTTCAGTTCCTAAGTATGACTCTTCAAATGTAATTTCTAGGCTTACTTTTAAATCAGCACCTTTTCGTGGTCCACTTTTCCTTCTTGTGCCTCCTCCAAATGCTGCCGAGAATATGTCTCCAAAGCTTCCGAAGCCAAAATCATCAAATCCAGAAAAACCACTAAATCCATCAAATCCAGAACCATATGAGTAATATCCCCCACCGTTTCCTCCAAAACCTTGTGGTCCATTATGTCCAAATTGGTCGTACATCTGTCTTTTTTGTTTGTCTGATAATACTTCATATGCTTCACTAACTTCCTTGAATTTAGCTTCTGCTTCTTTTTTATTATCTGGATTTGCGTCAGGATGATATTTTTTTGCTAGTTTTCTATATGCTTTTTTTAGTTCTTCATCTGTTACATTTTTATCTACTCCTAAAACTTCGTAGTAGTCTCTTTTTTGCTCAGCCATATGTTCTCCTTTCGCTCGAAAATATCACTTATCTTGCTACGTTAAAAGTTAATCAAAAGTCCTCAACGTACAATCGTACGCCTCTGGTATTTTGATTAACTTTTGCCTTGTAATATAAGCAATCTTTTCAAGCTTTGGTTTTATTCTCTTTTAACTTGTTTTATTTATTGTCGTCATCTTCTACTTTATAGTCTGCATCATATACAGTTCCTTCTTTTGCTTCATCAGGATTTCCTTCTGCTGTAGCTCCAGCTGCTGCATTTGCTTCTGCATTAGCTTTATATAGTTTTTCAGAAATTTCATAGAATACTTTTGTTAATTTTTCTGTTCCTTCTTTAATATCATCTATGTTATTTCCTTCAACTTTTGCTTTTAAGTTGTCTATTTCTGTTTGAACTTTAGCTTTTTCTTCAGCGCTAATCTTGTCTCCTAATTCATCGATAGTTTTTTGGCTATTGTAAATTAAGCTTTCAGCGTTGTTCTTAACTTCAACTTCTTCTTTTCTCTTCTTATCTTCTGAAGCATGTTCTTCTGCATCTCTTACAGCTCTGTTGATGTCATCTTCTGTTAAGTTTGTGCTTGCTGTGATTGATACTTTTTGTTCATTTCCTGTTGCTGTATCTTTAGCTGATACATGAACTATACCATTTGCATCTATATCAAATGTTACTTCGATTTGTGGTACTCCTCTTGGTGCTGGTGGAATTCCTGTTAATTGGAATCTTCCTAATGTTTTATTGTATGCTGCCATCTCTCTTTCACCTTGTAAAACATGAACTTCAACAGATGTTTGACCATCTCCAGCTGTAGAGAATACTTGTGATTTTTTAGTTGGTATTGTTGTATTTCTTTCAATTAATTTTGTAAATACTCCACCATATGTTTCAATACCTAATGATAATGGTGTTACATCAAGTAATACTAAGTCTTTTACGTCTCCTGATAATACACCACCTTGAATAGCTGCACCAATTGCAACACATTCATCTGGGTTTATACCTTTGTTTGGTTCTTTTCCTGTAATTTTCTTAACTGTTTCTTGTACTAATGGAACTCTTGTAGAACCACCAACTAGTAATATTTGGTCTAAATCACTTGCTTGTAATCCTGCATCTTTTAATGCTTGGTTTACTGGTCCCATTGTTGAATTAACTAACTCTCCAATTAATTCTTCGAATTTAGCTCTTGTTAATGTTATATCCATATGTTTTGGTCCTGAACTATCTGCTGTGATAAATGGTAAGTTAATATTTGTTTGCCCAACTCCTGATAATTCTATTTTAGCTTTTTCAGCAGCTTCTTTTAGTCTTTGCATAGCCATTTTGTCTGTTGATAAATCAATTCCGTTTGATTTTTTGAATTCTGATACTAGATATTCAATAATTTTTTGGTCAAAATCATCTCCACCTAATCTATTATTTCCACTTGTTGCAAGAACTTCGAATACACCATCTCCAATATCAAGGATAGATACATCGAATGTTCCTCCACCTAAGTCATATACCATTATTTTTTGGTCTTTATCGCCTTTGTCCATACCAAATGCAAGTGATGCAGCTGTTGGCTCATTTATAATTCTTAGTACTTCTAGTCCAGCAATTCTACCAGCATCTTTTGTTGCTTGTCTTTGGCTATCACTGAAATATGCAGGAACTGTAATAACTGCTTGTTTTACTTCTGTTCCTAAATAATTTTCAGCATCACTTTTTAATTTTTGTAAAATCATTGCTGATATTTCTTGTGGTGTAAATTCGTCACCTTCAATGTTTACCTTTCTATCTGTACCCATATCTCTTTTTATTGAAATTACTGTATGATCTGGGTTTGTTACAGCTTGACGCTTTGCAATTTGTCCAACTAATCTTTCTCCATTTTGAGAAAATGCAACTACTGATGGAGTTGTTCTATTTCCTTCTGGATTTGGAATTACAACTGGCTCTCCACCTTCCATAACTGCAACACATGAGTTTGTTGTTCCTAAGTCAATACCTATTATTTTTGACATGTTCTTGTCCTCCTTTAATCTATTTATTTCTTTAATATCTTTTGTACTAATTTATATTAAAATTTAAAACTGTTGTCTTAAATTTTAGTTTGCAACTATTACCATAGAATGTCTGATTACTTTTGTTCCTATTATATAGCCTTTCCTAAATTCCTCTTTTATTATGTTTTTTCCTAACTTATCGTCAGTTACATGGCTAACAGCTTCATGTAACTCTGGGTCAAATGGCATTCCAACAGTTTCTATTTCTTTAACACCGTTATAAGCTAAAACTTCTTTAAGTTGGTTTAGCACCATTTTTATTCCATCTTCATACGCTTTATCATCTGTTCCTGTACTAATTGCTTTTTCCATATTATCTATTACTGGTAATATGCTTATCATTATGTCTGATACAAGCATATTTCTTAAGCCTTCTTTTTCTTTTACTGTTCTTTTTTTATAGTTTTCAAATTCTGCAAATAATCTTTTATATCTATCTGTAAGTTCATTTATTTCATTTTCTGTATTATCTACAATTTCTACTTCTTGTTCTTCTTTTTTTATTTCTTCATTTTCATTTTCTGCCATTGTACACTACCTTCTTTCTATTTTTTATTTTCATTATTGTAGTCTTCTTTTAGTTTTTTACTAATATATTTCATAATTGAAATTATTTTAGAATAGTCCATTCTTTTTGGTCCAATTATTCCTATTGTTCCAATGTCCTTATCATCTAATAAATGATTAAATGTAACTACACTAAAGTCTTTTAGTTTCTCATCTTGTAATTCATCACCTATATATACATTTATATCCTCTGCAACTCCTGTATTTAATACATTTGAAACTAAATCTTTTGCATCTAATACATTCATGAAATTCTTTACTAAGTCTAATTGTTGGAACTCAGGCAAATCAAATGACCTGTTAGCTCCTTCCAAAAATAAATCATTGTTTTGTTTAAAAATCTTGTTTATTTCTTCTATTATCTTCTTAATTATAGAAATATTGTTTTGCATTTCTTTTGTTATAAATTCTTCAATATTTCCACCTATGTCATCTAATGGTTTTCCAACCATATTGTTAGAAAAAATATAATTTATTTTCTTTATTTGTTCTTCTGTTACATCTTCATCAAATTTTATAATTGCTTCACGTATAATACCTGAGTCTGTAAGTATTATTGCCATCATTACTCTGCTTCCAAGCAATACAAATTTTATATCAAGTATTGTATGATTTTCAATTTTTGGTCCAATAGCAATTGTAGTATAATGAGTTAACTCTGATAATGTACTTGTTGCAATTTTTGTTAAATCTTCTAACTCATTTACTGTTGTTTCTAGCTTTGATTTAATATATTGCATTTCTTTTATTGTTAATTTATCATCTCTTAATAATTCATCTATATAATATCTATATCCTTTTTGTGAAGGGATTCTTCCTGCTGATGTATGTGGCTTTTCTAATAGTCCGATTTTTTCTAGTTCTGCCATCTCATTTCTAATTGTTGCACTGCTACAGTTTAACTCTTCTACTAGGTTTCCTGAACTTACTGGCTCTGCTGTGTCAATATATTCTTCAACAATTGCTTGAAGTATCTTCTTTTTTCTATTATCAAGCATATTTTACTCCCCTTTTTAGCAGTTTCATTCCTTATTTGCTAACAATACATATATTATACCCAATTTTAGCACTTGTCAATACCTATTGCTAAAAAATAATCATTATATATGCTTTTTATGTGTTTATATAAATTCTTCAAACACTAAATTTGCTAAATCTAATCCTTTGTGAGTAAGTTTTATGTTGTCTAGGTCGATTTCGATTAGGTCTTCTTCAACTAATTTGCTTATTTCAAATCTGAAATAGAATAATGGATTTATTTGAAATTTTCTTTCAAATGCTGATATTGATACTCCTTGAATTTTTCTTAATCCAAGCATCATATACTCTTTTGCCATTCCTTCTTTGTCTTGTTCTTCTTCAATATCTTTATAATTATAATTTTTTATATACTCTTCTATTGTTTTTGAGTTTGAAAATCTTTTTGCATTTATATAGCTGTGTGCTGCAACTCCAAATCCTAAATATTCTTTTTGGCTCCAACAGTCTGAATTGTGCTTTGAATAGTATCCAGGTTTTGAGTAGTTTGAAATTTCATAATGTTCATATTCGTTTTCTTCAAGTAATTCTTTAATCTTCCAATACATTTTTCTTTCTTCTTCATCACTTGGAATCTCTATTTCTTTGTTTTCTAGCATTTGCTTTAGTTTTGTGTTTTCTTCTATAATAAGAGAATATATTGAAATATGTTCTGGATTTAAATTTATTACTTCACTTACTTGGATTGCAATACTTTCTTCTGTTTCGTCTGGAAGTGCAAACATTAAATCTACATTTATATTATTAAATTCTTCTTCTCTTGCCATATTATAAGTTTCTAGAAATTCTTCATATGTATGGATTCTTCCTATCTTTTTCAATATCTCATTGTCTGTTGATTGCAGTCCAATACTTAATCTATTTACTCCTGTTTTTTTATATTCTTTAAGTTTTTCTCTTGTTATTGTTCCAGGGTTCACTTCTAAAGTGATTTCTACATCTTGTGTTACAATAAATTTTTCTTTAATTTTACTTAATATTTCTGTTATATATTTTTCATCTATTGCTGATGGTGTTCCTCCACCAATATATATTGTTCCTATATCAAAACCTGTATATTTGCATTCGTCTATTTCTTTTTTTAATGTTTCTATATATGTTTTTATTGTCTCTTCTTTCCCTGAAAATGATATAAAATCACAGTAGTGACACTTATGTATACAATATGGGATATGGACATATAACCCTATTTTCTTCATATTTATTCCTCCTCTTGAAAAATAAACTTCGTCATTATTGTGTTAAAAATTATTATTTTCCTTTTTTTATTTCTTCTGCTATTTCAACAATTTTCTTTAACCTATGATTTACTCCAGATTTGCCTATTGGATTTTCAAGTAGGTTGCCTAAATCTTTTAAACTGACTTCTGGATTTTCTACTCTAACTTCTGCTATCTCAATTAAACTATCTGGTAATTCTTCGAACTTCTTCATTTTCTTTAGAAAATTTATTGCATCAATTTGCATTACTGCTGCTTCAATAGTTTTATTCAAATTTGCTGTTTCACAATTTACTTTTCTATTTACATCATTTCTCAAATCTTTCATTACTCTAATTTCTTCAAATCTAAGTACTGATTTTTGTGCTTCAATGAAGGCTAAAAATTTAGAAATTTCTTCTCCTTCTTTTATATAAATCGTATTATTATTTTCTAATATCTTTGTCCTAATATTAGCTTGTTTTAATATATTTTGTATATATTGCGCAATATCTCTTTCATTTAACAATATTTCTAAATGATATTTTTTGTTCGGATCATTTACTGAACCGCTTCCTAAAAATATTCCTCTTACTAAAGCCTTTTTTTCTTCATCTTTATCCATTTGCTCTGGCTTTTTTATGTCTGGTAATTTAAATTTTGCAATATAAACTTTTCTTTTGCTTTCAGGTTCATAATCAATTTGCAATTTAAAAAGAATCTTGAAAATTCTCTCTATATTAAATTCATTTTCGGTTATAAATTCAATATAATTGTTCTTTATACTTGTGTTTGCTGAAAGCATATATCCAGTTAATTCTGCTTCTAATAATTCTCTTTTTGAAAAATTATTTATTTGGCTTAATTCCATTTTCACTTCTGATGAAAAAGACATTTTCGCTCACCTCTATCATTTTTGACAAATTATTACTCTATCTTGATTGTTATAATCTTTTATGCATTTTATATTTTTATAATTTTCTTTTTCTAAAATTTCACTCACATCTTTTTTTTGATTATATCCTATTTCAAAGCATAAGAATCCATTATCCTTCAGATGTTCTTTTGCTTTTTTTGATATTCTTCTATAAAAATCTAATCCATCTTCTCCACCATCTAATGCTAAAGCTGGCTCTTTTTTTACTTGTTCATCTAATACAAGCATATCTGCTTTTGTTATATATGGTGGATTTGATACTATAATATCAAAATTATTTTCTTGGATATTTTCAAATAGGTCTGATTTTATATATTGTACTTTTGCTTTATTTTCTATAGCATTATACTTAGCTATTTCCAGGGCTTTTTCGCTAATATCTGAAGCATATACACTTGAATTTTCTATTTGTTTAGCAAGAGTTATCCCTATTATTCCACTTCCTGTACATAAATCTAGTACTTTCATATCTTTTGATGATATTTTTAATATTTCTTCAATTAATACTTCTGTATCAAATCTTGGAATTAAAACATTTTGATTTACTTTAAATGTATTTCTAAAAAACTCTTGATTTCCTGTTATGTACTGAATTGGAATGTTGTTTAGTAGTTGCTCTATCCCTTTATTAAATTTTTCTTCTATTTCTTGACTTAACTCTTCTTCATCGTGAGAAATTAAATATTCTTTTTTCACTCCTAGTAGACTGCTTAATAGAATTTTTATTTTTATATTTTTATCTTCTATATTATTTATTTTTTTCATTCCATAAATAATTGCATCTTTTATTTTCATAATGCCTCCAACGTTATTATTCTAGCATTTTTGCTCTTTATTGTAAAGAAAAATCAGCTGATTGCTTGAGTCAGCTGATTTCGTATCAAAATAAAAATGCCCCACATTAGCCGTCATGTAAAGAATTTTTATGGACCTGTCCTAAAACAGGTGGGTGCCGTCCTAAATATTCCTGGGTTTCTTACATAAATGCAAGCATACACGCCATACTCAGAGAAATCTGGCTCCCTTCTCCAAAACTTGTAGGTTCTAAAAACTCTGTCAAAAACGCACCATGCAGGGAAGATTATTAACTATTTACTTACTATGTTTATATAATACCATAACTGTTTTTGAGTTTCAAATTCTTAATTTCTCGTTTAATATTATTTAATTGATTGTATTTATATTTTTCTCTTTTTTTCTTCTATTATTCTAATTTATTTATGCAATTTTAATATTTGATTTTTTTAATTTTATATTGTATATTAAAAGGTGTAGAGAATTTAAAAAAGACATTTTTTGACAAAATATACAAAAAATCCTAATGAAATTTATTCATTGGGATTTTATTATTATAATTGTTATATATTAAAACTTTGGAACATATTTTTCTTCGTCCTCTTCTAGTTCTTGCATATAGCCATTTTCTATCCCAAGTTCATATAAATAGTTCTCTATTTCTTCATATTCTTGTTTGGTTAATTTTCTATTTATTTCTTTATCTTCGCATGCTTTGTATGTTGGAAAATATTGTGCCATTAAGCTTATAGTTATGTCGTTTGGCATATTATCTTTTATCCATTTTAATATGTTTTTTGAATTTTGAATATTATTTGGTAATACTAAATGTCTTATTATCATTCCTTTTTTTAATAAGCCATTCTCATCATATTCATTTTTTCCAACTTGTTTATACATTTCTAATATTGCCTTTTCAGTTACTTCTCTATAATCTTTTATTCCAGATAATCGTAAGGCTAAATTGTTATCATAGTATTTGAAATCAGGTAAATATATATCAATATATCCTTCTAACTTTTTTAAAGTTTCTATTGTTTCATACCCACTTGTGTTATATAAAATTGGAATTTTTAATCCTTGCTTTTTAGCTAACTTAATCGCTTCAATTACATGTAATACATATGGCGTTGCGGTTACTAAGTTTATATTATTTGCTCCTTTTTGTTGCTCTTCTAAAAATATCTCTGATAGTCTTTCTATTGTGATTTCTTCTCCCTTACCTTCACAACTTATTTTATAGTTTTGACAGAATTTACATTTTAGATTGCAATTACTAAAGAATACTGTTCCAGAACCTTTTTCACCACTTATACATGGCTCCTCATCATAATGTAGTGAGTATAATCCTAATTTTATTTTGCTTCCTGCTTTACATTTACCTAGTTCACCTTTGTTTCTATTTATTTGACATTGTATTGGACATAATTTGCATTTTTCTAATTCTTTCATTTTCTCACCTATTGCATATTATATATTTTTTTATCTTTAAAATCAATCTGCTAAGAATATCTACCTTTTTATAAATAGCAAAAGCCCGGCTGACAAGTCAGCCGGGCCGGAGCCTTTTGCTCAGATATACTGTGCGTGATGCCGGAAAGCATACCACTTGCCGCCTTCCTCGAAGACACCTTCGTGGCTTCCGCCAGGGCAGTACCAGCCATCGGTGATATACGGGTGGCTGTCTCTGATTTTCTTCAGCTCACTACGAGCCTCATCTTCATTATCGAAGCCAGCAGAGCTGATGAAAGTTTCTTCATAGACCTTTTTCAAGGTCTGAAGTTCATTGCGCAGGGTTTTAGGCAGGGGGCTGTCATACACCAGCTTCTGTACAGCCGACCGTGTTGTCGCCTCTTGAACATAAGTCCAGGTCATCTTGTAAGCCATAATAGCTCCTCCTTAAAATTAGTACACTATTATTATAACATGTATTTACATAATTTTCAATCTTTGTTATTCTCTGAACTCTTTTGCTAATTTACTAATTGCTTTACTTTCTATTCGTGATACATATGATCTAGAAATTCCATAAATGTCAGCAACTTCATTTTGAGTAAGTGGTTTTTCGTTATTAAGACCAAATCTCAAAATTAAAATTTCTTTTTCTCTTGGTTTTAGCGTTGTTTCCATTTTCTCGTATAATTTCTTTTGCTTTAGTTTTAAATCAATTGCGTCTTCTATACTTCGCTCGTTGTTTTCTAGTATCTCTTGTAATGTAATGACGTTATCATCTTTATCTTTTCCAATTGGTTCGTTTAAATATACTTCTGAATTTAATTTTTTTGAGTTTCTGAAGAACATTAAAATTTCGTTTGCAATTCTCCCCTGTTGGAAAAATCATCTTTAATATTTCTTGCACCTATAAAATTAATAGTTATATTCTCTCCATCACTTGTAACTGAACTAATTAGTAACTTTATCATATTTCTTTTTGTATTTAAGTCTAATGTATCAAATGATGTAAAATATGTATCAAATATGTTAAGTAACATATTTGCAGTTTCTGTATCATTTATTTCATCGTAATCTGTATTAGTTAATTCTTTTATTCTTTTTTCTATTTCTGCATTTGCTTGTTTTAATCTTTTTATTTCTTTTGATAGGTCATCTAACAATGAAATATCAACATATTTAATTTTGTCTAGTAATAAAGAAATGTCATTCTCATTTTTCTTTAATATTGTTTTTAAGCTTTTTAGCTCTTCACTGTTTTGGTTATTTT
Organism: uncultured Clostridium sp.; assembly: GCA_948465565.1. Classification (GTDB taxonomy): domain Bacteria; phylum Bacillota; class Clostridia; order TANB77; family CAG-508; genus UMGS1994. Next base: position 91,986 of record CAOJXR010000002.1, read on the forward strand.
CATTAAAAGATTTTGATGCTATATTTTTTAGCGCCTTATAAAATTTAGAATCTGGCATTGCTAGTTTCTTTATTTCTTCCATTACTAAATCATCTGCTTCTAAACCATTAATATTTTTACATTGACATTTTTGCTTTTTACTTTTATCTTTTAACTCACACATATAATCAAATACTCTACGACCATTGCTGTCTACTGTTTTATTTTTTAATTTTGCTCTCATAAATGAACCACAATGAGAACATCTTAATAATCCAGATAATAGAGCATTACTTGTGCTTGGTTTTCTATATTTCATATCACGGTTTCTATTTAATAAATTTTGTACTTCTACCCATTCTTTACCTGAAATAATGCCTTTATGTTTTCCTACAGCAACTATCCATTCTGTTATATCTTTCTTTTCTACCATATTATTTGACCCAGTTTGTTTAGTTTTATTATATACCATTAAACCTTGTGTTCCATTAAATTCTTTTTCATCTGCATATATTTCAATTCCAAAGTTCTTAAAGTATTCTAATGTATCTTCATCTGCCATTGCATAAACAGGATTAGTTAGAATATTAGTTAATGCCCATCTCGTATATAATTTTCCATTCTTTGTTTTTATATCGTTTTGAATTGTATAAGTTTCTAATTTTGTTAATGATTTTAATTCTAAAAATTTATGAAATAAACTTTTAGAAATGATAATTTCATCATCAATAGGAGATAATTTATATAATTTTCTTTTCTTATTATCTATAGTAATATTTTCTATTTGTTCAGATTTAAAACCTGTAGGAGTTGTACCTCCTAACCAACGACCAGTTTTGGCAAGCTCAATCATATTATCTCTTATACGTTCTGCAATAGTATCTCTTTCTAATTGTGCAAATACTGAAATCATAAACATCATTGCTCGTCCACTCGGAGTTATATTTTCTATACTTTCTGTAGCTGATAAAAAGGAAACATTATAATTATCAAATTCATTTACTAAGCTACTAAAGTCGGATACATTACGACTAATTCTATCTAATTTGTAAAAAACGACAGTGTCGATTTTTTTATCTTTAATGTCTTTTAGCATTCTTTGAAATGATGGTCTATTAGTATTATATCCAGTATATCCTTCATCTTCATAAATAATAACGTCATTATCTAAGTCAATATTGTCAAATGTTAATTCTATTTTTCTTTTACAAGCTTCTATTTGATTATGTGTGCTTTCTCCTTTACCTGTGAATTTTGATTTACGTGAGTATATTGCTTTTTTTCTAGTTTCTTTTACCATTATTTCGTTCCTTTCCTACATGTGATATTTGTAATAGTTTATCACTTTTAACTTAAAAAGTCTATAAAAATAGATGCAAATATTAAATTTACATCTATTTTCTCGTAATTTCTATTTAACAATTTCATGAAATAACATAATTATTATTTTAATTTTTCAATTTCTCTCATAGCTTTCATTCCTAGGTAGTATCCTAAAGCAATATAATAATTTGTAATTTCTGAATTATATCTAGTATATTTATTTAATATTTTTCTCTGTGATTCATCAAAATAATCCAGTAAATGAATTTCAAGTTCTCTAAATTCATCTTCCAAATCATTGTATTGGCGATTTCTTCGTAACACCTTCATATTATCGATTACTTTTTCATTAATTAGTTTTATATCTAATTCTGAAAAAATAAAACTAGGCTTTTTTTCTTCTTCCATAATAAATTCCTTTCTCAAATTATATGATTTATTTTGTTTTACGCATACGCTTTGTAGGTGTTTGTGACTAAAAAAATAATATTTACTATATAATCACACAAACTATAGTAGGTGATGTAATGAAATTTATTGCAAATGATTATACTCCTAAAGAGATAATTCGTATAATTAGAGAATGGACTGAATTAACTCAAAAAGAATTCGGTAAAACTATAAATCGTAGCGAAAAAGGTATTCAAGCATTTGAACTTGGTACTAGAAATTATGATATGGCTACTTTAATTCAAATTGCTAATACGCATGGTATAAAAATAATTATAGAAAAGAGAGAAAAATAATAATGTTTTTCTTTCTTTTTTTATATATTGTTATTTGCAAAATATTATTTACTTTTATAATGCAACATCTACGTTGTCTATAATACCACATAATTATTATAAAATCAACCTATAATAATTATTGAACGTTGGGAAAAGATATATTATGAAAAATACAATAAAATATAAAGGCAAGCTTAATGCTATTGGTAATAAAATAAAAGATTATCGAAAATTGAATAATATGACACAAAAAGCACTTTCAGAAAAGTTACAATTATATGGTATTGACTTAAATAAGAACTCTTTACAGAAAATAGAAAAAGGAACTAGAATTATAAAAGAATATGAACTTGCTGCTTTTTGTAAGGCATTTGATGTTTCTGCTGACTTATTATTAAAGGATTGTATTGATGAATTATAATAGTTACTGTTTATATAAGATAAAAGAATTTATGCTTTTATCTTTTTATTTTTATATAATTCTAGCAATTTCTTCAATTATATTTTTATTAGTAAAAATATATTCATCATAATCAAATCCAAAAATCCTTTTAAAATTCTTAACTGTTTTTTCTTCTATCCTATGGTCTATTGCATATTTTATAGTCATCTTTATTTGTGATATATTAAATGATTTATAGTTCTCTTTAATTAATGAGTATATGTTATCAATAATTATAAATTCTGTATTGCTATTATAAACATATTTGATTGCTTCTATTAGTAATATTGTTCCCTTGTGACTAGTGTTTAATCCCAAAGAACGTAGGATATCTCTAATTAGAATATCTTGTTCATTTTTTGTTTTTAAATTACTTTCATATTGTACACTTTCCATCTCTTCCCTCCATAAAAATTTATATCAAAAAGAAATTATTTAATTGTATCTATTCTTTATGTTATTAATATACCAACTTTATGTAAACATTGCAAAATAATAAAATCTGCACTACATGCATTGAAATATGCGTGTAATGCAGATTTTACTTTGGTTTTCAGCTGTTCTATAATATAAATTACTAATATCTTATATAAATAAAAAAATATTGCGTGCTACGCAGATTTAAAAATAAAACATGGGAACTAAACCAATGAATAAAATTCCCATGTTCTACATTTTAGGTCTTAATCCCTAAAATATATAAATTAATCCAAACTATTGCGAGTAGTTTAGAGTAATTATTAAAATTATAATTGATATTTCTATAAATATCAATAGATTTAGGGGGAATTGTTCCCCCTTCAGCTTGAATGGCTTATATTTCATCAACGATGTTATATACTGGAAATCCTCCTGGACTTCCACCATCTAGGAAAATTCTGTTTTTCATTGGTTTAATTTCCTTATATTAAAATCTATCAAGTAAAAATTCAATATTAATTAATACAGGAAATAAACCAATAGTTTAAAATCTTGTATATATAAAAAATCCAGGCACTCGCAATGCCTGAATATCATTATTGAACATCAAGCATTACGCTTGTGGAATGGATTAATTAATTAAGATTTTAATGCCATTCTTTTTACTATATTTAGTTATTTTTATTATACTACTTTTAATCAATATTTTCAAATTTTATTCGCTGTGTTTGCTGATATATCTTGTTTTTATTGATACTTTACATAAAAAATGTTATAATTAATATGTAATTTTTATTAAAGAAAGTGGTGGTATACTTATGTTTAATAAAAAAGATTTTGGTATAAAAATTAAAGTTGCTCGAAAATCCAGAGGTTTAAGTCAAGAAAATCTGGGAAAAGCAATAGGAAAAAATGCTACAACAATAGGAAGATATGAATCTGGAGAAATTATGCCAGACGCTGAACAAATTAGCTTGATTTGTGATGAATTAGGAATAGCTGAATATGAATTATTTGATACCTCTAGTAAAATATTAAATAAAGAAAATAATAGAAATCCTTTTAATACAAACAAGTTATATTTATTTTATAAAGCTTTTTATCCTAAAAGCAATAATTATAAAAAAGGGAAATTTATATTGGATATAATTGAAAAACCTGACTGTTGTAAGGTAAATTTTGTAGATTATAAAACTAACAAAATTTATTTATCTGGATATATGATGTCTGATAGTAATGTTGCTATATTCATTTTTGAAAATTATAAAGAAAACAATTTAAGACTGGAGGTTTCGGAAATTATATTAAATATTGCTAGAGGAACAAACACTCTTATGTTAGGTAGTTTTCATTGTACAAATGGAAATTATGAACCTTCTGTTAGACGTTGTATGATTTCCACAGAGGATATTGATTTTTCTGATGAGATGTATAGAAAATTAGAAATTACTGATAGAGAACTTGAAGAATTAAAAGCAAAAAGTATATGGTATGTTGATGTCGTTGATAAATATGATTTTGAAGATAATATTTAATACTTAATATATCTACATAGATTGAATAAATAACTTATTGTAAGATTATCACTTAAAGTAAAGAAATATAACAATTTTATATTTCTTTACTTTTTTTATTTTTTTATATATAAATTTTCTTTTTCTTAACTTTTGCGTTTATCTCCTCTTTTTTGAAGTAACCTACAATTAGTTCGAACCATAATCGATTATCGATAATCAATATTTCAAAACAGAAATGGAGATTAAGTTATGAAAAAATCAATTGAAATTCTAAGTTTAGATGACAAAAAGAATAAAAAATATTTCGATAATTTAGTATATCAAAAATACTTAATTGACTTAAATTTAGAAGACGAACCACCACAAAAAAATAATATAAAAAAAGGTGGTGATTCTAACGAATAAAAATGCAAGAGTACTTTACAGAAAGCTAGAACAACCACTAAAAAAATACGGTTATATTAATCTTAATCATAGGCTAATTAATACTAAAGATGATTTAGTTGAACTATCTTCAATATTTAGAGATATACGATATGAAACTTTTAGAATTATCTACTTAAAAGATAATTCTATTGTTGGATACGAATCAGTAAGCACAAAAATGCCTGATAATGTAGATGTTTTTTATAAGTATAGAAAAGGACGTTCAAAATCCGAAAGAGGATTCTATAAAATATCAGATAGAATGAATAAGTTACATGCTAATAATTATTATTTAGTGCATAATCATCCTACTGATAAAGCAATAGCTTCAAATGATGATATACAAGTTACAGAGGAATTTGCTAAAAGAATTAAAGGTTTTAAAGGACATTTAATTATTAATACTGAAACGTATGCATGGATTTCTATAAATGAAAAAGGTTTTGGGATTGCTGAAAATAATTTAACAATTAATCAAAAATATTTGAAAAAAATGAATAAATCTATAAAAGAAAAATCTATATATGATGTAAAAATAAACCGTAGAGATGATTTGATTTCATTAATGCATAATATAAAAAATAGTAAAGATTATTCAATTGCTATATTAACAGATTCTACTGGGAGAATACGAATGATTTTAGATGTTCCAAATAATTTTATGAATATGTCAAAAGAACAAATTAATGGATATTTTAAAAATCTCGCTAAAAATGTTGGTGCCATAAGAGTATTTTTTTCAACTCAAGACAATGATACATATAAAAAAGCTGTAGAACATCAAAAATTTGGAACCTTTAGAGATTGTATTTGTTATAAAAATGATATTGATAGGATTTATGTATATGAAAAAGCAGATATAAGCGTTGAATCGGATTTATTTGACTCTCCTTTTGTTGTAAGTGCTACTGCTATTACGGTTAATAATATTAAATCTGATTATAATTCTGCTTTTAAACCAGATTTAAGCTTTCCTATTCCTAAAGGAAAATTACGAATACTTTATAAGGAAGTTGGTAAAAAACCGCAAGTAAAAGTCATTGATAATACTTTAGAGGCTAAGCAAAAATTAGTTAATGGACTAATTGAGGTAGTACCTTATGATAATTTATTACTTATCTGTAATGAGGAAGGAAAGCTTTTAAATCTCTCTCCAAATTTAATTTTTGATTATGATTATATTGCTGGAAATTGTTTTTTAGTTGGTGATGATTATGAACATGGTAACTTTAAAAGTTTAACTGATGATGAAATTATAAAATATACATCTGACTTGGAAAACAGAAGCCTTTCCCCTATTCAATCCGATTTTACAATAAGAACTGACCGTCCCTCGCAAATTCAAGAATTTGAGTGAACTATATAATAAAAATGATTTATACAAAAATAATTCTTCACTTACTGAAAACACTAATAGTACTACATTGGAAATGCTAATAAATATCCAAAATGAAATACTTAGATATATACGAAAGTTGAGTCAATAATACTAATACAGAATAATATAATAAAATTTTGAAAAAATTTTATTATGCGCATTTTATCAATTAATTCTATCAGGATTTAATTTAATAAAATGCGCTAGGGGTTATTAGGGGCATCCCCTAATCATATAGAGGAACTTGTTTCCTCTAGTATGTTATAGCAATAATTGCTAGTGAGTATTTAGCATGAATATATGGCAATTGGAAATAGCATAATGCTTCGTAGCATAGCTTTAAAATAATATTAAAAAGAGGGAAAATTTTATGAATAATAAAATAAGTTTAGAATTCAAGGAAGGTACATATTTATGAGTTATGCAATAATTAGAAATGAAAAATATGTTATGAACCAACTTAACATTGTATTTAGGCATAACGAAAGGAAAAATACATCTTATTCAAATAAAGATATTAATAAAAATTCCAGTAAACTTAATTATTCCATTAAAAAATGTAATACTCCTTATAGTAAGATATTTAATCAATTAAGAAATGATTATAATTTAAAAGGAAAAATCAAAAATATTTCAAATGTTGCCTGTGAATATATAATAACTGCTAGTCCTGAATTTTTTGACGTACTTAGTGATAGTGAAATCAAAAGATTTTTTGAAACTTCTTATAAATTTGTATGTGGTTTTAAAAATTTAGGAGAACAATATATTATTTCAGCTAAAGTTCACATGGATGAATCTACTCCACACATGCATTTAGTGTATCTTCCTGTAGTTCATACTGTTGATAAAAAAACTGGTACAAATATTGATAAATTGTGTTGTTCTGATTTTTGGAAAGGTAAAAATAGCTATAAGGTTCTTCAGGATAATTTTTATAAATATTTAACTAAATCCGGATTTGATTTAGAACGAGGAAATTCCGATGATAATAAGCATATAAAAATAGAAGATTTAAAAAGATTGACTAATTATGAATTACAAAAATATGAAAAAGAAACTATAAAATTGGAACAAGAAATTGATACTCAAAATATTGATATATTAAAACAGGACTATAAACGTGTAATAAAAAAATTTAATACTTTGGCAAAACAATATACAAAAATAAAAGTGATAAACGATACAAATGTAAAAAACTATGAAATTTCAAAAGAAAAAAATAAATTGTTGGAAAATGAAAATAAGAACTTGAAAAAAATTATTATTTCTCTAAAAGATTATATAAATAAATCCTTAAATTGTGTGAGTTTGTTATTTGATTTTCCTATAGATAAACTTAAAAATATTGTAAATACTTTTTTTAAAAGTAGTAATCAAAATTTAGAAAAATAACTGATAAGTTATCTTTAATTTATAACTGAATATTATTTACAGGGGGTGTGTGAAAATAAAAGCCTTTGTAAACTTTCCAGATGATACTAGTGAACTTGAAAATAGGGTTGCTGATTTTCATGCAACCCTGTTATTAGAAAAAATTAAACAATTACATATTGATGATAAATCAAAAAAGAAATTATTACAGTTGATATTAGACTATTTAAAAAATAAAATCACATAAATATAGTATTATTTTTGATATAATATATTGAAATAAAAATGTATGATATTAACTCATACATTTTTTACTGATAAACTATTCTTATATATGTTCTACTAATAATTTTTTTATTTTATTATAACTTTTCCTAGTTATTAAACTATATCCATTTTCCCATCTTTTTATACTACCTATGGGAATTCCAATTTTGTTTTCTAAAGCATTCCTCGTTAAATTAAGCTTTTTTCTAATCTCTTTTATTGTTTTAGCTGAGTCGTTTATTAAAAAAGCAAGATAATCATCGTTTATATTAACTTTATCTTCAATATTAAGCTCTTTTAATACGTCTAGTAATATTTTTATATCAACCATTCTTTTTTCTTGGTTTTCAATACTTTTTATACAATAAATTCCGACTCCCAACTTTTTACTTAGTTCAGATTGTTTAATTTGCATACGTCTTCTGTAATATTTTATCTGTTCTCCAAGCGTACTGTCTTTGTCTATAATTGGTATTTTCCATATTGCATGTGTTTTTAATGTTATTGTATTTGGGATATTATTTTTTAGCTTTTCAAATAGTTTACTAATTGCCACTCCGTTTTCCAACATGTGATAATTGCATTTTCTATACATCGAGATATGTATGTTGATAGCTTGATACCTTTTTTAAAGTTATAACTATTTATACCTTTTATAAGTCCAATTGTACCTATTGAAATTAAGTCATCAATTGGTATTGCTGATGATGTATATTTCTTTGAAATATGAGCTACCAATCGTAAGTTTCGTTCAATTAGAACATTCTTCGCTTCTTGATCGCCGTTTTCAAATTTATCCAAATATATTTTTTCTTCTTCACTAGAAAGCGGTTCTGGAAAAAGATTATTGCTTGATATGTACCCTACCATAAAAATAGTAGAATTAAGAAATGTTAAAAAACCGGAAATGGACAATATAAGCATGTTTCAACCTCCAAATATCTATATAAAAATATATGAGGCAAAATAAAAAAAGTGCGTGTCAACATTTAATAAAATTTATGGACATATTTTAGATTTTTATAAAATATGATATAGTATATATGTAGTTTGTTAACTGTGTGTTTAGAAAGGAGCGTTAATATGTCCTTCCGTATGAAAAAGATTGAACCTGTTAGTTCTTTCAAGAATTCTACTGAGAAGCAACGTGATCCTTATCAGCTTTGGCGTGCCAAAATTGCACAACAGGAGTCTGAGAAGACAACACAGCACAAGAAATCCTTTCGTGATATTTTCATTTCTACAGTTGAGACTAACCAATCTTCTAAAAAAGAAGATACGTAACTATTCACCTATGTTGATCTTGAAAGGATAGTTGACTCATGAAAAGAAAGATTTATAACGCAATTTGCATTATCATTTCCATCTTATTCCTGATTGTCATGGCTGTACTTTTCGTGGCTTCTGCTATCACTGGTATCTGGTTTGCATTTACTACACTGACATCAGGGCATGGCATTATTGCCTCAATTGTATCCACGTTCCCCTACTTTTTGTTTTGTATTGTTCCTGGAATATTTTTCTATGGATGCTTTACTGCTTTCTGGAGCTTTCTCAAAACTATTAGAAATAGGTAACATTGTGCTTGACTTTATCGGCATTACTGTTTTGCTCGCAGAGCTTTGGATGTGGAACTTTTGGCGGGGGAAGTTTTCTTCCCTCGCCAATTTTCTTTTATTTGATATGAAAAAAGACTGTTTGCACAATCTTTTTTCATAGTATATTAAAATTTACGACTTTGGCTATTATAAGAATTTCTTTAATGTCTCAATACTATCTTCTTGCATTACCACAAAATCATTTAAGACGTTCTTTATATCTTTATCTATTCGTGTATTATGATTTAATAAACGTCTTCCTTCTATTATTCCCATATTAGTTCCTTGCATTAGCAATTCTGATAATTTGGAAGGTGTATCATCTTTTATTGTTCTCATTTGAACCCCATACCATGTCATCATTTTATTCATTGCATTAGTCTCATGTGGTTCTTTATTTGTGTGGTAATGTGAATATATATCATTTACTCTTTCTGATATTTTTTTGTATTTGTTGTATTCAACTTTTAATGTTTCTTTTAAATCTGCATCTTTTGTTTTATCTGAAATTATATCAATTGCATCCATTCCCATTGTGGCTCCTTTGTTAATTTCATCTAAAACATTTAAATTATTATTTTCCATTCTAATCAATCCTTTCTTTGTGATTAGTTTTTGAAAAATATTTATTTTTATGCAACTTTTTCTTTTCTTAATTCTTTGGCATGCTTTAAAGAAATTTCATTTATTTCTCCTGTTGCTATCCTTGCTATTTCCCTTATTGTTCCTTCTTCTGTTAATTGTTCTATTTTCGTATTTGTTTTGTTGTCTTTTACTTCTTTTTTAATGAAGTAATTATAATCTCCTTTGGCAGCAATTTGTGCTAAATGTGTTACACATATTACTTGATGTTTTTTTGAAATTTCTTTCATTTTTATTCCTACTTTTTTAGCTGCTATTCCACTTATTCCTGTATCTATTTCGTCAAATATTAAAACTGGTACTTGGTCTATATCTGCTAGTACTTTCTTTATTCCTAACATTATTCTAGACATTTCTCCTCCTGAGGCTATTTTTATTAGTGGCTTTTTTTCTTCTCCAATATTTGTTGATATTAGGAATTCTATATTGTCTTTTCCATTAATGTTGAATTCTTCTCTATTTTCTATTTGAACATAAAATCTTGCATTTCTCATTTCTAAATCTTGTAATTCTGTATTTATTTGTTCTGACATTTTATTAGAATATATTTGTCTTAAATCATGCATTTTTGTTGATAGTTCTTGTAATTCTTTCTCTATTTCTGTTTTTTCATTTTTTATTTGTTCTATATAATCTGATAGATTTTCAATTGTTTCTATTTGTTCTTTTACATCTTTTTGGTATTCAAGAATTTCTTCGATATTGTTTCCATATTTTCTTTTTAAATCTTGTATTAAATCTATTCTTTGCTCTATATTTATTCTTTCTTCTTCATCAAAATATGCATTTTCTTTATAATTGTACAAGTCTTTTTCTACTTCTTCTAAGTCATAATAAGCATTTTGTATAATTTCTCTACATTTATTATATTCATTATCATAATCACTTATTTTTTCTATTGCTCTTAGTACATTACTTAGTTCTGATAAAATTCCTTCTTCTAAACTATAATGTGCTTCTTCTAAGTTGTTTTTTATTTTTTCTGAATTAAGTATTTTCTTTAATTTTTCGTCTAGATTTGTTTCTTCATTTTCTTTTAAATTTGCTTCTTCGATTTCATTATATTGATAGTTTAATAAATCTAACTTTCTTTGTTTTTCCTTGTCATCCCCATAATTCTTTTTTAGTTCTTCTTTTATAGTTATATATCTGTTATATTTTTCTAAATATTTATTTTTTATTTCTTCTAGTTCTTTTCCTATATAGTCATCTACAAATTTTATGTGGCTCGCTGATTCTAATATTGTTTGATTGTCTTGTTGCCCATGTATATCAATTACTTTTTTCATAAATGTTTTTAATTCATTTACTGTTGTTAATCTTCCATTTATTTTACATATATTTCTTCCTGATATATGTACTTCTCTTGATATTAGATATTCTTCATTTTCAAGATATACTATCATTTCTATATATGAACTTTTTTCTCCATGTCTTATTATTTCTTTTGAAAATCTTCCTCCTGCTAATATTTGAAGTGAATCTATAATTAGTGTTTTTCCTGCTCCTGTTTCTCCTGTAAACACATTGAAACCTTCATTTAAATTAACTTCTAAGTCATCTATTATTCCAACATTTTTTATATGTAACGTTCCTATCATATGTTTTACCTCCGTACGTCTGTTTGTATTGTTATTATACTCCTATTTTATTTTTTGTCAATACATTTGTTCGTATTTTTTAAAAATATTTTTTTACATATAAAAAAACCTTAAAAATACAGGAATGTACTTTTAAGGTTTTTGGTGACCCCTACGGGAATCGAACCCATGATTCCACCTTGAGAGGGTGGCGTCTTAACCGCTTGACCAAGGGGCCAATTAATACTTTATATTTATACCATATATTTGTACTATTAGTCAATAGATATTTATGGATTTTTTATTTTTTAAAGGAAAACCGCAGATGCCGAAACATCTGCGGTTTTCTTGTGCCCTACCGTATCCCTTTCAGCACATTGGATGTGCTTTACTTGGGATACGTAATGTATGTGTGGGTCGTATCGCCGGAATGGTGCAGGTTCACCTGCTTGCCGACCTGGTCGTCGTCACCATACCAGAACCGTCCGAAGTGCTCGGGGGCCTTATTGCCGCTGGAGCCGCTGCTGGTGATAACCATAGGCGCCGAAACCCACCAGAAAGAAATTTCTTTTCCGTCGGCCTCGCGTCTCACAGTGATGTACATTTGCCGTACACTGCTTAACGGTTGGCTCTTCTCGATTGCAACAACAGTTGCTAGCTGAGGATTGAACATAAGGGCTTCCTCCTTTATTTTGAAGATAACATGTATTATATCACATTTCTCTGCTATTTTCAACCCTATTCGTGCTTAGACTTTTGCAATATTTCCTTTAATCTTTCGTCTTGTTTAGTTAAGTATAAAAATCCTATTAGCCCTTCAAATGCTGTTGAATACATATAGTCTTGTGGGTCTGCATTTTTAGGTAAATGATGATTTTCTGCATTTCTGGCTCTTCTGACAATTCCTTTTTCTTCTTCTGTTAAATCATTCATTATTTTTTTTAATATGTCTGCTTGTGCTTTTGCTCTTACATATTTTATTGATTCTATATGTAATTTATGTGGTTTTAGTTTTGTATTGTTTACTAAATTTGTTCTTATATATAATTCATATACTGCATCTCCTACATAGGCCCACGTTAATGGAGATAACAAATTTATATCTTCTTTTTCTTTTAGTCTTTCGATAATTTCCATATTTATTTTTCCTTTACCTTTTCTAATGTTATTTTTCCTGTTTTTCCGCTTCTAAAATCATCTAAGATTATGTTTGCTACTTTGTTTTCGTCTATGTTTCCTCCTGAAATTAGTGCTCCTCTTTTTCTTCCTATTAAATACATTAATTCTAAATAATATTGTGGATTATCCTTTATTGAGCTAATTTCTTGGTCTGTTATTTTGTATTTTTCATATAAATTTTTTGAATAGTTTTTGTCTAAATATTTTATTAGATTGTAGGCGATTTCAATCTTGTCTATTACTTCATCTTTTATACTTCCCGTGTAGGCTAGATTTAGCCCTACTTTTTGGTTTTCAAATTTTGGCCATAATACTCCTGGTGTATCTAGCAATTCTATTTGATTTCCTATTCTTATCCATTGTTTTTGTTTCGTTACTCCTGGTTTATTTCCAACATTCATTGCCGTTTTCTTTGATATTCTATTTATAAATGATGATTTTCCTACATTTGGTATTCCTACTATCATTACTCTGATTGTTTTTCTTATTCTTCCTTTATTCGCTTGAGTTTCTAATTCATTTGACATCATTTTCTCAATTACTTGTATAACTTGATTTGTTCCTTTTCCTTCATTTGAGTTTACTTCTAATGCTGTAATATTTTTGTCTTTAAAATATTGTATCCATTTATTTGTTTCGTTTGCATCTGCTAAATCTGATTTGTTTAGTATTATTATTCTTTTTTTATTTTGTAATATATTTGCTATATCTGGATTTTGGCTTGATATTGGAATACGTGCGTCTAGCAACTCGATTACTATATCTACTAATTTTAAATCATCTGTTATTTGTCTTTTGGTTTTTGCCATATGTCCAGGATACCAGTTGATATTCATGTTATTTTCCATTCTTTTCACCTTCTTTATTTTCAATTTGTTTTATTTCATCTATTTACTTTGTATCTTCTTTTTCTTGTTACTTGATTTTTGAAGTTTATTATCTATTTAAAATCCATATTCATCAAAAGCTATTCCATTTTTATAATTATATATTGCTCTTTTTTCTGCAGTTATTGTGTTTTCAGGAATATTATTAATATCTATCCATCTTAAGTCATCACATTTATCTTTTTCCATTATAGTTGGAGTTCCTTCAAATTTGTTACATTTTAAGAAAAAGTTTATGTAATTATCATTGTCACTTCTTCTAATCATGCAAATTGTCTCTATATCTTCTTCTTTTATTTTAATTCCTGCTTCTTCTAAAGTTTCTCTTGCTATTGCTTGTTTTAAGCTTTCTCCTTCTTCAACATGTCCACTAATAAATCCATACATTCCGTCCATATATCCAGTATTACACCTTTTCATCATTAATATTTCGTTTTTTTCATTTATTATTAGTAGTCCAATTGTTAGGTGAACTGAAAATCTCTCTTTCATATTTTCCCTCTTTTCCTTATATAACAATTTATTTTACATTATACCATAGATTTTACCATTATTCAAAATTTTTCAGGAAACAAAATAAATGAACCAAAATTATTAAACTTTTTAATAATTTTGATTCATTTATTTTTTATTATCTTTTTTGAAGATTTAGGTTCTATAATTATTTCTATCTGCTCTGTCGTCCATTTTTCTGTCGAATTCTTCATTTCCATAGAACCATACTGTTTTTTTATCTTCACCTTTTCCCATTCTATCCTTGTTAATGCCAATATCTATTAATGATATTAGTGGCAAAATTACACCTAATGCGTCTATCATTATTGTTTGTACATTTCCTACACCATTAGTTAGGCAGTTGTATAAGTCATTTCCAAAGTATGCTGTAAATGCGATAAAGTATACAAAAGCTCCTCCTAAGTGTCTTTTTAGTATAAGTGCAAAACATGGAATTGAAACAAATAATAGTGCAATTTCAAGGTTTGTGTTTATTGGTTGAATTGCAAACTCCCATTCCATTGTTGCACATAATACTACAACTACTCTAAAAAGCCAAAATAGTATTCCTAGGAAAGAGATTAGGTAACTTAACATTCCTACCATTTCTTCCTCCGTCCAGATTTATGAAAAGCTGCATCTAACTGTGTTAAACTTGCTTTTGATAAATCTTATTGTGTTTTTTATTTTATTCTTCTACATAGTTGAATTCATCTTTGAATTTTTCTTTGAATATTTCGAATACTTTGTTTAAAGTTTCTTCATCTTCAACACCAACATATGATTCTTCATCTTCTGATTCTGTTTGTTCTACTTTTAGTATAACAACTTCTCCAATTTCGTCTTCATCAGCTTCTTCAACTGGTAATAATACAACATATTCTTCTTGGTCATATTCAATTAAATCTAAGAATTCAAATTGAACTTCTTCTCCATTTTCATCATTTAATATTATTATATTATCTAATTCTTCCTCCATGTGGTCGTGTCCACAGTCGCATGTGTGTTTGTTTTCTTCGCTCATTTTTTCTCCTTTCAATTTGTTCTCGAAATATTACTCTCGTGAACATTTTATTTAATTTATTTTTATAAAATATTAATAACTAAACTATTTATTTCTATTCATATACATTTCTAGTATATATACTGCCGAAATTGTGTCTACAATATTCCTTTTTTTGTGTGGATTTATTCCTAAATCATTCATTGTTCTGTGTGCTGCTACTGTAGTTAGTCTTTCGTCTATAGTATCTATTTTTATTTTGTTATATTTACATTTTAATTTATGGATGAACTTTTCAGTTATTTCAACTCTTTCTGACGCTGTTCCATTCATGTTTAATGGCTTTCCAACTACTATGCAATCAATTTCATATGCTTGCATTATTTCATCTAGTCTTTTTAGTACAGTTTTGTCGTTTCCATTATGATGAATTGTTTCTAACCCTTGTGCTGTAATTCCTAATGCGTCTGTGATTGCTATTCCTACTCTGGCATCTCCATAATCAATTCCTAATGTTCTCATTTATTTTTCTAATCCTATATAATATTTTACCATTTTTTCAAGCAATTCGTCTCTTTCTACTTTGCGAATTAGATTTCTTGCATCATTATGACTTGTTATATATGTTGGATCTCCTGATAATATATATCCAACTATTTGATTTATTGGATTATATCCTTTTTCAACAAGACTTTCATATACTTTTTTCATAATTTCTTTTGTTTCTAAGCTTGAATCTTTTTCAACCTTAAAACTCATTGTTTTGTCAAAATTCATGTAACTCTCCTTTTTAAATAAAATTGATGTTTTGCTCATCTTTACTTGCCATGTCTAAATATTCTTCTAGTTTTTTAGTAACACTTTCAATTCCAGTTCCTTTATAGTATGTACCTACTGCAAAGTTTAATTTTGGTCTTACTAGGAATTTTTCAGAAGTTGCTGGATTTTCATACTCAACTTGTGTGTCTTCTAAATCTTGTTTTAGTGCTTTTATGTTTTCAATTACTTCTTCTTCTGATTTTCCAACATATACTATTGCAAATTTAGGTCCCATATATCTTACAAATACGTCTGTTGATGCTATACAAGTCTTAGTCCA
This sequence comes from uncultured Clostridium sp., assembly GCA_948465565.1. Classification (GTDB taxonomy): domain Bacteria; phylum Bacillota; class Clostridia; order TANB77; family CAG-508; genus UMGS1994. The sequence goes on from CAOJXR010000002.1 coordinate 108,323, forward strand.
ATTGGCAACTGAAATTATTATGTTGTTTCCTGTAATTCTTGAAAATTTATTATTTATTTCTTCTATGTTTGTTATTCTGTACATTACAACTATTGACTGTGGTGCAGAATCTATTGTTGATTTGGCTCGTCCATATAAATATTCTGCTGAATATAGTCCTGTGAACTGGTCTGTTCGTACTATACTTTCCATTGCAGTTTGATATGATACTGTTTTTAGTATTGATACTAAATCATCTTTTATTACTTCTAATAATGTTGTATCTGTATTGTCAAATGCATGTATTACTGAACTTTCTATAATCCAATATCCAATATATATATTATCAATATATAGTGGAAAGAACATTGCTGATTTTGCTCTTGAAAAATCTAGTTTTTGATATGGTAATTTTTCTTCTTCTGAGTCAATTGTTATATATTTAGGTGTTGCTGTGCTAATACTATCTTTAAAAACTTCTTCTGTGTGTAAGTTTGTTAGGTTGTTCCAATATTTCTCATCTGTATTTGATGCTTTTAATATATATTCTGCGCCATTGAATACTACTATACTTGAATATTTTATTTCAAACTTATCTATTAGTACTTCGTTTATTTTTTTGATTTTATCATCAACTGGCAAATCTTCACCTGTTATGTTCATAAAATCTTGCAAAGCATTTAATTTATTGATTTTGGAAGATACATTGTTAAATGTTGTAAGTTTTTTCTTTATATTTATATTGTAAGCAATTAGAATACCTACTATTCCAATCAATACAATTATTGGTATTAGCGCCACTTTTTTCACCTCTTAATTTTAATATTTGTTTCTCATTTGATTTAATGTATTACTCATTTCTGCTGAAAAGTTATTTCCATAACTCATTTCTGCTGGACTTTTTTGAGTACTATATGTTTGTTTGCTCAATAATGGGTATACCATGTTTCCTAATATTTTTAAACTATTTATAAATCCTTTTGGATATCCATTTATTGATATTACGCAATTTACTATTCCTTCTAGGTATCTTGAATATACATTTTCATCAAAAGGAATTGTGCATGCACGTATTTTGTCTTTATTAAATAATTCTGTCATATATGACATTGCTGGGTCATTGTAGAAAGACATTCCACCAATTACTGCTTTGCTTGATAGGTTTCTAACTTTTAGTTCTTTATTTACAACAATTCTTAATTTTTCTTGGTCAAGTATTCCTTTTGTTTTTAATTCTCTTAAGAATCCTGTTAACTCTTGAATTGTTAATATATCCATTGATTGAACTAAGTATATTTCTTGGCTGTTTGCAAAATAACCATAGTCAGTATCAAAGTCACAATCAATTAGTACTAATGATGAATTTTGTACTAGGGTTGAAAGGATTGCTTCTGTATTTGAATAGTCTTTTCCATCATTAGGCATTGCAGTATAAACTTCTAAGTTTCTGTCAATTCTTATTGGTTCTGAAACTCCATTTTCTAATTTTTCTATTGATGTATATGCTACATTTCTTAAGTTTTCATCATTATTAGTATATATATAATATGAATTTTTATTTTTCGTCATGTCTAATATTGCTGTTTTTACTCCTAATGATGAGAATAAACATGCTAAATTGTTTACTAAAAATGATGTTCCACTTTTACTTGCACCAACGAAAGCTACTATTTTCTTGTCTTTTGTTAGTACTGTGTTTAAGCTCCCTGTAGAATATACTCTGTTTTCTTCTAATTTCTTTATTGATTCTATTCTATCTTGACTTGGACTGTATTGGTTTACAGGTGTCTCCATGGTATTTATTCTTGACATACTTGGCGGTACATATTTTCCTGAATATGTATCTTGACTAAATTCTTGTCTCTCAAATTGTGTTTCTGATAGTGGTTCTGGTCTACTTTGATATTGACTATCTTCTATGCCTGGCAGGCTTGTTATAAGGTCACTTTCTTCTGGAGCTGTACTTTCTAAACCTGATAAACTTGATAATATATCGTCTTGATCATCTTCCATCATGTCTAATCCTGGTAAGCTCATTTCTGTAGAGCTTAGTCCTGGCAATGGTGTAGCTTCTGGTTCGTTTGGTAATACATTATTTGTTATTGTTTCTGGAATTTCTACTTTTGGTTCATTTAAGATATCATCAAAAGCTTCAATTCCAGGTAATTCTTGTACTGATTGTGTCTCTTGGCTATATGTTTGTACTGATGAACTTGTTGCTGGTTGTCCTACAAGTGGTTGTTCTTGTCTAACTGCTTGTGTTTGTTGTTCAGGCTGATTAATTATTTGTTCAGGTTGATTAATTATCGGTGCTACTGGTTGAATCTGTGGTTGTACTGTTTCTTCTGGAAGTGGATTCTTTCTAGGTCTTCCACGTTTTCCTTTTGGCTTTGGTGGCTCTATCGGATATTTTCTTGGTCTACCTCTTCCACGTTTTGGCTCTTGCTCTACTTCTGGTTCATTTGCAACTTCTGGCATTTCTAATTGTGTTGATTCTACTGGCTCTGCTGGTAAAATCATGTCTTCAAAGCCTGGTAATATAGTATCTTCTTGAATAGGAACTTGTGTATGATTTTCTTGCACTTGTACTGGACTTTGTGGCAATTCTATATCATCTAGTCCTGGTAATGAAATCTCTGGTTCATTATTTTCTTTTGGTAACTCATTAAACATGTTGTCAAAATCTTCTAATCCTGGTAATGTTGCCTCCTGAGTTTCTCTCTCTACAGGGCTTTGTGGTAACTCTATATTGTCAAATCCTGATAATAAGTCTTCATTAACTGGATGTGCAACTTGTCTTTGAACACTTGGCTGTGCAGGCTCTTGTGGTATTGGTCTTTGTTGTTCTGTTATTTCTTGTCTTTGTTGCATAATTGTTTGAGGATCTCTAGTTGGACTAGCCATATCGCCCATTCTTCCTTGTCTAGGATCATTTTGAATTTGATTTAATTGGTCATCTGAATATATTTTTCTCTCATTTCTGACATTCATACTATTTGGAATGATTACATTTCCTGTCATTCTTGATTGATTTCTTTTTTGGTCTAGTATATCGATTCCACTTGGTAATTCTGGTTCTGCTGTAGCACTTGGTGCTCTTTGATTCCAAGTTGTTGATCCAGCTTTTTGAGTATTCTTGCTTTTTTCTATTTTCTCTTTTAATTTTCTTTGCTCTTCTATTTGTTCTAATTTTCTTTGCTCTTGAATTTTTTGTTTTGCTTTTCTTTCTTGGTCTGATTCTCCAGCATATGTTACTAATTCTTGATATTTTGGACACTCAGCCTCTAATACAGCTCTTACATTTATAGGTAAACATTTTATAATAATTTTTAATTGTTGGTCTGTATATTGTGCAGCTATATTGTTAAAGCTGTCTGCATATCTGTCTTCGTTTTTTCCTAATTTCTTGTAATGAATTAGGATATTTTGCATTTCTTGTTCTGATACATCATCTATTATTGTTTGTGATGAGGCTTGTCCCTCTATTTTATAATACTCTTGTGCTTCTCTTTCATTTCGAGGATTGTTGATTAAATCACATACATTATCTATTCTTCTGTCTGTTCCTACTAATGCATTATATATTTTGTATTCGAACATTTTTGTTAATACAAGACTTGATTTTGTTCTTCTGTCTGTGCATATTACTATTACATCTGTTTTCTTTACACTATTGTTTTGTATTTCGTTTGAGATTTCTTTTAATCTTTCTACAATAAATTTATCTATTATGTCATAATTATTATTAGAAAATGGCTCTAGGTCTTCACTTATAACAATTCTATCATATGTTTTGTCTTTTTGTATTTCTCTTATAATTGCATTAAAGTAAAATACATTTTTAAATGAAACTGCTTCACCATATCTGTTTCTATAACTATCTACAATTTTATTCAAAACATTTTCATTACTTATCGCAAATAAAATCTTCATTTGTCAACCCCCAAATTTTTAGTAGATTCTTATAGAACCCATCCTCTTGTTACTATTGTAAATACTAATGGTAACACTTGTGCTATTACTAAGATCGTAACAAACGCTATGATTAAGTTAAAACCTCTGTCACGTATGTCTAGTCTTCTAATTCCAATTATGTATTGGTATATAGCTCCAACTGATATTCCTAAAAAGCATAGAGGTATACTATATATTCTTACTGTATCTAGTACCATTGCTGTAATTCCGTAGGCCTTTGATCCATACTTTTCTGAATATTGTTCTATTTTACCTAGCGCTTGTTCTTTTGTTTTATAGAAATCACTAGCGTTGTCTGATTCTAAAACTTCGCCATTGTCATTTATTTTCTCATTTGCAGCATAAACTGGAGTAATTATTGCTAGCATCAATATTAAAAATATAGCTACTATTGATAGTATTTTTTTCATTTTTTGTCCTCCCATTTTTTCCTTTTTTGCCTAATTTTATACATATATTATAATACAATAAATATTTAAAAATAGCAACTAATTTTGTAATATTTGCGTAAATTATTTTAGAGGACACTTTATTTTAAGCGTCCTCTAAAGTTTATAATCTCTCATATAGATATGTCATCCATTTGAATACAGCATTTGCCCAATTTTTGTCGCTTGCGTAGCGTGTGTTTACTCCTGTTAGTGTTGGTCCGTTGTAATACATTCCTGTTGCAAGTTGTCCATCATATATTTCTGTTCCACTTGGATTTAAATAATTTTTAACTAACACTCTTGCTAATAAATCTATTCCTGCTGCATATGAATCAAACGAATATGCTCCTCCATACGGATTGCTGTCATATGCTCCATATCCAAATAAGTTCTTTTTATCGTTTGCTATTTGTGAAGTTCCCCATCCTCCTTCGTGTATTGCCATTGATGCAAGATATATTCCATTTATTCCATATTGTTTTTCTGCATAATAGAAGTATTCTGCACTGCTTGCTATTACGCCCTGTGTGTCTTGGCTATTAAAATATAAAACCTTTTTAAATTGGTCTAACGTAAATCCACTTGGTCTCATTAAGTCCATTTCAAAACTTAAACTTGCTAGTAATTCTTCTTTTGAATATTCTACACCTTCAGTAAAATTCTGGGTTCCTCCTTTTGGATTTATATTTGTAAAGCATTTGCTGTCAACATACCCTATATAGGTTGAATATTGTACCTTTAACCAGTTGTTGTTTATAACTTCCATAATTACTGCTTTTTCATCTTTACTTATAGAACATAATTCTGGTGATTTTCTACTTGCAGCTTCTCTTACTTTTACAATCTCTGGTGTTGCATATATTGAATCTCCTTGCTTTGGTGTGTAATTGTTTACGCCTTCTCCTGTTCCAATTTGTACAATTTTGTTTTTGGATTGGACTTTTACTTCTCCTTGTATTCTCTCTTCTTCAATAAATTCATTTCCTGCATATGTTTTTATTATTACCATTGATTGGGAACCGTCTTCACCTTCTTGTATTACTTGAATTGTTCCTGTTGGTAACTCTGGGTTTTCATGATATTCTGTTGTATAGTCTAAGTCAACTTCGTCTACATCTAGTGTCTTTTTATATGTAACTTCTGTATTTTCTTTTATTATTGCTTTGACATCTATTTTATTTTTATTTTCTTGCATTGCAACTCTTTCATTGCGTTTAACTTCTGGTTCTGTTGTTTTTTCTTTTGTGATTTCTTCTACGGCTTGTACTGATTTAAATGATTTAAAGCATAAAAAAGAAAGTAGACTTAATATTATTACGACTACTGTATATACAATTATTCTTTGTTTTACTATCTGCTCTCTTGTTTTTATTACATACTTTATTTTTTTCATTTTTATCTCCTATAAATTATTGTAATATTAGCAACTTTTTTTGTCAAATACAGTTTTTGGATTTATTTTTTATAGATATTGATTTATGGCATAAATTATTATATAGTATAGATGATTTATACTTTGGAGGAAAGTTATTATTATGTTTCAAGATAAGCAAATAATGATAATAATAAAGATTTCAATACTTATTTTTATTGTTTTAGTTTCAGTTTTACTTTTTAATATATTAAAGAATCGTCAATTAACTCAGGAAATAGATAAAAAAGAACCTGTACTTTCTCTTACTACTGATAGTAATATTTTTAAAGTAAGTTCTGTTTTTTTATACTCTTCTGCTAATGCTTTGAATAATTCTGAAATGCAAAGTGATTATTGGGATTTGAATTTATATCAATATACAGATATGGCTATTTCTATTGATAATCATGTTTCTATTGATGGACTTACTCAAAAAAATACTATAAAAGAAATGTATATAGATAATATTTCTTATCCTTCTAGCCCTAAGCAGGGTAATCCTGTTTTATATTACAAGGAGGCTGATTATCTTGGAAGGGGTATTATCGATAAAGAAAATGTAGTTTCAAAGAAATTAGATTTCAACGTTATTTCTTCGAATGACTATGAACCAACAGAACCAAGCTTTTATGCTGATTGTTCTAATCCAATTTTACTTTCATCAATAAATAAAGAAATTGTTCCTAATTTTACAATTAGAAATACTAATTCTGCAATAACTTTTGATGGTAGTTTATTATTGGATGCAGATGTTCTTGTTAGTAATATTGAGTATTCTATTTCGTTTTCAATACATATTATAAATCATTTGGATGAAGAGTATGTTTGTAATTTAACTGTTCCTATAAAGCTTAGAGATTCGAGTGATATTGATACAATTTATGATGGATCATATACTGTTACTTTAGATAATTTATCTAGTAATAGATTTTATAAATTAGAAAGTTAAGTGGGGATTTTATGAATAAAAATGTTGATTTAAAAGAATATATGGAAAAGCATTATTTTAAAAGAGATGATTTTTCTACATTGAAGGAAATGCTTTATTTTGTTGGCAAGGAATATGCTAACAAAACAGCTTTTGTTTTGAAAGATAAATCAGGATATCCTTATAATGTTTCTTATTTTAATTTCGTTCGTGATGTTGAGGCTATTGGAATTTCTCTTATAAATAATGGTTTTTCTAATAAAAAGATTGCCTTAATTGGAAAGAACAGCTATAAATGGGCTATTACATATTTGGCAGCATGTATTGTTGGTGTAGTTGTTCCTATTGACAAGGAATTACACCCTGATGATGTTGTTAACTTTTTGAATACATCTGAAGCTAGTGTTATTTTAGGTGATGATTCTAATTTGTCTAAAATATATGAAAAGAAGTCTAATATTAATCAGAAAATAACTTTTATTAATTTTGATTTGAAAACAAATACTGAAGCGTTTTTTGGTTTTGATTCTTTTAGAAATTCTGGTTTATATAATTTAGAAAATGATATTAATCCTTTTAAAAGAATTGAAATTAATCCTGATGAAATGCATTTTTTACTTTTTACTTCTGGTACTACTGGTAATTCTAAGGGAGTTTGCTTGTCTCATAAAAATATATGTTCTAATATTTTTTCAGTTGGTAGTATAGTAAAAGTTGATACTTCTACTTCAATTATGTCTATACTTCCTATTCATCATACTTATGAATGTACTTTGGGATTTTTACTTGTAATTTCTAGTGGTGGTTCTATTGCTTTTTGTGAGGGATTGCGTTATATTTCTAAAAATTTAGAAGAATTTAAACCAAATATAATTTTGAGTGTTCCTTTACTTTTGGAAAAAGTTCATTCTAAAATTATGAAATCGTTAAAGGATGCTTTGCCAGAGAAATATTTTAATAAGAATAAACATATTATTGATGCTGTTCCATTTTTTATGAGACCTATTATTAAAAAGAAGATTGCTAAATCTCTTGGTGGAAATTTGAAGAAGATTATTGTTGGAGCTTCTGCTATTGACCCTGATTTACTTACTTCTTTTGAGAAATTTGGTATATTAGTTTTGTCTGGATATGGATTGACTGAGTGCGCTCCTTTAGTTGCTGGTAATAACGATTTTATTCATAAATTTGATTCTGTAGGATTACCTATTCCTAATGTTGAGTTTATTATCGATAATCCTGATAGTGAAGGCGTTGGCGAAGTTTTAGTTAAGGGTCCTAATGTTATGCTTGGATATTATAATAATGAAGATGCTACTAAGGAAACTTTTAAAAATGGATATTTTAAAACTGGTGATTTGGGAAGAATTGATGAACAGGGTTGGTTATACCTTACTGGACGTTGTAAAAGTGTTATTATTACTAAGAATGGTAAAAATGTTTATCCTGAGGAATTAGAAGAAATGCTTAATAAAAATGATGCTATTTCTGAGTCTCTTGTTACTGGTGATTTTGATTCTAAGGCTAAGGATACTGTTGTTAGAGCTCAAATTATACCTAATTTAGATTTTATTAAGCAAAAAATTAAAACTCCTACTAAAGAGGATATTTCTAATTTTATTAATTCTGCTATTAAGGCTGTAAATTCAAAGTTACCTAATTTTAAGCATATTAAGAATTTTACGATTAGAGAGGAAGAGTTTGAGAAGACTACTACTCAGAAGATTAAGAGGTTTGGAAATAATGTGAAAAATGAGAAGAAAAAATAGGAGATGTTTCTCCTATTTTTATATTTTTATTGTTGCGCCTATTATTCCTGCATTGTTTTTTAGTTTTGCGAGTTCTATTTTTGGTGGTGCAACTTTGTTGAATCTTGATTGTAGTTCGTTTATTTTGTCAAGTAGCATTTGGTATACTGGATGATTTTTTTCGTAGTGTGAGAAACTTCCCCCTAATACTACTATTTCTGGTTCGAATATGTCTATTAGATTACTTATTCCTATACATAGGTTTTCTACAAATTCTTCTACTACTTTTTTTATTTCTATATTGTTTAAATCTAATAAATTCTCTCTTAAATATTGTCCACTGAAATCATCTGCTATTCCTAAAGCATCTGCTACATTCTTTTTAAATGCACGTATTGAACTATACGTTTCAAAACATCCTTTTTTACCACAACTGCATTCTTTCCCATTTTTATTTATTATCATATGCCCAAATTCAAATCCTGAAAATCTTTTTGGCTCTAGCAATTCTCCTTTTAAAAATGCTGCTCCTCCTATTCCTGTTCCTAGGCATAAAAATATACAATCATCATATTTTTTCATACTTCCATAATTCTTCTCTGCTAAAGCTGCACATTTTGCATCATTTTTTATTTGCATTGGTAAGTTTATATATTTTTGTAGTTTGGATATTAAGTCAAAATCTTTTAATCCTAAATTTGTGGCTTGTTGTATTTTATTATTACTTATTGTTCCTGGTGATGCAATTCCTATGAATTCAATGTCTTTTAATTTTACGTCAGCTTCTTCTATTACTTTATTTATTAAATCAATAATTATTTTTACTATGGATTCTTCAATGTTTGCTTTGTCTTCCTTGTCTAAATTTTTATCTTCCATTTTTATAATTTTACCGATTTTTTATAAGCCCGACTCCAACATGGCTTCCTCCTATATCAATTCCAATTCTCATAAACATTCCTTTCTAAAAAAGGAATGGGCTTAATTTGTCGCTCATTCCCTTTTCTAATTTTATTTTAAGACATTTATTGCATTAATATATATTTTTAAAGATGGTATTAATACTGTTATAACAAAGAATATTAGTACTAACAAAATACTTACACATATTGTTTTTCTTAAAGTGTTTGATATTTTATTTAAAGTGTTTTCAATATCTTTTTCAGTTATTTCAAGTATTTTCTCTAACCTAGGCAATAATTCTGATTGTTCTCCTAGTTTTAACATTTCTGCTAACATACTGCTTCCATATTCTACTTCTCTGAATGGTAAAGTCCAACTCTTATCTGAACTGCTACAGTTTTCTATTGATTGATTTATTATTTTTAACATTGTTTTATTTTCTACAACGTTTTTGCTTTCTTCTAATGCTTCGTGTATGTTCATTCCATTTTTTAAACTAACTAAAATTGAGCTCATTACTTTATGGAAATCTCTTGTGTAATTTAATTTTCCAAATATTTTTGAAGTATACCCAGTAGCATATTTTTTTAAATATATTCTAATTGCTAAAATTACTAATATAAGTATAATTGCAGGATAATACCATACTTTTAGTAAAGAGTTTATTGCTGTTGTTATCCATGGTAGTGCAATAGCTGAATCTAGACTGTTACACATGTTTTGAATGCATGGAATTATAGTTATTGTTCCTATTATAAAGATTGCTATTATTCCTATTAGTTGGATTATTTTTGGCTTTATTGCACTAGATATTTTTTCATTTCGTTTATTTTCTTTTAATAAGTATTTTAAGGATTCTTCTAGTGACGTAATTTCAGATTTAGATAATTCTCCCATTTTTATCATGTTAACATATGTAGCTGGGAATACTTTAGGGTATTTTTCCATTGTGTTATATATGTATTCACCAGATTCTACATTTTGCATCATTTCTTTTAATATTAGTTTTAGCTGGATGTTGTCTTCTTGGTTTGTGATTGTTTTTAATGCTTCAACATCATCTGCTCCAGCCTTTTTTAAAATTAATAGATTTTGTGTAAGATTTATTATTCCATCTAAATTTTTAAGTTTTTTATTTTTCTCATCTTTATTTGGGATTATTTCAAATGTCGCTATTATATCTATTGGAGATAGTCCATTATTTTTTAGCTTATTATATAATTCTTGTTTATTTGTTATTCCACTTACTGTATTTTTTACTACTTGTCCTGTTCTACTATCTATTGCTTTATATTGGAAAGTTGGCACTTTAGATACCTCCCCTATTCTTGATTTTCTGGTTTGTTTTCTTCTTCATTTATTTCTTCATCTTGCATGTTTTGATTTTGCATATTATCTGTATAGATTTTATATGCATTTAATAATTTTTCTTGTATTTTTTCTGGTAACAAATCTATTTTTATTTTACCACTATATGTTTGATTAAATGTGTTTTCCCAACCATTGTCATATAGTAATAATGTACCTTTTTCTTTGCTTGCAAAAAGTCCACTTTGGTATTCTTCTGTTTCTAATTTTGGTAGCCATATGTAAAACTTACCTTCCCATCCGGTTATTACTTCATAATCATTGTTTTCTCCGTTTATTCTAAATGTCATTTCTGTTATTTGTGGATTATTTACAAAGCATGGATATATTCCTTCTTCAATTGAATACCATTCTTTATCTTCTTGGTCTGTTTTTATCCAATATCCTTCGTTATCTCCTGTCCATAAAAATTTTATTGGTACATATTCGTCTGTTACTTCTGGTTCTATTTTTAACTTTTTAGGTTGTTCTTCTTTTGTAGTTTCTTCTGGTGGATTCTCTTTTTCTTCTGTATCATTTTTTTGTATTGTTTCTTTTAGTTCTTTGGTTTGGTTAGCTGTTTTTTCTATTTCGTAAGTGATATTGGCTAGTTTTACGAATATACCACTAATTACAGCTATAAATACAATAATTATAAATACAGCTGTTAGTATATCTTGGGTTTTACCTTTATCTTCTTTTTTATCTGACATATGTTCTTTTCTCCTATATCTTAATAAATTCTATACTGCTTATTATCATTGCGATTATGTTTGATATACATACATATGTACCTATTGGGATTTGTATGTTCTCTGTATTTTCTGCTAATATATTGCTTTTATCTATTTTGTTTTTGCGCTTTTTGATAACTAAACTTATAGTTAATGAAATCATTGTTATAACAGCTGTAATTAAAAATACTTCTGAGATTACAAACATATTCATATAAATGCATAACATCATTACTTCTAATAAATAATTGTATTTATATTTTTTGTGTTTTCGTGTAATTGCAAATAATGCACATATTACTGCAAAATATATAACATATTTATATATACTAAATAATTCTACTTTTTTTATTATATATAAATATACAATATATGCTCCTCCTACTACTGCGCCAAAAAGTATTACTGGTTTTGAGATAGTTTTAGTTTTTATGTCTTTTGTTGCAATTATTATTAAAGTTACAATAAATATTCCTAGGTATAGATATTCTAATGCAGCCATTTTTCCTCCACTTGTTTGAAAATTAATTCATTTTAATAAAAGCATATACGTTAGTGCATATGCTTTTACTTCTTATTCTTCTGGTGTTGTGTTTTGATTTGATGGTTCATTTGTATTTGTTGTATTATTATTTGTGTTGTTTGTTATTTGGTTTCCTGTTGTTATCTGATTGTTTGTTTCATTTTTGTTTGTTTTTAGTACTCCGTCTGGTCCAACTACCATGTATATTGCAACACCTGCTAGTATTAGTAGTACAACGATTGTTAGTACTAGACCTACTAGAGATACTCCTCTTTGATTTTTCATAGTTATCCTCCTTTATTTTCCTGTGCCTTTTTGTGTAACTTGCATGCTTCCACTTTCTGCTGATGGTGATGTTATATCACCACTTCTTCCACTCTGCTCTGATTGTGCATTTGGCTCACCACTTCTATTTGTTGTATTAGTAGTATTTGTTGTGTTTTTATTTGTATTATTTCCATTATTCGTTTTATTAGTAGTGTTATTTGATGTGTTTGTTATATTTAGTGTTGGATCAATTGTTTGATAATATACGTTTCCGTCTCTATCATAAAGTATATCAGTAACTGGCGTTTCAGCAAATGGACTAGATTGTCCTTGTTTGAATTCACCAGATGCTTTTAAATTGCTTAAATCTGTTTCTTCTATTTTATATCCAGAATTTAATGTTAATGTTTGTTTGTCTTCTTCATATTTTTTCTTTTCGTCTAGTATGTTTTTTTCTTCTCTACTTGTTTCGTATATTGCTGCTTGTGGCTGGTTTGCATCTTCTTTTATGTAATCAAAGAAAACTAATACTATAATTAATGCAAGTGCTGCTACTATTACTATCATTGCAAGTAATTCTCTTATTACTGTTTTCATCTACTCATCTCCTTCTTTTATTTCAAAAACTTTTGTTAGTTATTTTCTTCATTGTTGTTTTCAACTTTTAATAAAGAATCTTTTTTTACTGGTATGTTTGATTTGTAGAATTCTCCAACCAACATTAATCTTTTTTGTTTTTTGTTTACTTTATTTGTTGCTGGTAAATTGTTACTAGCAGTAGTGTTTGTTTTCTTAGAACTTGTAGAAGTTGTTGTTGCTGCAACTGAATTTTCATATATTGTGCTTACTTCTCTATATTCTGAGAACATTTTTAGATTTTCAGGTATGAATTTTAATTGTTCATCTGCACTTACATCTTCTATGAAGTTTATTATTCCAGAATATGATCCTACTACTTGAAATTTAAAATCACAAAGTATGTATCCATCTTTTTCTTCATTTTTTGAAAGTTCTATTGATAAATCAACTTTACTGTCTGTTGCATATTGTCCAAGTTTTATTTGTAGAAATTCAATATCGTATTCTTGTCCAGATAGTGCTTCTCTTTTTTCTATGTCTGTTTTGTATGCTGATATTGATTCATATCTTTGAGATACTTCTTCATATTCAGCAACCGTTTTCTTTAGTTCAGATTCTTCTTTTCTGTAATTTGTTGATTTTAAGTTTGTTAATTCATTTAGTTTTGCTGTTGTATCTTCATTTCTTTGTTTTATTTGTGCATAACTATATATTTGAAAAGGTCCTTTTATTCCTTTTGTTACACATAGTATGCTTAATATCACTATTATTATTGATACAACTGTAAGGATTATTTTTCTCATATTAAATCTCCTTCTATTGTTACTAAAATGTATTCACTGTCTGCTTCTTCATCATGATATTTAACACCTGTGCTTGAAGAAACATTTGACAATATGCTGTTTAATTCTAATATTGCTTTGAAATATCCTAATTGTTGATATTTTAATGATTTAGCTTGAATTACTATGTGTCTGTCTTGTGTGTTTTCTATACTAACTAATTTTACTTCTGTTGGCATTGTTGTTGCTAGTTTTGTTAGGAAGTTTGGTAATTCTTTTTCTCTAAATATGTTGTCATCTGATGTTGTTGTTTCATTGTTTAGTCTTGATATTACAACTTTATATTCAGATGTTAAATCTTCTATAGCTTTTTGGTTTTTTTCCATCGAACTTATTGATTTGTTTGTTTCCTGAATTTTCAAACCAGTGTCCATCATTTTGTTGTTCATGTTTTCTACTACATATTTTCCAATTCCTGCATAGAATATTATGAATACTATGCAAACCAAGCTAATTCTTACTGTTAGTTTTTCAAATGCATCCATTTTTTGATTTGAGGAATCTTTTAAGTTCTTTATTGAACCTCCTGATAAGTCAATTCCAGCAGCACTTACAATCCCTTTGTTTGAGAAGTTTAATTCATTTGTTTGTCCAACTCCTAATCCACTTAATGCCAGTGAAATTGCGCTGTTTACTTCTATATATTCTTTTACTCCAATTTTTAGACTTTGTGAATTTACAAAGCTTGGTTTTAATATTTCGCATTTAATTTCGTTTAGTCTATCTTGAAAATACATGTCAACGTTGTTTATCATTGTTCCTGTTCCTGAGAAGTATATTTTCTTTACTGGTTTTCCAAATTCAGCAATTTTTTCTTTTATTTCATTTAACATTGCAAATAATATTGGCACTACTGTGTCTATGTATTCATTTCCTTCTTGTAGCATTGACATATCTTGAGAAGATATTGTTGTATTTTTTAGCAATTCATATGCTTTTGTTTCTGAATTTTCAGCTTTGCTTATTTTTTCTAATGTTTCGTTTATGCTTGTTTCAATTGTTTCTACTCCAGCTATTTGTCCATTTTCAATAAATGTTAATGTTGTTGTTTCTTCCATGTTAACAATTATCTCATTTTGAGAATTATTTATTTTAATTAAGTTTGTAATTCCCATTGGCAAACATTGTATTGATGTTAGATTATACTTTGAAAATAATTCTTTTCTCTCTTCTAGTTCATCTTTGTTTGCTGAAACATTTATTGCTTTCATTTTGTCTGTGTCATCTGGATTCAATACAAACATGTACCTTTTTTCCATTGAATCTTTGTCTATTCCTTTTTCTTGGCATAGCATTTCAAATTCAATTTCTACCGATTTCTTTAAAGCTGGTTTATTTAGTAATGCAAATACCTGAAAATAATCGTAGCTTTCGTTTGAAACATTTATAGAAATTGGTAATTTTGTACTATTTGTTTCAGCTACAATTTGTTCTATGGCTTTTTCAATATTTTCGTAGAATTTTGTACCAAAAGCTTCTACTTTAATATTGTCTCTTTCTTTTTGCACTTTGGCATATTTAATTAAATTTTTTTCTATATAAATCCCTAAACAGCTTTGCATTTTTTTCTCCTTTGCAGCTACTAAATAATAATTCTTTCTTTTATATCATTTATATTTATATTTTCCCTCAATTCGGCATGAAAAGTCAATATTTTTAATACACTTGTTAATCAAAAGTAATCGTCCTGTAATATTCATTTTTCTTGGTATATTTTACTTATTTTAGGTAAAAAATAACCTTGAATAATAATAATTTTAGGAGGTTATTTATGCAATCTGTTAATACAAATAAAGATTATCAAAAGTATGTAGATAAAAAGTCACCAAACTCACCTATTTTAAAAAATTGTTTTAATGCTTTCTGGGTTGGTGGGCTTATTTGTGTAATTGGTCAATTGATTTTTGATTATTTTATGTTTAGAGGTTTTTCAAAAGATATGTGTGGGACTATAGTTTCTATATCACTAATTTTTATTAGTGCTTTTCTTACTTCTATAAACATTTTTAATAGAATTGGTAAATTTGCTGGTGCTGGTTCTCTTATTCCTATAACTGGTTTTGCTAATTCTATTATCTCTCCTTCTATTGAATATAAATCAGAAGGATATGTTATGGGTGTTGGTGCAAAGATGTTTACTGTTGCTGGGCCTGTTTTGGTTTATGGTATTTGTACTTCAGTTTTGGTTGGTCTAGTTTATTTATTGTTTAATACTCAAGCTATTATGTTAGTTTAAGAAAGGATTGATTTTATGAAAAAAATTGGAACACAAACTTATAAATTAGATAGTCCTGTTACTATTTTGGCTACATCTAGTATTGTTGGTAAGAAGGAAAGTGATGGTCCTCTTGCTAAATATTTTGATGTATGCTTAGAGGATGAATTTTATGGTGAAAAAACTTGGGAAAAAGCTGAATCTAAATTAATAAAAACTGCTATTGAAACTGCTATAAAAAAAGCTGGCGTTTCAGTTGCTGATATTGATGTTCTTTTTGGAGGAGATTTACTAAATCAGTGTATTTCTTCAAGTTTTGGTATTCGTGATTTTGAAATTCCGTTTTTGGGGATTTTTGGAGCTTGTTCAACTTTTGTTGAGGGCTTGCTTTTAAGTTCTATTTTCTTGGATAGCGGTGCTGGTAATTATGCTGTAGCTGCTACATCTAGTCATTTTTGTAGTGCTGAGAAACAGTTCAGATTTCCTCTTGAACTTGGAAATCAACGCCCACCTACTTCTCAATGGACTGTAACTGGTGGTGCTTCTGCTGTTGTTGCTAAAAACGGTATTGGACCTTATATTACTCATATAACACCAGGTATTATTGTTGATAAAGGTATTAAGGATGCTAATAATATGGGTAGTGCTATGGCTCCTGCTGCTATTTCAACTATTATTACACACTTGAAGGATACTGGTAGGGCTCCTACTTATTATGATGCAATTATTACTGGTGATTTAGGCCATGTGGGTAAAGAAATTGTTTTGGAGCTTTGTAAGGCTGAGGGATATCAATTATCTTCTATTTACAATGATTGCGGTGTTTTAATGTTTGATAAAGAAAAACAGGATACTCATTCTGGTGGTTCTGGTTGTGCTTGTTGTGGCACTGTTTTTTCTGGATATTTTTATAAACAATTGAAAGAAAAAAAGATTAAAAGATTACTTCTTGTTGCTACTGGTGCTTTAATGAATTCTACTTCATCGCAACAAGGTGAATCTATTCCAGGTATTGCTCATGCTGTTTCTATAGAAATTTAATTTTGAAAGGAGAAATTATGGGAGAGTTTTTTTCTAGTATAGATTACATGATGATTCTTAAGGCTTTTGTTGTTGGTGGTATTTTGTGTATTATTGCTCAAATTTTAATTGATAAGACAAAACTTACTCCTGCTAGAATTCTAGTTTTATATGTTACTTTGGGTACTATTCTAGGTGGTCTTGGTGTATATAAATATCTTGTTGATTTTGCTGGATGTGGTGCTACAGTTCCTCTTACAGGATTTGGATACAATTTATCAAAAGGTGTTATTGAAGAAGTTACTAAAAATGGTTTCTTAGGTGCATTTATTGGTGGTGTTAAAGCCGCTGCTGGTGGTATTACTGCTGCTATTTTCTTTGGGTATATCGCTTCACTTGTTGCTAAACCTAAAATGAAGAAACAATAGGTATAGCTATGTGTAATACTCAAGTAAAAATAATTATATTTTAGTATGCTAATACAGAATAAAAATGGCTAGACTTTACTTTATGTAAACTTTGTGTTATAATATTTCTGTATTACTTTTATATGGAGGTTTTAGTATCATGCATAGTTTTACATTTGATACAACCCGGCTCAGCTGTCTGCCCCTGACCAACGTAGACTCTGATGAGTTCTTTAAGTTGGTTAAGGAGGCTGACGTTGGTCAGCAGCATTCCTGCTTCAGCGACCCTTACAAGCTCCTTGACAAGCTTCACTCCAGTGGATACGTCGCCGCTGGTGCTTTTCTCAAGGATTCCCTGATTTCCAGATGCAAATACCACTCACTCTTTCCACACCTATCGTGCACGCTTTAAGGAGGTATGCGCATGAACAGAAATTTCTTTATTGACACTGAAAGGATTCGGTGCCAGCCTTTTATCAAGGATGACATTGATTCTTTCAACGGTATCATCAAGGTAGATCCTGAGGTTCGCAGATTCTTTACCTTTGGGAGCCTTCTGTCGTTCTTTGTGAGGCTCCATGAGTATGACTGTTGCCCCATGGTTGTCTATCGCCATTTGCCTGGCATGTCCACTATCGATTCCCAGATGATTGGCTATATCAATGGATATGACTACGGCAACAGTGAGATGCTTGTTGAATTCTTCGTTGCTAAGGATTTCCGGCGGAACAAGTATGCGGCAGAGATGGTGCATGCGTTCACCAATTATTTGCGCTTTTCTGGCTACTTCACTTTCAGGTTTCACGTTGAGGAAGAGAACGCCGCCTGTATTGCTTTTATGGAGCATATTGGCGCTGTTCACTGCATCGACGAAGACTTTGAAGATGAGGAAATTCCCGGAAAGAAGAGCCAGTACCGCATGTACAAGCTCACCCTGAAGAAGTGGGTGCGCTGCGTAGAGTAAACCTCAAAAAACTTTATAATCCTTGAATAGGAAACCCCAGGAGCCAGCTAATTAAAGCTGGCTCCTGGGGTTTTTTCTTTCTAGATAATCATCTTAATTTGAAATTTTCAGAGTTCTTATTTTAGAGCTCTATAATATCAGTTTGCTGTTAGTATGTTGTATCTAACACGAATTGTCCTGCTTTTTCTGCTTTCAATATTGTGAGAGTTTCACAGATATCATACAGAGATACTTTGCCATCAAAAGCTTTTGTCTCTAATATTGACGGAATACCTATAGCAGCATAGTGACTCCCATTGATTTCAATGGACGCTTCTTTTTTCAAAAATTCTTCCATTGTGAATTCATATCCATAACTTCCTTCTATTCGGTTATGAATTCCTCTCATCTTCAGCTCCTCGTCTGTTAAAATGTCAACTATTTTATCTGCGCTCGTATCAATTTTTAAAACGCGGATATCTTGGTTAAATAGCGTAGCTGCAAACATTACTTCAGATGTCTTAAAGAATATTTCTTTGTATTCTGCTGGTATTTCGCTTATCTCGTCAATTAGTTGCTGAATGGCGTCACGCTCCTTCTTTAACTGCTGATTTGTTTGTTCTAGTTCCTCAATCCTTTCTTTCTGTGAATTTTGAGTTGTCTCTGATGAACCTAAAGCATTTTGTAGATTCAGAAGTGTTTGGTTCTGTTCATTGAGTTTTTCCTGCAAATCCATGATTTCCTTATCTTTGGAACCGATTGTTTCCATACAGGAATCCAGCGTTTTTTGCAGATTAGCTGCAGTATCTTTGTGGCTTTTGACTTGGTCTTTGAGAGACACATTTTGTGCACAAAAGACGACTGAAATTACGAAGGTAAACGCAAACATCAGTCCTAGCAGAATGCACACCTCTGTTCTCTCAGAAATCCGATTCTTGTCCATTTTGCAAACCTCCATTTATATTTGGGATTTCTCCACTATTTTTAGTATACTCTATTCCTTGTTTTATGTCAACTCATTGCGTGGTTCGTGGAGCAACCCCCAAAACAAACGGAGCATCAGTGACTTTAGGCTGCTGATGCTCCGTTTGTTTTGTTCTTAGACTTTATAAAAGTCCTCTGTTGTTATTTTACTACTATATTATAAATTTTTCCTTTTACATAGATTTTCTTTATAACTGTTTTTCCTTCTAGTAATTTTGTTATTACTTCGTTTTCTTCTACTACTTTATCAATATCTGATTGTTCTATATCTTTTGGTACAGTAACAGTTGTTTTTAATTTTCCATTTATTTGTACTGGTACTTCTATTACATCATCTATTGTTTTTGTTTCATCGAAACTTGGCCATGGAGTTTTAGCTATTTCAGTTTTTTCTCCTAGTCTTTCCCATATTTCTTCTGTCATATGAGGTGCAAATGGATTTAATAATTGTAAAAATGTTTTGTATTCAGCTTTGTTTATCTTCTTTGCTCTTGTGAATTCATTTACCATTGTCATGAATGTTGATACACACGTGTTAAACTTCATTTCTTCAATATCGTTTGTTATTTTCTTTATTGCTTTATGTATCATTGATTCGAATTCTTTTGAATATTCATCGCCTTCTACTAAGATTTCTTGCATATTCCATATTCTATCTAAGAATTTGCTACATCCACGAATGCTTTCCATTGACCATGGTGCTGTTTGGTCAAATGGTCCCATAAACATTTCATATACTCTAAAGCTGTCTGCCCCAAAATCTCTTACTATATCATCAGGATTTACTACATTTCCTTTTGATTTAGACATTTTTTCTCCGTTGCTACCTAATATCATTCCGTGTGATGTACGTTTTTGATATGGCTCTTTTGTTGGGACTTTTCCTATGTCATATAGGAACTTGTGCCAAAATCTTGAGTATAATAAGTGTAGTGTTGTATGTTCCATTCCTCCATTGTACCAATCAACTGGTGACCAATATTCTAACGCTTCTTTTGATGCAAATTCGTTTTCATTATGTGGGTCCATATAACGTAAATAATACCAAGATGACCCTGCCCATTGTGGCATTGTGTCTGTTTCACGTTTTGCTGGTTTTCCACAATGTGGGCATGTTGTATTAATCCATTCTGTTTGTTTTGCAAGTGGTGATTCTCCGTTTTCGCCTGGCTCATAATCTTGTACTTCTGGTAATTTTAGTGGTAACCTGTCTTCTGGTACTGGAACCCATCCACATTCTTCACAATATACCATTGGTATTGGTTCACCCCAGTATCTTTGGCGTGAGAATACCCAATCACGTAATTTATAATTTACTTTTCTTTTTCCTAATTTGTTTTCTTCTATATATTTAATTATTTTTTCTATTGCTTCTTTTACTTGCAATCCATCTAACATTCCTGAATTCACTAATATTCCTGTTTCTGTATCAGTATATGCTTCTTCTAATTCTTCTTGTTTTTCTGTTTCATTTTTTACAATAACTCTTTTTATTGGTAGATTAAATTTCTTTGCGAATTCAAAGTCTCTTGTATCATGTGCTGGAACTGCCATTATCGCACCTGTTCCATATGTTATTAAGACATAGTCTGATATCCAAATTTGCATTTCTTCGTTTGTTATTGGATTTATTGCTTTTATTCCTTTTATTTCTACACCTGTTTTTTCTTTGTTTAATTCTGCTCTTTCAAAATCTGATTTCATTGATGCTTTTTCTTGATAGTTTCTTACCTCTTGTAAATTGTCTATTTTTTCTTTATATTTTTCAATTAGTGGATGTTCTGGTGATATAACCATATATGTTGCTCCATATATAGTGTCTGGTCTTGTTGTATAGATTAGAAGGGTGTCATCTGTGTCTTTTATTTTAAAGTTTACTTCTGCTCCTTCGCTTCTTCCTATCCAGTTTTTTTGTTGTGCTTTTATTTTATCAAGGAAGTCTAAATCATCTAGGTCATCAATTAATCTTTGTGCGTATTCTGTGATTTTTAGCATCCATTGTGATTTTTCTTTTTGTACTACTGGACTTCCGCATCTTTCGCAAACACCGTTTACTACTTCTTCGTTTGCTAGTCCTACTTTACATCCTGTACAGAAGTTTATTGGCATTGTGGCTTTATATGCTAGTCCTTTTTTGAATAATTGTATAAATATCCATTGTGTCCATTTATAGTATTCTGGATCTGTTGTGTTTACTTCTCTTGACCAATCAAATGAGAATCCTAGAGATTTTAATTGCTCTCTAAAATGATTTATATTGTTTTCTGTTGTTATTTTTGGATGTACATGATTTTTGATTGCATAATTTTCTGCTGGTAGTCCAAATGCATCAAATCCTATTGGAAATAATACATTATATCCTTGCATTCTTTTCTTTCTTGCAATTATATCTAAGGCTGTATAACTACGTGGATGTCCTACATGGAGTCCTTGTCCTGAAGGATATGGAAATTCTATCAGTCCAAACCATTTTGGTAATGTGTAATCATTTTTTGCATAAAATGTTCCTTCCTTCTCCCATTTTTTTTGCCATTTTTGTTCTACTTCTTTAAAATTGTAAGACATGTTTTTTCCTCCATTTCTGTTTTACTCAAGATTTATTTCTTAAGTTTTTTGCAATGTTTGTATTATATAACAACTTACGCCATTTTTCAATATGTTGAATTACAAAAAGCTATAATAGCAAATATTATTGTATATCTCTCATCTTGCAATATTATGTAAATTAGTGTATAATATATTTATTCTCGCAGGTACAGCGAATCTAATGTACCATTTAGTAATTGTCGCTAATCTGTTAGTGACTTACTGAGTAAGGAGCTTCTATGAATCGCACTGTTCTCTATGAATGTCCCAATTGTTCCGCATATGGGCTCATCCCTATCAGCAAGGATGCCGGCATTTTCGTCTTGTGTTCTTCCTGCGGAGGAAGTGGACACCGTCAGCCTCGGGAGGGTGAACTTCGGTTTCCTTTCATCGAGTTTACTGGACTCAAGCATTTGGACGGTGTTAATAAAATTTTGCCCAGATAATTTTCTGGACTGCTTGTCCAAAACGGCGTTTGGTGTTCTTCGCAACTCATAGCTCAGTTAAAGCTTATTCAAAAAGGGCTCCCTTTTTTCGGAAAGGGAGCCCTTTTATATCTATTTTCGCAAATTTTTCATTTATGCATTTTTTGCTATTTCTGCTATTGCTTTAAAAGCTTCCATATCAGAAACTGCAAGTTCTGCTAACATTTTTCTGTTTATTGTAACATTAGCTTTCTTTAATCCAGATATTAATTTGCTGTATGTTAATCCGTTCATTCTTGCTGCTGCGTTGATTCTGATTATCCATAATTTTCTGAAATCACTCTTTTTATCTTTTCTTCCAACGTAAGCATACATTCCAGATTTCATAACAGCTTGGTTAGCATTTCTAAATCTATAATGTTTTGCTCCATAATATCCTTTTGCTCTTTTTAAAACTTTTTTATGTCTAGCTCTTGTTGTTCTTGCTGTTTTTACTCTTGCCATTTATTATTCACTCCTTTTCCTAGATTCATTCTAATTAATCATATGGTAATAATTTCTTTACATGTGATAAACATGTCTTATCCATTATTCCGTCTTGTACTCTTGCTGTATGTCTTGTTCTTTTTGTTTTGTTTGCTAATAAGTGTCTTCTATTAGCTTTTGTTCTTTTTACTTTTCCTGTAGCTGTAACTTTATATCTTTTTGCAGCAGCTCTATTTGTTTTTAATTTTGGCATAATAAATTTCTCCTTTCTATTTCTTAGCTAGTATTAAAAACATACTTTTACCTTCTAGATGAGGTGCTTTCTCAATGTTTGAAACATCAGATAATTCTTCTGCAAATCTATTAAGAATTCCCTCTCCTATTTTTACATTGTTAAGTTCTCTACCTCTAAATCGTACTGTGAATTTTACCTTATTTCCAGACTCTAAGAATCCTCTTGCATTTTTGCATTTGAAACCAAAGTCATGTTCTCCAATATTTGGAGTAACTCTTATTTCTTTTGTTTCAACTGCTTTTTGATTTTTTCTAGATTCTTTTTCTTTTTTAGCTTGTTCAAATTTGTACTTTCCATAGTTCATTATTTTTGCAACTGGCATTTCTGGGTTTGGTGAAACTAGTACTAAATCTAAATCTCTGCTTTCTGCCAAGTCAACTGCTTCTGCAGTATTCATCTTTCCTAATTTTTCTCCAGTTTCGCTAATTACGTTTACTGAACTAAATTTTATTTGCCTATTGATAGGTAATTCTTGTTTTATAGTAAAACACCTCCGATTTTTAGTATTTCATTTTTCATAAAAAAATGACTTGTTATAAAACAAGCCAATTCGCATAAAAATAACATTAAAATATATATTATTTTTTTGACCTTTTGCCTTAATTAGCTTAGGTGAGAACTGACTTCTTCTTTAAAACATACATATAATAACATCTTTTCTAGGTTTTGTCAACAGTTTAATTATAATTTTTGACTATTATGGAATTATTCTTTTACCATTGTTTACTATCCATTCTCCACTTTCAAAATCACTATATTGAGTTTCAAATCTAACATCAAATCGTATATCTATGTATCCATTGTAATCTAGGTAAATGGCTTTATATATATTTTCTAAAGTATCAAAATATATTCCTTTTTCTTTTGGAAATAGTTGTTCTACTTCTTTTTTTGATAAATTTGTTTCAATATCTATTTGTAGCGTTGGTCTATTAGTATATTTATCATATACTAATTCAAATCTTGGCTCACGTATAATATTAAAATTAATTATGTCTTTTTCATATTCCTCTTTGGTTGTTGGTAATAAAAATGGCCATGGCTCTCCTGTTGGATAACTATATATATTACTAATAGTTGCTAGATATTTTAATAGTTCTTCCCATTGTTCTTTTCTAAAAATACTTGTTGGTAAATTAATCCCTGTATGATCAATTCTTTTTATATGATTTTTTAATCTGTTTGCTATATCTTTTGCTTTTATTCTTTTTGTTTCATAAAGTTCATTCTTGTATTCTCTATTGCCTACCAATAAATTTAAGTACTTATCATTGCCTATATCTATTTGTATATCTTTGCTATTTGTATCCAATTTAAATATTGTTTTTGGTTTTAATTTTGATGATATTATATGAATTTCATTGTTATTAATTATTTCGACATATGATAAATTTTTAAATAATGTTATTAATAAGTTAAACAATTCTATATTTTCTTCATTTTCTGGAAATATGTATTCTATTTTTTCTAGCATTTTCTCCTCCTAAAACATTTTTAGTATATATTAAAAATATATTTTTATCAATTAATTTCGTATTGACTTTTTTGTATGTTTCCTTTACGCTGTTTATATATTATTTTAATTAATAAATAATATAGTTTAAATAAAAATTTTATATGGAGAATATATTATGATATTAGCAATAACGCAAAGGTATGAAAGAATTGATAATGATGACCATTTTAAAGAGAGTTTTGGTTTAAATAAGTATTTTAAAGATATTTTTGAGGATTTAGATGTATTATTGTTTCCTATTTCTTCTACAACTCAACTTGAAAAAGTAGTTGACATCTGTGATGGTTTATTAATAACTGGTAGGTCAATTGATATAAACCCTAAATATTATGGTGAACAAGCTATACATCAAACAAATATATCAAATTTTTATAACAAAGAAGATGAATTAGATTTTCTTCTTATACAATCTTTTTATAAAGCTAATAAACCAATTTTAGGTGTTTGTGCTGGGATTCAAGCTATTAATGTGTGTTTTGGTGGAAGTTTATATCAAGATATTCCTAATCACACAAGCCAAAGTTCTATAAATATGCACAATATTAAATTAGAAAAAAATTCTTTTTTAGAAAAATGTTATGGAACAGATTCTATGAAAGTCAACTCTTTTCACCATCAGGCAATAAATAGGGTTGCAGATAATTTTAAAGTAACAGCTATTAGTGATGATGGTATTATAGAAGCAATTGAATTTAATAATATCGTAGGCGTTCAATGGCATCCTGAGAAAATGAATGATATCAAATTTTTTAATGAATTTATTAAATTATGTATGAAGTAATAAATATATTAAATATTTGTTAAATTACTGTATATGGTGGCTTTTATTTGTAATTTACATAAAATTATGGTATAATATAGTTTGCAAGTTGGTTATTGCACAACCTAGTATCAAAAATACGGGGGAGTGCAATTCCTCCGTAAAATTTTAGGAGGAATGAATTATGTCAGTATTGACAGCAAAACCACAATTTCTGTATCCCTGCTCTCGGCAGTTCCCGTTTGACGAGGTTGCCGAAAAGATTGTAAGGGCTATGGAAAAACGCAACTGGGAGGTCCCTGGAATTTCGGTTGACTTCTACACCTACGGCTCCGGCGAAGCAAAATACAAGATGGTTAACAACATCGTGGGCGATGACTTCAAACTGCATTTTTGTCGTTCTCAGGGTCGGCTTGACAGCAGGAATGTGGATATCGCGGCGCTTGACAGCGTCTGTATTCCGAAGGAAATTCTCCAGGTTTTTTCCGATGAGTCTGGTCCGAGATATTACCTCTATGTAGGTAATGACTGGGAAGGCGACAAAGCTTGGTTCATGAATTCCATCAAGGTTAATTCCAAGCTTAATAATGAGCCTCGGAGATATCTGATGTACAAGGGCAATGCCTGCAGAGGACGTGCCACAAATCTGGTTTCTGACAACGATATCCATCGTGAATACTCGCCTGAGGGTGACGAGCCTGTCCGTATCAACCTTCAGCATAAGTTCAATGAATTCACAGCATGGCTGGAGGAACATGTTCTCAATTATATCCTTAGCTTTCCTGAAGCAGACATCCTCCTTCCTGAGCCTACTGTGGAGCTTATTCCCTACCAAGGTCCTTGGCCGACTGTCTTCAGCGTATGCAACTGGCGGAATGCTCAAAGGTTGGAGAAGGGGAAGAAAAACCCTATGGATTTGTGTCCTGCAGATCGCCATGCATCTATTGGCGATGGACATCGTTTGGTTTCTCTTGGTGTGAGCGGTGTTCTGGAGATAGCTCATGATGGCTTTATCTGGTGTGACACTAACCAAGAGATTACCTTCTGCTCTAGGGCAAGCGATCTTCTGGATGACGTCTATAGCTCGTGCACTCCACTTTTTGGTCAAAGATACCTTGTTGCAATAAGACTCAAATATTCCAATGGCGTGTATGTGGCGGATAACTCCAAGTTTGACGAAACTCGCCATCAGCTTTTTGAGACTATTGCACCTCGTGACCGTCTGACAGATGAAGAGCTCGACAGCGCCTACGCCGCCAGAGGAGCCACAATCGTTCCTATCACCGAATATAAGGGCGGATATAAGGAGCCCATCGTGCTCATCAATCGAGAATTGGACTTCGATGAGATTGAGTGGCTTATTGAAATGAAACGGTAAAGTTTGTCATCTACTGGCAGCCGGAGTCCCCTAGAGAATATTCTCTGGGGGACTCCGGTCCTTTTATTATTTTTTAATCAATATATTTAGTGTATCTTATCTATTTATTATGTATATTTGTATTTTTGTTTAATATTATTTATTGTATAATTTTATTAGAAATGGAGAAATTTATGAAATCTGATTTGAATTTTCTTTTATCTAATCTTATTGCTCATAGAGGATATCATTCATTAAATAAATCTGTTACTGAAAATTCTTTTCCTGCTTTTATGCTGGCTATTGAAAAAGGATATATTATTGAACTTGATTTACACATTCTAAAAGATGGAAATGTCGTTGTTTTTCATGATGATAATTTGAATAGAATGACCGGTGTTGACAAGAATATTAAAGATACAGTTTATTCTGATATAAAGAATTTAAGGCTTCAAAATACTAATAACTATATTCCCCTTTTTAAGGATGTATTGGATTTGATTAATGGTAGGGTTCCTATTATTGTAGAATTTAAATATGATGTTAAGGTTGGACTTTTGGAAAAAGCTGCTATGGACATTCTAAAAGATTATAATGGTGAATTTGTGGTTAAAAGTTTTTCTCCTTTGAGTGTCTTGTGGTTTAAAAAGCATTATCCTAATGTTATTCGTGGTTTTCTTTCTTCCGGTTTTAATCAAGAAAAATGTTTTATTAAAAAACTTTTTTTGAAAAGCTCTTTTTTATTTAGGCTTATGGATATAAATTTTCTTTCTTATGATATTAATTCTTTACCTGATAAGAAAGTAGAAGAATTTAGAAAAAGTCATGTTGTTTTGGGTTGGACTGTTAGAAATAAAAAGGATTTTGATAAGGGAAAATTGTATTGTGATAATTTAATTTGTGAAAATTTCGAAACATTTGTTGTTGATAAATAAGGAAACTATTAAAATAAAAGAATTTTGTATAAAAATTATAAATATGGTGTGATTATTTTATGTCTGAATTAGAACAAATCAAGGAAAAAATTAAACCAATAGCAAAAAAATATAATCTTACATAAATAAATCCCTCCTTGATATTTTTATATTTTATCACAGAAGGATTTATTTACACAACTTTTTCTATACTCTCATAGTCTCTCCGTATTCCTATTTTTCTAATTAGTATAATAACTGACATTTAAAATTAATTTAATGGTTTATTCCAACCTGAATTATTCTTTGCCATATCCAATGTACTGCTTTGATTTGTAAAATAACTTTTAAAAGTATTATAATTGAAACTACCATCTTCTTTTATATTCCAAAGTATAACCCAGTGTTTTCTATCAATATTATAGTTACTATTAAAGGGCTCATTTATTACAAATTCAGTTATATATCTTCCATAATTATCTTTTTCTAATACTTCAACAGATATTATTTGAGATTTACCTTTGCTTAAACTATCTCTCATAAAACTAAAACTTGTCAAATATGAATATGCACAATTAGCAACTAATCTTTCATTTGGCGCTAAAGTATCTATATCATTTATAGATACTTTACTACTTTGACTTTTATTATTATCTGTAGCATCTGATTTAAAATAAATTGTTACCCAATCGCCCTTTTTGGCTTTCTCTCCAGCTTTTATCTCCTTGTATATTTTTACTGTTTAAATATTTATATAATTTTTAACCATAAAATCTATCCGTTATACAATTTGAGTTTATCTCTAATGTAAGAATATTACCATTTATTTGATGTTTAGGAGTAAAGACAAATCCATAGTACAAACCATCAAAACGATATTGGTGCAAAAACTCTATATTAATTTGAGATAAATCTATACCATTTCTTATATATAAATCTCCACCTTCATAAACAACCTTCATATCTAATATTTCAGAGATCTTATAGAAAAATGCTCCCATTCCATTTGATTTAGGAGATAGCTGTGTATCAAGCATATTGTTATTCATCTTAAATCGTGGTGTATTAATTGAAAGGTCTTCTACAATAGTATATTCTTCTCCTTTTGTAGTTACTAATGTTTGAGAATTATCTACTATATTTAATTTATATTTTGTAAAATAATTTGTGTCATCTAAAATATCTTCGGGATGAGATGTATATTCTGAGTTAGATGAAGTGTTAGGATTTTTATTGTTATTACTTGAATTACCGCTAGAGTTATTATTACCACTATTATTAACATCATTACTAACCACATTATAATATATATTTATAGGCTTTTCAAAAGAAATAGTATGGTCATCAATTTTAATTATTTTATTTTCTTCTCCTTGTTTAGGTGTAAATGTATAAGACTTATCAGCTTTAGTTTTATCATTAGTCTGCTCAATATTTATATTATTTATAGTTAAATTTTCTTGTGTCAAAAATTCTTCTGTAATAAAGGTACTTGTTGTATTAATTTCTACTAACAAACTATTAAAGATTTGTTCTATTCTTAATCCTTCTTCATAATATAAATTTGGCATAGTAAAACTTAATGAATCTTTAACTGACCTATTAATTTTTAAAGTAATAATAGGAATTGTAGTATCTTCACCAATATTATCATATACAAGTTCAGTTCCTTCTTTTATATCTTGTTCAACAACTTGGTTATATGGTAATTCTGGGTTATTAATAAATTCTATGCTTGTAACTTGTTGTGCATATATATCTGGTAAAAAAATATCATTTTGTGTTATATCTAATTCTTGTGCTACTATATCTCCATAAAATGTAACTGGATATTTAATATGATATGTTATATCTTGTATTATTTCGAAATCTTGATTTGTTTCATTAACTTTACTACCTACAAAATTGGGAACTGTAAACTTAATCATATAGGGGTGTTCTTTTCTTGATTGTTCTATTTCCAATACTTTTTGCTGTTCTTCTATTGCTTTATCTTTTTGGTCCATTTTATTTTTTATAACTATTCCAGCTATTACTGTCACTATAATTATAATAATTAGTACTATAAATAAAATAATATGTTTTTTTATAAAATCTAATATATTCTTCATAAATTTAATCTCCTTCTAAATAATTTTATTACTTTTTCGGCGAAATACAACATCTTTTATTATTAAAATTTGATTATTACTCTTAATTGTTGCTATAGTGAATACTATCACACAAGATAGAAGAATAATAGTATTTTTTTAATATTGGTTTTATTATCTTCTTTGTTCATTTTCTTTCCCCTTCTTTTTATAAAAGTTCATTCATAATATATCATATAATTTGTTACTTTTTCTTCTAAAATTTATAACATTGGTTTCAGTGACTTTTGCATAAATAAAAGAAAAGCAGTAATCTAAATAGATTACCGCTTTGCATATAAGCTTTTCGCCTCTTGCCCAAAAGGGCTTGTTTTTATCTCTTTGAGAATTGTGGAGCTTTTCTAGCTTTTTTAAGACCGTATTTCTTTCTTTCTTTCATACGAGGATCTCTTGTTAAGAATCCGTTTGATTTTAAAGCTGCTCTGTATTCTCCGTTTGCTTCTAATAAAGCTCTTGATATACCGTGTCTGATAGCTCCAGCTTGACCTGTGTATCCTCCACCTACTACTTTACAAACTACATCATATTTTCCTACTGTGTTTGTTACTGTTAGTGGTTGGTTTACTATAACTTTTAATATTTCTGTTCCAAAGTATTCGTCTAAAGGTTTTCCATTAACTGTGATATCACCTTTACCTTCAACTAATCTTACTCTAGCTATTGATTTTTTTCTTCTACCTGTTCCGCAGAAAACTATATTTTCAGATTTCTTAGCCATGATTATTTTACCTCCCATACTTCTGGTTTTTGTGCTATATTTTCATGTTCGCTACCAGCATATACTCTTAATTTTTTGATCATTTGTCTTCCTAGTTTTGTATGTGGAAGCATTCCTTTTATAGCTAACATCATTGCTTTTTCTGGAGTATTGTCCATCATAACTCTTGCTGATGTTTCTTTCATTCCTCCAATATATCCTGAATGTTGTCTGTATACTTTTTGGTCTAATTTCTTTCCTGTTAAAACTGCTTCTTTACAGTTTAATACGATTACGTGATCACCTGTATCAATTGTAGGTGTGTATGTTGGTTTGTGTTTTCCTTTTAGTAATTTTGCTGCTTCTGTTGCAACTCTACCTAAAGATTTTCCTGAAGCATCAATAACATACCATTTGCTTTCTATTTCACTTTTCTTTGCGCTATATGTTGTATTATTCATGGTAATAATTACCCTCCATTCAATATTTTATTTATCATATAATCTAATTTACTGCTACCGGGGAGAAGCATTAAATCAGATTTATATTACATACAATGCGATAATATTTTAATACAGACTTTGGGATTTGTCAACATTTTGGCAATAATTTCTTTATTTTTTGAACCCAATTTTGCCATCTCAGAAATTTAACTAATCAATAAAGTTTAGTTGATCTTGCGATGTCATTGAGTCTATTCCATCTATATTATAGTAGTTTTCTGGTGTTGTTCCTACTATTATTGATTCTGATAATAGTACTTTATTGCTTATAGTTTGTGATACGCTTTCAAATGGTGATAGTATGTTTATACTACAATTTATATCTAAATATATTCTGTGAATTGATTGGTTAACTCCAACTGAATAGAACTCTGTTTCTAGTGAGCTGTTTATTGTTCCAGATGGAATTACTTTTATTTTTATTTTTGGGCCTACATTTGAAAATAGGCGGCTTCCTGTAAATGCTCCAACTTTTATTTCTATGTTTGTATCTTTTATTTCTAGAAATCTGTTTTGAATTTTTGTCATTATTTCTGATTTAATTTGGTTTATTAAAACTACATTCGAACCTAGAAAAGTAACGTTTCCTTCTGTATCTTCTTCGATATGTATTAGGTCTTTATATGTATAATTTTTCATTATTTTTTCTGTTTCTCCATTTGCTATTTGTGTTACTAATACTTGTGCTTTATATATACATTTCTTAGAAAATAACGGATATATAACATTATTTAAAGTTACTACTATTAATATTATTATCAATAATATGGATATTAATATTTTGTATTTTATGCCTATTTTAAATCTTTTTCTTGAATAAATTTTATCCATATTAAATTGCCCTTGGAATATATAATTTATCACCTATGTTTATCATGTTTTCGTTTTCAATTTCATTTATGTTGGCTATTTCATTTACTGTACTTTTAAATCTTTTAGCTATTTTCCATAGTGAGTCTCCTGGTTTTACGAAATATATTGTCATACTGTATTCGTCTCCATTATTTGCTTCACCAACTTGTATATTGTTTATTAAATTTACATTTTCTTGATTTGAACTTGTGCTTAATATGTCTACATTTAGTTCAATATCAATACTTGAGTCTGGTAATATCATGGCTCTAGAATTAGATATTTCCATTTTAATTTCACTTACTTCTTGTTCTAATGCAAGTGTAAATTTTATTGTTTCTTCTTTTTTATTTATACTTGCTTTTTCAAATGAACTATATATACATTTTACTCGTATTTCTCCTTCTATACGATTTTCAATTTTTTCTGCACGTAAAATGCTGTATTCTGTGTCGTATATTTGGTTTATATCTTCTACTACTATCTTTTGTTTTATTGTGCTTGTTTGTACAATATTTCTTTGACAACTTTCTAAAGCAACTTCTTGTCTATTGAATTCCACGTTGTTATTTAAACAATATAAATCGTTTAGTATGTTTATTTCTTGTGCCTTGTATACATCTCCTATTGCATTAAATTCTAATTCTATATCTATTCCTGATGTAATTTCTTTTTCTTCTACTGAAATTCTCTTAAGTGAGAAATCTACATTACATTCGTCAGTGTCTTCTACATTTTCTATATCTAAGAATCCCATCATTGGTACTTCTTTTTTTGTTATATAAACACTTCCCGCTTCTGTCATGTAAAGGCAGTTTATTTGGCAATCTGCTTTTACTAATACCTTGTTGTAGCTCATTTTCTTTTCTATATTTCTTATCTCTGGTTTTATTTTTATTATTTCAATATTTTCTTGTAGGTTTTGTATTTCTAATTTTTCTTTTAAACTTATTCTTGATTCTCCATGTCCTATAAAACTTTCTATTTGCTTTGTTTGATTTAATGTTTGTAATCCATGAACTTGATTTATTTCTCTTATAAATTCTACAGTTTCTTTATTTGAAACTTTTAATGTACAGTTTGCATCTACTTTGAAATGAATTTTTCTTTCATTGATTATTTTTACGCTTGTTTCTATAACTTCTATTTTTTCTGTGACATAACTATTCTCGTTTATTCCTTGCATGTCTAGCATCTCACTAAAATTTTCTTCTGTTACTAATACTCTAGACTTTCCTTCACTTGTTAAATAGGCTATTCTTAATACTATTCCACCTTCTATTTTTATTTTGTTTTCCATATTTTCTTTTTTACATATATATGCATTTGCATTTTCGTCTTGTGCTTCTATAATGTCAGGCTTGCTGTCTGGTAAGATGAAGTCTTTTTCTATTGTTATAACCTTTCTTTTTGTTCCTAGGCTTTTCTTTATATCGATTTTCTCGTTTTGAATTTGTAATTCCATTTTGGACCTCCTTTTTGTTATTACTAATATATATTTAAGGTCCAAAAAAAAATTCCTTTTTTCAAGGAATTTTTTATGCATATTCTTCTCTATTTTTCTTTGAAATTATTGCTGGTGGTTCTAATGCTTTAAATTGTTCACCGTCATATACCTGTACTTCTACTGATTTTGTAAATATATCAGTGTAATTATATGAACTTCTTCTTTCGTTTTCTTCAAATTTTACTCTAAAGTAAGTTGGATATACTTGTTCTATAATAGCTTCTTTTTCAAGTGGCTTGCTTCTTTTGCCAGGTGATTCTTTCACTATTATTTTTTGACCAATTTTTTCTTCCATATCCTTTTTTAGACTACTAATATCAGACTTATAAATCATTTAATCACCTACTTCATTTTTGATATCGCCAGTATATCACCGAAGTCGTTTTTTGTCAAAAATGTTGATGATTTGGTCAATTCATGTATCTTGCTTGTGCCAAGTGTTTCGTAATTTCATTTTGTATTTTTCTCTTTTATTTTACATTTATATTACAAAATAGTTACATTTGTTGTTTTTGTCTTTTTGCCTAATGACTTTTCTTGCCTTTTCCTCTACTTCCATCTATACCTTTATAGTTACTTTTTAAGTATGGTAACAAGTCATCCATTCTTACATATTTATTAGATTCTTGCTGTGCAATCTTACTTGCAATTATAAGTGGGTCTCTATATTCTACCATTATTCTTGCTGGTGATGAGGCAAAATTTGCTCCTGCTAACATTATTGCTTCATAAAAACTTTCGCATGCACCTGCAAATATTATTAACTTTTCTTGTGAGTTTTCCCATTTTCTTGCTATCATGACTGTTTCAATAAAATATTTTGAGTTTTTATAGTTTTCTATTTTGTATAAATCTTGCCCTTTTTTAAACATTTTATCATGTCCTGTTACTATTAGTATATCTGGATTCCATTTTTCTAGTAATCCTAGTACTCTTCTTGGCTGCTCTCTTTCTGGAATATTTTCTACGACTGCTTTTAAATCTAAATTATTATAATAGTTTAATGCTCTTTTTGCATATTTTCTATCTCCATCTAAGTGTAATATTATTGCTTCACTTTTGGCTGTTTTATTATTTTTAAAGCTATTAGTTATCATGTTTATCACCTGATAATAAAGTATGATTCATATTAGTTTACGGTGATATAATATGATAATTTAATACAACACAAGAATAAAAAAGAATAATATAACATTCCTTACTGGTCGCATTTTCTTTGAAAATACTCCCAAACTGCGCGTCATGCTATATTATTCTTTTTTATTCTTTTATTATATTATTTTATTCAATTGGGTCAACTATTATATGCCCTTCTCCTACTTGTAATATTACTTTGAAACCTTTTTCTGTGTATTCAGTTTCTACAATAACTATGTTATTTGAGTTTTCTGCACTTCTTGATATTTGTTTTTTGTTTTTATCTTCTATATTTGCTTTTATATAATTTCCATTATCTAATAGATATTGTATATATTCTTCAGTTGATTTTTCTTTTTCTGTGTCTTCAAATGTTAATTCTAATGTGTCAGATTTACTTGAATATTTAACTAATTTTTTCTCCCCAATCGCTGCTTTTACTGATGTGATTTCTTCTCCGTTTAATTTGTATGTATCAGCATTACTATATTTTTTTAAATTATTTGCTCTAACCAAAAAATATATTCCAACTGCTATTAATAGTATTGCTACTACTGAACATATTATAATTATTTTCTTCTTCATATTTTTTCTCCTTTGTATCTTATATTTTTATTTTAGCTATAATCTGTATAAAAAGTCAATATTATAATTATGATATTTTTAAATTCTCATATTTCTTCTTTGTTGCTAATCCACCCCTTATGTGTCTTTCTGCTTTGTTTTCGTCTAAAATTTCTCTTACGCTTGTGAATAAATCTAAGTTTATTTTCTCTAATCTTTGACTTAAATCTTTGTGTACTGTACTTTTGCTTATTCCAAACTTCTTTGCTGTACCTCTAACTGTATCTTTTGAATCTATAATATAATGTGCTAATGTTACTGCACGCTCTTCGATTGATATTCCTTTCATAAAGAAAACCTCCACATGAATACTTTGTTTAATAGTATTCTGTGTGAGGTTGTATTAGAACGATTAATTTATTTTATTGTTAATCCTAATAATTTTGACAGCTCTATTGCTTGAAAATTATTGACTGTTAGACCTTTTATATCTTCAATACTTGTTACTATTCCTTGAATTTCACAAGTTGATAAATCAATTCCATTTAATTTAGTTCTGTATAATAAGGCTTGTGTTAGATTTGATTTTTCAAAATATATGTGTTTTAATTTTGATTCTTCGAAACTACTGTTACTCAAATCTGAATCTTCGAATATCATTTCTTCTAAACTTGTATTTGAGAAGTTTGCATACTTAAATATCGTTTCTCTACTTGAGAAATGATATACTCTTGCTTCAATAAAATTACATCCTACAAATTTACTGTTTTTTATTTCTACTCTTATGAAACTACTTTCTGTGAATAGGCAATTTGAGAAATCACAATTGTCAAATATTACATCATGAAATGTTGCTTTTTCGAAGCTTCCAGTTATTTTGCAATTCTCAAATATGCATTTTTCAAATTCAACTTCTTCTGCATTTAAATCAATTTCTTCTATTTTGGAAAATCTTTTGTTTTCAATTGTTATTCCTTCTTTTCTGAATTCATCAATTTCTTCTAATAAACTGCTTTCCTCTAATATATTGTTGATTATAGGTCTATATATGTTCATTTTTTCTCCCCTAGCTTTTATATTTGGCTAATCCAGTTCCTTTTTCAGCTCTATAACTTTATTTTCTTCTAATCCTGTCAATTTAGCAATTTTTTCTATTTCGAACCCATCTTTTAACATTTCTTTGGCTATTTTTATAGAGTTCTCTTTCTTTCCTTCTTCTTTGCCACATTCTTTACCAGCTTTTTCTCCATTCTCATAGGCTCTTTCCATTTTTAATCTTTCTAAATCTTGTGCAAGTATTCTGTCATTTATTGCGTCCCATACATCATCATCTGTCATTACTATATCCACTATTTTGTTTATTTCTTCTATACTTCTGTTCATCTTAAATAATTCCTCCATTTCTTCTTTATTTAAGTTTCCCGATAAGTATGCAAGCCATTGTTCTTCTTCTGTTCTTATTTCCTCAACATTCTCTATAAACTTAGGTAACTGAAATATATGAGTTGTTATATTAGGACTAAACACTTCATTATTATACTCTCTTCTCTGTTTTATTATCTCATGATAATTCCCATCTTTAAAACAATTATATCCTAATATCCATATCACTACTGTCTTTGTTCCATTTAAATATTTGTCGCCTATTTGTAATGAATTATAATATATTCCACTTGCATATCCATCATTTCGATTTACTATATTATACTCATTCTTGTTTTGCATTTCAATATTTATTTTCTCTTTTCCATCAATTTCAGCTAATATATCAAGCCTCATTAACTTATTATCTGCATGTACTTTATCTAATGCTACATCATTTCGCACTACTATATTTGTTATTTTCTTATGTAATATACTTTCTAAAAAAGCTTTTAAATATTCTGACCTTTCATTTGAGCCAAATACAATTTTGAAAACATCATCCCTTCTTATGTCATATTCTCCTTGTAATGGTTTGTACTTTCTTTTTGCTAGTTTCATTAGAGTTCCTCCTATTTGTTTTATTCAAACAAAATGATTACTACATTAATTTCAACATTTTTTAATTTGGAATTTTGATAAGAACTTTATCAAGAAATAAAATTTTGAAAAAATATTTTTGAAATAAAATAAATTTAATATGTCAGCAATCATCATGTAAGTTTATTTACTGTATCATGGTATGTCCATCAAATCAAGAGTATATCAATAGTTTACCAATAAATCGTATGTCATGAATCTATATAAAAAGACAAAAGTCTAATAATTTTTACTTCACTCGACTTTTGTCTTCTTTTTAATTTGTTTTTAGCATATATTACATTTATCTATATTCCCATTATTGAATATCCTGAATCTACGTATAAAATCTGTCCTGTAACAGCTCTTGACATTGAGCTTAGCATAAATGTAACAGCGTCCCCTACTTCTTCTTGTGTTACATTTTTTCTTAATGGTGCTTTTTGTTCAACAACTTCTTGAATAACACTAAAGTCTTTTATTCCTTTTGCTGACAATGTTTTTATTGGTCCTGCTGAAATTGCATTTACTCTAATTGTTTCTGGTCCTAAGTTATCTGCAAGGTATCTTACACTACACTCTAATGCGGCTTTTGCAACTCCCATTACATTATAGTTTGGTAAAACTTTTGTTGAACCATAGTAAGTAAGAGCAACTATGCTGCTATTTTCGTTTAACACATCATTTTCTTTGGCTAACCTACATGTTGCAACAAAACTGTATGCACTTACATCGTTTGCATGGCAAAATCCTTCTTTACTTGTTTGTATAAATGGATTTCTTAAGTCTTCTGTATGAGCATTTGCTATTGAATGTAGTATTCCATCTAGTTTCCCATGATTTGCTTTTATTGTTTTGAATAAGTTATCTAATTGTTCATCATTTGATGCATCACATTCATAAGCGACTCCATTAAATTCTGATATTAATTCTTCAATTTTACTTCTGTTTTCTTCTCCTCTAAATGTAAAAATTAACTTTGCTCCATTGTTAAATGCTGACTTTGCAGCTCCATAGGCAATACTCCATTTGTTACGGATTCCCATGATTAAGATTTGTTTGTTCTTTAGCATAATATCTCCTTTCTATTTTTGAATATAGTTTCCTATTTTTCTAAATTTCTGATATCTCTCTTCAATTAACTCTTCTTCTTTTTTATTCTCAAGCTCAGTTAGTGCCTTCAATATTTCTTTTTTTATATTATCACTTACTTTTGGTAAGTCTTTTTCTGCTCCGCCTACTGGTTCTTTAATTATTGTATCTATAATATTAAACTCATACAAGTCACTAGCTGTTAGTTTCATTTTTTCACATGCTTCTTTGGCCCTGCTTGAATCTTTCCATAATATACTTGCATATCCTTCTGGTGAAAGTATTGAATATACTGCGTTTTCAAGCATTAAAATTTTATTTCCGATACTTATTGCTAAAGCACCGCCACTTGAGCCTTCACCAATTACAACAACTATTACAGGAACTTTTAAATTGCTCATTTCAAACATGCTTTTTGCAATTGCTTCTCCTTGTCCTTTTTCTTCTGCTTCAATTCCTGGATATGCGCCTTTTGTATCTACAAAGGTAATTATTGGTCTGCCGAATTTTTCTGCTTGTTTCATCATTCTAATGCCTTTACGATAACTCTCTGGGTTTGGCATACCAAAATTTCTTTCAATATTTTCCTTTGTATTTCTACCCTTTTGCTGTGCAATTATTGTAAATGATTTTTCATCAATTGTGCCAATTCCACAAACGGTTGCCAAGTCGTCCTTTGAAAATCTATCTCCATGTAATTCTATAAAATCATCAAAAATATTTTCAATATAGTCTAATGCTGTTGGTCTAGTTGCACTTCTAGCTAAACTTAATCTTTCCCATGCTGTTAATTCTTTTTTTCTCAATTACTCTCCCTCCTCTTGGCATGTAGTATTCCTGTGAATCTTAAGTAATTTTCCTAATTCGTTTTTCATATTTTGTCTTTCTACAATTCTATCAATGAAACCATGTTCTAGTAAAAATTCTGATGTTTGGAACCCTTCTGGTAATTCCTGTCCAATTGTTTGTTTTATTACTCTTGGTCCTGCAAACCCAATCATTGCACCTGGTTCTGCTAAAATTATGTCTGCTATTGATGCAAATGATGCTGTTACTCCTCCATAAGTTGGATCAGTTAAAACTGATATGTATAGTAATCCTGCTTTATCAAGTTTTGCTAGCGCCCCGAGTCGTTTTAGCCATTTGCATTAAAGAGATTATCCCTTCTTGCATACGTGCTCCACCTGATACTGAAAAGATTATTAAAGGTAACTTCATTTCAATTGCTTTTTCAATTGAATATGTAATCATTTCTCCTACAACACTTCCCATGCTTCCCATAAGAAAGTTTCCATCCATTATACATATTACATTTGGTTCTCCGTTTATTTTGCTTGTACCACAGATAACAGCTTCATTTAGACCAGTTTTTTCACGTAATCCATCTATTTTTTTCACATATTCATCCATGTTTAGTGGATTAGATGTTTCTATGTTTAGTTCAAATGGAATAAATGAACCTTCATCTACTATGTGATTTAAACGCCTTCTACTTGATAATCTGAAATAATTATTGCAATATGGGCATATACTAAAATTTTTGTGCAAGTCTTCTTTGTAAATTATTTCTCCGCATTTATCACATTTTACCCATTTTCCTACTGGTATATCTACCTTATTTTCTATAGTCTTATCTATATTTATTGGTCTTTTTTTGATTTTATCAATAACCATTTACAATCTCCTTTTATTTTTCAAACTCTGAATTTTTTACATATTAAATTCAGTACTTATAAATGATGTATCAAAATTTCCACTTACAAAGTTTTCATTATCTAAAATTTTGTATAAGAAGTCTATGTTTGTTTCTATTCCATCTATTACACATTCTTCAAGAGCTCTTTTCATTTTCGCTATTGCTTCTTTTCTATCTTTTCCATGAACTATAATTTTCGCTATCATTGAATCATATGTTGGTGGGATTCTATACCCTGAATATACTGATGTGTCTACTCTTACTCCATTTCCACCTGGTAAATTTAGTTCTTTTATTTCTCCTGGTGATGGTCTAAAATTGCAATCTGGATTTTCTGCATTTATTCTGCATTCTATACTATGACCATTAAATTTTATATCATCTTGTTTTAATTCTAACTTTTCTCCTGAAGCAATTTTCAACTGTTCTTTTACAATATCAACACCTGTTATCCACTCTGTTACAGGATGTTCCACTTGAATTCTTGTATTCATTTCCATGAAATAAAAGTTTTTGTCTTTATCTACTAAGAATTCTATTGTTCCTGCACTTGAATATTTTGATGCTTTTACGGCTTTTATTGCTGCTTCTCCCATCTTTTTTCTTATTTTGTCGTCTATGGCTGTTGATGGACTTTCTTCAAGTACTTTTTGATTTTTTCTTTGCACTGAACAATCTCTTTCTCCAAGATGAACAGCGTTTTTATGTTCGTCTGCTAGTACTTGTATTTCAACGTGTCTAGGATTTACTATACATTTTTCCAGATATAGTTCATCATCATTAAAAGATATTTTTGCTTCTTGTTTTACTATTTCATAATTATTTTCAAGTTCTTTTTCATTGTTACAAAGACGAATTCCTTTACCTCCGCCTCCGCTTGAAGCTTTAAGCATTACTGGATATCCAACTTTTTTTGCTATTTCTTTTGCTTCTTTTATATTATTTAATTTTCCGTCTGAGCCAGGAACTGTTGGAACTCCAGCTTTTTTCATTAATTCTTTTGCATTTGTTTTATTTCCCATTAAATCAATTACTTTATATGATGGTCCTATAAATTTTATATTGCTTTCTTCGCACATTTTTGCAAAGCTTGCATTCTCTGATAAAAATCCGAATCCTGGATGTATACTATCTGCACCAGTTACATTTGCAGCTTCTAATATATTTTTTATGTTTAGGTAGCTTTTGCGTGGGTCTGCTGGACCAATGCATATTGCTTCATCTGCTAACTTGGTATGTAAGGCTGTTTTATCTGCTTCAGAATATACAGCAACTGTACTTATTCCCATTTCTTTGCATGCTCGTATTATACGTACTGCAATTTCTCCCCTATTTGCAATTAAAACTTTCTTTAACATGTGTTTTCTCCTTTTTTTAAACTATTGCGAAAGTTAATTCTCCTTTTGCTGCTATTTTTCCATCTACTGTGGCTGTTGCTTCTCCGATTCCTACTGGTCCTTTTTGTTTTATTATTTTTACTTCTAATTTAAGAACATCTCCTGGTACCACTTGTTTTTTAAATCTTAGTTTATCAATTCCTCCAAATAGTGCATTTTTTCCTTTATTTTCAGGTAATGATAAGATTGCTACTGCTCCTGTTTGTGCCAGTGCTTCTACAATTAATACTCCTGGCATTATTGGTTGCCCTGGAAAATGTCCTCTAAAATGTGGTTCATTTATACATACATTTTTGTATGCTATGCAACTTTCTCCTGGGTTTAATTCCTCAACTTTATCTATCATCAAAAATGGCTCTCTTTGAGGTATTATCTTCATTATCTCGTTTATATCTAGCATGTTTTCTCTCCTTACTTTATTATGAATAATTCTTTTCCATAATCAACAGCTTCTTCATCATGTACTAATATGTCTACTACTTCTCCGTCAAATTCTGACTCTATTTCATTCATTAGTTTCATTGCTTCTATTATGCAAAGTGTGTCTCCTTTTTTTACTTTACTTCCTATTTTTACAAAGCTTTCTGCTGTTGGTGAAGATTTTGAATAAAATGTTCCTACCATTGGTGATTTTACAACATTTCCTTCTAGCTTTTTTTCTTCTTGTTTTGATGCTGTTTCTGCCTGTCCTGGGGTTGATACTGCTGTTTGTGGAATTTCACTAACTATTTTTGTTTCTTCATTTTTCTTAAGGCTTACTTTTGTTCCATCTGGAAATTCTATTTCTACTTCTGATAATTTTGACTGTCCCATGTCGTCCATTAGTTTTTTTATGTCTTTATAATCCATAATTATCTCCCTTCATATTTTTTGAAAATTATTGAACTATTGTGTCCTCCAAAACCTAGTGAGTTTGACATTGCGTATTTTACTTCGATTTTTCTTGCTTGATTTGGTACAATGTCTAAATCGCATTCTTCGTCTGGAACTTTATATCCTATTGTTGGTGGTACAATTCCTTTTTCAATTGCTTTCACACAAGCTACTGCTTCTATTCCTCCTGCTGCACCTAAAAGATGACCTGTGTGTCCTTTAGTTGAACTTACTATTACTTTTTTACTTGCATCACCAAATGCTGTTTTTATAGCCATTGTTTCATATTTGTCATTTAATGGTGTTGATGTTCCATGAGCATTTATATAAGTTACTTCTTCTGGCTCTATTCCCGCATCTTTCATGGCATTTTGCATTGCTCTTGCTCCACCTTCTCCGTTTGGTGCTGGTGAAGTTATATGATATGCGTCAGAAGTTGCACCATATCCAACTATTTCTGCATATATTTTTGCTCCTCTTTTTTTAGCATGTTCTAGTTCTTCAAGTAAAATTAGTCCTGCTCCTTCACCCATTACAAATCCATTTCTTTCTTTATCAAATGGAATACTTGCTCTTGTTTTATCTGGTGTTTGCGATAATGCTTTTATGTTTGTGAACCCTGCTATTCCTGTTGGTGTTATGCTCGCTTCTGTTCCTCCTGCTATCATTAAATCTTGGTAACCATGTTTTATTATTCTAAAGCATTCACCTATTGTATGTGTGCTACTAGCGCATGCTGTTGTCATACAAAATGATTCTCCTTTTGCTCCTACTTCAATTGCTATGTTTCCAGCAGCCATATTGCTTATTGCCATTGGTATATACATCGGTGATACTCTGTCTGGCCCTTTTTCTAATAAAGTTTGTGCATTATTC
Organism: uncultured Clostridium sp.; assembly: GCA_948465565.1. Taxonomy (GTDB): domain Bacteria; phylum Bacillota; class Clostridia; order TANB77; family CAG-508; genus UMGS1994. The sequence continues at coordinate 151,246 of CAOJXR010000002.1, forward strand.
TCAATTGTTTGTAGTCCACCAATTCCTGCACTTACGGCTACTCCTAACCTTGTGCTATCAATACTTGATACATCTAAGTTAGCATCTTTCATTAACTCTCTTTCTGCAATTAACGCTAAATGTGAATATCTATCTAGTCTTTTTGCTTCTCTTTTGTCGAAATGATCTTCTACATTAAAGTTTTTTATTTCTCCAGCTAGTTTTACTTTGTAATTAGTTGTATCAAAATGTGTTATTTCATCTATTCCACATTTTCCTTCTATTAATCCATTCCAAAATTCTTCTACATTGTTTCCTATTGGAGTTATGGCTCCAAGTCCCGTTATAACAACACGTCTTTCCATTTCTTTCTCTCCTTTTACATTACCATTCCACCATCAACATTAATAACCTGTCCTGTTATATATTTGCTGTCTTCTGATGATAGGAACTTTACAAGTTTGGCTACTTCATTTGCTGTTCCCATTCTTTTTAATGGTATTTGATTTAATATGTTTTCTTTTACTTGGTCTGCAAGTACATTTGTCATATCTGTCTCTATAAATCCTGGTGCTATTGCATTTACTAAAATATTTCTACTTGCAACTTCTTTTGCTAAACTCTTGGTGAAACCAATTATCCCTGCTTTTGATGCTGCATAATTTGTTTGTCCTGCATTTCCTGTAATTCCTACAACACTTGCCATATTTATTATTCTTCCGCTTCTTTGTTTCATCATATATGGAATTACATTTCTTGTCATGTTAAATGTTCCTGTTAGATTTATGTCTATTACCTGCTGAAATTCTTCTTTTTTCATTCTTAAAATTAATCCATCTTTTGTAATTCCTGCGTTATTTACTAATACATCTATTTTCTCTAGTTTTTCTGTTACATTTTTTACAATGTTTTCACAATCTTCGAATTTTGAAACATCTCCATAAACTAATACACATTGAACTCCTTTTGTTTCTATTTCATTTTTCAATTTTTCTAATTCTTCATTTGCTGTTCTGTAGTTTATTGCAATATCATATCCTTGGTCTGCCAATTCAAGTGCTATTGCTTTGCCTATTCCTCTAGTAGCACCAGTTATTAACGCTGTTTTGCTCATTTTAAAAGCCTCCTTCTTTTATACTTTTTATTGTATTTTCTAAGCTTTCTTCGTCTTGAATATTGTAAATTCTAACTTCTTTATTTATCCTTTTTACTAAACCTGATAATACTTTTCCAGGTCCTATTTCAATAAATGTATCTACTCCTTGGTCTATCATGTTTTGTATTGATTTTGAAAATCTTACTGAACTCATTACGTGTTTTGCAAGAATATCTTTTATGTCATCTTCTTTTGTGTATTCTTGTGCGTCAATGTTTTTTATTACTTTTTTGTCAGTTATTTTGAATTCATATTTTTCTAGTTCTTTTCTTAATTCTTGTGATGCTTTTTCTAGCTTTTCTGTGTGAAATGGGCCACTTGTTCCTAATCGTATTACTTTTTTTGCTCCAAATTCACTTGCTTTTTCTATTATATTTGATATTCCTTCTTCATCTCCTGATACAACTACGTGACCTGGACAGTTATAGTTTGCTGGAACTGCAAATCCTTTATCTATACTCTTACATAGTTTTTCTACTTCCTCATCTGGCACACCAAGTACTGCTGCCATTGCCCAATTTCCTTTTGGAACTAAGTCATTCATTAGTTCTCCTCTTTTTGCAACAATCTTGCTTGCATCTTCTAGGCTTATCATGTTACTATAACATAATCCTGAATATTCGCCTAGGCTTAGTCCTACTGAAATTTCTGCTTCAATATTTTCTTTTTGTAGTAATTTTACTATTGCCATGCTCATTGTAAATATTGCTATTTGTGTATTTTTAGTTTGTGATAGTATTTCTAAATCACTTTCAAAACTTAGTTTTGCAACATCAATTCCTGTTTCTTTTTTTACCTTTTCATAAACTTCTTTAACTTCTTCGTGAGATTCATAAAGATTTTTTCCCATACCTTCAAATTGTGCTCCTTGTCCAGGAAATATAAATCCTAATTTCATTTTTTATAACATTCCTTTCTAATTTTTTTAAAGTTCTAATAATATGCTTCCTAAATTTAGTCCTCCACCATATCCTAGTAATATTATTTTGTCATTTTCTTTTACTAATTTTTGTGAAAATAATTTTTCTAAAACTATTGGAATACTTGCACAAAATGTGTTTCCTATATTATTTAAATTTATGTATGTTTTTTCTTTTGGAATATTTAGCTTTTTGCAAATATTCTCTATTATTCTTAGGTTTGATTGATGCATAACTACATATTTTATATCTTCAATCTTTAAATTGTTTTTTTCAAGGAGTTTTTCTATGTTTTCTACTGTTTTCATTACAGCAAATTTATATACTTTTTTTCCGTCCATATATAGTTTTTCATTGTTGTTGCATGTTAGCATTTCTCCTTCTTGACCAATACTTTCTATATATGAAGCATATTGTTTATTCTCTGTTGCTGTAATAATTGTAGCTCCTGCTCCATCTCCTAAGATAACTGCTGTATTTATGTCATTTTCGTCTATGTATTTGCTCAATACTTCTGCTCCAATTATTAGTGCTGTTTTTATTGAGCCTGCTATTATATATTTTTGCGCTATATCAAATGCATTTATATATCCACTACATCCTGCTAAAATGTCTAAGCACATGCACTTTTCTATGTCTAGATTCTTTTGTACTAAATACGATATTCCTGGCATTATTTTACTTGTACTTGTTGTTGCTATAATTATCATGTCTATTTCTTCTTTATCTATTTGTGCATTTTCTATTGCTTTTTTTGCGGCTTCTGTTGCTAAGTTTTCTAGACTTTCACTTTTGGCAATGTGTCTATTTTTTATTCCTGTTCTTTTCTCAATCCAATTTTCTTCTAAATTGAATTTTGTATTAAAGTATTTATTATCAATTTTATTTTGTGGTAGATATGTTCCATTTCCTAATATTTTGATTGATTTCATTTTTTATCTCCATCACAATTTTTTCTTTGTATATTTTATCGTTTTTGTGGCTATTTTAAAATTGTTCCGACTGGTCAGTTTTGGAGCACAATAAAAAAAGAGCTCCTCTTTTGGAACTCTTGGTATTTGTAATAAAAAATCCAGCTTTCTTTGCTGGATTTTTTATTCTTCTATTTTCATATTTTTTAAAGCATATTTTATACAATCATTGATATATGAACTCGTTGATTTTAGGTCATAATCTAATACATTTCTTTTAACTTGCTCTAACATATCTCTATTCATTTTGCAACTAAACTGCGTATAATCTTTCTTCTCCTTCATGTATAAATCCTCCCTAAATTTTCTTAAAAATCCATTTCTTTTGATAGTTCTTCAATTGTATATATTTTATTATTTGCTTTGTCTACAAATTGTAGTTCAAAATTGCATTCATGTATAAAATTTATTGCAGATTCAAATGTTATGTTGCTATACTCTGTTTCATAATTTGATACAGTATTTTCTGCAACACTTAAATAATTTGCAACTTGCTTTTGTTTTAATTTCTTTATTTTTCTGATGTTTCTTAATATTGTTCCTACCATATTTACCACCTGTTTGTATTATGGCAAAAATGATAAATTTTATCATAATATTTCGATATTCTTGATTTTTTCTTGATATTCTGTTATAATTTGTAAAAAATTGATATGGAGATATTATATGAAAGAAATTAACGTCCCTAATTCTGACGATGTTTATTATTATGTTAAAAATCATTTCGCAAGATGGAATGATAGGTATAATCGTACTACTATGGCACTTGAACAAGAGGAAGAATTTGAAAATGTTGAATTAAATAAATATATATCTAGAAAGCGTGATTCATTCTATATGCAGCATTATTATAACGAACTTGATGAATACTATACTTATATAGAAAAAACTTTGCTTGAATTGCAAGCACAAAAAAGATGAAACACATGAATTTAATTTTGTAACTTCATGTGTTTCATCTTCTTTTAATTAATTCTTAGATATTATCTTATTTATATATAACTTTTCTAGTTTGTTTAATATATCTGAAATTATAGTTTCCCTTTCAAACTCAATCTCTGAATATTCTTTTTCTAGTGAGGTTGCTATATTACATATCTCTTTATTAAAGTTTATTTGATGTACATTTATGCCTATTCCAACAAAAAGATTTTCCACTACTTCACCACTTACTTTGGTTTCTGTCAAAATCCCACCTACTTTTTTGTTGTTTATCATTAAGTCGTTTGGTCGTTTTATTTCTAATTTTATTTGGTAAAGTTCATATATTGTTTTAACTATTTCTTCTGCAATTTCTATTGTTAGATTATCTAATTTTTTTATATTGCAATTTGGATATAGTAAAAATGTAAATGATATATTTTGACCTTTGTTTGAATACCACTTTCTGTCATGTGTTCCAATTCCTGCTGTTTGGTAGTCTGTTAAAATAACTGTACCGTCTTCTGCTTTTTGCTGTGCAAATTGTTTAGCAATCTTTTGGGTTGAATTAAGTTCTTCATAATATAGTAAATTTCTTCCTAAATTTTCTGTTTGTAAATTTTTTAATATTTTTTCTTTATTCATTAAATTAATTTTTTGAATTCCTCTAAATCTTGTTTAAAGCCTTCAAAAGCCTCCTTATATACTTGCTCATCTAATGGATTTACTCCAGCTTCTGTTAATAATTCTACTGGACTTTTAGTTGAGCCAGATTTTAAAAAGTTTAGATATTTTTCAATTTGCTTTTTATCTCCATCAAATACTCTTTTTGCAATTACTGATGATATACACATTCCAACTGTATATTTATAAACATAATAATTGTAATAAAAATGTGGCACGCCATAGCAAGTATATTTTGTGTATTTGTGTAAGTTTACTTTTCCTCCATAGTACTTGTTTGATAATTCTTCGTATATATCTGTTATCGTTTGATTTGATAATCCTTCATTTTTTGCAGCTTTTTCATGTAGTATATTTTCAAATTCTGCAAAGAATGGCTGTCTATAGCAGCATCCAATGAATTCATCTAATTTCTTAAATAATAGGTATTTCTTTTCGTCGTTATTGGTGCTGTTTTGTATTAGTAAATGTAATAATAAATTTTCATTTACTGTTGATGCAACTTCTGCTACAAATATTCTATAATCGCTGCTTATATATTCTTGATTATGGTTTGATAGATATGAATGTGCAGAATGTCCAAGTTCATGAATTAATGTAAATATTGATTCAACGTCTCCCATGAAACTTGTTAATATATATGGTGCTGTGTCAAAACATCCTGAAGAATATGCTCCATGTCTTTTTCCCTCATGTGGCATATAGTCAATCCATCTTTCTTCTTTTGCTTTTTGCAATATTTCTTTATATTCTGGTCCAAAGTTTTTTGTTGCTTTATATATTAGTTCAAAACTGTCATCTAATGTATATTTTTTCTCTGGTTCTTTAACTATTGGATATCTTAGGTCCCATACTTGCAAAGTTTCTTTATTCATTAGTTTTTTTACTACATCTAAATAGTCTAAATAATATTGGTGATAAGTTTCATTTGCTGCTTTTAATACTTTGTAGAATAAATCTTCTGATACTTCATCTCCAAATACACTTGCTTCTAGCGGTGTTTTGAAGTTTCTTATTTTACTGTAAAATGCATCTTTTTTCATTGTGCCTTCAAGTGTGCTTGCATATACATTTGCAAACTTTTTGTATTCTTTGTTTAGTTTTTCATAAGCTTGTTTACGCACTTCTTCATTTGGATTTTTGTAAAATTCTTTTACTGTTTCTTCGTTTAAAAAGTGTTCTTTTCCATCTATTATTACTGGCTCAAATTCTGGACGTAAGTTAGAATATGTTTTGTATGATGCTCCTAATACTCCACTTGCTTTTGCTAAAACTTCTTCTGTTTCATCACTTAAAACATGTGGTTTCGTTCTTAATACATGATTTATCATGTTTGTGTATTTTTTACATCTTTCATCTTCTAATATTTTTTTAGCTTTTTCTTCATTTTTTAATATTTCTAGGTCTATAAATACTGTCATGCTTGCCATTTGTTCTGATAGTCCTAAAATATCTGCATTTAATGCTTGCATTTCGCTGTTTTCTGGTTCTACATCCACAGCTAGGTGTGTAAATGTGTACATTTTTTCCATTTTTCTGTTTATTTTCTCTAGTAAGTTCATAAATTCTATGAATATATTTGAGTTTTCTAAAAATTTCCCTTTATATTCTTCTATTTTTGGTAGTTCATTTTTTACTTCTTGGAAGTCATTTAAAAAAGCTTCTTTGTTTTCGTAGATTTTATTTAAATCCCACTTATACTTTTCTTCAATTTCGTTTCTTTTCATAATTACCTCCTTTGTAATCTCTGTTATTCTATCATATATTTTGTGTTTGTTGAATATGTTTTATTAAAGTATTTTTTGGGAGGTTTTTATGGAGGAATTTCAGGATCCGTTTAATCCAGCTACTCAGTATGAGCAGGGGTATCTTTATTATAAGTTTTTGACTCAACAAATGGAGTATAAGATTAAGTGTAAGGAATTAGAAAAGCTAACTAAAAGCTAAGATGCAGAGAATAATAAAAAATATTTCGTTCATAGACTCGTTTCATATCTTGAATATCTAAAAAAATTCCAATGAGCCTCTCCACTGTTTCGTGCACCCTCATTGGAATTTTTTAAGATATTCTTGTGATATTACTCTTCGCATATTCACTTCATATTTTTTATTATTCTCTGTATCTCAGCGTTTTAGTTTACTTCTCTAGTTCTATACTTGATACTTTTTCTAGTGTGTTTATGTTGTATGATGATATTGTACTATATGTTAATGTATATAGTTTTTCTCCTATATATATTGTTCTTTTTATGTCTCTGTCATACTTGTTTGCTTTTTCTTCGATTTCACCATATATACTGAATCCGTTTTCTAAGTCTATTTTTATTATTGCGAATTTGTCTTTATAGTCTCTTCCATTATTAGTTGATAGTGGGAAACCTATTAAGTTTCTGTCTTTGTTGTAGAATACACATTTATGATTATATCCTATGGAAGAATATGCGTATTCTCCACCAATACTGATGTTGAACATTTCTTTTGGATTTTCTAGGTCTGATACGTCAAACATCGACATTTTCATGTTTGTGTTTTTTACTCCACCATATTCGTTTGATTTTGTGTTGTATCCTATTCCAATTATGTGTGTTTCGTCATATGGGTGTAAATATGAGCTATATCCTGGTATCTTTAATTCACCTTTTACTACTGGGTTTGTAGGGTCTGATAAGTCTATTACGAATAATGGGTCTACTTGTTCAAATGTTACTATATAGCCTACTTTTCCCATAAATCTTACTGAATATATATTTTCTCCTTTTGCCATATTCTCGATTTTTCCAATTTGGTTTAAATCTTTATCTAAGATATACAATTGGTTTTCTGCATTTTCATCGTATCCATCTGTTGTAGCTATTCTTAGGTTTCCGTCATATTCGTCCATTGAGAATTGATTGTTTAGATTTCCTTTGACTTCGCCTTTACATTGTAATTTTACTTCTGAGTTATTTAGATTGAATTTATATATTGTGCTTGTTGATGTTGTGTTTCTATAATCTCCATCATAATTGTATTTTGTTTGTGCTATATATAGGTTATCTTTGCTTGAATATACTGTACTGTTTGCGCCAAAGAAAGTTTCTACACTAGCTTCTTTAGTATCATTTATGTTAAATCCTGCAACTAGCATGTATTCTGTGTTTTCACTACCTTCAAAATATGCTATATCTGTACATGCAATTTTTCTTTCTTTATCCTCGACTGCTGTATCTTTTACTGTTGGTAATATTTCGTTTTCTTTTATTCCATCATAATAGCTAATTCCTTTTGTACTTATAAAATATACATTTTCATCTATCATTCTTGATTCTGTATAATGTCCATCTATTCCTACTTCTCTTGCTTGTATTGGTTTTTCTTTATTTGTAATATCATATACTATTGCTTTTGCCATAGATTTTGAGTTTATTCTTATATAATCTGCACTTATTTTTCCTGTTTCTTTTGTAGTATTTTCTTCATATTCATTATAAGTTCCAAGGATTATAATTTTGTTTTCATTTATAAAAATTTCTTCTGGATAAAATTGTTCTTTTTCTTTATCAATTTTGATAGTTGAAATCGTTTTTAAATCCTCTGCTCTTACTATATATATTTTTGAATTGCTTACATAATATATATAGTTTCCATCTGTTTTTACTATGTCTGCTTCGTCGACTCCTTCTACTTGTGTATTTGTTTTAGAATAGTCTTCTGTCTGCTCTTGCTTGGCGCTTTCCTTTACACTATCTAATGAGTTCGTTGCTGAAATTTCTGTATCATAAAAATATCTTCTTGTATCTGCATTTTCTTTTAATACTTCTTTTAATTGTTCTACGCTTTTAAATCTTGGTAAATCATTTTTTTCTTCTTTTGCAATTGTTTGTGGTTCTGGTATTTTATTTATTTCTTGTTTTTCTTTTTTATTATTATCCAGATATATAGCTGATGCTGAAAATACAATTGCTACAACTGCACATGCTGCCAAAAATTTTTTGAATGGAACAAGCTTGTTTGATGATTTTTCTTGTTTCATTTTTTCAAGTGTTTTTCTTTTTAATTCGTCGCTTGCTTTAATTTGGTCAATTGCTTTTTTATAGTTATCTTTATTCATTTTCAAAACCTCCTTCTAATTTTTCTCTTAGAATTTCTCTTGCTCTAAATAGCCATGTCTTAACTGTTCCTTCTCTTGTTTTCATAAGACTTGCTATTTCTTTTACTTTGTAGCCTTCATAGTATGAAAGATAAATTACAGTTTTATAGTTTTGAGGTAATTGACATACAACAGAAAATACTTCATTTTCTTCTTTTGTTTCAAATGTTATACTTTCATCTAATGTAACTATTTTTTTATTCCAACTAGAATTGTTCATGTTTTTAGTCATGTTTATTGTAACTCTTATAAACCATGCTTTTTCATGTTCTTCATTTTCAAATTTAGGCTTTTTTTCACTAAATTTTATGAATACGTCTTGGAATATGTCTTCTGCATTTTCTATACATCCTGTTCTGGTTAGCGCTATTCTATATACCATATCAGAATATTTTTCTATTATTTCATTTATATCATTTTCTTTTTGCATGTTTTCCTCCTATCTATTATAAATACAATTTGAATTAGTTTTCGGTTTCAAGTTCTATATAAAATTCGATATTTTCTCCTTCGTTTTTGGCATAGATTTCGCCATTATGCAATTCTATAATTTCTTTTGTTATTGCTAAACCAAGTCCTGCTCCTCCTGTGTTAGTTGCTCTTGACTGGTCTACTCTATAAAATTTTTCAAATATTTTTTCTAGTTTATATTCTGGTATTTTTTCTCCTTTGTTTTTGAATACTATTTGTATTTTATTTTCATTTTGTGTTATTTCTATTTCTATATTTGTGTTTTTGTAGCTGTAATTTATAGCATTTTTAAGTAAATTTCCAAATGCTCTTGCTAACTTGTCCCCGTCTCCATTGAAGTTTATTATGTCTGAGCTTTTTTCTATAGTACATTCTAATCCTCTTTCTTTTAGCATTGGATATGCTTCTTCTATAAGTTGTTCTAAAAGGAATGATAAGTTTATATTTTGTTTTGTTAATGGTATATCATGTAGATTATATCTTGTTATGTCAAAAAATTGGTTTGTTAGTTCTTCTACTCGCAAAGCTTTTTGAAGTGATATATTTATATATTTTTCTTGCATACTTTGTGAAATTTCTTTTTCTTCTGAAAGTAGTGTTAAGTAGCCTATTATAGATGTTAATGGTGTTTTTATATCATGTGCCATATACATTATTAAGTCATCCTTTTTTTGAACCGCTTCTTTTGCTTCATTTTGGCTTTTTATTAAGTCTATTCTTATTCTATTTAGCCTATTTTCAATAAAACTTATTTCATCTGATAGTTCTATTTCTTTTTCTGGTTGCTTTAATATGCTGTCCATTGCAGAAATTGTTTTTACTATATTATTATTTAAATTTCTTATAACAAAAAATGTTGTAACTGCAATTGAAATTAGGTATATTAGTAATAATATACTAGCTTTATTTGATACACAAAAATAATATAATGATACATTTATATCTAATAATTTTTCTGCTATTATGTTACTAAACAAAATGTCTATTATTAATACTGCTAACATTATTAGTAATGGATACAGTATTATTTTTACTGTTGCTTTTATTGCTATATTATTTTTTAATTTTGATAATTCTTTATTCTTCAAATTTATACCCCACTCCCCATATAGTTTTTATGAATTTGGGATTTCTTGTATTTTCGTTTAATTTCTCACGTATTCGTCTTATATGAACCATTACTGTGTTATTGCTTTCAAAATATTTTTCTTTCCATACTGTTTCAAATATTTCTTCTGAGCTTACTACTTTTCCTTTATTTTCTGCTAAGCATAACAATATATCAAACTCAATTGGTGTTAAGTCTATAGTTTTCTCATATAATTTACAAATATGTGTATGTTTATTTATTTCTAATCCATTTATATATATTTTTTCTTCTTCATTTTTTTCGTTGTATTTTGTGTATCGTCTTAGTGCTGATTTTACTCTTGCAACTAGCTCTAATGGGTTAAATGGTTTTGTTATATAATCATCTGCACCTAATGTTAATCCTGTGATTTTATCTTTATCTGAAATTTTTGCTGTTAGCATTATTATTGGAAATGTAAGTTTTTTGTTTCTGATATATGTGCATATTTCAAACCCATCTTTTCCGTACAATCATAACATCTAGTATTGCTAAGTCTATTTTTTGTGTATTTATGTAATCTATTGCTTGATTTGCTTCATAACATTTATATATATTATAATTTTCGTTTTTTAAGTATAATTCTACTAAGTCTGCAATTTCTTTTTCATCATCTAATATTAATATATTCATTTTCTCTCCTCTTTCAAATTGATTATATCATATATATTTTTTCAGAAAATAATTGTAAGAAAATCTTAAGAATTCTTTAAGTAATTTTTAAAGTCCTTTCTATAAATTTTCATTATACTGTGAATAGTTGAAGGAGGATTTTATGAAAAAAACGAGATTTGTAGTATTGGTTTTAGTAGTTTTAATTTGTTTTTTATTTATTAATTTTCAAAAAAGTAGTCTTTCTAATATTTGTAATAATGTTTTTGGCTTAAATGATTATAATGTAATTAGTGTTTCTAAAAATGATGATTATTCTGGTATTGGTCAAAAAATCGTTGATGGCAAAGATGGATATTTTACTACTTTTACAACTTTTGATGATAATAAAAAAATATATAAGGAATATAAACAAAATGTTGATGCTTCTTGGAGTGAACATTCTTATTGGGGTGGTACAATGGCAGAAAATGGCTGTGGTATTACTGCTTTAGCTATTATTTTGAGTGGATATGGAAAAGATTTTTCTCCTGAGGTTCTTAGACAAAAATATTATCCTGTAATGAATTATGATAATTTTTCTAATGAACTTCTTAAGGAATTTTGTATAGAGAATTCTGATTTTTATTTTGATAATGTTCATCTGTCTGATAAATCTATTTTAAAACACTTACAGAGTAATAGACCTATTCTTGTTTGCGTTTGGAATAGACCTACTAATAATCGTTGGACTACGGCTTCTCATTATATGGTTCTGCTCGCTGCTGATAATTCTGGAAAAGTGTATGTTTCTAATCCTAATGGTGGTAAATATGATAGTAAATCTTCTGGATGGTATGATATTAAGGAAGTTTCACCGTTTATCGCTAAGGCAATTTATATTGAAAGTTATTAATAAGTAAAGCACTTACTTATAATTAAAGAATTAATTATGTTTTATTCTATAATTATTGGTAAGTGCCTTCTTTATTTTTGTAAATATTCTACATATTCTTCTAAACACATGTCTAATCTGTTTATCTCTTTTGCATTTTCTACTCCAACATAGCGCCAATGCCATGGTTCATAGTCTACTTTTGTTATGTCTTCTTTATCTTGTCTATATCTTAGTATAAATCCATAGTCTTCTGCATTTTCTTGTAACCATTCAAATGCTTTTGTTTCATCAAATTCTTCATTCACATAGTTAAAATCAACTGCTAGTCCTAGATTGTGTTCACTTGTCTTTGGTTCATTTATTACTTGTAGAGTTAGTTTTCTTGCTTCTTCTCTGCTTTTTCCTTTTCTCATATATTCTGCAATCTTATCATTAAATAGTTTTTCTTGTAGGCTTTCATCTCTATATGCAGATTGTACCCATATATTTGTGATTCCATCATGTCTTACTGCTTCTATCATTTCTTTTAATTCGCTTATAGCTCGTGAATCGAATTTCCTTAAATTATCAATATTAGCTAGTTCTAATTCATAATCTTCTGGTAATTTATTATCATGATTTACTAATGCAAGTTTCCAGTCGTTTATTTGATTTCTCTGTGAATTTCCTGTTGTATTACTTGTATTTATATTTTCAATTGGTTTCTTTTCTGTTTGTGTAATGTTTTGACTTATTTCTTGGTTTGGCTTAGTTTTTAGCCTTTGGCTTCCTATATATATAACTGTTCCTAATATTAATAAATATAATATTACTATTCTTCTATTTCTTGATTTTCTTCTTCTTCGTCTTTGCATATCTGTCTTCCTTTTTATTTTTTATTTATTTTATTATTAATATTTTATTTTTTCAATACTATTTTTTAATTTTCTATTGCATTATGTTAACCAAGGTGGTATAATTTTACTTGGTTTGTATAATAAATATTATTATATTAAAGGAGTGAAAATTGCTATGTCTACATTTTGTAGAAAAGTAATGAATGTAGCACTTTTAGTTATTTCAACTTTCATTTTCGCTACATTTATTATTGTAACATTTTTCACAAACGATAAAATTATTAAATATACTATTGCTAAAGTACCTACTTCTAGTACTCATTGTAAAGAACTTGAGAAACCTGTAGTTTCTACAGATTCTGAATTAGAGGTGGCTACTTCTAAAGAAACAAATTTGCCTGTTACATCTGGCAATACAGAAAAAACTGCAGCTAATGTTAGTTCAAGAGCTGCTGTAATTGAAAATACTAATGAAAATGTAAAAAAAGAGACTCCTAAAAAAAGTAATCCATCACAAACATCTACTCGGAACAAAACCAGTTTCACAACCTTCAGAAACTACAGTGCAGACTAATTACAATGGTTATAATTCAATTGGAAGAGTACAAATTCCTAAAACTGGTGTTAACTTACCTATATTAAGTGATATCTCTGTTGGTGGTATGGAAGTAGGAGCATGTGTTGTATATTCAACAGGGAGTTTAAATCAAACTGGAAACACTTTGATTGCAACTCATAATTATAAAAATGGAAAACTTTTTTCAAATAATTATAAACTTGAGGTTGGAGATATAATATACATAACTTCTTTAGATGGAAAAAAGATAAAGTATGTTATATATGATAAATTTATTACTAATCCTCAAGACCTTAGCTATATAAAGAGAAACTCTGGCGCCACACCAGGAATAGCATTATCTTGTTGTACTGATGATGAGCAAAATAGAATTGTTATATTGGCTAAATCAGAAATGTAAAATATAAACATAAAAAGATAGAGAAAAAATAAAATGACGCATTGTTTGGAAGTATTTTCGAAGAAAATACGACAGTAAGGAATTTTATTTTTCTCTATCTTTTTATGTTTGCTTTTTATGATATTCTTAATTATTTACTTTTATATCTCCGCAATTATTTTTTAGATTTAATGTGATATCTGATTTTTTATAATTGTTATTTACTTTTACATCTCCTAAATCAGTTTTTGCTTCTATGTATATTTCATTTGTTGAACCAATTTTGATTGAACCTAAATTATTTTTTATACTAGAATCTTTATTTATAGTCAAATTATCTATTTTAACATCTCCACAATCTTCTTCAGCATTTATAGAATTATATACATTTGTTATTTTTATGTCTCCATAGTTGTTTTTAACTACTATATCGTCTACACTCTCAACTTTTACTGCTCCTGCTGATTGCTTAATATTAGCTTCTTTTGCTTTTTCTAACTTTATATCACCATATTTATTTGTAATGTCTACTTTGTTTCCACCAATTACATCAACATCTCCACAGTCTTCGTTTATTTCAATATTGGCTTTTGAAAATTCTTCTACATCTATATCTCCATACTTATTATTTATTATTATATTCTTATCATAATCTTTTGGGATATATACTTCTATTTTAGCTATTTTATTTCTAAATGCAAACCATGAACCTTTCTTATGTTTTGATATAATTCTTAATTCATTATTTTTTTCTTCAACTTCTGTTTTGTCTTTATCTCCGTAAATTACTACTCTGATTTTTTCTCCTGATGTTTCTTTTACTTCTATATCGCTTGCATCACTTGTGATATTTATTTCATCAAAATTATTATTGTATTCTTCATCTACTACTAGTTCATCACTTACTTTATATGGGAATCCCATTTTTCCGTTAATTACTTTTATCATAAAAGTAATTAATCCTATACTTATGATTACTAATAGTACTATTAAACATACAATTAAGGTATTATTTTTCATTTTTCTTACTCCTTAACATAAATATTAATTTTATGATTTCTTCTACTAAACCATATACAACCCACAATATCCAAGTTATATGCCATGCCATTGTTGTAAAGCTTATGAAAAGATATATTATTAATACTATTATTGCTAGAATTTCAGTTATTTGTTTTTGAACAGTATTTTTTTGTCTTTCCTCTTCTTCTATTTCTTTTTTATCTTTTTTGTATACAATACATGTATATATTATAACGTATGTTGCTACTCCACATATTAATAGGAATATTGCTGATGAAACTATTGGGTCTAATCTAAATGCTGGTATTGATGTCATTATCCATGCTACTGCAACAAAGTAGATTAATACTGATATTCCTATTCCTTTTGCTCTTTTTTCCCTTTTAAAATCTTCTGGCTTGTTTTCTTTCTGTTCTTCTTTCTCTACATTTTCATGTTTTGTTCCTGATAATAATTCATCTGCTGATATTTCATATAATTCGCATATTGGAATTATTTTATCAAAATCAGGCATGCTTTGGTCTGTTTCCCATTTTGAAACTGTTTGTCTTGTAACATTTAATCTATTTGCTACTTCTTCTTGTGATAATTGTTTTGATTTTCTTAAATCTAATAATTTTTGTCCTATACTCATTTTCTTTCTCCTCTCTATGACTAAAATTATACTGTTTTTTTTGGTTGCATTCTACCTATTTTACTTGGAAATTTGTCAACTACACTTAACATTTGCATAATTTTATTAAAGGCACACCTTAAAAGTGTGCCTTTTTTCTATTTTACTATTCCTAATATTGTTTTTTGTTTTGCTACTCTTTTTGGGTCTAATATAAAAGCATTTTTTAGATTTCTAACTGCTCCATCTACTTTTCTTTCATCATTTGTGTGTATATATGCTAAAACTTCTCCTACTTCTACAACATTACCTATTCTTTGATTCATGACTATCCCTGCTGCCGGATCAATTTTGTCTTCTTTTTTTGCTCTTCCTGCACCTAGATATACTGATATGTTTCCTATCATTTCTGTATCTATAACTTTTAATGCTCCTCTATAATCTGCTGTAACTGGAATTATATATTTGGCTTTTTCAAATTTTTGTGGCTGCTCTATATATGTTATATCTCCACCTTGTTTCATAACTAATTCTCTGAATTTTATCATGGCTTTTCCTGATGATATTGATGAAAGTATCATTTTTTGTGCTTCTTGTTCATTTGTTGTAAGCCCTGCCATTAGTATCATTTGCGTTCCTAGAGCTAATACTATTTCTTTTATATCTTCTGGCATATCTCCTTTTAGCGCTTTTATTGCTTCTACTACTTCTAAAGAATTTCCTATTGCATGTCCTGATGGTTCATTCATGTTTGTTATAACACATCTTACTTCTCTTCCTGCTAGCTTTCCTATCTTTATCATTGTGTTTGCAAGTTCTTTAGCTTGTTTAACATCTTTCATAAATGCGCCATTTCCGCATGTTATATCAAGCAATATTTTATTTGCACCTGCTGCAATTTTTTTGCTCATTATGCTTGATGCAATTAATGGAATATTAGCAGTGCAATTTATTACATCTCTTAGAGCATATATTTTTTTGTCTGCTGGTGCTAAGTTTAGGCTTGATGTGATTAAACTTATTCCTATATCTTTTACATTTTGTTTAAATTCTTCTATACTTAAATCTACTCTATATCCTGGGATTGATTCTAATTTGTCTGCTGTTCCTCCTGTAAAACCTAGTCCTCTTCCTGACATTTTTGCTACTGGAATTCCAAGTGATGCTATTATTGGCATTAGAATTATTGTTATTTTATCTCCAACTCCTCCACTTGAGTGTTTGTCTACTATGCAATCTGATATATCACTTAAATCTAATGTGTCACCAGAATTAGCCATTGCTAGTGTAAGGTTTTTAGTTTCTTCGTCTGTCATACCATTTATATAAATTGCCATAACTAATGCAGCTGCCTGATAGTCTGGTATGTTTCCATTTGTATATTCAGTAATAAAGTATTCTATTTCTTCCTTTGTTAAGGTTTTTTTATCTCTTTTTTTTCCTATTATCCCCATTATGTTCATAATTTTAGTCCTCCTCATCTATAAAGTTTTTTATGAAGCTTCTTCTGTGCAATATACATGGTCCATTTTCTTTTATTGCTGCAATGTGTTTTGCTGTTCCATATCCTTTATGTCCTGCAAATCCATACTGTGGATATATTTCATCATATTCTCTCATCATTCTATCCCTTGTTACTTTGGCTAGAATTGATGCTGCTGCAATTGAATATTCTTTGGCATCTCCTTTTATAATCGATTTATATGGTATTCCTTTTGTGTCAATATGTGTTAGTGCGTCTACTAAAATTAGGTCTGGTCTTACTTTTAAATCTTCTATTGCTCTTGTTAATGCAAGTTTAGTTGCATTTAATATGTTTATTTCATCTATTTCATTTTGATCAGCTATTCCAACACTCCAAGCTATAGCTTCTTTAGTTATTAAATCATATAATTTTTCTCTTTTCTTTTCTGACACTTTTTTTGAGTCATTTATTCCTTCAATCATTGAGTCTTTTGGCATAATTGCTACACCAACTACTACAGGTCCTGCTAGTGGTCCACGTCCTGCTTCATCTATTCCTGCTATTAATTTTATTTTATCAGAATATAATCCATTTTCTTCTTCTTTTAATTTTTTTAGTCGTTCTTCTTCTTTTTCTTTCATTATACTTCCTCTAATTTTTTTATATTTTTTATTAATTTTAAGTTTATTTTAATTTTATGTTTTTATTATATATATAGATTTTATTTTTTTCAAGGCAAAAAAGTTTTATTTATGTTGTACTTTTAACAAAATAAGTGTAACATAAATAGTAATTGTATATTTAGAAAGGATGATTTTTGTTATGAGTGAAAATGATAAAAAAACTGATTATGGATTTGTAAAATCTACGGCTGATTATCCTAATCCAGAAACTCCTAAGGCTAAACATGGATTTTTTAAAACAATTGGTGTTCCTTTTGTTTCTGGTGTGCTTGGTGCCTCTTTGGTATTAGGTCTTGGTTTTTATGTACCAAATTTGCGTAATTCTGATGATGAGTCTAAAAATTCAGTAGAAAAAATTTTTACTTCTCAAGGTGCAACTACTAAAGCTGTTGATATTTCAAAATATTCTAATACAGCAATTTCTGTTGCAAATAAGGTATTGCCTTCTGTTGTTGGTATTGAAGTTGATTTTTCTATTTCTGATAATTATTCTAGATTTTCTGCTGCAACTTCTGATAGGACTTCTACTGCGACAGGTTCTGGTGTAATTATTTCTAAAGAAGGATATATTCTTACTAATAATCATGTTATAGATACTTCTTCATCTTCTACAAGACAATATACTGTTTCAGAGGCTAATAAAGTTTTAGTATATTTATATGGCGACGATGAACCTGTTGAAGCTAAAATTATTGGTTCTGATAGTATTACTGATTTAGCAGTTTTGAAGATTGAAAAAGATGACCTAACACCTATCGAATTTGGTGATTCTGATGCAGTTCAAGTTGGTGAATTTGCTATGGCTGTTGGTAGTCCTCTTGATATGAGAGATACTGTTACTGCTGGTATCATCAGTGGAACAGATAGAGAAATTGAGGATGAAAATAGTGGTACAATTTATACTTTACTTCAAACAGATGCTGCTATAAATTCTGGAAATAGTGGTGGTGCATTAGTTAATGCGGAAGGTAAATTGATTGGTATAAATACTTTGAAATTATATGGTACAGGTATTGAGGGTATGGGATTTGCTATTCCTGTAAATTCTACTTTTGATATTTCTGAACAATTGATTAAAACTGGAAAAGTTAAGAGACCTTATATTGGTATTTCTGGTGAAGATATTACTGATATTTATTCTGCTTATTATAGATTACCTGTTGGTGTATATGTTAGAAAGATTCAAAATGATGGTCCTGCTAAGGATTCTGATTTAAAAGTTGGTGATATTATTGTTAAGTTTAATGGTGAGAAAATTGAGAGTATGTCTCAACTTAATAATTTGAAGAATAAATGTGCTATTGGTGATACTGTTACTCTTACAGTTTCTAGAAATAACGAAGAAACTGATGTTGATGTTACTTTGACTGAAACGCCTTAGGTAGTTGAATTTCCTGGCATTTTAAGTTTTAATTTATTAGGAGATTACTATGATTGTATTTATATCTATTTTGAAATTATTATTGCTGTATTTATCATTAATATGTTGTAGAAAAAAAAGAACTTTTAAATATTCTTTTTTACTGCTAATTTTGTTAACTTTTAATTTAATTATAAGTATTCTTTTTCAATTTATCATTTCTAATAGCATACTAGATTCTCTAATATTAGATAATAAAGTGATCCCTATTATACTATTTATTACGTACATTGAATTTATAATTATATTAATTTATGGTCTTTTTTATTATTTAAAATTTATATGTAAATTAAATTTGTCACTAAAGGTATTTTATATTATTATATTTATATTTTTAGCATTATTAGAAAATCTTACAATATATTTATATAAGGCTTTTATTTCTATTTATAATTAATTTATTAACTAGTATAATTATCCCCAGCTATGAAATTTTTTAAATGAACAAGTATATTAATATACTTGTTCATTTTTCCTTTTAATTAAATTTCCAATATTCTGTTGTAATATATTACCTTTCTTAAAATTATATATTAATTTTAAGATATAATTTTAAGAAAGGAAGGTGCATATTAATGAAAAGATTTTTTATTTCAAAGCAATTTATATTAATGCTATTATTCATTGTATTTCTTGTATTTTTTGAAATACCTACATCATCAGCTGCAGAACTAACTCAATCAGAAATAGTAGATAAAATTTCAGAAACTTCTGGGAAAATTATGAAGTATAACGTTATAACAAATGAAACTACTGAAGTTAACGTTGAGGAATTAAAACAAAAATTAAAGAAAGACATGGGCGATACAGGATACTATCGTTTAAAATCACATACTCCAAATCTAGAACCAATTTCTTTAAGACCTTCTCCATCTAATTTATTTAAAAGTTCCATTTCTACTATACTTTCATCTAATGCTGATGGTTTTGATAGAGTATATGATACTTCACAATTTCCATACCAACTTGTGTGCAAAACTACAAGTAAAAATTTTAATACTGAATATGATTTTGGTGCCACTGCCTCAATAATAGGTCCTAAACTTACTATAACTGCTGCTCATTGTTTGTGGGATCAGAATGGCAATAATAATTGTTGGGGTGTTAGAATTACTGAAGATATGATTGCTTTGATTAAAGAACTAAATGGAAATTAAATCATTATTATATTACTAAAAAGAAGACTATCAAATTTTATTTTTGATAGTCTTTTTTATAAATTCTTCTACAACTTTAAACTTCTTTTTCCTTCTACTATATTTTCTGATTTAACTTTGTATATTTCTTTATCTTTGTTAAAAATAGCAAATATTGCCGCTGTAATCGGTACCGTGTATACAATTCCAATACTTCCTGATATAGCACAAACTGTTTCTGTTGCAATTGCTTCTATGTTTATTACTTCTGTGACAGATAGGCTTGATGCCATATATAAAAGTATAAGTAGTAATGATGAGCCTATGAATGAAAGTATTAATGTGTTTGTCATTGTTCCTATCATATCTCCACCTATATTCATACCACTTTTGAATAATTCTTTTGCTGTCATGTCTGGCTTTTTCATTTTTAATTCGCTTAAACTTGATGCAATTGACATTCCAACGTCCATACATGCTCCTAGTGCTGATACAATTATTTCTGCAAATAGTAAGTGTCTAAAGTTAAATGTAACATTTGTTGCTGCAACACTTAACATTATTGCTTCTTCTTTTCCTCCACCTGATAGTTTTGCTAGATAACTTACAATACTTGCTATTATTCCAGCTAGCACTACTCCTCCTATTGTTCCTAATGCTGCTGATATTGTTTTTTTGTTCCAACCACCTATTACCGCAAATGTAAGAACTGTTATAACAAAACATGTTCCAACTGATACAAGTATTGCATTATATCCTTTAAATATTGTCATTAATAATACGAATAATACTGCTACTACTGTAATTATTAATCCAATTATTGCTTTTATACCTTTTTTTCTTCCAACTAATATTATACTTGCGAAAAAGAATATTACTAACCAGAATATGTATTTTTGTCTTACAACGTCTTGAATAACTATTTCTGTCTCTCCAGAGTTCTCTGATATACGTACATATACAGTATTTCCTTCTTTTAGTTTGTATCCTACTATTTTGTTATCAATATCATAAGTTAAAACATATACTGTATCAAATTTTTCGTCTTTTTTATCTCCTTCTAGTATTTTTACTTTTACATTTTGTACAAATTCTTTTCCACCTGTAGCGTTATCTCTTTCGTATTTTTCTCCTGCTTCAATTACTTTTGCTTTAATATTTTCTGCGTTTTGCATTGCTTCTGTTTTTTGTGCATCTTCTTGTAATACGTCTTCTGCTTTTACTAAACTTGTTCCTAAAGATATAAATATTAGCATTAATAAAACAAGTTTGTATACTACTTTTTTCACTTTTTTTCCTCCTATTCGAATATGATTAAATCTATTTTATTTGTATTTTCCTTGTTTCCATAAGCATAAATTAAATATAAATATCCGTCTTGGTTTACTATAAAGTTTTCTGTATTTTCTATTTTATACATTTGATTTGATACATCTCGTAAACGTACTTCTGTATATTGATTTTTTAATTCTTCATCTTTTTTATTTAATGTTTCAATTTGTGTGTCTATTTCTTTTTGTAGTTTTTTACTATCATACCCTTTTGCTTTTATTATATCATTTATTGTTACTTCTCTATCTAGACTTAGACTATAATTATATGTAGTTATTTTAGCACTTTGTGTATTCCTACCTTCTTTTATGTTTTCTTTTATTATAATTGAAAGTAATTCACCGTTTATATAAGCTTTGTATGTAACATTATAGTCTTGGTATTCCTTTGATTCTGCTATAATCTTTTCAATTTTATCAATATATTTTTTATTTATATCACTGTTTATTTTTCCAACAATGTTTGAATCAATATTTATATATGGAATATTGGCTACAATATTGTATTTATCATTTTCTCTTTCTGTTATCTTTTGTTCTGTATATACTAAATCTTTATCATTTTTATTTTTGCTAATGTCACTTATTGTGCTTTCTCCAGATACGTCATTTGTAAATATAGTATTAAATTCATTTTTCATTTTTGTTATTTCCGCTGCTTCTTGGGTCTTACCTACTCCAATTCCTAGCATAAAAGGATCTGTGTCTGAATATCTGTAAAATATTTGTGCATATATTCCTATACTTAACGCTAATATGCATAATAATCCTACAATTACGAAAAACATAATTCTATTCATTCCAAGAACTTTATCCATATCTTTTTCTTTGTTATTTTCCATACATATTCCTTTCATTTTGTTAACAAAAAACTTATTTCTTACAATAATTTATTTTTTGGTCTTGTGTGAACTATAATAATATGTTTCTTGATAATCTTTAGATACTATTGGTACTTTATTTAATACAATTCCTGATATTTTTCCACCAATGTTTTCAATATTTGTAACTATTCTTTTTAACCCATCTTTTTTAGTTTCTTCTGATGCAGTTACAATAATTGTATTTTCTACTATTCCTGATATTATTAATGAATCTGCTACCAATTGACATGGAGTTCCATCTATTATAATAATATCACACATTCTTTTTACTTTTTCTAATAAATCTTTCATCTGTGGTAAGTTTAATAATTCAGATGGGTTTGGCGGTATATTACCTGATGGCATTACATATAAATTTTCTACATCTGTTTTTCTTAAATATTTAATAATTTCTTCTTCTAAATTTAATTCTGTATTATTACAACTGTTTGATAAATAATTTGAAAGTCCTGGTAAAGGTGATATGTTGAAGATTGATGACTGTCTTCCCTTTCTCATATCAGCATCTATTAACAACACCTTTTTGCCAGTTTGCGCAAATGCAATTGATAGATTAGATGATATCCAACTCTTTCCTTCATTTGCAAATGCAGATGTAATTAATATTGTTTTAGCATTTTGATTAGTGTTCATAAATTGTATATTTGTTCTTAATGTTCTAAAAATTTCTGAGATTGGTGATTTAGGATTTTTTAATACTATTAGTTCATTTCTATTCATCTTTATTTTCTCCTTCTTTTAGCATAAGTATCTCCATCACATTTTGGTATTGATACTAAAACTGGAAATGAATATACCCCTTCTATATCTTCAACTGTTTTTATTGTATTATCAAGCATATTTAATACTATTACATAAATTACTGAAACTACTATTCCAATTCCTATAAAAATTAATATATCTCTTTTTTTATTTATATTTGATGGTCTTAGACTTGGTTCTGCTTTATCTACTACCTGAACATTGTCCATTTTATAGTATTGTTTTACACCATCTTCTATAAATACATTTGCAATTTCATTTGCTATTTGTGCAGCTTGTTCTGCATTTGGATTAACTACTGTTATTTTTATAAAGTCAGCATCTTCTACTGGTTGAACACTTACTTTTTTCTTTAATGCATCTTCTGTTATGTTTAAATTTAAATTGGATATAACTTTTCCTAATATTTTTTTACTTTTAACTAATTCTGTATATGTTGATACAAGTTTTGAATTAACATTAAGCTCTGTAGCTGTTGTTGTTGAAATTCCTAAATTAGTTGAATTATTTTCTGATGTTGACAATATTAAACTTGTTGATGAGCTATATACTGGTGTTACAAAAAACATTGTGTAAATAACACCTATTGTCATAAATAATAATATAATACAAGTAATTTGCTTTTTTTGTTTTCCAAACATTTGAAGTAATATTTTTAAATCTAATTCTTCCATTGTTACTCCTTATTTTCCTAAAATTATATTATATTTTTTAAAATCTCTCAGAATTCTGCATTTTTACTCTGAGCATTGTATGATATTATATCATATACAAGTTACTATTTCAACAAAAAAATTTACCCTATTTTTTTTTATACTTCATTATTGTTTTCATTGACTATTACCTCATTTTGTTGTATTATATTTAATACTGATTATTTTTCTATAATTAGTATATTTATTTAAGGAGAGATTATTTATATATGTTATGTTCAGTATGTAACAAAAACACAGCAGTTATATTTATAAATAAAGTTGAAAATGGTAAAACTTCTGTTGAAGGATTATGCTATAACTGTGCTAAAGAAAAAGGTATTAATCCTCTTGAGGTTTTGGCGAAACAATCAAATCTTTCTGAAGAAGAACTTTCAGATATGTCATCACAATTAGAAAATATTTTTAATGATATTACTGAAAATATGTCTAACATAAACGAAGAAGATATTAATAATATTGGCCCTATGCTTGGAAATATTCTTGGTATAAATAAAAGTAAAGATTCTGACAGTGAACCTACTTTTGAAAAATCTTCTGGTTCAGAAAGGAAAAAAGTTAAAACAGAAAAACGTCCTAAGGAAAAGAAAAAAAGATTTCTAGATTCTTTTGGTACTAACTTAACTGAAAAAGCTAAACAAGGTAAACTTGATAGAGTTATTGGAAGAAATAAAGAAATTCAGAGAATTACTCAAATTTTAAATAGACGTTCTAAAAACAATCCATGTTTAATTGGTGAACCTGGTGTTGGTAAAACAGCTATTGCTCAAGGATTGGCTATACGTATTGCTGAAGGAAATGTTCCTGCAAAATTATTAAACAAAGAAGTTTATTTAATTGATATGACAGCAATGATAGCTGGTACTCAATTTAGAGGTCAATTTGAATCTCGTATGAAGTCTTTGGTTGATGAATGTAAAACTTATGGAAATATTATTTTAGTAATAGATGAAATACATAATATTATTGGTGCTGGTGATGCAGAACATTCTATGAATGCTGCAAATATTTTAAAACCTTCTTTATCTAATGGAGATATTCAATTAATTGGTACTACTACTTTGAATGAGTACAGAAAATATATTGAAAAAGATTCCGCTTTAGAAAGAAGATTCCAACCAGTTATTGTTGAGGAACCATCTGTTGATGATACTATTCAAATTATTCAAGGTATTAAAAAGTATTATGAAGATTTTCATAAAGTTTTAATATCTAATGATGTTATTGAAAAGACTGTTAAAATGTCTGAAAAATATATTCATGATAGATTTTTACCTGATAAGGCTATTGATTTGATTGATGAAGCTTGTTCTAGAATTAATTTGAACAATAAAGAATTGTATGAAATTGAAATTATAAAAAATCAGTTGTCTAAAATCGCTGAGGAAAAGGAAGAAGCTGTTTCTTCTGATTCAACAGAGGATTATCAAAAGGCTGCTGATCTTAAGACTAAAGAGTGTATTTTAAATGAACGTTTAGAAGAACTTAATAAGAATTTAAAACTTACTGCTCTTAATGTTCAGGATATTGCAGAAGTTATCGAGAGTTGGACTAAAATTCCAGTTACTAAAATAACTGAAGCTGAAACTCAAAAATTATTAAATTTAGAAGCTAATCTTCATAAAAGAATAATAGGTCAAGATGCTGCTGTTTCGGCTGTTGCTAAATCAATTAGAAGAAATCGTGCAGGATTACAAACAACTAAAAGACCTCCTTCATTTATATTCGTTGGTCCTACTGGTGTTGGTAAAACAGAGCTTGCAAAATCTCTTGCTTGTGAAATGTTTGGAAATGAAGATTCAATAATTAGAATTGATATGTCTGAATATATGGAAAGTCATTCAACATCTAAGCTTATTGGTTCTCCTCCAGGATATGTTGGATATGATGATGCTGGTCAATTGACAGAAAAAGTTAAGAGAAAACCTTATTCAATTATTCTTTTAGATGAGATTGAAAAGGCTCATCCAGATGTATTTAATATATTATTGCAAGTTTTGGATGATGGAAAACTTACTGATTCTCAAGGTAATACAACAAATTTTGAAAATACAATTATTATTATGACTTCTAATGCTGGTTCTAATTTGAATACTAATTCTATTGGTTTTGGTAAATCAACTACTGATAATGGAAAAGTTAATTCTGCTTTAAGAGAATTATTTAGACCAGAATTTTTAAATCGTGTTGACGAAATTATTACTTTTAATAGTTTAACTCAAGACGAATTACTTCAAATAGTTGATTTATTACTTAAGAATACAGAAAACGCACTTGCTAATAAAGATATTGGTCTTTCTGTTTCTCTTGGCGCTAAGAAATATATTTTGGAAAAGGGTACTGATTTGAAATATGGCGCTAGACCTTTAAGAAGAGCTATTCAAAAATATATTGAAGATGAAATTGCTGAATTACTTTTGCGTTCAGAGGTTTCAAGCGGTCAAACAGTTAAGGTTGATTGCAGAAAAGATGAATTGAAATTTAGTGTGAAATAAAAATAAAAGACAGAGTAATTTTTTATTCTGTCTTTTATTTTTTATAAAATCTTTTTTAATATCTCACTATATTCATGATATTTCTAGTCGTAATTTTCTAACAATGCATTTAAGTTTTCTCTTCCAATTACTTCAATTTTTTTCTCTATTTCTTGCTGATCTTCTTCTGGTAAATATTCTAGATATATATTTGTTGTTTCGTATAGCTCCTCTTCGCCTTCCTCGTTCATTTTGTAAATATTTACTATCCCATCAGCAGAGCCTACTATATAATGGTCTGGACATATATTGGCAACTTCTTTTGATATAGAGATTTGTTTTTCTGAGAAGAAGTCTACCTTCCAATCGTCGAACCTTTCTTTAAATTCGTCTTCTGATAAATTTACAACTTCTCTTGGAACTTCTTCTATATCAATTTTAGAATGACCACATTTTCCATAGTATATTGTTGCTACTAAATTTGCGTTTGGGGAAACTTTTTCTTCTGATTGGTCTGTTGTAATATACTCATTTGTTATCGTTTTTGGATTTGTTATGTTCTCTTCAACTTTTGCACTTTTCTTTTGATCGTTTCTTGTGTGTAAATAAAAATATCCAACTCCTATGCTTGCTAAAAATACAAGTACAAATAATATTAACATTATGCTTCTTTTATTCATAATAATACCACCTTTTTCTATATATGGTATTATCTCTATTTTAACAATTTTTATGCATTTTCATTCTATGAATTTATTAATTTTTATTCTTCCTTTTCTATTTATATATACAGTTATCTCTCCATTCTCATCTGTTCTATAAATCTTCGTTCCGCAATTTTTCTAGCCTTTTTATAACGTCATCATTGGGATGTCCAAACATATTTTGGACACCTACTCCTATTAGAGCTACTTTTGGACTTACTTTTTCAATAAATTGTAATGTGCTTGAACTTTTAGAACCGATGATGTGCTATTTTCAAGATTGTTGACTTTAGATTTTGTATATTATTTTTATATTCTGATAAAATTTGTTTTTCTGCAATTTCTTCTATATCGCCTGTAAATAGCATTGAAAAATCTTCGTATACTAGTTTTGCTACAATAGAATTATTATTCAATATATTTTCTGTAATTTGTTCTTTCTTCGGCCATAAAATTTGGATTTTTATATATTTTTCAATTAATAATTCATCTCCGCTTCTCCACTTCAATTACATTTATTTTCTTTTTATTAATGATTCTGATGAATTCTTGATAATTACTTGAATCTTTTCCTTGCCTGCTGATAATTACATTATCTACTTTGAGTTCATTCATTAATGTTAATACTCCGTCCGAACATGATCAAAGTCAAAATGTGATATTACTATATAGTGTAATCTATTAATCTTATTATATAATAGGTATGGTATTAAAATATTTTTTCCAATATCATAATTTTCATTTCCTCCTCCATCTATTAAAATATTCTTCTTTCCAGGTGTTTGAATTAATGTTGAATCTCCTTGTCCTACATCTATAAAACTAATTTTTAGATAATCCCTATTAATTTCTTTGTATGTTATTATCATTGAAATTATTAAGAGAATTATTATTACTTTTTTGAAAATATTTTTAATGTATTTTTTTGAAATACATTTTAGGAAATATATTAGAATTAAGTAATATGTGACTATGTTTATTAAATTATGTACTTTAAAATAAAATCCACCTAAATCTATTTCGGCAATTTTAATAAAAATCATTGTCATTAGTTTGATTATATAGGTTAAAATTGATACTAAGTTATTTGGGATAAAAATGAAGATTATACCTAGGACTTCTATAGCGAATACTAAAAGTGTCATTATTATTCCTGTTATAAAAAATGAAATCGATATTCTTTTAAAGAAATAAATTATTATTGGAAATATAGCAATATTAACTGCTAAACTGACTGCAAAAGTTTCAAAAATGTATCTTATTACTTTATTTTTGAAGTTAATTTTATTTATTTTAGGAAATATATAAATTATACCTATAGTAGCTCCAAACGATAGTAAAAAGCCTACATCTATAAGGTAGTATGGATTATAAATGAGTATTATTAATGACGCTATTGATATGTCTGTTAATGAATTATTTCTTCTATAAAAAAGTTTACTACTTATAGCTAGAATTGCCATTATTATTGCTCTAATTGCAGATGGTATAAAACCTATTATTAGTCCATAAAAAATTAATATTGATATTAAAATTATTTTACTTTTCCTATCATCATTAGAAATTTTCTGTATAATTTTTTTTGAAATTAATATTATTAAACTTATATGCATTCCTGAAATGGCTAGTATATGTGAGAGTCCATTATTTTGAAAATCATTTTTTATGTTACTATCTAAATCACTTTTGTCTCCTATTATTAATGCTTTTAAGATTCCTCCATTCTCTTTTGAAAAATGTGCATCTATCTTTGTTTTTATTTTTTTGTTTAGTTGTACAAATATTTTATATGGATTATTTGATTCCCCTATTTTTTCAATTTTTTTAAGTTGTATCTTTCCATATATATTTTCTTTTTTTAATGAATCTTTATAATTGAATACACCATTATTTTTATAACTTACTATATCTTGATATTCTCCTGTTATCTTTATAATATCTCCATATTTTAAATTTTCATTTTTATCACTTGTTGCTATTAACTTTGTTTTCTCAATTTGTTTATTAACGGATTTTGTAATTTTTATTTTAAATTTAGTTCCATATTCCGTTTTCTGTGGCTTGCTTACTATTGTTGCTGTGACTTCAATTTTTTCAGCGTTTAAATATGCTGTTTTAAAACTTTTTTCTTTATATATTGTTATTTGACTGGAAATTATTATTGTAATTACAAATGTTAAAAATGTTTTATATGTAATTATCTTTCTTATATATTTTCCTAATTTATGTGTTTTTTTTAATATTAGATATATAGTTATTATTGAAAATAAAAATAGAGCTATACCACTACTATTGTGTAAGTATAGCCCTATTATAATTCCAATAATATACCCAATTGTTATTGTGTATATTATATTTATTTAATTCACCTTCTTGTTATTATTTATTGTTTTTTTCTACTACTAATTTTGTACTTCTACCATTATTGCACTATTTGGAATCCAGCCTTCTATGTTATCTGTAGATACTTTTGACCAATTTCCTAAAGTTTTTATTATTTGCACCTTTTTGTCTTTTCCAATCTTAGAAATTTTTATTGATGAAAAGCTAGGTATTATATATATATTTATTTCTCTATTCGTTATATCTCCTAAAACCATATTTATGTTTTCTTTTACTGGTTGTTCTGGCTCTGGACTAGGTGTTGTTGTCTCAACTGGAGATGGTTCGGGTGTAGTAGTTGGTGTGATTTCTGTTGGAGTACTACTTGGAGTTGTTACAGGCGTATTACTTGAGGTTACTACTGGAGTACTGCTTGGAGTTGTACTTGGTGTAGGTTTTGGTGATTGAGTAGTTGTCTGCTCATTAGTTATTTTTACATATTCTTTTGATACATAACCATTCTTTCCATTAACAGTTACTTTGTACCAGTCCCCTTCTTCTCCTATAATTTCTATTTTATCTCCATGGTTAACCATTTCTAAAATAGTTGAATCTGTAGACGCAGCTTTTCTAACTCTTAAAGTTTCTGTTGTAACAATTCCTGTTTTCGCAAATATGCTGTTCGTGTTTATTATTATAAGTGTTGCAATAGCTAATGTTGCTAATATTTTCTTTTTATTGCTCATAGACATCCTCTTTCTAATAAAATATTTATATTATTCTCACCTCAAAATAAAATAATATAAATATTTCTTGCTCCTTACTGGAGTATTTTTCTTCGAAAAATACTCCAAGCTGTCCGTCTCTTCTAAATTTTTATATATTTTATTTTGGGCTTAGTACTACTCTAAATCTAGTTTTATATGCACTTCTTCTAACTGCTTTTCAGAAACTTTTGATGGAGCTCTCATAAGTAAATCTCTTGCTTTTTTATTCTTAGGAAAAGCTATAACTTCTCTAATATTGTCTTCTTTAGCAAGTAGCATTACTATTCTATCTACACCTGGTGCTGCTCCAGCATGTGGAGGAGTTCCGTAGCTAAATGCATTATATAATGCTCCAAATCTACCTCTTACATCTTCCTCTGTGTATCCTGCTATTTCAAAAGCTTTAACCATTATCTCTTGATCATGATTTCTAACTGCACCTGAACAGATTTCATATCCATTACATACTAAGTCATATTGATATGCGTATATATCTAATGGGTCTTTTGTTTTTAGCGCTTCTAGTCCACCTTGTGGCATTGAGAATGGGTTATGGTTGAAATCTATTGTTCCTTCATCTGATAATTCATACATTGGAAAGTCTACAATCCAACAGAATTTGTATATATCCTTTTCAATTAAATTTAATCTCTTTCCTAGTTCAATTCTTACTCCACCAGCAATTTTTTGTGCTTTTTCAAATTCATCAGCTATAAAGAATATTGCGTCATTGTTTGATGCATTTAATAATTCAAATAGTGCTGTTTTGTTTTCTGGTGTAATAAATTTAGAAATTCCTCCTGTAAGTTCTTCATTTTCATCTATTTTAACCCAAGCTAAACCTTTGGCTTCAAGTTCATTTACTGCATATTCTGACATTTGGTCAAAGAATTTTCTTGTAGCCTCTTGCATGTTGTGCACTAATATTGCTTTTACTGTTTTGCCTTTAAATGCGTTAAATTCAGTATTTTCAAATATTTTACTTACGTCTGATATAGTTAATGGATTTCTTAAATCTGGTTTATCTGTTCCATATTTCTCCATTGCTTCTTTAAATGGAATTCTTAAGAATGGAGCTTCTGTTATTTTCCATTCGCTATTTTTCTTAAATACATTTGGTATAACTTCTTCTAATACTGCAAAAACATCTTCTTGTGTTGCAAAACTCATTTCTAAGTCTAATTGATAGAACTCTCCTGGCGATCTGTCTGCTCTAGGGTCTTCATCTCTAAAGCATGGAGCTATTTGATAGTATCTATTAAATCCTGAAACCATCAATAATTGTTTGAATTGTTGTGGTGCTTGTGGAAGTGCATAGAATTCTCCTGGATGTAATCTACTTGGCACTAAGAAATCTCTAGCTCCTTCTGGTGATGAGTTTGCTAAAATTGGTGTTTGGATTTCTGTAAATCCAAGTCTATCCATCTCATCTCTCATTGTTTTTAATATTTTTGACCTTAATAATATATTTTTATGTATATTATCATTTCTTAAATCAAGAAAACGATATTCTAATCTTAAATCTTCCCTTACATCTTGAGCTTCTTTTTGATTTATTTCGAATGGAAGTACATTTTTACATTTACCAAGTATACGTATTTCTTTAGCAGCTATTTCTATATCGCCTGTACTAATTTCAGGGTTTTTACTACTTCTTTCTAATACATTTCCAGTTACTGAAATTGTACATTCTGTAGTCAAATCTTTTATTTGTCCTTCAACATTTTCATTTAATATAATTTGTGTTATTCCAAATTCATCTCTTAAATCTAGAAATACCATTTTTCCTAAGTTTCTTATTTTTTGTACCCAACCAGCTAAACGTACTTGTTTTCCAACATCAGTAATTCTTAGCTCGTTACATGAGTGTGTTCTGTATTCGTTTTCTCTCATGATATTTTCACCTCTCCTTATTTAGATTTAAAGATTATATCTCTTTTTCTTTGATTTTTCAATAATTATTGGACTGTATTTTTTATAATATCTAAATATTTATTAGCAATTTGCTTTAGTTCTTCAAATCCAGCTTGTTTATGGAATTTGTGAAGTACTTTGTCTGCTGCTTTTCTTGCTATTTCATAATCTTTATATTTTAAATTTTCTGATTTATATGCATTTTCTAATTCATCTTCTCCGTTAAATTCAACGTCATTTTTTGATGTCAAAACTACATCTAAATATAAATCATCTAAATATGGAATTTTAGCTTTATATTGAACGTTCTTTCCAATATTAAAAATGAATTGAACAAACTCATTGTTAACATTATATATTGCTATAATTGCAAAATTTTCTTCTTTAGGGAATAGTGTTAACCATTTGTATCCAACATCTTGAATAACTACTTCTTCTCCATCTTTTCTTGTTACCCATCTTTTTTTATCAGCCTTTTTTACTTCCATTAGACATGCAGCACCAAAATATGGATCATCTTTTAAATCTACTTTTTTATATTCGCTATTATATATTTCTTTATTGTTTGCGTAGTCTGCATATTCTCTTTTTAATAACAACATATTTTATTTTCTCCTTCCGAAAATTGTGTCTTAACAATTTTGTGTTATTTATTCTTATTTTCTAGTGCTGCTTTTATTAACCCTGCAAATAGTGGTCCTGGTCTATCTGGTCTTGATTTAAATTCTGGGTGGAATTGTCCAGCTATAAAGAATGGGTGATTTTTATATTCAACAATTTCGACTAAGCTTCCATCTGGTGACGTTCCAGAGCATATTAATCCTTTTTCCTCTAAAGCTTCTTTATAGTCATTGTTGTACTCAAATCTATGTCTATGTCTTTCTTCAATATTTTCTTTATTGTATAATTCGTATGCTAAAGATCCTTTTTTAATTGTACATGGGTAACTTCCAAGTCTCATTGTTCCACCTTTTTTAGTTATTCCTTTTTGATTTTCCATTATATGTATTACTGGATTTTTAGTTGTATCGTTGAACTCTGCTGAATTTGCATCTGTTAATCCTAGTATATTTCTTGCGAATTCTACAACTGCCATTTGCATTCCTAAACAAATTCCTAAGAATGGTATATTATTTTCTCTTGCATATTTTATTGCAGTAATTTTTCCTTCTATTCCTCTGTTTCCAAATCCTCCTGGAACTAGGATTCCATTGTATTCTTTTAATATTTTTTCAACGTTTTTATTTGTGATTGTTTCTGAATCTATAAATCCAATTTTAACCTTAGCATTATTAACAAAGCCTCCATGTCTTAAACTTTCAACTACTGATAAATATGAGTCTTCTAACTTCATATATTTTCCTACTAAGGCTATTTTCACTTCATCTTTGCAGTTTTTTATTCTTTCTGTTAGTTCTTTCCAATCGCTATTGTTCTCAGTTTTGTCTAATTTTAATTTTTTGCAAACAGCTCTTGCCAAACCGTCTTCTTCTAATAATATTGGAACTTCGTATAATGTATCTGCTGTTAAATTTTCTATTACATTTTCTGGTCGAACATTACAGAATAATGCTATTTTATTTTTCATATCTTCTGGTATATGATCTTCTGCTCTTGCAACTAATATGTCTGGTTTTATACCAAAAGATTGTAGTTCTTTTACAGAGTGTTGTGTAGGTTTTGATTTAATTTCCTTTGACCCTGAAATATATGGTAACAAAGTTACATGGATATAACAAACATCGTCTATCTCTTTTTCTATACCAACTTGTCTTATAGCTTCAACTAAAGCTTGTCCTTCCATATCTCCAATTGTTCCACCAAGTTCCGTTATTACTATATCTGTGTCTGTATTTTCAAACGAATATATTTTTTCTTTTATTTCATTTGTAATGTGGGGAATTACTTGTATTGTTCTACCTAAATATGTACCTTTTCTTTCTTTTTCAATAACACTTGAGTATATTTGTCCCATTGATACACTAGAATTTCTAGTTAAATTTTCATCTATAAATCTTTCATAATGACCTAAGTCTAAGTCCGTTTCTGCTCCATCGTCTGTTACAAATACTTCTCCATGTTCATATGGACTCATTGTTCCTGGGTCTACATTTATGTATGGGTCAAATTTTTGTATTGTTACTTTGTATCCCCTATTTTTTAATAATCTTCCTAGTGATGCTGCTGTTATTCCTTTTCCTAGTCCTGAGACTACTCCACCTGTTACGAATACATATTTAGTTTTCATCGTTTTTCCCCCTTTTATTTTATTTATTTCTTTGTTTTACAACCTCATACATAATAATTCCTGCTGATACTGATGCGTTTAGTGAAGTGATTTTGCCTTTCATAGGAATTTTTACTAGCATGTCTGTGTTTTCTTTTACCAGTCTACTCATACCATAGCCTTCACTTCCAATTATTATTGCTATATCACCCTTTAAATCTTGATTATAATATAATGTTCTTGCATCTCCGTCTGTTCCTATAATCCATAAACCATTATCTTTTAATTTTCTGATAGTTTCATTTATATTATTTACTCTTGCAATTTTCATATGTTCAACTGCACCTGCTGAAACTTTGCTAACTGTACTATTTACTGTGACAGTTCTTCTTTTTGGAATTATTATTCCATGAACGCCCGCTGTTTCTGCTGTTCTAATTATTGAGCCTAAATTGTGTGGATCTTCTATTCCATCTAATATTAATATAAATGCATCTTCTTGTTTTGATTTTGCATAATCTAAAATATCTTCTATTTCACAGTAGTTAAATGGTGGTACTACTGCAATTACACCTTGGTGATTTTGAGTTTTCGACATGAAATCTAATTTTGATTTTTCAACTTCTGTTACAACAACCTTGTTTTCTTTAGCAATTGCAATGATTTTGTTTATTGAACCATGTTTTTCCCCATTTTGTACAAATATTTTGTTGATATCTCTATCTGAGTCTAATAATTCAAGTACAGCATTTCTGCCTTCTACAATATCATCATATTCATTTTCATCTTTTTGTCTTACTTCTTGTCTTTCAAAGTTCTTAGGTTTGTAGTCTCTTTTTTCAAAGTTTCTATTCTTTGGAGCTTGTCTGTCGAATTTCTCTGGTCTTCTTTTAGGCTTATTCTCTTTCATTTTTTAATCCTCTTTCTTTTCATGTTTTTCTTTTACTGGTATTAATAATGCTCTTTCTTTACTAATTCCTACTATTTTTCCTAATATTAAAAGAATAACTGGCGCTGCAATTAGCGCTATTTCAATTATTACATTTTCATATACAAATGATATTTCTCTTAATGCATATACTATTGATAATGAATATATTGGTATATATATTAATAAATTATCATGTTTATATATAAATAGTGCAGATAGTGCAAATAATACAACTCCAAGTATTTGAATAAATACTTCTAAAACTGGGATTATATTTCCTTCTACACTAAACTGTACAATATAACTTGCTATTGCAAGTACTGCAATAAAAAGTACTGTTTTCGTTGAACCTTCTATTGCATGTGTTTTTAAAACAAGTATCAAAACGACTAAAAGTGCCACACCCTCTGCTATACAAAATTTTTCGTATCCTTCTTTGATTGTAACAAATTCTTTTATTTTTTCTTGGTCTTTTTTACTTATTATATTATAATTTGTTTCAGGTGCTTCTTCTACTGGTTGTACGGCTGCAAGACTTACTGCTTGTAATAACAATAGTACTATTGCGCTTATCATAATTATTCTTTTTAATATTTTCATTTGTAGCTCCTTTATTCTTCGTCATCTAGCTTTAATACTGATAAAAAAGCCTCTTGTGGGATTTCTACATTTCCTATTTGTCTCATTTTCTTCTTACCTTTTTTCTGTTTTTCTAGAAGTTTTTTCTTTCTTGTAATATCTCCACCATAGCATTTAGCTAAAACGTCTTTTCTCATGGCTGATAGAGTTTCTCTTGCAATTATTTTTCCACTTACTACTGCTTGAATTGGAATTTCAAATAATTGTCTTGGTATTACTGTTTTAAGCTTTTCAGCCATTTTTCTACCTCTATTGTAAGCAGAATCTTTATGTACTATAAATGATAGTGCATCGACTGCTTCATTATTTATGTGTAAATCTAATTTAACTAGGTCTGATTGTTTATATTCCTTAAACTCGTAATCTACAGAGGCATATCCTTTTGTCTTTGACTTTAATGTATCAAAAAAGTCGTATATTATTTCATTTAAAGGCAAGTCATATTCAAGAATTACTCTGTTTGCATCTAAGTATTTCATGTCTATATATGTTCCACGTCTTTTTTGACATATATCCATTACATTTCCTACAAATTCTTTTGGAAGCATTATTTCGGCTTTCATTATTGGTTCTTCTATGCATTTTATTTCTTGTGTTTTAGGTAAATCTGTTGGATTGTAAAGTTCAATTATTTCTCCATTTGTTTTATGAACTTTGTAAATAACTGATGGGGCTGTTGTGATTAAACCTAAATCAAACTCTCTTTCTAATCTTTCAATTATTATTTCTAAATGTAATAACCCTAAAAAACCACATCTGAATCCAAAACCAAGTGCAACTGATGTTTCTGGCTCATATTCTAAAGCTGCATCATTTAGTTTTAATTTTTCTAGTGCATCTTTTAAGCTTTCATACTCACTTCCATCTAAAGGATACATTCCGCAATATACCATTGAGTTGGCTTTTTTATATCCTGGTAATGGCTCGTCTGCTGGAGTATTATAATTTGTTATTGTATCACCAACGTGTAAGTCTGATACATTTTTTATGCTTGCTGCGATATATCCAACTTCTCCTGCTTTTAAGCTTTCAGCTGGAATATATTCACCTGCTCCAAAATAGCCAACCTCATTTACTGTAAAATGCTTATTTGTTGCCATAAATAATATTTCATCACCTGGTTTTACTGTTCCTTCTTTTACACGAACATAGCTTATTGCACCTTTGTAGTTATCGTAAAAAGAATCGAATATTAGGCATTTTAATTTAGCATTTCTATCTCCTTTAGGCGCTGGTATATCTGTTACTATTCTTTCTAGAACTTGTTCTACATTTAATCCAGATTTTGCTGAAATGCAAGGTGCGTCCATTGCTGGTATTCCAATTACATCTTCTATTTCTTGTTTTATCTCATCTGGTCTTGCATTTGGTAAGTCTACTTTGTTTATTACTGGCAAAATTTCTAAGTTATTGTCTAAGGCTAAATATACGTTAGCAAGTGTTTGTGCTTCAACACCTTGACTACTGTCTACAACTAATATTGCTCCTTCACATGCAGCTAAACTTCTTGAAACTTCATAATTGAAATCTACATGTCCTGGTGTGTCTATTAAGTTTAATATATATGTGTTTCCGTCTTTAGCAGTATAGTTCATTCTTACGGCTTGGGATTTGATTGTTATTCCTCTTTCTTTTTCAATATCCATGTTGTCAAGTACTTGGCTTTCCATTTCTCTTTTTGAAAGTACTCCTGTCATTTCAATTAATCTGTCTGCTAATGTTGATTTTCCATGGTCTATATGAGCTATTATGCTGAAGTTTCTTATTTTTTCTTGGTTGTTTTCCACTTATTTTATGCTCCTTGTTTTTGTTTTTTCTACATGCGTGTATTCTATCAAATTTGAGTTGTTATTTCAAGGATTTATGCATAAATAAACATAAATAAATCACCATAAAAATAAATATAATAATACTCACTCCTTGCTGGTCGCATTTTCTTTTAAAACACTCCAAAATTGCACATCATGTCGTATTATTATATTTGTTTTTATGGTGTATATTGTATGTGTAGCTTTTGTGGAATGAAACCTCTAACTCTATAATATTTTCCATATTCCACTTTTAGTAGATCCTTGTCTTTCTATTATTTTATTGTCCTTTAAAATTTTAATATTATATGATATACCATCTCTGGTTAAATTCAAAATTTGGGCCATTTCAGTTTGTGTAATACTTGGATTTTTCTTAATTAAATTTAAGATTTTTTCTTGTGTGGTTTCTTGTGTAGTTTCTTGTGTAGTTTCGCGTTGTTCTAAAATCATTCCATCAACAGCTTTATTAATGATTTCAAGCATAAACTCTATAAATTCATTTGAATTTCCAGTATTATTGCAGTTCTGAATAACAGTATAGTATTCTTCTTGATTTTTCTTTATTATACTTTCTATAGGTAAATACTTAAATAATTTTTTCCAATGAGTAAGTATTATTGTTTGCCATAGTCTTGCTGTTCTTCCATTTCCATCTGAAAAAGGATGTATAAATAAAAATTCATAATGAAAAATAGAAGATAAAATTAATGGATTAACATTATCTTTCTCCTTATTCATCCAATTAAACAAATTATCCATAAGAATAGGAACCATCGTATGTGGGGGACATGTAAATATGCATATATCATTTTCATCGTAAACCCCTTCCCCATGATTTCTAAATTTTCCGCTATCATTTTCTATTGCAAAAGTTAGCATCCCTTGTATTTTCTTTAAATCTTCTACAGAATATGGATTAACATTATCAATTTCTTCATAAGCTTTATATGCATTTTTTACTTCTTGAATATCCCTTTGTTCTCCAATTACTGTTTTTCCATTGATTATCGCTTCAACTTGAAATAATGACAATTGATTATTTTCAATTGCTAAAGAAGAATGAATTGATTTTATTCTTGACTTTCTTCTTAATTCTGGATATCTATTTAACTTCTCAAAATAGTTAGCCTCACCTATTTTTTCCATTATTTCAGTTGCCAAATTTAACATTTTGTCAGTAATTTTGTATGGTAGATAATTTTTTCCCATTCACTACCTCCATTTTCTCTTTTATAGTTTATATCATAAGCCACCATATTTTTCAATATATTCTATAGTCTCAGTTATTTTAATTTTATATGCAATAAAACTATATTAATTTGCAAATAAGAAAAGAGATAGCAATATTGTATTTATTGCTATCTCTGCTTTTAGTAATTATATATTTTTAAAATAATCCGAAGAAAAATCCTGATGGCATTACGTATATTATAAATAGTACTACTGGAAGTAATTGCCATGCTTCTCCTTCAACATGTACTGGTTCAAATGCATCTTTCGCACCTTCTACAAGGTTTCCTGCACCTTCTTTTACATCTCCGAAGTTAAAGCTAAATCCATTTAAGAAGTTAAAAGCTTTTTGTATATATCCTTTAACAGCCTCTATTGCATCATCAATTATTGTCTTATTGGTTGGTATTTCATCTACATATGATACTCTATATTCATCTATACTTCCGACTTCATATAGTAATTTGAATTTTCTTTCTTCTCCTGGTTGCATGTTTTCAAATGCTAAATATTTTTCTTGCATGAATTTGCCTTTATAGAAAGACTCAACTTTTACATATTGTTTTTCAATAACCTTTTTTGATGCGTTTTTTACTGTTCCTGTAAAATAAGCTTGTTGTTTGTTTGAATTTGCTCTATCTACATTTATTTCAAATCCATTATTTGCTTTTTCAATTATTAATTTATTACTAGCTACACTTTTATAAGAATTCTTGAGTAATAAATTACTTGCTACACTGGAGAATATCCAAAATAATATTATAATTAAAGCATATGTAAAAAACGTTTGCATTCTTTTCATAGCTTCCTCCTACTTTTTTAAATTCCTTTTTTATTATACAACACTTTACATAAATTGTAAATATGCTTTTTGCCTATATTTCAGCTTATTGTATCATCATTTATTTAACTTTATATTTATATATAAAGTTTGAAATTAGTTTTATATATAAAATCGTTTTAGAATATTCTAATTTCTTTATTTAAATAAATTGAATATATATAACATTCTTTTATTTTTGTTTTTAGCGCATCTTCTAAAGCTTTTTTATAAATTTCTAGTTGGACTTTATATTTTTCAATTAATTCTGTCTCATTTTGAACATAGTCAGTTTTGTAATCTACTAAAATGCAATCATTATTTTCGTCAATATAGTATAGGTCGATAATACCTTGTACAAGCGTATTTTCATCACTTTCAGTATCATATATTTCTTTTGTAGATATGTATGTATAAAAAGGTTGTTCTTTATATATTTCTTTTGCATTTCTTACTTTGCTCATAAAATCAGAATTCATTATTTGATATATTTTTTCAATTGGAATTACATTTTTCTGAGCTTCAGAAATTATTTTTTTCATATACAGTTTTTCAACAAATTCTTGTATATCTTTTTTAGTATAACTCTTTCTCAAATTTAATCTTTGTAAAATTAAATGTATTAGTGTTCCTTTTTCTGCCCCTGAAATTCTGCCATCTTCTTGCATGAACCTTGGCTTTATTTCAACCATTTGTTGCTTTTTCTCTTCCTTTGTTTTTAGTTCTTTTATCTTAGTAACACTCATTTTACTTTGTAATTTTGTTATATCCTCATATTTATATTTCCAATTTAAAATTTCAGTTATTTTATCATATTCTTTAGTTTTCTTTATATCTCTTATTTCAGTTTTGATTTCTTGTTTTTCATCTTTTTTAAAAATGTCTTTTTTAGATATTTTATTTAAAGTCATATATTCTGAAATATTTTCATTGTTCAAATATACTAATTGTAGCCATCCTAGATAACTTTTGTATTTTTTTAGTAATAAATGATTTATTTTTCCATTTTCTTTTTCGTAATTTTCAAGTAACTCTTTTTTCTCTTCAAGTGCTTTTTCTAAGTCATTTTCAACACCTGTAATTATTAACTTTTCTTTTGCACGAGTTAGTGCAACATATAGAATTCTCATTTCTTCAGCAATTGACTCATTTTTTAATTTTATTTTTATTGCCTCTTTTGCTGCTGTTGTATATTCTATTTTTTTATCATAATTTATGTATTGAGGTCCAAAGCCTATATCTTGATGTAACAAAATTGAATCACTTAATTCTCTTTCATTAAACTTTTTGTCTGCTCTTGAAATAATTGCAACAGGAAATTCTAGTCCTTTACTTTTGTGAATACTCATTATTCTAACTACATTTTCATTTTCTCCAATTAACTTTGCTGCTGATAAATCGTTATTTGAATTTTTAATTTTTTCTATGTATCTTATAAAGCTGAATAATCCTTTAAAGCTGATTTTTTCATATTCTTTTGCTCTTTCAAGAAACATTTTTAAATTAGCTTTTCTAATTTCTCCACTTGGAAGTAATCTTACATAATTATAATAATCTGTTTGATTATATATTTTCCAAATTAATTCATTTAAAGGTAAATATTTTTCTTCTTCTCTCCACTCATTTAGTTTATCTATAAAGTCACTTATTTTTAATCTTAATTTATCATTTATTTTTTTTGACTCTAATGCTGCTAGCACTGCATCGTAAAAGTATCCATATTTTCCGAACTAATCGTATTTCTAATAATTCATTATCCGAAAAATCTCCTATAAATGACCTCATTACACTTACTAAAGGAATATCTCTATATGGGTTATCAATTATTTTCAATAAAGATATCATGTTTCCAATTTCGATTGAGTCTAAATAATTTTCGCTCGTGTCACTAAAAACTGGTATTTCTAGCTTTGTTAATTCTTTTTCAAAAAATGTTGCAATATTTGAAGTTGCTCTTAAAAGAATTACGATGTCTCTATATTCAATATTTCTATAGCCTTTTTTTCTATCATATATTTGGTATTTTGATTTTACTAATTCTTCAATTCTTTTGGCTACAAATTTTGCTTCTATCTCAACTTTTTCAAGTATTCTATTTTCCTCTTCTTCAACTTCTTCATCTTCAATTATTTCTTGCTTTAAATCTATTATGTCTAACTCTGCTTTTCCTGCATACGGTAATTCAGTACTTTGTGGTTCTTCATAAGTTGCAGCTAAATTTAAATATTCAGTTTCGTCGTATTCAATCTCTCCAAACTCTTTGCTCATAATATCTTGGAAAACTAGGTTTGTTACGTCTAATACATTTTTTCTACTTCTGAAGTTCTTAAATAGTTGTATTTTTTGCCCTTTTTCGTTTCTTTCTTTTGTGTATTTTTCATATTTATCTAAAAATAATTCTGGTCTTGCTTGTCTAAATCTGTATATACTCTGTTTTACATCTCCAACCATAAAAATATTTTTTTCATTTGAAATTGATGTTAATATATATTCTTGTACTAAGTTACTATCTTGGTACTCGTCTATTGCTATTTCAGCAAACTTTTCTTGATATTTTTTGGCTACTTCTGTTTTATTATAGCTACCATTTTCGTTTTCTTGTAATAGAATTTTTAGTGCATAATGTTCAATATCACTGAAATCCATTACATTTTTAGTTTGTTTTTTTTCAATAAATTTTTCTGTAAATTTTAAAACTACATATTTTAGATTTTCAAGTATTGGATACATTTCGTTTATGTCTTCCAATAACTCATCTGTAGTGCCTAAAAAAGTTTTTTTCGCTGCATTTGTTCTTCTTTTTTTTACATTATCTCGAATAACCTTGACCTCATCTTTTACTGTCAAAGTTATTTTTGAGTCTTTTGACCATTGTTTAGGTTTTATGTTGTTATATTTTTCGTATATAGCATCCCAACTCATGTTTGGTACAATTAGTTCTTCTAACTGGTTTATATCATCTGCTATTATTAATTCATATTTTTCTAATTCTGAAAACTTTGAAAGCTTGCACTTGCAGTTTTTTAAAATATTTATTGAATTCAATATTTCATCTTTGAAATTATTTAATAAAATTTTTCCCCATATTGTTTCTGAAAAATCATTTATGTTATCAGTTTTATAATCTTTTATTTTCTCTTCAAGCCATTTTTCGGGAAATGGACTGCTTTGTATATAATCATATATTTTTAATATTATTGTTTTTAAGTCTTCATCATCTTTGTAACCTGCATATAGATTTACTAACTTATAAAATCTATCATCATTTGATATATATAATTCTTCGAAAGTATCCTCTAAACTTTCTTGCTTTAATAGCTCTAGTTCTGCATTATCAGCTATTCTAAAATTCCCTTGTATTCCAATTTCAAAAAAGTTATTTCGTATTACATCTAAACAGAATGAATCTATTGTACATATACTTGCTTTGCTAAGCAAAACAATTTGTTTTCTTAGTCTTGTATTTAGTG
The DNA here is from genome assembly GCA_948465565.1 of uncultured Clostridium sp. GTDB lineage: Bacteria > Bacillota > Clostridia > TANB77 > CAG-508 > UMGS1994. The sequence goes on from CAOJXR010000002.1 coordinate 194,226, forward strand.
GGTCATTGTCAATCTCTTTATATAGTGCATTTAATATTCTTTCTCTCATTTCTGAGGCTGCTGCATTGGTAAATGTCACTACTAAAATTTTGTCTATATCAATATTTTCATCTATTATTTTTCTTATTATTCTTTCGACAAGAACTGTGGTTTTACCGCTACCAGCAGCTGCTGCAACTAATATGTTACTTTCATTTTCAGTTATGGCTAACGATTGTTCTTTCGTCCATTCTGTTCCCATTTTCTTATCCTTTCATTAATTTTTTCATCAATTCTTCAATTTGTTGTTTTTTGGTTTTACTTTCTTCTTTGTCTATTTTAAATTTCTCATTTTCTAAAATTACAACATCTCCATCTTTTATGTCTTCTGGAAATTGATCTATTTTAAATTTTTCCATTTCTTTTGTTTCTTGATTTTCACATATTACAATTTTATTTTCAATTCTGTCAATTATATATTTCATAAATATTCGCCTTTCTACAACTTTGGCTAATTATATCAATTTATTGTTGTTATTACAATACTTTATCAGTATTGACTATACTATAAATAGCATGCGAGAGGTTCTGGCCATAGCCAGAACCTCTCTTGCTTTCATCTACATATTTTATTGGTCATAGAACATAACATTTTCAAGGATAATTACAGGAACTGCTTTGAGCCCCTTCTCTTTTGCAGCTGCATATGCTGCTATTCCACTGAGCACAACCTGATTTTGAGATAATACTAATGGAACTGGCAATTTATTGTGTTCTTCAATGAATGAACATGTTTTTAGGTATCTTGCTTCTCCATGTGTTCTTGTTGCTTTTTGAATCAAATCAAGTTTTTGAATTGTTACCCAGTCCCTAGGCAAATCGAAACCGTCTATCCTTTTCGAATCATACTTTGCGGTCATTTTTCTGGTGATTGCTTTTTTGCAATACTTTTTTCTTGCCTCCTCGGAGCTAATAGTTCGCCAAACTTTAAATTCCATTTCGTTCATATTGGATTTGTGACTATTACATTGACCACAAGATGGTTCAAGATTGTTTGTAATTGACACTCCTCCAAAGTCTTGAGGAAATAGATGGTCTATTGTACACGCTTCTGGTCTCATGATTTTGTGACAATAGTAACACCGTGTCCTTCCTTTTAATGCGTAAGTTACTTGATTCATTAATTCTCTATAATTACATCCTCCATGAATCTCTAAAACTCCTTCCCGTATTATTACATACCAACCATTGTTGTAGACTTTGCTGAACTTTTCTGGTAATTCTATAATCATAAGAAAAACCTCCTTAGGAATTCGTCCATGTTTAAAGTTTTCTAAATATTATCATTGTTTAATTTAAAAATCAATGCCTTGCATTTTATATTTTTCTATAATATAATGTTTTACTACAAAAGGGGGTAAAAAATGATTTTATTTGACTTGCCTGTTTATCAATTTATTATGTCTATTTTTCCTGTAAGTATGTCTATGACTGTTATTATGAAAATGATTACAACACTTGGTTCTAGTATAGTAATTGTTGCTGGTTTAATTTCGGTAGCAGTTTTGATTAGAGATAAAAAATATTTCAAGATTTTTGTTTTTGCAAATTTATTAGCAATAATTTTAAATAATATAATTAAATTAATCGTACATCGTCCTAGGCCTTCTAATACAATGACTTTGGCTGTTGAAACATCTTATAGTTTTCCTAGTGGTCATTCTATGATGTCTATGGTTTTTTATGGATTAGTTATTTATTATGTTAGAAAATTTGTAAAGAAAAAATGGATTAGTAATTTATTGACAGTTGTTCTTTCTCTTGTTATTTTAGCTGTTGGTATTACTAGAATATACTTAGGCGTACATTATGCTACAGATGTTTTGGCTGCATATGTATTTGGGTTTATTTATTTGTTTGTGTTTATAAAGTTTTTAGAGAAACTTGAAAGTAAATAATATACAACATAGATAAGCAGATAAACAGAAAATAAGACAATATTTATACCTTGCGGGTCGCAATCTTCTGTCTCCTAGGTGTTAGGAAGATTGCTCCATTTCGCACTCGGCGCTCCGCCTCGTTTGGTCGTTGCGCAGTATATAATATTGTCTTATTTTCTGTTTATCAGCCTTTTCTATCTTTCCCAATAATTTGATGGATTAACTGTTTCTCCATCTTTTTTCATTTCAAAATGTAGGTGTGCTTCGTCAGCTATTTCAAATGCTGCATTATCTCCTACAGAGCCTATAGTTTGTCCTTTTTCAACTTCTTGCTGTTCGGCAACGAATTCTGCTGATAAAAGGTTTGAGTATATAGTTTTATATCCATTTTCATGTGCTATAGTTACTGTTAGCCCATATCTAGGGTCATTTTTTATTGATTCCACAGTTCCTTGTTCTGATGCTGATACTGCACTTCCTTTTTCTGCTTTTATATCTATTCCTAAATGTACAGTCCATTCTTCTAATGTCTCTGAATATACTAAACTTGAATCAGAAAAGTCTTTTGTAATTTCTCCTTGTAGTGGAGCGATAAAATGTAGTTCTACTTTTTTAGGTTCTTCTACAACTGGTGTAGGTTCTGGTGCTGTTTGATTAGTATTGTTATTTTGATTAGATATTTCATTTAATGTATTTACAGCAATTTTATTTTCTTCATTATTTTGTACTTCGTTTATTGTCTTATCTTCTGTTGTACTTACTATTGTTGCATCTGATGGTGTGTTCTCAATCTCTGCAATTCTCTTATCTGCATCTTGCTTTGTTTTTAAAATAGAAAGTGCAAAAATTATAACTATTAATGCTATCATTGCACCAATTCCACTTATATAAAGAATTCTTTTCTTATTTTCTGATGATATATCCTCATATCTTCTTCCTTTGCTCATAATTCCCTCCTATAATTTATTGTTATTACAAGTATTTACATTTTTTCAAAAAATATACGAGGGTTACTTTATATTTTTTATCTCAATGTCTTTATAAAAATGCTGTATTATTTCTTTATAATTTTTTCCTTGTTTTGCTAAAGTATTACTTCCTGTTTGACTCATTCCAACACCGTGTCCATAACCAACTACACTAAACTTTACTTTTTCATTATTATTTTCTATTGTAAAGTTTGTTGACCTTAATTCAAAGATTTTTCTTGCCTCGACTCCTGATATATTTTTGTTTCCAACTTTCAATGTTCTTATTCTTGAACTTTCTGTATACTCTAAAATTGAAATTGCATTTTCTTCTGACCAATTTATTTGGAAATCATTATAGTTTTGTTTCATTTTCTCTTCAATTTCAATATATGTGTATTCTTTTTCTGAGTAAAATTGAGAATATTCATCTTCTCCACTTGTTTCTACTACTTGCAAATATGGAAAATTACTTCCTCCCCATACGTTTACAGGTATTTCAGTCGTTCCTCCACTGTTTGAGTGGAAAAATGCGTCTATTGGTTTTCCTTGATATGTAATTATATCTCCAGCAGTTGAATACACTGCTTTCCTTATCTTTTCCCATTTCTCGTCTTGATTTTCTTTCCAAGCTTCATATCTTTTTTCTTTTGTTATCCATGCTTGGCAACAGCTTGAACTATCGCACATATCTGCTTCTTGATGTTTTTTACTATTTTCAATTTGATATAGTGTGTATGTTCTTGCAACTGTTGCTTGTGCTTTTAGTGCTTCTTCCTCGTAATCCACAGGCATTTCAGCTGAAACAACATTTACTAGGTAATCATCTAATGAAATTGTTTCAACTGCGCCAGTAGATGTATGTAAAAGAGTAATATTCTTATATTTTGCATTGTAATCAATTTCTGGTTCTTTCGCTTGTGTAGTTTGCTCGTCTACTTTATTTTCTAATGCAAATTTTTTTGTAAAAGCTATTGGCAATATAAAAAAAGAAACAATGATTAGCGTTAGAAAAAATATTGAATAATTTTTTATTTGAAAATTCCTTATATCTCTCAAATTTTCTCCTTTATATTCTCTCTCATTTTTAATAATATTTTCTTTTCAATTCGCGATATCTGAACTTGGCTTATACCATAGTTTGCAGCTACTTCCTTTTGCGATTTATTATAAAAATATCTTAAAATTATTATATTCCTTTCTTTCTCATTTAGTCTTGATATTTCATCTTTTAATATCATTTTCTTTATTGTTTCGTCTTCATAGCTTTCAACTTTTATTTGGTTATATAATGTATTTTCTTTTCCGTCATCACTAATCTCCTCGTCCATTGATTTTACGCCATTGTCAAGTTCCATCGCTAATAATATATTTTCTTTTGTTTCTTTTAGCTCATTTTTTATTATTTCTATATTTAGCTCTTTTCCCTGTTTTTCATATTCTCTTCGCAAAGCCTCTATTTTATAATTTAACTCTTTTAAGCTTCTACTTACTTTTACTATTCCATCATCTCTTAAAAATCTTTTTATTTCGCCTAATATGTAAGGTACGGCAAAAGTTGATAATTTTACATTATATTGTTTATCAAATTTTTTTATTGACTTTATAAGTCCTATTGCTCCAATTTGGAACAAATCTTCAGTTTCATATTTTGTGTTTTGAAATCTTTTAACTATGCTCCATATCAATCTTGCATTTCTTTCTACAATATCATTTAACTTATCTTGGTCCCCATTTTGTGCCTCTAAGATTTCGTCTATTGTAGTTTCATACAAAATGATTCTCTCCTAACTATCTAGATTATTGAACAATTCTTCTGGAGTTTTTATTGTTTTTTTCATTGTTACTTTAGTTCCTATTCCTACTATTGATTCTACTTTTACTTCATCCATAAAGCTTTCAACTATTGTGAATCCCATTCCTGACCTTTCTAGTTCTACTTTCGAAGTGTATAGTGGCTTTCTTGCTTCTTCTATATCTTCAATTCCTTTTCCAGTATCTGAAATCTCTATTATTATTGTTCTGTCAGTTATCATGCAGTGTATTTTTATAATTTCATCACTGGTTTCATAGGCATGTATAATTGAGTTTGTTACTATTTCTGATACAGATGTTTTAATATCTGAAATTTCTTCTATTGTAGGGTCTAATTGTGATGCAAATGCTGCAACTGCAATTCTTGCAAATGCTTCGTTGCACGATTTACTTACTATCTCCATTTTGATTTCATTATCATATTGTTTTTTCATTTTCGACCTCCTCTATAATTGGGATTATTTTTAATACTCCAGTCATTTCAAATATTTTCTTTATATTGCTTTTTACGTTTCTCATTTCTAATTTTGCACCAACCATTGATGCTGTTTTATATCTTCCTATTACCATTCCGATACCGGCACTATCCATAAAAAACACATTATTAAAATCAAGTATAACTCTTTTAGGATTACGTCTTTGAATTTCATAATCGGCCACCCTCCTTAAATTTTCTGCTCTGTGATGATCTATTTCTTCATCAATCTCTAAATTTAAGAGCTTGTCCTTTTCATTAAAATCTATTTTCATATACTCCTCCTTTAGAAATTTATAATCTTATATTCTGCATTTTTATTCATTTTTCCTTTGACGAATTTTGGGAAGTTTTAGACATTTTTCGACATTGTCAATTTGTATATTTGAAAATATTGCTATAAAAAATACACACCAAATATTAGATTTTTCGTCTAACATTTGGTGTGTATTTTACTTCATTTTTACAAATTTTCTTTTATTTCTGGAAATAAACCATATAGATTATATCCTAACAAATTATCAAAAAATTCTTTTAATTTATATGTCTCTTTAACATGATATTGTGTATTGCTATGCGCTCCTCTCCTAAGTATAAGGTCAATTAATCTTTTATCTACTGTAAATACTTTTCCTCCTGGTGGGCACATTAAATCACATAAATTTATAATTTTTTCTTCTATTGTGTATTCATGATTTTTTACAAAGTTTGTTAGAAATGGATTTTCTGTAATATCTGGCACTCCGCCAGCAGTACAAGTAATGTCGTTATTTAAGTATGAATGTGTTAGGCAAATATTGCAACAATCTTCATCATATCCCTTGCCTATTAAATATTCATATCCTTTTATGTCATGTTTATGTGTTTTGTCAGTGTATTTTCCAATATCATGCACATATCCTAGTGCTATTGTTTTATCTACATCTATATTATAACTTTTATCTTTTAGAGCTCCTGCAATTTTTCCTGCTGTATTTCCAACACTAACACAGTGGTCTATCCATCTATCATTTTCATTTTTTCCTCTAAAATTCTCTATTAATTGTAGTGCTTGATTAGCTGTTAATTTCATATTTATCTCCTTATGTTCCTAATTTTGTGAATAAATCTTTGTATATTTTATCTACATTTAAATAATTTACAATTGTTATTTTATGACTATTTTCAGTAAGTTTGTATGATGTGTCGTCGTTGATTTCTGGGCAACTAATTTCTTCTGTTTCAAACCACTTTTTATTTATCATATATGCAATTACACTTATATCCCAAATTACTCTTCTTTCTTGAATTCCATGTACACCGTCATTGTAAAATCTTTGACATAAGTAATTGCATAATTCATTCTTTCCTTTTAAGAAATGCTCTAGTTCATATATAGAAGTTCTTAGGTTTGATGCTACATTTTTGCAAGGTATTATCGTTAATTTTACTTTTGAATCAAATACAGTTCTTACAGCTTTTATATCTTGCTTAAAATTAAATTCTTTATTGTCTTTATTTAAGAAACTATTTCCTCCTAGCCAAATTATTTCTATTTTATCGATTATTTTTGGCTCTTTTTTTATCGCTAATGCTATGTTCGTTATTGCTCCTATTGCTAAAATATATGTTTTACTATTTTTATTTGCAATTTCAATGATTTGTTGTACTGCGTCATTTGACTCATTGTAATTATCTTCTAAATAGTCTAGACTTCCTTTAAAAACTTTATTTGTATAGTCAAATTTCAGCCAATTACATATTTTTATAACCTCATTATAGCTCTTTTCTGTTCCCTCTTGTATAGAGATATTGTTATCATGATGATATGGCGCTATTGTAATTGCTTCGATATTAAATTTATCTTGTGATTTCAATAAATATGCAAGTGCAAATTGGTCATCGCATTCATTGTATATATCTGTGTCTAAGATTACATTTACCTTTTGGTTATTGTCCTTTTCATTTGTATTTGCTATTTTTTCATATATTTCTTTCCAAGTAGAAACTCTTTCTAAATCTTGATTCTGCCTATTATATCTTGTGTTCATTGTAAGTACTTTTATTCCATTTGAAATTAAATCTAAACTTATTTTTGTGCTGTCTTCAATCATGATATTAATATTATTTTCTAAGCATACTTCTGTTTTTGCGTGTTTGTCGTATGCATTTGTGAATATTAGTTGGTCATAAATGATATCATATTTTTTTAACCACTCTTTGGTTAATTCGTATGGGTTAGTATATTCACCATTATTTCTTCCTGTTATTATGTATATCTCATGTCCATCATTTTTTAATTTTCTTATATAGCCTGGTGCATCTTCTATTGGTTTTAGCTGTTTTGCAAAATTTTCAATATTGGAATTGTAGAATTCTCTTTCTTCTTCCTCTGTCCAGTCAAACATTCCTTTTCTGAACGATTCTGGATTTTCGTTTATGATTCCAGTATTTCTCAATTCCTTATCATGTTTTAAATATCCTTTTAATAATGTGTCATCAAAATTTGATATGCAATTGTCTATGTCTATTCCTATTTTCATTTTTTCGCTCCATTTACTTTGTTTATTTGCTTGCATGTTATCATAAATATTCTTTATTTTCAACAAACTTTGCAGAAGATTGCTTATAGTATACCTACTTTTCTTCAACCCCTGCTTTCTGTTCAATTTGCGCTTTTGTTGTTTTTATGATATACTTATTATGTTATTTAGTAACACATTATTTTATTGGGATAATTCCCAGAAAGGAAAGTTTTTATGAAAAAGTTGTTTCGCAAACGGTTAATGTGTGCCTTTTGGTCGGTGCTTGCCACCGTCGCTTTGGCAATACCCATTGACTACCTGTTCCTTCCAGCAAGAAGCGTCTACTCTTCGGAATTTTGGTTCTTCATCATCCTCATGAGCGTGTTTGCTTTTAATGTAAACCGATTTCTTATCTGTCGCACTTACAAAAAGCTTCAAAAAGACGCAGCATTCCGCGAATCCTACCGGCAAAATTTGCTCCAAAAAGTAACTGGTTGGTACAAGGAAGCAGGCATGGAAAAAATCAAGGAAGAATATCGTGCTCTTCTCCGCAAAGAGGAGAATGAATGGCACTATCTTACCTTCATCGCAAAAATTCAGCGTTGTTTCAGTCGTTACGCCTTTGCTACATTCCTTATGCTTTTTGCTACCTTAGCTGCTATACTGTGGGTTAGCCTGTCTATAAACAGTGCTCCTATATGCAATGCTAAGGCTTATGCAAACCTGCTTGAAGTTGCTGACGGCAATTTTGAGAATGACATCATCACTGCAAACTCGGAAGATATCATCTCTGTTGATGTCACAACAGCTCAGCGCTTGGGCGACCGCGTTCTTGGTTCCATTGAAAATTCGTCTTGGTACGAAGTAAATGACGAGTATAATCTCGTTACAATCAACGGAAAAGCATACCGTATATCACCATTGGATTTTCGTAATCTGGCCACCTATTGGTCAGCAAAAACTATCCCTGGCTATGTGTTGGTGGACGCTCGTACCATGGAAGCTCAGTTCGTTGAATTTGATGAACCGATGAAGTATTCGCCTTCTGCGTGCTTTAGCAACGACTTAACTCGGCACCTTCGCAATCAGTTTCCGAGTCTCATTTTCAACAAGTCATTCTTTGAGGTTGACGATGATGGAAATCCTTATTGGATTACACCTATTCGCACACCTGCAATAGGCGTATTCGGTGGATACCTTGAAAAAACGGTTATCATAACTGATGCCGTTTCTGGTAGCTCCGAAATCTATCCCATTGCACCTGATTGGGTGGATCATGTTCACAGTGTAAGCTACCTCATGAACCTTGTCGAGTGGCACTACAAGTATTCTAACGGTTTCCTGAACTGGTCCAACACCAACAAGTACCACACATCCTATTCCTATAGGGATTCCAAGAAGGAGTCTTCTGAGGATAATGCGGCAAACGAGTTCACACCATTTGATGGGTACAACAGCGTGTTGTCCCCTGATGGTGAGATTCTCTTTTACACAGGCATAACACCTGCTAACCAGGCCGAAACCCTGATTGGGTTTGTTCTGATTAGCCCGAAAACCGGCGTCGCGAAGTTCTATCCGATGAGTGGCTCTGAGGAGTCGTCTGCTCAGCTCGCTGCTGAAGGGCTTGTCTCTGACTTCAAGTATTCTGCCTCTTTCCCGACAGTTGTCAATGTTGAGGGTAATGCAACCTTCTTCATGACGCTGAAGGATAAGGCGGGCATCGTTCAGGCATATTCTTTCTGCAACATGAAGCAATATTCTACCTGCGTTCAGGCGCCTACGATTGATGAGGCCCTTCGCAAATATAAGGTTGCTCTTGGGTTGGAGGAGGACGTTCCTCTGACTGACGGTGAGCACAGCAGCGGTGTTGTGGAAGCTCCTGCGAAGTCTGAAGTTCCTGATACAACCAATTGGATGACAGTTGAAGGAACTGTCACAGAGGTAAAAGAGGCCCAAATGGACGGCTATACCTGGTACTACTTCCGAGTGGACTCGTCTGATTTGATGATGATGTCCTCCATCGAGAATAGCTACTTGCAGCCTCTGAGCTTGGTTGAAGACGCCAGTGTTTCCCTTACCTACTCTGAGGTTGAGGGGATTGGCATGGTGAAGAAAATCTCCTTCAAGTAATTGTTCTTGTTTGACAGTCTTATTTGACAGCTGAAAGCGACTGTATGTCGCAGCGAACCACTTTTGTGTAAACTTTTAGCTAACCCAAAACAGCGTTCATAAAAACGAGACAGCCGGACTCTGGTCTGGCTGTCTCAATTCATTTTTAATTCATTTTTGTTAGCTTTTGTTCTACACTTTCTAGTAATTCCTTATAATTTGCAAGTTTAGCTTTTTCTTCATTTATCTTGCTCTCTGGTGCTTTAGCTACAAATCCAGGATTAGATAACATCTTTTCTCCTCTTGCAACTTCTGCTTCTAGTCTTTTCTTTTCATCTTGCAATCTCTTTTTCTCTTCTTCTAAATCGACTAAATCTTCAAATGGTATATGTACTTCCATATTTTTCGAAATAATTGCAACTGCATTTTCTGGGATATTGTCCGCTGTTTCTTGCACTTCTATTTTATTTGCAAATCCTAATTTTTCTAAGAATGTAGCTGATTGCTCAATCTCTTGTTTAGCAGTCTTTGTTACAAAAATAAGTTTTGTTTTCTTGCTTGGATGAACATTCATTTTGCTTCTTATATTACGTATTTCAACAATTATGTTCATTATTTCTGAAGTCATTTCTTCTTCTTTTTCAAAATTCAATTTTTCGTTATATTCTGGCCATTTTGTAATCATTATGCTCTCATCGTTAGTATACATTTTTGAATAAATTTCCTCTGTTATAAATGGCATAAATGGGTGTAATAATTTTAAACTTGTGCATAATACATAATTTAATATATATTGAACTGTATATCTTGAGCTATCTTCTTTGTTAAATAGTCTAGGTTTAACAATTTCAATATACCAATCGCAGAAATCATTTTTAATAAAGTCATATATTTTTTGAATAGCTACACCTAAATCGTATTTCTCTATGTTTTCTGTTATTTCTTTAATTAAAGTATTAAGTTTAGAAATTATCCATTTATCAACATCTATCATTTTTGCAAAGTCTAGTTCCGTGATGTCTTTTTCAGCAAATTTTTCAATATCTTCTAATTGCATTAATACGAATTTTGATGCATTCCATAATTTATTTGCAAAATTACTTGCAGATTCAACTTTGTCATTGCTGTAACGAATGTCATTTCCAGGAGTTGTTCCCATTATTAAAGACATTCTTAAACTATCAGTTCCATAATCTTCAATTACATCTAATGGGTCTACTCCATTGCCTAATGTTTTTGACATTTTTCTTCCTTGATTATCACGTACAATTCCATGTACGAAAACATCTTTAAATGGCTCAATGTCTGTTAACTCTAGCCCTTGTGTCATCATTCTTGAAATCCAGAAAGTTATGATATCAAATCCTGTAACTAAGCATTGTGTCGGATAGAAATCTTTGAAATCTTGGCTATCTGTATTTGGCCATCCAAGTGTTGAGAAAGGCCATAGTGCTGAACTGAACCAGGTATCAAGTGTATCTTCATCTTGGTGTAAGTGTGTGCTTCCGCATTTTGTACATTTTTCTGGAGCTGTTTTTGATACATTTATATGTCCACATTCTTCACAATAATATGCTGGAATTCTGTGTCCCCACCATAATTGACGTGATATACACCAATCTTGAATATTATCTAACCAATTGAAATATTGTTTTTCATATCTTTGTGGTATAAATTTTGTTTTACCTGCTCTTACGCTATCTGCTGCTCTTTTAGCTAAATCTTTCATACTTACGAACCATTGCTCTGATACTTTTGGTTCGATTGTATTTTTACATCTTTCGCATTTTGCTACATTATGTGTATAATCTTCTGTTCTAACTAAAGCTCCAATTTCTTCTAGTTTTTGGACTATTTTCTTTCTAGCTTCTTTTAATTCCATTCCTGCATATTCTGGTACTAAATTTCCCATTTTAAAATTCTCGTCAAATACTTCAATTATCTCTAGGTTGTGTCTTAATCCTGCTTGATAATCGTTCATATCATGTGCTGGTGTTATTTTAACACAACCTGTTCCAAATTCTTTTTCTACAAAATCATCTGCTATAATTGGAATTTCTTTATTCATTATTGGTAAGATACATGTTTTTCCTACTAAATTAGTATATCTTTCATCATTTGGATGTACTGCTACTGCTGTGTCTCCAAGCATTGTTTCTGGTCTTGTTGTTGCGACTTCTATATATTCGTCCTCTGTTCCTGTAATCTTGTATCTAATATGCCATAAGTGTGAAGCTTCTTCTTTATATTCAACTTCTGCGTCTGAAATTGATGTATTACAACTTGTACACCAATTTACCATTCTTTTTCCTTTGTAAATTAGTCCTTTTTCATATAAACGAGTAAATTGTTCTAGTACTGCATCTGACATTCCTTCGTCTAATGTAAATCTGTTTCTTTCCCAGTCACAAGAACATCCTAATTTACGTTGTTGTGTTTGAATTATTCCACCATATTCTTTTGTCCAATCCCACGCTGCTTCTAAGAATTTTTCTCTTCCTAACTGTGCTTTTGTTTTTCCTTCTGACTTTAATTTTTGAACTACTTTCATTTCTGTGGAAATTGCAGCATGGTCAGAACCTGGCAACCATAATGTTCTATATCCTTGCATTCTTTTAAATCTGATTAAAATATCTTGCAACGTATCATCTAGTGCGTGTCCCATATGTAACTTTCCTGTTACGTTTGGTGGTGGCATCATTATACAATATGTTTTTTGCCCCTTATCTTCTGCTGGTCTAAAATATCCTTTTTCTTCCCAATTTTTATAGATTTTTTCTTCAAAATCTTTTGGGTTTAGTTTTTCATTTAATTTATGTTCCATTCTTCTCTCTCCTTTTATTGTTCTAACTTATATCTTTATAGTTTTTAGAAAAACTTAATTTTATATTTACATTTAAATTTCTCATTTTGATTTAAGCCAATTATTCTTTTTTTCTCTTCAAAAATTCCACTTGAATCTTTATAGTCTGCTGTATTATACCATGGCTCTATACAGACGAATGGTGCTCCCTTCTTTGACCAAATTGCTAAGTATGGAAATCCTGTAAAATCAAATTCTAGTATTTCTTTGTCTGTGTCTTTTTGTTTTAATGTAATTTTATTTGATTTTAGATTTTGCATTATTATTGCATCTCTATCAAAAGAGTCTTTTTTTAGATATATTCTGTTATATTGAATAATCTCTTCTTTTACTCTAGCCTTTGATATTAGTCCGCTTTCTAATTCTAGTATTCCTATTTCGTCTTCTGGCTTTTCAAATTCTATATAATAATTTTCACTTGAATAGTCACATTTAAATGCAGGATGTGCTCCTATTCCGAAAAATATATTTTTATTATCTTTGTTTTCTACTTCATATGTGACTGTTAGTGTGTCATTTTTTACTTGATATTTTACAGAAAGTAAAAAGTTATATGGATATTTTTTTAAAGTCTCTTCATTTGCTTCAAGTATGTATTCAACTTCATCATCTTTTTTGTCTACTTGTTTAAATTCCATATCTCTTGCAAAACCATGTTGTCCCATTTCGTAAGTTTGGTTTTCTATAATTGTTTTTCCATCTTTTAAAGCACCTACTATTGGGAATAGTATTGGTGCATGTCTATTCCAATATTCTTTTCCATCATGTAGCATTTCTTGCCCGTCTTTTTGAATACTTATTAGTTCTGCTCCAGCTGTTTTTGATTGTATTTTAATCATTTTTCCTCCTAATATGGGTTTTCCATATATTTTTACATGTAGTCTATTATATCACAAAAGCAGACTATTTCAATAGTAGTCTGCTTCTTAATATTTAATCTTTTATTTATAAATTCTAAATATTACTTGGTCTACACCTTCACATCCATTATATAAAAGCTCATATTGTGTAAAGCCAGTGTTTTCCATTATTTTCTGTCTAACTCCTTCTGGGTCCATGCTTGAGTTAACACTTAATATAAATTCGTTTGCATTTTGTAGTTCTTCATTGTTAATTGTTGCTTCTAGTTGGTCATTATATATCATTAATGTTTTATTATAGTTCATAAATTCTGGTAAAGATTGTATATGATTGAAGAATGTATATCCTACATATACTAGGTTATCTTCGCTATATTCTTTAGATATTTCAATATAATTATCATATCCTTTATACAAATATTGTGGTTTTTCTGTTGTAAATCCATACCAAGAAAGCAATATTACTGCTGCAAATGCTATCATATTGTTATATATTTTGTTTTCATATATTGATCCCACTGCCATCATTATTAATACTGCAATTATTGGCAAAATATTCATAACATAGCGTAGTTCAAGAAATTCAGCTATTTTAGCAATTACTAATATGTACATAATTGTTGGACCAATAAGCACTGACATTAATCCTCTTTCTGTTTTTCTTCTTATAACAATTGCTAAAAGTGCAATTGCAAATAGTGCTAATACAATCTCCCATTTGCTTCCGAAATATCTTAAAATCATATTAAAATATGTAGATACTCTGTCTCCATAGTTTTCTGCTTCAAATGAACCTATTCTTCTATCTGAATGTAACAAATGATCAATTGAACTTGGGAATATTAGTAATCCTATAATTGCTGCTAATACTAATGTTCCAATATATTTAAACATTTCTTTGAATTTCTTGTTTACAATGAATAATATTATCATAAATAAACTTACTAATGCCGCATATATTGCGAAAAAGTATTGTGTTAAAAATCCTAGAACTGATACTACAAATAAGCCTAGTATATGTTTTTTGGTTAATACGAATTTATTTTTCAGTATTGATATATTTAAATATAAATATGCTATTGTGAAAAATGTTAGCATCATGTACATTCTTTGGAACATCATTGTTGATATTCCTCCAAGACTTAGACCATATAATGCAACAGTTAAAATTGATATTGGTTTTCTATCAATTAAGTTTAATATTTTCCAAATTAATATACATGTTCCAATAAAGAATGGTAATGATATGAAAAATATTATATATTTTGAAAATGTGTTATTTAATATTGAACATACTGTATGTACTATCATATAAAATAGTGGTGGATGCACATCATTTTTTTGATTTTCGTATACGGCTTTATAGTTAAATCTATTGTTTAGCGCTTTCATATAGTTGTTTGCTTCTTCTCGTGTACGCCAAACTATGTCATCTCCTTTATATGAATAAAACACTGATTCTTCTGCACAATTTGATGATCCATAAGAAAATATCTCGTCACAATGGAATCCTTCTTTTTGTATCATAAAGAATAACATTATTGCACATAGAATAGTTATTAATACACCTAATTTTATTTTTTGTCTTTTATTTTCTACAAGCGCTTCTGGTTTTGTTTCTTCTCTTTCTGTTGTTACTGTTCCCATTCTTTTGATTTCTTTTTTATATTCTTTTAGGCTTTTTCTAGAAATTTCATTTATTAGTTTATATACTTTTTCTTTATCTAGTACTTGCAATTCTCCTGTTTTAAATTGCACTACATCCTTTATTTCCTCCGGAATGTCTAAGTTATATAATTTTATTATTTCTTCATTTAATATATCATAGTCATTGTATATTTCTTTGCTACGTACTGTAAAATATTTATTATAAAATAAATAATCTACTATCAGATGTAAAAAATATCCTTGTATATAACTTGTATGTAACGTATTTGAGTCTATGAATTTTTTTAAATTTACTTCTGAACTTGTAGTGTCGCTGTAGTGTGTTAATTGCTTTGTGTCTGTTGATAGTAAATCTGGTGCTAATGTTCCTTTTAGAAATTCTTCTTCATCTTTTACTTTGAAATTTCTGATGTATTCTCTGGCGACAGCCAAGTGGATTACATATCCAGCCATATTAGTGCTTCCTTTCTTATCTTTCTTCTTCCTTATCTTTTGTTCTCATCAATTCCTCTATTTTCTTATATACTTCATAAAAGATTATATTTTCATAATCGCTTACTTTCATTTTTGATATATCTGTTACTAAGCTTCCATTTGTTTCATCAGGTGTTGATATTATTTCAATTCCTGGGACATCACATTCCATTCTTGACATATAGTTTAAGAATTTGTTTGTTATATTAAATTGTACTCTTTTATAATCTCCTTGATGTGCGTATAAGTCTCTTAATCTTTCTTTTCTACCTGGTGCCTCATGTGCTAATTCATACTCAATTCTATCTTCTATGAGCATCTCTTTACTTGCTACTCTTTCTGGTAAATATGATTGCATTGCTACTTTATTGATTCCTGCTTGTTTTAGCATACTTAAGAAAGCAAATAAACTTAAGTATGCATATGGCTCTTGTCTTAAATATGATTCTTGATAATCTTCTGGCACATTATCCATAGAATTTAGTTTATATCTACTTCTATTTATTTTCTTTACTTCCGAACTTTTTTCGACACTTTCGTCTCTGTCTGGTGCTTGAATTCCGTAAATATATGCGACTCCATTACTTATTCCATATGCTATTCTTGGTAATTCTTTTTGAACATCACCTTTTTGGACTTTAAATCTTATTGCTGTTGGTGTTTCTTGAAATTCTTGCTGTTCTGCTTTAGATATTATAAATGATGAATTGCTTAGTGTTTGCAATTTGTCTATTTGCTTTCCTCCCCAAAATTCATCAAAAGTTTTATCTCTTAAAAAATCTGTATATCTTCTTAAAAATTTTATTGGATTATCAAAATCGTCTGGTGTTGCATTAAGCCATACTACAGATATTGCATGTAATAATTTCTCTTCTTCTGAAAAACATGATGATAATGGGTTTGCCCAATTAAGTTCACTTGAAAAGAAGGTTTGTACATATTCAGTTAATGCTTGTTCAAATGCTGGTAAACACGCTCCTTTCAGATTTAGTAAAGGTATTTCAGGATTTACAATTTCTTCTTTCTCGTCTGTAATATAGTTTAACGGTCTTATATATTCTGTTCTTCCTGTTATAACTTTTTGCTTCCCTGCAACTTTTTCCCAGAATACTTTCATAATATCTTTTTTACTTAATCCATTATTCAAGTTCAACATTTTTCTCTCCTACTATTTCTCTAAACTGGTCTAAGATTTCGTCAGTTAAATATATTGCTCCACATGGTTTTTCTTGTGCCTTATCTATGATACTTAATTTCATGTTTACTCTATCTCCTGAGAAAAATCTTATTGCACCTTTTAGTTTTTCTCTTTTGTCTTCTTCTAATTCTGTGATATCTATTTTCATTAAATTTTTACGTCTTTTTTCTTCTCCTGCTTCTTCTGAAAATTCTTTTATATTTTGAACTATTATTCTAGCTTCTTCGTCTTCTTTTATGCTTAGTCGCCCTTCTACTATAATAATATTTTCTTCTACTAATATATTATCGCACCTTGAATAGATACTGTCAAATACAACTATTTCTGCATTTCCATATAAGTCTTCAACTGTTATAAATGCCATTATCGTATTTCTTTTTGTGTATTTTTTCTTAATAGAAGTTATTGTTCCAGCATATTTTACAATTTGCCCATCTCTAAATCCTGACATGTTTTCTTCATTTAGCTGTCTTATTTGAAGTGAATTTATATTGGTTTGTTTTTTTATTGCTTCTTTTATTTTTTCTAGTGGATGACCTGATAAATATATTCCAAGCATTTCTTTTTCTAGGCTTAACATTTCTTTTTCATCTAATTCGTTTAGAATTGTGTATTTGTACTTTAACGTTTCTGGTTGTTCTATCATATCAAACATTGATACTTGGTTTGCGACTTGATTTTTTCCTTGATTATTTATCACATCTATTATATTTTCAAAAGATGCTAATAATGTTGCTCTTGTTTGGTTCATTTCATCAAAGCATCCAGCTTTAATTAAACATTCTATACACTTTTTGTTAACAGTTCCTGATTGAATTCTTTCACAAAAGTCTGTGAATGACTTGAATTCTCCATTTTCTGT
Source organism: uncultured Clostridium sp. (assembly GCA_948465565.1). Lineage (GTDB taxonomy): Bacteria > Bacillota > Clostridia > TANB77 > CAG-508 > UMGS1994. Next base: position 211,941 of record CAOJXR010000002.1, read on the forward strand.
ACGTTCTTTTATAACAGTTTCTATTGCTGCTACACCAACATTTTTTATACTTCCTAGTCCAAATCTTATTTTACCGTCCTGAACTGTGAATTTTGTATAGCTTTTGTTTATGTCTGGTTTTAATATTTCTATATTTAGCCTTTTACATTCATCTATGTAAATTGGTACTTTGTCAAGATTTCCTAGATAGCTATTTAATGTAGCTGCCATGAATTCTTCTGGATAATAAGCTTTTAAGTATGCTGTTCTATATGATACAACTGAATATGCTGCTGCGTGTGATTTGTTGAATGCATACTTTGCAAACTCTGCCATTTCGTCAAATATTTTATCTGCTGACTCTGCATCTATCCCATTTCTTACACATCCTGGTACTAATACGTTTCCTTCTTCGTCAACTTGTCCATGTATAAAGTATTCTCTTTCTTTTGCCATTACATCAAGCTTTTTCTTTCCCATTGCTCTACGTACTAAATCAGCTCTACCAAGTGAATATCCTGCTAAGTCCCTAACTATTTGCATAACTTGTTCTTGGTATACCATACATCCATAAGTTACATTTAATATTGGCTCTAAGCTTGGATGTGTATAGACATTGTGTCCTGGATTTTGCTTTCCTTTAACATATCTTGGTATTTGGTCCATTGGTCCTGGTCGATATAATGAAACACCTGCGATTATGTCTTCTAAGCTATCTGGCTTTAGGTCTTTCATAAAGTTTGTCATTCCTTGACTTTCAAACTGGAATATACCAATACTTTGTCCTTCTGCCCATAGTTTGTATACTTTTGGGTCATTCATGTCTTTGTCATATTTTACGTCTATTCCTCTAGTTTGTTTTACTAGTTTTTCTGTATCTGATATAACTGTAAGAGTTCTAAGTCCTAAAAAGTCCATTTTTAGAAGCCCTAGTTCTTCAAGTAATGTCATTGTGTACTGTGTTGAAATGTTTCCATCATTTACATATAACGGAACATATGTATCAACTGGGTCTTTTGTGATAACTATACCACATGCGTGTGTTGATGCCTGTCTTGGCAAGCCTTCAAGTTTTATCGCTATATCTATTAGTTCTTTTACTTTTTCATCTGATTCATATAATTCTTTTAGTTCTCTATTTTGCTCTAATGCTTTTGGAATTGTTATGTGTACTTCCATTGGTATCATTTTTGCTAGCTTGTCTGTTTCTGAATATGGGTAGTCTAAAACTCTTCCAACATCGCGAATTACCATTCTTGCTGCCATTGTTCCAAATGTTATAATCTGTGAAACGTGGTCTTTTCCGTATTTTCGTTCAACATAATCTATAACTTCTTGACGTCTTTCATAGCAAAAGTCAACGTCAAAATCTGGCATACTTATTCTTTCTGGGTTTAGGAATCTCTCAAAAATTAGCCCATATTTTATTGGGTCTATATCTGTTATTCCAATTGCATATGCTGCAATTGAACCTGCTCCTGAACCACGTCCAGGCCCTACTGGTATTCCTACTGATTTTGCATAATTTATATAATCCCAAACAATTAAGAAATAGTCTACATATCCCATTTTTTCAATGACTGATATTTCATATTCAAGCCTGTCCATTATTTCTTTTTCTGGGGTTTCGCCATATCTGTTTTTTATTCCCTTGTAACATAAGTCTTTGAAGTAATCTGCATGTGTTTCAAATTCTTCTGGTACATCGTAGTTCGGTAATTTTGTTACACCAAATTCGAAATCGTAATTGCACTTTTCTGCTATTTTTACAGTGTTTTCTATTGCGTCTGGAAATTCTGAAAAATATTCTGACATTTCTTCTGGTGATTTTATATAGAACTCTTCTGTTTCAAATCTCATTCTGTCTTCATCTGACATTCTTTTTCCTGTTTGTATGCATAATAATACTTCATGGAAATAACTATCTTCTTTTTTTAGATAATGCGCGTCATTCGTTGCAACTAGTGGAATGTCTAGTTTTCTTGCTAATGCTATTAATTTTTGGTTTATTCTTATTTGCTCTCTTAATCCATTATGTTGGATTTCGATGTAATAGTCATCTTTAAAAATATTTTTGTGCCAAAGTGCAATTTCTTCTGCTTTTTCCATATCGTCTCTTATTAATGCTTGGCTTAGTCTTCCTGCTAAACATGCACTTAAGCATACTAATCCTTCGCTATATTTTTCTAATATTTCTAGGTCAATACGTGGTTTATAATAAAATCCATCTATGAATGATAATGATACTAATTTTGTTAAATTTTGATATCCTGTTTTATTTTTTGCAAGTAGTATTAAGTGATTGTATCCGCTATCAATGTTTGCTTCTTTGTCAAATCTTGAACGTGTTGCTACATACACTTCACATCCAATGATTGGCTTTATATCATTTTTTTTGCATTCTTTATAAAAGTCAACTGCACCATACATAACCCCATGGTCTGTAAGTGCCATTGCCTTCATTCCTAATTCTTTTGCTCTTACTGGTAGATCTTTTATTCTGCTCATTCCGTCGAGTAAGCTATACTCACTATGGACGTGCAAGTGTACGAACTCCATTGTCTCTCCTTTATTTTTACAACAATTTTATTATTTCTTCTATATTTTTTCCTTCGACTTTTGGTATTGATAATATCTCGAATTTTGAAGTTTTGTCTCCGAATTGAATTTCTAAAATGTCTCCTGGTTTTACTTCATAGCTTGGTTTTACAATTTTTCCGTTTACAGCTACTCTGCCATTGTCTGCTACTTCGTTTGCAATACTTCTTCTTTTTATTACTCTACTCATTTTTAAAAATTTGTCTAATCTCATGTATTCTCCCTTTTTGTATGTAATTTTCTCTATTTTTTATATCACATTTTGATTTATTTCTCAATAGTTTAAAACACTTCTCATAATTTTTTTAATTTAATGTTGCAGAGGGCGAAGCTTTTTCAAGCTCCGCCCTCTTTATGGGATTATTCAAGTTTTTCGACTCATTTATATAAATCTCCTTCTATTGCAACCGCAGCTTTGTGCTCCTTGATTTTGAAGGTTTTGTGCCGCTTCTGCATTGGCATTTTCTATTAATTGTTGCAGACAATTTTCTGCTTGATTACATCCGCAATTTCCATTGTTTGAGTTATTGGTCCACTGTCTTGTTATCCATGCTACTATAAATGATAATATTGTGTACAAAATTGTGAATATTAATAGGGTTTCATCTCCTATTGCAAAAGTTACTATTAGTAATATTGAAAATGTTATTCCTGCTATTTTTATTGGGCAATTTATTAATGTTTCAAATATTATTGATAATATTATTATGGCTATTGGAATTGCAAAAAACAAAAGTAATATATTACTCATATTTTTCTCCTTTTATGTAGATTTTGTATATAATATTCCATTTGCGTTGTTTTGGTGTGTTTATGAAATGCAAAATAAAAACACCAGGTTTTCTGATGTTTTTATTTTACATTTCTAACTTTTTTATTTCTTCAATTGTATAAGTTTTTGGATTTTTCTTATATTCATGCATCGCTTTTTTATAACATTTTAAATCATATTCATTTTCTATCTTTTCTAAAATTGCATTTCTTATAAAATCTGATACAGAGCAATTATTGTTTTTTGCATGCTTTTTTACTATTTTTTCTTCCTGCTCACTTAGTGTTATAGAAATATTCATCTATATAAATTTCCTTTCTTTTAATATTCTACTTTCAACAAATACAATCCATGTGCTGGTAATGTTTTCCCAGCTTTTGTTCTATCTTTCGACTCAATAATTTCAGGAATTTCATTAGGGTTCATTTTTCCTAAACCAACCTCCAAAAGAGTTCCTGATATTATTCTTACCATATTGTACAAAAATCCAGTTCCTGTTATCTCAATAATTATTCTTTCTCCTTCTTTTCTTACTTCTCCAGCTAGTATTTTTCTTACGCTACTTTTGCTCCCTGCTCCGCTTGCTTTAAACGCTTTAAAGTCATGTTCTCCTATAAAATATTTTATTGCCTCATTCATTTTTTTATAATCTAATTTATTACTTATATGATATTCTAAGCCTCTATATATAGCTGTTCCGCTCCTCAGAATTATTTATTATGTATCTATACGTTTTTGATTTTACAGAATATCTACTATGAAACCTCTCGTCTACCTCTTCAGCAGATTTTATTACTATACTTTTCTTTAATTTTGAATTTATTGCTTTGGCAAATTTTTCTGTTGGGATTTTTGCTTCTGTTTTAAAGTTAGCTGTTTGACCTAAGCTATGTACTCCTGCATCTGTTCTTCCTGATGCTATTAAATCCACTTTTTCCCCAGTTATTTCTTCAATCGCTTTTTCTATTTCTCCTTGTATGTTTAGTTTGTTAGGCTGCTTTTGCCATCCGTTAAATGACTTGCCATCATATTCTATTATTAGTTTTATATTTCTCATTGTTACTCCGTTCATTTTTTGATATATGAATTAATTTAAGCTAAGTAATTGTATAAATTATATCTTATATATTTATTATCTGCAATATTTATCTTATATGAAAAACTACTATTATAAGTAATTGTTTCCAAATAATGGTATTTGGCATATACTTTAATATATACTATCATAATTGTAGCAATTGCAAAACACGTCTAACACATTTGTCATATGTATATAACTCCTTTCTACCTCGAGAAAGGCACATACCATACATATTATTTGTTACAATCTGTCAATTAAATCTTGTTATTGTAAAATCCAATCAACAATCACCTTTTTTATTTTAAAGTACTCTTCTTGCTCAAATTGCATATTACTTATGCAATATCTCATATTAGCTATATGTGAGCAAAACATACACTCATATAAATTATTGCAATCTTGTATGAAAATTGAATTTGTTATTTTGGCTGAACATATTACATTATAACTATTTGAGCATGTTCCTGAGTCGTCAACTCTTATGCAGTTAGTCGAATCTCCGCTTCTTTGGCATGCTATTATATTTTCACTTCTAGCGCATCCATCTGAAAAAATAACATTTTTACTTTTGTGGCAATCTGTTGAACGATAAACGTTTGTACAATTATATATAGTGTCACTTTCTGATACATTCATTGAGTCATAGTATCTTTCTGTTGTTGTATAATTTATTTTATCCCAAAGATTTATTATGTCTTCTAAACTATTTATTGGTCTTTTTTTCAATACCCATCCTTTAGTTTCATCGTATTTATCCATGTTTTTCTGTGTTATGAATTTCTTTGCATTTTCCATTTCAGACCATGTTATCTCTCCTGTTAAGCTATCTTTTACTTGTTTTGGTGATTTTACATCAAATGCAAATTTCTCTTCTATCTCCTCTAAGGTATATGGATTTTCTCTTTCAAAAATATTATAAAAAACTTGATTAACAACTTCTAACGTTTCCTTTTTATTCATACTTCATCTTCCTCCTACTTGTAGATTGAGATTGCATTAATTTTTGCAGGTCAAACGCTTTACCTAGCTCAAAATGTGACTTCTCAATCTTTATATCATCAATTTCTATATTATTTTTGGTTTGTGTTTTTTCTAGTATTTGATTTTTCTTCCTTGGAAGTGGTGTAAAATCAAGTGTTTTACATCTAAAAGCTGGTATTAATTTTCCTTCATTTGTTATTCTTACAATACATTCTCTGTTAGGTAATTCCGTTAATAATTTTATTCTGTTATGGTATGTATTTTTTACTGCCATTTCCATTTGCAATTGGTTTGCTAAAAATACTGCGTCTTCCCTTGAAATTCTAAAAGAATAATAGTTCATTACATTTGAGAAAATTGCATCTTTTAATTCTTTGCTTACTTGTGAAAAATATTGTTGTGCTAATATTATTGATAAATTATATTTTCTTGCTTCTGATAAAAGGTTTCTTAATATTGGATTTTCAATAACTGCAACTTCGTCAATTATTAATGTAATATGTTCATTGAAATTTCTTTTTTGTACAAGTTGAAATATAATTCCTATTATTAATCCTGCAATTGTTTTAGTTACTTTCTCTCCTAGTTCTGCTTGATTTAGTGAGAATATACTTAGGAAATTTTTTTGTAATAAATCTTTTATTGGAGTTGTGCTTTTATTTTGGAAAGCTGGCAACATCTGCATTTCATCAATTAGTCCTATTATTGGTGATATAGCTTCTTGATATGAGTTTGTTTTTAATTGGTTAAAATCTGTTAAGAAAAACTCTTTTATGTTTTCTTCAATTTCTGGTGAATTTCTTATTAATTCATTTTTGTATTCTGTTTGTGTTAACAATTTTCTTAGATTATTGAAATTTAATATTTCTTTTTTCATCAAGAAATATATACTGTGTCTTAAAACTCTTTCTAGTTTTGAATTAAATTGCTCTCCAAAAATATTTTTCAAAATCGTTAATATTATTTCTGTTCCACTTGTTGCATTTTCTTTTGAATTTATCCATAAGTCGCAACTACTTTCTTCTTTTTTCATGTCAATTACACAAGATTCCTCTAGTCCGCCAATATCGTCTTCTATTGATGCGTGTGGATCAATTAAGATTATTTTATTCGTTTTTCTTAAAATCTCATTGTCATAAATATTTTTTATTAAAGTAGCTATTAATTTTGATTTTCCTGTTCCGCTTGCTCCAACAATTAATGAATGTTTTCCAAAATCGTAATTTGGTAAATTTAAATAATATTTTTCCTGTGAATATGGAAATGCGTTTATTTCTAATAAATTATCTTTGCTTTTCTGTTTTGCAAAAAGCCCAATTGATTTGTCTAATTTTAAATATCTTGTTCCTTCTTTTCTGTATAAAAATCTTGTATGCTTTGTAAAATCAATACTTATTAGACTGTGTGGGATACTGAATAATGCTATTTTTTGGGTATATCTATTGTTGCTTTTTTCAAAAGTTAAAAGTGTTTTGGTCAAGTAATTATTTCTTTTAAATGGTATAATTTTTATTTCAATCTGTGTTAACTTTCTATTATGCTTTGTTTCGTTTTTATCAAATATGTCTACTATGTTTTTTTCTTTATTTGTTAACCAATATAATGAATTTCTGTATGTTTTTATTTTTTCAAAATTATCAATATTTTTTATTAAAAAATCGCCTGAGCAGTTTGCTATTGTTGGTATTTTTCTTGTTGTTTCTATGTAATATTTAATTATATTTCTTTCAATTTTTATATGTATTTTCCATGTTTTGAATAATCCATTTAATCTTGATATTTCTAATATAAATTTTAACCATTCGTCTTCTGTTACATGTTCTGTTGTGAAAAATAGCTCTGATATATATTTTTTCATACTTCCACATCCTTGTTATTTTATCGGTTCTATTATATATCGATTGCTATAAAAAATGACTGACTTTTTCCTTATGAAAATTGTCAGTCATTTTTTATTCACTTACTATTGGTATCATAAATTCTGTAATATCGTCGTGGTAATATTCTAATTCTGGTATTTCCTTTAATGTATAATTTGTGCTTGGTACAAATTCCTTATAAAATTTATTTGTAACTTCTTGAATATCCTCTGCTTCTTGTGAGTTTATTTTTATTACAATCCACTTTCCTTTTGGTATTATTATTTTTTCAAATTCCTTTTCTGGAATTTCTTTATTGTATAATACCCAATATTTACATTCTTCACAATTAAATCTATTTTCATATGAAGTCATTCCATAATCAAAATGTCCATATTTTTCTTCATATTGTTTTGATTTTTCTTCCCAAAGTTTAGGTGCGTCAATATGTATATTTTCATTATTTGTGCTTTTTCCTATTCCATATAAAATCAATTCTTCTTTTTCTTGTATGCTATATTCTATTGTGTTTTTTTCTTTTACATTTTCGTCAAATTCAATTCTGGAGTACACTTTTAATCCTTGCGGATTTTGTTTTACCTCACTTGGTTTTATTCCATGAAATTTCTCAAATGCTCTTGAGAATGATGTTGCATTATTGTATTGATATTTTATTGCTGCACTCAACACTGTTTGGCTTGTATTATATAAATCGCAACCTGCATTTGTTAATCGGCGTTTTCTTATATAATCTGATATTGAAATATTGCATAAAACGTAAAATGCAGTTTGTGCCGTGTATTCGTTCATTCCTAATATTTTTGCAATTTCGCTATATTCTATTTTGTTTTCGATATTGTCTTCAATATATTTTATTGCTTGATTTAACAATTTATATATATTCATAATTTATTTTTTCTCCTGAAATAATTCGTTTTGATTATATAACAAAACCGCTTGTTGGTAAATAGTTAATTTTGCGGATACATTTTCTAACTTTCAATTAGATTTTTTGTGACAAAACGTGACCTTTTTTTATTTATTAGTTGTTTAAATTATTAGGAGGTATTTTTTATGGAAAATATAAGAAATAATGAATTAAGTAAAAGTGAAATTAATATTCTAAAGAAAAAAATTTGGCAAGAATTGAACTATCTTAAGTTTGACTTTTCTCGTGTTGGAACAAGACAATTATCTTATTGTATATTGCTTTGTATAAGGCATCCTTACTGTATTACAAATCTCGATAAGTATTGTTATTCTGTTTTGGCGAAAAAATATTCAGTTACACCTAATACTGTTAAAAATAATATCTTCAAAGTAATTAATAACAGCTATTATAAATATGATGAAAATATTTTAAAAGAATATCTAAATGTAAATTTTCTTTTAAAACCTACTACTAAAGAAATTATTGTTTCAATTTGTCAATGTATTTTTTCTAAGTAATAGTTTGATTTGTTTGTAATTTTAAAAACCGAGAGAGCAGAAGTCTGCTCCCTTGGAAAAACGGAGAGAATAGGTTAATTGTTGTTAGGCGTTCTTGTTATGTCTTACCAGTGCTGGCAGTTTGGTACGCATTCTCGTACCTCTGGATAGTTGAACACAATATACCCGCTTTTCCATGTATTGGTTCCTGTGACTTGATATTTTATATAGGTCATTCCATAAAACGGTTCATCAATTTTGCTCTTATCATTTTCTGTATACCTTTTCACCCAGTATATATGCATATCAGATACCGAGCCTACAGGTTCATATTGCGTACTAGGTCCAGAATATACCGTATATTTCAACCCTACATAGCATTTAAAACCATTGTTTATATCTGCTATTGCAAGAGTTTTGCTTGGCATATTACATGTGAATGTCAGTGCATTAGTATCTACATATGCCCGTTTTCTTCTCCCATGTACATTGTCATTGTATTCCACATATGAATATGTGTCGCTTTTTTCTAGTACAGCAACTGTTTCTCCTGTATACAATGTTCCACATCGTTGGTATTGACTGTTCGGTCCATAGTATACGGATACATTCCATTTAACCGTTGCTGGACTTCCGTAAATGACTATTGCATTAGTATAAAGGTCTCTTTCTTTTATATATCCGTTGATTCCATCCTTGTTTGTAGACGTATTATAACTGATATAATAATAATGGGCTTCGAGAGAATCTATCACGCTATTAATCACAGTGAAACTTTCTCCTGGTCCCAGCGTGTACGCTGCGATAGTATCTCCCCTGTTGGTATATACTGGTATACTTCTTTGTACAACTCCAACACTTGGCGCTGTTTCTAATTGGTTTGCATGTGCAGGGGTTGCATGGACAATGGACAGCACCATAAGTACTGTCAGGATGATACTCAAAAACCGTTTTTTAGTCATTTTTATTCTCCTTTTCTTGTCGTTTCTCTCCGTTTTTTGTATCTAATCATTTTCGTATTTTGGGTCTAACGATTAGATACAGTTAATAGCAATCTATCAACTGTATCTAATTATACTTGTTTTAAATTAAGTTTCAATAAAAGTCGCTTTTAGTCGCCGTTATAACCTTCATCTAGTTCACATATCAAAAATATCTCTTCTTTTTGTTCAAATCTTCCTTCTACTGTCCATTCATATGGTTGTTTAATATCTCTATATATACGTTCTTCTACAGCTTCTTTATATTCTTTTTCATATAATTTATCGTATTCAGCTATTTTACTTTCATCAAAAACATTTCCCTTTTCTTCTTCCCAGTATTTATATGTTTTTAATCTTATATCTTTATCATATAATTGTTTTAGTTCTTTTTCATATTCTTCTTTAACTATTTTATTGTATCGATCTAATAATACTTTTTCTCTTTTAGTATCTATTAATGAATATGTTCTTTCTCTAAATCCCATTTTTTCGATTTCTCTTATATTTACTTCAAATGTATCTCCTTTGTAATAGCGTTTTTTAATTTCGCTATTATTAATTACTGGGTATATTTCTGAAAAGAAAGTGTATTCTATAAAGTATTCTCCATCTTTATATTCTATATCTCTTACTCCAGCTATACCTCCATCTCCGTATGATATTACTCTTATACAACCATTTTTCCCTTGTTTTGTTTCTTCTAAAAATTTATCAAATCCTTCTGAGTCGCCATAATGCGAATCTATAACTATACATTTATCTGCCTCTGCTTGTTCTTTTGTATAATTTTTATAATCTGCCATTATTTCAGCTACTGGTTTATATTCAGTCATTTCTGGTTTTGGTATATCAAATAATATATTTATTTTTTCTCTATCTATATCTACTGGTAATTTTGCTGATACGTCTAGATTATCATTATTATCATTTATATCTAATATTATTGTTAATTTTTCATCATCTGCAAAGATATCTTTGATATATAATCCTTGATAAGTAAAACTTTTAGCTTGAAATGTTCCAATAACTATTGCAAAATTATTTTCGAAGTCCTCTTCTGTCATTTCTATTAATCCCGATATTACTTCTTTTGCTTCTAAATATTCTTTATATGTATTAATTTTATGATATTCATATCCAATGTTATGCAAATACTGAATATTTTCTTCATAATCATTTCTATTGTGATTTTCCTGATAATACTCATAACTTCCATCTTCTGCTTTTGCTGCTTGTTGTTCTATTTTCTTATTATTTTCTGTAATAGTTTTTATTGCTGCATATGTTCCGCCAACTAATGTTGCTGTTATTGTGAATACTAATAAGAACATTGCTGCTGATTTTAGTAATACTAGGCTTTCTGTGTTTTTGTATACATGTTTCTCATAAAATTTGTCTTTTTTCTTTTTTTGATTTTCGTATTTCTCATAATCTATCCATACTTTATCTATAAATTCTTTTTCGCTTAGCATATTTCTCCCTCCTCTCTTAATTTTTTATCTAATGCTTTTCTTGCTCTGTGCAAAAGCATTTTTGTTTGTGGTATTGTTTTGTTTAGTATTTTTGCTATTTCTTTATGTTGGAATTTTTGAAAATCTTTTAAGTATATTACCACTTGATATTCTCTTTTTAGTTTTTTTATTGCATTATGTACTTGTTCTTTTTCTTCGCTTTCTATAAGTTCTTGTTCTATGTCTACTTCCTGTATTGCCGTACTACTTACATATTGCTCATTTAGTACTACTATTCGTTTATTTCTTTTTAGATAGTTGAATGCTCTACATTTTGCTACTGTGTATAGATATGTTTTGAATGTGTATTTGAAGTCATACTCTTTTTTGTTTACTAGAACATATATAAATGAGTCATGTACTATATCTTCTGCGCTTTCTAGGTTTATTCCATATTTTCTTACAAAAAATATTAGTGGTTCTCTATACTTTTTTATAATGGTGTTAAATGCTTCTTTATCACCTTCTAAAAATTTATTGTATAATCCTTGGTCTGTTTGGTTGGTAGGTATCGTTTGCAAACTTTTTATCCTCCTTTAATCGATTTCACTTATAAATACAATTCAAAAATCAAAATGTCACGCTTTTTTATTAATTTTAATTCAATTTACATTTTTTTGACACCACTTTTGCGTGTAAATTACATCTTTTGGGCACCACTTTTCTATACGAATTACATTTTTTTGATATTACCTTTATTTTTTATATTTTAATTTGCTTTACTTTTTTATGTATTGTATAATTATTTAAATAATTTATGGAGATTTAATTATGGCAATAAAATTAGTAGCAAGTGATTTGGATGGGACAATTGTTAGTGAAAATAACTATATTCCTGAATCAAATTTTGAAGCAATAAATAAAATGAATAAAAATAATATTAATTTTGCGATTTGTACTGGTAAATCGTATTCTATTAGTAAAGATATTTGTGATAAGTGTAATGCTACTTATGGTATTTTTAGTAATGGTTCTCAAATTTTTAATTTGAAAACTGGCGTGCAAATTTTTGGTCAATCGCTTGCCAGTGATGATATTAAATCTTGTTATGCTATTGCTAAGAAATATAATCTTCATGTGCATGCATATAGTGATGATCAATTAGTTTCTGAAAAATTGCAATATTTAGATTTGCGTAATTTTAAACTTCAAAAAAGAGTTGGTTTTAAATTTGTTATTGTGCCTAATGTTTTGGAATATATAGAAAAAAATAATTTGCCTATTCATCAATTTATTATTTCAAGTTCGTCTTCTCTTGGTTTTGTGGAAAATGAAATTCTTGAAAATGCTCATGTTTCTATTTCTAAAATTTCTAAGTTTGGTCAATATAGGGATAGAATTTTGAATAAAGAATATGAATACCTGTCTATTGTTCCTTATAATACTAATAAAAGTAATGCTATAAAGTTTTTGAGCAATTATTTGTCAATTGATAATACTGATGTTATGGCTATTGGGGATAATCTTAATGACGTTGATATGGTAAAAAGTTCTGGAGTTGGAGTTGCTGTTGCAAATGCATATTCTGAGCTTAAGGATGTTGCGAAATATACTACACAAAATTCCGCTTCTGATGGTGGTTTTGCTGAGGCTGTTTATAGATTTATTGAATTTGAAAAATAAAAAAGCTGGGATGTTTTTATTTCCCAGTTTCTTTTATTTTTCTTCTTCGTCTTTTTGATATAATTTTTTAAATCTTTTTACTTTTTCTTTTTTCTCTTGTTCAATATCTTTTATTGTTATTAAATATTTTATCAATATTTTCTTTAATGTTTCTTCTTTTACGTCTGCAATTAATGTTCCTTCTTTTGCTATTGAGATTTTTCCTGTCTCTTCTGAAACTACTACTGCAACGCAGTCTGTTTCTTTTGATATTCCAATTGCAGCTCTATGTCTTGTTCCTAGCTCTCTTGCTATGTCTTTGTCATCTGCTAGAGGTAGCATACATGAAGCTGCTGCAATTCTGTTATTGCTTATAATTACTGCACCATCATGCAATGGTGTTCTTGGAACAAATATATTTACTAATAGTTGTGGTGATATTTCTGAGTCCATAACTATTCCTGTATCAATAATATCATTTAATTTTATGTCTCTTTCAATTACTATTAATGCACCTGTTCTTGTTTTGGCAAGTTCAGTTGCTGCAATAACTATACGATAAATGTTTTCTTTTGTTTTTATTTCTATACTTTTGTCCATTCCAAATATTTTGCTGAATTTGTTCGTTCCAAGTTGTTCTAATCCTCTTCTAAGTTCTGGTTGAAATATTACCATCAATGCCAGAACTCCCCAATTCATTATAGCTGTCATTATTGTATTAAAAATATATAAGTGTAATACTCCTGATAGCCATGTTATTACAATTAATATAAGGATTCCTTTTGCAAGTTGGCTAACTCTTGTATGTCTAAATGACCTGAATGCAGTTACTATTAGAAATATTACTATTAATACATCTATTATCGTCATTAACAAATTGATTGGATGTTCTTTAAAAGTACTTATATACTGTAATATGTTTTGCTCATAAAACTGAGTCAAATCTAATTTTATACTTTCCATTAGTTTCCTTTCTATCTTGGTAATAAGTAAAATAGTAATGTACTAGCTGAGGCTAACACCATTGCTCCTATCATTATTATTGCTATAATCTTTGTAATTATTGAACGTTTTTTATCCATTGTTTTTTCCTTCTTTCTTTTAGAAAATTATAGTTGTATTTTATATCATATAGAAACTTTTTTCAATAGCATTTTTTTCTATTATTCTATTTTTTTGTGTTGTATAATACTTTTTTTTATGTTATACTTTTTCCGGTGTATTTTACATATAATTATTGGTAAAAATATTACTATTAATTATTTGACTTTGAGTATTATTTTATGTAGAAAGGAATGATATAAGTTATGAAATTTGATGAATGGAATGGTTTCACTGGTGGCGACTGGGAAGATGAAATTGATGTAAGAGATTTTATTCAGAAAAACTATACTCCATATACTGGTGACGACTCTTTTTTGGCTAATGCTACTGAAACTACAAAAAAGTTGTGGGAAGAAGTTTTAAATTTATATAAAAAGGAAACTGAAAATGGTGGTGTACTTGCTATTTCTAATGATATAGCTTCTACTATTACTAGCCATGATGCAGGATATATTGATAAGGATTTGGAGAAAATCGTTGGACTTCAAACAGATGCTCCTTTGAAAAGAGCTATTATGCCAAATGGTGGTATTCGTATTGTTGAAAAGTCTTGTGAGGCTTATGGTAAAAAGGTTTCTGATGAAATAGAAAATATATATCACAATTACCGTAGAACTCATAATGATGGAGTTTTCTCTGTGTATACGCCTGAAATTAGGGCTGCTAGAAGCTCTCATATTATTACTGGTTTACCTGATGGATATGGACGTGGAAGAATAATTGGTGATTATAGAAGAGTTGCTCTTTATGGTGTTGATTATTTAATTGAAGAAAAGAAGCAAGTTTTTGCTAATACTGTATCTTCTTCATTTACAGAAGATATTATTCGTGAAAGAGAAGAAATTCACGACCAAATACAAGCTTTGGCTGATTTAAAAACTATGGCTGCAAAATATGGAGTTGATATTTCTAAACCTGCTAGCAACGCTAGAGAGGCTGTTCAATGGACTTACTTTGGATATTTAGCTGCTATAAAAGATCAAAATGGTGCTGCTATGAGTATTGGTAGAACTTCTACTTTCTTAGATATTTACTTTGAGAGGGATTTAAAGAATGGCGTAATTACTGAGGCTGAAGCTCAGGAAATTATGGATCATTTTGTAATGAAATTACGTTTGGTTCGTTTCCTTAGAACACCAGAGTATGATGAGTTATTTAGTGGTGACCCTGTTTGGGTAACTGAATCAATTGGTGGTATGGGTATTGATGGTAGAACTTTAGTTACTAAAAACTCTTTTAGAGTTTTACACACTTTAACTACTTTAGGTTCAGCTCCTGAGCCTAATTTGACAGTTTTATGGTCTACTCGCTTACCTCAAGGATTTAAAAATTATTGTACTTCAATGTCTATTAAAACAAGTTCTATTCAATATGAAAATGACGACTTGATGAGGGATTATTGGGGTGATGATTATGGAATTGCTTGTTGTGTTTCTGCTATGAGAATTGGTAAACAAATGCAGTTCTTTGGTGCTCGTGCAAACCTTGCTAAAACTTTACTATATGCTATTAATGGTGGTAAGGATGAAATGTCAGGAAAGCAAGTTGCTCCAAAGTTTGAGGCAATTACTTCTGAATATTTAGATTATGATGAAGTTATGAATAAATTAGATACTATGATGGATTGGGTTGCTAAAGTTTATGTTGATGCTTTGAATATTATCCATTATATGCATGATAAGTATTCTTATGAAGCTATTGAGATGGCTTTACATGATAAAGATATTTTGAGAACTATGGCTTGTGGTATTGCAGGTTTATCAGTTGTTGCTGATTCTTTATCTGCTATTAAATATGCTAAAGTTAAACCTATTAGGAATGAAAATGGTTTGGTTATAGATTATGAAGTTGAAGGTGACTTCCCTAAGTATGGTAATGATGATGAAAGAGTTGATTCTATCGCTGTTCTTGTTCAAAAAATGTTTATGAACAAATTAAAGAATCAAAAAACTTATAGAAATTCAAAGCCTACTATGTCTATTTTGACTATTACTTCTAATGTTGTTTATGGTAAATATACAGGTAATACTCCTGATGGAAGACGTAGTGGTGAACCTTTTGGACCTGGTGCAAATCCTATCCATGGTAGAGATACTAATGGTGCATTGGCTGTTTTAAACACTCTTGCTAAATTACCTTACAAATATTCAGAAGATGGTATTTCTTATACATTTGCTATTACTCCTGATACTTTAGGAAAAACTCCTGAGGAAAGAGTTAAGAACTTGGTTTCTTTACTTGATGGCTACTTCGTTCAATTGAGTCATCATATAAATGTAAATGTATTTAATAGAGAGTTATTGATTGATGCGATGAATCATCCTGAAAAATATCCTCAACTTACAATTCGTGTTTCTGGATATGCTGTTAAGTTTACTAAGTTGACTAAGGAACAACAGTTGGATGTTATTAATAGGACTATTCACGAAAAAATATAAGGCGTAAAATAAGATTACTCATCTTACTGCGTTAAAAATATCGATTAAAATCCTCATGTACAAATGTACACTCCGGTGTTTAATCGATATTTTTGCCTTGTAATATAAGCAATCTTATTTTACCTGTATGCATTGGGAAAGGAGGCATATATGGAATTAAAATTAGGGCGTGTTCATTCTATAGAAACTTTTGGTACTGTTGATGGACCTGGTATTAGATTTGTTGTTTTTATGCAAGGGTGTCCACTTAAGTGTTTATATTGTCATAATAGAGATACTTGGGAAGTTAATGCTGGAAATGAAACTAATGTTGATGATTTGGTTAGTGAAATTAAAAGATATATTCCATATATGAAATCGTCTGGTGGTGGGGTTACAGTGTCTGGCGGAGAGCCTTTGCTTCAAGCTAAATTTGTGACTACATTATTTAAAAAATTGAAAAGCTCTGATATTCATACAGCTTTAGATACAGCTGGTAGTATTCCAATTAATCCTGATATTGAAGAATTATTGCAATATACTGATTTGGTTTTACTTGATATTAAACATATTGATGATGAAAAATCTAAAATTTTAACAGGTTTATCTAATAAAAATAATTTGGACTTTGCTAAATATTTGGATGCTCATAATATTCCTGTTTGGATTCGTCAAGTACTTGTTCCTGGATATACTGATAACGAAAAAGATTTACTCGATTTGAAGAATTTTATTTCAACTTTGTCAAATGTTGAAAAAGTTGAAATTTTACCATATCATGATTTGGGTAAGTTTAAGTGGAAGGAATTAGGGTTTGAGTATGCTTTAGAAGCAACTCGTACTGCAAATTCTGAGGATTTGGAAAGAGCTAAAAAAATATTGGGAATATAGTAAAACAAGTGTAGTATAAAATTTGGCAGACAGTGTCTGCCAAATTAAATTTATTGTACTATATACCGTATTACGCAATTTTTATTCCTGTATCTATAATTTCTTGCATTAAATGTGTTGCTATATTTTTGTAATCTTCCGTTAGTATCGGATGTGGCTCAATTCTGGTATCTATCTTCCATGTTAGTCCAATAAGATTTGCTCCATCTTCAAAAATATCATCAAAATCATTTGAAATAACTGCAATATCAATGTCACTATTTTCATTTTCAGTTCCTTTTGCATAGGAGCCAAAAAGTATTATTTCATCGTTTCATTAATGTTATATTATCCATATCAAGTTCCTTTCTTTATTATATCATCATGATATATCTTTTACTATATTTTTATCATTTTTTACCATAAAAATTAGTTTTATGAATATGATTATATGCTTTTTCTTTTCTTACATCCCTGTCACTGGCAATTTATTCATTTTCTCTGAATATGTTTGATTTCTTTCTTTTATTTCCTTTTTTATTTCTGGTTCATCTTTAGGATTTTTTACAGTTATTTTTAGTTCTTCATTTAGAGTAAGTTCAAATTCTATCTTGTTTTCTAGCTTTTTATATCCATCAATTGAATTTACTTCTTCTAAAAAATATTTTCCTGGTAAAATTCCTTCTATTGAAATTTCTCCGTTTTCATCTGTTTTAAGATTTGTATATGCTAATTCATTTTTATCATTCCAAATTTGGAACTCTACTCCTGTTAGTCTTTTTGCTCCTGTTTCATCTTGTTTTATAATTTTTAGTTTACTAGAATTTTTGCTGTAATTTACAGTTACACTTCTTCTCCTATTTCAAATTTTTCTCCTGTTAGAGCATAATTTTGAAGATTGGCATTGTTTGATGCTCCATATAATATTGGATATGTTTCTACTTTTCCTGATACTTTTATTTCAAATTTATCGTCTTTTTCTAGTAATCGTATTGGTATCATAGTTTTAAATCTTTTTTCTGTTATTTCATTTGATATTTCTTTTCCATTTAAATCTGTAATTTTTATTTGTTTTTCTTTATCATTTGTAATTGATATGTTATAGCTTTGTATATTGGCTTCTGACGTAATTTCAAAAGTTTTACTTATGTACTCTTTTGTATTGTCTATTTCCCAATTTGTAATCTGATTTATATTTATGTTACTACTTGGTTTTGTTTCAGTAGAATTCCTTGCTTTATATACCATTTGCTTCATTGCATTTAATGTTCTTTGACCTGCCTCGCCTATTGGCTCATATTTAAAAAAGTCATTTGCATCATTATTATATAAAACACAATATACTGCTTGCTTTGTTGCTGTAAACGCTTCGTCTTCATCTGCAACTCCAAGTTCTTCTAAACTTTTATATGGATATCCATTTATAATTACTCTCCATACTAATGGATTACTTACAGCTTGATTTATAGTTACATCATAGCCTTCAACTTCTCCTACTCCATCTAGTTCTCGATTTATGCAATAGGCTGGATATGATTTTCCATTATGATTATAAAAAACCTTTACTGCACCTATTAATCCTCCATTTGCTCTGTTTTTAAATAAATATTTACATCTATCGCCTTTGTATAGGCTTGCTTTTTCTATACTAAATGATGCGTTTACAATACTTGTACACATACATATAACTAACATTATGACAATTGGTATTACCTTTTTTATTCTTTTTATCATTTTTCTTCCTTTCGATGAAATAAAAAACTTTGTTATTGGCTCGTTTTTACTTTCTTCTTTATTTAAAATTTTAATTTACCTTGGATGCATCTTCGGTTTTGGGGGTTATTTTCTACACATGTTATTAGTGTAATCATGTTTTCATTTGTGTTTTCGACTACTTCTATATTTGTGTCTTTTATTACTTTGTGTTCTACTATTACATATATAAGTTTTATATTCTTATACCTATATATTATTTCGTCTCCGATTTCTAAACTTTTCAAATCTTTAAAATAGTTAACCTTATATCCTCTATTATGTGCTGCTAATGCAACATTTCCACATATATATCCACTTCCGTGTAAAATGGCCAACATATTTATTCAAATTTTCACTATCTGTTCCATCTCTTATTTCTGCTTTTAAATTTATTTTTGGAATTTCTATTTCCCATTTTGCATTTTTTTCTAACTTCAAATTGGTTATGGACATAGTGTTTTTAAATTCATATTTTGATATTGTAATTATTGTTTGATGAGTAAATGTTAGCAGCATTAAAAGTACTACTATTGATTGTTTTATTTTCATAGTATGTCTCCATTATTTTTTAATTTATTAAAGTTTTTGGATTTTTAAGTTTAGAATTTCTTTGAAAAAAAGTTTTTTTGAAAGCCTTTATTAAAAATTTTTGAACTAAATTGCAATTTATTGTTTTTATAATAATACGATTTTTTCGCTTTGTAAAGCTTTTTTCATCGCCTTATTTCGACATTTTTATTTTATTTCTATTTTTACTATTCAATTTTTATAAACTATGTTATAATGACAATATTGTTTTATGATGTTTAATTTTTGAAAGGAATGTGTTGCATTATGAAATTAGCAGAAGATAGTTCAAGCCTTGCTGAACATAAATTATTAGTTTTATATATTTTGAATAAAATTGGGAAGCCTATAAATCAGAAGGCTTTGCTAGAATTAATTACTTCAATTACTGAGTTAAATTATTTTTATTTCCAACAATTCTTGTTAGACTTGATTGAAAATAAATATGTTATTTCGTATAAAAAGGATGAAGAACTTTTATATGATATTACTCCTGAAGGTAAAAGAGCTATTGAGCTTACTGCTGATATGATTCCTGGAATTTTAAAATTACAAGTAGATAATAATTTGAAGGAAAATTTAGATGATATAGAAGATAAATTCTCTATTTCTTCTGATTATACTCCAATTGATGAAAATCATTTTACTGTAAAATGTAAAATTGTTGAGAATAATAATATAATGTTTGAAATTCAAACATTTGCTGGTTCTAAGGAACAAGCAAAATCAATAGTTGATAATTGGAATAATAGGGCTGAGGAAATTTACCCTAAGATATTGGAATTATTGACAAAATAAAATTAGGTGTAGATATTCATTTTTGAATTTATCTACACCTTTTTATTATGTTCCTTCTATTTCGTCATCTTCTGTCTTACCGCTTCATATAACACAATTGCTGTTGCTACTGACGCATTCAAGCTTTCTGTTTTTCCTGCCATAGGTATTTTTATCTTTTCATCAACTGTTTCTAAAACCTTATCTGATACTCCATTTGCCTCGTTTCCAATAACTATAGCTGTTTTTTCATAATTTATATCATATATACTTTTATCTGTTTGAAGGCTTGTTGCTGCAACTTTTATTTTATGTTTCTTCATTTCTTTTATCGTTTTTGAAAGGTCGTCACTTTCAATTACTTTTATTCTGAAAATTGCTCCCATAGTTGAGCGAACTACTTTAGGATTATATACATCTGCACTTCCTTTTGATACTATTATTTGCTTTAAATTTATACTATCAGCTGTACGTAGTATTGTTCCCATATTTCCTGGATCTTGCAAGTCGTCTAATATTAAGAACAAATTGTCATTATAGTCAATTTCATTTGTGTTATTATTTTTCTCTACAACAGCAAGTATTCCCTGTGGATTTACTACATTTGTTAACCCTAAGAATATTTTTTCTGAAACACATATACATTCATATTTTGCTATTTCATATTTTAAGTCACTATCTATTGCATTTTCTGCGCTACATCCATCACATAAAATAACCATTTTTATTTTTATATTCTCTTGTATGGCCTCTTTTATTAACTTTGCACCTTCAATAATATATGCATTTTCCTGATCTCTGTATTTTTTATCTTTTAACTTTTTTAAGAATTTTATAGTATCATTATCTTTACTGGTAATTAACATTTTTCTACCTCGCTTTTACTATAAATGAACAATTATCTCTCGATATCTTCATTTTATTTGTTTTTATTATTTTATAATATAATTAATTCTTATATTTCACTTAAGAATCCTTTTATTTCACCTAATACGTCATTGCTATTTTTCATTAAATACGTTATATATGGATTTTTAGCTGGTGAAAATTTAATTCTCATTCCATATTTTTTTATTATTTTATCTACAACTTCAAAATCAAATGTTTTCTCATCAAAATAGAATATAACCTTCTCTTGTTTTTGTACTACTTTTATTATATTTTTTGCTCTACAAGCATTTCTTATTCTAGCAACATCAATTAATTTTTCAATTTCTGTTGGTAAGTCTCCATATCTATCAATTATAGAATCTACTATATCTTTAATTTCTTCTTCATTTTTACATAAAGCAATGTCTTGGTAAATCTCTATTTTTTGTGCTGAATTTTCTATGAATTCGTCTGGTATGTAGCTTGATACATTTAAATCTAATTGTACATCAATTTCTTCTTGAACTTCTTCTCCACGCATTTCTTTTACAACTTGGTCTAGCAATTTACAGTACATGTCATATCCTACTTGTTCCATATGTCCATGCTGGATTTCTCCTAAAATGCTTCCTGCTCCTCTTATCTCTAAATCTCTCATTGCTATTTTAAATCCTGAACCAAATTCTGTAAATTCTTTTATCGCTCTTAATCTTTTTTCAGCAACTTCTGACAATAGTTTGTCTTTTTTATACATAATATATGCATAACCTTGCTTATCACTTCTTCCAACACGTCCTCTTATTTGGTAAAGTTGTGCTAGTCCTAGTCTATCAGCATTCTCAACAATTATTGAATTAGCATTTGGTATATCAATTCCAGATTCTAGAATTGTTGTACATATTAATACATTTATTTTTTTATCAATAAAGTCTTGCATTATTTCTTCAAGTTCTCTACCTGACATTTTCCCGTGTGCAATGCCTATTTGTGCTTCTGGAACCAATTCTTGAATTTGTGCTGCTTTTCTTTCTATCCCTTCAACATTATTAAATAAATAAAACACTTGACCTTCATGCTCTAACTCTTTTGTTATTGCCTCTTTTACAACTTCTGGGTCATATTCTAGTACATAAGTTTGAACGGGTTTTCTATTTTGAGGTGGTTCGTAAATTACTGACATATCACGTATTCCCAATATAGACATGTGAAGTGTTCTAGGTATTGGAGTTGCTGTCATTGTTAATACGTCTATATTATTTTTTAGTTGTTTAATTTTTTCTTTATCTTTTACTCCAAATCTGTGTTCTTCGTCTATTATAAGAAGTCCTAAATTTTTGAATTTTACATCTTTACTTAGTATCCTATGTGTTCCTATAATTACGTCTACCTCGCCTTTTTCTAACTTTTCTACTATTTGTTCTTGTTCTTTTTTAGTTTTAAATCTATTTAATAATTCCACTCTTATTGGGAATTTTTCCATTCTTTCTTTAAAACTTTCATATTGTTGGTTTGCTAGGATTGTTGTTGGTACTAAGTATGCAACTTGCTTTTGGTCCATACATGCTTTAAAAGCTCCTCTTATTGCAACTTCTGTTTTCCCATATCCAACATCTCCGCAAAGTAGTCTATCCATTGGTCTTGCGGCTTCCATATCTTTTTTCATTTCGTCTATGCATCTTAATTGGTCATCTGTTTCAACAAATGGAAAGCTTTCTTCGAATTCATTTTGCCATACTGTGTCTGACGAAAACGCATATCCTGGTGCATTTTGCCTTTTTGCATATAATTCAATAAGTTCTCTTGCAACTTCTCTTAAGTTGTTTTTTACTTTTGTTTTTGTGTTTTCCCAATCTTTGCTTCCTAGTCTGTTAACTTTTGGAACGCCATTTCCCGCTCCAATGTATTTTCTAATATTGTCTAATGAACTTATTGGTATATATAATATGTCACTATCTTTGTATTTTACTTTTATATAATCTTTTGTTATTCCATCAGCTTTAATAGTATTTACACCTATATATTCACCTATTCCATGTGTTCTGTGTACTACAAAATCGCCAATCTTTAAATCAGAGAAAATTACTGTTTCTCCTTCTTTAAAGCTTTGAGATAGTCTTGTTTTTTTCTTTTCTTTTGTTGTAAATAGTTCTGTTGCAGATATAACTAGAAGATTTAAATCAAAGCTTTCGAATCCAGTGGAAATAGCCCCAGTTGTAAGAACTACTACCCCTGGAACTATGTCTTTTTCTAATTTTTCATCTACTATATAATGTATTTTTTTCTCTATTAGTAGAGCTTCCAATTTCTTTACATTTTCGCTACTACCACAAAGGACTACTGTTTGTTTTTGTTTGTTATTTGCTTTTTGTAATTCCTCAAACAATAAATCCATTGAACTACGAAAAAAGTTGACCTCCCTATAGCTAAAGCTATATCCGTTTCTTTTTGCATGCATACTTTGGATATCTGTAAATCCAATTTCTTTGTTCTCAAGATATATTACTTGCTTTTCTTTTGTTTTGTCTAGGACTTTTATATAGTCTTTCATTTCTGTAATTATTTGTATAGGAATTTTTCTTTTTTCTACTAAATTTTTTATTACCGTTTCATTGTCTTTTATAATGTTTTCACACCTTGCTTTTATTTTAGCAATTTCATCTAAAAATATTATAAAGTCATTTCCTAAGTAATCTAAAAATGTTTGATGTTTTGTATAAAAGCAGTTAAAATATTTATCTATTTTTGCAATATAATCACCACTTTTTATTTGTTCAATATCTTCTTCAGCTATTTCATTTAAAACACCAGCATACTTACTTTCTTTTATTCTGCCACAAACTGTTTCTAAGTCATCTTCTAGAATATATTCGAATGCTGGATATACTTGAAATTCGTCAATCATGTCTGTTGAACGTTGTGTTAATATATTGAATTTTCTAATTGAGTCAATTTCGTCTCCCCAAAATTCTATACGAATGCCTGCTTTATCACTTAAAGCAATATCTACTATTCCTCCTCTTATACTAAATTGTCCTTTTCCTTCTATTAAGTCATATCTTTCATATCCTAATTTAATTAGGTTTTCTTTTAATTTCTCAAGTTCTATTTCTTGTCCTACTTTAATTTTTATTATGTTTTTATATAGAACTTCTTTACTAACCATTGGTTGCATTAGACTTTCTATAGTTGTTACAATTATTTTTGATTTTTTATTTAATATATTATTTAATACTTGTATTCTTGAAAATAAATTATCTTTGCTTTCTGCTAAATAATCATATGCAAATATTTCTTTTTTAGGAAAAAACTCAATATCGTCATTAAAATATTCTAAGTCTTTGATTAACTTTTTAGCTTGAATTTCATTATATGTGACTATACATACGGGTTTTTCACCATAAAAATGAGTAGAATATGCTAAATGGATTTTTCC
Source organism: uncultured Clostridium sp. (assembly GCA_948465565.1). Taxonomy (GTDB): domain Bacteria; phylum Bacillota; class Clostridia; order TANB77; family CAG-508; genus UMGS1994. Next base: position 236,528 of record CAOJXR010000002.1, read on the forward strand.
TGCATCTGTAAGTCCTGAAACCATTATTGGTGTTATACCACTTTTTACATCTTCTATATATGTCTTATATTTTTTTACATTAGGAACAATTTTTATAATAGAGTTCATGTTTATCTCCTTATATAATATATTATGTTCTTTCATTTTTAATATACGCTTTCAACAGCTTTATATTTTATCACATTTTTGCCATAAATTCAACGTTTTCATTGGCTATTATTGTAAAGTTTGTAAATCCGTGTTATAATTTTTATGTTAACCATATTGAAAAGGATGTGTATTATAATGGATAAACGAACTTATTTTCAAAAACAATTAGATAGATCGCAAGCTAGAGTAGCTTCAAAGCGTAGCGAGGCTAAGTATGTTCATAATCAACTTCATGATGTTGTGCGCCATTTACAAGAGATAAAAGAACTTAATCCTGGGGTTACTTATGAAGATATGAAAAAAATTATTTTAACTGAAATAGCTCATAATTCTACCGTAGTTCTTGAATCTTCTACAATTTTTTATGAATATATGAGTTATATTTGTGCTCAGTATTGTATATCTCATCCTAAAAAATATGCTGAAATTTCAGAAGCTATAAAAAATTCTGATGTTGATTTTGAAAAAGAATATTATCAAAAATGTTCTTCTTTTGATGAATATTTATCTTATTTTGTTTACTGTTATAAACAGAGCATTTTTGATGAATATTTAAGTAGCTATTTTGAATCCACACCTGAAAATTATAAGAATGTTGATGAATTACTTGCAGAAAATTTAGAAACTATTTCTAGTGATTTTTTTGGTAAAAATTTTTCTGCACCTCAAGTTTCGCAAGTTTTTGTTTCTTCTATGAATGATAAAGCTAAACTGGAAAAGATAACTGCATTTTCTAAGTGCTATAAATCACCTATTACTAGACAAGCATTCGTAACTCGTGCAAAATTCTTTTTAAATGGTTCTTTTGGTCTTTTGCCTGGAACTGTGAAGTTGTCTGAAACTCATCTTAGAAAAGGATTAGCTAATTCAACAGAAAAAATTATTCAGAGATTGGATTATCAAGGACATTTGAATGATTATATGGTGTCTCATGTTCTTCAGATGTGTAATATTGGTTTTCCTGAATTTGCTACTCCATTTTGTAATAATGGTATGCCTGATGAAAAGTTTTCAAGTTGTTTTGAATTTATAACTCCTGCTATGAGAAAAGCAAATATAAATAGAATTCTTAATCCAGATAAAGTAAGAGAGACTCTTTCTTCTAGTTATTTATTAAGTAATAAAAATCTTGCTATAGAAGATTTATTTGCTCTTCATGCTTTTTGGCTTAATAGATATGCTAAAGAATTAAACTCATATTCTGAGGCTATGTTTGCACTTATTGATTTTGATTTTATTTCTAAAATTTTGGCTAGTAAACCTGGTGAAGATATTAAAATAGATATTAGTCTTGATGATATTGATAAAATATTAGTGAAAATGGGGGTTTTGTATCTGCCTACTGCTAAATTTATTCAAGAAAAACAATTAGAAGTAAATGGCGAATCTACTGGTGATAATAAAACAGATGATGTTGATAAAAAAATACGATATTTTTCTTATGATCCATTTATTGAAAGGCTTAAAAAACAATTTACTACTGATGGGCATGATGAATATTCTGAGTATTTTTCTGAAATTTTGCCTGGTGCTAAAAATAATCTTGCAGAAGATGCAGAATTTTATGCTAAATTATATAATCCAATTGAGAATTCATATATGATGAAGGATGACTTTATAAATGCTATTGTTGCAAGTTTTGATAATGTCCTTTCTTTTGAGTTTCCTAATGCAGGAATTGTTTTAGATTCTGTTACTGATAAAAGTTCATTGGTAGTTCTTGGCGTTGATGCAGGTTTTTCTGCTCCTGTTAGAATGCATGTTAGTCGTTATGATTTATGTGATTTTCTAAAATCTATTAATGGGAATACAATGTTGCCTGTATATGAAGGAAATGAGGATTTCGCTAATTTACCTTCACCTCTAGTTTTTCCTCTTACTGAAAAACATAAATCAATTTTGAAGAAAGCTAATAAAGATCTTCTAAGTTATAAAAATCCTAATGTTGTTGCTCATCTTGGTTTCATAGATGAAAAGCATGCTCCTGAGCATTTAAAGACTTCTGTTTTTGATTCTAAAGGTAGGGAGAAAAAGGTTTTTCAAAAAAGATATATCGATTTGGAAACTGGCGAAGTTTATATAAAATTTGGTGACGAGTATGTTAAACAAGAGGTTAAAGTTTCTGGTAAAGGAGAAATTTCGGATTATGAGCTTTGATAAAAATTTATTTTCTGAGCATTTGAATAATAAAGATTATAGTTTTTGTATTTCGTTATTGAGAAATGAAATTATTGATATTTTGACTAAGAGAGTTCAAGAAAAGGATTCTAGTTTTAAGTATTCTACTCTTGTTTTTCTTAAAAAGTCTGTCTTTATGAATCTTTCTGATGTTGAAAAGGATGTTGTAACTGAGCTTAATAGTTTTGGTTTTGAGGAAAATCCTTCGTATTTTGAGCTTTCTCGTATGATGGAATTATATAAAGATTTATTATAGTATGAGTAAAATAATATTCATATTTTGTTAGACGTTGTGGAAACGCAAGAAATATGTATATTATTTTATTCATATTTTTTAATTATCATTTTTATCTTTTAAACTATTGTAAAAACTTCTTTTGTATTCTTCTATTTTTTCATCATCAACTTTACCAATTTTAAAAATTATTTGTTCATTTGAAATTTTATATATAACATCTGTTTTTACTATACTATCCTTATGAAGATTATTTATTTTATCTTTTTCTAAGAATTTATTAGCATTAAATTTAAGTTTATCTAAATTAGAAGATATAAGCATTCCAAAGTTTTCAATAGGAACAGCAGTATTATCTTGGTCAATTATTACGAAGAAATGGTTATTTCCAATTTTTCCATCAGAATAAATATATTCTCTAACAAATACAATGTCTCCAATCTCATATAGCATATAAGATTTACTATCTTCTTTTAATACATTTTCTAATTTTCCTTTATGCCATTCTTCTTCTACTGGAAATTCCTCAAATGCATCTCTTAATTCTTTAATTTTTCCATGTTCATACGCTATTTTCAAAAAGTCGCTTAATTCTTTTTTCATACTTAGTCTCCTTTCATTCTTAAATTATAAATTTATCGAATGATACTATATTTGTCAGTAAATGTCAATAAATTTTTTAGATATTGTATAAAGATTTATTATAGGATGAGTAAAAGAATATTCATACTTTTTTATTCTTTGTAATATATTTAAATCATGAGAAATGTGAGTAATTATTTTTTAACTTTTTTTATTATTATATTTGCAGTTTGTCTTATATTTTTTTCTTCTACAAATATTATTGCTGTACAAACTGCTTTGGATTTGTTTTTAAACGCAATATTTCCTAGTTTATTTCCATTTTTAATTGTGTGTGAACTACTTACTTATACTTCCGTAATTCCGTTTTTATCGGCTAAATTTGAGAAGGTTATGAAACCATTATTTAAGGTATCTGGTATTGGCGCATATCCTTTTGTTATGGGATTACTTAGCGGATATCCTGTTGGTGCAAGAATTGTTTCAGATTTACGAAATAGGAATTCTATCTCAAAAAAAGAAGGCGAAAGATTGCTTATTTTTACTAATAATGCAGGTCCTTTATTTATTATTGGAAGTATTGGTTGTAGTATTTATTTAAATCGTACAATTGGATTTTTATTATTAGCTGTTCATATTGTTTCTAGTATTTTTACAGGATTTGTTTTTGCTAGAATATATGGTGGCGATTTTAGAAATTCCGCTTCTTCTGAATTATCTTTTTCTACTTTTGGAGAAGTGGTTAGTAAAAGTATTAAGAAAGCATTTTATACTTTGAGTAATGTTTGTGGATTTGTTATACTATTTTCGTTGATAATTTCAATGATAAAATCTTCTGGTGTTTTATCTTGTTTTAATAATTTATGGATTGAATCCACTATTTTGGGACTTATTGAGATAACACATGGTATAAAATCGATTTCTATGATTTCTGGTTCATCTTTGCTTTGGAATTTAGTTATTACAGCTTTTCTACTTGGTACAGGTGGGGTTTGCGTTCTTTTGCAAGTTTGGAGTACTATTGCTAATACTGATTTGTCAATAAAACCATATATTTTTGGAAAAATTTTTAATGGGATATTTTCTGCTGTTCTTATGTTTGTTGTTTTAAATTTTTTTCCTATTTTGCAATTTTCGGTTTAAATATTAAAAAGGTTCCTATATAGGAACCTTTTTCTAGCCATCTATCTCATATACTTGTTTTCTTAATTTTCTGTTTTCTCTTTCTAATTCATAGTTTTCTTCTTTTAGCTCTTGTAATTCTACTTCAAGGCTTTGGTTATATTTCTTTTCTCTATTTTCTTGAAGTTTATCAATGTTTTCTTTTGAACCATATACAATAACTCTTGGGAAATAATAATCTCTTATTTCTTTGTTATTTATATCTTTCATTACTTGTTTTAAAATTTCTATTGAATTGCCTGGATTTTGCTCATAGTGAACATATATAGTTTCATTTCTTTGTGTTATTTTTGCGTTTGTATATTTTGAGCTTTTTAGTTCAATTCTGATTTTATTTGTGTTATTTTCTTCTGTTATATATTCAATATACTCTCCCCATTTGTTTATAGATAAATTGTCAGTCATCTCAAATTCGTAATTTTGTACTATTTCATTTTCTATTGTAGGATTATACTTAAATTCTGTAACTCCTATAAAACCTATTCCTATGCCTACTCCTGCTAATATAAGTGCTACAATTAGCATAATTCCTATTCTCGTCTTCTTACATTTTCTATTTACAATAAAATTAAATACTATTTCTAAGAAAATAAAGTTTATTATTAATCCTGCTAATATTCCAAGAATTGCTCCACAGAACATTAATCCAGTTTTTGCGAACATAAAACTTAATATGAATAAAACTATTAATCCTATAAAGGTAAATACTCCAAAGAATCCGAAGAATGCCACAAAAATTTTTATCCAAATTAGTATTATTTTAAATATTCCTGTTAAGAAGTTTGATTGTGAATCTTCTGGATCTCTTATTACTATCTTCTCTTGCTTTTTTTCAACAACTATTTTTTCTTGTTCAGATTTCTTTTCTATTTCTTCTGTTTTTTTGTCTTCTCTTACAAATTCATAATAATCTAAATATCTTATTTTGAATATATGTAGGAATATTGTTATTCCAATAACTAAAGCTGCTACTCCATATATTGTTTCTAGAATGTTGCCTATAATTCTATAGGCAGTAGAATTAATTCCATAAAATATATTGCTCAATATACCAGAGCAAATACCTCCTATAATTCCGAATATACATAACAATACAATAACTGTTATTGCCTCTTCTGCTAAACATTTCATTTTTTGTTTAAAGCTCATGCTAGTTATCATATCAACAGTTTTTGTAATAAATCCAAAGAAATCATCTATGTACTTATTTATATTATTTTTTGATTGCTTATTTTCTTCTACTTCTTTTATATTTTCATTCATAAGCTCATCCATATTATAATTAAATAACTTACATATTAATAATACTTTGTCCATTTCTGGATAACTTTGTCCTGATTCCCATTTTGAAACAGCCTGTCTTGATACCCCTAATTTTTCTGCAAGTTGTTCTTGTGATAAATTATTTTCTTTTCTTATATTTTTTAGATTTTCAGATAATTTCATCTTTACTCCCTCCCTTTATGCATCAAATTATACAAATTCTACTGGTTGCATACTACCAATTTTCGGTTGTTTTTTGTTAACTTTCGGTTGCAATCAATTAATTTTACCATTTTAAATGTAAAAAACCAAGAAGTTTATCCTTCTTGGTTCATTTTTTCTAGCATTTTAATTTCTTTTATTTGGTCTTTTCTTGAATAGTAATCTTCTTCACTTACTTCTGTAACAAAGATTTTATCTTCCATTTTGTATTTTTTTATCCATTCAAGCTCTTTTCTTAATTCATCTTCATTTGGATGTACTCTTCCATGAGTACATTTTTCAATATATCCATCATTATTTAAACATGCTGCAAAGTGTAATTGTTTTACAAACCTCATGCAATCATCTGGGTTAAAATCTTGTTTTAACATTTTTTCAAAATCAATTTTCCATATATTTGATTTACAATGTAGGTGTGTGGTGTCTATACATGTTCTCAAGTTTGGATGGTTTATTTCTTTGCAAATTTCTAATGCAGAACATCCTACTAATTCATCTAGCATCATAAATAGATTTTCTATTAGTAAAACAACATTTTTCCCTTCTATTATTTTTAGAAGTTCTTTTATCTTATTATCTAGACCAGTTGATACATATTGATTTTTTGTCCAATATGTATGATAGTTTATTGCTAACTTTATATTCAATTCTTCTGATAAATTTACTAATTCTTTTAATTGATTTTCTATTATGTTTTTATCTTTAAGAATTATAAGTTCAATATTATAATCATTTAATGGTGGATGTACTACTATTTCCTTTAAATGTGGAAACTCTTTTTTTCGTTTTCTAATTTCATTACTGAAGTTAAATTCTGATGTTATTCCATTTTCATTAAAAAATTGTAGCTCAATTCCTTCACTATTTAAAACTATTTCTCTCATTTCTTCACTAAAGTCTTGATAACTTAGCTTTGGATATATTTTCAACTTTATTACCTCTTTTAATCATTTTTATTTTTACACATTTTTATTATTTCTTTAAAGTTCATTTTTGTTCCATAGTTTAATATTGCAGATGAATATACTTTTATTGATATTTTTGCAATTATAAATATTGTAACTGCTAATATAGCTATTGATGCAATTAACTCTCCAGTTGTTGTAATTCCCATTAATACTCTAAGTGGCATACAGAAAGGTGATGAGAATGGCATTAATGCTGCAAATTGGTTTATATTGCTTGCAGGATTCATCATTGAGAAATATGCTAAATAAAAACCTATAACTACAAGTATTGCTATTGGTCCATTTGCTGATTGTATATCTTCTGGTTTGCTTACCATTGAACCTGTTAATGCATATAGTAATGCATATGTGAAATATCCTAATATAAAATATAATAATGTGATTAATCCTAGGTTTAGTGTCATATTTGACATATCAAATATATTTTCTAATGTTCCGGCTGGTAAAAATGCTTTTGCTGAGATAATAGCTGTTCCAGCTATTACTACTATTTGTAATAATCCTACAAGTCCTATTCCAATTGTTTTTCCTAATACTATTGTGCTAGGCTTAGTTGACGTTACAAGTGTTTCCATTATTTTTGATGTTTTTTCTGTTGTTATTGAACTTGATACTTGGAATGCGCAGTAGTAAATTGCGAAGAACAATACCATACTTAGCATTAGCATTACAAATATGTTTCCTGAAGCTGTATTTTCAGCAGTTTGAACTACATTTACTTCAAATTGTGTAAACATTGATTGTAATTGTTCTTCTGTTAAACCAGCATCCATTATTTTTTTAGCTGTATATTGTGTTTGAAATTCTTGAATTAATGATTGTGGAGCTGTTTCTTGTCCATACATTAAATTTTCAACCATGTAATCTATTGTTATTTTTCCATTTTCATCTTTAAATCTTACAACAGAATCATATTTTTCATTTTCTAATTTTGATTTAATTTCTTCTTCAGATAATTCTTCTTTCATCATTGTATATTCGTAATTTGATTCTTCTTTTTCTAACGAAATTAGTGTGTCTTCAAAAACATTGTCTGAGTCTATTACTAATATTTTTGATTTTTCTTCTTCATCTCCAAATACTGAGTTTAATACGTTTGGAACATTAAATCCTATTACTATTATTGCTAATATTATTATCATTGAAATGATAAATGATTTTCTTTTTACAGCATCTTTTATAGTAAATCCTATTACTGTCATTAAATCTTTCATTAGTTTTCACCTACCTTTTCTACAAAAATTTCATGAAGTGTAGGTCTTACAATCTCATATTTTTCAATTTTTATATTATTATTTACTAGATGTTTTATTATTTCGTCAGCCTGCTTTTCTTCATTGAATTCAACAATATATTTTTTTCCAATATGTTTTTTTATTTTACAATCTATACCTTCTATTGCTTTTGTAATATCGTCTTTTGTTTCGATTTCTACTTTATTTACTGGATATTTTTCTTTGATTTCGCTTAAATTGCCTTTTACTACTGTTTTTCCTTTATTTAATATAACAATTTCTTCGCAAAAAGCTTCTACTGATTCCATTTGGTGACTAGACATTATAATGTATTTTCCCTTTTCAACTAACTCTAATATGATATCTCTTAAAATGTCACTATTTACTGGATCTAATCCACTAAATGGCTCGTCTAATACAATTAGCTCTGGATTATGCATTACTGCTGTTATAAACTGAATTTTCTGTTGATTTCCTTTTGATAATTTTTCTGCTGTCATATTTTTGTATTCTGTCATTTTTAATCTATCTAGCCAATAATCAACTGCTTTATTTGCTTCTTGTTTTGTCATTCCTTTCAATTTTGCAAAATATACTAACTGGTCTACTATTTTGGTTTTTGGATATATTCCTCTTTCTTCTGGCAAATATCCGAAGTTTACGGATTTTCTATCCACATTCTTTCCATTCCATGTGATTTTTCCACTGTCTTTTTTTATTATTCCTAGTATCATTCTTATTGTTGTAGTTTTGCCAGCGCCGTTTGTTCCTAGAAGTGCAAACACACCTGGTTTATTGAACTCAAATGATATGTTGTCTACTGCTTTTTTGTCAATATAGGTTTTACTTACATTTTCTACAATGATTCCCATCATTTATCCCCTTTCTTTTTGGTTTAATTTTGTTGCAATTTTAGAAATAAAATCAATAATATTGAAATATTGATTTATATATTCTTTTGTTTTTTTATCATTCGCTATTGGCTTTGTAAGAATTTTATTATCAAAAAATCTAAAAAAAACTAAATCCTTATTTACCATAAATTCAAGCTTTATTCCTGTATAATTTGTAAAAACTCTGACATCTTCAAATATGTCATCTGTAAAAATTTTTCTTGCACTTTCAGTATCTTCTGAATACATGTATAATCCTTGATATGGCACTTCATATTTTTGTTTTCTATGATTTTTGCTATTTACAGTCATTACATCTATTTCGTTAAAGTTCTTGCTTAATTTTGCATATCCGAAAATACCTCTAAAAATTTCTATTGAATTCTTTTTTACAATTATATTTGATATTGAAATTGAATGCCCATCTCTGTTTCCTGAAATACATCCTTTTGATTCAAAATCTGTGTATATTCTATCAAATCCAGCTTTTCCATAATATGTACCTGAAACTTTCTCATCTTTTTCGTATGTAAATTCATCTCTTATATGCGAGATAGATTCTAAAAGAGCTGTTTCACTGTATTTATTTTGTCGTGCAATTATTCTTCTTTCGTTTGCGAAAGTATAAATTGTACAAAAAATAAACATCATTGCAGATACTGATATAAATATGTATTTTGCCATTGTTATATCAGTTATAAACGAAATAACTAGACATACTATAATTATTCCTATTATAAGCGCCTCTGATTCTCGTATGTCTTTTTTATATTCATCTATTTTAACTTTTACATCTGATAATTCTTTAGTCACATTTTTGTAGATTTCTTCAAATTCCTTGTTCATTCTTTCTCTCTATCTTTCGTATTTTGGCTTGATTATATCATATATGATTTTATTTTACAATTTTTAAAAGAATTATTTTGATAATATATATTTTTTCCTCCCTCCTTCACTTGTTACGTTCAATTCAATTATAATATAATTACTTTATCTTTTCAAGTATTGCTTATATATTTTAAAGTATTGTTTTCTTCTGTATAAATTATATTGTTGGTAGAATTCTAATAGAGAGGTGCTTTATTATGGAAGATAAAATTAAATTGGATGTTCTTCAAACACTTGGAAAGAATGTAAAACAATTTAGGTTGGCAAAAGGGCTTAGTCAAGAAAATCTTGCTTGTGAATTGCAAAAATCTGTGAATTTTATTAGTTTATTAGAAAATGGTAAGACTGGTCTTAGTGTTCAAACGATTATTGATATATGTAAAGTTCTTTATGTGGATGCAAATTCTTTATTTACAGGTATTATTGATCCTATTGAAGCAAAATTAGATACGTATATAACAAATTCTTTATCTTTATTTGATGATAAAGATAAAGCGATTGTTGCTGACCTTATTACCTATATTCTTAACTCAAAGAAATAAATATTATAGTTAAAAAAGCTATACAATTTACATTGTATAGCTTTTTATGTATGCTTTTGCACATTTCATATTTATTATAAGGCAGGCTCTAGAAATTCTAGTGTTTCAGGATTTTCTGTAGCTATTCTACTGGAGTTGTTGGTAATTCTAAAGCTTCAGGAATATCTAGTAAATCTGATAATCCTTCTATTTTAGATACTTTATCCATTAATTCTACTATATTTGTTTGTGCTTCTGTCATGTATTCTGCTACAGCTTCTTGGTCATTTGCATCAACAGTTTCTGCTTCTGATATTGATGGTATTGAAACATTTCCAACTTTTATGTTTGATTTAATATTTAAGCTTCCTTTTGTTGTTATTACATCTTCTATATCAATATCAAAGTTTAGTGAAGTTTCTGCTGCATATTCATTATCTTCATTTTTATCTACATTTGAAACTAATGCAATTGATGCTTTTCCGTTTTTTCCTAAATCAGCAGAAATAGTAAGTTCTGTTTTCTTATCGTCATTTTTGCAAACGATTTCTAAATACATTTTTTCTCCTAAGTAGTCTTCAATTCCTTCGGCTGTTTCAACTTTTACACTAGCACTATTTTTCTCTGATTTTATTGTTATTGTTGCTACATCAACTTTTATTCCTGATGACTTCATTGCTACATCAATTACAGTATCTTCTTTATTGAATGTAGATTCTAGTATAATTTCCATATTCTCAACAAATATGCTTATATCTGTTCTGTATACATCTGTATTTGTTGCATATACTGTAAGAACTACTTTTATATCTAAGTCTAGGTCTTTGATTTCATCTTTTAATTCATCAATATTATCTAAAAGTTCATCTAACACATTATCCATTTCTGGCAATGAAGTACTAGATTCTCCCATTACTGTTGCCATTTCATTAAATGAATCTGTATAAGCTTTAATTGATTTATTAATTATTTCTTGTAACTTTTTATCAGATTTAAAAGTATCTACATATTCAATTAATAAATCTTTTACATCGTCTCCATCTAATTCTAAAGTAAGTTTTTCGCAATTTTTACTTTTGCCATCAACTTTTACTTTATCTTTTTCTGATTCAATATCTTTTGATTTTTTATTAATAAAATCTTTTAATACGTTATTGTATCTCTCAGCTATTTCTTTTTGAGTTTTTTCATCGATTTCAAGTGATTTTGCTGTTTCAATCATTTGGTCTGTCATTTTGTTTATCATGCTTTCGATTTGCTCAAAATCAACACCTTCTGATTCCATCATTTCTTCAATATCTTCTTTAGAAATTGATAACCATTTTGGGTTTATTTCTTCAGAACGTACTGCTACTTTTTCTCCATCGTAAACTACTTCTCCTGATAATTCTACATTATCAATTTTTCCATTTAAAGAAGCTGCTACTTTTTCTTTACCATCGTATTTGACAGTTGCTCCTAATTTTGAAGAATTGATAATATCTAATACAGTTTTAACAGTTGATTTATCTACTTTTGCAGTACTACTAGAAACGTCAAAAGAATCCACATTTGCAGATATTTCTCCTGATAACTCTACTTCTGAATCTTTATTAAGATTATTGTAGATTTTTATAGTAGATGTACTACTATCTTTTGCATTTCCACTTAAATCGTCTACTGTGTTTGATAGTCTTTCACCGATTTTTTCTACACCAGCAACCATTTTGCTTTTCTTTGATAGGTTAATGTCTAATATACCAGTTGCAAATAAAACGCCTATGACTATTGCAGCAATAACGATAAGTGCAACTACAGCAATTATAATTTTTTTAGCAACTCCACCTTTTTTTGGCTTTGGAGTTTCATTAGTTGCTGTAGTATTTGTTTTGTTTTCTTCGTTCATGTTTTCCTCCCTTTGTATTTTTATTTTATATAACATTTTTTGTTATATAATGAGACTTTTTCGTCTTATTATATAATATATTATATAATGATTTTTATCAACACTTTTTCCGTATTATTAAAATTTTATAAAAAAATAAAGAGGAACTTTTTGTTCCCCCTTTATTTTAAATTATTTCTAATTAATTATTGTAATTCAACAACTGCTCCAGCTTCAACAAATTTAGCTTTGATTTCTTCTGCTTCTTCTTTAGCAACTGATTCTTTAACAGCTTTTGGAGCTCCTTCAACTAAGTCTTTAGCTTCTTTTAATCCTAATCCTGTAACGTCTCTAACAACTTTGATTACAGCGATTTTGTTTGATCCAGCGTCTTTTAATACTACGTTGAATTCTGATTTTTCTTCAGCTGCTCCTGCTGCTGCTCCACCAGCTACTGGTGCTGCAACTGCTGCTGCAGATACTCCATATTTTTCTTCAATTCCTTTAACTAATTCTGATAATTCAATAACTGTTAAGCTATCGATTTCTTCTAATAATTTTTCTATTTTTTCCATTATTAAAATCCTCCTAAAATTTTATTTTTTGTGATTATAAGTTCACTAAACTTTTATTTTTGCTGAATTATTCAGCTTTTTGCTTTGCAACTTGATCAAGTGCAACTGCAAGTTTTGAAATATTTCCAAGCAATGCTCCAGCAAGTTGTGCAATAAGTACTTCTCTTGATGGAAGTTTTGCAAGTGTTAATAGTTCTTCTTTAGAAACTACTTTTCCTTCTATTACACCAGCTTTGATTTTGTAGAATTCATTATTTTTAGCATATTCATATATAACTTTTAATGAATCTAAATAGCTTGCTTCTGTTGTAATAACTGCTGTAGGCCCTGTTAAGAATTCGTCTAATCCTTCGATATTGCATTCAGCTAAAGCTCTTCTTGTTATGTTATTTTTTATAACGCTATAGCTTCCTTCTACTTTTCTTAGGTTCTTTCTTAATTCTGTAACATCAGCAACGTTTATTCCTCTGTAGTCTGTAAAAAGAATTAAAGATGATTTTTGCATTTTTTCAGCTAATTTTTTTACTTCTTCTTCTTTTTGTTTTAAAATTAGTTCGCTTGCCACGCTTTACACCTCCTATATTTATTTTTTTACAATAAAAAACTTCAATCTGCCAATCTCGAGGCAAATTGAAGTAATATAATTTAACTTCACAAATTTTACCTCGGTAGGTCTTATTTTATTGCCTACTGTCTTTGGCTAATTATTATTTTTGGTTTATATACATTCCAGGTCCCATTGTAGTAGAGATTGATACACTCTTTATGTATTGTCCTTTTGCAGCAGCTGGTTTAGCTTTTATTATAGCTTCTATAATTGTTGTATAGTTCTCTAATAATTTTTCAGCTCCAAAAGAAACTTTACCAAATCCTAAATGGATGATGTTTGTTTTATCTAATCTGTATTCAACTTTACCAGATTTAATTTCAGCGATTGCTTTTTTAACATCCATTGTTACAGTTCCTGATTTTGGGTTTGGCATTAATCCTTTAGGTCCTAATACTTTACCTAGTCTACCAATAACACCCATCATATCTGGTGTAGCAACGATTACATCATAATCAAACCAGTTTTCTTTTTCAATTTTTGGTACTAATTCTTCTGCTCCAACGAAGTCTGCTCCAGCTTCTTCAGCTTCTTTAGCTTTATCACCTTTTGCGAAAACTAAAACTTTTTGAGTTTTACCTGTTCCATTTGGTAATACTACTGTTCCTCTAACTTGTTGGTCAGCATGCTTTGAATCAACACCTAATTTAACATGTAATTCAACTGTTTGATCAAATTTTGTTTTTGGCATTTTTTCAATTACGTCTAAAGCTTCTTTAGCTTCATATACTTTGTTAGCATCTACTAATTTAGCAGATTCTTGATATCTTTTTCCTCTTTTCATTATATTTAATCCTCCTTTGGTTTTAGCGAATATTTAATATTCTCCCAATAATTTAATTAGTCAACTACAACAACACCCATAGATCTTGCTGTACCTGCAACCATTTTCATAGCTGCTTCTACTGAAGCTGCATTTAAATCTTCCATTTTTTGTTCTGCTATTGCTTTAACTTGTTCCTTTGTTATTTTTGCAACTTTATCCATGTTTGGCTTTCCAGATCCTTTTTGGATATTTAAAGCTTTTTTGATTAAAACTGCAACTGGTGGAACTTTTGTGATAAATGAAAAAGATTTATCTTTATATACAGAAATAACAACTGGTATTGTCATTCCTGGTTGGTTAGCTGTTCTATCATTGAATTCTTTAACAAATTGCATGATATTAACACCGCTAGATCCTAATGCTGGTCCTACTGGTGGAGCTGGTGTTGCTTTACCTGCTTCAATTTGTAATTTAATTACATTAACTACTTCTTTCTCTGCCATTATGTGCACCTCCTTCTAAATGAATTTTATTAATCAATTTTCTGAACTTGTGAAAATTCTAATTCTACTGGAGTTTCTCTTCCAAACATAGATACTAGAACTTTTACTTTGTTCTTTTCTTTGTTAATTTCTTGTACTACACCAATGAAGTTCTCTAATGGTCCGTTCATAACTCTTACATTGTCATTAACATCGTAATCTATATTAACTGGAACATCATCAAATCCCATATTTCTGATTTCATCATCAGTAAGTGGAATAGGGTCTGTTCCTGAACCAACAAAGCCTGTAACACCTCTAGTATTTCTAACGATATACCAAGATTCTTCTGTTACTATCATTTTTACTAAAACATATCCTGGAAATACTTTTTTTAGATTTGTTTTTCTTTTTCCATCTTTAATTTCTACTTGCTCTTCCATTGGAACAACTATATTAAAGAAGAAATCTTCTAACTCTCTATTTTTTATAGTTTTTTCTAGGTCAGTTTTTACTTTGTTTTCATATCCAGAATATGTATGAACTACATACCATTTTGGCTCTAAGCTATTATCAACTTGAGACATTTTTGTAGCCTCCTTTATTTAGATATTATTCAGCAGTAACATTTCCTTCTGTTGCATTGTTATTTACTTCATTATTAGTATTTTCCGCATTTTCATCAACGTTATTGGTTGTTTCGTTTGATGCTGTGTTTTGGTTTTCATCTGTAGTAGTATTTGTTTTTTGATCTTTATTTATCATTTTTGATGATTCTGTTATTATAAAATTATAACCATTCTCAAATGCAAAATCTAATGCAAATACTATAGCAGATATAAGTAATACTATAACAATAACAATGGCCGTCTTTTGTGCAAGTTGTTTTATTGTTGGCCAAGTAACTTTTTTTAGTTCTGCTTTAAAATCTTTAAAGAAAGTTTTCTTTTCTTTCTTTTCACTTTTTACTTTATTTTTTGTATCTTTAGCCATTCTTTTTCCTCCCTAAAGGATTATTTTGTTTCTTTGTGTGTCGTACGTTTTTTGCAAAATCTGCAATATTTAACAATTTCTAATCTATCAGTGTTGTTTCTCTTGTTCTTTTCAGTCATGTAATTTCTTCTTTTACATTCTGTGCATTCTAATGTTATAGATTCTCTAGGTCCTTTTGCTGCCATCTACTACACCTCCGTTTTATTTTTGTGAAGTTTTATTTTATTAATTTAACGATGTGATGCATAAAATAAATCATGCTTAGATATTATATTATAAAGCTTGCCAGTTGTCAATGATTTAGGAAATTTTTTACTTCTTTTTTTGTTTTTTTGCAACAGCATATCCAAACTTGCCAATTTTATTTCCTAATTCGTAATATCCACCGTTTGCATATGCTATTAAATTACATTTACTTATATCAAAAGCACCTTTTTCATCTATATATTTTTCATTAGCATTTATTGATAATACATCTGCTACAAACATATGATGTGAGCCCATTTCAACTATTTTATCTACTTTACATTCTATAGATACTGGCGATTCTTTTATTGATGGACAATTTACAAAGTTACATTTTTCCTTTGTTAATTTCATTTCTTTAAATTTGTCTACTTTTGCACCAGTTTTTACTCCACACCAGTCTGTTGCATATGCTAATTTTTTATTTGTTAGATTTATTACAAATTCTCCACTTTCTTTTATAATATTGTATGAGTATCTTTCTGGTCTTACTGATATATATACTTTTGCTGGATTTGTATTTAATATACCAGTCCATGCAACAGTAATTATGTTCGATTTTTCCATGTTACCGCATGATACCATTACCGCTGGTATTGGATATACAAAAGTTCCTGGTTTCCACATTCTTTTTGACATTCTAATCACCTTCCAAACTTCTATTACATATATTTAGTGCGTCTTTCGTATTCTTTACATGCACACAATTTCTCTTCATAATGGTATACGTCAAATTTTCCATTATTGTTTTGTATTATTTCTCCTATATATCCTCCATTATGTAATTCTGCTTCTTGTAAATTGTAATCTGAAAATAGTATATCTGCATGCAGTGATGTAAATTCTGGGTCGCTTGTTAATTGTGATATGTTAAGATATGTAAAGATGTCATATTCTTTTTCTGGTACTTCATTTTCATTTGGAGTTATACTATAATATTCTTTTTTTATTCTGTAATGTTGTAATGTCGAATTGTCTTTAAATGAGAAATTACCAAATTTTTGTCCATAGTTTCCATATCCTAATGTACCAATCTTTTGAAATAAAATAACATCATTAAATCTATTTGTCATTTTATATATGTTAGCATTCTTTTCTGGTATATATGATAATTCTTCTATTCCTGTTCTTGTATATAATCTCTCTTGATTTGGATTAAAATTTATTAAAATTTCTTCATCTATTTGCCTTTTTTCTACTGGATTTAATAATATCTGAAATGACTGCATTTGCAATAAAAATGTTGAATATGATTCTATTAATTCACGTGGATCTATATCTTTTTTGGTTAGTTCTAAATCTAGCATTTTGCTAATTACAGATAATTGTCGTTCATATCCTCTAATGATATCTACTTTTGTTGCAGAGTTTCCCAAAAGTAAATTTTGATATGGATTTATATAAATACACTTTCTCTTGTTTTTTTCTCTTAATACTTCTTTATATGAACTAGCACTTTGAAATATTTGGTTTGCCTTGTCTCTTAAATCAGCTTTATCAACTTCATAGTCATCGCTGTAATCTTCTAGTATTTTTATTAATGATAAATATGAGAATTTTAATTTTATTTTATCCTCCAATTTTTCAAATTCAGCTCTACTTTTTCCAAATAAAAATGGTGAGTCTACTAATGAATTATATGTTTCTTTTATATGTTTTTTATTGATTAGTTCTGCTTCTTCTTTAACAGCTTTGGTCGTTGTTAATTGTTTTACAAAATCTAGCTCTATTGACATTTTTATCTCCTAATTGTTTGCTTAAATTTTACATCTTTTGTATCATATTTTTATATTTTACCATAAGAAAATTATTTATCAATAATTTTTTTACAAAAAAAAGAAATCACAAAATAAATATTCTTTATTCTCTGATTTCCTTTTTATAAAAATATAAAACTGGCAACAACCTATCTTCCCAGCAAGGAATCTCGCAAGTATTTTCGG
>CAOJXR010000003.1 GCA_948465565.1 uncultured Clostridium sp.
TCTTATACCTTCTATATTTCTTAAACTTTTACAACTATCGAACATACCTTGCATAATTGTTATTCGACTCGTATCCCAGCTACTTAAATTTAGTTCTGTTAAATTATAGCAACCACTAAACATATAATTCATATTTGTTACTTTACTTGCATTCCATCTACTCACATCTAACTGAGTTAAATTATAGCAATCACTAAACATATATCCCATAGTTGTTACTTTACTTACGTCTAGTTTCTCTACATTAATACTAGTCATATTCGTTAAGTATTGAAATAATTTTGTTGAGTCTGTTGGTGCAAACATTTCATTTAATAGCTTGATTTCTTTAATATTTTCAAATCCACATGTAGTAAAAAAATTTCTTAAATTTCCATTATTAATAGTTCCTTTTGTTGTACTATATATTTCTACTATTCCAGTTGAACCATAGAACCTTGCGTTTACTCCATCTCCTACAGACGTTTCTCCTACATCTGCTATTGCTTTAGGATGATCTCCAAATATCTTAAATGTGTTTTCTCTTATTTCTGGCATGCTAAATAGTAGTACTGCAAATATGCCTACTACTAGTACAATAAATATTATTCCTAATGATACTACTCCTCTTTTTCTTGAACTATTATTTTTTTCAATTATGTTTAGTAAAGATATTCTCTCTCTCTCTCTCTCTCTCTCTCTCTCTCTCTCTCTCTCTCTCTCTCTCTCTACAGTCTCAAGGCTTTGCTGCTTTAATTCTTTTCTCATACGCATACCTCCATAATAATTGCTTTCTTTTTCTCTTAGTATTTTTCTATATCTTACATTTTATGTGTTTTTTTATTGCCGTCAATAGGCATAAAAAAAGAACTTTCGACATTTTATTCGTCAAAAGCCCTTATTTCATGCTATTTTTTAGCATTTGTATTTAAATTCCAAAGATTTCATATCTTTTTATTTACACAAATTACGTTTTTCTTAGTATTCATAGGGTTTTGCTTGTTTTTTCTAATTATTACTATGCTTCGTAATTTTATCCCTCATTTTTCCTATTTTTTATTATTGTGATTTGTTATTTTATTTACTTTACGTTGCAGTATTATTTTATGTTTGTTTTTTTTGTTTTTGTCAAATTGTCATTTAGTCTAACTGAATTATAATATTATTATTTCTAACTGTTGGTTCCCATTTTCTCAATTCTCTCAATAGCTTCAATTGTATTTTCTCTTGTACCAAATCCAGTTAATCTGAAATATCCTTCTCCACTTGGTCCAAATCCGACACCTGGAGTTCCTACAACATGTACTGTTTTAAGTAATCTATCAAAGAAATCCCAAGATTTTTCACCATTAGGTATTTTTAGCCATATGTATGGCGAATTATCTCCTCCATATACCTTATAACCCGCTTCCTCTAGTCCATTTTTTATTATCTTAGCATTCTCTTTATAATAATTTATGTTTTCAAGTATTTGTTTTCTTCCCTCTGCTGTATATGTTGCCTCAGCAGCCTTTTGGCTTATGTAAGAGGCTCCATTAAATTTTGTACATTGTCTTCTATCCCATAATCTGTTTAATTCAATTGCCTCTCCTGATGAAGTATATCCTTTTAATTGTTTAGGAATTACAACATATGCACATCTAATTCCTGTAAAACCAGCTGTTTTTGAATAGCTCTTAAACTCAATTGCTACATCTTTTGCGCCTTCAATTTCGTATATACTATGTGGTACATCCTCATCAGATACAAAAGCCTCGTATGCAGCATCAAATAATATTATTGATTTATTTTCTTTTGCATAATCTACCCATTCTTTTAACTGAGATTTTGTTAATGTAGTTCCTGTTGGATTATTTGGATAGCAAAGATATATCATATCTACTTTTTCTTTTGGAAGTTCTGGTACAAAACCATTCTCAGCTGTTACTGGTAAGTATACAATATTTTCATACATTCCTTTTTCTTTGTTGTATTTTCCGCTTCTTCCTGACATTACATTTGTATCAAGATATACAGGATAAACTGGGTCTGCAATTGCAACTTTATTATCCTGTGCAAATAGGTCTACGATATTTCCACAGTCCGAATTTATTCCATCTGAAATAAATATCTCACTAATATCAATGTCAATTCCATTCTGCTTATAGTCATATTCCTTAATTTTCTCTTTCAAAAAGTCATATCCAATCTCTGGTCCATATCCTTTGAAAGTTTCTGCTTTTCCTAATTCTGCGGTCGCTTCATTCATTGCGTCTAAAACTTTCTTTGGAATTGGTCTTGTTACATCTCCAACTCCTAATTTAATAATTTTTGCATCTGGGTTTTCTTCTGAGTATTTTGCTACTTTATTAACAATTGTCCCAAATAAGTAGCTGTCTTGTAGTTCTAAAAAGTTTTCGTTTATTTTAATCATTTATAGCCTCCTATATATGATTAGCTTTTGAAAAAATAATAAATTATTATTATTTTTTGCTCGTTATACTATATCATCTTTTAAGACTTTTCGCAACTAATGCATAACTATATAGCTACAGAAAATATATAAAAATGTAGAGTGACGCGCAGCTTGGAGTATTTTTCGAAGAAAAATGCGACAGTAAGGAACGATATATATTTATATATTTTCTGTAGCTGTGTATTATTATGTATTGTTTTCAATGACTTTAAAGGCTTTTTGAACAATTTTATTTTTCTTATTTTCTTTTAATATCAAATACCAAAAATAAATTGTTATTAAGAAAAAGGATATATTCTTGAAATATAATACTGAAATACTTGAAATAAATGTTAACATTATTGCAGTATTTATTGATATTTTCTCAATTTTTTTCATTGTTTCTTTATATGAATATTTATGTAAAAGTAGAGTCTTTAAAATCCTTCCCCCATCAAGTGGAAATATCGGTAAAAGGTTTATTAGTAGTAATACTAAATTGATATAAAAAAGTTCTGCTACTCCTAATATTGCTGCCATTATTACTATAATAAGATTTACAGCTGGACCAGCCGCATCTATTATTACTCTATTTATTCTTCTTTCTTTTCCATAGTTCTCAAATTCTATTGAAAATCCTAAAATCGTTATATTTATTTTAGTAATTTTAAGACCTAAACTCAGTCCTGCAAGTACATGTCCAAGTTCATGTACAAAAATAAATATAAAACTAAGTGCAAATATCCTAATATTTTTTGTTAATATGTATACTAATACTATTAAAAATATTTTTAAATCTAATTTTATTTTCATACTTCACCTTCTTTACTATCTTCTGGTTGGTTTTCATTTTTCATAAAGATATTATTATTTTCTATTACTGACATTGGGTCTATATATTCACCATTTAGTATAGTTTCAAAATGAAGATGATTTCCTGTTGAATTTCCTGTGCTTCCTACTTCTCCAATCTCTTGCCCTTGTTTAATTTCTTCTCCTTCTTTAACATATATATTATTACAGTGTGCATATACTGTAATAATATTTTCATTTTCTATTTTCATGTGTTTTCCAAGCATTCCTTCTTCTGATACTTCTAAAACTTTTCCATTAATTGCTGAAATAATTTTATCTCCTAGATTCCCTGCAATATCTATTCCTGTGTGATTCCCAGTTACTCTACTATCAGTTGATTCTCTTTCTCCAAAATTAGATGTAATCTCTCCTTTATGTGGCCATATTACTTCGTATGTTATTATTTCTTGTTTATTTTCTTCTATATTATCTATTACTTCATTATTCTCTATCCCTGTATTTTCTGCCAATTGCTCAACTGTAGGTTGAATACTTTGTTGTTCTGCTGGTTTAATATCATTTGTTTTGTTTTCTTGTTTTATTTGTTTTAATGAAAAAATATCCTTGATATTTATTTTAGTGTTTAAAAATATTTTAACTTTCTCTTGAAATTCTGGTGAAGTGAGCATGTCTTTATTGCTATATGCAAAACCGACACCTATTATCATTATTATTATCAGAAAATTTCTTATTGGATGACTTTTGGGCTCTCGCACAGTTTGTGGTCTTTCTGTACGGTAATTTATACCATTCCTTCTATAATAAATTTCTTCTGCTCTCTGAATTTTTTCTTGTTCAGTTAGTGTCATATATACCTCACCTTCTGACTTATAGTCCAAGTTTCTTTGTTAATATATATGCACTCTTATGAAGTTTAGAATAAAAATTATTATCATGAAAAAAGCAAAAAGATAGATTTTCTTTTTTCCTTTTTTTGTTTTTATCTTTTCACTTTCGAAGTATTCTTTAATTAAATTTTTCGCTTCACTTCCTGAGTATTCTTCCATTTTCTTTTTGTCTTTAGAATTATTATCTTTTAAGATTATTATTGCTTCTTCAATGAGATTTGATGGAAGATCTTTTAAAATAATAATGTTTTTAAGTTTTTCCTGATTCATAAATTTTCCTTTCAAAATTTTAGGATTTATTTATTATAATTTTGACTGTTTTGTCTTTTGCATATTTTTTTATTATGTCTTCTGAAAAACCTGCAAGCTCATTGGTTATTATTATTGTATCGTATTTATCTTTCACCAATTTTTCTATTTGTTTATCTATTATTTCTTGTCTGTCTATTTCTACAACGTTAAATCCTAGTTTTTCTGGTATTATAAAATTTTTATTATCAGTTTCTGTCCTTATCCAAGAAATTTTCAAATTAGTCACCTTTTTTCTTTTCTTTCATATAATTTAATAAGTAGAGGAGTGATATTATGGGAAACAAAGGATTGGATTTTAAGCATAAAGAAGTTATCAATATTACGGATGCTAAAAGACTTGGTTATGTTCAAGATGTTAATGCTGAACTTGATTCTGGAACCATTACTTCTATTGTTGTTCCTGGAAATTCTAAAGTTTTTAATCTTTTTTCTGGGGACCAGACAATCGTTATTCCATGGTCTAGAATAAAGTGTATTGGTGAAGATATTATTTTAGTAGAAATTTAAATTTTTGATACATAATTTATTTCCAAATTCTTTTTATGCGCTCTATAGCGCTTTTTTCTAGTCTTGAAACTTGCGCTTGTGATATTCCTATTTCCCCTGCGACTTCCATTTGCGTTCTTCCATCAAAAAATCTTTTATTTACAATTAATTTTTCTTTGTCATTCAATTTTTTCATTGCCTCTAATATTGTTATGTTTTCTGCCCATAATTCGTCTGTATTTTTTACATCTTTTACTTGGTCCATTATATAAATACTATCTTGTCCATCATTATATACAGGTTCTTGAAGTGATACTGGGTCTTGAATTGCGTCTAGACTAAATGCAATTTCTTCTGGTGTTACTTCTAATTCTTTTGCGATCTCTTCTATTCCTGGTTCTTTTCCTGTTTCTTTGGTTAATTTTTCTTTTACTTGCATGGTTTTATATGCAATGTCTCTTATTGACCTACTTACTCTTACAATATTATTATCTCTTAAATATCTTCTAATTTCTCCTATTATCATTGGTACAGCATACGTACTAAATTGTACGTTCAGGCTTAAGTCGAAGTTATCTATTGATTTTATTAATCCTATACATCCAATTTGAAATAAGTCATCTGCACATTCGTTTCTTCCTGAAAATCTTTGTACTACACTTAGTACTAATC
The DNA here is from genome assembly GCA_948465565.1 of uncultured Clostridium sp. Lineage (GTDB taxonomy): Bacteria > Bacillota > Clostridia > TANB77 > CAG-508 > UMGS1994. The sequence continues at coordinate 5,587 of CAOJXR010000003.1, forward strand.
TTAGATTTCCATTTATAAATTCTTCTCTTGCTTCTTTATCTCCATTTTTTATTTTTATTAATAGTTCTTTTTTTTCTTCGTTTGATAGTATAGGTAATTTCGAAGTGTTTACTCCACATATTTCTACCTTGTTCATCAAACAAAACCTCCTTATGGAATTACTTATTTACAGTATTTCCATAAAAAGGTTTTTTATACTTTTGGATTTTATATAAAAGAAAAACACTAGGTTCCTTTTTGAAACACTAGTGCTTTCTTTTTATTTATAACATATTTTTAGAAATATCTTTTCAATAATCCTTCAAATCCTTTTCCATGTCTTGCTTCATCTTTGCACATTTCATGTACTGTATCATGGATTGCATCATATCCTAATTCTTTTGCTCTTGTAGCAAGTTTTTTCTTTCCTTCGCATGCTCCACATTCTGCAGCTGCTCTTTTTTCTACATTTAATTTTGTGTCAGCGTCTACAATTTCTCCTAATAATTCTGCAAATTTAGCAGCATGTTCAGCTTCTTCAAACGCATATCTTTTGAATGCTTCAGCAATTTCTGGATATCCTTCTCTGTCTGCTTGTCTGCTCATTGCTAGATACATACCAACTTCGCAACATTCTCCATTGAAGTTGTCTCTTAATCCAGCTACTACTTCTTCGTCTAATCCTTTTGCAACACCTATTTTGTGTTCATCTGCGTAGCTACTTGCTCCTTCTTGTTTTACTTCAAATTTATCTTTTGGCGCTCCACATTGTGGACATCTTTCTGGTGCTTCTTCACCGAAGTGGATGTAACCACATACTTTACATACATATGCCTTCATCTATTTTTCCTCCTAATTTTTATATTTTTTACGTACCTATTTTATCCTAATTTACTTTATAAATCAATATCTCCTTCAAAAATATTTATAGCTGGTCCTTCCATAAATACTTCGCCAGAATGTGTGTCTATGTTTATATTTAGTTTTCCTCCTTCTAGTTCAACAGTGCAGTTTTCTTTTATTTTTTCTTCACTATATAATGCATATACTGAAGCTACTGCACCAGTGCCACAGGCAAGAGTCTCTCCTACTCCTCTTTCCCAAACTCTAATTTTTATATTATTTTCATCAATTATTTGTACAAATTCAACATTTGTTTTTTGAGGAAAATACTTATAGTTTTCCACAAGTTTTCCATATTTTGTGACTGGAAAATTTCTTAAATCTTTAACTTCAATTACCATATGTGGATTTCCAACTTTTAAAAATATTCCTATTAATTCTCTATCTGATGCATTTATAGATAGTTTGCATTTTTTCTCTTTATATTTATATGTGATTGGAACATATACTGGTAATTTACTTGTATCCATTTGTGGAATTCCCATGTTTACTCTGACAGCCATTATTTTTTGATTTTCTAGTTTGTATTCAACTTCTTTTATACCTGCCAATGTTTCTATTTTTAATTTATCTTTTCTAATTATATTTTTATCATATACATATTGGGCTAAACATCTAATGCCATTTCCACACATTTCAGCTTCTGTTCCATCATTATTAAATATTCTCATTTTACAATCTGCAATTCTACTTTTTCCATATAAAATTACACCATCAGCACCTATTCCAAAATGTCTGTCACAGACGAATTTTGAAAATATTTTCAAATTATATCTTGAAATATCGTCATAATTCATGCAAATAAAGTCATTTCCCAAACCTTGCATTTTTGTAAATTTAATCATAAAAAATTCACCTCTTTTAATACTATGAGGTGAATTTTTGTTTATTCTTAAAGTTTTATAATCTGCTCATCTTCTGAAAAATTAATCTCTTTTATATGACTATGAACATAATCACTTCTATGAACAGCATATATTTTACATTTAGGATACTTTTTTGAAAGTTCAATAACTTCATCAAGTCCCATATGTGATTTTGTTGGAATTGTGTTTGTGGCATCTAAGAATGCTATATCACACTTTTGACAAATTTTTTCTACATTTTCACATAGCGTTGTGTCTGTTGCATATCCAACTACTTTTCCTTCTTTTTCAAGTGTGTATCCTAGAATTGGCTTGCACCCTCCATGTTCTAAATCATATGCTGTTAGTTTTATTCTATTGTTTGAATAGCTTTGTCCATCTTCTAATTCTATAAATTGAACATTATATTTTTCTTCAAAATTATTGTACTTATCTTTGTTTCCATCTCCAAAGCATAGTTCAAATAATTTGATTGCTTTTTCTTTTACACCTTTACCGCAAATAATAGGTAAGGTTTGGCTATTTTCTTTTCTTATACTTCTTCCAATTAGGTAATTTGGTAAATCGACAAAATGGTCTGCATGAACATGTGTTATAACTAAATATTTTATACTTTTAGTATATATTTGCATTGCTTCTATTTTTTTTACAACGCCTGAACCAATATCAAATAATATATCATCGACTAATATACTTTGATTTCCTCTAGTTGTAGAACCCATTGTTCCTGTTCCTATACACCTAATTTCCATTATTTTACCTATCCTTATCTTCTTTTTCTTTTTTGTATTTCATATGCAACATTAGTTGTTATAATACTTGGGAATAACTTACTTGCGACATGAACAAATTTCATTTTCAATCCTGGTACTATAACTGTTTTTTCTTCAAACATCTTATTTACTCCATATTCAGCAACATATTCTGCTGAATATGGTTTTACTTTAAATTCAACTTTGGCAGTTTTATTGAAATTTGTTTTTGTTGGTCCTGGGCATAAACAACTAATATGTACTTCTGAACCTTCTTTTTTTAGCTCTGCTTTTATTGCTTTTGTATATGATAATACAAAGTTTTTAGATGCATAGTATTCGGCCATTAAAGGTCCTGACAAGAATCCTGATATTGAAGAAACATTTAAGATATAACCTAAGTTTCTTTTTTTCATGTCTTTTAAAAATAATTTTGTTAACATGTGAACTGCTGTTATATTTAAATCAATTAAATCTAAGTCTTTTTCTAAATCTGTTTCTGTTACTGGTCCATGAACTCCAAAACCTGCATCGTTTACTAGAACTTCTATTGGTTCTCTTTTATACATTTCGTGTAATTTCCAAACATTTTCTCTGTCTGTTAAATCCATTGAAATTACTTCTACTTTTGTTTTAACTTCCCTTTGTAGTTCTCTTAGTGCAAGCTCATTTCTTGCTACTACTATAATATCATATCCTAAGTCACTTAAATAAAGTGCGATTTCTCTTCCTATACCAGAAGAGGCCCCTGTTATTAATGCTTTCATTTTACTCTTTCCACCATTCCCAATATTTTTTCTTTGTTTTCCATAACTGCGTTGTATCCAATCTCTATTGTTTTGTCTACATCGTCAATTTGTAGTAACTTTACTTCATTTGCATTGACTTTAATTGTTACATCGCTCATGTCTTGTCCATTTTTTACATCCTTCATAGAAAAAATATCACATGCTCTTAGAATAGTTGAAAAGAGGCTTTCTGTTCCTTTAAATTCGTCTAATTCAAAGCTTATAGCAATTGTTTTTGTTGCTCCTAAACTTTTAAGTACGTCTACTGGTAAGTTATCTACTGTTCCACCATCTATAAAGCAATATTTTTCATATTTACATGGAGTAAATATTGCTGGAAAGGACATGCTGGCATGTACGGCTTTTCCAATAGGAATGTTAGATAAATATTCTACATCCTTTTCTTTATTTATGTCACTTGTAGAGGTTAGAACTACTTCTTTTGTAGTTTTTGCATCTACTGTTATCATTGCAAATTTCTTTTGTATATCTGATATCTTATGTATTTCTTTTTGATTTGCATATTTTTCAACAATTCTTTCAATACGTTTGCCTTCTATTATTCCTTGCAAATCTATTTTTCTACTTATAAGAAATTTTATTCCTGCTTTTAAAAATACTCTTTTTTTGAATTTTATTATTTCTTTATAAGATTCTTTGGTAATTTGTTTCATTTCCTCAGGAGTGTATCCAAGAGCATATAATGCTGCCATCATTGCTCCAGAACTTGTTCCAGTTATATAGTCAATTTGTAGTCCTAGTTCTTGAAGTGCTTTTATTGCTCCTATATGTGCAACCCCTTTCAGGCCGCCTCCTGCTAAGGCAATTCCTATGCTCATATATTTCTCCTTGTGTTATATTGATTTCATATATACTTTTTGTGTTGGATAAACCAACTCGATATTTTCTTTTTCTAATATTTCTAGTATGTTGCAGTTTATACGTTCTTTTATTAACATGAATTCGTCATATGCTGCTGTATTTATGTATGCAACTATTAAAATTATATTTGCATCATTTTCTATGTTACTTAGTCTTACTGATACAGTTTTGTCTATAACATCTTTATCTGTTTTTAACATTGTAGTAATATTTGACATACATCTATTTATTGTTTCTGTAGATGAATTTAAGTCTAATCTTAATTTCATCTCAAGTCTTCTGTTTTCAAGCTTACTCCAGTTTTTTACATACTCAGTAACTATAACTGAATTTGGTATTGCAATTATTGCGTTACTTAAGTCTTTAACTTTGGTACTTCTAAAAGTTAGGTCTATTACTGTTCCTTGGAATGTTCCAACTTCTATAAAATCGCCTATCTCAAATGTTTTATCTGTTATAATTGAAATTCCTCCAATTATGCTTTTTACAAAGTCTTGAGCAGCTAAAGCTAATGCCGCACTTCCAATTCCTAGTCCAGCTGCTAACCCTCCTAAATCATATCCTAATTCTGAAAGTACTATAAATGCTCCTGTAGTATACACTAGGACTTTTAATAATTTTGATATGAACGCATTTAGTGCTTCATTTCCATTGAATTTTGTTGCTTTTCCTAGTTTTGAGAAAAATGTTGAGTCTGTTGATAGGCAATTTGCTATTGCTTTTGAAATTGCTATTATTGTAAGTATTCTGAATATTTTATAGTATAAATTTACTATTCCTTCAGCAAGTTCTAAGAAGTGTATTGCAATTCCAAATCCTATTAAAGCAATTTCAAATTTGAGTGGACCATAAAATCCACTTTCGTGGCTTTTTTTCTCTATTTTAAATAGTTTATGAAAAATACCTATTATAATTTGAGCAATTATAGGACTGATTAGTTTTACTCCTAAAACTATTGCTAATGCTATGCTATAATTTAAGACACTATTTACGTCAAGTTTGTTTAAAATTCCATTCATCAGCAAACTTTTCTCCTACTTATTGTTTTTTAACATATGTATTATACATTATAGAATTAACTTTTACAAGAGCAGATGATATAATGTAAGAGAAATAAAAAAATAAATAACAATGTGTCTCTTGTTATTTATTTTTTATTTCTCTTATATTTTTTCTCTTGCTCTAACTATTACTCTGTTTTTGCTGTCGTCAGTACATGTTATTAGTGTTATTTCACGCTTTCCGTGAGTTATTTGTGTTGTGTCTCTTGTATCGTTTTCGGTTACTACGTGTTTATCATATACTTCATAATTTACTTTTCTTCTATAATTGTCTTCTATTTCTATTATGTCTCCGTTTACAAGTTCTGGTACATGGCTAAAGAATTTGTCATTTCTATAGTTATGTCCAACTATACAAAAATTACCTACTTCGTTTGGGTCGCATCCGTGGAATTTGCATGGTGACATTTTTAATAGTTCGTTTGACCAATGGTCTACTATTCCGTATTCTAAGTCTATTTTTGGTATTCTAATAATCGCTAATCTATAATACTTGTCTCCACTTTCTGTTACTAATGTTTCTACTTTTCCTCCCATTGGTGCAGTTAGTTTTGAATTGTCTAAGTTATTTGGATCTATTACTGTTGATGAATCTGGATCTTCTAGTATTACAACTATTTTCTCGTTATCTTCTACTCTTATTGTTGTATCGTCATAGACATATGTACTTTGCATAGTTTCTGGGATCGTCATGCTTGCTAAAATTTCTTGTGATTTTTTTTCTCCAGCATATTTGTCATATTCAGAAAAGATGTAATATGAGAATAAAAGGCATAACAAAAAAACAGAAATTATAAAATCAATTTTATATAATCTCTTTTGTCTTCTAAGTTCTGGAGTTATGTATAATTTCTCTGTTATAAGAATTTGATTCATTTTTCATCCTTTCTTTCCAAATTTATTATACCATCTTGGTTTATTTTTGTATATATTTTTAATTTATTTAAAATATTTGTAAACAAGTTGTTAAGTGTCTTATATATTTTTTCGTATATTCTAAAAAAAGAGGTATAGCCTCTTTTTTCATTTATATTAAGTTAGTTTAATTGAATAAGTTTTTTAACAACATTCTCTTCTGTAGTTCCTTGTCCTAATGATGTTAAATGTTCTTCATAAGAAGCATTTATTTTGCTTTCAACAAGTGTTTCTATTTCATTTAATTCTTTTTGCTCTGCTAAAACTAATTCACTTACTAGAATTTGTTTCGCATTTAGCAACATTTTCTTTTCACCTGTTGATAGTCCTTTTTCTTTTTGTTTGAAGCTTAGATTTCTTACGATATCTGCAACTTCATAAATGTTTCCTGTCTTCATTTTTTCCATGTTGTCCCTATATCTTTTGTTCCAATTCATAGACATTTCTGTGCTTTCTTGTTCCAAAATTCCAATAACTTTTTCTGCTTGAACTTTATCTATGATATTTCTAACTCCGATTTCTTCTGCTTTTGCAGTAGGAACCATAACCTTTACCTCGCCTGGCATTTTTATTATGTAATAAGATTGTCTCTCATCTAGAATAGCCTTCTCCTCTATAGATTCTATTATTCCAGCGCCATGCATTGGATAAACAACTTTATCGCCTACATTAAACATGTAAGTCCAACTCCTTTCAGGTAAATTTTACTTTTCAGCACAGTCTTATTATACTACAAAAATTCCCAAAAGTCAAAACTTTTGGGAATAAATTTACATAAAGATTTCCTTTTTTTATTTGTTTGTTGAACCAAATCCTCCAACTCTTTCTCCTTCTGCTTTATCATCATCTGTTACATAGTATTTTTGGAAAATTGCTTGTCCAATACAATCTCCTTTTTTTATTTCAAGATCATGGTCAAAGAAATTATAGAATGCATACATGAATGCTCCATCGTTGTCTGGATTTCCATAATAATCGCTATCTATTATTCCTACACTGTTTGCCATTACTAATCCTTTTTTTCCTGGATTAGAGCTTCTGTTGCAGAGCATTAAATATTCGTCATCTGGCATATATGCTTTGATTCCTGTTTTTACAAGTGTTGGTTTTTGTCCAAATTTATATGCTGGTATTACACAATCTTCTGCAGCTTCTACGTCATATCCTGCTGATTTTTTTGTTTTTCTTACTGGTAGGTTTATTCCTTGATTTTCAAATCCTTTTGCTATTTCAAATCCTCTTATTCTCATTTTAGTACTCCTTTTCGCAACAAAATCTTACTTATCTTGCGTCGCTTTGTTTATTTGTTGTATTATATCTCATTTCCATAGTATGCGTCAATTAAAATTTGTTTTAATTCTGAAACTAGTGGCAGACGTGGATTTGCTGTTGTACATTGGTCTTCAAATGCTCTATCTGCTAATTCGTCTAGTTTTGCCATGAATTCTTGTTCTTCAATTCCGCATTCTTTTAATGAAGTTGGTAATTCTAATTCAACAAGCATTTTTTGTATTGCTTTTATTAATGATTTAACTCCTTCTTCTGTTGTGCTTGCTGGTAATCCAAGTCTTCTAGCAATTTTAGCATATTTCTTATCTGCTATAAAATATTCGTATTTAGGGAATGATACAAATTTTGTTGGTTTTGTAGCATTATATGCTATTACATATGGCAAGATTATTGCATTTGCTCTACCATGTGGAATATGATATTCCCCACCTAATTTGTGTGCTAGAGAGTGATTTACTCCTAAAAATGCGTTTGTGAATGCCATTCCTGCAATTGTACTTGCATTATGCATTTTCTCTCTTGCAAATTTGTCATCTCCATGGTTATATGCTTGAACTAGGTTTTCATATACCAATTCTATAGCTTTTTCTGCTAAACCGTCTGTATAATCTGATGCCATGTTTGATACATATGCTTCAATAGCATGTGTCATAACGTCCATTCCTGTGTCTGCTGTCATTTTCTTTGGTAATGTCATTACTAGGTCTGGGTCTATTATTGCTATATCTGGTGTTAGCTCATAATCTGCTAGTGGATATTTTATATTTTTTCTTTTATCTGTTATTACTGCAAATGAAGTTACTTCTGAACCAGTTCCTGATGTTGTTGGTATTGCAACCATTTTTGCTTTTGTTCCAAGTACAGGGAATTTGTACGTACGTTTTCTGATGTCCATGAATTTTAGTTTTAGTCCTTCAACGTCTGCTTCTGGATGCTCATAGAATAGCCACATTCCTTTTGCTGCATCCATTGCACTTCCTCCACCTAATGCAATTATTACATCTGGATTGAAGATATTCATTGCTTCAACACCTTTTTGTATTGTGTCGAATGATGGGTCTGGCTCTACTTCTGAGAATATTTCAGAGTGTACATATTTTTCTCTTTTACGCAAATGATAAAGAATTTTATCAACATATCCTAGTTTTGTCATTGATGGGTCTGTTACTATGAATGCTCTTGAGATATTTGGCATTTTTTCTAGATATGCTATTGAACCAGCTTCAAAATAAATTTTTTCTGGAACTTTAAACCATTGCATATTTACTCTCCTATTTGCTACTCTTTTTATATTTATTAAGTTTACTGATGATACGTTTGCTGTTGTTGAGTTTCCTCCAAATGTTCCGCATCCTAAAGTTAATGATGGCATGTTTGTATTATAAATGTCTCCGATTGCACCATGTGTTGATGGTGAGTTTACTATTATTCTTCCAACTTTAACTTTTCTTGAAAATTCTAATATTGTTTCTTGGTCTTCTGAGTGAATTACTGCTGAGTGTCCAAGTCCACCATACTCAATTAATCTTTCTGCTATATCAATTCCTTCTGTGCTATCTTTTACTGAATAATATGTTAATATCGGACTTAATTTTTCCTTTGAGAATGGGAAATCGTCTCCAATTCCTGTTTCTTTTACAACTAATACTTTTGTTTCTTCTGGTATGTTTATTCCTGCTAATGCTGCTATTTTGTGTGGACTCTGTCCTGGTATTTTTCCGTTTAATTTATATTTTCCGTCATCTCCTGCAACGAAAATAACTTCTTGTAATTTTTCTTTTTCTTCTTTAGTTGCAAAGTAGCAACCTGCATTTTTCATTAGTCTTTCAAAATCTTTTGTTATCTCTTTATCTATAATAACTGCTTGTTCGGAAGCACATATCATTCCATTATCAAATGATTTTGACATTACTAAATCGTTTACTGATGTTTCAAGTTTTGCTGTTTTGTCTATATAGCAAGGTACGTTTCCAGGTCCAACTCCTAATGCTGGTTTTCCGCATGAGTATGCTGCTTTAACCATTCCTGTTCCACCTGTTGCTAATATTAAATTAACTCCTGGGTGATTCATTAGTCTGTTTGTCGCTTGTATTGATGGTTCGTCTATCCATAAAATACAGTCTTCTGGTGCACCTGCACTTACTGCTGCATCACGTAGGATTCTTGCTGCTTCTGTACTTGATTTTTGTGCTGATGGATGGAATCCAAATATTATTACGTTTCTTGTTTTTGCTGCTATTATTGATTTGAACATTGTTGTTGAAGTTGGATTTGTTACTGGTGTTACTCCTGCGATTATTCCTATTGGTTCTGCTATTTCAGTGTATCCTTCTTCTACGTTTTCATTTATTACTCCAACTGTTTTGTCGTATTTTATACTATGATATATATACTCAGTTGCAAACATGTTCTTTGTTATTTTGTCTTCGTATATTCCTCTTCCTGTTTCTTCTACTGCCATTTTTGCAAGTTTCATGTGGTTTTCTAATCCTGCCATTGACATTTTCTTTACTATTTCGTCTACTTGCTCTTGATTTAACTTCATGTATTCTTTTGAAGCTTTCTGAGCTCTTTCTACTAAGTTGTCAATCATTTGGATTACTTTTTGTTCATCATCTGTGTTTGGCATATAAACCTCCTTTAAATTTTAAATTTATACATTTATTATACCCACATAATATATTATATATATTTTTTTTCTTAGTCAACTGGTGAAAAAATTTTTTTAAAATAAACGAGGGCAGAGCCCACTCTCTTTCGAAAGTAGGCTCTGCCCTCTGCGTTGATTAATCTACTAAATTAATCAAACGGGATATGCTCTTTCAAGGCTATTACCTTTGTCGTAGCATATACTATAATAAATTTATTTTAAATTTTATCTTTCCAATTAGAAGCTCCATATAAAATTCTATCTATGCTTACAACTTTTTCTTTTTCGTTTATTATATAAAAAGCAATATGATTTTTTATAATTAACTTTCTTATAATAGGGAAATTTTTTAATTCCATATCTATAGCAGAAAATTTTTGTGGACTATATTCTAATGTTTTTATTTCTTCTTTTATCTGTCTTACATAATTTCTAGCTATATTAGGCTCTTGTAATTTATCTTTTATATACATAGTAATACTTTTTAAATCATTTTTTGCTTTTATTGATAATTCTATTTTATATTTTTCTGACATGTTAAAACTCCTATGCTATAAAGATTTTTCTATTTCTAAAAAAGCTTCATCAAGAGAACAGACATTACCATTTTCAATATCTTTTAATCCTTCTTCTAATTTCTTTTTTAAATTCTCTTTATCTTTTATAATTAATTCTTCTGGTGTCTGATTTATTATATAATTAAATTTTAAATATTCCATATAATCAAGAACTTGTAATACAATTTCTTCTGGTAATGTTTCTATTGATTTTAGTAATTCTTGCTTTTCTAATGACATAATGTATCTCCTTTCAAATTATATATAATATATTGTAACACATATATTGTATTTTTCATACAATTTTAAAAGTTTTTTCTTTCATATATTTTTCTTAGTCAAATGCTAAAAAATTTTTTTTAATAAATAAAGGCGGAGCCCACTCTCTTTCGAAAGTAGGCTCCGCCCCCTGCGTTACGCAATCATTCAGCAGGCGTCGCTGGTTTTATATTGATGCTATTTCCCTTGAAGGAAATATGCGGCGTGGCGCTTACTTTGACTTTGTTGTCATCATAGTAGCTCACCCATCTGTCGTCAGAGAAAAATTCTGTGAACATTTTCACTAACGTCTGGCAGTGCATGAGCCTGCTGCTGACGATGATAGCCAGACTTTCTTCGTTGCAGTACGCCAGCATGTTGCCGTTCCGATCCAGGCGCTCATCAATGATACGCTGTGCTTCGTCATCAAATACTGGCTCTTTGCCAATGCTGATTACCGCAAAGTCCTCAGCAAGGTCCTCAGACCATTTGACAACTGGACTTAGGAGGCAACATTTGAAGTCGCTGATGCTGTTTTCAAATGTAATCGCCTTGATTACGTACGCGGTTGGTCCTTCAATGGACCGATATGTCAGGTCGATTTCCATTTCAAACTGACATATCCCCTTGAGTTCCAGGTAGTCATCTCTTGCCATGGTCGTAGCCTCCAAAAAATTATTTTTTGCTGGATTTCTGTAGTTTTGCTGTGGTATATTGTATCATAGTTATGTTAACTCGTCAATATGTTTAAATTTTAATATCTGTTAAAATTATTATATCTCTATGTGGGTGTTGATTATATTTGTTTCTTTATATTAACCATAAAGCAGTAAATTTATCAATACAAAAAACAGGCTATTTCATAATAACCTGTTTAATATTTATTCTAGTATTAATACCATCCTTTAACTTGTGAATGTGCGTATGCTGCTGATGGATTTCCATATCTTTGTCTTATATAGTTTAGTCCCCAATTAACTTGAGTTTGATAGTTTGTTAAATAATCGCTTCCTGCACTTGCCATTTTACTTGCTGGCAATGCTTGTGGTATACCGTATGCTCCTGAGCTTCTATTTTGTGCATACATGTTCCAACGACTTTCTTTATTCCATAACAGAACTAGATTATAATAATCTTCATCGCTCCATCCATAGTTGTAACACTTTTGTTGTGCGTATGCTTGTGCTTCAGCTGCTGATGCACTTGAACTTCCTTGAATTCTTGCTGCAGCTCCTGCTCTACTACTAACTTGTAATGTTACTTGAACAACTTTGTTAACTGGCTCTTTTATTATCACTTCTGAAATTTGTGTTCTTTCTATTTCTATATCATTTTTGTATTTTACTTTATATGTTATTTCTTTGATTCCATTTTGTCCTTCTTGAACAACTTTATTAACTTTTTCGCCATTTCCTGATGTTACTTCTTTTGTTATTGTTTCAAATGGAATTTCTATAGTTTCTTTTATAATTTTTTCAACTATTGTTCCGCTATTTGATTCTAATATTGCACTTGTTTCAATTATTTCTTCAACTGGTGTAGATTCTTGGTTTTCGTTTGTCTCTATTATTTTCTTTTCTCTTGATATTGTAATAACTTTGTCTGCTCCAACATTTTCATTATAGTTTGGTGTTATTGTTTCACCATCTAAAATGTAAATATTATTTTCTTTTAATATTTCACCTACGTTTGTTTGTGCTGTTATTACTGTTAATTCAGTTTTGTCGGAGAATTTTATTGTTACACTGTTTACTGTTTGTGTTCCTGCAAAAACTCCTACTCCTAATAGTAGTACTAATATTAAAGCTATAAAAATGATTCTTTTTATCATCATTTTTGATAAACTTTCATTTGTTTTCATATATTCCTCCTTTAGAAATAACATATTGATTATATACTTTTTGTTGCTTTTTGTCAACTTTTGCTAGTTTTGTCTATGCTTAGGCTGGACTAGGCTTGCACATTTTCTATTTATTTTTCGTATTTTCCTCTCTATATATTATATTAGGCTTGTATATTTTTAGTACTTTATTTTTATAATTTGTTGTATTTTTTATGCATATATGCTATTATTTTTTTGTAATGTGTAATAAGGAGGATTTGCGTATGACACCATTTATTGTTATTGCTATTATCGTTATATTAGTTATATTGGTAATTGCAACTTATAACAGTCTTGTTAGTCTTAGAAATCAAGTTAAAAATTCTTGGTCTCAGATAGATGTTGAATTGCAAAGAAGATTCGATTTAATCCCAAATTTAGTTGAAACTGTTAAAGGATATACAAATCACGAAGAGGCTGTCTTAACTAAGGTTACAGAGCTTCGTACTTCTTGGTCTGATGCTTCAACTGTTAGTGAGAAAGCTGATTTAGAAAATGAACTTTCTGGTGCTTTAAAGTCAATTATGGCTGTAGCTGAAAATTACCCAGATTTAAAATCAAATACAAATTTCTTAAGTTTGCAGGAAGAACTTGCTAATACGGAAAATAAACTTTCTAATTCAAGGCAATCATATAATAATATTACTACTGTTTATAATACTAAGTTAGAAGTTTTTCCAAGTAATATTATTGCTAATATGTTTGGATTTAAGCAAGCAGAATTATTTAATGTAAGTGATGAATCTAAACAAAGTGTAAAAGTTCAATTTTAAAAAGATGATAAAAGCGCTATAAAAATAGCGCTTTTTCTTTTTTTTAGTTTCAATAAAGTTCTTTATTTCGTTAATTCTTCTATAAACATTTTATTAAGCATTTGTGGATTAGCTTTTCCTTTTGTTTCTTTCATTGCTTGTCCAACTAAGAAACCAAGTGCTCTGTCTTTTCCTGCTTTATAATCTGCAACTGATTGTGGGTTATTTTCTAATATTTTTAATACAACTTCTTTTATTGCACCTTCATCAGATATTTGTACCCATCCTTTTTCTTCGATTATTTCGCTTGGAGCTTTTGGATTTTCAAATAGTTCATCTAATACTTTTTTGCCTATATTGTTGCTTATTGTTCCTTTATCGATTAACTCTACTAATTCTCCTAGCTCATCACCTGTAAATGGTATCTTATCAGCCTCTTCTTCTTTTTCGTTTAAAATTCTTGCTATATCTGACATTAACCAGTTGCTAACTGCTTTTGGATTTTTTGATTTTTCAGTTGCTTTATCAAATATATCAGAATAATATTTTGATGATGTTACAAAATTTGCAGCTTTTTCTGATAATTCGAATTCTTGGATGTATCTTGCTTTCTTGATTTCAGGTAATTCTGGCAATCCTTTTCTTATATTTTCAATATATTCATCTGACAATTTAATTGCAACTAAGTCTGGGTCTGGGAAATATCTGTAATCTTGTGCATCTTCTTTGTCTCTCATTGGGAAAGTTTTTCCTGAAATATCATCCCATCTTAATGTTTCTTGAGTTATTTTGTTTCCATTTTCGATTTCTTCTATTTGTCTATCTGCTTCATATTTGATTGCTCTTACAATTGATCTGAAAGAGTTCATGTTCTTCATTTCTGTTCTTGTTCCGAATTTTTCTGAACCTTTTTTCCTTACGGATACGTTAACATCTGCTCTTAAAGAACCTTCTTGCATCTTACAGTCTGAAACTTCAATATATTCAAATATCGATTTAATTTTTCTTAAATAGTTTTCTGCTTCTTCCGCACTTCTTAAATCTGGCTCTGAAACTACTTCTATAAGAGGTACCCCTGCTCTATTTAAATCAACAAAGCTTCCTCTGCCATATTCATCATGATTTAGTTTTCCAGCATCTTCTTCAATGTGGATTCTTGTTATTCTTATTGTCTTTTTCTCACCATTAGCATCTTCTATATCTATGTTTCCTCCATAGCAAAGTGGCATATCAAATTGTGATATCTGGTATGCTTTTGGTAAGTCTGGATAAAAGTAATTTTTTCTATCGTTTTTACTGTTTCTCGCTATTTCACAGTTTGTTGCCAATCCTGCTTTTACTGCATATTCTACAACTTTTTCATTTAATACAGGTAGTGTTCCTGGCATTGCCATACATATTGGGCAACAATGTGTGTTTGGCTCTCCACCAAATTCTGTAGGGCATGAACAGAATATTTTTGTTTTTGTTGATAATTCGCAGTGAACTTCTAGTCCAATAACTATCTCATAATCTTCTCTTGCCATCTATTTTCCTCCTTAATAATCATGTTTTTGCATTATTTCTTAAATTCAGGTTTATGTTTTTCTCTAAACTTAACTTCTTGTTCAAAAGTATATGCTGCTCTGATAATTGTTTCTTCATCAAAGTGTTTTGCTACTAATTGAATTCCTATTGGCATTCCTTTTGAATCTACTGTTGCTGGCAAACTCATTCCTGGAAGTCCTGCTATATTTACTGGAACTGTGCATATATCTGCTAAATACATTTCTAATGGATTATTTGATTTTTCTCCAATCTTAAATGCTACCGTTGGTGAAGTTGGAGTTAATATAATATCATATTTTTCAAATAACTTTTGATATTCATTTCTTATTACTGTTCTAACTTTTTGGGCTTTTTTATAATATGCATCATAATATCCAGAAGATAATACGTAGGTTCCTAAGATTATTCTTCTTTTTACTTCTGGTCCAAATCCTTCTGTTCTTGAATTTATATAAATTTCTCTTAAATTGTTGAATTTTTCTGATCTATATCCATATCTAATTCCATCAAATCTACCTAGGTTTGAACTAGCTTCTGCACATGCAATTATGTAGTATACTGCTAATGCTTCTTTTCCAACATCTAGTGAACATTCTTCAACTGTTGCTCCTAATCTTTCAAAAGTTTTCGCTGCTTCTAATACAGCTTGTTTTACTTCTTCGTTTATTCCTTCTCCTAGGAATTCTTTTGGTAATCCTATTTTTAGTCCTTTTATATCTTTTACAAGAGCTTTTGTATAATCTTTTTTCTCAATGTTCATTGATGTAGAGTCTTTTTCATCATGTCCAGCTACTACATTTAAAAGTAAAGCACTATCTTCAACATCTTTTGTTATTGGACCAATTTGGTCTAATGATGATGCAAATGCTACTAATCCATATCTTGAAACTAGTCCATATGTTGGTTTTAATCCTACAACTCCGCATAAAGAAGCTGGTTGACGAATTGAACCTCCTGTGTCACTTCCAAGTGCCCATGGTACTAGATCCGCTGCTACTGCTGCTGCACTTCCTCCTGATGAACCTCCTGGTACAGTGTTTAAATTCCATGGGTTATATGTTGGGTGGAAATATGAGTATTCTGTAGAACCTCCCATTGCAAATTCATCCATATTTAACTTTCCAAGTGCAATCATATTTTCATTGTTTATATTTTTTACAATTGTTGCATCATAAGGAGCTACAAAGTTTTCTAGCATTTTTGAACTACATGTTGTTTTTACTCCTTTTGTGCACATATTGTCTTTTATTCCTATTGGAATACCTGCTAATTTTCCTAGATTCTCTCCATTAGCTATTTTTTCTTCTATTTCTTTTGCTTTAGCTTTTGCATTTTCGTCTGTTACTGTAACAAAAGCTTGTACATCTTTTTCTTTTTCTTTTATACGATTTAAATAGCTTTCTGTTATTTGAGTTGGAGTTATTTCTTTTTTGTCTAATTTTTCAATTAGTTCATGAACTGTATATTCGTATAGTTCCATTAATTACCCTCCTTTAAAATTTTTTCATATTCTTGATATATATGTGGCCATGAATATACTCTTGTAATCTTCTCGTCATTATATTCATTATTATATTTTGTATCCATCATTAATGTATCTATTCCAGCTTCTGCTATTTTTAAACAATTTGCAAAGCTATCATCTATAAATAAATTTATATTATATTCTTTAGCAATTTTTAATTTATCTTGTGCATCCAATATTATGTCATCATAGTAAACTTCGTTAGCTTTTAGCCATTGTTTCGTTAGATTTTGAATACTTTTTTCTTCATTTTCCCATCTTGCTGTTATCAATATTATTTTATTATTTTTTGCTAATTTATCTATTGTTTCTTTTGCAAATAGTTTTATTTTTGTTTCTGATAAGCATTTCTCATAATATTTATTCCAAAAAGGCTGCTCCTCTTCCTCAGACCAACCATGCATTGCTTGAACATATTTGTGTGTTGCACATTTATGTTCTTCATTTATTCTTCCAGTTTTGTGTAGGTCCTCTACTGTATATTTTTGTGCATATGGAAAAAGTGTAGCATATGTGTCTGAAATAGTGTCGTCTATGTCGATTCCTATATTCATGCCAAATATCCTCCTAATTTATTACCTTTGGAATTCTAAACATTCCTTCATCTTGACTTGGTGCATTTGCTAATAATGCTTCTTTGTCGCTTTCTTCTTGATTTATCTCATCTTTTCTGAATACATTATAATTTTCATTTATTCCTATTGTTTCGTTTATGTTGTCTGTATTTACATGATTTATTGTATCTGCAAATTCTAGAATTTCTTCTAGGTTTTTCTTATAGCTTCCCATTTCTTCTTCTGATAAATTTAATCGTGCAAGTTTAGCTATATGTTTTACTTCGTTATCGCTTATTTGCATGGTACCATCTCCTTTCAATATTTGCTTATTATATATCTTTTATCTTAAAAAATCAATACTTTGAAGGTATTTAGGGTATGTTTATATTCTTATAAAGTTACTCATTTTTATTAGTCTAATTTTATTTATCTAGGTTATTTACCAAAACTTGCTGTTTTATGTAAAGTGTGTTATAATTAATTTTGTATGACCCATATGGTTGTGCTTTATATAGATGTTTCATTCCACACTAAAATTTTGGAGGTAAAAACAATGAAACACGTAAAAAAACTGTTGGCCCTGTTCCTGATCATGCTTATGGTCGCAACACTTCCGACTACTGCGCTGGCGAAAATGCCTGACACGACGTCGCCTGCTACGCAGCTGGAGCTCATCGATTTCTCCACGGTTCGGCTGGTTCAGTGCCTGTCAGCGGCAACGCATTTCCTGGACGATGATACAGAAGAACTGCCCCTTGGCTTCGGTCTGGGCTATACGTTCTCTGTATTGCCTGGCACAACTTTTATCCCTGTTTATGATGCACGCTTTTTGCACGGGTTCGACCCTTGGTCGAAAAATAACCCTGCAATGGTGTCTATCGCTTACAGCCAGCTCAACCTTGAGGGTGACTTTGTTCCCGAAGGGTATTTCACTCTTTATCCCTTTAGGCAGCTTGCTGAAAGCCTCGGATATGATGTGCTGTGGCGCAATATCGATGGCGTAAGCTATGTGTTCTTTGCAGAACACGTCGAGGGCGGAGCATGGATTCATGTGTCTCTTGAAAACCTCATTCTGCCGAAGGTCATGAACATTGACCTGTCTGAAATCGAGACAAGAGACCAGGGTTGGATGTATGCTAATTCCGTTACAGTTAATGGAGAGTACAACGTCCAGTTCGATAAAGACGGTGAGGTCACGGTTCCGTCGTACTGGGTTACGGAAGTGATTCCAGTAGACTGATTCGCTTTTTCCTTGGAAAATGTATAATTTGGAGGTTGTCATGGGATTTCTAAAAAAAATCTGGCAGTTTATCATTGCCTTCATCTGCGCTCCTACAAGGCCTGTTTGTGCACGTGCTGCACATCACAGTCGGCCTACTGCAAGCACAGATGTTAGGATAATTCTCTGCCTTTCCCCGAACATTCCATATGCGCTTAGAGGAAAATATAAGCCTGAGGAGTATGTTGGAGTAATTTCTTCCGAGTATCCTAAAAAGTGCATGATTCCTGAAAGGGCAGCTACCTTTGCTACCAATTCTTATTGGGATGTTCCTGTCGATCTTCCTGAGCTTGTTTCTCTTCCTGGTTTTGAGCAAACGCTCTTTTATCCGTTTAGAGAGCTCGCGGATGCTTTAAGGTATGATGTCCTTTGGTGTACATTCAAAGAGCCTGGCTCTAAGAACTACACTGGGCATGTTCTCTTTGCGGAGCGTGTATGTAATGGCATGTGGATTCGCATTAGCGAGGAAAATGCTGAAAAACGTTTTGGAACGATTTACTATGGTCATCTCTATACTGGTGGCTGGTTGTATGTAGTTCCTGACGGAAAACTGCCTTTTTTCATTGCTATGGGAATTGCTGGCCGTGTTTACGTGCCCAAGCATGAGGTTATTGAAATAGCATGAACCCGTATAAAAAAACAGTTTCCCCCGTAGCACTGGTCTTCCGGTGCCACGGGGGTTTTCCCTTTTTTAATCTTCTTTATCAAATATACTGTGTTTTCCGTCAGACAACATCTTTATCTCATTTGTTCTTGCTAGCTTTGCTTTCAATATTTTCAGTGGATCTATTACAGCATATTTAACTTTTTCTGTTATTCTCTTAATTCTGTTTACTAATCTTCTTTCTTCTTTTAGTTCTTCTTCCTCTTGTGTTTGATATTCTTCAATATAAGTTTTAGCTTTTGGAATATTTAACTTATATTCAGAATAATTCATGTCTTTTATTTCAGTTTGGTTTTCAACTTTTAATAATTTTATATCTTCTTTTTTTAGTAATACAATATATTCTGATACATCATAAATTCTTGTTTCAATATCTTCAAGATTTAAGATTTTTCTTGTTTTAGCTACATTTGGAATTTTTCTGATTTTATAGTTTAGGTTTTCTCCTACTACAAAATATTGTTTTTCAGCAGTAGTTGCTGTTTCTGTAATTATTGATTGCTCTGTTGTCTCTGTTACTGCTTTAGTTATACCTGTTGTTTGATAATTTATTCTATCTACTGCAAAAAAATCTGAATCATAAAATAGAAAACTTACTATTTTTTCTTCTTCATTTGATGTGTATATTTTTACTTTTTCAATTTCAAAATTATCAACTGTTTTTTGATATTCATAAATTGTTTTTAAATTTATTTTTTCTAATTCCTCTTTAACATTTGTAGTTAAATTCATTTTCTCTATTGTTTTTTCCACTTTTCATACCCCTTATGTGTTTTTTCAAAAGTGAATTCATTATAGTTTTATAAGAATTTATAGTCAATAACAAAATATTCACAATTGAATTACATAAGGACTATTTATCCATATTGTCCACTAATTCTTTAATCGTTTTTTTGTCAAAAATGTATTTTTTATTACAAAAATGGCACAAAATTTCGGTATCTTTTTCTTCTTTTAAAATATCTTCTAATTCTGTTTTCCCTAGTGAAATTAGACCTCTTTCAAATTTTTCTTTGCTACAATTACATTCATATTTTGGATATATGTTTTCTTCTAATAGCTCTATATTATCATCTCCTGTAATTATCTTTGCAATTTCGTCTAATTTTGCAATTTTTGCTAGAATTTTGCTTATTGAAGGTATCTTTTTAATGTTTTCTTCTATTTTTGTTACAATATCGTCGCTAGCATCTGGCATTAGTGACAAAATGTATCCTCCTGCTCTTGAAACTCCATTTTTATCCACAAGCACTCCTAACGCTATCGCTGTAGGTTTTTGCTCTGATTCTACAAAGTATCTAGCGAAATCTTCTGCTATTTCTCCACTTATTAGAGGAACTATTCCTATATATGGCTCTTTTAGTCCTATATCTTTTATTATGTTTAGATAACCAGCTTTTCCTACTGCTCCTCCTACATCTATTTTTCCTTTTTCATTTAAAGGTAATTCTATATGTGGATTTTGCATGTATGCTCTTACTCTTGGAAATCTGTCGGCTACTGCTACCATACTACCTATTGGTCCGTCACCTTTTATTTGAACACTTATGCTGTCTTGCTCATTTTTTAATTCTACTCCCATTAATGCTGTAGCTGTTATTAATCTTCCTAGTGCTGCTGTAGTTGTTGGTGTTAAATCATGTATTTTTCTTGCTTCTTCTACTAGATTTGTTGATTCTATTATACTGATTGATACTTTTCCTTCTAAGGCTAAGTATTTTTTTATCCTATCTTGATTTTCCATATTCTCTCCTAAAAATAATTTTATAATATTTTATAGCACACAATAATTATTATATTGTTCCTTTATGGTCGCATCTTCTTTGAAAATATGACCCAACTGTGCGTCGCAACATAATAATTATTGTGTGCTATTTTTATATTACGAAAATACTTTCGTTATATTATTCATTTTCAGCTACTGGTTCTGCTGTATTCTCTGGTTGCCCTTCTTCTTTCTTAGGTCCCTCTGTGTTAATTTGTATTTGTTTATATCTCTTTAGACCTGTTCCAGCTGGAATTAATTTACCAATGATAACATTTTCTTTTAGTCCAAGTAATTCATCAACTTTTCCTTTAATTGCAGCATCTGTTAATACTTTTGTTGTCTCTTGGAATGATGCAGCTGATAAGAAACTATCTGTTGCTAGAGATGCTTTTGTTATTCCTAGTAATACTCTCTTACCTTTTGCTGGTCTCTTTCCTTCTTCTTCAGCTTTTATGTTAGCTGCTTCGAATTCATACATATCTACAAGTGATGCAGTAAATAATCCTGTATCTCCTGCGTCTTCTACTCTAACTTTGTTTAACATTTGTTTTGCAATTACTTCAATGTGCTTATCATTGATGTCAACACCTTGGTTTCTATAAACTTTTTGAACTTCAGAGATAATATAGTTGTAAACTCCTTCTGGTCCATTTATAGCTAAGATGTCATTTGGATTTATACTTCCTTCTGTTAATGGGGCTCCAGCTTTAATTTCGTCGCCTTCTTTTACTTTTAGTTTTGAACCGAATGGAATTACATAAGTCTTAGCGTCGTCTTTTCCAACTACTGTAACTTCTTTTCTCTTCTTTTCATCATTTATAGTTACTTTACCATCTATTTCAGTTATTGTAGCTAAACCTTTAGGGTTTCTAGCTTCAAATAACTCTTCAACTCTAGGAAGACCTTGTGTGATATCTCCTCCAGCTACACCACCTGTATGGAAAGTTCTCATTGTAAGCTGTGTACCTGGTTCACCAATTGATTGTGCTGCGACAACACCAACTGCTTCTCCTATTGTTACTCTTTGTCTTGTAGCTAATCCCATACCATAGCATTTGCTACAAGCACCATATTTACTTCTGCATCCAAGAATTGATCTAACTTTAATTTTTGTTATTCCTGCGTCAACAATTTTCTTAGCTAAATCGTCTGTAATCATTGTGTTTGTATCACACAATAATTCTTTTGTTTCTGGATGATATAAGTCTTCTAATAAGTATCTACCAACTAGTCTTTCGTCTAGTTTTTCTAGTACTTGGTTACCATCTCTGATTTCTTCTATTTCAATTCCATCATGTGTTCCACAATCGTCTTCTCTGATTATTAAATCAGATGCAACGTCAACAAGTCTTCTTGTTAGGTATCCAGAGTCTGCTGTTCTTAAGGCAGTATCAGCAAGACCTTTTCTAGCACCGTGTGAAGAAATGAAGTATTCTAAGGCATCTAGACCTTCACGGAAACATGATTTGATTGGAATTTCAACGGCTTTACCTGATGTATCGGCCATAAGACCACGCATACCAGCAATCTGTCTTAACTGGTTCATGTTACCTCTGGCTCCAGATTGTGCCATCATGAAGATTGGGTTTAGGTCGTCAAAGTTGTTCTTCATAGCTTCTGTAACGTCTTTAGTTGCTTTTTCCCAAACTTTGATAACTGCTTCATATCTTTCTTCATTTGTTATTAAACCACGTTTAAATTGTTTTCTTATATTAGCAACATCTTCATCAGCTTTTGCTAATATTTCTTTTTTAGCTTCTGGTACGGCAACATCAGCAACAGATACTGTGATAGCACCCTTTGTTGAGTATTTGTAACCTAAAGCTTTAACATAGTCTAATACTTCTGCTGATTTAGATAGTCCATGTGCATTTATACATTTTGCTATAATTGTTCCTAAGTTTTTCTTTATAACTGGGAATTCAATTTCTAGGTCAAATGCTTTTTCTGGATCTGTTCTATCTACAAATCCTAAGTCTTGTGGTATTCCTTCATTGAATATAATTCTACCAACTGTTGTTTCTATTGTTTTTGTTTTTATTTCGCCGTCTATTTCTTTTGACATTCTTACTTTTATTTTACAGTGTAAGCTTACATCTCCATTTTGGTATGCCATTAATGCTTCGTCTTTATCAGAGAAGTACATTCCTTCTCCCTTTTCTCCATCAATTTGTACAGTTAAGTAGTATGAACCTAGAATCATATCCTGTGTTGGTACTGCAACTGGTTTACCATCTTGTGGTTTTAATAAGTTGTTTACTGAAAGCATTAAATATCTAGCTTCTGCCTGTGCTTCTGGTGTTAATGGTACGTGAATAGCCATCTGGTCACCGTCGAAGTCAGCATTGAATGCTGTACATACTAATGGGTGTAGTTTGATTGCTCTACCTTCAACTAATATTGGTTCGAATGCTTGGATACCAAGTCTGTGCAAAGTAGGGGCACGGTTTAGTAATACTGGGTGGTCTTTTATAACGTCTTCTAGTATATCCCATACTTCTGGTCTTAATTTTTCAACCATTCTTTTTGCGTTTTTAATATTGTGTGCAATTCCTCTTCCAACTAATTCTTTCATAACGAAAGGTTTGAATAACTCGATTGCCATTTCTTTTGGAAGTCCACATTGATAGATTTTTAATTCTGGTCCTACAACGATAACTGAACGTCCTGAGTAGTCAACTCTCTTTCCTAGTAGGTTTTGACGGAATCTACCTTGTTTTCCTTTTAACATGTCTGAAATAGATTTTAATGGTCTATTTCCAGCTCCTGTTACTGGCCTTCCTCTTCTTCCATTATCGATTAAAGCGTCTACTGATTCTTGTAACATTCTTTTTTCGTTTCTTACAATTATTTCTGGTGCTCCAAGTTCTAATAGTCTCTTTAATCTGTTATTTCTGTTTATAACTCTTCTATATAAATCGTTTAGGTCTGATGTTGCAAATCTACCACCATCTAATTGAACCATTGGTCTTAATTCTGGTGGAAGTACTGGTACAACGTTCATAACCATCCATTCTGGTTTATTTCCAGATAGTCTGAAGCTTTCTACTGTGTCTAATCTTTTTGCTATTTTAGCTTTCTTTTGCTCAGCTGCTTTTTCTAATTCTTTCTTTAAGCTAGTTGATAATTTCTCAATGTCTATTTCTTCTAGTAATTTACGTATTGCTTCTGCTCCCATTTCAGCTTTGAATGAACCTTTTCCGTATTTTTCAACTGCTTCATGGTATTCTTTTTCATTAATTATTTGACATTTTAATAATCCTGAAGTTCCTTTGTCTGTAACTATATATGCTGCAAAGTAAATTACTTTTTCTAGTTCTCTTGGTGAGATATCTAGTAATAAAGCGATTCTACTTGGTATTCCTTTGAAATACCAGATGTGTGCTACTGGAGCTGCAAGTTCGATGTGTCCCATTCTTTCACGTCTAACTTTTGCTTTTGTAACTTCAACACCGCATCTGTCACAAACTATTCCTTTATATCTTACTCTTTTATATTTACCACAATGACATTCCCAGTCTTTTGTTGGTCCAAATATTTTTTCACAGAAAAGACCGTCTTTTTCTGGTTTTAATGTTCTATAGTTTATTGTCTCTGGCTTTTTTACTTCTCCATGAGACCATTCTCTTATTTTCTCATCTGATGCTAAGCCAATTTTTATTTTGTTAAAATTCTCCAATTCTTCCATACTTGATTGGTAGCCCCCTTAATTTTATTTGGCTATCTGTATTTTTTAATAAAATGTACACTGCTGTGCAATTCCATTTTGTGATTTTTTAAATTTCCAGATAAATGTATTCAATTTTTACATTGGAATGGCTATTATTCCTAGCCATTCCTTTTATTTAATTACTCTTCTGTGTCAATATCACCTAATAATGCGTTTGGGTCTAATTCGTCGTCTTCTAATAATGAATCAAATAACTCGTCTGTTTCTAGGTCATCCATGTTAACTTCTTCATCTTCTAGGTCCATTTCTAATTCGTCTTCTGAAACTTCTGTTAAGTTTTGCTCATCAAGTAGCTCTTGTTCCATCATTTGTCTTCCTTGTTCTTCTGTAAGTTCTATTCCATCTTCAACATGTTCTTTTAATTCTAATTCTTCGTCATCATGTGAATATAAACGTATATCTAGTCCAAGTGATTGAAGTTCTTTTACTAATACCTTGAAGCTTTCTGGTATTCCTGGTTCAGGAATGTTTTCACCTTTTACAATTGCTTCATAAGTTTTTACTCTACCAACAACATCGTCTGATTTAACTGTTAAGATTTCTTGAAGTGTGTGTGCAGCACCATATGCTTCAAGTGCCCAAACTTCCATTTCTCCAAATCTCTGTCCACCAAATTGTGCTTTACCACCTAGAGGTTGTTGTGTAACTAGTGAGTATGGTCCAGTTGAACGAGCATGTATTTTATCATCAACCAAATGGTGAAGTTTTAACATGTACATTACACCAACTGTGATTGGTTTATCAAATGCTTCACCTGTTCTACCATCATATAGAACTGTTTTTCCATTTGTTTCAAGTCCTGCCATTTGTAGGCATTCTTCAATATCTTCTTCTGATGCACCATCAAATACTGGTGTTGCTATTTTCCAGTTTAATAGTCTTGCTGCTGCTCCTAAGTGAACTTCAAGCACTTGTCCAAGGTTCATACGAGAAGGTACACCTAGTGGATTTAGCACTACATCTACTGGAGTTCCGTCTGGCATGAATGGCATATCTTCTTCTGGTAATATTCTTGAGATAACACCTTTATTACCATGACGTCCAGCCATTTTATCTCCGACAGATATTTTTCTTTTTTGAGCAATATAAATTCTAATTACTTGATTTACTCCAGGAGCTAATTCATCTGAATTTTCTCTAGTAAATACTTTAACATCAACTATTGTTCCAGCTTCCCCATGAGGTACTCTTAAAGATGTATCTCTAACTTCTCTAGCTTTTTCACCAAAGATAGCTCTTAATAATCTTTCTTCTGCTGTTAGTTCAGTTTCTCCTTTTGGTGTTACTTTACCAACTAAGATATCTCCTGGTCTAACTTCTGCACCAACTCTTATTATACCTTCGTCGTCTAAGTCTTTTAAACTGTCTTCTCCAACGTTTGGTATATCTCTTGTTATTTCTTCTGGTCCAAGTTTTGTGTCACGGCATTCGCAGTCGTAATCTTCAATATGTATAGATGTTAATACATCTTCTTTAACTAATCTTTCATTTAATAGGATAGCATCCTCATAGTTGTAACCTTCCCAAGTTGTGAAAGCGATAAGTAGGTTCTTACCAAGAGCCATTTCGCCTTTGTCTGTAGCAGGTCCGTCAGCGATTATGTCTCCTCTTTTTACTTTTTCACCTTTTTTAACTATTGGTCTTTGGTTTATACATGTTGCACCATTTGTTCTTTTGAATTTACGTAAATGATATACTTTTTCTTTTCCTTTTGCATTTTTAACTCTGATTTCATCACCTGTTACTCTTGTGATTTCTCCGTCTTCGTCTGCAACTACTACAACTCCTGAATCTTTAGCAGCTCTGTATTCAATACCTGTTCCTACTATTGGAGAGTCTGTTATCATAAGAGGTACAGCCTGACGTTGCATGTTTGCACCCATCAATGCACGGTTAGCATCGTCGTGCTCTAAGAAAGGTATCATTGCTGCTGCTACTGAAACTAATTGTTTTGGTGAAACGTCAACATAGTCAACCTTTTCTTTTTCAACTTCTGTGATTTCATCTAGGTATCTAACTCTTATTCTGTCATTTACAAATCTATTTTCTTCGTCAACTGGCTCTGATGCTTGAGCAATTATATACTCGTCTTCTGTGTCTGCTGTCATAAATTCAATTTCATCAGTTACTTTTCCAGTTTCTTTATCTACTTTTCTATATGGAGTCTCAACAAATCCATATTCATTTATGTTCGCAAATGTTGTTAGTGCTGAGATAAGTCCTATGTTTGGTCCTTCTGGAGACTCTATTGGACATAATCTACCATAGTGTGTATAGTGAACATCACGTACTTCGAATCCAGCTCTATCTCTTGATAAACCACCAGGTCCTAATGCTGATATTCTTCTTTTATGTGTTAATTCTGATAGTGGGTTTGATTGATCCATGAATTGTGATAATTGTGAGCTTCCAAAGAATTCTCTGATTGATGATGTTATTGGTTTTGTGTTTATTAATGTTTGTGGTGTTACTACGTCTAAGTCTTGTATTGTCATTCTTTCACGAACAACTCTTTCAAGTCTTGTTAAACCAATTCTGAATTGGTTTTGTAATAACTCACCAACACATCTGATACGTCTGTTTCCTAAGTGGTCAATATCATCTTTTTTACCTAATCCGTGGTCTAAGTTTAGTATATAACTTACTGAACCTAAGATGTCTTCTGTTGTTACATGCTTTGGTACTAATTCATCCATTCTTTCAGTTATTACTTTTACTAGGTCTTTTGGGTCTGTGTTATCTAATATATTTTTTAATACTTCGTAGTTTACTAATTCTTTTACTTCAACATCTTTTAATACTTTTTCGTCTACATATGCTTTGATGTCTACTGTTCCATTTCCTATAACTCTTACTTTTTTGTCTTCAACTTTTACGTCTACTGCATTTATTCCTGAGTTTTGGATTTCTGTAGCTACTTCTTTTGTTATTACTTCATCTTTTTCAACAAGTACTTCTCCTGTTTCTGGATGAATAATGTCTGAGTATGCTACTCTATTTGTTATTCTGCTTGCTAAGCTTAATTTCTTATTATATTTGTATCTACCTACTCGTGCTAAATCATATCTTCTATCATCGAAGAATAATCCGTTGAATAAGTTTCTTGCGGCGTCTACTGTTGGTAATTCTCCTGGTCTTAATTTTTTGTAGATTTCAATTAATGCGTCTTCTTGAGTTTTAATTGGGTCTTTTGCAATTGTTGCTGCTAATTTTTCTTCTTCTCCGAAGAAGTCGATTATTTGGTCATCTGTTAATAGTCCTATTGCTCTTAATAATGATGTTACTGGCAATTTTCTTGTTCTATCAATTCTTACCCAGAATACGTCATTACTGTCTGTTTCATATTCAAGCCATGCTCCTCTGATTGGCATTACTGTTGCTGTATATATTTTTTTACCTGTTTTGTCATATGCTGAGTCATAATAGCATCCTGGTGAACGAACTAACTGGCTTACGACAACTCTTTCTGCACCGTTTATTACGAATGTTGCACTATCTGTCATAAGTGGGAAATCTCCTAAGTAGATTTCTTGTTCTTTGATTTCACCTGTTTCTCTGTTGATTAATCTTACTTTTACGTGTAGTCTTGTTGAATATGTTGCGTCTCTTTCTTTTGCTTCTTCTAGTGTGTATTTTGTTTTTTCTTCCATATAGTAATCAAAGAATTCTAATACTAGGTTTCCTGAATAGTCAACTATTGGAGATACATCTTTTAGTACTTCTCCTAGTCCTTCTTTTACAAACCATTCATAAGAATCTTTTTGCACTTTTATAAGATTTGGGATTTCAATACTGTCTCCTATCTTAGAAAAGGTTTTTCTTACGCATTTTTCATGCTCTACGTCTTTTACTTTAACCAAAAAAAATCACCCCTATTTTCTTGTTTGCTGGTTATGACAAACTACTAATTTAAAAAGCAGGTATGTGATATATTATTTTTGAGAAAGTCCTTCTTAAGCCTCAGGTTGTTAGATTCTCGTATATTCCCTGCTAAAAAATATACTCAAAAATAGTTCCTCTGATTTTTAATTCCTCTTTCTCATAATATTAAATTTTGTCCAAATTAGTATATCATAGATTTCCGTAGTAAGTCAAGCTTTTCTTCACTATTTTTCCAAATTCTATAACTATATAGTGCAACATAAAACTAAATATAATAATACTCGCTCCTTGCTGTCGCATTTTTCTTCGAAAAATACTCCAAACTGCGCGTTGCGTCGTATTATTATATTTAATTTTATGCTATACTATAGTTGTTTTATTGCATTTTAGTATTTTTTTAAAAAATGCTTGCTATTTCAATTTTTCTGTGGTAGAATATTAAAAGTAAAATTTACTTATTAGCTAAGAGGAGGTGCAAAAAGATATGCCAAATATTAAATCAGCAGTAAAAAGAGTTAGTGTTATTGAAAAGAAAACTTTACAAAATAATATGATTAAATCAGGATATAAATCAGCTGTTAAGAAGTTTGAAGCATCTGTAGAGGCTGGAAATAAAGAAGAGGCTACAGCAAATTTACAAGCTGCAGTTAAGAAAATAGATCAAGCTTGTACTAAGGGTGTTATTAAGAAGAATACAGCTTCTAGAAAAAAATCTAATTTAGCAAAAAAATTAAATGAAATGAAATAGTTTATTTTTAAAAACGATATGAGTTAAGCTCGAAAGTATAAAACTTTCGAGCTTAATTTATTTTAAATACCTATCCTATTTAAATAGTTCGTCCTTTACTAGCCATAATCCACAACTACAAACAATTAGAGAAACTGCTCCTATTAATCCTATTTTAAATATTTCTATTCCTATATAATATAGTTCTGCTGATATGTACATTTTATAGTGTACTCCTAATACAATTATTCCTAGTACGCTTATTAGAAATGATATCCATAATCCAATATCTACAATCTTAATTATTTTTTTATCCATTCTTTTTATCTTTTTTATTATATCCTGCATAGTCTCTCCTCCTATATTTAAAATATTAACAGATTTGTTGTCTTGCTTCAATTGTACTTTTTGCCATAATTTACGATTTATTCCACTTGTATTTTTTTATTTGTTAATATATAATGTTTTAGATTTTATGTGGGAGGTTTTTAATGGATACAACAACTTTTAAAAGTAAAGCAAGTAAAAAATTTATTGTTAGTTTTGTTGTTATTGCATTGGTTATTCTCTCTATTATTTTATTTTTTGTGTTTAGAAATTTTGAAAAGAAGAATGATGCAATAACTACTTTTACGAGTAATGATTCTTCTTTTAGTTTGTCAATATATGATAGTTTGGGTTTTTCTGAGCATAATGATAATGATTACGTTTTGGCATTAAAATCTGAGAATTCTAATGCTGGTATATATGTTTCAAAAGTTTCTACTAATAATGTTAGAGATTTTCGCAAATATATTGAGGCTGATAAAAATGATTATATTTCAAAGTTTTCTAACATTAGTCAAGTTTCTGAAATTTCGGAATATACTTTACAGTCTTTGCCAGTTTATAATTATCATTTTAATTATAGGGAATCTATGTATGTTGATGTTTATTGGATTTTGAAAGATTCTGAATTTTATGTTATTGATTTTAGTATAGATAAAAATACTGAGGATTTGAGTTATCGTATTGGTGAAATTTTGAATTCTCTAAAATTTATTTAGGAGGTTTATATGCTTACATCTTTTTTTGCTACATTGCAGGGTATTCCACTTGTTTGTAAATATCTTTTAACCGCTTTAGTTGGAATGATGCCTATAATTGAAATTAGAGGTGCTATTCCTCTTGGTGTTGTTTTGGGATTGGATTATTGGTCTGCTTTTTTTTGTAGTTTGATTGGAAATATTATTCCTATATTTTTTATTGTAAAATATATTAGACCATTATTTGATTTCTTTGGTAGATGGAGGTTCTTTAAAAAGATTATTGACTGGGCTACAAATAAAGCTACTAGAAAGATTCAGGAAAATCCTAAGTTACAATCTGCTGTGGCTTTTGCATTGTTCGTTTTCGTTGCAATTCCTTTACCTACAACTGGTGCTTGGGTTGGTTCATTGGTTGCTAATTTCTTAGATTTACCTTTGAAAAAAGCTTTTCTTCCTCTTGCTTTAGGTGTTGCTACTGCTGGTATGATTGTTCTACTAGCTACAGGTGCTGTAGTTGCAGTTATTTAAAATATTTATAAAATAAAATCTCATCAGTTTGATTCTGATGAGATTTTGTTTTTTATCTTATTTAATTATATTTTATTCTTCTTTAAGGCTTGTAACTTCTGATTCTTCTAGTCCCGTTAGTTCAGCAATTTCTTTTATACCAAATCCCTTTTTTAGCATTTCTTTGGCTACTTTCTTTACTCCGTTTTCGTGTGCTCTTTGCATTTTTAAGTTTTCTAATTGTTGTGCTAGTATTCTATCGTTTATTGCATCCAATACATCATCATCTGTCATTACTATATCAACTATTTTGTTTATTTCTTCTATACTTCTGTTCATCTTAAATAATTCCTCCATTTCTTCTTTATTTAAGTTTCCTGATAAGTATGCAAGCCATTGCTCTTCTCCTGTTTTTATCTCTTCAACTTTCTCTATAAACCTTGGCAATTGAAATATATGAGTCGTTATATTGGGACTAAACACTTCGTTATTATACTCTCTTCTTTGCCTTATTATCTCATGATAATTTCCATCTTTGAAATAATTATAACCTAATATCCATATTACCACTGTTTTTGTTCCATTTAAGTACTTATTGCCTACTTGTAATGAGTTATAGTATATTCCACTTGCATATCCATCATTTCGATTTACTATATTATACTCATTCTCGTTCTGCATTTCAATATTTATTTTCTCTTTTCCGTCGATTTCAGCTAATATATCAAGTCTCATTAACTTATTGTCTGCATGTACTTTATCTAATGCTACATCATTTCGTATTACTATATTTGTTATTTTCTTATGTAATATACTTTCTAGAAATGCTTTTAAATATTCTGACCTTTCATTTGAGCCAAATACAATTTTGAATATATTGTCTCTTCTTATGTCATATTCTCCTTTCTTTAATGGTTGGTACTTTCTTTTTGCTATTTTCATTAGCACTCCTCCTATTTGTTTTATTCAAGCAAAATGATTACTACATTAATTTCAATTTTTTAATTTTGGAAATTTGATAAGAATTTTATCAAGAAATAAAATTTTGAAAAAATATTTATGAAATAAAATAAATTTAATATGTCAGCAACCATCCTGTAAGTTTCTTTACTGTATCATTGTATATTCCATAAATCAAGAGAATATGCGTATTTTAATGATAAATCGTATGCCAAAAAATCACATAAAAAAGCATATCTCGACAGTATATTTCAACTATCGAGATATGCTTTAATTTTCTTGTGTAATTTTATAACTTTTCTTACTCTAAATTTCTCATTCTATACATCTTTATTTTGCTTCTTATTTCTACAAAATCAGTTATTAATAATTTTATTATTGCTATTATTGGTACTGCTAAGAACATCCCTAAAACTCCAAAGAATTCTCCACCGATTGTGACTGCGAATATTACTAGTATTGGGCTTATTTTTAGTCCATCTCCTAGTATTTTAGGATTTATTATGTTTGAGTCAATTTGTTGTATGATTATTACTGTTATTGCCATTATTAAGGTTTGTTCAAATCCCCCTGTAAATAGTGTTATTAATAATGATATGGCAATTGCAATTATTGCTCCAAAGTATGGGATTATATTAAATAGTCCTATGAACATTCCTAGTAAAACTGAATATTTAATTCCTATTATACTCATTGCTATTGAGACTAAGATTCCTACTAAAATTCCATCTATTATTTGGCAATATATGAAATCTAGTAAAATTGAATTTGATTTTCTAAAGTATTTGCTAACACGAGTATAGTTCTGATTATCAAATATTGCTTTTCCTAATTTTTTAAGAAATTCTTTTATATTTCCTCTTTCAAGTAATATATATATTGATACGATTATTGTTACAAATACACTGAATACAGCTGAGAATACTCCTATAACTGTGTTTACATATTCTATCAATCTATCTGTACTAACTAATGACATGAAGTCTATTTCTGTTATTTTCTTTTTTATTTCATCTACATTTATCTTCTTTAAAATAGAATCTTCTGGTTCTGCATCTATAAAGTTTTTGGCTTCATCTATGTATGATGGTATATTGTTTACTAAGTCTACTATGCTATCTTTTACTGGTGGTATTACCCAATTAATTAATAATGCTATTAGTAGTATTGCTATAGCATATACTAGCAATACACTTATAAACCTTGCTTTATTTTTTAATAATCTATTCTTTTTTATAATTTTTTCCATAAAGGATACAGGTTTATAAAATAAATATGCAATTATTATTGCCATGAAGAATGGCATTGCTACACTTATTATTCTTGATAGTAGGTTGCATAAGCCAGCAAAATCGCTTACACATTTATATGCAATTATTAACGCTACTCCAAGAGAAAACCAGTATACCCATTTGCTAATTCCTTTTTTCTGTTTCATTCTCGGTAATTTCCTTTCTTATGAATATTTATAAATATGATTTTACCATCTTTATCCTTATTTTTCAATAATTTTAGGAATATAGTTAATTTCTAAATTATTTTCGTTAATATAAATCTCGATTGCATCAAATTGTATTTCGATATTTTTTATTTTATTTATATACATAAAGTATTCTGCTGTTTTCCATATATGTTCTTCTTTGTTATAGTCTATGGCTTCTCTTGCTTCTATTCTGCGATTTTTTCTTGTCTTTACTTCAATAAAATGTATACAATTATTTTTTTTAGCTATTATATCTATTTCTCCAAATCTGCACATAAAATTACATTTCAATATTTGAAATTGATTTATTTGTAAATAAAATTTTCCTATTTTTTCGCCTAAGTATCCAAATTGTTTATTATTCAATTATTCTGTATCCTTTCCCTATTTCATATGTTATTTGTTCATCTAATTCTAATAATGTTATTTCCCTGTTTATTTCTGAAATAGTTTTATTAATTTTTTTTGCAATTTCTTCTTTAGTAAGTATTTCTTCTGCTAGTAAGTTTAATATTTCATTATCATATTTTTTCTTCTTTATATTGTTTTGTTTAAATTTGTGTCCTTTTTCTTCAAAGTGCTTTATTATTTCATTTGGACAAGTTACTAATTTTGCTCCTTTTTTTATTAGTTCATTTGGCCCTGTTCCATAGTTGTTACTTATTCCGTGTGGTATACAAAATACTTCTTTTCCCTGTTCTAATCCATATTTGCCTGTTATTGTTGTTCCGCTTCTGTATTTTCCTTCTACAACTAATATTCCATCTGATAATGCGCTTATTATTCTATTTCTTTTTGGAAAATTTCTACTTTCTGGTAGCACTTCTGGTGAGTATTCTGTGACTACTGTTCCTCCAGATTTTAAAATTCTTTTATAAAGGTCATAATTTTCTTCTGGGTAAATATTGTTTAGTCCGCTTCCTAATACTGCTACTGTTTTTCCTCCATTTTGTAAGCAACTTTCGTGTGCTATAGTATCTATTCCGATTTGCCATTCCGCTAATGATTATTGCTCCATTTTCTACAAGTTTTTTTGTGAATTCTTTTGTTAAATTTTCACCTTCTTTTGATGAATTTCTTGAACCTATAATTGCAATTCCAAATTCGTTTAAGTTTTGTAGATTTCCTTCTATGTAAATTTGTTTGATCTGTGGTTTTATATTTTTTAATTTTTTTGAAAATTCTTTTTCGTTTCTTGTTATTTTTCTAATTTCTATCCACTCCTTTTCACCATTCTGTGTATATTTTAAAAATATTTTTTATCTAAACTTCTATATTGTATTGCTTCTGCAATATCTTCTTTCGATATATTTTCTCTTTCTTCCAAGTCTGCTATTGTTCTCGCTACTTTTAGTATTCTGTTATATGCTCTTGAACTTAAGTTTAGTTTTTTAAATGCTTTTTCTAATAACTTTTTACTTGCAGAGTCTATTTTACAATACTTTTCTATTAGCTTTGGGGTTAGTTCTGAATTTGAATATATGTTGTCATGTTTGTATCTTTCTTCTTGAATTTTTCTTGACTTATTTACTCTTTCTTTGATTTGACTAGATGTTTCACTTGTTTGATTTCCAACCATTTTGCTGTATTCAACACTATGTACTTCTACTTGTATATCTATTCTGTCTAATAATGCTCCACTTACTTTGTGCATATATGCATCTATATCACGACTTGAACAAGTACATTCTTTTTCATTTGATCCATAATAACCACATGGACATGGGTTCATACTCGCTATTAACATGAAATTTGCGGGATATCGGCAATTTTGGTTTGCTCTTGATATTAATACTGTTCTATCTTCTAGTGGTATTCGTAATACTTCTAAACTTGATTTATTGAATTCTGGTAATTCGTCTAAAAATAATATTCCTCTATGTGCTAAACTTATTTCTCCTGGATTCGCATTTCTTCCTCCACCAATTAGTGCCACTTTTGATGTTGTGTGGTGTGGACTTCTGAATGGTCTCTGGGTTATTATTTGATTATTATTTGTTAATCCTACAATACTATATATTTTCGTTACTTCTAGCGCTTCTTCTTCATTCATATCTGGCAATATCGTTGTTATTCTGCGTGCAAGCATTGTTTTTCCTGAGCCCGGACTTCCTATCAGTAGACAGTTATGTCCGTCCTGCAGCTGCTATTTCTAATGCTCTTTTTACATTTTCTTGTCCTTTAACTTCTTGGTAATCTATGTCTGTTATTTGCGAAGTTTTTAGAATTTCTTTTAAATTCGTTTCTGTTTTCTCTATTTTCTTTTCCCCATTTAGAAAATCTATAGTTTCTTTTAAGCTTTCTACTCCATATACATCTAACTCATTTACTATTGATGCCTCAATTGCACTTTCTTTTGGTAATATTACTTTCTTTAGCCCTAACTTTTTTAATTCTATACACATTGGTAATATTCCAGATATTGATTTTATTTTGCCATCTAAAGATAATTCACCTAAAAATGTATATTCTGATATATTTTTACTTTTTATGTATCCTAAATTATTTAAAATTCCTAAAGCTATGCTCAGTTCAAATGCTGAACCTTCTTTTTTTATTTCTGCTGGTGCTAAGTTTATTAATATTTTTTTACTTCTTAGCTCATATCCGCTATTTTTTATTGCTGCTTTTACTCTTTCCTTTGCTTCTCTTACACTTGCGTCTGGAAGTCCTACAATTTCCCATTTGGGTAAATTATTTGTTACATCTACTTGGACTTCTACTTGATATCCTTGAATTCCGATTAGAGCTATACTTTTTAATTTTGTTAACATTTTCTTTTCCTCCTTATATGTGAAAAAGGGCTAGATACTCAATATCTAGCCCTTTTATTTAATTACTTTTATTACCTTGTATTATTATAATACAAATTTCTTTATTGAATAAATTCCTGCTGCCATCATTGTCATTATTGCTATTGTAAATACTATATATGTTTCGGCAGAACCTGTTGATGTTGCTAATACAACTATTGCTGTATCTTGGTCATCTTCTCCATCTTTGTTATTGTCTGGTGTTGAATCTATATCTGGTGTATTGTATTCATTTTCGTCTTTACTTATTTCTGCAGTATTTACTTTCATTCCAAGATTGTTTTCGTCTCTTTTCCATCTTAAAGCTATTTCAACTGTTGCACTTTCACCTGGTTTTAATAGGGTATTTGCTAAAGCATCTGTTGTAACTATTCCGTCTGAGTCTATTTTCCAGCCTGGGTTATCTTCTTCATAAAATTCTAGTCCTGCTGGTAATCTATCTTTTATCTCTTTAGCATATCCTTCAATCTCACCTTCATTAGTTACTTTTATTGTGTATATAAATGTAACTGATGTTTTATTGAATTTCTTTTTATTAATTTCAACCTTTACAGTTGGTTCTGGGTTTTCTAAACCAGTATGTCCTGTTGAAATTTCCCTTACTACTCCGTCTTCGTTAACTACTACTTTTGTAACGTATTTTAATAATGATAAGTCAAAATATTTTAATACAATTTCTTCATCATCTTGGTCATCTTCGTCTGGGTCATTGTTGTCTGGTGTTGAGTCTTCGTCGTCTCCATCGTCTTTTGTTATTTCAGCTATATTTTTTA
Organism: uncultured Clostridium sp.; assembly: GCA_948465565.1. Lineage (GTDB taxonomy): Bacteria > Bacillota > Clostridia > TANB77 > CAG-508 > UMGS1994. The sequence goes on from CAOJXR010000003.1 coordinate 42,366, forward strand.
TTTTGCTATTTGTAGCTCCTAATTTTGCTTGGTCTACTTTGAATGCTACCTCAACATCTCTATAGTCTGGATTATCATCACTTAATCCTAAAGATTTGTCAAATGGTTTTAACTGATTATCTTCTCCTCTTGCCTCTGATTCTTGTTTTGATAGATATGTTGTTCTTATTTGTGTTGCTTCTTCTACATTTTCTACTTCTTCACCATTTGCATTATATAATTTCCAATTGTATTTTTTGTTTACTTCGTGTTCTGGTAAATATATTAATCCTTCTGGAATATTGTCTTTTATTTCTTCTGCATATGCTTCAAGTGTTCCTTCATTATATACTCTTATTGTATATATTATAATGCTTTTGTTGACAACTGTAAGTGGTTCTTTGGTGTGGTTATAAGTTATTTTTCCATCTTTATCAATTGTTATCATAGGAATTCTTGAAGTTATATCTTTGTCATTTAGTTTTGTTATAAATTTTTGTAATGCTAAATCGTATATTCCTGGAATTATGTTTTCATAATCTTGGTCATCTTCTTCTGGTTTGTTATTATCAGGTGTTGAGTCTCTATCATCTCCATCATCATCTGTAATTTCAGCTATATTTTTTATTATTTTAGATTCTTTACTTACTACATTGAATTCTATTTTTACTTCTTGGTAGCTTATTTCTCTAGTTTCTTTGTTAAATGCTTTTATTATTTTGTCTGGGTTTACTTCTTTTGATAGATAATCTGTACGTACTTCATTTCCAACTTTTTTCCATCTATATTGTTTGTTTATATCGCTATCTTCTATAAATTCTAAGCCTTCTGGTAAATTATCTCTTATTTCTTCTACATAGCTGTCTACTTCACCTTCATTATATACACGTATTGTATATACAACGTTGTTTCCTTTTTTAACTTTTACGGCATCTTTATTCATTGTATATTTAGCGTCTTTTTCGTCGTTTACTAATGGTGCTGTATCAACTTTTTCTAATCTTGATGGTACAATTTCTTCTCCTTGTACTGATGATAAGAATTTCTTTAATGCTAAATCATATTTCTTATTTACTAATACTAATTTTTCAAAGTCATCATCATCTTGAATATTTGTGTTTTCTGGATATGTATTTGTGTCAATTTCAGTAGGCTGAGAGTCCCTATCTTTTGCGTCTTTTCCATCTTTGTCTTTTTCAGATGTTATTGCTGCAATATTTTTTATTGTTTTTTCTGTAAGTTCATCATCTAAAACTATACATGCTACTTGTAATACTTTGCTATCTGGTTCATTTTTACTTGAGTCAAAAGCTTTTATTAAGTTTTCTATACTTCCTTCTTTATATTGAAGTTTGTTTGATTTTATACTTACTTTTCCTTTTATTACATCTACACTGTCTAGAGATGTCACATCAACAAAATCTGTTTTTGATAAATTTTTGCTTGCATTTTCGATTGTATTTAATTTAACGATTTGTGGTAATTCTCCATTTGCGACTTTCCAGCTATTACTGTAATTTATTTTGTGATTTACTAAAAATCCTAAACCTTCTGGTAAGTAATCTGTTATTTCGTTTGCATAAGCGTCTGTTTCACCTTCGTTGTATATACGTATTGAATATATAACTACATCACCTTTTTTTACTTGTACTGGTTCTTTTGAATGTGTATATATTGCTGTTGTTCCTGTTTTGTTTACTAATGGTGTTACATCTACTTTAGGTTCTCTATTTTTATTTTCTCCGTTTACAGTTGTTATATATTTTCTTAGTGCTAAGTCTACTTCTACTTCTGGAATTTCTGGTTCTTCTACTGTTACTTTTTCAAAATCGTCGTCATCTTCTTGTCCTCTATAGAAGTAATTTTTATCTGTCAAATCGTCTTTGTTAGTACTTCTTCCTTTATAATTAGGTAAGTCTATTTTAGAAATATCTATTGAGCCTGGAACTGAGTCTATATCGTCTATATTGTCATCAATAATTTCAGCAATATTTGTTAATATTCCTGATTTTACAGTTTCTTTTACTCTACACTCAACTTGAAGAGTTATGCTTGATATGTTGCCATTTTCTTCGTCAAATGGATCTAACTCATAGTCTTTTGTATATGCTGTTACTACATATGAGCCATTTTGTGAACCTATCCAACCATATTTTTTGTTTATTTCACTATTTTTTACAAATTCTAAACCGTCTGGTAAGTAGTCTTTTACTCTTGTTGCTGTAGCTTTTTGGTTTCCTTCGTTATATACTGTTATGTTATATATTACTGTATCTCCTGCTTTTAAAACTACAGGATTTTTCTTGTGCTTATAGTTTATTTCTTTGTCTTCTTTATTGTAAGAGATTACTGGTGTTCTATCTGTGATGTTTTTATCTCCAACTTTTACTATATATTTTCTTAATGCTAAGTCATATATTTTTTCTGGTTTACTTATCTCTGCTTCATCTTTGTCATTACCTGGTATTTTTTCTCTTGTTACTTCTAGTAATGGTTGAATGTCGTTTTCTCCATTTTGCCATAAGCTTTTTGTTGTTTTATAGTTATTATATTCTAACTCTAAAATTACTTTTGTTGCTGTAGTTTTTAGAGGTAGTTTTACATAGAATTCTTTATCTAAAGTTTTTTCTAATGTTGTTGATAATCTATTTCCGTTTTTATCTACTAATTTATAGTTTGTTAATTCTGCTCCTGTTTGGTCTTTTAGTTTTACTGTAAAGTCTGTGTTTGTTCCTGTTTTTATTTGGAATGGTCCAACTATATATCCATCTTCTACTTCTGTACTAGTTTTGGTATTTTTTATTAATGATGGATTTGTTATTTGAGATTCGCTTATTAGTTTATCGCTTATTAAGTAATCATATACTTCTTTCATTAATGCAAATCTTGCTTCTCCAACATTTGATATTTGGTACCAATCATTATTACCTGGATTTTCTTTGTTTGTTAACCAAATTGCTGCTCCTTGCCAAGTTAAATTATTAGTGTATTTCCATATTGCGCATTGCTGTGCAAATATTATATCATCTTCATTTATTGTTCTTTTTATAAATTCTAATGTTACAGGATTTGCATCACCTGCTGTTTTATCTATGATATTTTTGAAGATTTTAGAAAATATAATGTCTTTTTCTTCTTCTGACATATTGGTTAAATACATATTCTCTGCGATTAATTCTAGTTTTGCTTTGTTTGCTCCTACATAATTTCCCACGTTTGTGAATGTATTTTTGTTGCTATTTTCTCCTGGGAATTTCTTTGTATAGTCTAAACAATAAATATCTCTGCTGTAGTCTTTACTGTTTGAGCCTTTTATTTCATATATTCTGTATGTCAATCTGTCTTGGATTTTATATCCCCATCCATTTTTGTTTAAAAGACTTATTCCAAATTTTGCAGTCTCTCCTGCTCTACCTGTTCCATCAATATTTAATGTTTCTGAAAAAACTTCTTCAAATGTTGCTGCTAAAACTGTAGAAAAACTTGATACTACTAATGTTAGTACACATAGAATTGCTAATATTTTTCCTAAAATTCTTCTTACTTCCACGATATCCTCCTTAAACATCCTTTATATTTATATTCATTCTTTCCTTACGGAATTGCTTATTTGCTCACATTTACAATTATATTACATTTTTGTTACAAATGCAAGGTTTTTGGGGATTTTTTTATAATTAACTGATGTTTTTTATTTGTTTATTGACTTAAATTAAATTTAATAGTAAAATAATTACAGAAGATGCAAATCCACAACGTGGTTTGCCGTTTTGTGATAAATAAACCACTCGACGTACAAGGCAGAGTGGTTTATTTATAGGTTATACATCCTTACGCAAAATCACAACTAATGCTATGATTAAGGTAAATGCTATGATAGTCATTGCTAGTAATGCATAAAATAATATGTATATATAACTTAGTAATACTGTTTCTATCATAAGCCTCACCTCCAATCTCTCATAGAGGCAAAACACATCTGCTATTCACATCTTCGTGACACATAAAATAACATTATTTTTTATGTAAATCAATATAAATTTTATAATTAACTGATGTTTTCATCGACTGATTATTGTATAAAGTGCAAAAACTCGAAAATATATAATATTTTTCGAGCTTTTTTGATATTTTATATAGTTGGGTTGTAGTATGAATAATTAGACTTTTGATTGTATAATAAAAAATGTAGACACTGTTTATGTGTCTACATTTTTATTTTTATTTTAATACCTTTTTATAGATTAGATAAAATCCTGATGCTAATATTGACATTATTGTTATTATTAACACTATATATGTTGTAGCTTTACCTGTTTGTATTGATAATACTATAATTGCACTATCTTGGTCATCTTCTCCGTCTTTATTATTGTTTGGCGTTGAGTCTATATCTGGTAAATCGTATTCGTTGTCATCTGCTGATATTTCTGCTACATTTACCTTTTTTCCTAAGTTCTGCTCTGATCTTTCCCATCTTAGAACTATCTGAACAAATGCGCTTTCACCTGGTTTTAATAATGTGTTTTTTAAATAATCTGTTGTTACAATTCCGTCTTCTTTTATTTTCCAGTTATAAGCTGTGTTATCTTCTTCATGGAAAGATAGACCTGCTGGTATTCTATCTGTTATTTCTGTTGCATACCCTTCTATTTCGCCTTCATTTGTTATTTTTATTGTATATACATAACTTACAGATGTTTTATCCAATTTCTTTTTGTTTAATTCAACTTTTACTACTGGCTCTGGATTTTCTGTTCCATTGTATTTAGTTTCAGTTTCCTTTGTTACGCCATCTTCTGTAACTATGACTTTACTTACATATTTTAATAATGATAAGTCAAAATATTTTAATACTAAATATTCTTTATCAATGTCATCTTCATCTGGTTCGTTATTGTCTGGTGTTGAGTCTATATCGTCTACTTCGTTTCCATCTTTGTCTTCATCTTCTGATATTTGTGCTGTATTTATTATTACTTTATTTCCTGCTGTTGCACTTTCTTGTGTTACTTCAAATGCTGCTTCAACTTCTTTATATGATGGATTTGTATCGCTTATTGGTTTTGTACTATCAAAAGCTTTTAATAAATTGCTTTCTGATTTTTCTTTTGATAAATATCTTGTCTTGATTTTAACTGCTTTTTTTACATCTGTTGTTTCGTTTCCATCTTTATCATACATTTTCCATTCATATTTTTTGTTTGTATCATGATTTGGTAAGAATGTTATTCCTTCTGGCAAATCGTCTGTTATTTCTGTTGCATATCCATCTTGAGTTCCTTCGTTATATACTCTAATTGTGTATGTTACAACTTGTCCTTCTACAACGATTTTTGGTTCTTTTGTATGATTGTATTTTAGATTTCCGTTTTCGTATGTTACTTTTGGTACTCTGTCTGTTACATTAGTTTGATTTATTTTTGTTATGAATTTTCTTAATGCTAAGTCAAATATTTGTGGAATTACAACATCATAATCTTCGTCATCTTCTTCTGGGTCTTTGTTGTCTGGTTCAGAATCGTTATCGTCTCCGTCATCGTCTGTTATTTCTGCTATATTTTTTATTCCTTTTTTGAATACTTCTTCTTTTTGTGTTTCATTTAATTTATCTAAATTTACTTTAAATTCTATTTTTACATCAACATAGCTTAGTCCTAATTCTTTATTTGTTCCGTTTGCTTTTGTTTTATCAAAGGCTGGTATTTTCTTATCTTCTAAATATTTTGTGCGTACTCCTTCTGTCCAGCCATTTGCTGTAGCCTTATCTTCGAAAGTTTCCCATTTATATGTATAGTTTGTTTTACTTCCTGATTTATATGTTCCATCGCTATTTGTTTCATATTTTGCAAATTCTAATCCTGCTGGTACATTATCTACAATTTCTTTTACTGTTGCGTCTACTGTACCCTCATTGAATACTCTTATTGTATATGTCACATAATCTCCATTTGATACGTCTACTGGTGTTTTGTTTAGTTCATATGTTGCATCTGCTTTTGGATTGGCTAGGTTTCTATTTACTAATGCATCAACATTTTTAACTTCACATTTTCTTTTTTGTTCTTCTGGTATTACTTTGTTTGTTCCATTTGCTGAGTTTACGCTTGTTATAAATTTTTTTAGTGCTAAATCGTATATTTCTTCTTTCTTTTCTTCTTTAGTGTTTTGTATTGTTAGTATAATCGTATTGTCTTTCTTTGATATACTTGCATTATCTGAATTATTCTTTAATTTCATTGATGTAACAGCAAATTTCTTTGGTTGACTGTTTGTAGTCTCTATTGTTACTTCTATTTCAAACGTTTCTGTTATTTTTGCATATCCGTCAGGTGCTTCTGTTTCTGTTATTTTTATTGTTTGCTTTCCTGCTTCTGTAACTCTTATTTTGTCTGTTTTTATAGTTCCATCTTGTCCTGTTACTATTGTTTTCTTTGTTCCATCTGGCATTGTTATTTCGAATTTTGCTCCTGCTAACTTCTTTGTACTGTCTTGTTTATCTATTTTTATAAGTTGTACATCATATTCTACTGGCTCTTCTTCAATTATTTTCTCATCTTGTACTGTTACTGTAATTGTATTTCCACTTGCTGATAATTCAACTTCTGGTTGTGTGGCTTTAAGTTTCGCTACATCTGCAATATATACTCCATCTTTAAGTTTTTTTGTTACTTCTATTTCTATGTCTTGTATTATTTTGTTATAGCCTGTTGGTGCTTCTGTTTCTGATATTTTTATTGTATCTGTTCCTGCTTCTGTTACTTTTATTTTATCAGTTTTTACTGTTCCATCTTGTCCTGTTGTTACTGTTTTCTTAGTTCCATCTGGCATTGTTACTTCAAATTTAGCTCCTGCTAGCTTTTTGCTAACATTGCCTTTTTCAACTTTTACAATTTGTACATCATATTCTCCTGGTTCTTTTTCTTGTTCTTCGTTTTCAATAGTTATAACAATTGTATTTCCGTTCTTAGTAAGTGTAACTCCACTTTGATTTCCGCTTAGTTCAGCATCTATACTGTAATTTCCATTTTGTACTTTTTTCGTTACTACTATTTCACATCCATCTGGCAATAGTTTGTATCCATCTGGTGCTTTTTTCTCTACAACTTTTATAGTGTCTGTTCCTGTTTCTGTGATTTTTATTTTATTTGTTACTCCAATTCCACTTGAATTAGTTGTTACTGTTTGTTTACTTCCATCTGGCATTGTTACTTCAAATTGTGCATTTGCTAATCTTTTTGTTTTATCGTTTTTGTCTACTTTTACTATTTGTAAGTCATATTCTCCACTGTTTATTTTTATTCTAATTTTTTCAAAGTCGTCATCATCTTGTTGTCCTTTGTAATAATAATTTTTATCTGTTAAGTCATCTTTGTTTTTATAGCTTGAATTTGACTTTCCTTCTGGGTCTGTTCCTTCGTTTCCTTTGTAGTTTTCCCATTCTTTCTCTGTTTTAGGTAATTTATTATTAATATTGCTTGGTTCTGAATCTATATCTACTACTGCTTTTCCGTTCTCGTCTGCTATCTCTGTTATTTCTGCAATGTTAGTTATTACTCTTCCTTTTGCTGCATCTGTTATTTCACATACTATCTGGACTTCTGCATACATTCCTGGGTCAAGTGCCCAACCAGATGATTTGGCTGTGACTGCATATCTTCCAGTACTACTGTACTGCCATTTATTATCTTCGCTGTTATATATAGTGTCGTCATCTACATATTCAATTCCAGATGGTGGTAAATAATCTGTTATTCTTTTTATTGTCATTGTGTTGCTACATTCGTTTGTTACTCTTATTGTGTATACAACTCTATCTCCTACTTGTAGGTCATAGTTCGTGCCATCTTTTAATTTTACTGATTCTACTGGATCTTTTTGATGGTTATATACATATTGGTTGAATGGGTCTGTTCCTGTTGCTGAAATTAATGTGTTTCCAGGTGACCTGCTTTGTCCCCCTTCTTCTAGGCTAACGATTTGCCATCTTCCTGTCATTGTTTTTCTTTTTATTGCTGATATGTATTTTCTTAATGATGCATCATATTGTTTTTCTACTTTTATATCAAATGTATAAAAATCATCAATTACTGTTCCTGGTTCTTCTTGTCTTTTTATACTTAGTAGTGGCTGATGTCCTGCTACTCCATCTGTCCATACTGTTCCTACTGCTGATTTTATTTGGATTTGAGTTATTAATTTGAATTTTACTTTTTTGGCTGGTGTGTTATTTCTAATTCTTATATAAAATTCTTTTCCTTCTAGTCCTTCTTTAGTTTGAGCTAATACTTTTACATTTTGATTTGCTACTTTGTCTGTTAGTAAGTAAGGTACAGATATTTCTTGTCCTGCTTCATTTTCAAATGTAATTCCTACTGAGTAGAAGTTTGTTCCTGGATTTATTTTAAATGGGCCTAAAAATGAATATGCTCCAAGAGTTGTTGGTTTTTCTGTGGCTTTGCTTTTATCAAATGTTGGATTTGTTTTTGGGCTTGTATCTTCATTTAGATTTCCTTCTAGCTGTGTGTTGTAGTAATTTGTAATATATCTTATAAATATTCCTTTTCTACCTTTATACCCCCATCTATCATTTCCTTCTAGTCCATCCCAATTTGCTCCATTATCTGATGTTCCTAACATGCTTCCAATTGCTGTATTGTTTGTTATTTTCCATATTGCACATTGTAATGCAAATACTATGTCGTCTTCTGTTAGTATCGTTTTTATATAGTCTACTGTTAATGGGTTTTCTGTATGCTCTGTTCCTGCAAGTGCACTTGCAAATATTTTATCAAGCTTTTGATTTCTCATTTCTTCGGAATCTTCTGGTAATAATGCGTTTCTTATTAACCATTGTATTTTTTGCGCGTCACTTGCTGTTATACTTGATTTTGCTTGGTTTAAAGTTGATGCATTTGCTACTCCTAAGCTAGTGTATTCTCCTTGGCTTGTATTATCTTCTTTTGGGAATTTTCCAGTTTGGTCTAAACATAATACTGTATCTATATATCCCTCTGTATTGTCGCTTCCTGAATATATTCTATATGCTTCTCTATTATCAATTTTATAACCAAATCTTATTCCTGCTGTGCCATCTAGTTTTTTACTTTGGTGTGATAAGGAAATGCCAAAAGTTTGCTTTGAACCTGCTGCTGAATTTGCAATTTTGGCGAGTACTTCTGATGATATTGGTAATAGTATTGTAAGTATACATAGTATAACTAATATTCGTTTTAAAATTTTAGCTCTCATATTCTCTCCTATCCCAAAAGTCTTGCTTTTAGCTTATATTAGGCTACTTTTTAATTTAGTAGCCTAATACTTTTGTTTTATCTTTTTACTACATATTTATATATTAAATAGAAACCTGTAGCAAATATTCCTAATATTGTTATTATTAATATAATGTATGTTTGAACACTACCTGTTTTTATTGATAGTACTATAATTGCACTATCTTGATCATCTTCACCATCTTTATTGTTGTTAGGCGTTGAGTCTATATCAGGCATATCATACTCATTGTCATCTGCTGATATTTCTGCAATGTTTATTTTTTGTCCAAGATTTTGTTCTGAGTTTTCCCATCTTAATATTACTTGGATATAGGCACTTTCACCTGGTTTTAATAATGTGTCTTTTAAATAATCTGTTGTTATAACACCATCTTCTTTTATCCTCCAATTGTAGCCTGAATTATCTTCTTCGTAGAATGCTAGCCCTGCTGGTATTCTATCTGTTATTTCTGTTGCATATCCTTCTATTTCACCTTCGTTTGTTACTTTTATTGAATATACATATTTTACATTTGTTCTTGATAATTTCTTTTTGTCTATCTCGACTTTTACTACTGGTTCTGGGTTTTCTGTTCCGTTATATCCAGTATCTATTTCTTTTGTTACACCATCTTCTGTAACTATTACTTTACTTACAAATTTTACTAGTGATAAGTCAAAATATTTCATTTCTATGTATTCTTTATCAATATCGTCTTCATCTTCTTGATTATTATCTGGTATAGAATCTTTGTCCTTGACTTCTCCTCCATCTTTTCCTGCATCATTTGAAATCTCTGCTGTATTTATTATTATTTTGCTTCCATCTGTTACACTTTTTTTGGTTACTTCAAATGCAACTTTTACTTCTTTGTATGAAGGGTTTGTGTCACTAATATTTTTTGTGCTGTCAAAAGCTTTTATGATGTTATCTTGTGATTTTTGTTTTGATAAATAGTTTGTTTTAATTGTTTTTGCTTTGCTAGGGTCATCTGTTTCTTTTCCATCTTTGTCATACATTTTCCATTCATATTCAATGTTTGTTTCGTGTTGTGGCAAGAATGTTATTCCTTCTGGAATGTTATCTTTTATTTCATCTGCATATCCATCTTGTGAGCCTTCATTATATACTCTTATTGTGTATGTCACTATTTGCCCTGTTTTAACAGTTTCTGGTGTTTTTTTGTGAGTATATGTTATTTTTCCATTTGTAAAACTTACAGCTGGTTCTCTATCTGTTATATCTTTTTTATCAATTTTGGTGATAAATTTTCTTAGCGCTAAGTCAAATTCTGTTGGAATAACTATGTCATAGTCTATATCGTCTTCTATTTCTACCCTATTATTTGGTGTTGAGTCATTATCGTCTCCGTCGTCGTCTGTTATTTCTGCAATATTTTTTATTCCGTTTTTATTTATTGATGCTTTTGTTGCTGCGTCTAGTTTTTCTAGATTTACTTTAAATTCAACTTTTACATCAACATAGCTTAGTCCTAATTCTTTGTTTGTTCCATTTGATTTTGTTCTATCAAATGCTGGTATTGTGTCTTTGTCTTGTAAATATTTTGTACGTATTCCTTCTTGCCATCCAGTTGTTGTTGTTTGATTTTTGAATGTTTCCCACCCATAAGTGTAGTTTGTTTTACTTCCTGATTTATATGAACCATCTTCATTTTTTTCATATGTTACAAATTCTAGTCCTTCTGGTACGTTATCTACTATTTCTTTTACTATTGCTGCTTGGTCACCTTCATTAAATACTCTAATTGTATATGTTATATAATCTCCATCTTCTATTTGTACAGGTGTCTTATTTAGTCCATATTGTGCATCTACTTTTTCATTTCCACTTCTATTTACTAATGCGTCTACATTTAAAACTTGTAGTCTTCTTTTTTGTTCTTCTGGAATTGTTTTGCTTGTTCCATCTGCTGAAGTTACGCTTGATATGAATTTCTTTAATGCTAAGTCATATATTACTTTTGATCTTTTTAATACAACATCGTCATAATCTTCATCATCTTCATGGTCATTTGGATTAAATACATTTGGGTTTATTGATTTTCCTTCTGAATCTATATCTTTTGGAATTACTCTTTCATTTTCGTCTTGGTATTCTGTTATTGCTGCTATATTTCTTAAAACTTTTTCGTTTTCTTCAAATTCTGTTCCAATAACAATGCAATAAATTTGTAAATAGTTTTCATCATTTAATTCGTTGCTATCTGTATCAAATGCAGCTATCTTAGTATTCGCTAACTTCTCACTTCGTATACAAGCTCTAGACTCTGAATTATTTTCACTTGGTGAACATGTTATTATGTTGGCATTATCAACTGTTGCTCCTTCTAAGTCTGAATTTGTTACTTTTGCATTTTCTATTTCATTTAATTTCATTAGTTTGCCATTTACTGCTACCCATCCGTTGGCAATGTTTCCTTTATGTTCTGGCAAAAATCCTAATCCCTCTGGGATATAATCTTCTATTTTACTAGCAATTGCTGTTTCTTGTCCTTCGTTAAATACACGAATTTTATATGTTACTACATCTCCAATGTTTACTTCAACTGGTGGAGTCTTTTTATCTGCTGAATAGTCTGCTGTTGTTGTGGAATCGTTATTGTCTTTTAATGGCCATACATCTGGCTTTCCTACTCTTTCAGGTGTAACTTGTTTTCCATTAACGTGTGTAATAGATTTTCTTAGTGCTAAGTCTATTTTGACTTCGCTTTCTTCTGTTTTTACTGTTATTTTTTCGAAATCGTCATCATCTTGTTGTCCTTTATAATAATAGCCTGAATCGGATAAATTATCTTTGTTTTTGTATCTTGGCTCAGTTTGTCCTCCTGGTGCTGTGCCTTCGTTTCCTTTATAGTTTTCCCATTCTTTTTCTGTTGTTGGTAATTTTATATTGTTTGGTTCTGAGTCTATATCTGTTATTGCTTTTCCGTTTTCATCTGCTATTTCTGTTATTTCTGCTATGTTTGTTATTACTCTTCCTTTTGCAGCTTCTGTTACTTCACATACTATTTTTACTTCAGCATAGTGTAATGGATCTAGAGCCCATCCTGCTGTTTTTGTTGTTATTGCGCTTCTATTGCTGCTATACTGCCATTTATTGTCTTCACTTATGTATGTTGCGTCATCACTTACATACTCTATTCCTGATGGTGGTAAATAGTCTGTTATACTTTTTACAATAAGTGCTTCATTACATTCGTTTGTTACTCTTATTGTATATACAACTCTATCTCCTACTTGTACTTCTACTGGATTTTTTTTGTGATTGTATACATATTGGTTAAATGGTTCTTCTTCTGTTGCTGGTATTAATTGGTTTGCTGGTGATCTTTTTGTTGATGCTTGGTTTAAATCAATTACTTTCCATGTTCCATTTTCATTTTGTCTTTTAATTTGTGATATGTATTTTCTTAATGATACATCATATTGTTTTTCAACTTTTACATCGAATTCTTTTTCATATGTGATTTCTTCTCCTGGTATTTCTTCTCTTTTTATTGTTAGCAAAGGTTGGTCTTCTGCTTTTCCTGTTGCCCATACTGTTCCTTTAGAACTTAATACATAACATTCTGTTCTTAGTTTAAATTTTACTTTTTTTGCTGCTGTTGTTCTACGTATTCTTATGTAAAATTCTTTTCCTCCTAATCCTTCTTTTGTTTGTGGTAATACCTTTACATTTTCATTTGATGCTTTATCTGTTAAATTGTATGTTACGTTTGATAATTCTTTTCCTGTGCTATCTTCGAAGTTTATATCTATTGAATAGTATTTGTTGCATTCTTTTATTTTAAATGGTCCAATAAATGCGTATGCTCCTACTATTTCTTGTTTTGTTTCTATAGTAGTGTCGAATTCTGGGTCTGTATACACCATATCTGTTGGGTCGTTATGATAATTTGTATAATTGGCTTCATAATACTTTATAATTTCACGGATGTATGCTCCTTTTGTTCCTTTATATCCCCATTTGTCATTTCCTTCTATTCCATCCCATGTAGCTCCATTGTCTGTTGTTCCTTGTAAGCTTCCAAGTGTTGTTTTGTTTGTTATTTTCCAAACTACACATTGTAATGCAAATACTATGTCATCTTCTGTTAGTACACTTTTTATTTCTTTTAGTGTTACTGGGTTTTCATTGTCTGATGTACTTTCCATTAGTCCATTGAATATTTTAGAAAGTTTTTGGTCACGCAATTCACTTGAATCTTCTGGCAATAATGCATTTTTTATTAGCCATTGTAATTTGTTAAAGTCTTCTGCTTGAAGTATATCTTTGAACATTTCTGCTGTTACTTCACCTAAACTTGTATATTCTCCTGTATTTGTATTATCTTCTTTCGGAAACTTACCTGTTTGGTCTAAACACAATACTGTGTCTGCGTATCCTTCTTCGTTATCGCTTCCTGCATATATTCTATAGGCGTTTTTATTATCTATTTTATATCCAAATTCAATTCCTTCTTCGCCATTTAGTTTTTTACTTTTGTGCATTAATGAAATTCCAAAGTTTTGTTTTGTTCCTTCTAGGGAACTTGTAATTTTTGCTAATACTTCTGATGATATTGGTAAAATCATTGTTATTATACAGATTATGGCTAAGATTCTTTTCAAATGTTTAGTTTTCATACGTTTTCTCCTATCATTTTTAGACATAATTATCCCAATTATTCTATTGTATGATTTTATTTTATCTTTTTCTAGAATTTTGTCAATTCCTTTATTCCCCAGTGATTCCGCCTTTCACTTAGAGTATCATGCAATACATCTTTTGTTACATTTATGTTATATTTTGATTATTTTTTGTTGTCATATTTTATCCGTTTTTTCATATTTTCTTATAGAGGTGTGCCATGAAATTTATTAGATTTTTTATTTGCTTTATTTTAATTATGATGCTTGTTCCAAATCTAGTTATTGCGGATGATTTTGATGAACCTACAACGTTTGATATATCTACTCTTACAGTTTCTGCTGATGCAACTCAAGAGCCTAAGATATCTTCTAGAAGAGCTATCGTTATGGAAAGAAATTCTAAAGCTGTTTTATATGAAAAGAATTCTCTTGACGTTTGTAAAATGGCTTCTACTACAAAAATTATGACCTGTATTATTATTTTAGAAAACTGTGACTTATCTTCGGGAGTTACTGTATCTCGTTTTGCTGCTTCTACATATGGTTCAAGACTAGGTCTTCATACTGATGATTCTATTACTGTGCAAGATTTACTTTATGGTTTGATGCTTTGCTCTGGAAATGATGCTGCTGTATGTCTTGCTGAATTTTGTGGTGGCTCTGTTGAGGGTTTTGCTGATATGATGAATGCAAAGGCAAAGGAACTTGGACTAGAATCAACTCACTTTGTTACTCCTCATGGTTTAGATAATGATAATCACTATACTACTGCATATGATTTTGCTATTTTAACTGATTATGCCTTGAATAATCCACTTTTTGTTCAAATTGTGGGGACAAAATACTATACAGTTTCAATAAATGGTTCTCCTAAGGATATTCATAATACTAATCCATTACTTGGCAATCTTTCTTCTGTTTATGGCGTTAAGACTGGGTATACAAGTCAAGCAGGTAGATGCTTAATTTCGGCTGCTAAACAAGATAATCTCGATATTATTGTTGTTGTTTTTGGCTCTGATACTAGTAATATTAGAAATAATGATTCTGCTACTTTAATTAATTATGCTTTTACAAATTTTGAGGCTGTTGATTTTGCTGAACTTGTTAATGCTAAGTTTTTAGATTATAAAGATTATGTTTTGCCATATACATCTATTTTAAAGGGCGATTCTTCTAAACTTTCACCTAAACTTGGTGAACTTCCTTTGAAATTTTATCCTGTAAGAAAAAATTTAACTGGTTCTCTTTCTGTTACTTTGGATGAGTTTGATTTGGAGGCACCTATTATGGAAAGTCAGTCTATCGCTGAGATTTCAGTTTTTATTGAAAAAAATAAAGTTTTTAGTACTAATATTGTTTCTTCATCATATATTAGTAAAAAGAGTTCTTTTGATTATTTGAATTATTTTATTTTGAATTACAAAAATTTTTACCAAATATCTTAATAATCGCTTGACTTTTGTGGCTATTTTTGTTATCATATTTTTGCTGTGATTTGCAAAAATAGCTTAGTCGATACAATATTTGTTGCAAATTATGTATTTTTAATATGATAGTTTATTTATGCAGGTATAGTTTAGTGGTAAAATAAGACCTTGCCAAGGTTTAGTTACGGGTCCGATTCCCGTTACCTGCTCCATTATTTTTATGGCGATATAGCCAAGTGGTAAGGCACGAGTCTGCAAAACTCTGATCCCCGGTTCAAATCCGGGTGTCGCCTCCAATAAAAAACCGAGAAAATATTGATATATCAATGATTTCTCGGTTTTTTATATGTTTTTGTGTCAAAATAAGAATGTAGTGTTTTCAGTACTTTCAAAGCTTAGAAAAGTGAAAAATGATTTTATATAGTTTTTCTTTAGCAATTGTCTTTTTCCTCTTCTATTACTATTAGGTAATTTATCAAACTAAAATCTAATTAAAAGTTCTTTATCTTTTAATGGATTGCTGCTTTTAAATCCAAAAGCCCATTTTACAAATTGGTAATAAAATAAATAATACTCATTATCTATTTTATTGTCTGTTCTATATAACAAAATGGTTTGAACATTATTCTAATTTTTATATTACTTGTTTTTATATAATCAAAAAACAAATTCATTACTTCTATATATTTTTCTAAATAGCTTTCTGTTACTTTAGACCATTTAAAACTAAATATAATATAATTGAAAAAAATTTTTTCAAAACTAAAAAGAAGTGCTTTGCACTTCTTTTTAGTTTTCATCTTCTTCATCAACAATTTTCATATTTTTCAGAGAGTATTTTATACAATCATTTATAAACTCATTTATTGAAGGTAAATTATAGTCTAATACAGTTCTTTTTATTGTCTCCAACAAATCTGATTCGATTCTACATGTAAATTGTTCATAATCTCTTTTCTTTTTGTGCTTTATAACAAAATCTGGCATTTCCTTCACCTCGTTTTTATTTTATTATACTCTCAAACTGTTGTATATATTCAGCCATATTCTGTTTGCCAGTTTATGTTATAAAAGTTATAAATTACGTAATCTTTCTAAAACCTTATCTATATCATATAAATCTTCTCCTGATATTTCTGATGCTTTCTCGCTTAAAGTTAGAAGTGCATCAAGATTTTTTGCGAATTCTATAGTCTTTCTTGAAATTGTTTGTGTTGGAGCTTTGCTACTAACTCCTTTTGAAGCTTTTTGCATATCTTTTACAATTTTATCTATATTCATTCCTGATGTTGGTGTTCCTTGTTTTGGTGCATTTGGATTGTCTGTTCCTGATGCTGATTTTATAGGAGATTCTCCTGATCTCTGAATGCCGCCATTCGGATTTAATGTGTCGTTTGCGTTTAAACTGTGTACTTGCTCTGTTATTGTTTCGTCTTCTACTTTTAGAGTCATATCCTTTCCTGCTACGACTCGTGCTTTACTTTCTTGCTCTCTTCTTCTGCCTTCTTCTATCTCTTTTTGGACTTTTTCGACGAACTCTTTGCTCATCTCTATTCCTTCACCTTTTTTAGCTAGCACTGCATTTATTTCTTTTGCAATTCCTTCTAAATCTTGTTGTCCTATTCTTTCTGCATTAACATCAAACATAGGTACTTTTGATTTGTAATTTTGTACTGCTTTATATATATCCTTTTCTGATAACGGTTTTGATAATATTTGTGCCATCCTTGATAATTCTTTGTCTTTCTTATCTTGTAATACCTTTAAGAATTCAGGATCTATATTTTCTGCTTCTGAGATTTGTTCATCAAGTTTTCCAACAATTTCTTTATATAATTGTTCTATTTCTATTTCTTTTTGTTGTGCTTCAGCTAACAATTCTGCATATGCAGTAGCTTCTTCTACTCCACCAGTTTCAAGTATTTGTTCTATGTCTTTTTTACTTGTAGCAAATTTTAATTTGCTTAAGTTCATTTTTGTATTAAGTACTTTTTTAGCTTCTGGCGACATTTGCGCTTTTCTTTCTTGTTCTGCTTTTAATTGCTG
Organism: uncultured Clostridium sp.; assembly: GCA_948465565.1. GTDB lineage: Bacteria > Bacillota > Clostridia > TANB77 > CAG-508 > UMGS1994. The sequence continues at coordinate 59,749 of CAOJXR010000003.1, forward strand.
TTTACGTATTTCTTCAGGTGTTTGTTTTTTCTTACTAGCTTCTTCTTTATATTCTATGTCTAGCGCATTAAACCTTCTCTTCAACTTATCTGCTGATTGCTTATTTCGTGGCTGGATAGCATATAATGCAAATCTCATTCCTTCTGGTGCTGTTTTTGGTACCATTCCATCTTTTTTAGCTTGTTTTATTGTTTTTATTACTTTATCTCTTGAACTAACTGTTGATGATAAAACATGAATTCCAAGTTTTGGCTCTACTATTAGCATTGGGACTACAAGTGCTCCTTTTAATGCTGTAAGTGCCATATCTTTTCCTACGGATAACCCTGTTATAGCTCCTTCTACCATTTGTTGTCTTGCCTTTTTCTTTTCTTCTTTTTCTTTCTGCTTATATTGTGCTTCTTTTTGTTTATTTCCTCTATCTATATTTTCGGCTTCTGCATATATACCTGAACGTAGTTCGTCTCTCATTCTTGATAATCCTCGTCCAGCTCTAGAAGCTGCATTTCCTATTGGTTTGGCTACTGTATTTCCTAAAAAGTTTCCATATTTTTTAGTTACATTTACTGCTTGTTTCCCTATTCCTTTTGCTAGTAACATCTTTGGCAATAATTCGTCAACAGATAGTTTGGCTGTATTTTTTCCACCTGTGAAACCAAATACTTTTCTCCAAATAGGGTCCATTTTAACCATGAAGTGTAAGAATATAAATGCTATAAATATTCCAATTAAAGATGTTTCTGTTAATTTTAATACTATTTGTATAAATATCGTGTATATCAGTGCGTGGACTGATTGTAGAGATACAGAATATGCAAAATCTTTTAATAAGTTTGATAGAGTTTCACCTTTTCCTCTACCTTTTTTATTAACTTTTTCAAGTGCATATGCCACACCAATAAATGGTGATAATAAGGCTAAGATTATTACAGTTAGGAACCTTTTAAAGTATACTATTAAGAATCTTATTCCATAATATACTAATATTATGTACATTGTCATTCCTGCAAATCCACTAGTAAACTTTAGTTCATATGCTTTACTTCTAACTGATTCGTATAATGATATTTCTGTTCCATCTTCATATTTTGGAATTACCCAACTTATAAATGTTTCATTTGCAGCAATAATTCCATACATTATATAACTGATTACAAATATAATTATAAATCCGCCTAGCCAGCTTAGTAGCATTTGTTTATATACCGCTTTTTTCTCTGTTGCAGATGTTAACGCTATTTGAATTCCTAAGTAAATTAAGATAAGTAACATTATAATGATTGCTAATATTCTAAATAAGTAATACCATGATGCAACATTAGTTTTTATGGTATAAATTATTCCATCTTTATCAACTACTGCTCCTCCTGCTGATTCAAGGTTGAAGAAGTTTATGTCTAGTATTGGTATTTTATTGTATACAATGTTTTCAATAGTTACATTTGCTTTTGAACTTGTTCTTAATTGTACATTTCCTCCGATGTCTGCAACTGCTTGCACTCCTTCACTGATATATCCTTCATCTCCTGGATTTCCAGTTGCTTGTGATGTTGTCTGTTGTGTTTGGTTTTCTTCAAGTTCTCTGTCAATATCATCTATTGTTTCTGGGTCTTTTTGCCAATCGTCAACTCTTTGATCTGTTACTCCTGTTACACTATTTACAATTCCGTCAACTACAAATCGTTCAACTATCGCAGTCCATCCAACAACTACTATTCTTATTCCTAATGTTAGTATTCCAACTAAGTAATCTAATATTTCTGTAAGCATAGATACTATCCATTTTCCAAATGAAGCTGATGCTTTATATCCTTGTATTTTGGCAATACCTGAATAAATAAAACCATTTTCATCATATATGCTTAGATTTTCTTCCTCTAATTCTCCACCTGCTATAGTTCCTGATGGGTTTACATCTACTGAATTTTTTAGTCTTATTGCAATTGCTCCTTCGCTTGAGCTTCCTGGGGTCATTCTTGAACATGCATTATGTACATTCATTGGTGTACCACCGAAGTTAGCATGTTTTCCATCTCCTGCATACATTTCGGCGTGACCTTCTACAATTAATATATCTCCTGGTTGTAATTCTTCTCCTGATACATCATCAAAATATTCGTTTCCACCTTTTAAGTTATTATATGATGTTGTTGAACTTGGGCTAAATCCGAAATCATATATGTCTACACCTAATGCATTATAATAAATCCAATGCACAAAACATGTACAACATCCATAGAATGTTCCTGAACCTTCTGAGCCTCCACTCCACCAACATGTAGAGTTTCCGTTTAGACTTTTTAGATTACTTGTAGTGTAACTACTTTGCGATGCATATTTTCCAACATAATCTATTGCCCATTGTGATGCATATTCTCCACATTGAACATCATATCCACGGGCTAAACAAGACGTCAAAGAAGATAGTGTGATATACACTATTAAGTAAATTACTATTAACTTTTTAAATGCGCTTTTTATTTTTTTCATTTACTTTTCCCCTTAAAATTCTATCTTTGCTTTGTTCCCATCATATTCAATAATATTTGTGTCTCTATTATATCCTGTTATTTCGAAATTGTCTTCTCCTGTAATTAAACTCTCTGTTTTTCTTGTTTCAGCATTATACATGTATATTCCTTGTCCATACACACTATAAACTAGGTGAATGTCATCTGCCCAAACATATTTATATATTCTGATTGATTCGTCAAACTCATTTTTTGGATATTCTCCATCTTTTGATTCTATTCTAATTTGCGTTCTGTCTGTTCCTTCTCCATTTATTTGAATAACAAATTTTTCACTATAATGTAATGGGTCTTCTTCTTTTAAATAATTATCATTGTACATTCCTGATTGCATCATTCTTTTTTTCTCTGTTTGTACAAATAAATTTTGATTTAGTTTATAATATACGTCTGTTAGTTTTTCTTCTTGGTTTCTTAAATTACCTTTATAATTTTCGAATATTTGTATTCCTTCTTTTTCATATGATGAAAAAGTTATTCTTACGCCCTTTAGGCTATAACATATATCTACATAATTTGTGTTATATATGTATGAGTCATAATCTGGCCAAATATCTGTGATTTTATATATAAAATCGTTTGTGTCTTTGTTTTGATTATATTCTTTTACAAGGTTTTCAAATTCTGTGTAATCTATATCATAATTTGGATATATTGAAATTGCATCATTTGTGAAGTATATGTAAAAGTCTTTTGTTCTGTATCCGATTATTCCTGTGTCTTTATATGATGTTCCAAGTTCTGATTCTATTTGTGCTAGGTTACTACCAACTTTATAGTCTTGTACAACATTTTTCTTATACTTGTTTGTAAATACTATGTTATATACTTTTCCTTGTATTTCTCTTATTTCATATCCTTCGTCAAAATATATTTTGTATTTGTCATAAGTGCTCTCATGTGTACCTAAATTGACTCTTGAAAGATCCCACTTTGCATTTATTAGACTTTGTAATTCATTTGAGTTTATGTCTAATTTCAATGTTTCGACTTTTAATTCATTGTCTTTACTTTTTCTTGAGTCTTCGTTTTTGAAATAATCTTTTTGTCCATTTATAAGTACTTCATTTATTGTATTTTTTGAACATTTTACTGCTATTGTAATTTTCTTTCCATTATCAATTATTCTGAAACTTTTGAATTTCATTACTCTTGCGATTTTTTCATAAAAGTTTGTGAAATATGTTTCTTTTGATTCTTCACCTTGATATAGTGGATATTTAAAACTTACATATATATCGGTGTCGTAGTCTTCTACTTTTGAGTCTTCCATTGATATGTATGTACTTTCTAAGTATGCAACAACCTCTTGTACAGTTGTTAAGTCCTTATTTAAATTTTCTTGAACTGTTTTTGTGTCAACTTGTTTTGCTTTTTTCTTTGTTGGACTTAGTGCTACACCTAAAATGATTATGAATACAAAGGCAGCGATACATGTAATAATTATTTTTTGTTTTTTAGTTAGTATTTTTTTCTTTTTTTTCATTTTTTGCATCACTCCTTTATATTTCGTTCTAATATATTTGTATAACTTTGTCAAAAATTCGTTAGCGAATTGCTCAACAATTTGATTTTTTACAATCTAATATAATTATATAATTTAATGTCTTACATTCTTCTTAAATATGGATATTTCGCATATCTTGAATTTGCAAATTGAAGTTTTAATGTTACTTCTTGATTGTTTTCATATTTTATCTTTAACTCGGAAATTATATAATCTCCTTCTATGTAGCATGAATCTTTTACAATTTCTACTTGTGCTACTTTGGCACTTTCATATTCTTCTTGTAATTCTCCGTTTATTAGGTTTAATACGCCTTCTGTGTATTCTTTTATTTCTATTTCTCTGTTTGAAAGTTTTACAAGTTCATATAAATTGTTTATTTTTATCTCAAGGTTTGCTTCTTGCTCTTCAAATGTAGTGTCTGATTTTTTTAGTTCAATTCTTTTTCTAGCATCAATTTTTTTAGCTATTATTAAGATAGAAGACAAGATTATTAGAAGTAATATTGCAACTGCTATTAGTATTTTTATTTTTGTTTTTTGTTTCTTCATAAAATCTATCTCCTATCATAATATTTATTCTTGAAGGTCTGGTAAATATCTATATATTTTAGGGTCTACGTAGTTAGGATCACCATATGAACTCCATCCATATTGCTGGGCGAAATGCTTTGATGCGTCTTCTGCTAGCTGTTTTGTATATTTCTTGTTTGTGCTATTTTTTACAACATAGTTAACAAATCCTGAACCATAGTTATAACTTTGGATTACAACTCTTAGGTCATCTATTCCATTTGCTTTTGCTTTGTCCCATGCTCCTGTTAGTGCTGCGACTGCCGCTTCTACTGACTTTCTCTTTCCTCCTACAGAACTTCCTGCCTCTTGTCCCATACTTTCTGCTGCTTGCATTGGGTCGTCTCCTGCTGCTGGGTTTGTTCCTCCACCACTTTCATTCATTGAAATTGCTTTTAGTATATTTACTATTCCTGGGTATTCTGCCTCATATGGTCCTGCAATCTCTTCAATTAATGATGCAAGTTCTGGGTCCATTCCTTCTATATTTTGAATATTTATTGCACTTCCAGTATATGCTCCACTTTTTTCTTTTTTAGGAACCTTTATGTAATTTTCAACATATTCTACTATTGCTCTGTCTGTATCAGTTAATATTATACATATATCTGAGTTTGCTGTTTTTCCAATGATATCTCCTGTCCTTATGTCTTGTCCAACAGATACACCGCTAGGTACAAATCCGTATATTGTTAGAATATATCCTTTTAGTGCTTCGTCTGTTAATTTTATTTTTATACCTGATCCTAATTGTTGTCTTCCTTCTACTGGATCTTCAATCTCTCCTGCCTCTTCTCCATATATCTGGTTTGATAATATGTTTAATGAAGATGCTCTGTTGTCTATGACTTCAATTACTTTACCATTTCCCATTGCTATTACATCTAAGTCTTCTTTAAATCCTGTGCTAATTGCTTCTCCACCTGTTACTCTAAATGCACATACAAAGTCTGAACCTACTCCTCCACTTAGTGGTTGCTCTGCTGTTATATCTCCTGAACTGTTGCATGCATATTTTTTGCCTTCTCCTGCTGATATATATACATTTCCTGCTTTTTTACCTTCACTATCTAGGCTTCCTGTAAATACTATATCTCCTGCTTGCACATCGTCTGCGTTTGTGATTTTCTTCCATTTCTTACTTTCACAATATGAAATAAAATCTCCTTCATCTCCTACTGTTAGTCCACCTTCTGGTTGGTCTCCATATCCACATAGGTATAATGCCCATGCAACAAAGCTGTCGTTTGATATTATATTCTCTCCATTTTTAGGTGGTACATTTTCTGGTTTTCCATATGTGAAATTGTTTTCTTTAATTTGTTCACTTATTGATTTTGCTGCATTTAAGAAATCTACAACAAATTTTTCGTCTGTATCATTGCTAGAAATACGTCTCGTATCTTTTAATTGATATGCTATGTTTTCTGCAAATTTTGAGTAATCTGTTATAGTTATTCCTGATGAGTCTGTACTTGTTAAGTATCCTCCACTTACAAATCCAGTTGATGCATCTATAAAGCTTACATTATCCATTGTTTTAGCTTTTTCTCTGACTTGTGAATTATATGTATCAATTTTTGCATTTACATCGTCTGAATTGCTTGCGCCTTGTGCAACGTGCATAACTTCAATTACATATATGTGTGGGCTGTTGTATTTTTCAGTTAATGCGTCTATTAAGTTTTTCATACTTTCATGTTCGTCAGGTGTATATACTCCAGTATATAGTATTATTTTGTTTGCACTTTCTGGTAGTGATGCAATATTGTCTAACCAATATTGTGGACCTGTTCCGGCTTTTCCATAAAATTCTGCGTCTTCAATTCCACCGCTTGATTCTAGTCCTTCAATATATGAGTCACCTATAAATATTCCGCCTTTTAATATTGCTTTTGGGTCATCTTCCTCTTCGTTTTCATTTTCTTCGTCTGTTCCTGTCATTTTTCTTAAGTCTTCCATTGAAATTCCAAGAGAATCAGCTACTGTTTCATCACATGCAATTAAAGTTCCATATTCTAATATTTGTTTTTCTATTTTTCTATCTGGCCATTCTCCTGGGATGTAGTCTGGTATTGGCCATTCTAGTATTTGTTTTTCTATTACATCAAAGTCTTCTCTCTCAAAGTATCCAAGTTCTATTACTAATTCTTTTAAATCTCTATATATAAATTTTGAGTCAAGTGTTTCACTACTTTCTAGAATTGCAAATGCACTTAATGAGTCTTTTGTAAATCTTATATTTTGTTTTAATGAATCATCATGACTTGCTCTTGCTTGTTGTATTTTTTTTGCTGTAGCAATTGTTCCATCATATATATAATATTTTTCTGAGAATAGCTCTTTAGTTGTAGGATTTGTTATTCCTCTTACAGCATCTTTGTTTTGTACAACACCTTTTGCCATTTTTCCTTTGAACGTAATTTTTCCATCTACTCCATCTATTTTTTCGCCTTGGTATTCCATTTCGGCATCTGTTTCATCACCAAATGTATATACATCATCATCTGCTGTTAGGCTTCTTGTTTTTTGTGTTTTCGCTCCTGTTGCTTCGTTGTAGTCTTCTAATCCATCTTCGTCATCATCTACACCGACTTGTACTGAGCCGTTTGCTCCAACTGAACTAGTTCCTTCGAAATATACATTTCTGAACCAGTGGTTTGTTACACTTGATATGTATGGTATTGATGTTTTTATTTCTGATGCGTATTTATTTTCTATTTCTCTTAATTTTTTTATTATCTCGTCATCATATGTTCCGTTTTCTTCTAGGTCATCTATTGAAACTCCGTCTACATATACTTTTCCACTAAAGTCTGTCTTGTTCATTTTTACATGTACTTTTGCATCTAAATCTTTGTTCATTGCAAATTCTTTTACTAAATCTGGTGCCATTGTTGCTTGATGCAAAGTTAACATTAGTTCGAATGGTTTTCCATATCTTCCACTCCATCCTGCTAAACTAAAATATGTATAATCGAAATGGCTATTCCAAAATGCAAGTTCAGGGTTGAATCTTCTTATGCGCAATGTGTTTGATGCTCTATCAACTTTTACACCTTTAATAAGTTCTCCAACATTCCATTGTCCTACTCTTATCGCTTCTACTGGCATTCCAATTTCTTCTAGTAGATTGCTTTCTAAATCTATTAGTCCTGTTCCCCAGCTATCAAATCCTTCTCCCCAAAGTGAACCATCAAAAAAGCTATTTACAAAGTCTTTTAAGTTAAAGCAATAGTTATTAATTAAGTACGTTCTATTTTCCGCAACCAAGTATGCTCTTAAATATGGAGCATCTACTTTTTTTATCTCATTTTTTACATGGTCGCCTTCGACTGGGATTTCGTTTCCATTTGCGTCTTTTTGTCCATATATTTCAACACTTTCAGCAAATCCCATTCCAACTAAGTCATAACCCATATCGTATAAATATTGTGCAACACCTATTATATCGTCTTTATTAACTAGGGCTTCGTCCATTCCTATTACATATCCTTGGACTCCATCCCATATGTCTAGTGCTAGTTTCTTTAGCTTGTTCCATAAGAATTGTGGCATTGTTGTGAAAAATCCTGCAACACCTATTAATATTATGATTATTAGAATTATTAATAACACAATTCCTAATGCAGCTGCTGCTCCACCTGCACCCGCTGCTGCGCCTCCAGCGGCAGCTCCTCCAGCCGCTCCAGCTCCGGATCCTGCACTACCTGCAGCCGCTCCAGCACTTCCTGCAGCAGTTCCTCCTGCAGCAGCACCTTCGGCTGCTCCTGCCTCTGCTCCAGCTGCGGCTTCTCCGCTTGCTGCCTCTGCTTCTGCGGCTCCTGTACTAGAGCCTTCTGTCGCTCCTGAGCCAGCTTTATCCGCTCCTTTTCCTGAACTTCTTCCAGCTTCTTGCTCTGCTCTGTCAAATGGATTATCTTCTGCAAATGGGTCGTCTTCACTGCTTCTATGTCTACCATCATAGCCGTCATCATTTGCTTCTGCACTTTCTCTGTCACTATCTGGCTCGTCTTTATCCTTTTCTTTATCACCTTTTTTATCTTTTTGTTTTTCTTTGTCCCCGCTTTCGTCGTCATCGTCATCATTGTCTTTTTTGTCATCATCGTCACGATCTTTTTTGTCATCTTCGTCTTTTTTGTCTTTTTTATCTTTTTTCTTCTTTTTCTTTTTTTCTTCTTCTGCTTCGTCGTCATCATCCATAGAGTGCTCGAACTTTTCTCCTGCACCTCCTGGATTATCGTAAGCTGCTTCTTCTGCTTCTTGTTCAGCATCTGCCTCTTCTTGTTCTAATTGTTGTTGCTTTCGTTGTTCTTCCTCTTCATCATTATTGTACATATTCTCACCTCTTTTCTATTGCATTCTTTACTTATTGTAATGGTACACCTATACTATATATTTTGTCTGATTTATTTATTTCTTCTTCCTCTGATTGTTCTTCTCCAGTATAATTATTCATTATCCTAATTTTATTAAAATTAATATAATTATCTTCTGTTTGTTCATCAAAATATTTTTGGAAAGTTATTTCAAATGTTCTTGTTTCATTTGGTTCTAAAACCATTGTAGCATTTATTTTTGATGGCATTCTATTTTCTGAGCCTGTTTCTAAAAATATCTCATCTCCAACTAAACTATCATACATTACTATGTCCTTATTTGTTTTGTTGGTTATTCTAACTGAATATATTTCATAGCCATAATATTGTAATTTATTTTCTATTCTTATTTTTACATTGTCATCTTCTGCTACTTTTTTTGGCTCAGTATTTTGTATGTAATTATTAACACATAATTGCAATTTGTCTCCATTTTGTTTTATTGTTAATTTTTCCTCATAATATGCATATTCTTGATTTGTTAAGCCTGTTGTTATGATATCATCAATTATTTTGATGTTATATATGTAGTATCCTCCACTATTTGAATAATTTTGAATACTGTATCTTTTTTTTGTTTTAAATATTGATGATGCATATCTTTCGAATTCTTGAAAAGAGTCGTCAAAAACATATCTTTTGCAATCATCTGTTAATAATTCATACGCTTTTGAAAAGTCTTTGCTATTGCATTTGTTTATGTAGTCATCTATTAAATCTTCTATTGGATTTTGTAATTTTTCTGGAACGTTGTAATCGCTTTTTACTACAACTTCGTGTGGTGTATATGTTGTATTTAGTACTTCTGGTTGTTTTCTATGTCCTAATAAATAATTTATTATTAGGATTGCTACCCACACAATGATTATAAAGAAAATCATGTTTTTATGTTTTTTTATGAAATTTCTAATTTGTAATCTCCATTTTAATAACATTTTTTCCTCCTAATCTTTAAGGTTTGCACTGAATGACATTTCATAATTGTTGTAATCTTTTTCAACTATTACAAAATCTGTTTCTATTTTTCCTTTTACCATATCTGCTACTGTGACTTTTACTACATACATATTTCCTGTTTTGTTATTTCCTAATCTTTCTATGTTGTCATATGTAACGCCTAGCATGTTAGTTTTAAAGTTTTCTTTTGCATATTCTGTAAATTCTTCTAAGCTTGAGAAATAGTTGCTTTTATAGTCTTCGTTTAATTTATTATATGCTTCTTGATATTTGCCTTGGTCTATGTTGTCAAAGAATATACCTATATATCTTTTCATTCTGTTTGCTTCTGATAATGTTTTTATTTCGTCTTCTGTAGTAGTTGTTGTGTTGATATTATTAGAAGATGTTGTTTGAGAATTCCCTGATTTATTTTCTTGTTTATTGGGCTTAGGAATTATTAAGCTTATAATTACGCACAGAGTAGCAATCATGGCTACTGCCACAATTGCTACTATTATTATGTATTTATTATTGTTGTTTTTCTTTTTTATAATACTCACTTCCTTGTTTTACGAGTCTATAAACTATCAATATATGTATCTATATCCATATTTGGATTTGAACTTCCTGCTGCTTTATACTGTGAATGTGTGTTATTTACTGCATTTGCTAAGTTTCTAATTTGAATTGCTGTAACTACTGATTTTTCTTCTGCTGTCCAGCTATGTCCTAATGGATTTGTTGATGGGTCGTTAAAGTCTAAATCTCCGCTTAACGCCATATCTTGCAATTCTTTTAAATGTGTCATTCCTGCTGCTGTATGTGGGTCATAATCTGTTGGATTTACTCTTCTTAAATCACGTAATGCACGTTGAATGTCATTATTAAGCATATCCATGTTTGTTCCAATTAAACTTTGTGCATATGATTTAAGGTTACTCTTATGCGTTGCGTCTGTAGAATAATTATCAAATGCAAAGTTATTGTTATTTGATATTAAACTAGCATATTTTTCTAAGTCAGTTTCGCTTGCTTGTATGTTTTGTTTGCTTCCTGCTGCTTTAGGGTCGTCACTCATTAATGCATTAACTGTTTTATATGTTTGAAGTCCAACTTGAGCTGCGTTTGCTGATGAGTTTAACCCTACTTCATATCCCGCTGCAACTGCACCAGCTCCAACTGGTAACATTTTCTTTGAAAACTCTCCAAGTTTTGTTTCACTAAATGCTTTTGCTGTCTTTCCTACACTACTGCTGCTTACTCTTCTTCCAATATTCTTTCCAAAGGCTGTTTGTCCAACTACTTTTCCTCCTGTGCTTCCAACTTTTGCAACTGTTTCTCCAATTTGTTTAACTACTGCCATTGATGCAACTGTTTCTCCTAAGCTTGATGCTGAACCAAATCCGAAGATTTGTTTAACTATTTTCTCTGCCTTCCATATAAAGCTCATACATAGAATTGCTAGTACCATTTTAGGTATTGAGCCTTCCCATGATAATAAGTCTATTGCGCTTGATACGAAAACTATGTATATAATACAATGGAATGGTTGTATCAAAACATTGAACATGAATTCTTTTAACCAGTTGTTTAATGCTTGTGCTTTTCCATCTTTTACTTTATCTATTGAATATGTAATTGTTATAAGTGGTGATATTATTATTAAAAATCCTATTGTTAGCATACGTCTAACATATGAGAATAAGAATGCTGTTGTCATACCAACTAACATTGCATATACAATTAGTGATCCCCAGGATACTGTTGCTACACCTACTGCACTTCTGATTGCTAGCTGTGTTGTTATTCCTGAACCAATTTTTGTTCTTACTGGTATTTCTAGTAGTCCTATTAATGCGTTGTTTGCTTCTACTGTGAACATTATTATGTAGTTTAGGAAAAATACTAATGCGAAACTTGTTACCCAATCCATAAGCATATTTTTGTATTTTGCTTGATCTGATGCGACTGTTGATATTGCCATACGGATTCCTATATATATTAAAACTACTAATAATATTATAATTGCTAATATTCTAAGTACATAATACCATGTTGCTACATTTACTCTTATTGTTTGTATAACTCCTGTATTTCCACTTAGGTCGAAAAAGTCGATATTGGTAAGTCCTACTTTATTGAAGAATAAATCATCTGGTGTAAGTATTCCTTCTATATTGCTTCCTCCAAGCATTGATATACCTGTTAAAATTGCTTGAAGAGCCATTACAATTAGAAGTAGTGGTATCCTGATTACAATTGTAAGTAAGCCTACTACTCCGTCTATTACGGTTCCAATTCCATCCCAGATTGCTCCCATAATGTCGTCTCCGCCGAGTGATTCACTTATTTCATTTACAACTGTAGCATTGCTTGCTAATACTGGTCTTCCAAATAGGTTTGCTATGACTAGTATTACACACAGAGCAACTACAATTTTTAGAACTTTTTTCTTCATTTTCCTCTCCTATTTACCTTTTAATCTTTTAACTGGCATATATGCTGACATTGAATGGATTGACGTCATCTTTCTCATTCCTAATATGTTCTTAACTATTTTTTCAGCTCTTGATAATGACATAAAGAATATTACTGCTAGTAATGGTGCAACTGTAAATATCTCTGCTGCTGATATCATAAATACCATATATATTGCTGCATGCAATGGCTGGATAAATGCATTTACTGTATATTCTTTAAACCAGGTATCAAACATCTTTGATTTTCCTCCGCCTTTGCCTGCTATTGATGTTTTAGTTGAATATGTTATTGTTATTAATGGTGAGATTATTATTAAAAATCCCATTGACATCATCCTGTTTAAATACATCAAGAAGAATTTTATTTGATAAAATGTCATTACTAAGTACATAAGTGCTACTGCTACATATGACCAACCAGTTGTCTCGTTCATTAAATTGAGTACTTGCCATACTAAGTTTTGCTCAAAGGTTTTAGGTGTTATGTTTGCTAGTATTTGAACTAATCCTCCTGATATTAAGCTTACGAGTCCAATTATGTATGGCATTAAGAATATTAATATCATACTTACAAGCCAATCTTTTAGCATGTCTTTGTATTTTGCCATCTGGCTTGCTACTGTTGATAGTGCCATTCTTATTCCTAAATATATTAGCATTATCAATCCACAGAATACTGCGATTATTTTTGTTAAGTAATAAAATACTGCAACTGATTCTTTTATAACTTTGTTAAAATCATTATCATTTGGTTCTGATAAAAAATAGTCAGCATCAAATAATTCAATTTTGTTAAATACTGTATCTTCTATTGTGAACCAGTTTACGAGTCTTCCTCCACTTAGAAAAGTATTGTCTGCACCTCTTGTAACTATTGTTATTATCATTGATACTATCATTACGGGTGTAAGAAATACTGTCGTAACAGCTGCTACTAAGGCTGAGCCTAAACTAAAGGTTTCACGAATTTGTTTCGTTTTTGTTCCAGCTTGTGTGTTTATTTCCGCTTTTGCTTGGTCTCGTAGCTTTTCAAATGAATTTTGAGTGTAACTGTTTTGTATTTCGTCAAAATTCTGGCTATTGACTTCTAAGCCGGTGTCACTTGCATATATGAAATTAGGTATTAGTGTTGTGAATAATAATACGAATATTATTAGACTTATCAGCTTAGATTTCATTTGCCCTCCTTCTTCTTTTTCGTTTATTTTTTTGCAGCTATTTTGTTCATATTTGTTTCAATAAATTCGAATTCCTTCTTAGTTGGTTGGATTGCGATTATTGCTGTGTCTTCGCCAACTTTTAATAATCCTTCTCCTCTTTGGCATGTTGTTAGGAAGTATGCTTCACCATCACTTAGTTTGAATACTTCTTTAATATATTGTATTTCTGATTTATCTTGTGCTAAGAATAATTTTGTGTCTGATGATGTAAGTACTGCTTCAACTTCTTTTTTCTCATAGAAATCTTGGAATCTTTGTGACATTACAGCTAGTGATACATTTCTTTTTCTTGCACGTCTTGCCATTGTGTTTAAAAAGTCTACAGCTTCTGGGTATGGAAGTAGCATCCATGCCTCGTCTATAAGTACTCTTTTCTTTGATGCTTTGCTTTTGTCCTCACTATTTTTCTTAACGTATTTTTCCCAAATCCAAGAAAGAAGAACTTGCTGTGCAAGTGGTCTTGCAAATCTTTCTTCTAGTTGAGAAATATCTAAGTTTATAAATGGCATTCCATCTAGTAATTCGAATGTAGATTGTCCATCAAAGTAAGCCATTTGTCCATTATACTCTCTTACATACTGTCTCATAACTTTTATTAGATAACTGTAATGGAATCTGTAGTCAGGGTTTTTGTTTTCTTCTGCTTTTTTCTGAATTCTTGCATACCAACTTCCTACTGTTGGCATATCTTTTTTCTCTTTTTCAAGTCTGTCTTTTACTATGCTTGATGCATTTTTGTATAAACTTTCTACATTTCCTGTTACACCAATTGCTGCATATTCTTCTGCGACTGCTTCTGAAATTATTTGTTTTGTAAGCTCGTTTACTTCTCTACTTCTTGTACTTCCTCTTGCCATTGTTAATAATGATTGCGTTACGTCTTCTACTTTATTTTCAACGTTTAGTACTACTCTTTCTTTTCCTGTTATTTCATCTTTTACTATTTCAGGTTCTATATCAAATAGATTTATGATTGTTTTTGAGTTTGGGCTTATTGTTACATTTACGCCACCAAGTGCGTCTGCAACTACTCCATACTCGCCTTCTGCATCTAGTGCTAAGCTTTCAATTCCCATAAGAACTGATGACCTTGCTGTTAATGTTTTTATTGTAACACCTTTACCAGCACCAGATTTACCGAATATAACCATGTTGTAGTTTGTTAATGTTGGGCTGAAGTTGTCAAATAATATTGGTAATCCTGTTTGTCTGTTAAATCCTAGTGGTATTCCTTTTTCGTGTCCTATTTCTGATGTGAAGAATGGGAATACTGTTGACATTGAACGTCTGTCAAATGTGTGGAATTTTTTTATTCTATTATCGCAAAATGGCATATTGCTTCTAAATGCTTGGTCTTGTATTGCCCATGCTGGTTTTACTCCAATTAGGTTCTTTGCCATTTCTGCTGATAGCAATTCTGTGTATTTTTCTAATTCTTCTATACTATATGCAAATAATGTACATACTATAGAAGATTCAAATAATTTATTAAATCCTGCTGCTATTTGGTCTCTTAATTCTTCTGCTTCTGCTCTTTTTTGTGCTAGGATTCTTTCTCTATTTATGTCTCCTCTATCCCATGCAACAATTCTTTCTGATTCAAGTTCATTGATTGTTCTGTTAAGTTCAGTTTGTGATGTGTTTTCTCCTACTGGATTTATAAATACTGATACATTTAAGTCTCCAAAAGTATACATTCCTCTTAAAAATTCTGGAAATGTACACATTCTTGGAAGAGTGGATACTATCATGCTTCTTGCATATCTCGTTCTACTTGATGCTATTTGTAAGTAATTTGCATTGCTTGCATCTATTCCGGCTGGAGCAATTAAGTCTTTTAATGAATTTCTGTTTTTCTCTAAAAAGCTTTTTGCTTGTTGTTCTTCTTGTTTTTCAATTATTTGTTCATCTGTTTGTGCTTTTTTCTTTTCGTTCATTTACTCTGCCTCCTCTTCTTTTGTTTTTCTCTTTCTTGTTGTTTTTACTTTGGCTTTTTTTACTTCTTCTTTTGCTCCATTGTATGTTACTTCGTCTAATTGGTCTTTATATTGGTCAATTAACTCGTTTGCTCTTTCTTTTACTTTTTGTTCTTCTTTCATTTCTTCAATTTGTTTATATTTGTCTGCTCTTACTATGCTGTCTGTTGCAAGTTCAATTGCTTTTCTATTGATTTCTTCGTCAAGTTTTTCTTGTCTTTTTTGTAATACGTCTTTTCCACTTGAGTATAGTGCATCGTAT
Source organism: uncultured Clostridium sp. (assembly GCA_948465565.1). Lineage (GTDB taxonomy): Bacteria > Bacillota > Clostridia > TANB77 > CAG-508 > UMGS1994. Next base: position 75,615 of record CAOJXR010000003.1, read on the forward strand.
TGTGCGTCAAGTGCTTTAGAAAATTGTAATATTTCTGAGTCATCTCTGTTGTATGCTATATATAGCAATTCTGCAATTTCTTCTGAATTTAATATTTTGCTTCCAACTTCTGATGCCTGAAGTGAACGCATTGCTGTTTGTGCTCTTGTATATAATTCTGAGAAGCACATTGCATCTACTTCGTCTTTTGGAGTTTCTGCTGTTGCTCCTGTTTCACTTGCAAAATATGAAAGTATTAGATATGTACGTTGTTGCAATACGTTTTTGTTTAAGCTCATTCTTGCAACATATTCTGCAATGTCCATTCCATAATCTAAAACTCTTTCTTTTCTTTTTTTCTCAAATTGAAGTTTTTCTAGTAATCTATCATTTTTTGTTTCTTTTGCTGCTTGTATTCTGCTGTTTAGCTTTTCTATGTCTTGCGCTATGTCGGATACACGTGTTTTATAGTCTTCTACTATTTCTCTTAAATTTAAGCTTCTTGTTTGGATATATAGTTGTATTGGAAATCTAAGTGTGTTTAGGAATTGTACGAATCCTTCTTCTACGGCGATTTTTTCTTCTTCTGACATTAAGTCATAGTTTACTCCTGAACATTGAAGTATCATTATATATTGTGTTCTGTTTTTTCTGATTATCATGTTGTCTTTTACTTCGTCGAATTCCATGAATTTGAAGATTGATTCTCTTGGCATTCCATTGAAGTCTTTTAGTTCTTCATCTTTGATTCCAAGTGCCTCTTCTTCTTTTTCCTCTTCTTTTCTATTGTTCATGTATATCATAAGAAAATATGCTGCTACTAGGCCTAGAATTATGAATACTAATATCGCTAGAACAATTTGTAGGACTGTTATTATTTCCATCTATTTTTCCTCCTTTGTGTATACGTACATTTTTTTAGTTTTACTAAATTTTATCCATCTTGTTATTATTTCACTTAATGGCTCTCCGCCTATTTTTTTCGTTACTGGTATTCCTGAAAGTGTAGGTATTTTTATTGCTCCTATTCCAAAGCCTACTAATGCTAATATTGCTGTAATTATTACTCCTACTAATTTCATTCCTATCATTGAAAATATTAGTAGAAATACTAGTCCTATGGCTATTCCGCAGACTGTTGTTATTAATGATTTTACTGTGAATATATAGAATATTCTTGTTTCTCCTCTTAGATTTCTTGGAATGTAATATGTACCCATAAAAATTTCTCCTTTTCTTTCGTTTTATAGTCCTACTGAATTTAAGATATTATAAACTATTTTCCAAATTGCTGTTGCTCCTAGTATAACTACTCCTGCAACAACTAATCCTATAAGTTGTTGTTTTAGTTTGGCTGCTTCTTCTGGTGTTGCAAACATGTACTTTATTCCCATTACTATTGTGACTGCGACTAGTACTATTACTCCAATTGCTGTTAGTATGTTTGCTACTGGAATTATTATGCTTCCCATGTCGTTTCCTGATATGTTTGCACTGTTTCCATTTTTTCCTGTATTCATGAATTGATTTATTGCTGTTTTCATTTCATCAAAACTTCTTATTTCTACAGCAGATACTTCTGGCTGGAATATGTTTATCAAAAATATTGCAATTACTGCTATAAAAACTATTTTTAGGACTTTCATCGTCTTTCCTCCCTATTTTGACTAGTTATCATTATTATAATACATTTGTCAGCCTCTTTTCAACATTTTTTTCGTATTTGTAACTATAATGTTATATATCTTTTTGGTTAAATTTTTATACAAAAAAAGAAGACTATATTTTTTGTATATAATCTTCTTTTGTTCTTTTTATTTTAATGCTTCTTTTGTGAAATCCATCAACAGTGTTATCAATCCATAAGAACCAAATGCTATTACTGCACCTACTATATATACTGTTGCGTGTTTTTTTATTTCTGCTTTGTCGTTTGGTGCTGCTGCCATATACTTTATTGCTAAAACTAGTAGCATTATTACTCCTACTGCTACTGTTACTACTTGCATTATTCCTATTAACACATTCATTGCTTTTTCAAATGATGATACATGTGTATTAGTTGGATTTATTCCTGAAGTAGCATCAGCTAAAACTACTGTATTACATGAAATAATAAGAATCATTATTGTTGTTATTATAAAAACTAAAATTTTGTTTTTCTTCATATTGCACCTCCATTTTTATGTTATTTCTTTTGTGAATATTTCTACTAGTTTTACTAATTGCACTGCTCCGAAAACTAGGAATCCTCCTATTATGACTGGAACAAGTTTCTTTTTTACTTCTGCTTTGTCGTCTGGAGATGTGTACATATATTTTACTGCTAGCACTAAACATGCTATTACTGATGTACCTACTCCAATATATTGTAAAATCCCTAATATTATGTTTCCTAAATCATATAACGTTCTTACTCCTCCACTTGATGGGTCTGGTCCGTTTCCTATTACTGCTATTGGATCTATTTCTTGTCCTAGTACTGTTACACTAAAACTTAATATATATATAATTATGAATACGATACTTATTATTTTTACTATTTTTTTCTTATGCATATTTTCACCTTCTTTTTATAAAAAAAGATTATCATAAGAAATGATAATCTTTTTTATTAAATTTTTGTTAATTTTATTTGAATGCTTCTTCTGAAAAGTTTTTAACTAGTCCTAACAATCCTGACGCTCCAAATAATACAACTGCACCAACTATGTAGATAACTGCATGTTTTTTGATGTCTGCTTTATCTCCTGGTGCTGAAGAAATATATTTGATAGCTAATACTATTAGCATTATAATTGCTACAGCTACACCAACTACTTGTGCTATTCCTAAAATCTTGTTTAGTACATCGGTAAATGTACCAGCAGTATTAGTTGTTGTATCTCCATTAAATTTGCTAGGCTCTGGCATTTCAGCAAATGCTACGTTTTGTAAACACATTGCTATCATTGCTACCATTAATGCTATAGAAAGTATTTTTACTATTCTTTTCTTACTCATATTATTTTTTCCTCCTTTATATCGATTCATCATTTTTTACCTTATATGTTTAATATTACCACAGTTTTCTTTATTTGTACATACTTTTTTTAATTTTTTTATTTTTTCGGTATTTTTTTCTTGTTTTTACATATATTAGTATTGACAATAGTTTTATATGTGTGCTATACTTTTAAAAGTACTTAGGAACTTCTAAGCAGTATATTTTAATATCGCGGGGTGGAGCAGTTGGCAGCTCGTTGGGCTCATAACCCGAAGGTCGCAGGTTCGAGTCCTGCCCCCGCAACCAATTGAAAATAAAGGCTTTTGCAGAAATGTAAAAGCCTTTATTTTTGCTAAAAAACCTATAATAATTCAAGAATAATTCAACTTTGCATAAAAAAAGCAGTTAAGTTTGATCTTAATTGCTACATTTTTAATTTAAAATTTTTTATTGATCCGCTTCTTTAATTTATTTTTTAGTGATAACTATTTCTATATTATGCACTTCAGCAATTTTATACAATGTATCTATATAATATCTACTTCTACCCGCTTCGTAATCTTGTATTGTTCTTTCAGCTTTGCCTATACTTTTACCGAACTCTTTCTGAGTTAATTCTGTCCATTCTCTAATAATACGAATAACATCTTTCGGCTCGTAATCGCTCAAACATATTTTCAACTGCATTTCCTCCATTTTCTTTTACCTATATTATTGACATTCTAGCAGTAAAAATGTATAATTTGAGAGAAAACCACGTTGATAACGTGCGTAAATATTTTGTCTAATAAAAGGGGGAGAATAAAAGATGTTTTCAATGTATGGTGGAAATGGTAAAACTTGGGTAGAAATGACACCAGAAGAACAAAAAGTTTGCTTGATAATAGTAGGAATAATGGCTTTAGCATTGGTTGTTTATGGAATATACTACTTTTTCAAGAATAAAAAAGATAAATAAAGTGTAAATTGTTGTTTTTTATCGAAAATTATAATATACTTATACTAGATATAATAAAAGAAAGGAAAATTTTATATGTATTGTAATAAGTGTGGTGCAAAGATACTAGATAATAGCTCATTTTGTAATAAATGTGGAAATAAGATAGAACAAGTAAGTACTAAAACTTTAAATAATGAGGAACAAGATAAAATATATGCTCAACAATCTGGAATAAAAAAAGAACAAAAAAATAAAACAAAATCTTCTAAGAAAAAAACTATTATATGGATTATATGTTCAATATTACTTGCGGGGATATTGTTATCAATATACATTATGAATGATATTCATCAAACAGCAGAGCAAGATCAAATGAACGAATTGCGTTCAAATATTGTAAAACAATATAATACATTAGGAATAAGTAAAACAGTACAAGATTATATGAATATGTCAAAAGAGGAGTTACAAGAGGAACTAGAGAAAATAAGTAAACAGGTAGATGAATTTATAGAATTAAATGAAAAATATGAAAGTGTTATTGCAAATGTAGACTATATAGATTATAAGTTTAAACTTGGAGATATGGGCTATCAAAAAATAGATTATAACACAGGTAATGCGGTTGTAGTAATACCAAAAAAAATTGTAAAAACAGATAAGATTTTTCATATAAATACATTGAATGATAAAGTAGATACAATTTGGTGCATTGTAGAATTTTCTTATGATTATACAAATGGTACTAAATTAAGAGCAGGTACAAACACTTTGATAGGAAATTTAAAAATAGATGTTGAAACTGAAAATGTAACTGTATATAGCCCACTAGATTTTGATAATGGTGTTGTTACATATTCTGACTTATATATGCCTGCTGAAAATCATATAATAGCTATGAAAAACACTGCTCATAATTATGTTATATATCCATATAAATTTTACACCAGAGAAACTGTACAAATGTTATTTGGAAATCAATTACCAGAAAATAAGCAATCGAATAGTGAAATAAACAAAGATGACAATAGCAATAATGAAATAAATTCAAACGATAATGTTAATAATACAGCAACTAATAATAATGATTATTCAAATAATAATGCAATAGATAATACAAATGCTATGGAAAGAGAACAATTATTAGCGAACTTTGATTTTTATAATGCAAGAGGTTTTATCTTACTAACAGAAAAAGAACGTCAAGAATTGGAAACATTCAGTAATACAGAATTAAAAGAAAGAATGGATAAAGTTGAAGAAAATATTAATACTCGTGTTGAATATAATAATAAATATTCTGACAGGTTGAATGAAATCTTTGAAAAAGAAATTAATGTTGAATTAAAATCAAGTGAAGATACGCATTATACATATATGCCGTCAAATAATACACAACCTAAAGCTCAAGTTGAATATGTTGCTATAAATGAAAATGGCATTGGTACAATTTATTATTCAGTTGAAATGGATTTAATCATAACAGATAAAAAGCAAAATAATGAAGAAAAAATTTCAACAAAAAAATATTACAAAGCTAATAATATTAATGAACTTAATGGAACTATAAAAATTGATAATTATAATACTCAAGCTGTACAAGATGAAATGAATAATGCTTTTTCTGGAAAAACAATTATGGCTCACTATGCAACAGGAGATGGCTATAATTTTTATAATGCAGAGAAGCATTTAATATATCGTTTGCCATACAGTTTTGAATAAGAAATAAAAAAATAGTAATTTATAAGGAGAATTTTATATGTATTGTAATAAATGTGGAAATAAAATAAGTGATGAAAGTGTATTTTGTAATAGATGTGGAAGTAAGATAGAACAAGTAAGTACACAATCTGCGAATGAAAATCTGCAATCACAAAATACTGTAATTGATAACTCAATTAAATCGAATAATGAAAACATAAATGAAAAACCAAAAGCAACAAAAAAGACTAATGCTATTATAATAATTGCTATTATAGTTATTGGCTTAATATTGGGTGTTGGTTTTGCAATGTTTAATGATAATTCTAGTGATGATGTATCTGTTAGAATAAAACAAAGTTATGTAACTAGTGATAAAGAAATGAGAATATTATTTTTTGATAATGGCTCTTGTATAATGTATGAGTCAGGTGCAACTCAAGATGAAACATTTCCTGCTCTTTATACAATAGATAAAGAAAATAAAGAAATAATATTAAAATTTGATAATGGCTCAATTTTTGGTTTTGAATATATTAGTTCAACTAGTATAAGACTTGCATACCATATAGAAAATGGGCGAAAAATAACAGATTCAATACTTTTTACATTAGATGAAAAGTTTATGAAATAATAAGTTTTGATGTATTGCATAACACCGAATATGAAATAAAATGAGAATATAGAAAACAATAAAATCGCCTACTAAACTTAATTAGTAGGTGATTTCTTTTTATATGTAAAATTTTCTTTTTTTAGTGCTTCTACTGTTCCATAAATGATTTTATAAATTTTTGATATGGTACAAGCTTCGCTTTGTGTTATATACATTTTATCACGAGAATTACCAATAATAGCACAAACTATCTCTTTAGCAACATCAGCTGAATGTTGTGTAGAGTTTTGTTGATCCTCTTTGATAATGCGAGAAGTGGTTTGAACAGGTTTCTTTTCCGCTTCCTTAACAATAGTGGTAGTAGTGTTTGGTATAGTATTTTTGATTTCTGTTATTGATCCCATATATAAATATCCTCCTTTTAATTTAAAAATTATTAATTTGTTTTAGTTCTACATTTTCTGTTCCGTATTTTTCTTCTAATTTTCTGGTTAAGTTAAAAACACTTGTAGATATTCCACCAACATTATTTGGAACTAATATAGGAATTGTTATTTCTTGCTTGTTTTTACCTAGTAAGTATGTAACTTCTATTTTGGTTTTCTTGGTATTCATAGAATATTCCCTCCTTTTAAAAATATTTTTGGGTTACGTTACGAATTAGGTAACCCATTATTGTTTTTACGAAGCTGTAAGAGTAGTAGCTGTATGTTAGATGGTAAAATAATTTTTCTCTTAGGTTTATCGTTAATATCCTTACATACTTTTGTTTTAAATCCGCCATAATCCAATATCACGGCTAAACTTGTTCCTACTAACAGGTAGCTGATCTTTGGTAAATGTATAGTAGAAGTAGTATCTATATACATCTTCAAAATATTCATTTAAGATACTAGGATTGTTTTTGTCCTGAAGAAAGTCTATAACTGTCTGATCCATAAAATTTTACCTCCTTTTATGTGTATATATTAAATTACTGTTTTTACTGATATTAGCGATACTAATATATTGATGTTCCTTTATATATAGCAGTTTTAAGCATTTAGCATTCAAAACTTTACTGATACTATTACCGTTCTTACTGATATAGTTCAGTACGGTAAAAACAGTAAAAACGGTAAAACAGTAGTATCAGTATAGACTATTCTTCTTGCTTGAAGTCTATATTTCTAATAAATTTATGAAGCCTCTTTCCGTTTTTTCCGATTTTCAGGCGGTGCTTCATATAGTATGCCATCATAGGAATGTAGAAGAGGTGCTAAGGATCTTATCTTTTTTGATAAAACAGCAGGGGTAGGATCAGCATACTCTCCAAAGAACTCAAAGCACTTATTGTTTATGTCAGTAACTGTTCCCTCATAGTTATTTCCGCTTCTTTCTAGCAATTTCTTGATTGTTTTTACAATGACATCATTTTCGTAATTGTTCCATTGATCTTGTAAAATCTGGCTTTCCAAAGTACCTATCATTCGCCATTTAAACGTAGTTTTGTCAAACTCAAGCAAAAACTCCTCTTCCTCAATATCTCTTCCTGTCATACTTAATAAGGTTTGATTATCAGTTCTTTTCTCTCTGTCTAGTATAAATATGGTATCACTTGCACCCATAATAGCATTTGTGCCAGATATTCGAGAAAACACATCTCCTGTATCGCCCATTTTCCTTAGATGGTGTACTAGCAATATACAGATATTCTTTTCATCTGCAAAAGACTTTAAAATGCCTAAATCCTTATAGTCATTGCCATAAGCACTATCGCCTTTAGATGAATTACCTCTTATTTTCTGTAATGTATCTATAACTATCAAGCTAGTATTGGGCTTAGCTGTGATGTATTCTTCTAACTGTCCTACTAGATTATTGTTTATACTTTCACAAGTTATGGAAAAGTCAAAGTTAGGAGATGGAACTTTACCTTTTAATATTTTATTCATTCTGTCTTTTAATCTTAGTAAACTATCCTCTAGTGCTAGATATAAACAATTGCATTGATTAGTATTTCTGTTTAAAAACTTCTCTCCACTTGCAACGGATAAACATAGATCAAGCATTAGCCAACTCTTGCCGATATTTAGGTGGGGAAGCAATTAGGTTTAATCCCTGAGGTAGCATATTATCCACGATAAACTTAGTTGGCTCTAATTCTTTATTGTGCAACTCTATTGCGGAGATTGTTTGAAGCGGTTTACTTTGCTTTTGTTCCGCTTCAATATTTCTTGATAGTACACTATTTATCGTATTATTAAGTTCTCTGAAGTCTAAAGGATCAGTAAATATATTATTATTTATAAATTCGCCTATTTCCTTAATGTCTAGTGTTGGATATTTTCTTCTAACATTACATAGATGGCTAAATATACTATTATTTCTACCATCTCCATCACACATATTGCTTAGATTTTCTTTGTTTTTTCCTAAAGGGTATAAGATGTGTGGTAATTCTGGTAAATTGGTTAAGTCTAGTTCCTGACTTCTATTTCTTTCAACTCCATTTTGTTTAACTACAACATAAGAGTTGTTGCCTGTTTTATAATCAACTTGAAATCCTGAAGCGGTTATTACATCTGATACAGACTTAACGGTAATTTCTTGAGGTTTTTTATAATAGAAATGTATTCCTCTAGTAGTTTCTACATTTAAAGTAGGATAGGTGTTTTTTATGTACTCTATGATGGATTGTTCTTTAGCTTGATTATCTCCATCAAAATCTACAACAATGGTATCAGGATTAAGTAGCAATCCTGCATTTTGTAAACTATCCATTGTAGGATAATTTACATTAAACTTAGTTATAGCTTGTTTTTGTGCATTTAGTTCTATATATTTATTCAACTTGTTTACCTCCTTTACACAACCTAGATGTAGAAGAGGCTTTTATATAATCACATAGCTTGTACAGATCAGCTTCAGAAATAAATACACGGTTATACCTTTTTAAAGCTTTGAAGTTCCTATCATTCTTTACTACTGTTATAACTTGTTTGTTTTCTGTTTCAAAGATAATAACTTCTGCATATTCATTTATAGACATTATATTTACCTCCTTTTAATCTTCAAAGGGAAGCGGTGGGATATTATCTATCTTTTTTAGAGCCTCTTCAATATTAAGTTTCAACATAGTTAGATCCGCTGTAACTTCATTGTATTTTTTGTCCATTTCCTCTTTAAGCTTGTTATAATTTATTTCTTGTTCGTCCATCACTTATATACCTCCTTAATTTCTAAATCTGGATAGTTATATTCAAACAGCTTCTTTTTTAGCTTGTATATTTGAGTTTTAAAGCCGTTTGACATCTTCAACTATGTATTTACCACTTTCGATACAAAAATAACTAAAATCGGCAAAATAAGACGTTTTTCTATAAACTTTGTTGCCTTTTTTGAATTTAGGTATAAGTTCATAGCAAGGTTGAAGTTTGAGATCCTTTATTTCTCCGTTTCTGCTTCATCAGCATTAATTCTTTATATCTTTTACCGTTCAAGTTTGCTATCAAATACGATACCATCAATAATAATTTTTCTGTTATTAAATTTTCCTCTTTTCTTGTAGTTCATTGTTTTTTACCTCCGCTTCAAAATTATTCTTACTATCGCCTATGTTAAGATACTCTGTTAGTTTTCCAATGTTAATTAAGTATCTATTACCTGCTTTTACAAAGACAATTTTTCCGTTGCAAACATAGGCTTCTTATGTAGTGTTTTGGTAAATTAAATTGTTTAGCTGTTTCATTTATTGTAAGCATTGTGGGTAATTCATTCATTCTACATCTCTCCTTTTAGTTCTTCTATAACGGCAAGTATTTTTTGCTTTTCTGCTTCTGACAACTCTCTTCTTGCTAACATTCTTGAAAACGATGTTTCAGCAATTCCTAAAGCTGAGGCGACTTCATATCCTTTAACTCTTGCATTGTTCATCTTTATTCTTATGTCGATATTTTTCATTTTTCCACCTCCTTTTAGTAAATTATTGTTGACTTATTTCCATATATGGTATATAATAATTATAGTCAATAAAAAAGAATAAGTCCAGACAATTAAAATATTTATTTTTGACTAAAAATACGAAGCGGTAAATAATATTTGCCTAATGGAGGGGTTATGAGTAGCAAAGAATATGTAATGAATGTTAAAAAAACAGCGGAAAGGCTAAGAAAACTAAGAAAGGAGAAAAACCTATCTTACAGTAAACTGGCTGAAAAATTAGTCGATAAGTATAATCTGAAAACAACAGCAGAGTCGTTAATGGCTTCGCTAAAAAAATACGAAGCAGATGAGTGCAATGTTAGTTATGGATCAGTAGGAGGTATGGCAACTAATACCTTATATATGTTAGCTGATTACTATGAAGTTTCTGTTGATTATTTACTAGGGTTATCTAACCTAAGAAGCATAGATGATAATTACAGAATAATTTATAACTTTACAGGTTTACCTGATAAAGCCATAGAAAATTTGGGATTATGGTTAGAACGTACTAAAAAAACGGAAGAAACTCAATATACTTATAAAGCATATAAAAAAGCATTTGATATATTGATTTATTTAATTGAAAATGAATTAAATAACTACTTTTTTAATGATTTAACAAACTTTCTATGCTTTAAAGAAAATAATAAGGAAATTATAGACTTAAACCAACCTATTATAAATGATGACTTGAGTTATACTATGACTGTTAAACAATGGGAAACTCTAACTAAAGTCCAACTTGATGAAAAATTATATTCTATAAAAAAAGATATAGAGGAGGGTAAAAAAGATGGCGAATATACAAGCAAGAAAAAATAAAGATGGTAAAATAATTTCATATTCTATTAGAGTTCATAAAGGAACAGACACAACAGGAAAACAATTAAAGCCATATACAATGACATTTAAAGTTGATCCTAATTGGACAGAAATAAAAGGAAGAAAAGAAGCGGAAAAACAAGCAATACTTTTTGAAAAACAATGTAAAACAGGACTTGTAGCAGATAATAGACAGACTTTCAAAGTATATGCAGGATATGTTATGGAATTAAAAGAAAGAACAGGGGTAAAACATTCTACGTTAAGAAGATACAAAAGTTTATTAAAACGTATTACACCATCAATTGGTCATATAAAATTATGTGATCTAAAACCTCAACACATAAATAAATTGTATGAAGAATTATCAGCAGATAATATGAATATAAAAACAGGAGGGAAACTTTCAAACAAGAGCATTGTAGAACATCACAGGCTTATATCTACTATTCTTGCACAGGCAGAAAAAGAAATGCTAATACCTTATAACGTGGCTTCAAGAACTACCCCACCAAAAGTAGAAAAGGTAGAGCCTAACTATTTTCAAATAGAAGATATAGAAAAAATTAAGAATTGTTTAGAAGAAGAACATATAAAATGGAAAACGATTACTTATCTATTACTTACAACAGGGGTTAGAAGAGGAGAACTTTTAGGCTTAAAGTGGGACAAAATAGATTTAAAAAATAATCAGATAACAATAGATAATAACTTATTGTACTCTCCTGAAAAAGGACTATATGAAAGTAGTCCTAAAACATCAACTTCTATTCGTGTAATAGCAATTCCGCAAGAAATAACTAAACTATTAAAGGAATATAAACAATGGTATTTACAACAAAAACTTTTAAATAGTAGTAGATGGAAGAATAGCAACTTCTTGTTTGTAAAAGATGATGGAAGCCCTATGCACCCTGATAGTGTAACAGATTGGCTTAGTAAGTTTGCTAATAGACACAACTTACCTCATATAAACCCTCACGCATTTAGACACACAATGGCTAGTATATTATATTTTAACAATGTAGATAGTATTACAATATCTAAAAGGCTAGGACACTCAAAAGTATCTACTACAAGCGATATATATGCACATATAATAAAACAAGCAGATAGTGGAGCAAGTGAAAAGATTGCAGATGTATTATTAAGATCAGCTAATTAAATAATATTTAAACAATATAAACCTTTATTTTTTGATAAAGGTTATTTTTATTTGCTTATAATGAGTTCAAGAATAATTCAAGAAAGATAAAATAATTCAACAAAAAGTATTAAAAGATATTAAAAGTAAATAATGTAAAATTGTTAATATATAAAGGGTTATAAAAAGATATTAAAAAATAAAAAAAGGGTATTTTAACCCTCATAACCCAAAGGTCGATAGTTCGAGTCTATCCCCCGCAACCAACGATTAAATCGTTCTAAATAGCTTGTATCAATAGATACGGGCTATTTTTATTGCTTTTAACTGTTTAAATTTTATTCTAATTTATAAAAGCTCTAAATCACTTTATTTTCAATACTTTCACGATTTTTAATTTTTTTTAACTTTTCTTTTGTTTAAACAAACCCCTAAACAAATTTTGAAAAAAATTTTTTTGTTTAGGGGTTGTTTAAGTAAATCGTTAAACACTTTGTGTATCAAGCGTTTTAGAAGTTAAACAGATTATATGACTTGTTTTTTAGAAATAATGTAACCATTGATTTAACTGCATTTCACGATTTCTAATTTTTTGATTTAAAATCGTATTTTCCTAAACAGACCAAAAAACCAAATCAGCTATGCTATTTATAAGGGTCTATTCCATTTCTGTTTAAGCTTTCTATCTTTCTAATAGTTTATCTTCATTACTTGGTATTAAATTTTCTGCCATATAATAATTATTAACTTTATCAATTTCAGCTTGTTTAAACTTATCAAGCACAGTTGTATATACATTTAATGTTACACTAACATCTTTATGTCCCATTAACTTTTGTACTACAACAGGAGCCATACCACTTTCAATACACCTTGTTCCATAAGTATGTCTTAAACTATGTGTAGAAATATCTGTAATTCCAAATTGTCTTTCCATTATTCTTTGTAGTTCTGAATTTACATTAGTTCTTCTAGTATATTTTGCATTGTCTGGTTTAAACAACAATTTTTCTTCGTTGTTTTCTTTACTTTCTGCAACTCTCATCTGTTCTATTATATATTGATATATTTGGTTTGGTATAGGTAGAGTTCTTTTTCCTGCATAAGTCTTTGTTGTTTCTCCCATTATAACTTGATTATTCTCGTCCATAGTTAAAGTTCTATGCACATTTATTGTTTTACTTCTCAAGTCAATATCGTGTGTTGTTAAAGCTAAAGTTTCTCCACAACGCAAACCCATATACATTTGAATTAAAAATACATTTCTGTATCTGCATTTAGATAAATCTTTCTGTAATAAATAATCTGTAAATGCTTGTTGTTCATCAATAGTTAAAGCTCTTACGATTTTATCTTTTTTTGTACTTTTAGGTTTAATTACATTTGACATTGGATTTCTTATTAAATAACCTTTATCAATAGCACTTTTAAAGGCTCTACTATATAATTGATAAATTTTACTAATAGAAGAATTGCTTAAGTGTTTAAAACTGTTCATTTCTTCTTGAAGTTCATTTGTTGTAATATCGTCAATATTCTTTTTTCCTAATTTCGTTTTTTCAACACTTTGTATTGTTCTTGACACTCTACTAAATTGTGTTGCTGATATTTGGTTTGTATCATATTTCAATTTTAAATCTGATTTCATTATCTCACAAATTGGTATGCCATTGTTTTTTATGTATATAGGATTTTCTTTTTGATACATTATTGTACTTAAATACTTATTAGCTTCTTCTTCAGCATCAAAACTTTTTGTTTTTGGTTTTGATATTCCAGTTTTTACATTATATTCATAATATTGGGCATTCCATTTATTTCTTTGTTTATTAAAGAAAACATAACCCGTACTACTGCCTTTTTGTCGCATTTAATATCACACTCCTTTGATTACAAATTCTTATCAATTTTCCAAAATAAATATGCTACTAAACATAGTTTTCTTCTTTGACCTACCGTTTTTGTAGGGAAATCATCTTGTTTAAATAAATCGTAGGCTTGATTTATTCCAATATGTAAATCTTTAGAAACATATTTTGGAGATATTTCAATAAAGGGATTTTTTAATTTTGAAAGATAATTTAAAATGAATTGCTCTTTCAAAGTGTTTTCTTTTGTATCAATTACTTTATTATCTACTTGATTTGTTTCTATCATTTTCTTTATTATCCTTTTCAATAAAATTATTTATTAGTCTTGTAATTCTCTCGAAAGGCATATTCAATACAACAGAGATCCATTTTATGCCTTTTTCAATGTAGTTGTGCAATGTTTTATTTTCTTTCTTTAATCTATTATTTTCAGCTTTTATAGAATAATATTGTAGTTCTATATCTCTACAATGTTCTTTTTCTTTATCTGTATAAGTCTTTATTCTTGTATAGTGATTTGCTAAAGTATTGAATTTCCTTATTATTCTTTTGTACTCTTTTTTTAGTTCTTCTGTATCAATTATTTCTTTTTCTTGTTCTAAATTAGCCTTTTCTTCATATTTAATAACTTCATAATCAGTTAGTTTCTTTAATTCGTTTGTTTCAATATGCTTGTTACCCTCTAAACCTCTTTCAAGTTCAAAACCAGCTCTTGTCATATATGAATAGAAGTTGTTTTGTAAAATTTTATAACTATTTTTACCTTTCCAAAATTCAGTACAAGATATTTTATCTATTATGTTTCCACTTTTAGCGTCCTTTTTGTGAACAACTGGTATGAAAACCAAGTGTAGATGTGGGGTTGACTCGTCATTATGTACTTTTGCAGAAAGTATATATTTTTCGCCTAAATCTTTATAGCTTTTTACAAAATCATAGGCTGTTTGAAAAAATCGTTTTGTTTCTTTTTCTCCTATATTTTTGAAGAAATCTTTGTCAGAGGTTATTATATATTCACAAACAACATTACTGTTCTTTTTTATCCACCCCTGCAAATTATTTTCTTCTTTTATTTGTTTAAAAGCTTTGCTATATGGCATATTACAATTTTTTAAAGAATAGTTTTTTATACCTTTTTCTCTCATAATATCTTTATTTGAATAATTAGTATTTTTTCTCTCATTATGTCTATAAATACCATTTAAGTTATTCATTGTATACTTTGCATTTCTAATAATAGCATAGCTCACATTTTTAAACCTACCTTTCCTTATCATTTGATTTATAATATCTTGTTACCATAGCGATAGATTCTTCTATTGAATTTTCTAATATTTCTCCTAAAGGTGTATCAACATTTAACCAGTCGTGATAAAACTCATTTAAAATGTCATTTTGTTTTAATAGAGCTTTAACTTCTAATGGGTATAAGTCCATATCTTTTAGATTATTTTTAATTTCTTCTTTTACTGTTATTTCATAAGCATATTGCATTATTTCATCTGACGATTTTGTTTTAGTTTTATTGTAAAAATCTTTAAACTCTTTTTCTAATTTTTCCTCTAAGCTATTTTGATTTTTTAAAGTCTTTATACTATGTTCGATAATATCTTTATATTTTTCTGCTGATAAATCTCCATTTTTAAATTTTTCAATTAGTTCAATTTCTTCGTCTAACAAATTGATTTTTCCTTCTTCATTTGCATTTAATAAATTATCTAAATCTTGTATAGATATATCATTATTTTTTTTCATATTTTATTTTCTCCTTTTCATTTTAAGCTAGACTTCGCAGAACGACTATTCTAGCATAATACTTTTATTCTTAATTACACGAAATATTTTTAATGCTCTAACATACTAGAGAAACAAAGTTTCTCTGTATGATTAAGGGAACACATTTCCCTTAATAAACCCTTTTCAAAATTATTTAACATTTTACAATGTTAAATAATTTTCTTATAAAATAAGCAGTAGCATAAATTCTACTTTGTGCATTTTTAAAATACACATTATTTTATAAGTATCTAAATTAAATCAATTTAATTTAGATATTTGGGAAATCTCTGTTGATTTCCCAAATATTTCTTATATCATTATTGAGAATTATTTTTTATAAACTGCAAAATAATTGCTTGCATTTTTAGTATCATATTTAATACTTCGGTTGAGTTAGTTTCAGTTTCTTCTTGTTTATAAGCACTTTCAACAATAAATTCTCCGTGAGGATATACTTTTTTCTTTAATTGTTTGTTAGTTAAATATTTTCCGTTTTCGTCAAAGTAAGAATAGTTGTAGCTTTCTCTTTCGATTAGCTCTCCATATTTTAGAGCTTGTTCTCTTGTTAATGATTTAAAGTCTTTTCCAACAATAATTAAATCTCCTCTTATTGTTTCGTCTAATTTTCCAAAAGTAATATTGATATAAATATTAGGTCTTAATCTTTCTCTATACTTTCTGCAGATAAAGAAAACATCTTCAAATCCTTTAAAAGAAAGTATTTCAATTTTTCCACCTAGTATTTTTTCAAATTCTTCGGAAGCATTTTCAATTTTCTTAAATTCAAGTTTTTTTGCTATTTGTTTATGAATAGCTATTATAGTTTTATTCATTTGTAACACCACCTTTTTTATTTAATATAAGGTTGTATTTTTTGACATTTTTCTTAAAATGTTCTATTGCTACTGCTTTTATTCTTACAACTTCTGTTTTTGACTTTTTTAGAGTTTTGCAAACTTCTCCTAAAGGTTTATTTTTATAAATACATAAGAATAAAACAGCTTTCTCTAATTGTGTTAAATCTTTCATAGAACGATAGTAAATTTCATTTGTAAAGATGTTTTCTAAATGTGTAATAGTAATTTTTTCTTTTGTATCAATTAAGTTATTTCTTAAATAGTCTTGATAAGTTTGAGAATCGATTATTTTTCGATTTTTCATATCGCTTATACTAACTGTATCTTTAGTAAGTCTTTTTCTAAAATATTTCATTTTGAAAGCCCTCCAAAATTTAATAGTTTAGATTACCGATAATCTTTTTTGTGTTCGAACTAATTACAGTTTAGCACGGAAAAAGCTACATAAATCATTTTGCATAGTTATGCGTAAAAATGCGTAGGAAAGCATAGGATTTTATAAAAAAAGACACAAAAATAAGACCTAGCTAATAATCAAATTTTACTAGCAAGTCTTATTTTGTGTTTTAGAATTACTGAATATATATTAAACTAACAATTAAGTTAGTAAGAGATTTTGCTGTTATATAATATTCGTCATACTTAATATTGAAAATTGTTTCAAAGTTTTGTTCTGCTTTTGATGTATCTTTGAATTTAAAAATATAGTCTATATTAGATTTAATAGTATTTGCTGTTGTATTTTCTTTTACTGCTAATTTCTTTCTTAAATCTATCAAACTAATATCATTAGAATGATATTCTTGTATTGCAAGAGTTATAATATCTCTTAGATAATATGTGCCTTTACTGGTAGGGCTTAAACCTAGTTCAATAAGTGTAGCTTGTATAAAAGCACGATATGATATTTTTTCTTTATCTTTAGTAAAAACATC
>CAOJXR010000004.1 GCA_948465565.1 uncultured Clostridium sp.
GCCGTATCTCAGTCCCAATGTGGCCGTTCAACCTCTCAGTTCGGCTACTGATCGTCGCCTTGGTAGGCCGTTACCCCACCAACTAGCTAATCAGACGCAAGCCCATCTATTAGCGGATTGCTCCTTTCCTAACTGTATCATGCGATACTGTTAGCATATGCGGTATTAGCAATGATTTCTCACTGTTATTCCCCTCTAATAGGCAGGTTGCTTACGTGTTACTCACCAGTCCGCCACTAACCGCTCTCAATCTAAAAGAATGAGTTAAGTTCGTTCGACTTGCATGTCTTATGTGCGCCGCCAGCGTTTATCCTGAGCCAGGATCAAACTCTCTTGTTTTTGGTATCTATATATTTTATTATATAAATCTTCTTTTCGTTTTTTATACTTGTTTTCGTTCAAGTTTGAGTTTTGACTCTTGGATTATTTTTTCCATTATTTTGGTAGTACTTTTATGTTACTACCGCTTGGTTCTTAAAGGATATTGTTTACTTTTCAATGTACTTTTGCTCATTGCTGAGCACGTTTTATATTTTAGCACAGCTCACTACATTTTGTCAACACTTTTTTGAAACTTTTTTAAAGTTTTTTTATTTATTTTTCTGTGTTGTTTTTTGTCGTTTTTTGCTGAACTGTTTGATATTTTAACACCGTTTTTTCATCTTGTCAACATATTTTGAAAAAATTTTTTAAAATATTTAAAATCGCTTATAAGTACATGTTTTTCTTGTACTTTTTGATTATATCATACAGATTATTTTCTATTTAATCATTCTTAATTCATACATTTCAAAATTTTGCCAAGCATAAGTTATCATCGAGGGGGAGCCTAGCTAGGCCCCCCTCTGTTTGTAATCTCTATTCTTCTTTTTTTATTCGCCTTGGTCTCTTCGCTGCTTGCCTCCGTTCTATATAATCAATACTTGTGCCAAACTTTCTGCCTTCATCACTAATGAAGAACGAATTATGTGGCATAAACGCTTCTTCTTTTCTTTGGGCTTTTAGTTGCTGTATTCGCATGTTGTTCCGCTGTATCTCTTGAGAAGTTTGTTTTCTCCATAAGGCCATAGCTGTCACTCCTTTCCAATCAACTTCGCTTATTTGTTAAAAGTAGAGTAAAGATTACCTCCCTTCTGGATCATTTAATTAAATCAATCCTCCCTCTCACTAAGATTTTCATATTATATCTGAATTTATTAAATTTTTCAATAAGTTTATTATAAAGTCGTCGCTCCTTATAAAATTAGATTTCTAGCGTTTCATACGCTAGAAATCTTTTAATTCTTGTTTTTTTCAATTTAAATTTTATTTTGTTTTTTTCTTTGTAGTTTTCTTTCTTGTAGTTGTTTTCTTTTTTGTTGCTGGCTTTTTTTCTTTTACTTCTTTTTCTAGTTCTTCGTCTGTTTCTTCTATAACTTCTCCTGGCTTTGGTTTGTTCCAAGAAATATAGTTGCATCCATTATTAGGATTATTTTCACATATATAATAGTTTCTCTTCTTTTTAGTTTTACGTATTTGTACTTTTGCTCCACATTTGGGACATGGTACATCTATCTCTTCAACAATAGGTTTTGCGTTTCTACATTCTGGATATCCAGGGCATGCAAGGAACTTTCCGTATTTGCCCATTTTTATTACCATGTTTCTTCCACATTTTTCACAAATTACATCAGATACTTCATATTCTAATTTTACATGTTCTAGTTCTTTTTCTACCTTTTCTACTACTGTTTCAAATGGTCCATAGAAATTTCTTATTGTTTCTTTCCATTTTTTATTGCCTTCTGCAATTTCGTCAAACTCTTGCTCCATTTGTGCTGTGAAAGCCACATTTATTACATCTTTAAAGTTTTCCACTAATAATTTATTTACTACTTTTCCTAGTTCTGTTGGAATTAATTGCTTTTGTGCTTTTTCAATATAATTTCTAGCTAAAATAGTAGTGATTATAGGTGCATATGTACTTGGTCTACCAATTCCTTTTTCTTCTAGTGTTTTTACTAAACTTGCTTCTGTATATCTTGGTGGTGGTTCTGTGAAGCTTTGTTTTGTTTCTATGTCTTCTTTTTTCAATTCGTCTTTCTTATTTAAATAAGGAATATTCGCAATACCTAAAGACTCTATTTCTTTCTCGTCAGTATCTTCAACATATAAGCACATAAATCCTCTGAATTTTATAGATTGTCCACTTGTTCTGAAATTATATATGCCTGCATTTATATCTACTGAAATTGTGTCATATATAGCTGCTGCCATTTGACTTGCTATAAATCTGTTGTAAATCAATCTATATAATTTATATTGATCTGCTGTTAAGTAATCTTTTATTTGCTCTGGTGAGATATCAGGATATGATGGTCTTATTGCTTCGTGAGCATCTTGTGAATCATTTTTTACTTTATAAAATCTATTTTCGTAATACTCTTTTCCGAAATTTCTTTCAATCACATCTTTTGCCATTTTTCTTGCTTCATCAGAAATTCTTGTAGAGTCTGTTCTCATGTATGTGATTAAACCAGTTACTCCTCTTTCTGGAATTTTAACACCTTCATATAATCCTTGCGCTACAGACATTGTTTTCTTGATTGCAAACCCTAACTTTCTTGATGCTTCTTGTTGCATTGTACTGGTTGTAAATGGTGGAGCTGGATTTCTCTTTTTTTCACCTACTTTTACATCTTCTACAATGAACTTCTCTTTATTTATATCATTTAATACATTATCAACATCTTCTTTTGAGTGTAATTCTATTTTCTTTTTGTTTTTTGCAATTAGTTTTGATTCAAATGTCTTTTTCGTTTTTCCATCTGAAAGAATTGCTGTTATGTTCCAGTATTCTTCTGGTATAAAGTTTTCAATTTCTTCTTCTCTTTCAC
Organism: uncultured Clostridium sp.; assembly: GCA_948465565.1. Lineage (GTDB taxonomy): Bacteria > Bacillota > Clostridia > TANB77 > CAG-508 > UMGS1994. The sequence goes on from CAOJXR010000004.1 coordinate 2,877, forward strand.
AAATCAATTTTACTGCTACTGATTGTACACGTCCTGCTGATAGCCCTCTTTTTACTTTTTTCCAAAGTACTGGACTTATTTTATATCCAACTATTCTATCTAAAACTCTTCTTGCTTGTTGAGCATCGGTCAAGTTTAAATCTATTTTTCTAGGTTTTTTTACTGCCTCTTTTACTGCTTCTTTTGTTATTTCATTAAATGTAATTCTGCAAACAGTTTCTTCTGGTATTCCTAATATATGAGCTAAATGCCATGCAATTGCTTCTCCTTCACGGTCAGGGTCAGTTGCGAGGTATACTGTTTTTGATTCTTTTGCATCTTTTTTTAATGAATTAATTAATTTAGCTTTTCCTCTTATATTGATATACTCTGGCTCAAAATCATTTTCTATGCTTATTCCTATTTTTGATTTTGGCAAATCTCTAATATGTCCCATAGAAGCTACAACTTTTGTACTTCCTCCTAAGAATTTTTTTATTGTATTAGCTTTTGCTGGTGACTCAACTATTATTAATTTATCGGCCATTTATTTTGACCTCCTTTATATAATCTTTCAGTATTGTAATTCATTATTTTTTTTTTTGCAAGTAATTTATTTGTAGTTATATAAATTAATTTAATAAAAAAATAATATAGAATTCCTTGTTGATCGTATTTTGTGATGTTAGATGTGTGTCCTCGTTTCGAAAAAGACATATCCACAAAATACTTTCCATACTATGCGCCATTCTATATTATTATTTTTTTATTAAATTACTTATTTAACTATCTTCTTTATCTCTTCATAGATTTTTTCTTCAACACTGTATTTGGCAAGTGTTTTTGCTCGATTTCCCATTGCCTCTAGTTCTTTGGGGTCTTTTATTATTTCATCAATACTATGTCCTAGATTTTCTGAATTAATTTCTTCATTTAATATAATCTTTGCTGCACCCATTTTGGCAAGAACATTTGCATTGTCAATTTGTCTGTTGGCTGAATTGCTTGGTAATGGTATAAATATTGCAGGTTTTCCTACTAGAGCAATTTCTGTTATTGTCATTGCACCACTACGAGCTACAATAATGCTTGATACATTCATCATTTCACTCATATTATATATGTAAGGAACTATTTTTGTATTTTTTATGTTGTTTATATTTATTCCATCTTTCTCTAGTTCTTCTTTTATTCCGTCAAATTGTTTTGGTCCTACTGCCCAAATTATTTGATAGTCTTTGTTTTGCTTTTCTTTTATTAATGAAACAACTGCCTCATTAATCTTTTTTGCCCCTTGACTTCCTCCAAAAATTAGTACAACAGGAAGATTATTTTTTAAACCTGCTTCAGATAGTATTTTTTCTTTTTCATTATCTGTGTAATTGCATGGTCTTACTTTTGTAGGTGTTCCTGTTACTACTACTTTTGATTTATTCTTAAAGTATTTTTCTGCATCTTTAAATCCAAGTAATATTTTGTCTAATTTTTTTTCTAAAAATTTAGTTGCTTTTCCTGGATATGCATTACTTTCATGTATTAATGTTGGAATCCCTAATTTATGTGCAGCTGTAATTGCTCCTCCACAGATATATCCACCTGTTCCTATAACTATATCTGGATTGAATTCTTTAACTATTTTTTTTGCTTCTCCAAATCCTTTTAAGGTTTTTAAATTATTTGATAAGGTTTTAAAAGAAATTTTCTTGCTAATTCCATATGCTTCTACTGTTTTAAGTTCATATCCTGCTCTTGGAACTAAGTCGTTTTCTATTCCTCTGCTTGTTCCAATGAACATTATTTCTGAGTCTTTTTCTTTTTCTTTTATTTTGTTTGCAATTGCAATTCCAGGGTTTATGTGGCCGCCTGTGCCAGCGGCAGCGATTATTACTTTCATACTTACTCCTTATTACCTGCTCTTGATATACTTAACAGAATTCCCATTGCAGCTAGATTTATCATAAGTGCAGTTCCTCCATAGCTAAAGAAAGGTAGTGCCATACCTGTTACTGGCATTGACGCTGTAACAACGGCTATATTTATTAAAACTTGCAAGCCTATCATTGAGGTTATTCCTGCCGCTAAAAGACTTCCAAACATATCTGGTGCTTTCATTGATACTGTCATTCCTCTCCATATCAATACTGCAAATAGTATTATTACTACAGCGCATCCTATAAATCCTAATTCTTCTGCTAAAACTGCAAATATAAAGTCATTATGTGGTTCTGGTATGTATAAATATTTTTGTTTACTCTCCCCTAGTCCAACTCCGAATAGTCCTCCTGAACCTATTGCGTATAGACTTTGTACAATCTGCCATCCAGTATCTGCCAAGTCTTGCCATGGATCAAAAAAAGTAACTAATCTTTGTAATCTGAACCCTTGCCCTATTGTTATTAATGCAATAATTCCAATTGCTGCAACTGGTACACCTAGCATTATAAAGTATCTTATTCTACATCCTGCTAATATCATAAGTATTGCTACAAGAGCACATAACACAAGAGTTGCACTAAAGTGATTTTGTAATATTAATACTATAAATACCATTGGTACCATTATCATCCATGGTATAAAAAATCCTTCTTTTATAGATTTTAATTTATCTTTATTTTTTGTAAGCCATGCTGCATAAAATATTATTACTCCTACTTTTGCTAATTCTGATGGTTGGAAAGATATAAAGCCAAGATTTAGCCATCTTGTTGCTCCTCCTGAAGATGCACCTAAAATACATACTCCTAGTAGTAGTAATATACAGACTGTAAATATAACTTTATAATTTTTTTGCCATATTTTATAATCAACTTTTGATAGCACAAACATCAAAAATATTCCTATTGCTGCTGCTTTTATTTGTTGCATTACATATTTATAACTATTATCTCCTGTTTCATTTAATGCAGTTGGCGAACTTGCTGATAAAACAGTGACTATTCCTAATCCTAGTAGGATGAACACTGTAATTAGCAAAGTGAAATCATATGTGCCTTTTAGAATTAATCCACTCTTTTTTTTCTTTCTCGCCATATTCTCTCCTTATAATTTTATAAAACTGATATTAAACCAATTATGCATAATACAGCTGTTGCTATACTAAATGTTGAAACAATCTTATTTTCTCTCCAACCACATAACTCGAAGTGATGATGAATTGGAGTCATTTTAAATATTCTTTTTTTAGTTCTTTTATAATATGCTACTTGTATAATTACTGAAAGTGTCTCTAATACTGGTACTGCTGCAATTATTAGTATAAGTAGTGGCATTTTTAAATATATTGCACTACAAGAAACTACTCCTCCAAGTAATAGTGAACCCGTATCTCCCATAAATACTTTTGCTTTATTTAAATTAAATATCAAGAATCCTAAACATGTTCCGCAAACTATACTTCCAAGTATAATTACTTCTTTTACATCAAGTATTATTGCTATTATTGTGATAGTTGTTACAATAACTAATGTTACAGATGTTGCTAATCCGTCTACTCCATCTGTTAGGTTTATTGCATTTGTTGTTGCTAATATTACGAAAATTGTGAATGGTATATATATTAGTAGTGGTAATTTTATAGTAGTCTTAAAAAATGGAATTATGATATCTGTTCCAACGTTTAAAATTTGAGTTATATATATAACATACAGCACTGATACAATTAGCAATCCTAGCATTTTGGCAGATGGTTTTAATCCATCTGTATTTCTTAGTATTACTTTTTTATAGTCATCTATAAATCCAACAAGACCAAATCCTATTGCAGCTAAAATTAGAGGAATTAATTTCTTTCCTATTTCTGGCTCTTTTCCCATATAATGACCAAATGCAACTATTGAAGCGCCTATTATCGAGATTGCCATTATTATTCCACCCATAGTGGGTGTTCCACTTTTTTTCAAGTGTGACTTAGGTCCATCTTCTCTTTCAGATTGACCTACTTTTAGTCTTTGTAAAATCGGTATTATAAATATTCCTAGTATTATAGTTGCAAAAAATGATACTAGTAATATTTTCAGTTGAAATTCCAATTATTTCACTCCTTATTTCATATTGTTTATAATTTCTTTTACTATTTCTCTTTCATCAAAAGAATATTTTACTTTATTTATTTCTTGGTATGGTTCATGACCTTTCCCAGCTAAAATAACAATGTCTTTTGTGTTTGCCATTTTTATTGCTTTTTCGATTGCTTCTCTTCTATCTACTATTACTTCATATTTTCCTTTTGTTTTTGATATTCCAGCTTCAATGTCTTTGACGATTGCTTCTGGGTCTTCTGTTCTAGGATTATCTGAAGTTACAATACTGTAATCTGCTATTCTTCCTGCTATTTCTCCCATTATTGGTCTTTTGCTTGAGTCTCTATCTCCACCACATCCAAAAACTACTATTACTCTTCCCTTAGTATATGTTTTTACTGCTTGCAAAATATTCTCTAAGCTTTCTGGAGAATGGGCGTAATCTATCATTATACTTAGTTCTTTTTTATTCGGTACAAGCTCACTTCTTCCTGGTATTTTTATGTTTTCTAATGCTGTTTTTATTATTTCTGGTGAACATCCATAGTATAATGCTACAGATATTGCTGCTAGTGAATTATATACACTAAATCTTCCTGGTATATCAACTTTTATTCTTTCATTTTTGTCTGAAATTTTTGCCTTAAAGTCAACTCCTATATTTGTTATTGTTATGTCTTTTGCAAGTAAGTCGCATCCATTGTCTATACCATAGGTTTTTACTTGGCATTTTGCTTCTCTTTTTACTCGTGCGCCTCTGAAATCGTCTATATTTACAAATCCAATGTTGCAATTTTCAAATAGTTTCATTTTTGAGTTAAAATAATCTTCCATATCACTATGTTCTTTTGCACTGATATGGTCTTTTGAAAAATTTGTAAATACTCCAACATCAAACTTAATTCCAGCTACTCTGTTTAATTTTAATGCTTGTGATGATACTTCCATTACTACATATTCCACTTTTTGTTCTACCATCTGTGCAAACATTCTTTGTAAATCTAAACTTTCTGGTGTAGTTCTTTCGCTTTCTCCAAGACTGTCTTCGCCAATATAATTTTCAATTGTTCCTATTAATCCAACTTTTTTACCTTGTGCTTCTAGTAACGTTTTTATCATATATGTTGTTGTAGTTTTACCTTTTGTTCCTGTTACACCTATTAGTTTGAATTTTCTTGATGGATTACCATAAAAATTACAAGCTGAAATTGCTAAACTATATCTTGAGTCTTTTGTAACTATAAATGTAACATTATCTGGTAAAATTATGTTTCTTATTTTATTTATATCTTCAAGCATTATAGCAGTTGCTCCATTTGCTATTGCATCATTAATATAATCATGCCCGTCAACATCATATCCTTTAATTGCTACAAATAGTGTGTCTTGAGTTACCTTTTTTGAGTTACATGATATATTTTTTATGTCTATATCAATATTTCCTTTTGCTTTTAAGTCTTGAATTCCATTCAAAATTTCACTTAATCTCACTTTTAATCTCTCCTAAATTTAAAATCTCTTTTTTATTATATACTTAATAATTATTTTTGCAAGAAAAAGTTTCATTTTTGGAACTTTCTACTCTGCATTTTTGGAATTTTAATGAACTATTACAAAGCTCCCCTCTTCTACTGATATGTCTTTTTCTGGAATTTGTTTTGTTATTAGTTTCTCTCCAAACTCTTCGTTCTCATTTATTTTTATTTCTAGATTGTTTTCTTTTAATATTTTTTTGGCTTCTGAAAGTGTCTTTCCTATTAAATCTGGAACTTTAACTTTTTGTTTCTGCTCTTCTCCTTCTTTTGGAATTTCTAAATATGGTAATACTTCAGCAAATATTTTTCCTGCTACTGGTGCTGCAACACCTCCACCTTGATGTCCACCTTCTCCTGTTGGGTTATATAATGTGACTAGCATTACTACTTCTGGATCATTTATTGGTGCTACTCCTATAAATGAAGTTACGTATTTTCCTGTATTTACTCCATCTTCTGATGTTCCTGTTTTGCCTCCTATTCGGTATCCTTCTACTTTTGCATTTTTTCCTGTTCCTTCTGATACAACTGATTCCATCATACTTAATACATTTTCTGCAGTTTGCTGTGATATTACTTGATTTCTGTATATTGGATCTATTTCTTCTCTTTCTTCTGTTTGTGAGTTTATTCTTGCTTTTACTAGTCTTGGCTGTACATATTTTCCATTGTTTGCAATTGTACTAAGCATTGTTGTCATTTGGATTGGTGTTACTTCAAATCTTTGACCAAAACTTATTGTTGCTAATTCTACTGGTCCTACTTTTTCTTTTGCTAAAAATATACTTTTTGCTTCTCCTGGAATATCTATTCCAGTTTTTCCTAAGAATCCAAACTTTTCTAGATAGTTATAATAATTCTCAACTCCTAATCTTTGCCCTAGTCCTATAAATACTGGATTGCACGAATTCATTAATGCTTGCCTTAAACTTTGCCCGCCATGTGGTCTATAATATCTCCAACATTTTATTCTGACTTTTGCTATTTCTATTGATCCAGAGCATGAAAACTCTCCTGCTTTATCTGTTCCACATATTCCTTCTTCTAAAGCAGCTGATGATGTTACTAATTTGAATGTAGAACCTGGTTCATATGTATCTGCTATTGCTTTGTTTCTCCACATTGCTTGAAGGCTATTATTTTTATCTTCTGATGACATTGTATCCCAAATATTTGCTAATTCTTCACTATTTATTTTGAATGGTTCATTTAAGTTATAATTTGGATATGTTGCCATTGCTAGGATATCCCCATTTTTTGGGTTCATTATTAAAATATTTCCACCATCTGTGCACACATTGTCTATACATGCTTCTTTTAAATATTTTTCTGCTATTTTTTGAATATTACTGTCTATTGTTAGTTCTATACTGTCTCCTTCAATTGCTTCTGTATAATTTTCTCCTGTCTCGCCTATTTTTCTTCCTTTTGCATCTGATAGTTTACTTATATTTCCTGATTTACCTTTTAAAACTTCATCGTATTTTGCTTCTAATCCATTTAATCCTTGGTTATCTGAACCGCAAAAACCAATTATTTGTGAGGCTAATGTGCTATTTGGATAATATCTTTTTGCGTCTTCGTCTATGTTTATTCCTGTTTCAATATTATTATCAAGAAGCCATTTTCGTAATTGATTGCTTTTTTCTTTATCAACTTTTTTGGCAATTATTTCTATGGAACTATTTTTATTTACTTTTTTTAAAATCTTTTCGTAATCTAGTTCCAGAATTTCTGAAATTGTTCTAGCTACGCTTTCTTTTTTATCTTTTGGTATATTATTAGGATTTATTGTTATCATTTCACTACTTGCACTCATTGCTAATATTTCGCCATTCCTATCATATATTGTTCCTCTTTTTGCAGTAATTTCTCTTCCTAAGTTTTGTTGCTCTAATGCCATTTGTGCATACATTTTTCCTTTAATTAATTGCAAATATCCTATTCTTATTATTAACAAACTAAATACAACTAAAACTATAAGTAATTCAGTTCTTATTCTTTTTTTTATACCTAAAAAACCCATGATTAACTCCTTTATAAAAGTTATTCATGGGTTTTAATTTTAGAATAATTCTTTTTATTTATTAATTTTTTTAATCTCTTTAATTTAAATTACTCTAGGTTCATGTATCCTATTAATACTAGTTTTAATCTAGCTAAGTCGGTTACTGTGACGGTGTCAGTTCCATTTACATCTGCTGCTTTTAAAGCATTTCCTTCTAATAACTCTTTTTCTATGCAATGTAGTTTCATTTTTGCTAAATCAGTCAATGTAATTTCTCCATTACCATCAATATCACCTTTTACTATAAGAGTATATTCTTGTTTTCCTCCTACTATTAGCTTTAATCCTGTTTTAATTAGTTCGTTATCTTGCATTTCTACATTATCTTTATTAACAATTTTTATTGTTTGATTTGTGTTTATATTTCCTTTAAATTCTTCTACTGTCGTTCCTGCTTTATCATTTACTTTTGCCCTTATATTTAAAATATATCCTTCTTTTATTTCATATTTTTCAGAGTCAAACAAAAATTCATCTTCTAGTTCTTTATTTATCCAAGTTACTTCAGCTTCTGCTGTTCCTATATTTCCTAATTTATCTATATATTCAAATGTAAATTTTCCATTTTCTGTGAATGTATATTCTTTACTTCCATTATTATTTGTTACCGTTACTTCTTCATCTGTTTTCATTGTTACTGTAACTGGTTTGTCTGTTGGGTTAGTTGTGCTATAAATAAGTTCTGCTATTGGAGCTTCTTTATCTATCCAATCTACACTGGCAGATATCCATCCTCTATTACCATATTGGTCGATATATTCAAAATCATATTCACCATTTTCAGTAAATGTATAAACATTATTACCATTATTGCTTAATATGTTATAACCTTCTTCTATATCTAGTGTTACTTTAACATCTTTATTTGTTAATTCTGTAGTTGAATATGTTAATGTATATTTTGGTAATTTTGAAATCCAGTTTACATTTGCTGTTACTTTTCCTACATTTCCTGCTTTGTCTACAAATTCAAATGTAAATTCTCCATTTTCTGTGAATGTATATTCTAATTTTCCATCATTATTTGTTATTGTAACTTCTTCATTAGGCTCTATTGTTACTATAACTGGTTTGTCTGTAATATTTGTTGTACTGTAAATAATCTCTGCTGTTGGGGCTTCTTTATCAATCCAGTCTACTGCAATTATTTTAGTTCCTATATTACCTAGCTCATCTTTAAATTTTAATTCATAAGATGCATTCTTGTCAAATGTAATAGTTTTACTTTTATCTGTTGGATTTTCACCAATTTGTACATCTGTAGAAAGTATTGTTATATTTTCTTTATCAAATGTTATTGTTGCAACAACATCCTCTTTTGTTAGTTCCTTTGTACTATAGACAACCTCTGCTTTAGGTAATGTTTTATCAATCCAATCTACATAAGCTGTCTCTCTACCTACATTTCCATTTTCATCAACAAATTCAAAAGTGAATTCTCCATTTTCTGTGAATGTATATGATTTTCTTCCTTCATTATTAGTAACAGTAATTGGTCTATTTTCATCTACTAACTCAGCTATAACATCTTTATTAGTTTTTGTATCAATGTTATAACTAATCTCAGCAGTAGGTATTTCACTTGCTGATGGATTTTCATATAGATTTATAACAGATATTGAAAAGAAATTTTCAAAAGGTTGCATACCATTAACTTCTGTACATTCAATTTTTATATATTGAGCTTTTTTTGCTTCTGGGAATTTAATCTTCTTACTTGAATTACTATTAGCTAAATTGTTTTGAGTTGCGGCTAATTCCCAGGTCTTACCATCCATACTTACATATACATTTATTTTTTTTGCTCTACCAGAAGTATATCCACCTATAGTTGTTTTGGCATCTTGCTCTGGTATGTAATCTAATTCTGATACATATCTAGGTTTATCAATAATTTTTATAACAACATCTGAAACTGGATAAGAAGCTGTAAAAACAGCTCCTGGTTTACTACGCCATGATGTAGTTATATCACCATCCAAAATATTTTTTACATTTCCTCCTTTTGTAGAAGATGCTGATACTGCCTCTAAATTACTTCTTGCAATAAATCTATTTGTTAAGGAAGATGCATTCATAGTGAATGTATAGTGTACTGGATTGCTCGTTGTATTAGTTCCCTCTGCCATTAATCTAAGATAAACAACTACATCTCCTTTTAAATTTGGTTTTCCATCTGCAAATGAAGTCCACTCTCCTGAATTAGGATCTAATGACCATTCCATTTTATCAGTTGTACCATTAAGGCGATTTTCTAAATCATCCATTGAAACTGTATTGCTTGGAAATACTCCCTTATTAATATCAATTTTGAAAATATTTTTTTCAGTCATAGGTAATCCTGATATGTGAATTTTAATATCATTATCTGCATTAATGCTATTAATTTCTTCAGGAGTAAGTTCTGCAAAATGTTCATAAATCTCTTTCCAATTGTTGCCTCCATCTAAACTATAACTCCAAGTTACCTGAGCACTTTGTAATTGTTTAGATAATATAATTTTTCCTGCATTGGCACCTGTAAATGAAAATGTAGCAATTCTAGAATCAATTACTCCTAATATTGCATTTGCAATTACTGGTACTTCTGCATGATATATTGTATTTGCTGCTGTTGCCTTTGTTGCTTGACGTAATGTTCTATCTTGTAACATCATTAACACACTACGATATTCTGGAGAAGAAATTTTTGTTCCAATTTTCTTTAATAAATCGTACATTGGTAGTGGATGATAAGCATAAACCTTTGTAATTTCAGTTGCTAAATCTATTAAATCCGAATCTGTTTTAGTACCATCTGTAATGTATGAATTTACTAATCCTAACCAAGCATCAAAGTTAATTTTTTCTTGTTCTATAGCTTCAAGATAAATTTGTTTTAATTTATCTCTATCATTTTTATAAACATCTTCTAATAGTAAAATTAGTTGGGCTTGTTCATATTTATCATATTCATTTTGTGCTTCTTGGGCTAGTAACCTATAAGAACCTTGTTTAATAACACCACTATTATATTTACTTCCCCATCCATTTAATGGTCTACCATCAGTATCAGCCCATGCTGTTGAAGCAACATTGTAAGATAATTGCCATGCATAATTTCCGCCACCAGCATTTTTTAAATAAATATAAGCAGCGTGTGCTGGTTGCCCAACTACATAAGCAGGAACTCCCCAAACACCATAAAGGTTAGCAGCAGTTTTAGATAAACCTCCACATACAGCTCCTTCTTCAAAAACGATCCATAATTTTGGTTTACCTGCTTTATAAGTAATATTATATTTTGATAATTCGTATTTTTTATCCCATTTTTCATAATTTGCTTGACTATAATATTGAGGTTTACCATAGCTGTAATTAAATGTGTAATTAATATATTTAAATGGATTTAAACGGTCTGTTGCTGGTTTTTTCTCAGAAAAATCATGTAACCACATAATTTCTTCATCATCAATGTTAACGAACATAACACCACGCATCTCATCTATTGTAAAACTTTCAAACATTGCATTAGAAGATAAATCTCCATTTAAATGCATTTGTTTATAAATATCATAACGAGTTACTGCATCAGAAAACTGATTTCCACCAGTCCATAGTCCAACATTTCCTGCATGTGTTAGAGATAATGATAACATCATCTTTAAATATAAATCTCTATATTTTGTTCCATTTGGTGTTAATTCTTCATTTTTTAAATCTTCTTTATAAGTATTATATAACCTACTTAATACCTGTAATGATTTTAAGTATGTTCCACTTGGTTTTCCTCCAATTGTCCATAAACGTAAAGCTTCTTCATCATTTAAAAACCATTCTAACATTTCTCTATTTTTTTGTTCCTCTTCTAAAAAACATCTAAGTTGATATTGACCAACATTTTTAGCAAAGTTTCTTTGTAAAAGAGTAAGTCTTAAATCTTCTTTAATTGCTCCACCATTATATGATGTCTTTATAATTTCGTCAAATTCTTCTACTGTTGTTATAACATCATCATTATAGCCTTCTTTTACTAATTTAGCATCTCCCCATACTGCATGGTCGCTTGCATTAGAACCATTATCGTTAGCATATAATTTTATGTAGTTAGCATTTCTTATATCTATCTTTACCTGTACAGCATTATTTGAACTTTTAATTGCTACAGGATTTTCTTCAGTACGTAAATCCCATGTTTTTCCATCTTCTGAAGTATATATATAGAATTTTACACCATTTCCATTATTGCCTGACGTGCTATTCAAACCATAGTAAGTTGTAAAGTATGCATAATCTTTATAATTACTAATATCGTATTCTATTGTAGATGTAGCATGTGCCCAAATACCTTTTTTTATTGTTATAGTTGAATTATTTATTCTCATAGATAATGATGTATTATCTTGTGTTTTGTCTAGTGCAATTCTTCCCCATCCTACTTTTGCACTCTTATATGGGATATCAGATAAAAATATTACTTTTCCTTCTGCACTAATATCATCTTTTAATACAGAATTATTTGATCTTTCTGATACACTATTGCTATTATGTGCATTTTCTTCATAAGCGGCATTTACATTTTTAGGATGCACTAGTATACATGCTAAAAATAAAATGCATAAAGATAATCGAAAAATTACTTTCGATTTTAATTGCTTTCTCATTTTAATACCTCCATACTATTTGTAAATAAATACATTTTTACATAATTATCGGTAATATTTTATCACATTTTTTCGATTTAATCAATATGTAATAGTTGATTTATCAAAATTCTCATTTGTTCTTCATTCTCTTTATTCATTTTAGTTTTTATGGTTACAACTTGCTCACATATTTCAATATTTTTCATGTCTGCCAAAATTTCTTTCATACATTTTGCTGCAATTGGTGCCCAAGAGCCATTTTCTATTATTCCTACTTTTTTATTTTGGAAATTTTTGTGTTTTAATGTTCTTAAGAATTTTTCTGTATCTGGGAATAGACCTGCGTCGTAAGTTGGTGATGCAATTATCATTTTGTCGTATTTGAATGCATCTTCTATTACTTCCGAAAAATCTGTTCTTACTAAATCAGATGTAACAATTTTTTCTGTTGTAGTTTCTTTTAGTATTTCTACTAATTTGTTTACAGCTTTTTCAGTGTTTCCATGTATTGAATTGTATGCAACCAATATTCCTTTTTCTTCTGATTTATAACTACTCCATATATCATATTTGTTTATATAATATGGTATATTTTCATTTAATACTGGTCCATGTAATGGGCAAATCTTTTTTATTTCAAGATTTGCTGCTTTTTTTAATAAAGCTTGTACTTGCATTCCGTATTTTCCTACAATATTAAAATAATATCTTCTTGCTTCACGTGCCCAATCTTCGTCTATGTCTAGGCTTCCAAATTTTCCAAATCCATCTGCTGAAAATAATATTTTTTCTGTTTGTTCATATGCTACCATTACTTCTGGCCAATGTACCATTGGTGCCATTATAAATTGTAATTTATGATAGCCTAGGTCAAGTATATTGCCTTCTTGCATGATTACAATTCTTTCTGATAAATCTTTATTTATAAATTGTGGTAACATTTCTGATGCTTTTTTGCTTAGCACAATTTTCATTTCTGGGTATTTATCTGCAATTATTTCAATTCCTGCTGAGTGGTCTGGCTCTAGGTGTGAAACTACTAAATAATCAGCTGTACATTCTTCTAATGTTTCTTCTATGTTTTGAAGCCATTCTTTTACAGCTCTTTTGTCTACAGTATCCATTATGGTTATTTTTTCGTCTTGTATTATGTACGAATTGTATGATACTCCATTTGGAATTTTATATTGGCTTTCAAATAGGTCTAGTATTTTGTCATTTACACCTACATATTTTATTTTTTCTGTAATATTCATTCGTCTTTTCCTTTCTTTATTTTTTCAAATTTTATCACTTTGTGGCTGTTTTTTCAAGATTGTATCTAGGTAGTCATTTTTTGTATAATAATCGTATAACAGCTAACATTCAAATCAAATTCTTTGATGGTGCGTATATTTGCGTTCATCGGATTCAGTCGTTCTCTACAGTTAAGATTACTCTTTCTGGACATCCCAGTACTGAATATCAGGTATGGTTTACAAACACTGATACATTAAAGTACATTTACGGTAATGGATCCTCCTGCTCTAAGTATACCATTATGGGCGGGAGCATGTACATCCAAATTACTCCGTATAACGGTGGCTCCAACTGGGTAACTGCCAAAATTGAAGTTAGTTAAATTTTCATCCTATTGCTATTAACCATCTGCACAATTATGTTTGGTCGTTGGGAGGAACTTTCCTCCTAACGATTTTTAAAATTTTTGCTTTTTATATTTTCTTGTAATTTCTTGTAATTTTTATTTAATATTATAATTTGGAGGTATATATTATGAATAAATTAAATAAAATCTTTTTATCTTTAATATTAATATTAATTGTCATTATAGGAATATTGACATATAATCTATTAAAGCAATCAAACGTTATTAATGAAAGTCTTGAACGGGAATTTTTACTTCAAAAAGAAAATGACAAATTATTCAATGAACTTTCTGAGTATAGATATTTATATGAATCTAGTAATACTTAAAATACCAACGGCGTCTATTTCTATATAAATTAGTGTAATTGAAATAGATGCTTTTTAATATTTACTTTTAAATTAAAAGATGATATTAAAAGATTTTGAATTGATTGCATTAGTTATAGTTCTAAAAATTAATCTTGAGAATTAAAAAATTTTGTATAAAAAAAGAATAATTTTTTTACAAATTATTCTTTAAAATATATCTTTTAATGCATTTAATATTTTATCTAATATACTTTCGTCTTTTTCTATTACAATGCTTTCGGCAGCTGGTTGTATGTAATCTTTTTTAGGTAGATTTACGTATATTATTTGTTTTGTTGATAATTTTTGCATCCCTAATAGTTCTTGTGCTTCTTGCGCAATATTACTGAAATTTAAACTATTTTCAATATCTACCTTCATTTGTTCATTTTCTTTTTCAATTGATAGATATGCTTGTTTTAGTTCTTCGTTTTTTGTAAACGATTCATCGATTTTTGAATTTCGATAACTTATTGCAAAAATTGATGCAAATACTGCAATTAAACTTATTATTATTTTTGTTCTGTTACTTTTATGAATGATTTCTGTTTTTGAAACAGTTTTTTTTCTAGGTGCTACATTTTTTTTAGGAACTTTTGGCTTTTCTTGTCTATATATTTCTTCAAGCTTTCTTGGACTTGTTTCATATTGATATCTTTGTATAGCCACTTTTCCTTGCACCCCCTTTTTATATTTTTTCTATAATCCTTAGTTTTGCACTTTTACTTCTTGGATTTTCTTCCATTTCTTTTGGCGTCGGTAATATTGGCTTTTTAGTTATTATCTTTCCTTTTTTTACTGTTCCACAGGCACAATATGGTAAGCCTGATGGGCATATGCATTTTCCTTCTGTATCTATATATGCATTTTTTACTGCTCTATCTTCAAGTGAATGGAAAGTTATTACTGATAACCTTCCTTCTGGTTTTAGGCAGTCTATTGAATTTATAATTGTTTGATATAATGGTTTTATTTCATTATTTACTTC
Organism: uncultured Clostridium sp.; assembly: GCA_948465565.1. Classification (GTDB taxonomy): domain Bacteria; phylum Bacillota; class Clostridia; order TANB77; family CAG-508; genus UMGS1994. Next base: position 18,086 of record CAOJXR010000004.1, read on the forward strand.
TATTCTTATTGCTTGAAATGTTCTTTTGGCTGGATGTGAATCTTTATTTCTAAATTTTGCTGGAATTGAACTTTCAATAATTTCAACCAATTGCTTTGTTGTTGTTATTTCTTGTTCTTTTCTTTTTAAGCATATATTTCTTGCAATCTGTCTAGAAAATCTTTCTTCACCATATTCATAAATTATGTTTGCTAAATTTTCTTCTGAATATTTATTTATTACGAATTTTGCGTCAATTTCCTGAGATTTATCCATTCTCATATCTAAAATATTTTCACCTAAATAACTAAATCCTCTGTTTCTTTCATCTAATTGATATGATGATACACCTAAATCTAATAAAATACCATCAACTTTTTCAATATTTAAGTTGTTTAATATTTCTTTTATGTCGTCATGGTTTCCATGATAATATGTTACATTTTCATATTTCTCAAGTTTTTCTTTTGCAGCTTTTAACGCATCTTCATCTCTATCTATCCCAATTAATCTACCGTTTGGTGATAATTTTTCTAGGATATGACTGCTATGTCCTGCTCCTCCTAAAGTTCCATCAACATATATACCATCTGGTTTTATATTTAGTCCTTCTATTGACTCGTTTAGTAATACTGATTTATGAACAAAATCCATTTAAAATACCTTTTCTTTTCTATAACCTAAAAAGTTGGTATTAATTTTACCAACTGTCATTTCTTATAAGTAATTTCTTTGTATTCTGGGGTTTCCCCCAGAATACTTTTATCTTTTGTTCTTTATTTTTTTCTTTTGTGTTTTATGTGAAATATCTTTTGAATTTTAATTAATTCTTTTGTTTATTTTTATCTTTTGTGTATTAAGGTTTTATCTTTTGTAGTTTATATAAACTTTTTCAAGTTATATACCAAGCATTGTCATGTTTTCAGCAATGTCTTCTACTGACATATTTTCATTGTTGTATTCTGTCCATTTTTCTTTATCCCAGATTTCAATTCTTGTTCCAACACCTATAATTACAGTTTCTTTTACAAGTCCTGCTGCTTCTCTTAAGTTGTTTGGAATTAGGAATCTTCCTTGTTTGTCTATTTCACATTCAGTTGCTCCTGATAAGAAAAATCTTACAAATTCTCTTGAATTTTTATTTGATAGTGGTAATGATTTTAACTTTTCTTCAAAGTTTGTCCATTCAGTGATTGAGAACGCAAACAAGCAGCCATCTAATCCCTTAGTTACTACAAATGTATCACCTATTGATTCTCTAAGCTTAGCTGGCATTATTAATCTTCCTTTGGCATCTAAAGAGTGCTCAAATTCACCAATTAACATGCTGTTTCATCCTTTCTGGTGGTCACCACTTTCCACCACTTTTCTCCACCTTGGTTAAATTTTAATATATAAATTTATTATTTGCAAGTGTTTTTTATATTTTTTTATACTTATTTTTAAAATTATTCACTTGATTTTTCAAGCTAGTATAACTTATAATATAGTAGAAAATTTTATATGGAGGTTTTTATGAGTAATACTAAAAGCAAAAGGTCTCAACTTAAAGGTTTTTGTATTACATTATTTTTCGGTGTTTTATTAATAATTGCATCAATTATTAGTAATGAATTTCCTGACGAAGTAAATAATCTTATTGAAGAAAATTTAAATATTCCAACAAATACATCAAATTTAATCTCCGTTAGTACAGTAGAAAGTACTTTGGTTTCACCGGATTCTAAACTTCAAGTTTATTTTTTCGATGTTGGTCAAGCTGATTCAATTTTGGTTGTTGCTGATGAGCAAACTATGCTTATTGACGCTGGTAACAATGAAGATGGTCCTCTTTTAGTAAATTATATTTCTGGACTTGGAATTGGTAAAATAGATTATTTGGTTGGTACTCACCCTCATGAAGATCATATTGGTGGTTTAGATGATATTATAAATAATTTTGAGATAGGAAAGATTTACATGCCTGACGCTATTACTACAACAGCAACATTTGCTTCAGTTTTAGAGGCAATTTCTAACAAGGGATTGTCTATTACAAGATGTGATATTGGTAGCACTTTTGGTGTTGGTGATGGAATTTGTACAATAATGAGTGTTGAGAATGAAGAACAAAATAATTTGAATTTAAATTCTATTGTTATTCATTTGGCTTATGGGGATAAAACATTCTTATTTACTGGTGATGCTGAAAAGGCAAACGAAAATAGTGTATCTTGGCCTAAAGTTGATGTACTTAAAGTAGCTCATCATGGTTCTGATACTAGTAGTTCGGAAAAGTTTTTGAATAGTCTTAAACCTGAGACTGCTATTATTTCTGTTGGTACTAATAATACTTATTCTCATCCTTCTCGTGATGTTTTGACAAGACTTCAAAGTTTGGGAACTAAAGTTTATAGGACTGATGAGGATGGTACAATTTTGATTACTTGTGATGGTAAGTCTTATAATGTGCAGACTTTTATGACTGCTCTTGATGGGAATGCTAGTACAGCAAACAAGGTTGTTAATGTAGAAGAATAAAAAAGAATCCTAAAGGATTCTTTTTTTATTCTTTATATTTTTCTCTTAGTAATTTGATTTCTTTTGCGTAGCCTTCTAGTTCGTTTGGTGTTTCTAAGAAGAATGGTAAGTTGCGTAATTTAGGATGGTTTATTATTCTTGTTATCGCTTCTAATCCGATATTTCCTTCTCCTATTTTCGCATGTCTGTCTTTGTGTGAACCGCAAATGTTCATACTATCATTTAAATGTATTGCATATAGATTTTCTAGTCCGATTATTTTATCAAATTCTTCTATGACTTCATCTAGTCTATTTACAATATCATATCCTCCATCAAAGATATGGCATGTGTCTAAACATACTCCTATATGCTCTTTGACAATTACTCTATCCATGATATTTTTTATTTCTTGAAAGTTTCTTCCTATTTCAGAACCTTTTCCTGCCATTGTTTCTAGTAGTACTCTTGTTGTTTGTTCTGGTTTAATTATCTCATTTAACATTTGAACGATGTAATCTGTTCCTTGCTCTACTCCTTGTCCTACATGGCTTCCTGGATGAAAGTTATACATACTTTCTGGGAAGTATTCCATTCTTTTTAAATCATCTTCCATTGTATTTTTAGCAAATGTTCTGATATTTTCTGTTGCAGCACATGCATTTAATGTATATGGTGCGTGTGCTAATAAATTATTTATTCCATGTTCTTTTGCTAATTCTTGAAATTTTTTTACATCTTCTTCATCAATTGGTTTTGCTGAACCTCCTCTTGGGTTTCTTGTAAAAAATTGTATTGTGTTTGCATCTATTGATACCGCTTCTTTTCCCATTGCATAAAATCCTTTTGATACTGATAAATGACAGCCTATTTTTAACATTTTATTTCCTCTTCATCTTTCTTAATTTATTTTTTACTTGTTCGTCTACTCTTGTTGATTCTATTATTTTCTGAATTGATTTGTTATATGCAAAATCGCTTAACTTATTGTTGTTTAAATATTCCTCTGTTTCTTTTGGGAATTTTATATAACAGATTGAAATAAGCCATGCTATTGCCATTTCAATATAATATTCATCTCTTTTTATTTTATCTGTTATTTTGAAAATCTGTTGTATATGTTCTTTGTCAATAAAATAGTCTAATAATGATACTAATCCAAATCTAATTTCAAATTCTGTTTTGTTATTTTCTAAGTATTTTTGTATGAAATTATAAAACTTTTCTTTTTCTTTTATTTTTAGTCCAGCTACAAATATATCACAAACTGCCCAATTGTCTATATATGGAATGAATTCTTTAATGTATGTGAGTTTTGTGTCTATATCCATTTTTTCTAGTCCTATCATCATTCCTTTTAACATTATCTCTTCATAATATTCTGTTTGAATTTTATTGTAGTTTTTTTCAAAGCCTTCTTTTACTAATTCTTTGGCATAGTTTCTAAGTATTGGTACTCTTACGCCTACAATATTGTTTGTGTTTGGACATAGTCCTGAATGAAATTCTTTGTATTTTTCGTCAGCTAAACTAAATATTTTTTCTCTTATTACATTTTCCATGTTTTAAAATATATCATAATGTTTGCTTATATTCAATATTAATTTTGTTGGCATATAATAAATTCTTAATATACGTAGCTTTAATCAATTGCTTATATTATGTAAATATGATATAATTAATAATCATAGATTTTCTATGAGTGGTCCCTGTATTCCGCTTCGTGCGTTCACATAAAAAAAATAATTTTGGAGGTACCCTATATGTTGATTTTCGTGGTTCTTTTCCTGATGGCCTTCCGTCCTATCACGTCGGTCTTTGGAGCCGTGTTTGGTTCCACTGATGCTATCCAGACCATCTGTGCTCTTCTGATTTTCGCCTTCATCGCTTTGGCGATTGGCGTAAAGTGGCGGCCTGGCTGGGCGTGTATGTTCATCTCCATTGTCGTTATGGTGGCCGTGGAAATGCTTGCACCTTACGAGAGCGCTGTGGAGATCATCGTCACCGCCGCTCTGGCTCTGATTGTTACCATCCAGGTTAAGTCGGCTATTAATGACTTGGTTCGCAGAGCAAAGGGTTTTCCTTGCTGGGCTCGGAGGCTGATTGCTATCATCTGATGAAATCAACAAAACGGATGTGGCACCGCACGATATCGGTGCCACATCCTATTTTTTATATTATTCTAATCTTGTTGTTCCTGATGGTCCTCTTCCAACAACTTCTGACATCAAACTGTTCCATGTGATATTTCCTATTTTTCCATCTTGTGATAAGCCATTATTTGCTTGATATGTTATTACTGATGTTCTTGTTTTTGCTCCAAATACTCCATCTAATCCACCTGTATCAAATCCTAGTGTTTGTAATGCATCTTGCGCTATTAGTACATATATTCCCTTACTTCCTTGTTGTGTTAGAGGATATCCACTTGCAATCCATCTGTCATCAAAATGTACCCAGCGTGGTGTCAAATATGCTGGTTCTACATAACGCCAATTTCCTGATGCTTGTGCTAAATTTCTCATGTAGTTTCTGCCTTGATCATTTAAATTTTGTGCAACATCAAATGCTACTCCAGCATAATGTTGTGAAAGTGTTCCATGTCCTCCTTCCCAACATCTTTTGAAGGCAAAACCTACATAAATACTCCTACCATATAGTGTTCTAAAATTGTTCCAGCTTTCCATTGTTCTTCTATCTGTCCATAATATATTACTTGTACTTGATCCTCTGAATTCGCGTATTCGTAACGTGCCATTCCTATTATATGGCATTGCTTCATCTTCTCCTTTGTAATATGTTTCCATTCGGTTAGCTTGGTTGTTAAATACTAATATTTTAGCCAAAAAAATCACCTCTAATATTTATAATATTAGAGGTGTTTGTTTTTGGTTCTAAATATATAATTCACATTTTGTTTCTTTTTCATTTATTAACTCTTTGAACAAAATTCCACATTCAATGTCTCCAACTACTGAACCATAATGTGTTGGAATTACGTATTTAGGTTTTATTTTTCTTGTAAGGCTTGCTGCCTCTATATAATCCATTGTATATGTCCCACCAACAGGCAGAAATGCAACATCGCATTCTACGTGGCTCGTTTCTTTTGTTTTATCAGTATCTCCGGCGATATAATATACTATTCCTTCCATTTTAATTAGATATCCTACCCACTTGTTTGCTTTTGGATGATATTCTTTGAATTTATTATAAGCTGGTATGGTTTTAATATTTATATCATCAAAATTGAATTCTTCATAATCTTTGACATAGTATACATTTTCTTCTAAAAATCCCATTTTTTCTATATCATTTTGGCAGTCGGCAGTTGTGATTATTACTGTTGATTCGTTTGCAACTGCTAATATATCTTTGGGTGAAAAATGGTCATAATGAGAATGTGTGCATAATATTAAATCTGCATCATGTAATGGTAGGTCTATTTGGAATGGGTCAATATATATGATTTTTTCTTTTTTTATTTTTATACTACTATGTTTTAATACGCTTACTCCATCTAATTCGAACATAAATTGCCTCGTTTCTTTTTATATTTATTTTTCTTTTTTATAATATTCTGCTATTAAATTATCTAATTCTACACTAATATCATATATAATATTATAATCTTCGCCATCTTGTATGCTTTTGTTTAGTTTTTCTCTTAATATACATATTTTTTCATCTATCAAGACAATCACTCCTTTTATTCTACAAAAGTATTGCATCAGCACTTACAGAATACCATATTTTTACATAATAGTCAATCAAATATGCTCTACTTAGCCTTTTTTCGTATGACATTTTTTTATTTTCTATTACTTATTTCGTCAAATTAGTTGGGAATTATACTTGATTTTACCATTTTCTCCATTGTAAATACTTCTTTTAATGTGTTTTCTATATATTCTTTTGAAATAGTTTTATAATTTTCGACATATTCAAATGGATTAATTCCTTTGAAATAATTTGTTACAAAAAGCCCTGATGTTATATCTACTTCATTGAATTGTCTTACATATTCTCCATATATCTTTCTTTTTGCTCTTTCAAATTCTTTTTCGTTTATTCCATTTTGTTTTAATTTTTTTATTGTATCTAAAATTTCATTTTCAACTTTTTCAATATCGTGGCTTTTCCCTTGTATTAACACATGAGCGTAATTTCTTGCCCATTCAAAGCTTGCTGATAATCCTTCATATATAAGTCCTTGATTATATAATTTTTCATATAATTCTGAGCTTTGTCCAAATAGTATTTCTAATAATATTTCAATGCTTAAGTTTCTTTTTATTTTTTCTTTTTCTATTGGATTAACTTTAAAACCATATATAAATATTGGCATAGATATGTCCATCTTTGCTGTTATTTCTTTTTGGTTTATTTCCATTCCTTCATTTTCTTCAATTCTCTTGGCTGTTAACCTGTTTGGTTTAGTTATTCTTTTTTTAATTTCTTCAAATATTTCTTCTGGCTTAAAATCACCACATACAACTATTACCATGTTTGATGTTGTATAAAAATTATTATAGCACTCATATAAAATGTCTTTATTTATTTTTTGTATACTTTCTACACTTCCTGCTACATCTATTCTTATTGGATTTTTTGTATACATTGCTTTCATTGCGTTTAGATATACTTTGAAGTCTGCTTCATCATCATACATTTTTATTTCTTGTGCAATTATTCCTTTTTCTTTTTCTACATTTTCATCTGTAAAATATGGATTTTGTACATAGTTTAATAATTCGTCTAATGCTTCATAAAAATTTTTAGTGCATTCGAATAAATATGCTGTATGGTCATTTGTTGTATATGCGTTTGCGTCTACACCTAATGCTGATAATACATCTAAGCTATTTTGTCCGTCTTCTTTTTCGAACAATTTGTGTTCTAAGAAATGTGCTACTCCATCTGGAATTGATACTTCTTTATTGTCTTTTTCAATAAAAAATTTATTATCGTTTGATCCAAATCCTATTCCACATATTGCGTATTTTTTTATTGCTTTTTCTTTTGGAATGCACATAATTGTAATTCCTGATTCAAGCTTTTCGATGTATACTTTTTCTTTTATCAAATTATTTTCAATTATCTGCATTTTGTCCTCCATTTCTTAAGAAGTATATTGTGTTTATTTGGATTAGGTTCGCAAATTTTATTATTTCTTCTTTTGTGACTTTTTGTACGTTTTCTTTATATTCTTGTGTTGATAATGGTAATTTTGATAGTTCTTGTCCAAATTTATATATTATTCCAGTGTCTTGTTCTGCTTCTATTGCCTCTATACCTGAGTCTATATACTCTTTTGCTTTTAATATATCTTCTTCTGTAAAATTTCCTGCTCTCATATCTTCTAGCAATTGTTTTATAAGATTTGTTGTTTTTTCAAAATTTTCACATTCGATACCACAGCGAATAAATATATTGTTTTTTTGTGATATATATTCTGATTTTGCTGTATATGCTAAGCTTTCTTTTTCTCTTACAATTTGGAATAATTTAGAATTAACTCCTCCTCCAAATATTGCATTATATATTATTGCTATAAATCTAAAGTCATCAAAATCATTTGGCAAGATGTCTAGTCCAATTACTAATTTTCCTTGGGCTACGTTCATGTCTTCTATTGTTTGTTCTGGGTTTTCTATTTTTTCTTTTATTTCATTTTTATAATGATTTGTGTTTATTTGTTCTTGTCTTGAAATTAGTGTTTTTATAAACTTATTTTCTTTTACTTCGTTTGATATTTTTTCTTGCTCAAAGTTTCCGCTTATAAATATATCGATTTTTGCTTCATTTAATAGCTTTTTATATTGCTCATAAAGATTGTGTTCAGTAATTTGCTCTAAATCTTCTATTTTTCCGTATTTACTTAGTCCATATCCACTGTTTTTATACATTATGTTGATACATTTTTCAAAGGCATAGATGTTTTTATCGTCTTTTTGTGCGTTTATTAATAATTCTAGATTTTTCTTTTCTAAATCAACATATTCTTTTTTAAATCCATTATTTTCGATTAGTGGATTACATATTAAGTCTAATAGGATTTTTATTGATTTGTTTATGTTGTCATTTTCTTTTGGTAAATAGTTATCGTTTATTGTTTCTATATAAAATTTTAGTATTAAGTTATCTCCGTTTTTGTCTATACCACAGTCAAATGATGCTCCATACATCATTTCTAATTCTTCTGTTAGTTTCTTATAGTTTGGAAAGCTTGTACTTCCATCTTTTATTACTGCTGGTAATAGTGCGTTTTTTGTTACATATTCTTTTTCTAATGGAACGCTTAAGAATACTACTGTAAAATCTGTTTTGAAGTTGTCATTAATAATAAGATGAAGGTTTACTCCATCTTTGATTTTCTCTTTTATATATTTCACGGCTTTGGCTCCTTGGTTTTTTCTTTTATTATTAGCAGTTATAGCGTTTTTTATTCTTTTAGTTTGGCAATCTCTTGCATTAATTTAATAAGGCTCTTACTACTTCATTTATTGTTTTTCCATCAGCTGAGGCTCCAAATTCTTCTTTTGCTGCTTTCATTACCATTCCCATGTCTTTTATTGTTGTTGCTCCTACATTTGCTATTATTATTTTTACTTTTTCTTCGATTTCTTCTTTTGTTAGTTGTTTTGGTAAATATACTTCTAAATAGCTTATTTCTTCTTTGATTTGTGCTACTAAATCGTCTCTTCCTCCACGTTCGTAGTCTGCAATTGAGTCTTTTCTTTTTTTAACTTCTTTTGCTATTAATTCTATTATTTGTTCGTCTGTTAGTTCTATTCCTTTGTCTTTTTCTATTTGTAATATTCCTGCTCTTGCCATTTGTATTGCGTTTTTCTTTATTTCGTTTTTATCTTTCATTGCCTCTTTTAGGTCTTCTAATAATTTCTTTTTCATATAATTTCCTCCTTCGGATAATTTTTACTTTAGTTTATGTTATCATATTTTTATGTGGTTTTCAATTTATAATGATATTTATTTGTAAAGAGTAATACATGTTAATTTTTCGTAAAATTTTCTGTGTATTATAGGCATAAAAAAGCGACGGGCGCAGTTTCTGGTAGCCCAGATTCTGCGCTCGTCATTTGTGCGTTTGGGGACGCGTTTAGAAAATTCTTTCCAGCAGCTCGTTCAGATTGAAATCGCTGATAAAAGAGCTTTCGCATCCAGGATCCGTTCCAAGCAGCTGTACGATTTTTTGTGCCACTTTTTTGTGTGCGCCTTTGACATTCATAAGCGCATAAAAAAATTCATCGATCCCATCATCATCGAACATGTCGATATCGTCGATTCCCTCGATGATGAAGATCACTGCAATAGCAACGGCGTTCTCCTTCGTGCAGGTGAACTCGTCCGAAGATACCATGTAATCTACATCAACGGGCTGGGCTTCAACAACTTCGCCATAGCGATCCATGAACTCTTGGAACTCAGGGGTCTTTTTTGCTTCTTCGCAGATTTTGACTCGTTCATCCGTGGAATTAGCGGCCATTAATCTTTCGACAAGCCGCGTTTCCTTGACTGTTTGAGTCAACTTTTCCAGTTGCTCTTTCATTCTCTGTTACGCTCCTATCGTTTTTATTATAAAATGACATTACCCCAAACACTTCAGCCATTTTACAAACTTATTATACAATGTCTTTTGTTATTTGTAAATAAAATTATAGCGTTTTCCTCATATACAAAAAAGAACACGATGGGTTTTCGTGTTCTTTTAAATCAATTAAAACTTTCTTTTTCTTGCAGCCTCTGATTTTTTCTTTCTTCTAACGCTTGGTTTTTCATAATGCTCTCTTTTACGTACTTCTTGTATTACTCCATTTCTAGCGCATTGTCTTTTAAATCTTTTTAGAGCATCTTCTATATTACCATTATTAACTTTAATCTCTGACATTTAATCTCCCTCCTTCCGAAGCTTAAACCATCTTGTGGGATTTAACTTTTTTCTTCTTTTTACCGGTTATATGTATTCTTCCGATGGTTATTATTATACATTAACCTAGCCTTCATTGTCAATATAAAATTATTAAAGTTTGTCAACTTTTATCTTCCCTCTGTTCCGTGCATTGTTTTAGATATTTCAGCTTTCCATTTTTGTAATTGTATATCTTCTTGATTTTGAGTCATAAGATTTGTTATGTCATTTACTAACTCATTATACGAATATGAAATGGCTACTTTATTTCCAGCTTCAGTATCTATAGTGGTACTTATGTGTATGTTAGTATCTATTAATAGTTTTTGTGCAGCTTTCATTATCTTTCTTAGCAAATCTGCCTTTTCAGGAGTCATATTTGTATTACTTGTTGACGTTAATAAACGTTTTGCTCTATATGCTGATAATAGTAAAAACTTGTCCCAGTCTATGTGCTGTGCTTCTGCAACTATTTTGTCTCTAAAATATGGAAGGATTGCTTCTCTTGATATTTTTATATTTCCTCCATGTAGCAATTCATCTATTTGTCTTTCGTTTAGTTTCTTTCCTTGTTTTGCAAATTTCAATATAATATTCTTTCTCATTGTCCTTCCTAGATTAGAATCATTACAATATACATTTTCAATGTCTGTTAGTTCTTGTATTCCTAACATATAGTCCATGTTTATTTCATCGTCAATTTGTTTCATCCTTCTCATTGCTTGTTTTTCAGTTTCAAAATCTATATTTGTCATAATATACACCTTCTTCACTAAAATTATATATTTTTGCGATTATTATTATACTCTCATGTTTTTGTTTTTTCAAGTATGTTATGAATTATTTGTTTACTTTAACTGTGTTTTATGATATATTTGTATTAGTTATAATAATTGTATCTATAATCATTCCATAAAATGTAGTAAAAGAAATAATAAAATTTATACACAATACTAATATAAAGGAGAAATATTATGCCAATACTATCTAATTTTTATGGAATTATAATAAAAATGTATTTTCAGCAATCTGAACATAATCCTCCACATATCCATGCATTATATGGTGAATATATAGGAGCTGTTAATATTAAAACTGGTGAGCTTATGGAAGGTGATTTACCTCCACGTGCATTAAAATTAGTTCAAGAATGGTTACAATTATATCAATCAGAAATTTTGAACATTTGGAATACTCAAAATTTTAAAAAGATACCGCCATTGTCGTAGGAGGTGATTAAATGTTTCATAAGGTTAAATGTGTAAAAGCTTTGGATAACTATATTCTTGAAATAACATTTGAAAACAATGAAACTAAATATTATGATATAAAACCTTTGTTTGAGAAGTGGAAGATATTTCAAAACTTAAAAAATATATATGGACTATTTGAAAATGTAAAAGTAGATTCTGGTGGATATGGTATTTCGTGGAATGATGAAATCGATTTATCTTGTGAAGAATTATACAATAACGGTCAAAAAAAATAGGTTACTTTTGGTAACCTATTTTTATATTTACATTTATTCCGCATCTGGCTCTGGAGCACCAACTGGACATACACCAGCGCATGTTCCACATTCAATACATACATTTTTATCTATTTCAAAATGTTCATTTCCTTGTGATATGCATCCTACTGGACATGCTCCTGCACATGCACCACAACTAATACATTTATCTGTAATTTTATATGCCATAAAAATTACCTCCTTTCAATTACGGTTATATTATAACAACCTTTTTACTACTTTTGCAATATTTTTTTTCACATGTTTTTCATTTATAGTTAATAATTTTCTATTTTGCATTATTATTTTTCCGTCAATCATTACAGTATCAACGTCCGAACCGTTCGCTGAATAAACTAAGTTTGTGCATAAATCATTTTCTGGATATAAATGTGTTTTATTTGTATTAATGAATATTAGGTCAGCTTTTTTCCCTACTTCTACTGTTCCAATTTCGTGATCTAAATTTAATACTCTTGCTCCTTCTATTGTTGCCATTTTAAGTATTTCATAGGCATTTATTGAGGTTGGTTCCATTGTATTAATTTTTTGTAAGTATGCTGCTGTTCTCATTTCTTCGAACATATCTAAAGTTGTTGTACTGCCAATTCCATCTGTTCCAATTCCAACATTTATATTATTTTTTCTAAGTTTTGTTACATCACATATTCCTGAAGATAATTTACAATTGCTTATTGGATTATGTGAAATTCCGCCTTTTATATTTTTTAATATTTCTAAGTCTGAATCTGAAATGTATATTCCATGTGCTAATACAACTGGTACATCAAAAACATGTAGGTCGTTTAGATATTCTGTTCCAGTTTTATTATATCTTTCTTTTATTATTTTTTCTTCTTGAAGTGTTTCTGATAAATGTATGTGCAACCCTGTCTCTAGTTCTTTTGCTAAATCAACACATAGTTCCATTGTGTCAGGGCTACATGAATAAGGTGCATGCGCTGATACATATATTTTTATCCTACTATCTGGATAATTATATTTTTCATGGTATTCTCTTGTTCTCGTAATTTTATCTTTTATAGAGGTATCTGTTATACTCCAAGCAATTACTCCTCTAAGCCCTGATTCCTCTACAGCCTGAATTGTTTTGTCCATTCTAAAGTACATGTCATTGAAAGTTGTTGTTCCTGATTTAATTAATTCAATGCATGACAAAAAAGAGTTCCAGTAAATATCGTCTGGACTTAGCTTGTCTTCAACTGGAAAAATTGCGTTTTCAAGCCAATCCATTAATTTTTGATCATCTTTATATCCCCTAAATATACTCATTGCTAAGTGCGTATGAGTATTTACTAATCCTGGCATTACTACCATTTCTTTTGCGTCAATAACTTTTGCGTCTTTATCTTCTATTTTATCTTCTATTTTACTTATTTTATTTTCATCTATTAGTATATCTGTTTTTCTTATATTTGGTTTTTCTCCTACCATATCAAGTAGTACTGCATTCTTTATTAGTGTTTTCATTTTTTCTCCCCTAAAAGTTATATGTCCTCATTAGTATTCTTTTCAATTTTGTCCAGTTTTTCTAGCTTTTCTAGCTCTTTTAAATCTTCTTGATTTTCAACATTTAACTTTTCTTCATCTTCTGCGTCTTTTATTATTTTTATATCTTTACTATTAAATTTTTTGTAATATGTTTCTTCACCGTCATGCAATTTTACTTTAACAATTTCTTTTAATGTCTCAATTGCGCAAACTTCCCCTGTTCCTTCTTCTGTCTTTACAATAGCTCCTATCTTTGGTAATCTTTTTAGTTTTTCTTCATATACATTTTGCTCATATTTTAGACAGCACATAAGTCTTCCACAGCATCCTGAAATTTTTGATGGATTTAGTGAAATGTTTTGCTCTTTTGCCATTTTAATTGAAACTGTTTCAAAGTTTCCTAAAAATGAGCAACAACATAATTCTCTACCACAAGCTCCATTTCCACCTATTCTTCTTATTTCATCTCTAACACCAATTTGTCTTAGTTCGATTCTTGTTCTGAATATTGCTGCCAAGTCTTTTACAAGTTCCCTAAAATCGATTCTTCCATCTGCTGTGAAATAAAATACTAATTTACTTCCATCAAATTTATATTCTGCATCTACTAATTTCATGTCTAATCCATGCTTGTCTATTTTCTCTTGACATTTTTTTAATGCTTCTGGCTCTTTTTGTTTAAATTCTTCGTATGATTTTGTATCTTTTTCTGTGGCAATTCTAAGTACTTTTTTTAATGGATTATTTAAAGTGTCTTCATTCACTTCTTTGTTTCCAATTATTACTTCTCCATATTCATCACCTAATGCTGTTTCAACTATTACTTTATCTCCTTTTTTTATTTCTATATTTTGTGGATCAAAATAATATGTTTTACCAGGTTTTTTAAATTTAATCCCCACTATTGTTTTCATTTACTTCCTCCCATAGTTTGAATAACATGTTATCAATGCTCATATCGAAATTGCTATTTGAATTTATTCTTATTTTAGTTTCATGAATTATTTTTGCTGAATTAAGATATTTTATATCTTTCTCTTTTTTTCCTAAATTAAATAGCAATACTATACAATACTCTAATAAACCGTTTATTTCTTCTTTTGTAAAGGTTTCCTTATTCATGGTTATAAAATCTAATTTACTTGAATTTTTTATTTTACTAATAAACTCTTCAATATTTTCATATTGTTCTTTTCTCTCTAGTATTTGCAATGCTTTTCCTATGCTTCCATCAAAAAAGTCATACATATTTCCTGAAATTTTGATATTATTAAATTCTGTATTGTTTAATATTTCTTTTATTTCTTTTTCTTTTAGTTTATCAAATACTATTTTTGTACATCTTGATTTTATTGTGTTTAAAATCATATCAGAGTTTGATGCTATTAAAATAATTACTATATATTCTGGTGGTTCTTCTAATGTCTTAAGTAAGCTATTTTGAGCTTCTTTAGTCATTTTATCGCAATCGTTTATTATATAAATTTTTTTATCTGATAGAATTGGTTTTTCATATACAGTTTGAATCATTTCTCTTACTGTATTTATTTTTATTGTTTCACTTTCTTCGTTTATGATTTTTATATCGGGATGATTTTGTGAATCAAAGCGTATGCAAGACTTGCAATTGCATTCTTCATCTTTTGTCAAACATAAAATTTCTTTTGCAATTTCTTTTGCAATTTCTTTTTTCCCAATTCCTTCTTTTCCCAAAAACAAGTAACTGTGCAAAACATTATTGTTTTGCACAATTTTCTTTAATTCATTTCTGGTCGTTTCATTTCCTTTTATTTTTATATTCATTTTTCTCCAACAATCTTTTTATTTTTTGTCTGGATTTCCAAATTTGTTTAATGGCCAGAATCTAATCCATACTTTTCCTTCTATCTTGTCTATTGGAATACATCCAAATGATCTACAATCTGTACTTTGTGGTCTATTGTCTCCCATGGCAAATACATAACCTTCTGGTACTATTAAGTCAGTAAACGCTCCATCACATGCAGTTGTTACTACTGAAGAATTAAGATATGGCTCTTTTTGTTCTTCTCCATTTATATATACTTTGTTATCTTTTATTTCTATGTGTTCTCCTGGAAGTGCAATAACTCTTTTTATATATGATGTTTTTCCAAATTCTAATATATTATAAACAAACTTTTCCCATAATCCGTGTGGTTCATTGCTGTATATTGCAACTGGATTTGCCATATCAGCATTTTCATGTTTTATCTTTGTTACACTTGGAGCTTCAAAAGTTATTATATCACCTCTTTTTATATCTTTTTTTAATGTAATTGATAATCTATTTAGGATTAATTTTTCATCTGGTTTTAAGGTTGGATACATTGACCTTTGTTTTACAGTTGTTGGTGTTCCTATAAAATGTCTAACAAGTAGGGCTAGAACTATTGCAATTACTATGCAATATCCCCATTCTAAAATATTCTTAACTTTTGGATTCAATCTTTATGCCTCTTTTCTATTCTTTTTTAGTAGTTTTCTTTGTTGTTTTAGGCTTTTTAGGGCTTGCTTCTTTTGTATTTTTTTTAGCTGTTGTTGTTTTCTTAGCTGTACTTGCTTTCTTAACTGCAGCTTTTTTAACTTCTTTTTTCTCTTTTATTGGCTCTTCTTTTACTTCTTCAACTTTTTCTACTACGTCTTCTTTTATTTCTTCAACTTTCTCTTGTTCTTCTTCAAATATTTCTTCTTCGGGTAATTCTAATTTTTCACTTCTGTATATATCTACTTCCTCCATTGGAGAATTTCTCTCTATTTCAGGCATATATTCATCTTTGTCTATTTCGTCGTCTTGGCTAAATAATTTTTCCATTTTTTCTTCAGCGCTTTCATCTAATTTGTCTATATAGTTTTCTATGTCTGCTGGCAAAATATTATTCTTCTTTGTTTTTATTTTTTCTTTTTTCTCTTTTTTTACTTTTGTCTTTTTTCTTTTTTGGTATTCTGGTGGCATTTGATCAATTTTATATAATATTACTAATATAAGTACTATTACTATTGCTGCTCCAGCTATGAATATTGCTTTGTCTGAGCTACTTAATGCTGTATTTTGAATTAATTCTCTCATTTTAAATCATTCCTTTTTAGATATTTTTAACATCCTTATTCTCTTCATTTTTCTTTGTTGGAATTCTAATTACAACTTCTGTACCTTTTCCTAATTCGCTGTTTATATTTATTTTTGAGTTGTTTTTCTCTAAAATTTCTTTTGCAATAGATAATCCTAGTCCGGTTCCTCCCATTTCTCTTGTACGAGCTTTGTCTACTCTGTAAAATCTCTCAAATACTTTTTCTAAATCTTCTTCTGGAATTCCTATTCCTGTATCTATTACTTTTATATATGCATCATTATAAACAAATCCAACATATATTTTTATTTCTCCGTTTTCTGGAGTATATTTAATTGCATTTGTTAATATATTTGTTATTACTCTTTCTATTCCTGCTCTGTCTGCCATAACATGAGGTACATCGGCTGTTACAAAGCATTCTGCTTTTTGATTCTTCTTTTCTATTTCAAATGTTAAACTATCATAAGTTGTTTTTACTAATTCACCTAAATCAAATTCTTCTACACGACTTTTTATCATACCTGCATCATATCTTGAAAGTGTTAATAAATCTTCAACTAGTTCTGCCATTCTATTTGCTTGTGTTGAAATTCTATTTAAAAATTTCTTAGAAGTTTGTTCATCACAGTCATCTTCTAATAGAGTGTCTGCATATCCTAGAATTGATGTAATTGGAGTTTTTAGTTCATGTGATACATCTGCTACAAATTCTGTACGCATTGTATCAAGTTTCACATGTTCTGTAATATCTTGTATTACTACTATTGCTCCCCCTGGTCTTTCTGCTTCATCTCTAAATCCTGCGAAGAAAAGATTTAATGTTTTTTCTCCTACAATTACTTTTGCTTGTGTTGATGTCCAATTTTCTAAGTAAATTATTTTTTCTAAATTTATGTCTGCATCTATTTTACTAAATATTTCATCAAAATTTGTTTCTTTTCCATTTAGAGCAAATAATTTATCAGCAGCTCTATTTTTGTGAATTATTTCTCCATTTATATTAAATGCGAGTATTCCATCACTCATGTGTAATAAAATAGTTTCTATTTGTTTTTTCTGTCTTGATACTTCTTTTAGATTTTCATTTAACTCGTCGTGCATCATTCCAAATGCTTTTGTTAGTTCATCAACTTCTGTTTTATTTTTTCCATCATTTAAGTATTTTATTTGGTATTGTCCACCTTTTGCTACTTGCTCTGCACTTTTGGTTAATTTTGCAATTGGGCTAATTATTACTTTTGCTACAAAAATACCTACTAATATTGAAATAATTGTGAATACAATTATTAATGATATAGTTAGAAATTGAGTGCGTTTTACCTGCATTACTAGCATTTCTTCTAGCTCGCTATTTTTTACAATTTCTGTTGATATTTCTTGTAGTTGCTCTGAAAATAATACTCCTTGTAATCCTAACATGAGTATTCCAATAATCATAAATATCAAGACTATTTTTATTTGTACACTTTTTAACATCTTCCACTCCTACGCAAGTGATTGCAATTATTATATCATTATTTTGGCAATATTCAAGTAGTTAATTTACTTGTAATGTAATTGTAACTATAGTATAAAAATAGATAGAATAATTTTCTCACTCCTTGCTGTCGCATTTTTCTTTGAAAAATACTCCAAGCTGCGCGTCATTTCGAAAATTATTCTATCTATTTTTATATTATAATTAGCAATATACGTTATTTTCCACTTACTACGTAGTATCCTACTCCTCTTTTTGTGATTAGGATTTTTGGATTTGCTTTGTCTTTTTCTATTTTATCTCTTATTCTGTTTACTGTAACGTCTACAGTACGAATTGCTCCAACGTAATCATCATATCCCCAAACTTTTTTTAGTAGCATTTCTCTTGTTACTACTTCTCCTGGTTGTTGGGCTAGATATTTTAATACTTCAAATTCTTTTATTGTTAGGTCTACTATTTCACCTTTTACTCTAGCTTCTACCTTTTTCAAGTCTAATGTTAAATCTCCAACTGTTATAATGTTATCTTCTGTTTCTACGCTTTCTGTTTTCATTTCTGCTTGTGCAACTAATTCGGCTTTACGTAGGTTTGCTTTTATTCTTGCCATTACTTCTCTATGTTGAAATGGTTTTGTTATATAATCATCAGCACCCATTTCTAATCCTACAACTTTATCTAATTCAGTGTCTTTTGCAGATATCATTAGTATTGGTACATTTAAGGAATATCTAATTCTTTTACATACGCTAATTCCGTCCATTTTTGGTAACATTACATCTAATAATATTAAATCAGGCTTTTCTTTTAATGCAATTTCTACTGCTGATGCTCCATCATAAGCTTGTAATGTATCATATCCTTCTTTTTGTAGATGGTATACTAGCAAATCTACTATACTTTCTTCATCATCAACTACAAGAATTGTTTTACGATTAAAATCTTTTCCTATATCAAAATCTTCCACGGTGATACCCCCTTATATACTTATACATTATCTTATATCACAAACAAATTATTTGTACAAGTTTTTTTTCTTTTTTTTTACATTTTTATATCAATATTTTCAATTTTGTTTTCATCTTTTAAAATTATATAATCATTTTGTAATTTTTGACCATTGGCATATATTTCTTTTTCTCCATCTTCTATAGGGTTTTTACTTATTCTTATATTGTATAAATTACTTTTGTATCTATATTGTAATTCATAATGTGCCCAGTTTTCGGGACAATTTGTTGGCAAGTACAATTTGTCTCCTTTTTTTCGTAATCCTAGTATATTTTCAAGACAAATTTTGTAATACCAACTACTTGAGCCAGTGTACCAACTCCATCCTCCTCTACCATTCATAAATTTATTACTATAAATATCTCCTGGCAAGACGTATGGCTCTATCTTATATATTTTTGTTTTCTCTTTTGTTTCAGTATGAGAAATTGGTGTAATCATTTCTAAATATTTTATTGCTTGGTCTAAAAATCCAATTTTAGCAAATGCCATTATTAGCCATAACGCCGCATGCGTATATTGTCCACCATTTTCTCTTACTCCTATAGGATACTTGGCTATATATCCTGGTTTCATTTCTTCACCTTTAAATCCTGGTGTTAATAATTTTATTAGTCCATGTTCTTCATCTATTAAATGTTTTTGAGCTGAGTCTAATGCAATATATTTTTTATCATTGTTTCCCGCTTCTGAAATTATTGACCAACTTTGAGCAATACTATCTATTTTGCATTCTCTAGAACTGCTTGACCCTATAACTTGCCCTTCATCATTTATTGCTCTTTTATACCAATTTCCATCCCAACCGTTTTGGTTTAATGATTTTTTTAGTTCATTTTTTATTTTTTCAAATTCTTCTTTTTCTGATTGCTTTCCTTTGTATTCTAAAATTTTATCCCATCTATTTAAAATGTCATATAAGAAAAATCCTAGCCATATGCTTTCTCCTTTTCCTTTGTTTCCTACAGTGTTCATTCCGTCGTTCCAATCTCCTGCTCCCATTTTAGGAAATCCATTTTCTCCAAAGTCTAGTTTTCTTCTTATAGCTTTCATGCAATGTTCGTATATATTTTCTTTTTCTTCTGTGTATTCATATCTGCTGTATTTTTCATCTTCTCCATCTTCTAGCTCAATTCCACAAGTATATTCTACCTCTTTGTCTAGAATGCTCATATCTTCTGTAAATTCAATATATTCTAAAACGCTGTATGGCAACCATAATAAGTCATCAGAAATTTTTGTTCTTATTCCTGATTGGTTGTGTTCATGCCACCAATGCATTACGTCTCCTTCTTTAAATTGATGTTTTGCTGCTTTTATTATTTGATTTTCTAATAGTGTTATATCTATCCATTTCATTCCTAAAGTATCTTGTAGCTGGTCTCTATATCCTACTGCTCCTCCTGATTGATAAAATCCTGTTCTTCCATATATTCTGCTTGTTAAAGTTTGATATATTAACCAATAATTCATATATAAATTTATTTTTTCTGAAGGTGTTTTTACTTTTATAATACTTGTTTTTTGATTCCAGTAATCTTCAACTTCCCCAAATGCTTTTTCTACTTTTTCTTCTTCAAAAAATTCTGATACATTTTTTCCTAATATAATGTTTACATTCTTTTTTTCATATCCTTCTAGTTCAACTGGTATTTCAATTATTACTTCATTTTCTATTGATATATTTCCTTCTGATTTTAGTTCTTTTTTATTTACTCCTATAATATTCATGTCTTCATCAAAAAATTCACTTTTGTTATTTGCATAGGATTTTATTGGTATACTTGCGGTCAATTCAATTTTGTCACCAAATTCACTTTTGCATGTGTTCTCTAAAGTTATAAAATTATCTTTTTGTGTTACTTTGACTTTTCCTATATTTTTATTTCTTTCTTCACCCATACTCAAATTTAAAGCATAATATATGCTTAATCGTCTTGATTCTGGTAATCTATTTTTTAATGTTATATGATTTATTTTTACCTCTGCATTTATTGGAATAAAAATATTATTTTCTTGAACTATATCATTATTAATTTGAGTATATTTTGAATATCCTTGTCCAAATCGTACTTGGTACGAATTCGAATTAGAGTCACTTCCAAGTTTCCAAAATTCTTTTTTGTCAGTATCTTTTATTATTATGCTCTCTGTTTGGAAGTCTTTTATTGCGTCATTTTCCCATGTTGTTATTCTATTTAATCTACTATTATTTATCCAAGTATATCCTCCTGAATTTTCTGTTGTAATTGTTCCCATTTTTTGGTTTGCTATAATGTTACTCCAGCTTCTTGGTGGAACGTTTCCTGCTTCTACATTAATTATATATTCATTTTCTTTAAATCCTCCAAAACTGTTTTCAAAAAGCACTTCTTCTTTTTCAATTTTCTCATTCTGGCTTTCTTGTTTAAATATTCTTTCAATTTTTACTTTTTCTTTTTTTTCTATTTCGTCTAAGTTATTTTTTATTCCTCCAGTTTCTCCATTCAAAGTTATACTACTAATTGCTTTTATTATTTCTGTATCCTGTTTCGTTAATTCAGTTTTATTAAATATAAAAATTTGGTTGTTTCTTAAATACTCAAGTCTATGATTTTTTATGCAGTCATTTATCTCATCTTTTACAAATGTTTCATAACTAACTTTTTCATTGTTTAATATGCATAAGTCTATTCGTATATTTTTGACATTAAAGAATTCTATTGTTTCTAGCAATTCGTCAATTAAATATATTTCTTCTGTATTCTTAATTTCTGCTAAAATTATTGGATTATCTCCTGATATTCCAAACTTCCAAACATCTTCTATTCTATAGTCTATATCAACAGTTTTCGGAATATCTTTTTCTAAGCAATGTCCTAAAAGTTTTTGATTATTTTCAATTTTTTCTCCATTTAGTTCTAGGAATTTTATTTCTTCTTCACTTTTAGCTTTTGCAAGTTCTAATATCGAATTTACATTTTCTAAATTTATATCTTCTATTTTGTTTATTAATTCTTCTTTATCTTCTGACATATATATTATTAAATTTAATTCTTGTTTTTCTTTTGGTTCAATCTCGATTTTAGTTTTTAGTGCTATTACAGGTTCTACATTTTCTCTTACCTCGTTTGAAAAATTGCTTGAGTCTATTACTGCTTTAGGGAAAGTATAATTTCTTCCCCAAAATTTTTCTTTTTCAAGTTCTAGTTCAATTTCATTTATATTATCAGTTAATAGTTTTACTCCTAGATATATTTTTTTATCATCAATTTTTCTTGATGCAATTACTATACCTTTTTCGTATTCAAATTTAAGAAACATATTATTATAAGCTGGATGTGCGATGTCTGCTTTTATATTTGATATCAATGGTTCCAAGTATCCATATACTTCTAATTCTTCTCTTAATATTCCTTTATTTTTGATTGTTAATTGTCTTATTTCTGCTGGTTCATCTGGTACTAAAAATACTGTCATTAAGCTTTCTATGTTTTCTTCTCTTTTGAAGAAATCTTCTTTGTATTGTGAGAAAACTATTTCGTCGCTTTCAAAGCTGCTCCAACTTTTTTTATTTCTCATATTTTTTAAGAAAAATCCTATTCCTTCTTTGTCATCTAATCTATTTCTATTTCTGTTTATTTGTATGTCTTTATATTTACTGTATCCTTTGCCTTTTGTATCTATTACGCTTGTATAATCTTCACTTGAAATTGCATTTATTCGTTTGAAATCATTTTCTTTTGTATATATAATTTCTCTATCATCGTATTTATTTACATATTTTCCTTTTGGCATCTTTTTAGTTTTTTCTTTTGATAAGACAACACTTTCTGGCATTCTTTCATTTAATAATATTTCAACTGCTTTTATCTCTGGATTACTCATGAATCTCCTTTTTAAAATATCTTTATTTACAATGTTGTTTATTGAATTAATTATAAGTCCTTGGTGATGTGCCATATATGTTTTTACTGGTTCATAGCTTTTATGTTGTCCTAGCCTCTCTTTTGTAAAATCGACACTGTCATAAAATCCATATTCACCTCGCATGTCTAGATCTTCTAGTTTTCGTAAGTTATCTATTCCTTCTTGTATGTTGTATTCTAGAAATAAAAATGTGCTATATGGTGATACTACTAAATCTTCTTCTAATCCTCTTTTTAGTCCAAGCCATGGTATACCAAATGCTTTATATTGATAATTACTTTGCAGGTCTTTTAGTGAATATGCTGATTCGGATATTCCCCATGGAATATTGTTTCTTTTTGCGTATTCTACTTGACTAACTTTTGCAAATTTACATGCTTCATCTATTAAACTTCCTTCTGGTACTTTTACAATTAAGTTTGGCATTAAATATTCAAATGCTGTTCCTGACCATGAAACTAATCCTTTATATCCATTTAGAGAGGTAAGCGTTCTGCTTAAGTTTATCCAATGTTTATATTTTATATCTTTTTTTGCAATTGCTACAAAGCTTGCTTGTCTTGCTTCTGAGGCTAAGAAGTCATAGTATGAATCTGTTAATTTATTATTTTCAATATCAAATCCAATGGAAAATAGTCTGCTGTTTGGGCTATATAAAACTTTAAAGTCTGTATCTGCTATTAATTTATTTACTTTGTCTATTAGCGAATTTTCTTTGTCTTTATTTTCTAGGAAGCTTTTTACTACATATAAATAACCTACAAAGTTTCCGCTATCTACTGTTGATACGTATTCTGGTTTTAGTGGTCTTAGAGTTTTTATATTGTACCAGTTGTACAAGTGTCCGTTCCATTTATCTAAGTTTATAATTGTGTTTATTACTTTTTCTAGTTTCTCTTTTGCTTGGTCAAAGCTTATAAATTTCATGTCATAACTTGATATTATTGCCAATAGTTCTAATCCTATATTTGTTGATGATGTTCTGTCTACAAATTTATTTTTTCTTCCTAATTGATAATTATCTGGTACTAAATAATTTGTTTCTTCAGTTAGTTTTTCATCAAAATATTTCCATGTTTGTCTTGCAATTTCTAATAAATATTTTTTGTTTTCTTTTGATAAATTTTGTACTTTTTTATTTTCTATGCCAATTACCCATGCAATATATGGTCCTAAGACCCATAAAGTTCCTAATATCATTGCAAATGGATTTAAAAAGCCAAAAATTAATATTCCAAATAGAATATTAAATATCATTTTTTTGCAATAACTTTCTAGTGTGTTTTCAGCTGTTTTGTCAACGAATTCTGATGTTTTCCATTCTAATAATTTTTTCTTTTTCTTTAATCTATATAATGTTTTTACTATTGCTTTTAGTGAATTTATTGCTATTGTTGGTAAAAATGTTACTTCTAATCCATTACGTAAAAGGCTTCCTCTTATTCCTGATATGTTTCTATAAAAGTTTTTTTCTGCATATATTTTTTCTTCTGTTATACTTTTCTTAAAAATTATTTTGTTTATGATTTCTAAAATACTACAAATGAATAAAGATGAAAGTATTAGAATACTTAATCCGATTATATTCTCTTTTATTGATATTGCTAAAAGTAGAATTTGAGCAATTGGTAAAATACTTCTTCTTAGATTGTCAAATATTTTAAATTTACTTAGTTTGTTTATTGGATTGTTTCGTCTATTTATTTTCTTTTCTAGCCATGAGGCAATCTGCCAATCTCCACGTATCCATCTATTTTCTCTTTCTAAATATGAAATATATTTATTTGGAAAAGTGTCTAATAGTACTATGTCTGATAACATTCCACATCTTAAATAATTTCCTTCTAATAAATCGTGGCTTAATATTCTGTTTTCTGGTAGCTTATTTTTTATTATTCTTTGGTATGTTTCTAAATCATAGATTCCTTTTCCTGTGAAAATTCCTTCTTTAAAGCAATCTTGATATACGTCTGATATTGCGTTTGTGTAAAAATCTATTCCTGGATTGCATGCAAATATTTTTGTAAACATTGTTTTTTGTGAATCTTCTAATGTTATTCCTACACGTGGTTGCATTATCCCATATCCGTCTACTACTCTTCCTTCGCCTATTTGTGGTTTATTTAAAATATGTGACATTGCTCCAATCATTTTTTGTGCTTGGTCTAGGCTCAAGTTTGTGTCTGCATCTAATGTTATTACATATTTTATTTGTTCTTCAAATTTTTCAAGAGTATTTACTATAAAGTCTGATTGTCCTTGTTTTAGCAATACATCATTAAATTGTAGTAATAGTCCTCTTTTTCGTTCCCATCCTAAATACTGTTCTTCTCCTTGGTTCCATCTACGTTTTCGATATAGGAAGTTAAATTTGTTTTTTGTTTTATACTTTTGATTTAAGTTTTCTGCTTCTTGTTTTCCACATTCTATCAATTGTTTATCTATGTTTTCCATTTCTTTTTCAGATGTTGTACAATCTCCAAGTAGAGTAAAATATATATTTTCGTCTTGGTTCGCTAAATGATATATTTCTATTTGTTTGAACATTTCTTTTATTTTTTCTTCTGTGCTTACAATTGTTGGTATTACTACCATTGTTTTATTTTCTGGGCCAATTCCTTCTTCTAAATTCATTTTTGGTATTTTTATTGGTTTAACTATTCTGCTTAAAATATAGTTTATTGATTTTGTTGTGATTTCAAATAGTGGAACATATATTATTATTGCTATTATTGTTTTTAAAATCATTGATGTTTTTATATTTGCTACTATCACAAAGCTTAGCAATATTGGTATTAATATATTTGCATAGATATATTTTTTTTGTTTATTTTCTTTTGATGGTATTGGTACTTTTCGCTCTAATAACCTACTTTTTAATTCATAATATCCGTCATCAATTAAATAATATCCTACATGTGATTTTTTTCTATTGTCACTTTCTTTGTTTTCGTTTGCTAGTTTAAGTATTTCTTCTGTTATATAAATTTCTGATATTCCAATTTTGCTTGAGATTTCTTTTATTTTTTGTCTATAAATTTCTTTTGTGTCTTCTGTCATATTAGTAAATACGCCTGCTGGATCTTGATTTAATAATTCTTCAGTTTTATTTGTTTTTTCAAATATTTTTTGGAAATTGACCCTATTTATTGACCTTATGCTGGTTATACATGTACCTATTTTTATTTTTAAGGTTGCTACATATAAATGTTCTTTTTTTACTACTTCGTCACTTTTTATTCCTAATTTGTTTACTTGTTTTTCTAATACTTCAATATACTGTATTCCTTTTTTGCCTATTCTTCTTAGTTTATATATCATGTATTCTATGAATGAATAGTTTAAATCGTCTATGTCTAAGTTTTTATTGTTTTTTATTTTCTTTTGGAATATCATTTCTGTGTTTGGTTTTGATTCGATTAATCTTTCAAATATGTTTTCAACTTTATATTTTTGTATTTGTGAATAATATATTTTTTTACTAACGTCTGCTATTGCTTGTATTATTGCTATTTGTATAAATATTCCTATGTTCCAGATTTCTTCCATTGATAATATTTTTCTTGTTTGATATGTCTGTAATACTTCGATTATTTTTTCTTCTGTTATACTTTCATTACTAAATGCTACTATTTCACTTGCTAATACATATATTCGTGCAAATCCTTGATATTTTCCGGTTTGCAATTCCTGGTAGTTTGATATATTGTTTTAATTTTATATTTTTTTCTATATTTTTTACTGTTTCTTCTATTATATAAAAGTTGTCTAATATCCATTCTCCTGCTGAATGTATTTTTATTCCTAGTTTTAGGTGCTCGTTTAATATTTCGTATGTGTCTAGTATTATTTCAAAGTTTTCTTTTAATTTTCCTATGGGGTATGTGTCTTTGTCTGAGTGTTTGCTTATTATATGTTCTTCTGCTATTTGTGTGATATACTTATTTAATTGTTCTTTTTCTAAGTTGGCTCCTTTTATGTTTAAATATCTGTTTTTTTCCATTGGAAATTTTCTCCCTTTTTTGCTTTTATTGATATTTTTTCCAAAATGGTGATATCTATACATAAATACATTTTTTTATAAAATTAGCACAACGTAAATAGCCAGGGAAAATTTTTCCCTGGCTATTTATGTTATATTAAGTTTTATTTTGCAATTTTCTTTTTGATTACGATTATTCCTGCTGCTAGTATTATTCCTGATACAAATATTGCTATTGCGTAATTTTGTTTTTTGATGTCTCTTATTGAGATACCAGTTGGTTCAGATATTGTTACATAGCTTGGTGCGTCGGCGTCTCTTTCTCCTCCTAGGTGCATTACTCTTCCTCCTACTGATACTTCTTTTGCTCCATTGTAGTCTGTAACTAAGTTTCCATTGTCGTATCCTGTTGCTGCAATATATTCTCCTCTTGCTATTTCACTGTTTCCTGGTACTGCCATTTCATCTCTTCTACCTACTGTATTTGAGTATGAAAGTATTTCTGCAATATTATTGTATATATCGTCTTTTGATGTGTCTTCTGACATTTGTTTTGCTGTGACTATACGAATTTTTCCTTTTGAAGCTATGTTTACTGCACTTGATGCAGATACTGGAACTAATTCACATATCATGCTTGGGTTATACATATCATTTTCCATAACTAATACATTGCTCTTTCCGTCTGTTATGTACGCTCTACCCTTTGAGTCAACTAATTTTCCGTCTTTGTATACTTTTTCGTCTAGCATTTTTCCGTTTCTTAATTCATTTAATGTTATTTTTCTCCAGCTGCTGTCTTCTATTGCTGTATTTTCTTCTTCGTCTGGTGCAACATCGTTATCAACATAATCGATAATTTGATTTACTTTAGTTTTTACTATCTTGTCTGTATCATTATTTTTGTTATTGTAGTAGTTTAGTCCTACATATTCACCATATTCTATCATTTCACCTGACATGTATGGTTCTGTAGTTTCTAGCTCTCCTACTCTATTTAGTATTTCTTCTGGTGTCTTATATGATGCAAGTTTTCCTGTCCAATCAACTTCTGAATTGTTTGTTACTGTTATTGTATATTCAATTTTTAGTCTAGCACCGTTTAAGTATGAGCTCTCGATTGGTATGTATTCTAGACCTTGAATATTATTTCTTGTATCCACATGTGTTAATTTTCCAACATTTATGTTGTTTGGACTTTCTTTTTTGATGCTTCCGTCTTCATTGAATGTTACGTCTAGTATTGCTTCACTTCCATCATTCTTATATAAACTAATTCTTGATATCTTTTTATCTAGGTCAAGTACTGTTCCTGATCTTCTTTCTAAACCGAAATCTATGTTTTTAACTATGTAAGTAAATACGTCTAATCCATTTACTTTTTTAACATCTGCATAATCTATGAAGTCTTGATGTTCAATTTCAATGTTTAGTTTAGCTGTATTTGCAACCATTTGAGTGTTTGCAATTAATTCTCTGTGGTCAACTTCTTGGTCTGCACTTTCTAATACTGTTCCTATGCTATTATCTATATTTTGTGAATATGCAATTACTTTCATTCTTTGCAACTCATAGTCTCTAGCGTCTGATATTCTTGCGTTATTTAACTCTGATGTTTTTAAATCTTGCCATTCGTTATTTAAAGTTGTACTTCCGCCTTCGTTTTTTTGGTTTGCTTGATATGCTGTATTTTTGTAGTCTTGACCATTATATTTTATGTTTGCTTCTTTGTTTCCATATTTGAATCTTACTACGTAATTTCCAGCAAGTACACCTTTGAAATAGTAACTTCCATCGTTTGTTGTTTCTATATCTTTTAGTCTAAATTCTCTTCTTTCTTCTGGTGTTAAATCTTTAAAGTCATCTTCTGACCAGATTTTTTCATATTCAATTCCGTCAATTTGTATTTTTTCAACTAATTGTACATCAATGTTTGGAATTCCGCTTTCGCCTGAATCCATTATACCATTTGCAACTTTTTGTCCATATAGTAATTCTACTGCTTCTGCGTCTTCCCATACATTTCCGTTTATTTCTCTGTTATATTGATATAAGTAAATGTCTATTGCTGGTGCTGATTCTGTATCATCTTCATACCATTCTTTAACATTTCTTTCTAAATCAATATTGTCTGGAGCTGAGTCTCTGTCTATAATTCCTGCAACTTTTCCATCTGTATAATATGTTGAGTAATTTGCTATTTCAGCTACATTGTTTTTCTCTCCAAGTAATTCTGTTCTTTTTCCTGATTGTTTAAATCCATCTCTATCAACTTCGAATGTTATGAACATTTCTAGTTGTTCCCCAGCTGCTAGTTTTATATCTTTTAGGTCTGTTATTGTTAATTTCTTATAATCGTCATTTACATTTTTGTTTTCGTCATTACATGTAAATTTCTTCATTCCATCTGACCAATATGTATATTCTGGTGTTTCTTCTGCTTTTACAACTCTAAAGTATGGAGCTTCTGCAACTACTTTGTTTTCTCTTTTTTGCTCATTGTTTAATACATTTGCTTTGATATCTTCATTTATAAATGTAAATGTTTTATCATAATAATCATTTATTTGATTTATTGTTGCGTCTAATCCATTCTCTGCTTGACTTTCGTTGTTTATTGCTATTCTGTAAGTTAAATATACTTTTAATTCTGTGTCAGCTTTTATGTTTTTAACAACGTCTTCGCTTGTTTCATATACAGTTGAACGATATTCATAGTCTGAACTGTATAGTCCTAATTTATAATGTCCTATTCTGCAAGCTTCTATTTGTACATTTAATGCTTCTTTGTTTTCTTCTTTTTCAACATCTACATATTTATTATATGTTTTTGTTATTTCTTTTTCGTTTACTAATATTTCTGCCTTATATAAATCTTTAAATGTTGATAAGTCAGCTTTTTCTCTTTCTTTAACGCCTAGGTTTATATGTAACATATAATCATAAATTGTTTTATATGTTGTTGTTTTTCCATCTTCATCTTCAATTACGCTTAATTCTATAACATCATCTGCTGAATCTAATGTTATTTTGTTATCGACTGGAAAATATAGTCCTGCATCTCCTGTTGCAGCTGGCATTTTGTATTGTGGTATTATATGTTCATCTTCGTCTAATACTGTTAAAGTTGATAATCTTCTTGTGTTTTCATTATTTGGTAATGAAAATTCTTCTGATGTATACTCTAGTTTTAATTCGTCTCCGCCTATTGCATATCCTGTAGTATTTCCATCCTTATCCATAGGGTTTCCACCATAGATTTCTCTAAATTTATTATTATATGCATCTCTTTCTTCTGGGTTTTCTGCTGCTAAACTGTCTTTTTCAAATGCAACCTTTTCTTGTTTTGAGGCATTTATATATGTATCTGCATCTCCGTTTGATGTTACAAGTGCTGGAGAAGCTTCATAGTGTTGTCCATCATACATAAATTCTACTTCATAAGATACATCGTATCCATCTTCAGTAAGTTTTCCTTCGCCTTCTCCTGGTACCTCAATGTTTGGAATTTCGTATTTACCGTTTTCGTCTGTATAGATTGGGAAATATATTCTTGTTTCATTATCTTCTTCATATACTTTTGCTAATCTTTTTCTTACAATTTCTCCATTTTGGTCTTTATATACTTTATATACATATACTTCTGCATTTTTGTATCCTTCTTCGCCGTCTTCTCTTTTTCCGTCTATGTAATCAGCGTTTTTCTTATCAGCTTTTTTGTCTATCCAAACTTCTCCTGCCATAGGAATTGTTAATCTAATAAATTCTTTTGGCTCATCCTCATCTGGTGGTAATATAGCTTTTAATGAAATATGTGCATCTTCATACCATCTTGCACCTTTGTATACTTGTGCTAGTGGTTGTGACGTTCCTGGTTTTAGTCCTTTTAGTTCTACCCAGTAATTCCATTGTACGATATGTTTATTGTTGTATCCATGTGAGCATTTTTTTGTACTACTTGGGTTTTCATCACACCATACTGCTTCTGATTCTGGTTCCCAATCTGCTGTGAAATATTCACCTTTAAGTTCTGAGTATTCTCCACCTGCATTCATATATTTAAAGTCGAATGATATATCGCTTAAATAGCGCAAGTCTTCCATGTAATCTAATACAATGTAGAATTCTTCTCCATTGTGTGGGAATGCTGTTTTGTCTTCACTATTTCTATTTGTAAATTTGAAGAACCAATGTGATTTATCTATTTCACCAATGTTACTTATTATTCTTGCATCTGTCATTCCTGCGAAATCAATTTTTCCTCTCTCTGTTTCAACAGATTCTTCATAATAGTTCAGTGTTATAGGTCCAATTAGGAATTTTTCGTGGTCTTTATCATATTGAACATCTGATTTGCTTATGTCGCCAGTTACTGCATATTCAATAACTGGCGCTTGAACTGTTGTTGTTTCTCCATTTATTGTTACTGTTTTTTCTTCATAAACAATGTTTCCACTTTGGTCTCTTTTTGCAACTTTGTTTATATATGCTGCAAATGCTTCTGCTTCTTTTGAGAAAGGTGTTGATTGAATGTCACTTGCATTTCCTCCTGCTTCTGTTCTCCACCATGCATATTGTACATATGTATATGGGAAGAAGTTTCCGCTTGATGTCATTTCTACATAGAAAAATCTGTCTGAATTTTCATCTTGTACAACAAATCTTGTTGGTTCTCCTGTAGTTTCGTCTATGTCTACACCGTAAACTACTTTTCCACCTATACTATAAAAATATGCTTCTTTGTTTAAGTCTCCTGTATATTCTTCGTCTGTTACATTAAAAAATGTGTGTTCTTTTGAATTTATGTTTTCAGATGCTTCTGCTAATATGTACGCTTCTTCTGGTCCAGCTATTTTTCTGTCTGATTCTGTATAATATCCATATGTACGGCTTGTTGCTGGTGTATATGGATTTGTGAAATTGTCTGATGTTACGTTTCCTGAGGCATTTTGTGATTCCTCAAATAATTTTTTTCCTATGTCATTCATTGTTAAATAAGGTTCTGATTGTCTTCTGTCACCTGTTTCAACATATGTTCTTGAAAGTCCTATTAAAGTTATACCATGTCCGCAACATAATATATATGGGTCTTCAACTAAGTCGTTATATGTTACATATGGGAAAGATGCAGGTAAGCTATCATCTGTTGATAACATTTCATTTGTAGATTGTGCTATTACTCTATATCCTGAATATGCTATTGCTGCTAATATTGCTATCAAAATTACTGAAATAATTATTTTTTTCTTATTCATTTAGCTTTATGCCTCCTTCCTTAATTTTAACTGTATTCTTAAGATCAGTTTCTTTTTCTTGATTACAACTGCTGCAATCAATCCAGCAATTACTATTACTATTATTGCTGATATGTAAATTAATGTATCACCTGTGCTTACACCAATTATTAAATCTGCTGATGCAATTGCGTCTTTTGAGTTCTCGTTTTCTATTCCTGCTTTATTGTAACTTTCTGAAATCTTTGCTTGGTTATTTACTATTCCTGCGCTATTTTCTGTCATGTTTCTTGTAAGAACTAATTTTACTTCTTTGCTTGTTCCTGCTGCTATTGCTGTGTTTGCTAATTGGTCATTGTATAGATTTCCATCACTTCCTATATACCAATTCTTGTTTAGCTCTGTGCTAAATTCTAGTTCTTTTGGCATATAGTCTACTAATTTTTTAGCATATCCTTCGATTTCACCTTCATTTTTAATTGTGAATGCATATTCTACAATAAGTTTGGCTCCATCCATGTATTTTCCATTGATATCTACTTTGGCTAATTCTGAATGGTTAAAGTCATATGATTTTGTTCCTTGTGCTGTTTGTACTGTTACTTTTGTAACTGATTTTGTTAGTTTTAAATCAAATGTTGATGCTTCAACTAATCCCATATCTATGTTTGATATGCTTCCATTGTTTATTACTAATCTATCAGTTGTTGCAATATTTCTGTTTCCTTCTGTTGCTGTCATAACATCTGAATTTGTGCTTGCTCCAATTCCTTGTTTTTTGTAATCTGTTATAGCATATCTGTCATTGTCATAATAGAATATTGCTATGTATTCTCCATTTTCAAGGTTTGTAAATTTGTATTCTCCATCTGTTGTTGTAACTACTTTTTCTATTTGCTTTCCTGTTTTAGAATTTACTAATTTTACTTCTATTCCTGATATTTTTCTTTCTGATGATTCTCTTGATCCATTTTTGTTTGCGTCTAACCATACTGTTCCTTTTATCTCGTATGATGTTTTAATGTTTTGGATTGTAGGTTTTGTATCATTGTTATTGTTTTTATCGTTTGTTGTTATTTGATTGTATTTATTGTTGTTTGTGTTTTGGTTTTGGTTTTCTTGAACTTGCTCTGTTGTTCTTTCAATTATATTTTCTACTTTATTAGATTCTATGGCTTTAATTGTTTTTGCATTTACATCTGCGCTGTTGGCAATTGTTTTTTGTTTTGTGTCAATATCTCCAACTCTTGCTGTAATTTTAACTTCTAATTCATTTTGTGGTAATATGCTTGTATATACTGTTGCATCTTCGTTTTTAGCAACTACTTTTGCAACTTCTATTCCGTCTACTGTATATACTAATTTGTTTATTTTTACTTCATCTGGTAATTTGTCTGTAAATATAACGTTGTTTGCTCTTACTGAACCTATATTTTTTATGTTGAATGTATATTCAATTTCATCTCCAACTTTTACATATTGGTTTGTCTTATTTGAAGATTGCTCTATTACTAGACTTGGTCTACCAACTGTAATGTCTACTTGACCTGCTTGATATTCTTCTTTATTAACATTTATTGTAGAAATAGTTGATATTGTGTTTTTATAAATTCCTTCTTCCATTTCTCCTACAACTATATTTGCTATTACAATTGCCATTCTGTCTGCTGGAAGTTCATCTATTGTCCATGTGATTGTTCTTGTGTCTGGATTATAGCTGCTTGATTTTATTTTCTTAATTGTAATACCATCAGCTTCGTATCCTCTAATATAGCTTTCACTATAATTTAATCCTTCTGGTAAAACTTTAGTTACTACGATGTTTCTCATTGTTTCGTTGCTATTGTTTCTTATTTGAATATTTGCTTCTATTGTTTCATTTACTTTTGCGATACTTTCTTCTGAACTTATTGTTTCTTCCGCTATTAAATTTGACTTTTCAACAATTATTCCACTGTCCTCAGTTTTCATCTCTTTTGCTAAATCTTGTGCTGAAACTGTAGATTCGCAAATTAGTTTTACTTCTTCGTCTGAATTTTGGTTTAGTCTGTTTGCTTGTACGAAGAATTCTATTTTCATTCCTTCACCAGGATTTATTTTATCTATTTTTGTAATCAATTCTCTATCTTTCTTTAATGTCCATCCTTTTGCTGCTTGAAGTGAAGTTTGTGTAGCGTGCTGCGCAAGTGTTGCTCCTGTTGGTATTTTTGTGTTTACTATGGCATTATTAATAACTTCTGATCCTGTATTTTCTATTGTTATTGTGTATTTTATTTTTTCGTATTCTTTTACTTTTTCTTTAACATTTGTAGTTGTTGTTATGTTCATTTGAGGTCCTACACCTGTTGTTAGTCCAACTAAGTCTGGTGTTGAAGATTCCTCTGTTGTTGCTACATCATTTATATTAGTATATTTTGTCTCAAATGAACCATATATATTGTTATTGTGCTCTAAATTTTCTGGTATTCTATATTGATACCCATATCTTAGGATATCTCCTGGATTCATTTCATATCCTTCTAATACTATTAAATATGATTTTATTTCAGAAAGATTTTCTGGGGTTGATGTCCATTCGTTTTTATTATCTTTTAAGTCGTCTGTTGCTTCACCATTTTTTGAATAGTAGATTGTCGCAACTGCTTTGTTTTCTTGGCTTTGATTGATTGCACTTACTAATGTTGTATCTACTGTTGTTCCTAAATCTTCTCCTGTTTTTACATCTTTGTTACCTTTGAATGGAATTCTTCCTAGAATTCTGACATTGTTGCAATTATTTTCATTGTTATTCATTACTAAAATATCCATTGTAGCTACTTTTGCTTCATCAAATATTTCTATTTTGTCTGTTACTGTTCCTTGTGCTACTGATACTAGATTTGTTCCTATATCGTTATAATTAGATATTTTATTTACACTTACAACTCCTGTTGGAGCTTTGTAATCTACTTCTACTTCTGAATATCCAATTTCATTTGCTGTTTTTGCATAGCTTGTAGCTGATTCGTTTGTATATTCCATTGTGATCTTTTCTGTTTTAGATGGTGTATATAAGTTTAATTTTATGTTGGCATTTATTATTATGTTTGTACCGTTTGCTATACTATTTGTATTATATGTTGTTTGTGTTCCTTCTAGGCTTACATTTAAAGCTATTCTGCCTTCATTGTTTAAATATAAGTTGTTATTTTTTATTGTAAATATTTCTTCTGCATTTGCTACTGCTAAGTTAGTTATTTCCACATTTTCCACATACTCAGGGAAAGTTACAATAAAGTTTGGATTTTTATATAAATCAATGTCTTGGTTTGTATTGTTTAATTCTATTGTTAATTGTATATCTCTGTTTTCTGTTATTGTACTTAATGCAGTTCTTGATATTTTTAAGTTTGCATTTGTTGTAGGTTTTTCTAGTTTAATTTTTGTTTCTATATTTGATACTGTATTTTCTACATTATTGTCATATATAACGTTTCCTATATATTTTAAATTTAAATTAGAGAATGTTTTTAATGTGTTTATATCATATTCTGAATCTGTCATTTCTTTTTCTGCTTTTATTATTAATATTCCTTCTGATACTGGTTTTGTTGTTTTAATGTTTATTTTGTTTTCAATTCCTTCTATATTTATAATGTAATTATTGTCGTCATCAACTTTAGTATCTTTATTTATTTTTGATATTACTTCTTGTTTTATATTTAAGATTTCAATTTCTCCATCTGCTCCTAATATTTTCTCAAAATTGTCTTTTGAAATCTTTATTGTTTTATAATATGAAGTTTTTGTTTCAAATCTACTAGTTTCGTTTTCAAATTCTTCTCCAAAATCTTTTATCATTATTCCTTCAACTAGGTTGTTTGATGATATATCACTGGCTATTTCTACTTCATAATTCATTTTGTATTCTTTTTCTTCATTCATTTTGTTTGCTATAATATTTCCTAGTTTTACTGTTTCTGCCATCTTTGCTTCAACTGTTATAACATCTCCTAGTTTTTCAGTTATCTCATATTCAACATTTATTTCATCTTCAGATTTCTCATTTGTTCCGAACATGAAAATAGAACCATTCATTTTTGCCGTTTGTTTGAATGGTAATTCAATTTCTTTATCTCCTAAGAATATATATGTTATAAAAAACTCTTCTGATTTTATTGCTTCGTCTTTATTTTCAATTTTGATTTCAATGCAATTTTCTTCTTCATTATATTTCCACTCATTTTCTTTTAAACCAGATTTGCTTGTAACATATACTTTATCTAATTTATATCCAGGAATTTGCATTGTTTCAATTTTGATTTCTTCTTTATTTACATATGCATTGTTTGCTGGTATTCCTGATTTTACACTAGTTTGGATTATTGCACCTGTTTTATCTTCAGATGTATATGGAATATATTTTTTTATGCTTGAACTTAAGTTGAATTCTGCGTTTGTGTTCCATACTAGATTTAATATTATGTTCTCTGAAATGCTTTTTTCATTTCCTGATTTATTTACATATATACCAATTAGCTTTACATTTATCTTTTTGTTTAAGTTTTTTATGTCATCTCTTTCTTTATATCTAATTGGTAATATTATTTCTTTTTTATCTCCTGCTGATACATTGTTTAAGTTTATAATGTTTTCATCAAGATTGAACTTTTCTTTGCTTTCTTCAGATATTTCAAAAGATAATCCTTCTTCTGCTTCTATCAATATTCTAGCATTTTTAAGATATCCTTCTTTTTTTACTTCAAGGTTTATCTTTATTGCTAAATTTTCTTCTTCAATTGATTCTTCTGCCTTGTATCCTAATTCTTCATTTTCTTTTACAAATTTAGCTTCGTATTGAACATTGTTTGATACGTATTCTGATTGTTGTTTTCCAAGTTCATTACTTTCTGCAAAACTGATGCTTGAAAATAATGTTAGACAATTTGAAAAAATCAAACAAAAAACTAAACATGCTGCTACAATTTTTTTTATGTTGATTTCTTTTATAAACATATAAACATCCTCCTAAGATTTTTTATTTCTCTAATTTGTTTATTCTTCTATAAACTCACAATAATATTATACAACACAAGCACCCGTAATTTCAATGGTTTTATTGCAAAAATATTACATTTTTTTGTGAATTTTGTTACAGGAGTGTTTGTGCCATAGGAATACTGGATTTGTGGCATAAAAAAACGCCCTTTTTGTGTAGGACGTTTTTTATTATATATTCTTTGCTATCTCGTTGTATTGCTCTAGTGTTAGTTTTTCTCCTCTTATTTTGGTGTCAATTCCTAGATTTTTTAAGCAGTTTTCTGCTGATTCTTTATCCATGAATATTTTTCCATTTACAAGTGCATTCACTAGGGTTTTACGCTTTTGCAGGAATGCGACCTTGATTAATTTGAAAAATTTTTCTTCATTTTCAACTTTTATTCTTGGCTTTTTTAATATATCAAATTTTATTACACTTGATGTTACTTCTGGTTCTGGTATGAAGCTGTTGTTTGGAACTTCTAATACTATTTTTGGGTCAGTATAGTACCATATTGTATATGTTATGCTTCCTGTTTCTTTTCCTCCTGGAGTTTCTGCTAATCGAAGTGCTACTTCCTTTTGAATCATTACTGTTATGCTATCTATTGGCAATCTATCTTCTAGAAGTTTCATTATAATTGGTGTTGTTATGTAATATGGCAGGTTTGCTGCAATTTTTACATGCTCTATTCCATCTTTTTTGTTTTTATTTATCAATTCTTTTAAGTCTACTTTTAAAACATCTTCATTTAATATTTCAAATTTCTCATATAGATTAAATCTGTTTGTTAATATTTTTACCATTTTAGGGTCTAGTTCTATGCATATTACTTTTCCTGCTTTTTCTAGTAGTTTCTTTGTTAAAGTTCCTAGTCCTGGTCCAATTTCTATTACTAAATCTTTTTCTGTAATTTCTGCTGAACTAACTATGCAATCAACTACGTTTTCATCAATTAGGAAGTTTTGTCCTAAGCTTTTATTTGCTGTTATGTTGTTTTGCTTCATTATAAATTTTGTTTCTTCATATAAATTCATTTCAATCACCTTTTCTATTATATCATATTGATTTTTATTTTTCTATAATATACAATAAAAGTGTATTTTTATGTAAGTGTGGTGATTTTTATAAAGAAAAATTATATAAATAAAAAGCTTGGTATTGGAAGTAGTTTTAAAAGGAAACAGGCTTATAATACACGTTCTTTAGTTCTACTTTCTTGTTTTTCGCTTTGTTTTCTTGGACTGCTTACTAGAATTGGTTATATCCAATTTGTTAATGGTCCAGATTATAAAACAAGAGCGTATAAGCAGCAAACAACAAGTCAAGTTTTATCTAGTAAAAGAGGAACTATATATGATGCTTCTGGCAAAATTTTAGCCATGAGCTCTGCTGTTGATACAATTAGTGTTAATAATGGTTCTGTTTTTTATAGCGATGGAAAAACTAAAGTTCCTAATGATGTTCTTGCTCAAGGTTTTTCAGAAATATTTGGATTAGATTATAATGAAATTTTAGAAAAATTGAATTCTAAAAATTCTCTTGTTACTGTTGCTAAAAAGGTTGAAAAACCTTATGTTGATAGCTTGAAAGCTTGGATGGAAACAAATAAAATAACTTCAGGAATAAATATTGATGAGGATTCAAAAAGAGCTTACCCTTATAGTACTCTTGCTTCAAATGTCCTTGGTTTTTGCGGAAATGACAACCAGGGATTGGAAGGAATTGAGGCTGAATGGGACGAGGAATTGAGTGGTACTCCTGGTAGAATTGTTACCTCTACTAATGTTAATAAACAGGCTATTTCTGATGATAATGAACAATATATTCCTCCTCAAAATGGTAGTGATATTTATCTAACAATTGATACTACTGTTCAATCTATTTCTGAAAAGTATTTAACTCAAGCTATTATTGAAAATAAGGCTGACAGCGGTTGCGTAATTGTTATGAAACCTTCTACTGGTGACATTTTAGCAGAGGCTATGTATCCTACTTATGATTTAAATGCTCCATTTTCTCCTAATACTAATGAGTTAAAGGCAAAATGGGATACTTTGACAAATGAGCAAAGGTCTGAGGCTTTGGTTAAAATGTGGAGGAATGTTCCTGTTTCTAATGGTTATGAACCTGGTTCAACTTTTAAACTTATAACTTCTTCTATTGGATTAGAGGAAAATATTACTGAAACTGATACTTCTGGTGATTTTACTTGTAATAGAAGTTATTTTGTTAATGGTGTAGAAATTAAGTGTTGGGATTCTGTTGCTCATGGTTCAGTTTCATTACGTAGAGCTTTGGAAAGGTCTTGTAATCCTTCATTTATTCAACTTGGACAACGTATAGGTAAGGAGACTTTCTATAAATATTTACAAGCTTTTGGGCTTTTAGGAAAAACTGGTGTTAGACAACCTGGTGAGGCAAGTGGCAATTTCCATGCTATTGATAATTGTGGACCTATAGAGCTTGCTACTATGTCATTTGGACAGCGTTTCACTATTACACCGCTTCAGTTGATTACTGCTGTTTCAACTTGTGTGAATGGTGGAAATCTTGTGCAACCTCGAATTGTTAGCAAAACTGTAAATACAGATACTGGTGTACAGACTGAACTTCCTGTAGTGAACGTTAGACAGGTAATTTCTAAGTCTACATCTGATAAGATAAAAGATATGATGGAGTCTGCTGTTACAGTTGGTACTGGTAAACATGCTCAAGTTGCTGGATATTCAATTGGTGGAAAGAGTGGTACTTCTGAGCCTCAACCTGGTAGAGAGGAAACAGATGGATATGTTGCTTCTTTTATTGCTATTTCGCCTACTCAAAATCCAGAAGTTATTGTTCTAGTTATTCTTTATCATCCTAGAGGTTCTAGTCATCAAGGTGGTGCAATTTGTGCTCCTGTTGCTGGTCAAATTTTATCAGAGGTTTTACCTCATTTAGGTATTTCTGCAACGTCTTCTACTTCTGAAAAAGAGGATCAATTAAGAATGCTTAATGATGTTACTGGACAAACATTAACTGCTGCTAGACAAACTCTTGAGTCTGCTGGATTTAAAGTTGTTTCAAGGACTACTAATAATGATGCAATTTACGTTACTTCACAGAGTCCTAAATCTGGCGTTTCTCTTCTTCCTGGTTCAGTTATTTGTTTATATACTGATGGTGCTGAGAAATTACAAAGTCAGGTTCCTGATTTGAAGGGGATGACTGCTGATCAGGCTAAGAATTCGCTTTCTGCTGTGAACCTTAATATTGCTGTTACTGGTTCTGGTAAGGTTGTTTCTCAGGATGTTTTGGCTGGCTCTCCCGTGGCTGAGGGTAGCGTTATTACTGTTACTTTGCAGGAGGAAGTTGTTGGCGGGGCACAGTAGATGGGTGGATTGTATTAGATAAAACAATATATTTTAGATGAATATATTGAACTATATTTTAGTATTATGATATGAATAATTTACTTTATATAGTTGATTGATTACTTTTAAAAATAAGACACTTCAGTTTTAGTTAGAAGTGTCTTATTTTTATATTAAGTTTTCCATTAGTTTCTCTTGTCTGTTTTCAACTTGCTTAATCTTTTTTGTTAATAATTCATATGGCGTTTTGGTACCTATTTTATCTAAATCGTTTTTAGTTATAACAATAATATATTTTCCATACATTAATTGCTCGTCAATTTCTTTTCTGGCGTTTTTAGTTATTCCTTTTTTTAAGAATAGGATTGCACTATTACTTGATTTTTCACTCATTGTTTGAATAATCTTTTTGGCTTTTTCACAACTAAAATTATTTTTCTCGTTTTTACATTCAACTAAAGTTACTGGTCCTAGTTTCCATAGCATTTCATCTAATGAATTGTTTCCAAAACACAAATCAAGTTCTTCTTTATCTGTCCTTATTCTATTTCCTGCTACATGTATTCCATGGTATTGTTTCCAGAAAATATTTTGCTAATTTTTCCATTGCAATTCCTTTATCATAATTCGTGTTTTGTTCTAATTGTTGAATTAGCTTGTTCATTTTAGATTTGCTATATTTTTTGGCTTTATATTGTTCATCTTCTTTGAAGAATTTTTTTATTATTTCTTTTATAGCAGGCATATATGCATACCTTTTTCCTATGTTTAGTAGATAATTTTTCGCAATAATTGATTGGTCTTTTGCTTTGATATAATTTTTCATTGCATTTATATGAATTTTTAATACTGATAGTCCTTTTTGTTTAGATATAATTATCGGACATTCTAGGCACTCGCAAACTTGTTCTTTTATAAATTTTAAAAATTCGCAATAAACTTTTTCTAGCATGTCATCGTTTATTTTTGGCAACATTGCTAATTGATAAATTAATACTCTTTGCCATTCATAGAATAAGTCAATTGGTTCTGGGAATATTCCATATGAATAACATGGATTTTTAAATATATTATTCACTTCTCCTTGTGTCCATCTAACTAAATCTTCACTTGTAATTGCTTTATTAAAATAACTTTCTCCATCAGCTAATGATAGTTTTACTCCACCTTCTAGTAGTAAATTCCAGTCTCCATGTGTGTAACTTGGATATACTCCAATAATTGTTCTCCCACATAAGTCTTTTAATCTGTATGGTTTTGTGAGTATTTGTTTTCCATAGACTTTTGGACTTTCTTTTTCTAACCATAAATCTATTATATTATCTATGATTTCTTCATTTTTAAATTGACAATAGTAATTTAAATAGCATCCGTCTTCTATCTCATATTCTTCACTTTTGTATTTTTTGAATTTGTCATAAATATTTCTTATATCTTCTGACATATATTTTACAATGTTATTTCTACTCTGCTCTGTTGTAATTGTTAGAAGAATTGTGTATTCTTGTACTCCGTCTAATTTTAATTTTTGATTTTCTAATTTTTTTACTTTTTCGTCAAATCTTTTTAGTGGCTCTATTGTGTTGTTTACTTGTTGGAGTTCTATGTGTCTGTTTTTTATAGCATATGCTTTTATGTATGTTACTATGATTGACATTGGATTTGTTGGCATGGAAGTCTCCTTTGTTTTTATTTAGAGCAATTGTGAAAATATTGCATTTTTTAATGTTTAGCTTATTGATTCTATGTTTTCATTTTCTTGTTTTATTGATTTTATTTCTTTATATGCTTTGTCTATAATTTCTTTCATTTCTTTTTGTTGTGATAATAATAGTGAGTGCATGTTAATAAGATATGTTCCTAATCTATCATAATTATTTGCTTTTGTATATATGTCATTTTCTGTTATTGCATAATAGTCCTCATATATATACCATAACATTGTTGTGATCTCCTCTATATTAGCTTCCACATATTCATATTCACTAAGAATATCTCTATCTAATTTTTCCATTTTTATTACCTCCTATATTTGTTATATTTATACAATATTTTCAGTTGCTCTATGGTTAGATTATAAGGTGTTTTGTGATTGGTTGTATAT
Source organism: uncultured Clostridium sp. (assembly GCA_948465565.1). Classification (GTDB taxonomy): domain Bacteria; phylum Bacillota; class Clostridia; order TANB77; family CAG-508; genus UMGS1994. The sequence continues at coordinate 60,701 of CAOJXR010000004.1, forward strand.
GTTTTTGATTAGATTTCTGATGATATTGTTACAGTATTATTGCGAATTTATTATTGCTTTTGTCCTAAAAATTTTAGATATTGACATATGATGAACATTAACTTTTTACCTTCGGGTTATGAGCGACATTTGACGGCTTTTTGTAGTTTAAAGAAAATTAGAGTTTTTGTTGTTATTTCAGTATTTACAAGAGTTTTGGTTTATGGAACATTTGTACATTTTTAGGACATTTTTGGAGAGGATTTTACCCAATTTTTACCCAATGGGTATGATACATTTGTTCTTAGATTTATGGCTCTTGTAAGTGCATTTTTGAAAATGAAAAATTTTAATTTTTGGAGGTAGATTTTTATGAGTAATTTAAGAGAGGTTAATGATGATATTTTGAAAGATTGGTTAGATTTTAGAGAAGATACTATTGCTAGTCTTACTTGTGCAGAAGATAAAAAGCATTTTATTTGTTTTGAGGAGATTAGTGAAAAGATTCTAAGGAATGTTCCTGAGCAGAATAAGAAGTATGTTGAGAGGCAATTAAAACAGCTCGATGATAATTTCTTTGATTATATCTGCTATTGGAATGAGAAGTATTATAGGAATGGATTTTGTGATGGGATGAAGTTGATTATGGGATGTTCTGACAATATTGTTTCATTTTAAAGTGCAAATTTTGCACTTTAAAATATAAAATTGCACTTTGTTAATAATCTATAATAAAAAAGTGTGAAATCTGACTTTTGAATTTAAATGTCATTTTTCGCACTTTTCTATTTATCTTTTTAATTTAGCAATTTCATATAATGGTATTCTATCAATTTTATCAGGCTCAATGTTATAAATAATTTTTGCTCTAAACTCTTCTAATTTAAATTCCATCACATCACTAAATTCTCTATAAACAATTTTTGAATCTTCACTTTCTTCAACCCTAAAAATATTCTTTTGTAATTCAAGTATTTCAGATAACACTACTGCTTTATTTCCTTCTCCCTCTTTATAATATCTAAAATGTCTTGCAGATTCTTGTATTTTCACACGTAAATCATATATTTTCTGAAACAACTCATGTGCTTTTATATAATTAGCTTCTCCAGTAAAAAATTCTATGTCTCCCAATATAAAATTCAAGTTATCTGTACTTTGATTTAAATAATTTAAATATTGATCGACTATTTTATTCATATTATCAATAGTTTTATTATATAATTTTTCAATTTGCTCTTCTAAATATTTTTCACTTGCGCCTTCAGATAACTTTTCAAATAACTCTTTATTTTCTTTTTTAATTTCTTCTTTTATTAAATTTGTATGTTCAAATTCTTTTACAGGTATTTTTTGTTTAATCTGTTTATAATACTCTGCTATCCATAATTTATTTTTTTGCTCATTTATAAACTTTATAAAAGTATTTTCTTCAAAATCAATATCCATATAATCTATTTTATTTAGTTCTATTACCATTCTTCTGCATTCATTCCAATACTGTTCTAAGATCCTCTTTTTCTCAACTTTATATGCAGATATATAGAAAAATACAGTAACAATTGAACTACAAAATGCTCCTAATACAATGTCCTTCATAAACCCTGTAAAATTATTTGCAAATTTTATATCTAATAATTCAAACAAAAGTGTCATAATAAATAGTATGCTTGAAATTATAATAGATAATTTTGATGCCTTACAATTAACTTTCATAATTTACTCCTTCTACTTTAAATAATATTCTACTAACTTTACATATTGATCTTGTGCATTTAAACACGTATCAATCAAATATCCCTTTTCACTTTTGTATTCTTTCAAACCTCTATAATAAAATAATTTATCTGCATCTTGTATAATAAATGGAACAATATTGTTTTTTAAACATTCCTTAAACAATATAATTCTTCCTATTCTGCCATTACCATCTTGAAATGGATGTATCCTCTCGAATCTATAATGAAATTCAATTATTTCTTTTATAGTAACTTTTTTAAGTGAATTATACCAATCCATTAATTTTGACATTTCTTTTTCAACATTGTTTGGTGATGTTGTCTTAATACCACTTCCTATTGTATTAGCTCTTTGTTTATATTCTCCAACATTAAACCATTCCACTCTACTATCTGAGGTACCATCTTTTAAAATCTTATGAAATTCTTTTATCATCTTTTCAGTTAATTTCTTATCTGTTACATCTAACATATAATCAACTAATTTAAAGTGGTTAGAAGTTTCTAATATATCGTCTACTTTTGCAATTGTATCACCTTCAAATAAAATAGTATTTGTTTCAAAGATATATCTTGTTTGATCTTCTGTTAATGTGCTTCCTTCAATATGATTTGTATTATATGCAAATGAAATCTGAGTTTGATGATATAAGTTTCCTTTTAGTTTCATTTCTTTTTGTTCTCTAAGGATATCTAATACATTTATTTTTGAAACATCAAATTTTTCTTCTTGATCATTTAATAATTCATCAATTGATATTTCAAACAATTCGGCTAATCTTTTTAATGATTCAATACTAGGCTCTAAAGCACCAGATTCATATTTTGAAACTGTACTAGCACTAACCTCCAAAATATCAGCAAGATTATTTTGAGTCATCTTTTTGTTTTCTCTATATAATTTAATTTTATCTCCTAACATAATAAAAACTCTCCTTTTTAGATTATAATATTATTATATCATATTATTTCCAAAAAAGAAAGTTTTAATTCTATATTCATTTAATTGTTTCCAAAATATAATTAATATTCTTTAGTTTCTTATTAATTCTTATAAGGCTATATTGCCTCCAAACAATTTGTTTATAGCTTTCTTTATATTCTCGTCATCAAGTCCAAATCTTTTTAATTGCATAATATAAATTAATCTTTCTAAATAAATAATCCCTACAAATCCATCTGAATCTATATCAATATCCATGTTTCCATGTGCAAAATCATTTCTTAGCTTTTGCAAATTTGTAAATATTTTATTTTTATTTTCTATATGATTTAAACTACATAAATGCTGTAAGAATACTTCAGATACATTTTTTAATTTTTCGTTAGTATAAATAAGTTTACTTTCTAAGTTATCTTTTCCAATATCTTCTACTATTTTCTTGATTATCTTGCTTTTTTGTTTATCATAATTAGTAGATAATTGTAATAAATCATTTTTTATTTCGTCAATTTTATTAAGTTTGGTTTCCTTATGTTCCACACCATTAGGAAATAATTGCTTGAATTCCCATTCAAATGCTGAAGAAACTATAACAAAACTTTGAGGTGTAATTTGATTTCTTTTTAATTCATTTTCTGGTATATGTCTTATAAAGATTTTTTCATCAACAATTGCTTGTAGTATTTTATGATCAATTGTTTTTATATGATCATAATTTATGTGATATTTCTTTATATAATCCTCTTCTGCCTCATCTATATTATGTATAAAAAGCGTCATTTGAGCAACTGGAAAATATTTGCCCTTTTCATCTTTTTTTAGTAATTCTATGCATTTAAAATTAATATTTTGTCTATAATATAAATAAGATATAAATGTATATCCTGTCGTTATTATATCATAAATTAAATTATAATCTTCTAGTAAACTATTCCATTCAAATTTTAGTAAAGCATTAGCAATAAAATAGTTATTAATATCTTTAGTTGAAACTTTTCTTTCTATTTCGAAACTATAATTTACTATTGTATTTTTTAACTTTATCTTCTTTTTTAAAGAATTTACTTCTTCAAAGGATTTTATTTTAAAATCCATTTTCCCTTTTTGGTCGTATTTAACGCTATCTAATACTCTTCTAGAATCATATATATACTCTAGTTCTTTCGCGTATATATTTAGCGCATCTATTTTTTGTTCTTCATACTTAAATTCTATTATTCCAAGTATTCTAAAAGTTGAAACTGCACCTATGCTATCTAAATTGTGATTATGAAATATAATTGCATCATTCCAATTTGGAAATAGCTTTACCTTTAATATTTTTATGTTATGTTTTTCTTTATATTTTCCATTTAAATTGTCTACAAACTTTTTCCAGTCCACTCCATTTTCATTAACTACTGTTATATATTCATCATCTAATTCAAATCTATACTTTTCATTATTATAGATATAATATCCACTTTTCATATTTCTCCAATCTATTACAATTGATACATAACATCTTTGCTTTTTACATCTATATCGCATAATCTATATAATTCTAAATATGCTACAATTTTTACAAATTTGCTAACATTATATATCCATTGAAAATCTAATTCTTTATATCTTTTAGGATTATCCGTTGGTATTGGTAATTTCTCCATATAATATCCTTCATGGGAATAATAATTTCTTAAACTTCTAATCTCTTCTTCTATTTCTTCATCCTTTTGTTTCCTAAAAAAGTGTTCTTTTAGTTCTTTATATTCTTTCAATATTTTTATTAGAAAAGTAGGATTTTTTCCTTTACCCTTCATCTTCTGTTTTTGTGCTTCTAAATATTCTAAGGCTCTATAATATTCTAAAAAACTAATTTCTAAAGATGTTTTTTCTATATCGTACTCTAAAAATGGAAAAATAGCATTCTTAGAGTTTTCTTCTAATTTATATAAATTACTTAATATATTTATATAACTTTGAAAGATTTCGTCTCTTTTACATATTAGATATGTATTATCTTTTTTATTTAAATTAGCTTTTAATATTCTTCTATCTATTAGGAAATAATTGTTTCGTTTATAATCGTAAATATTAGTTTTTTTATGTCTTTTTTTTGATAATATAAGTAAATGTATTGTTGAATCTATTAACTTTATTAATTTATATGCTTCTTCTAAATCTATAGATTTTTTAAATGTTAGTATTATCGAACTTTTATCTTTTATGCTCATTTCTCCATGATTATTATAACTACGAAGATATTCAAAATTAGAATTTAAGTATATAAATATTTCATTATTATTGATTAAAATATTTCCAATTTTCTTTTTATTTGTTTTTTTAGCATCTATTTTTACAAATTCTAATAAGTTCTTTTTATCAAATTTATATTTTGCACTATATGAACTATTTCCAAAAATATTTCTTATTTCATCATGATAATATTCCATTTTTGATATTTTAGTTTCTTTAGTAAAGTGAGAAATATTTTCATTTCCATTATATCCCCACACATAAAAATCCGAATATAATATAGTGCTTGATATAGGTGCATAATTTGTTCTCTTTAATTTTACATTAAATGCAGTAATTGGTCTTAGACTACTATCTATTGCATATAATTCTCTAGGACGCTCTTTGTAATCAAAAGAATCATACTTTTCTATATCATTAATTTTAAATTGTATTCCATCTTCATCTGTCTTTATAATTGAAATTATCTGTTCATCTGGAAAACAATTTTTAAATGGTTTATTGTCAATATAACCAAATTCATTATCCAACTCATATCACCTTCTATTATCTTTTATTTTCCATGTCATTTTTTCTGACTCATTATCCTCTTCAAAACCGAACTTTTTCCAAAACTAATATCCATCTCCATCTGGTTGTAATATTATATTTTTATCTATATAAATATAATCTATCAAATATTGGGCTAATTTTGTTCCAATTCCTTTATTTCTTAAGTTTTTCTTTACCATAAAATCAGAAACAAATATTGTTGTTCCATTGTTTTCATACTTTTTACTTATTAAATTTACTATATATAAATATTTCAACTCTTTTTCAATTATTGAATATGCTAATATTTTATACTTTCTTACTATTCCTTTGTCTACTAATAAAAATATTTCTTTTTCTCCTATATTAAAAGTCTGAATATTTAATGTATCAAATTCTATTATGTTATTATATTTGTTAATAAATTTTCTATAATCATTGCTATTAGATTTATTAAATCTTAAAATTTCCATACTTATATTTTCTTTCATAATTCTTATACCTAAAATTTAAAGCAAAATAATATATACTTTGACATCTTATTTTGCTTTTCTTTTGCTATTCATATCTATATTCTTCACTATCTTCGGCAACCATTAAATCACTATAATGTTCCTCTTCATCAATAGGATAAACGATACATTCATTTTGATTTAATCTTTTCTTTAAATAATCTGACAAATTTTTATCTGTGCAATAAATATAACATCCTTTTTGTCCTCTTGTCATTAATGTCCTATATGTATTTTTTATTATTTCATCTGCTATTTTCTCTGCTTTATCAAAATCTTGTTGAAACATTTTATATATTCCTTTTATTGATTGATCTGTTTTTGCTCTTTCTGTAACATCTGTAACTATCTTACCATTTTCATATCTTAAGTCGTTTCCAATAATTACTCCAACATAATCAAATTCAAGTCCTTGTGCTGTATGTATACATCCTATTTCATTTACAGACTCTGAATCAATTGCCCATGTTTGACTATTTCCTAAATTCCAACTCATTGCAAAATTATGTTCTGGAATGGTTATATCAAATATATCTGATTTATTTTTTCCTTCTTTTATCCAATTCCAGCAGTATCCTGCAAGTAATCTTGCTTTATTATTTATTTTGTTCTTTTCAAATATTATATCTCTTACTTCATTTGGAGTATCACATACTTTAATATCATAATCCAAATCAAATCCATCACTATTAGCAGTATTTCTTATTTCTAATACATCATCAATCCAAGCAATATATCCATCGGATCCATTACATCTAAATTGTGATTCTAATTCCATTATTTCTGATTCAGCATTAGCTTGTCCAATATATTTTTGTATTTCTTCGATACTTCCTATATCTTTTAAAGTTACTCTTTGTGACTCATCTATAAAAAATACTGAAAATTTAGATGCTTTAATAATTTCTTTTATTTGATTTTCACCCAAATTTTGGAACATTCCTGATTTTTCATTTAATCTATGCGCTTCATCAACTATTAAAACATCAAATTCATTTTCTGCTGATTCTACAAATGAGCCAGAACCCTTAAATAAATTATTTATTCTTGTTTTTCTAAAATCTCCACTCAATTTCGTAGCATATACATTTCTTGGTGCTGCATTTTTAGTTACATATGAGCAAACCATATTTTCATTTGTTAATCTTACTAACAGATTGATTGCTAGTACTGATTTGCCTGTTCCTGGTCCACCTTTAACTATCAAAGCTCTTTTGTTTCCATCTCTATATGATTTTCTTGCCATTTCTAATGCTGTTTCGTATACAAGTTTTTGGTCATCAATCATAATGAATTCTTGATTACCTTTTAGCATACTTGATAAAGCATCTTGTAATGACTTAGAAGGTCTAATTTTTCCATTTTCAATCATATATAATGTTTCTTTATCATCACCATATTTAATATACTTATTTATAAAATCTCTTAATCTTTCTACATCACCTTTTATAAAAGCAGGTGCTTTTTCTAAATAATTTTTGTAATCCTCTGCCAATAATGTTGGAGGTGTTACTGCTAAGTAATTATGGAGATATGCACATGGGTGTAAATCTATTTGTTGCTCTTGTACTGTTTCATTATAATCTTCAATTGTTGTTGCATATGACCAAGCTTGATACGATGGATGTGTAACTTCTCTTAAAGCATGTCCTGTATATGCTTGTACTATTCCATCTTTTCCATTAACTATATCAGCTTCAGTCCATTGTTTTAATTCAACAATAATAGCTGTATTTTTAAATTTTCCATTCTTACCTGTAATTATAAAATCTACTCTCTTAGATGTATTTGGAATTTTAAATTCAATAGCTATTCCTACATTTCCAGGTATGTTATTATCTATTAAAACTTTCATCATATATTGCATAGAATTATTCCATGCTTTTCTTTCACTCTGTGATGTGTGATATCCCATTTTTTCATAAAATTTTCTATCTATATTCTCTTCAATTTTATCTTGTACAACATCTTCTACAAATAATTGCTTTGTTGCCTCATATACTATCATAACAATTGCCCCCACTAATTATTATTTCTATAACTTATTATATTTTGTGCTTACTCCCTTTGCTTTTTCTACCGGATATTTTTTCTTTGTCTTTTCTAGTTTTTTTAATATTATTTCTTCTGGATTTACTCCTAATTTCATTGCCATTTGTATGCAATATGTAAATACATCTGCAAGTTCTTCACATACTTCCTCTTTATTATAATTTTCACTATCCCATTGAAAGCATTCTAAAAGTTCCCCTGCTTCAATTGATATTGATTTTGCTAAATTCTCTGGTGAGTGAAATTTATCCCAATCTCTTTCTTCATTAAATTGCTTCATTTCATTAATTATCTCGTTCATTTTCAACCTCCATATTTTATTATTTGATACATCAATATAATTTTTGTTCTCTCAACATTAATCTCAATTAATTTCTTGTTGGTAATTTATTAGATATAATTTTCTTTTTCACCAATTTAACTTTCTCTTTTTTTATATTAATTTTATAATGAAAATTTACTACAATTGAACGTTCTTCTGAAACTCCAAGGCACTCCTCTACTATTGCATAACATAAATTCCTTTTTATTTTTACTACGCTTAAAATACCTCCACTACCAATTTTAAATTTTAGGTATGGATATCTTTTTTCTATAAAGCTATGTATGTTATTTTCATCTAAATATTTGTTTAAAATCATTTCAGCCTTATGTTCTTCTATGTAATTTGAATCCTGTTCTTGATTTATTGTTATATCTTCTGTATTCTCTCCATTTCCTTCTTTTTTCTCGTCACTAACTATGATTTCACTTTTAAAATATCTTTCTATAGATTCAATTAAATTTTTTATATCTCTATCGTATTTTTCATTAATTTTATAACCCTTTCTGCTAATAACTAACCCTTCAACATTATGCGCATTTTCTTCTAATAATTTTAGTATCTCTCCTTTTTCTTTTTCATCTAGGCTCATTTCTTTAACTTCTTCAATAATTTTATTCATTTTTTCATCTACTTTGTTTCGAACATCATCGGCTGCTATTGCATAAAATTCATACTCTAAAAACTCTTCATTTAATTCTTTCGCCATATCTCGTTTATCATTATCTAAAATTGTAAAAACTTTTTTATATCCCAATTCATATAAAATTTTTAATATTGTTCTTATTTTTGGAGCTCCTCCTGCACCCCAACCAAAAAATGATGCTCTACTTTCAAAATTATATTTTTTGAATATTCCTTTATAACACTGTACATCTTCTTGTCCCTCAGTTAAAACCACACAATCGTTTAGAAAAAATATTTCATTTGCATTCAAAGAAAGCGTATGTGGATTATTAGCATCTTTTAATATTCCCTTCATTTCTTCTTTGGTACTATATGATAATTCATAATTTCTTATCGTATCTATGTCTTTTTTTAATCTAATTATCTTCCCATTATTAGTAAATACGTCCCAATCTACAAAATATGGTGAATGAGTACTTACTATTATTTGTTTATCTTTAGAATATTCTACTAATAATTTAAATAATTTCCTTTGTAAATCTGGATGTAGTGATATTTCCGGCTCATCAATTAATATAACATTATTCTCTGTAGAATCATATAATGAATCTACAATATTAAATATATTTATATATCCATCTCCTGCTCCATTACTGCTATGTTTAATTTCATTAAATGAAAATTCCAAGTATAAATTTCCACCATTTGATGATTCTATTGTCCATTCTGGCAATGGAGAGACTACTTTACTCAAGCAGTCATTGAATTTGCTTTTATTTTTATAAATATTCAGTAATCTACCACCAAAGTTATGATTAACATTGTTTTCATTTCTGTATTCTTCATTTCCAATATTGCTTGTGTAATTTTCTCTACTTTGATAACTATTATTATTAAAGGTAGAAGAAAAGCTTCTTTTAGTTGTTAAAATAAATGTATTTAATCTATTCTGCCAATATTCCTGAATCTCATTGTTAAATTTTCTTTCAATGAAAGCTCCTTTATTTTTAGTTGATTGTAGAGAAAATTTATTTCCTTGTATATCTTCTGCCTCAATTATAACATTTCCATTAGTTTTTACACTTCTTGATGTTGATGGAATTGTATTTTTATTAATAGTTAATAAATGAATTGCTTCAATTATTGTTGACTTACCACTGTTATTAGGTCCAACTAATACTGTAAGACCGCTTCCTGCATTTTTATTATCTGGTAATGCAAATTCAATTTCTGTTTTTTCTGAAAATCCTCTTAATCCTGTTATTGATAATTTTTTTATTGACATTTATATTGTTCTCCTCGTATTTTATCCATTCTTATTTCACAATCTCTTTCCATTTCTCCTCTCTAAATCCAGCCGTAGTCCCCTTATCAGATACAAGTACTGGTCTTTTTATAAGCATGCCGTCGCTAGCTAGTAGGGCTAGTTTTTCTTCGTCGATCATTTGGTCTAGCTTATCTTTTAAGTTAAGTTCTTTATATTTTAATCCGCTAGTGTTGAACCATTTTCTAATTTCTAGTCCGCTTCTCTTAATCCATTCTCTTAGTTCT
>CAOJXR010000005.1 GCA_948465565.1 uncultured Clostridium sp.
AATTCCAGCCTTCCAAGCTGGCTATGCGGGTTCGATTCCCGCTACCTGCTCCATTTCATTTAATTAAATATATACTTATCAAAATATGCAGGTGTAGTTCAATGGTAGAATTCCAGCCTTCCAAGCTGGCTATGCGGGTTCGATTCCCGCTACCTGCTCCAAAAAAAACTCTAGTAAAAACTAGAGTTTTTTTATTCAATAAATAAAGCAAAGCACTTTAAATATGCCTTGCTCTGCTATGTAAATAAAAGTTTACTTCTCATATAAACTTATCCATCCTAATTTCAACCACAAATCAATTTCCTCATAACATTGAACATCTTTACTTGGCATTTTCAAAACCACCAATTCAATATTTTTATTATAAACCAACTTTTGAGCCAACCCAAATGTCAACTCCGCAAAAGATTCAGCACCTATATATCCTGATTTTCCATTTTTATCTTCATTCATAATAAATAACATATCAGTTTTTGTAATATTCTCAAAAAACTCCTTATGCACATTAGGATATAATTCCATAAACTCTGTCTCATCAATCTTCTTAGGATAATCTAATACCTCATAATCTTTATTTTTAAAAAGTTCTCTCCAGTTCTGTATTTCTTGTTGAAGTTTCGCACTCCCCGCAATTACTACTTTTTTCATAAAACTTATTTCTTTTCCAATTCCTATATTATTTTTTAAATTCTAAACAAATAAGCACATAATTCATCATAGCATTCATCTCTATTAACAAGCAAACCTTTTTCACGCATTTCATTTAACTCATTTACTGAAACAAATTTAATAGCCTGAACTTCACTATCTTGAAATTTAATATTTTCAGCAGAAAGCCCATATTGCCTCAAGATAAAGAAATCATAAAACTGTCTATCATAATGTTCATCACTTACCTTTTCTTCTTTTCGATAAGAAAACATAAAACGAAAATCTCTTACTTCAACAGTATAACCCAAACTTACACTTACTTCCTCACTAATTTCACGTGTAGCAGCTGTTAAAGAATCTTGTCCGGCAGATAAATGACCAGTTACTGAAATATCCCACATATCAGGATTTTTATCCTTATTATGACTCCTTTGCTGAATTAAAATTTCATTCTTATCATTAACAATAGCAACAACAATAATTCTATGCCATAATCCACATTTATGTACTTCTTTTCTAGGTAAAATTTGTCCTGTTTTAATTCCATTCTCGTCCAAAACATCTAAAAGTTCTTCTTTCATATATCCTCCACTCTATTTTTTATTCTTAATCATTATATAATAAAGTTTTTATAAAAGTATACTTCAATATATATATTATATTTCAAAGTCTTTCTTTTTATCTCTCTTCCAATTCAGCTAAAGCTTTCTCAATTCTATTAATCAATTTTTCATCTATATCAGTTACTTTTCTTACTGAAAAAGTTCTCACTCTATTTTGCAAAACTCCTTTTTCATTAATCCAAATAGTATTTAATCCAAACTTTTTAGCAGCAATAATATCTAAATCCAAACTATCACCAATCATTATACACTCTGATGGCTTATGATTTCCTATCGCATCCAAATAAACTTGTCTATCAGGCTTAGAAACTTTTTCACCATGAAACTCTGAAAAATATCTATCAATTCCCATGCTTTCTAATCTTCCTCTTTGAGATTGTTCAAAATAATTTGAAAGTAAAACTAACTCATACTTTTTACTCAAACTATCTATCGTCTCAAATAATTCCTGATTATTCTCTGGAACAGCATATCTGGCTAAATTACCAAAAAGACCTTGCAAAAACTCTTCATCAAGTTCAATTCCTAGAGCATCACTAAAATGCTTTAAATATTTTTCTATTTGATAATTTCCATTAACAATCTCATATGTGCCAATTGCACTTATATACTTCTGTACATTTTCATCTGACAACGCACCTACTCGTTCCAATGCACCCCTAATCGCTTTATCAAACGATACTCCAGTAATCAATGTCCCATCAATATCAAAAATTAATCTCTTTATCATACTTTCAACATCTTTCTTATAAAATATTTTTCAAAATAATTCCCATGCAATCATTGTACAAATTATCAGCTTCTTTTTCACTCAAACCAAATTCTTGAGCAAAATCCGCAATAATCTTTTCTTTATTTTTTCTACCAATAATTCCATGTTTATCTAAAATCTTCTTTATTATATCACACTGATCAACTGCTTTACCAGTCTTTACTTGCAATTTTGTCACAAATTCATCATTACTCATTTTCATTTCCATAAATTCTCCCCTTAGAATCCAATTGAATTTCATACCCATACTCAAAAATATAAGCCATAACATACACAATCAAACTCAATAACAAATTTACAATTTCAAGTTCAGCACCCATATCTACTTTTGTTATCATTTCAAATAATATTCCAGTCACATCTGGAAATAAAACCACTGCAATCAAAAAAATTGCAACCTTCTTAATATACTTAACATTTTCCAAAGTAAATGGTGTATCCTCATTATGAATATTTACAAATAATTTCTCCACATACTTAAGCATTATCCACATAAATAGTAATGTTGCCCCCATTGATAAAATCACAATTTCTGTTGTAACAATATAGTATATCGTAGAATGTCCCATCAAATACTCCTGCAAATCAGTAGTAGTTTGTATATTTATTTTCTCTTCACCAACAAAAATCACATTTTCTTTAATCTCATATTCATAACTTTGATCAAATACTGTTATTTCATTTTCAGATATTCTTGTATTGTTCAAAACAATTGGCACAGCTATCATACACAATCCCAATACAACAATTCCAATCATAAGTACAATTTGAGCTATTCTAGAAACAACATAAATAATCTTACTCATTCCTTTAATCTGCTTTTGTTTCTCTTCCTTAAATTTTACAACTTTCATTTTTATTTCTTCATCTAATGAATCAATATCTAGCAAAGTATCATTCACCAAATCATTTATATTACAATGAAAAATCTCACACAATACTAAAATATTATTCATTTCTGGATACGCCTCGCCAGTTTCCCATTTTGACACACTTTGTCTAGATACACCAACTCTTTCAGCCAATTTTTCTTGTGACATCTTTTTAGCTTTTCTCAAATTTCTTAAATTATCTCCAAACTTCATTAGACTACTCCTCCTATGTAAATAATTTATATTATTACTTACATTAATTCTACCAACTTTCAGTTGCACACTAAAAAATATATAACTTTGCAACTAAAAATTGACACCTTTTAGTGCCAACTTTCAAATTAAATCTCATCTATTCTCTTAGAAATCACATTCCAATCTTCATCAAACTCAAAAAACACATCTAGTTTCTTTCCTTCTAAAACCAAAGGTAGCCAGTACTTATCATCAACAAACATCTTATCATATGGAATCTCATTCACTCCAACCCATTGAGGCTTCATTTCCTCACTTTCTTTAGGCTCTCCTTCCCATTCAGAAGCAGTATACAAATGAGTAACAATATTTACTTTTTCCCCCTTATAAAACTCCACAAAGTCAAGCAACCCAACTTTTTCATACTTACTAGGAACAACACCAATCTCCTCTTCCGTTTCTCTTAACATAGCCATTTCAGGTGTCTCTCCAATTTTAAGTTTTCCACCCACTCCATTAAATTTACCAACTCCAAAACCTCGTTTTTTCATTGCCAATAAAATTTCATCATTTTTTCTCAATAACATTAATGTAGTTTCAACTTTTTCCATATAAAAACTCAACCTCTCTTACTTTGCAATTACTATTCCCTATTCATAAAATTCTCATGTTTTCTTCAAAATAATTATTACAATTAAATATTTTGTATCAATATATCACATTTCGACAAAATATGCACTACCCTTTATATATAATAAAATAAAAAACTAAACAGAAAGGTCATTTTAACATGAAACTTCTAAACCCAATTGAACAATCACCATCTCATAAACCAGCTAACAAACAATTTATCACAGAACTACAAGAACAAATTTCCGATTCCCGCAAAACACCTCGTTTTATTCTAGACCGATATGAAGGAAACTACGCCATCTGCGAAAATCAATCTACAGGTCAAATAGTACAAATCCCAAAAAATCAAATATCACCACTCGCACAAGATGGTGACATTTTAAAGTTCAAAAAAAATCGCTATAAAATAGCCTTCAAAGAAACTCGCCTAAAAAAAGAAGAAATGAAGAAATTACTCAATTCACTTAAATAATTTCCTCATCTCTCTAAATAAAAATTTTAATATAGCTACAGAATTATTTAGAAATATACAGTTAAGCGTAGATAAAATAAAATTCATATTTTACTATATTTAAATAATTACGCTTATCAACTGAGTCAGATAAAAACTTTCAAGAATAATTTACATTCTAATATATTTAAATAATTACCAAAAGATATACAATCAGCTGATTACAAAACTGCACTCTTTACATTCTACTATACTATTTTTATATATGAGTGGCAGGTGTTTTCGATATTATTTATTATTGTGTAGTATAAGTTAAATATGATTACTTTGTATTTTTTTATGTGTTACCTCAATTGTAGTAATTATATCATAAGATTTTGGAGAGGAAAATGGGAATTTTGTTGTGATTTTTAAATAAACATGGAAGAGCAAGTTATTAGATTGGATATAGGAAAATAGTATCTGTCGATGTGCAATAGTGTAAAAATCCCGGTGGGTCGACAGATTAAAAAAATGGGTTTAATTGGACATTTTTTGAAAAAGTGTGGACTTAAAAGGTTGATTATGGTAAAATTTCAATGAATCGACAGATTGAGATGGAAAAAGACATGAGTTTAAGGGAATATAGATGGTCCTGTAATTATTTAAATATATTAGAATGTAAATCCCTTCTAATTTGCCTCTCACTTATATGGTACTTTTGTAATTATTTAAATATATTAGAATGTAAATCAATAAAGTACATCATAGGTTTGGATATGAGTTACGTAATTATTTAAATATATTAGAATGTAAATTCATCTGTAAAAATTTCTATTAGCTTTTTCAATAAGTAATTATTTAAATATATTAGAATGTAAATTTTCATACATTGTATTTATGTCATATTGTGTACTCAGATGTAATTATTTAAATATATTAGAATGTAAATAGTGTATTTTCTATTGTTTGTTTAATTAGATTACGTAATTATTTAAATATATTAGAATGTAAATTCTACATTAGGAATTGATAATAAAAAATTAGATAGTAATTATTTAAATATATTAGAATGTAAATATAAATGATGGTAAACATGTAAAAGCATGTGCATTACGTAATTATTTAAATATATTAGAATGTAAATCTAGAGTTAGATTGCACAGAAGAACAAATTGCAGTAAGTAATTATTTAAATATATTAGAATGTAAATTTAAGCCGACTAAGAGTAAAAAAACAAGTAATTGCTGTAGTAATTATTTAAATATATTAGAATGTAAATAAATTAGAAGGAACAGAAAAACAAATTAAATGGGCTGGTAATTATTTAAATATATTAGAATGTAAATTTTGGATATGATAAAGTAAAATTAAAAAAAGACAAGTAGTTATTTAAATATAGTAAAATATTTGTGGGAAGTAGAAATACAAAAAACTGATAATGAAAGTTTTACTTATAAGTTAGAAAAAACTCTAGATTATAAAGATACAAGTATTTATATAGATAATTAGGCAAAATATAAATTGAAAAGTATGAAAAGAAAAGGTAGTAATAAATTAAATAATAGGTTTATTTTATATAGTACATTTTAAAATATTTTAATACTTTGCCTTCGTTAGAGATATAATATGAAAATAACTTTGACGTAGGTAACCCAAAATAAGATTTCTGTTTGTCAACTGTTTATTTAGTTTTGTTTGTAATTTTTTTAAACTGTTGATAAAGCTTAATTTACTTGGTTTTTAATAAAATTTCTTTCATTTCTAAAATATCATAAAACGGTATATTTATTCCTTTTTTAGCTAACTTTATAACATTAATAGAAATTTCAATAATTTCTTTTTTCAAGCTTTCCGTAATTTCAACATCTTACATTTTATTTTGATATTTGCTTTCTATGTAATCCTCAGTAGTAGGAAAAATATTTTGAATTAAAAATGTTTTTTCTTTTCCTAAAACTTTACCAAAAACAAAATTATAAACTTTCTTTTGTTTCTTTTTCTTATTTTCATATATAGCTTTATACTTATCTATTTTACTTGATATTGGAACAAACCATATTATCTTCTTATTTTCTGGGTCATTAAAGCAAAAATAACAAGGCCTTTTATTTCCGTTTTCTTTATTCTCCATTAGTTTGTAACTTTTAAATATTTCAAAAAAATTATCTTTTATAAAATAGAATTTTCCATTTTCTACTTTCATTATTACCTCATTTCTAACAAAAAATCTACCTCCGAAAAGGTAGATTTTTTATACATTTGTCCACCTACGTATTTATCTGTCGGAGGTAGGGCTCCGAGTAACATTTGTACACCTATGCACTTATACCCCGCAAATAGGGTTGCGGCTAACATTTGAATTGGACTAGATACATAAAAGTATCTATATTAGTATATTTATTATAATATGGTTTTATTCATAATGTCAATACATAAATTATTTTTCATTGCATAAACTTTTAACTAATTTTTATATGGAAATTTTATAAATTCTTCTCATTATAAATAAAATCAATAATATTCACACAATTTATACTATTTCGTTTTTGAATCAATCTGTTCATTCAATAAAATTTTACCACTAATACCCATTTAAGTCCATCCCATTTTCAAAAAGTCTTCATTTAAAGCCCTTCCCAATCTGTCAACCTCCCATACTTTTTACACTATTCCACATCGACAGATACTACAAGAAATTATCAGTCTTATCATCTTCTACCTTCCCCAAAAACTCCTTATCTAACCATTTCAAACTTCTACTTTTAAACAAAATAACACTATCCTTATCAGACCTTATAAATCTATCTAACTCCTTCTTCATCTTCAAAGCCTGTGACTCCAATAACTCTCCTTCAAAAACAGAATTTTGAATATGCACTAAATACTTCTTACAAGTCTTAAACACATTTCTAAGAACCTTCTGCCCTTCCTTCTCTTCTAAATTAATATCATAAACCAAAATAACATACATATTACCACCACATCTTAAAACCTTCATACTCATCATCGCCAAGCAAATGCTTAATCAACTTATACACTTCCAGACGAATTAAATACTCATAACTAACCTCTCTATCAAGTTTTTTATGTTTAATTTTAGTCTGCAATCTCAAATCAATCTCACGAGTTATCTGTTTTCTTGCACTATCCCTTATATAAGTAAAATTCAATCCTTCCTCAAAATCCTTCTCTGTAATCTGTTTCTTATTCAACATAGAAAAAATAAGTCTATCAGCAATAATAGGTTTAAAAATCTCAGCAATATCCAAACAAAGTGAAAATCTTCTCTCAGAAGGCTCATGTAAATAACTAATTGTAGGATTAAGTTGAGTTTTATATATCTCACCCAAAACCCTAGTATAAATAATCGTATTAACATATGAAATCAAAGAATTTATAGCATTATCTGGCGGATTTTTAACCCTTTTCTCAAAAGCAATATCCTGATTAATAATCACATTCCAAGAATCATAATAAACCTTCCTAATATTGCCTTCAATTCCCATAAGTTCTTGAACATCATTGCATAATCCAATCTGCCTTCTTAAATATTCAATCTCCTTCATATACAAAGACACATCTTTGCCACGATTATTATAATAATTCAAATTTCTATAAATATTATATGACGCCGCATCAATAAAAGCTTTAGCAATCTTCAATCTCTTACTTGAGTCTGAATAGTTTTCAACTTGCTTAATCAAAAGCTTTCCAGAAACCAAAGCCTCTTTAGGATAATATGTACCAGTATAAAAACCATAATAGTTAAAAAAATGAACACTAATTCCAAACTGACACAAAAAATTTAACAAATTAGTATTAAAATCAAATTCTGTCATAACATAAATATCATCAACTCTCTCAACAGGAATACTCTTTTTCGTACCATCCTTATACACAATTTCCAACGTATTATCTTTCCTCTGCAATCTA
This sequence comes from uncultured Clostridium sp., assembly GCA_948465565.1. Lineage (GTDB taxonomy): Bacteria > Bacillota > Clostridia > TANB77 > CAG-508 > UMGS1994. The sequence continues at coordinate 8,114 of CAOJXR010000005.1, forward strand.
CCACTATTATATAAATAATATGACTGTTTCATCTCTCAACACCTCACACATAACACAAATCAAAATAAGCACATTTCTTGCAAATTTTAGAGTTCTTAACCCCTATAGGCTTATCCATTTTAGCTATTTCTTCAATATTTTTTATAACATTCTCTAACACATCTCTATCTCCATCCTCCAGCATAACAATCTTCTTCTCTCTCAAAAGCGGAAAATCAATCTCTGCACTTATATCCTTTACACCCTTCTGTTCCAAATAATACATATAATACTTAAGTTGCCATATCCCCGCTTCTTCAATAGCCTTCGTCTTCTTAATTTCATGCAACACAGCCTTATCTCCAATAAAATCAACATTTATCGTATCATCAATTAAAACTCCCTTATCTTCTCTATCATAAGAAGTCTCATCAAGTATTTTACCAATACTCACAAGTTCACTATTCTGTTCCATACCAATCTGGTTCAAAAAATACCATAACTTTCTCTCACACACAAAATAATAATACACCATAATTCCAGTAATCTTCATCCTTCAATTCACCTCTTTTACCATACCCAATGCAACTTATCTCACTCCATAAATAAAATTATCTCAAAACTCTCTCAACTCAATCTCGTATCCTTCATCTTTCTTTATTAGTAGTCCAACATTTTTATCATACTTACAATCCACAATATATTTTCCTTTAATCGCTTTAACAGCCTCAAATTTTTGTAACTGATCTCCAAGTCTCCTTATATTAGCTGCAGGAATAGATATAAACAAATTCTCAATCTTTCTTTTAAGCTCAGCCTTCTTCTCCACATTCTTCTCTTTTTTATATTCATCAATCAATTTACTATTATCATCAAATACAGACCTTGGAATAACATCAATATTATCAATATTTCTAAACATTCGTTGAGCTTCTTTCTTACTAGAATCATAATCAACAATATTATCTAAAAATTTAAAGGACTCTTTAAATTTCTCATAAAATTTTGTTTTCTCAATCCTTTCCCTAGAATATAACTTCTTAACAAGCTCAATTTTAACACCTTCGCTCAAAAACTCATTATCAAAGCCTTTGTCCTCACCTTCTCCTTTAAGTAATTTCAAACTTATCTCATGTATATCCTTATCATATATTGCTGTAAGCCCACTCAAATTCTCTGTATATATCCTTATATTAGCATCATCCCCTGTATACTCTCTCTTCCTATAACATCTTCCCATTCTCTGAAACAAACTATCCAAAGTAGACATCTCAGTGTACAAAACATCAAAATCAATATCCAAAGAGGCCTCCACAATCTGAGTAGTAATCCAAATTCCAGATTCCCCTTCAGTCTCAGAAAACTCCTTAATCATTCTTTCCTTTTCCACTCTATCCTCTTGTAAAAATCTCGAATGAAGAACATTTACATTATTAGCCCCTATATTTTCAAGCACTTTATACATTTCTAAAGCCTTATTTACAGTATTAACAATAACTAAAACTTTCTTCTCCTTCGCCATTTCGCACATTTCATCAATATCTTCTAAAATTCCAGTATCCAATAGCTTAATCTTATGTCTATCCATCTTCTTCGTATACTCACCGTATTCATATTTAATCCCCATCTCCTCAAGCTTATCAGTATATATACTAGGCAAAGTCGCAGTCATAACCATAAATTTTCCATTAATCTTATAAATCATCTCAAGTCCCTTCAAAATAATCGCAACCATCTCTGGAGAATATGCCTGAATCTCATCAATAATCACCTTCGAATAACTCAATGTCGCATACATTTTCTCATAACCCCTATACTTAAAAACAAAAGGAAAAATCTGGTCAACAGTACATGCAGTTATCTTATTATACAAATTCCTAGCTTCATCTATCTTATCCATTTCATTTTGAATATCAGACTTATTCTCCAAATAATCAAAAGCACTAGAATGCAACAAACCGACATGTTTATATCCAATCTCTTTACACTCTCTAATCCTATCAAAAATCGCATTAATGCTAATTCTCAATGGCAATGTAAAAAATGTTTTATCAGCACCACTCCATATCAAACCAGCCTCAGTCTTTCCAACACCAGTAGAACCAATAACAACCAAGTTCTCATCTTGTCTATCTTCGCAAAATGCCTGTAAATCATTTAAATCAGACTTTCTCCTTTCTCTCAAAAACTTCTTTACAAATATTTGTACTTCCTCTTCAGTATCATCCTCAATATCAAGCTCAGCAGAACTAGAATGATCCAACCTATGTAATAGCCCCTTCATCATACAATAATCATTATACAATCTATGACCTTCTGTAATTCTTGCCTGTCCCTCAACTAACCTCAAATAAAAAGTCTTAAGCTCACCTATTTCTATTCCCAATTCAAACTTTATCATTTCCAAATTAGGCTTAATATCTTCCTCAATAACTTTCTTCAATATCTCTCTATCTACATTAGAAATATCCCTTTCATGATGATAATAAATAGCTTGATAAACCAAAGTTCTCTCATCCTCAGTCATTTCATATAACTTATTAGGAATAAAAGCAGGAGAAATCTGTTCATGTTTAAGTAATTCATTCGAAAACTTTGTCTCAATCAATGGCTCCTTTAACTTTTTTCTTATCATATTTTGAAAACCCGAAAAAACTTTCCCAGCATCATGATAAAGACAAATTATCCTCATCAACTCCCAAAATCTATTCTCTTCAATATCAACTACCTTAATAATCTTACTACCATATTTATTTTTCAAAATTTCTAAATTCTTTAGCAACTTATCCGAATGTTCCCTTATACTCTGCTTCGGATCTGATTTAGCATAATACATATAATTCTCCTCCTCCAAAATCATTTTCCCTACATCTCTTAATATACAAGAAACCACACTCATATTAAGTGTGGTAATTCTTGACTATAAAAATATATTTGGTCTCCATCCTCATCAATCAGTGCAAAATATACACCCATATTAGTACTCTTCTCTACATATTTAACATTAACCTTATTCCAATACCTCAAATCATTCTTAATTTTATATGTAGTATTCAATCTATAACTTATTCCACTAACTCCTGCATCAATCCACTCAGGAATATATGCACTATTTACAACATCCACTTCTTCCTCTTCACTAACATCACCAAGAATCTTAATACTGTCAACTCTAACCAAATCCTCATTTCTTCCCAAAGTAAACGTCTCAACTCCATTAACAATATTATTATAAATTTTTTCTATAATCTCATCCTCAGCTTGAACGTGAATAATTAAATGAACACCCAACAATTGATGCACATTTCTAGGCATAGAAGTAACCTTATCCTTACCTTTATACATTCTCAAATTTTGATAATTACTAAAAATACTCTCATAATCACCTTGAACAGACACATTCATAGGAAAATACTCACCAGACTCAGCCTGCAAAATTTTATGAAACATCCCAATAATAGTAGAATACGGTGGCAAAGGATATGTTTCTGCAACCTTAGTTGCAAAAGGCTTCTTATAACATGCAGTCTCTTGATACAACTTAAGTTTTAAAATCTTCATTAACCCCAATCCTTTCTATTTAGGATTTATAATACTCAGCCACTTTCACTTTTAAATCTTTAAAGAAATCCTCTATATTAGATACTTTACCATCAAATACTTTCTCTATCTCTTCCTCATTTTTAAAAGAATTTTTAAGAACACCAACATTTGTATCATCAAAAATTGAATTATCACCAATAGTCAAAGTAGCTGTATCTTTCAACATATCAGTATCCAATGCAAACTCGCCATCTTTTCCATTAAGTTTAATTCTGCCCAAATAGAAAGGTGAATTTAAATCATACATTCCACCAATTACAAAAACTGGACTCAAATTTTCTTCTCTACCTCTAATATCTCTATTTAAAATCTTAACAACATCTAATAATTGATGAACTCTCTTAACTTTCTCATCATTTGAAATCTCTACACTACCATCAACACCAATCTTCTCTAAATCAATTGTAATCGTATATGTATAATAACTTAAATGTTGTTCAATATTAGCAAGGTTAGGAAATTCAGGAATTCTATCAGCCAATCCCTTATTGTTTAATAATTCAATATCACTCTTATATTCTTCTAATGAAATAGCATTACTCAATCTAACAGCAGCGCTTCTTATATTAGAACCTCCATCTTTACCATCGCCACTTCCTTTAACTGTCTTCATATATCCAAAAAGATCCATTTCTTCAGAATCTTTTATTGTTAAATCATCTCTAAACTGAACTGTTCCTTTAGACTTATCTACAACTTCCAAATTCCAGCCAAACATCTTATTAGCAATTCTAACAATATCATATCTCAAAGCCTGTCTTGAAGCAAAAGTATAAACATTACCATCACCTCTTGTAAGCTTCTTTAATTCTGAAATATTTCCAATACCTTCTCCATAGTTCAAACTCTGAGCCTTAAAAATCATTGTCATTGACAAACCTTTTTTCATACTAACCTCCATAATTTAATTAATTTTTTATTTCTCTTCTTCATCTGTATCTTCATCATTCTTCTTTTTATCTTGATATCTATTTGAAATCAAACCAGACAAAAAGCTATGTCCTACTGCTTCAAAATCTAATCCTTCTTCACTCATAGCATCTAAAAACGGAACAGGCACACCCTTTTTTAATTCCGCATGTATTCTAACTACAATATCCATAAAATCTCCAACATTACCTGTCTTAATGCTATTTAACATCTTATATACATACCCATTTATTTTATTTTCTTTCTTTTGTTCTAACAAATCCATGTGCATCTCTACACCCAAATTATACAAAGTATATAATTTAGAAGTATTTTTCTTAATCTGCTCTTTTTTATCCATCACATCATCCTCCTTTTTTAAATCATTCAAAATACTTCTTGCCATTGAAACAAAAAACGAATCTGTAGCAATATCTTCAGCATTTGAAGTAGTCATCACCATTCTAAGTCTATCATTAATAACGTATTTCATATCCTTATTTTTCAAAATATAATCAACTACCTGCATCTTATATCTATAATCTCTCATTCTGGAAATAGATCTCTTAGAATACTGACTAAAAAATTCTGCAACATGCTTTCTAATATTAAAATACTCAATTCTGCTATACGCTCCATATTCTGTATCAAACTCAACAACAAAAATATTCTGTAACTGCCACTTACTTATCTTTACATCCTGTCCCACAATATCTAAGATCATCTGAGCAAATACATTCTTAGTCCTATTCTCATATCTAGAATTATTCTGAAAACTATTATTAATTTTAAGCAAATCATCAACACAAGTATCATAATTAACAAAATTTAATACAGGCTTTTCCTTATACTCCCCACTATCTTTCACAATTTTTCTAATATTAGAAACACCAGCAGGAATACAAAACAAAATCAACTTACACACATCGCAAATTGGAAACTTAACATTTTGGTTCCAAAAGAAATTTCTAGCATTATCATTACTAATCGCAAGAGGAACAAAATTACTTTCAGAATAATTACTTGTCAATCCAAAATCATTCTCACACATGCAACAATGCTGTAATACGTTTTCATTCAAATAACTCTTGATATCATCAATAGTTTTATTCTTATCAATATACGATTTCTTAATTTTCTCATAAACTTTCTCAATATCTTTAGTAATTCTCTTACTCTCTAATCTCTTCTTCAATTCCTTATCAAGTTCTTCTAAATTAAACTCTCCATCAACAATATCATGTAAAAATCCAGTCTCAACAATATTACTAACATAGTCAATATACATAACCTCTTGTTGTTCCTCATAAGACAGAGCAGTCTTAACAACATTAAGGAATGACGGTTGGCCGTAATAAGTATTACTCAAAATACTTTTAAACAAATTTAATGTTAATCTCCTATTTATCTTCTCATTACCAATTCCATCAAATAAAGCTTGTCTAATCTGTTCTATACCTTCTCTACTATCTTCTTTATCAAGCTTATCATAGGCTTCTTTCATACTGTCATAAATTTGCTCATCAATTTTCTTAATCTTGTCCAATTGTTTTTTAATTACATCTTTAATATATTTTTTATTTGCTTTTACTGCATCCTTTACTGCCTTATCATCCGCCCTCTCTATATTCTCAAGCAAATAACTAAAATAATTTTCCGTTCTCTCTTTAACACTCTTAGCAACATCATATCTATCAAAAAAATAATTAAAATAGTATTCATCAAAATTCTTTAAATCATCTGTATCAAACTCAATATAATTATCTTTCTTCTCAATAACAGCACTTGCATTATTTTTATTCATTATTCTTAAAAAGCCTATAATACCTGCATTATAAAACCACTCACCAAGATATACCTTTACCTTCAAACTCACACCTCCAATCTACTAAATTATTTGAAACATACCAAAACCAGCAGAATGATTACTTCCCATTCCTGCTTTATACAAATATTCAAGTAACTCCCTATCACCACTAATTTTAAACGTTCCTGTAGAACACTCAAGCTGTTTTTCATAATATTTAACAATAATCTTCTTAGCACTTATTGGTGTTATACTAAACGTATCCACTATTGTCTCTGGAAAATCTGTTATTTTCAACTGTTCTCTAATATTAACTCTAACAGTATCCTCAAACTCATCATCCGCATATGAAAAATAATAATCCTTATAATTTCTTCTGCTTCTAGCACACAAAGGAGATAAAAATTTTATAGTAACACTATCCTCCTCAATCTTCTTTTCTGGAACTATCTCAATATCTCGTAATACCCAAGAATTTCTATAAAGAGAAAACATCTTATTTCGTTGATGATTAAATGCATTATATAAAATAATCGCATCTTCATAATTTTGAACAGAAACTGTCAAATTAAAACACTTATCATTAACAATAACTTTATCATCCTCAATCTTCATATTCTTAAAATATGTTGAAAATGTATATCCTTTAATAATAGTATCTCTTTCATTGTAAAACTTCTTATAAAATTCTGGATTATATTCAGACAAAGACAATTTGAAGAAACTCAAAATACTTTTTCTATATTGAATTGGTAACTCTGGATTCTCTAAATTAAAATACAACTTAAATCTCATCTTCTCACCTCCATTTTATCTCAAATTCCTTTAATTCTATATTTTATATTTTTAAATATTTTGTCATCTTTTGTCAAATTCTATCATTATGGTTTTAAAAAGTAAAGCTTTCAAAAAACTTTTTATTATTTTCTTAAAGGAGATATATAATCTCCTTTAAACTCATTTCTTAGCTCTATTCCTTAATGTACTGGCTGCAACAGATTTTTGCTCATCAGGAACTTTTGGATCTCTCAGCTGTTTCGCTGCTTTTGTTGCTACTTCTTTAGAAGTCCTAATTTTATTTTTCATAATCCTAATATCTCCTCTCTAAGAGCCATTTCATATGATACAGCTATTTACAAAACTTAAATTTTAGTCTATAATATTAGTGTATAATATGCTACAAATATTTTATACACTAACAAGGGGCTGTATTTCTACAATATGGCTCTTTTGGTTTCTTTAAAACAACTAACTCTTAAAAGTTGCAATCTTAATTATTATTAAGCTCATGTAAATATTATACTTATTTTTTATGTTTGTCAATAGTCCGATTATAGTTAATATAATATCCACTAGTGGATATTATATTAACTATAACGTAGTATATTAATTGACAAAACGCATAGTATAAAGTATAATTTGTTCATTATATAAATTATATTAGAATGTAAATCTAGTTGGATATTATATGGTAAACTTTTATCTAAGTATAGTAGAATGTAAATCGAATTGATAAAATTGAAATATTAGCCCATTATTTTGAGTAGTTATTTAAGTATAGCAAAATGTAAATGCGGGTATAGTTTAGTGGTAGAATCCCATGCTTCCGACCTGGTGGCGCGAGTTCAATTCTCGCTACCCGCTCCACACTATAAAACTTTGTAAAAATGATAAAACTGTATAAAATACTTAAAATTAGTCATATAAAATTTTACATTATATTTGACAATTTCAAATATTTCAAATATAATAAAAATAGGAAATGGAGAATCCACAAACGTGGTTTGCCAGTTAATATGTAAAAAAACACATTGAACAGCCAAGTTACAGATGTGTTTTTTTATTGTCTATTTGCTTAAAATTATAACCAATATAATTAAGGCAAATACTATAATAGTTTCGACAACTAAACCAAATAAAAGTAAGTATAATAAAACCGCTTCTATCATAGCACCACCTCCTCACTCACAACATAAGTTGTGGATTAAAAGTGGCAAACCACATCCGCTTATTCTCATTTCCTATATTATTCAGTATATCATAGAAAAATAAAAAAGCAACACTAACAAAACAAATTTTCGCAAATTAATTTTAACCCATTATATTGTAAACATAAATTTTTAACAGATTTATTAATAGAATTCAAAAGAATAGATATGACATACTTTAAAAGCCAATAATCCAAACGAGTTAACCAAAATTCTCTCCTAGTTAACTCGCCTAAAAATAACTCTATTATTTTCCATTATCATTATTTATTAATTTCTCTATAGCATTATTTTCATATTTTTCAATTCATATTTTGTACAATCATTTATATAACTACTTGTATCTTTATAATATACAGCCTTTCTTTTAACTTGCTCTAATACATCCCTTTCTATTTTATAAACAAAACTCTCTGTACCAATTTTATCCATTTTTGACCCCTCACAAATATTTTAAAATTAACTAATTACTTTATCAAAAATATACTTGCTAATATTTATATAACAAAGGAAACTCCTACCCTAGTAAGAGTTTCCTTTATTATAGGACATTGGCAGGTGTGCCCCTTCCTGCATTTCTTTTGACCTTTTCAGGTGTGTGGCAGCACAGTCTCCACTTCAATTCCTATACTTTTATTATATTATAATTCCTTAAAATATAGTTCAAAATTCTGTTTATATCTCTCTATTATATGATTATATCTTTCAAGTGTTATTATTACTTCATATGTTACTATCTTAGCTGATATATTTTTAAATTTCTCCACATCTATTTCGCCTATATTAATATACTTTTCTTCCATTATTATACCCTTCATTAAAATTTTACTATCTTATCCTTAAACAACTATAACATTTTGCATATTTATCTTAATGTTCATTCTAATATATTTAAATAACTACCTTGTTTTTTATAGCTTGAAGCTCATCTCCAGCAAAATTTACATTCTAATATATTTAAATAATTACTTTCTACTTCTTCTTTTTTTTGGTCTTCTGGTATATTTACATTCTAATATATTTAAATAATTACTTACAGCTTGCGAAAAGTGTCATAGCGAGCAAGATAAATTTACATTCTAATATATTTAAATAATTACCTCATCTGTATTTGCTTCAACGCCTACTCCTACGCCAGAATTTACATTCTAATATATTTAAATAATTACTTGGCTTAGGTGTACTTTTCACAACAGCAGGAGTATTTACATTCTAATATATTTAAATAATTACTTATATCGAACGAAAAAAGGTCAGTTTTTTGTACGTGATTTACATTCTAATATATTTAAATAATTACGTATAAACTAACAAGAAACAAAAGTGAGCTGTATAAATTTACATTCTAATATATTTAAATAATTACTAAAAATGCAAAAAAACAACGCTCTAAAATATTCTTATTTACATTCTAATATATTTAAATAATTACGCTTTTAGCTTTCTGCGTTCTCGAGTAATTGCCTTATTTACATTCTAATATATTTAAATAATTACTACAGGATTAAAAGATGAAAATGAAGTTGAGATATATGAATTTACATTCTAATATATTTAAATAATTACATATTGCTTCAACTTCATGTTCTAAGAAATGTATATTTACATTCTAATATATTTAAATAATTACCTAGATTTCCAATAACTTTAATTGTATTATCTGTATTTACATTCTAATATATTTAAATAATTACGTAATGCTGTTGCAACTGCTTTTTCCCATGTAGAAACATTTACATTCTAATATATTTAAATAATTACTTAATGCACCAGATAGAACACCCATAAGGTTTGTTAAAATTTACATTCTAATATATTTAAATAATTACTTGTATGTTCTGTCCTTAATTCTCTTTTTATCATCATCATTTACATTCTAATATATTTAAATAATTACAGGACCATCTATATTCCCTTAAACTCATGTCTTTTTCCATCTCAATCTGTCGATTCATTGAAATTTTACCATAATCAACCTTTTAAGTCCACACTTTTTTCAAAAAATGTCCAATTAAAGCCATTTTTTTAATCTGTCGACCCACCGGGATTTTTACACTATTGCACGTCGACAGATACTATTTTCCTATATCCAATCTAATAACTTTCTCTTCCATGTTTATTTAAAAATCACAACAAAATCCCCCTTCTCCTCTCCCCAATCTTATGATATAATCACCCCAAGTGAGGTAACACATGAAAAAATACAAAATAATAATATTCGATTTAGACGACACACTAATAGATAACACCGAAAACATACGCCATGCATACGCAAAAATGATGCAATCAGTTGGTGAGCCCTACACAGAAACAGAATTCCAAAGATGGTACTCAATAGACCATAAATTCTGGGAAGATTGGCAAGAAGGACTAATCGAACTACCAGAAAACCTAAAAAGTGAAACAGGCAAAAAAAGCGAAACTTTTCTAAACTGGCTACGTGCACAAAGAGTCTTAATATACTTTAACAACCAAATAACCTTAGAAAAAGCAATTGAACTAAACTACCTTTTTATGAACGCACTAAAAGAAAACGTAATCGCAATAAACAACGCATATAATACATTACAATACCTTTCAAATAAATACCAAATTATAATAGCAACAAACGGACCACAAATTGCAACAAAAGAAAAGCTATCCAAAATAAATTGCTTGCAATTCGTAAACAACATCTTATCAGCCGATATGTTTGGATATGTAAAACCAAGAAAAGAATTTTTCGAAGGGATACAACACACACTAAATAACTACCAAACCGAAGAATACTTAATTGTAGGCGACTCCCTATCATCCGACATTGCCTTTGCAATGAACTGTAATTTTGATAGTTGTTGGTTCAATCCCAATAAAGCCCCATTACCAAGCAAATACAAACCAACCATAATTATCAATGACTTAATTGAATTAACTCAAAAATTATAAAAAGGAAATCAATAAATGGAAAGTAAAATCAATGATAAAGACTATGAAGAAATAAGTCCCACGGCCATTGTCACATCATACCCAAGAACCTTTACAGACATACCATATGAAAAAGAAATTTACTCTTGGCTTAGTACTCACTGCAATCAAGAAGTAACTCTACAAAAAAGATTAGCACCCGAAATAGAAGCCAGATACAAACTAACAAATAAACTTCTTGATAAATTAAATGTCAAGCAAGTACTAGAATTAGCAGCTGGCTATTCTTCAAGAGGACTTATTTATTCACAAAAAGGTTACAACTATGTCGAAATGGACTTAACAAACGTAAGTAAAAACAAATCATCTTTAATACAATCCATTCACTCTCACATCCCTGATAATTTAAAAATAATTTCTGGAAACGCATTAAGAAAAAGTGACTTCAATAATTGCATGAACTACTTCAATTCCAACGAACCCATTACAGTAATAAATGAAGGATTACTCAGATATTTAACATTTGAAGAAAAAAAGCAAGTTGCTGAAAACATACACAATATACTCTCTCAATGTGGCGGATTTTGGATTACAAGTGATGTAACACCTAAAAAGTTTATACAATCACAAAATAAATCACTTCTTAATTTCAACAAAAATCTAAACACTATAACTTCAAGAAATAATCTCAATGATAGATTCGAAGACATCAACCACATTCAAACCTTCTTTGGAGATATCGGTTTAGAACTTATTGAAGTTCACAAATTCAGTGAAGTAAAAAACGACCTATACTCTGTAAATAAACTAAACATTATAGACGATAAAATAAACCAAACCCTTGAAGACGCCATCGTTGTCATAATGAAAGCAAAAATAAATTCCATTCAGCATAAAAGGAGCTCAATATGAACAAATTAATCATAATAACAGGAATAAGTGGTACGGGCAAAAGTACACTAGCCAAAAAACTATACAACAAAATTGAAAACAGCACTCTCCTATCTTTCGACATCTTAACCGAAAACATTTATGACATAGTAGGTTTTAAAAATAAAGCAGAAAAGAAATCACTACAGCAATTAAATGCAAACATCTACAAAAATCTAATTGAAGAATGTATGAAAAGAAAAGATGAAATAATAATATTAGAAAAACCGTTTAAAATAGAATGGAAAGATTATCTAGACCAAATCAGTAAAAAGTACAAATATAAGATATTAACAATAAACCTCTTTACAAACGATTTTGACAAACTTTTCGACAATTTACTAAAAAGAGAAATGTCAAAAGCAGACAGACATCCTTCACATTACCTAACATCTTACTCTCTCAAGGAAAAAGAATTATATGAACCATACTTCGAATATGAATATAATACATTAAAACAAGAATATGACTTTTTAGAATCAAATAACATAAACTTAGGCAAAGTTATAAATATAAACGACATAACAGAACTCAACTTTGATAACCTGATCCAAACTATATCACAATAATAAGGAGATATTTATGAATTGTATTGGCATTCAAAACATCACAGAAAAAGAACTAAACTATAGTTATGACAAACACTATCGCGAAACCGCCCTATCTTTAAAAAAAGCAAAAACAGAAAACGAAAAAAATGAAATCAAAAACGCTTCTAAACAAACCTTACAAAAATTATTAAAAAATATTTCTATCAATATAAACTACATAAGTTCAAACTTCATAAACTTACTTTTAAGCAAAAATTCAGCACAATATCTATGGATTTTATATAGCAAATATGACAACGAAGAAAACTATCTTGATAAAATAAGCAGCATCTTAAAGCAACAAAACACTGTAATACGTGGAGGAACTAATACATACAAAGTAAATGGTTGGATGGCACACACTTTATATGTATATCAAATTACAAACTATAACATTCCAGAAAACATAGGTCTATTGAATTTTAACCAAAGTGAAGAAAATATAAATCAAGTAAACATACTAAATCAAATATATAAAACATTAACTAATGAATCAAAATTCATTTTAAAAATATTTGCCCTAATCCATGATATTGGTGTTATCGAAGACATTAATCAACACGCTAACACAGGAATTAAATACGTAAAACAAGTTTTAGAAGAAATAGGTTTAACTCAAAATATCTTAGATAAAAACAACATTAACCTTAGTCTTTCTGATTTAATAACAACTCTAAAAATATTGATAAAAGACCATATTTTAATAACACTTTTATCTGCCGAAAGTAACGATAAATATGTAGAAAATAAATATAAAAGCCTACTTCATTTACTTCCCGAATTAGGTAACTCCAAAAATGACATACCCAAAATATTATTTCTACTAGCATATGCAGACGTAATTGGCGTAGACGAAAGTTTAATGAATTCTGAAAAATTTAATCGAATTAATGATTGTTACAATTTCTTCAAACAAATAACTGAAGGAATTTCTGTAAAAAGAAACAAAGAAAAAGTAGCAATTGAAAGAATTTGCGATATGACTGGAGAAAGTAGTATTCAAAATCTAAGTACAATATTTGACTCTATTTTAGAAAAGCAAGACATTAACAAAGCACAATTTGTTGAAGACATGTACAATATAAAACTTATGCGATTTACAGGAGTCCTATTAAAAAATCTAAAAGATATTAACTTTTCAATAAAAATATATTATGAATTATTTGAGCTATTAGGAGAACTTTCAGGAAAAAATGAACTAACCAACTATACTATTACATTCCTTCCAGATAAACACGAAAGTCTATTTATAGAACAATTTAAAAACGGAAACTTCTTCAAATGCATAAATAAAATGAAAAAAGAAAAACAAAATAACTGTACATATGAAAACATAAATATCATAAATGGGACAGACTCAGATGGAAAGTTTTTAAACATCCGAATTATATAAATAATCATCTACCAATACATCTATAACCTTACCACACCAAAAATCCCCCATACAACCGTATGAGGGATTTCTCAAATTATTCTTTATCTTCTTTAACTTCCTCTGAAGCAGCTGTCTCAGCTACTGGAGCCTCTGTTTCAGCAGTTTCAACAACTTCTGGAACAATCTCTGTAACTTCTTCTACAACCTCGTTCTCACCAGGAACGATTTCTTCTTTAACAACGATTTCGTTAGTTTCAATTCTAGCACCAACTTTTTCTTTAGTCTTAGCAGCCTTACCAACTCTATCTCTTAAATAATATAATTTAGCTCTTCTTGCTTTACCAACTCTAGTTACTTCAACCTTCTCAACGTTTGGTGAGTGAATTAAGAAAGTTTTTTCAACACCAACACCATAAGAAATTCTTCTTACAGTAAATGTCTCATTAACTCCTCCACCTTGTTTTTTAATTATGATTCCTTCGAAAACCTGGATTCTTTCTCTGTTTCCTTCTTTTACTTTTGCATGAACTTTAACAGTATCACCAATACGTAAATCTGGAATCTTATTCTTTAGTTGTTCATGTTCTATTGATTTAATAATATCCATTACTCTTGGACCTCCTTCTTTAAACTTTGTATATAGTCTTTCTCTTTATCCGTTAGCACTATATTCTCTAACATATCTGGTCGTTTTCTAAACGTATTTTCTAAAGATTTCAATCTTCGCCAATTGCGAATATTTTCATGATGTCCAGAAATCAAAACTTCTGGAACCCTCACACCATCAAAGACTTCTGGTCTAGTATATTGCGGATACTCTAAGCATCCATTTGAAAAAGACTCCTCATCAGTTGACTCATTAGAAATAACTCCATCAACATATCTGCAAACACTATCAATCAATACCATTGCAGGAATCTCTCCACCAGTCAAAACATAATCACCAATAGAAATTTCCTCATCAACAATCTTATCTATCACTCTCTGGTCAATACCTTCATAATGACCACAAAGCAATATCAAATGTTCCTCTTGAGACAATTCCTTAACTATTTTCTGATTCAATGTCTTTCCTTGTGGTGACAAGTAAATAACCTTAGACTTCTCAGATTTTACAGACTCATAAGCTCTATCTACAACATCAGGTTTCATAAGCATTCCTGCCCCTCCACCATAAGGAGTATCATCAACCTTATTATGCCTGTTTTCTGAAAAATCCCTAATATTAACTAAATTAATATTAATAATTTCACTCTCAGTTGCTCTTTTTATAATGCTTTGTTTTAGTGGCTCAAACATTTCTGGAAACAATGTCAAAACATCAAATTTCATATCATTTCTCCTTCTTCATAATTCGAAAACATAAGCAATACTTTCAAATTAACCCCTCTAACAAATGAACAACCATCTTCCTGTTATGCATATCAATATCTTTTATAACATCACCAATAGCTGGCAATAAGACATCTTTTTCCCCAGTTTCCACAACATAAACATCATGGTTACCTGACTGTACTGGAAAAACCTCTTTCAAAATTCCAAGTTTCTCACCAGTATCTAAAAATACATCCAAACCAATCAAATCAACAATAAAATATGTATCCTCTGGAAGTTCTGGCTCATCCTCACGCCTAACTTTAATCAAGCAATTGCGTAAAACCTCAGCCTTATCAATATCATCAATTCCTCTAAACTTAATCAAAGCTTGATTCTTATGATACTTAACCTCTTCAACTTCATACTCTGTCAATTTCTTGTTTTTTTCAATTAATACTTTTTCAAACGATTCAATCTTTGTAATATCATCTGTAAAAAGATTAGCTTTCACAACACCTTTCAAACCAGACGTATTCACAATTTGACCAATTTCAAAATAATCTTGCATTTTTCTATTCCTAATCAATAAATTCAACTACTACTTTTTTATTTTCTTTTGCAGCAACAGCCTTCATTACTGTTCTGATTGATTGTGCAATTTTTCCTTTTTTTCCAATAACTCTACCCATATCATTTTGAGCAACTCTTACCTCATACTTCATTTCTGAATCACTAGTAATCTCCTCAATAGATACAGAATCCGTATCTTGGACAAGATTTTTAATAACAACCTCTAAGATTTCTTTCATCTTACTCTAGACCTCCTCTTGGAGTAAATAAAAACTATTTTGCTTCATCAATAAGTCTTTTAACTGTATCTGTTGGTTTAGCACCATTCTTAATCCATTTTTCAACTAATTCTTTGTCTAAAGCAACTGTTGAAGGTTCTGTCATAGGATCATAAGTACCTATTTGCTCAATTATTCTTCCATCTCTAGCACGTCTTGAATCAGCAACAACTATATGGTAGAATGGAGCTTTTTTCTTTCCAACTCTTTGTAATCTTATTTTTACCATAATTTCACCCCCTGAAAATTTTTATATATAAACTTAAAAGTTTAATAACAACACTATTTTAGATTTGTAAAATCTTTCAAATCAAGATTTCCATCATCTAAACCTTTCATCATCTTTCTCATGGCACCCTTATTATTAGTAAATTTCTTCATCATTTTTTGTGTCATCTCAAAAGAATTCATAAATTTGTTAATATCTTGAACCTTAGTACCACTACCTTTAGCAATTCTAAGACGTCTACTACCATTTAAAACCTTTGGATTCCTTCTCTCCTCTTTAGTCATAGAACAAATAATAGCCTCAACCTTATCGAATTCTTTATCATCAATTTGAATATTCTTCAAATTCCCCATTCCAGGCAACATCTTTAATATAGAAGAAAAAGAACCCATCTTCTTCATCTGCCTCAATTGGGTCAAATAATCATCTAAATCAAAGCTCTGCTTTCTAAGCTTTTGTTCCATCTTCAAAGCTTCTTCTTCATCAAAAGCCTCTTCCGCCTTCTCAATAATAGAAAGAACATCACCCATACCTAAAATTCTTGAAGCCATTCTCTCTGGATGAAATTCCTCAATATCACTAAGTTTCTCACCAGTAGCAGCAAACTTAATTGGTCTGCCAGTAACCTTTTTAACAGATAACGCAGCACCACCTCTTGTATCACCATCCAACTTAGTAAGAACAACACCGTCAACACCTAAATCTGTATTAAATTTCTCAGCAACATTAACAGCATCTTGACCAGTCATAGAATCAACAACTAATAAAATTTCATGAGGATGCATACTAGACTTCAAGTCTTTCAACTCTTGCATTAAATCTTCATCAACATGCAATCTACCAGCCGTATCTAAGATAATAACATCATTCAATTTTGAAATTGCTACACTTTTAGCTTGTTTAGCAATCATTACAACATCCTTGGTCTGTTCGTTAGCATATACAGGAATATTAAGTTGTTTACCAACCACCTGTAACTGCTTAATAGCAGCAGGCCTATAAACATCACAAGCAACTAACAAAGGATTTTTTCCTTGTTTACGAATTAAATTCGCAAGTTTACCAGCTGTAGTAGTCTTACCAGAACCCTGAAGACCAACAAGCATAATAATTGTTGGTGGGTTTGATGAAAAAGAAATCTTACTCTCTTCTCCACCTAACAATTGAACTAACTCATCCTTAACAATTTTTACAACTTGCTGTCCTGGAGTTAATGACTTAAGAACATCTTGACCCAAAGCTTTTTCCTCAATTATCTTAACAAAATCTTTAACAATTTTGTAGTTAACATCAGCCTCAAGTAAAGCTATTTTTACTTCACGTAAAACCTCTTTCAAATCACTCTCAGTAATTCTCGCTTTACCTTTTAACTTTCTAGTTATTTCTTGTAGTCTTGATGATAAACCTTCAAAAGCCATTGCTTTCCTCCTTATTACCTCATATCAAAAATTAAACTAAACAATTTAACTCATTCTTAATATGTTCAAGTATTCTTTCAACTTCCTTATCTGATGACTTAGACTTAATCTTAGTAATCTCAGATAAAATAACAGCAATCTTTTCTTCTTGCTCCATAACTTTCTTCATAATCCCAAGCTTTTCCTCGTATTCGAGAAGCTTATTTTCCCCCTTCTTAATATTATCTCTAACTGCCTGTCTAGTAATCTCTAAGTTTTCTGCAATCTCAGATAGAGACAAATCGTTGTTGTAGTAGTCATCAAGAACTTCATATTGCTTTTCAGTTAACAACTTACCATAAAGCTGGCAAAGTATACTAATTTTAACTTTCTCTTCTATGATAACCACCCTTTCTTTTGTAATGCTAATATACTTTACAACATTTTTTCGAATTTGTCAAGCATTTTAGCTTTATTTAGGGAAATAAATGAATTTTATATAACAAAAATCCGAAAAACAAATATTATTTATTTTTCGGATTTTTATATTTATAAAATTTTATTGATTTGTTGTATTACCAGTTTGGTCAGTTGTTGAATTTTGAGATTGCATATAATTTTGAATTAAGAAATTAAATATTGCCTCAAAATCATAAGCAGACTCAGTCTCAGGAATGCCATAATCAACACCATAAGTATCAACTGTAACATTCTTAATAACTGGAGCATTCACAATACCTGTGCCAGTAGTTTCCTTACCATCACTATCAGTATTCTTCTCTAATTCCAATTTTGAAATAGTATCAATAATATCCATACCATCAACTACTCTACCAAAAGCAGAATAAGTACCATCATAACCAATCTCATCCTCAGTTAAAATGAAAAATCCAGCAGCCTGAGAATCATACATCTTATCAACAACACCATTAATATAATCACTATAACCAATCATTTGAATCATAGCAATCTCTTGTTGGTAATCATTATAAGTAGTTCTTGTCATAGAAATAACACCTCTCTGATGAGACAACATATTTTTATGACCTTTTTCAATAAACTCACCTGGAATACTATATTCTTTATCCTCGTTTTCTGCAACGCCATCCTTAATATCACTCAACTTTGGTGCAACCATCTCTTTCTTCTCTTCACCAGAAACATCATCAAGTCCACCAACAACTAACCCCTCTTGAACATCACTAAAAGTCTTACCATTATAATATCCTCTTTGAGCCAATCTAATAAAATTCTTAACAGTATTAGGAGCAGCCTCAGGGTCAAGTTCTAATTTAACATTTCCATACCCTTCAATCTCCATAGTAACAACTGGATTATGCTTTTTATCATTTTTAGCCAAAACAATATTAATCACAGTAGCAACAGTAGCAGCAATCAATGCCAAAACAAGCACTACAGCAATTATTTTCTTAAAATTCTTCATCTAATCTTCATCCTTTCTCGAAGTAAATTAAAACATTATCTTAACTTCAAAAACTTCATCGCATCAATAATATCTTTGCAGCCTATTATATCTAATTTAAAATTTTCTTTCAATAGTTTTTTATTAGTTTCCGGAATAATAACTTTTTTAAATCCCATCTTCTGAGCCTCCTTAATACGCTTCTCAATCATATTAACTCTACGAATTTCTCCAGTCAAACCAACTTCACCAATTACAACCACATCATCAGGAATACTCACATTCTTAAAACTAGAAGCCACAGCCAAAATAATTCCCAAATCCAAAGCAGGCTCATTAACTCTAATACCACCAACAATATTCATATACACATCTTGACTACCCAAATTCATTTTACCAATTTTCTCTAAAACCGCAATAAGCAAAGTAATCCTATTATAATCAATACCATTAGCAGTCCTTCTAGGCATACCAAAAACAGTAGTACTAGTCAATGCTTGAAGCTCAAGAAGCATAGGTCTTGTCCCCTCTAAACTTGCAACAACAACAGATCCAGCAGGATTGCCCTCCCTTTCAGTAATCAAAACACTAGAAGGATTATCAATCTCCTGCATTCCTTCACCTTGCATCTCAAACATACCAATCTCATTTGTAGAACCAAACCTATTTTTAACACCTCTAAGCACTCTATAGGAAAAATACCTTTCTCCCTCAATATACAAAACAGTATCAACCATATGTTCCAAGACTCTAGGACCAGCAATAGTTCCATCTTTCGTAACATGACCAATTATAACAGTCGTAATCCCCTTCATCTTACACATCTTCATAATTCTTGCAGTAATCTCTCTAACCTGACTCACACTACCAGGAGCAGACGAAATATCATCAGAATACATCGTTTGAATAGAATCAACAATAACAAACCTAGGCTCAACATTCTCAATAGCACTCTCAACCGAATTAATATCAATCTCACCAAGAAACATAATATTATCATTCTTTATACCAAGTCTATCAGCACGAAGCTTAATCTGTTCCCCAGATTCCTCACCAGAAACATACAAAACCTTACCATCAGCCTTAATCTTATCACAAATCTGTAAAACCAAAGTAGACTTACCAATACCAGGCTCACCACCAAGCAAAGTAAGTGACCCCTTAACAAATCCACCACCAAGAACCCTATCAAGTTCCGCAAAACCTGAGCTTATTCTCAAAATATCCGTCTGCTCAATCTCAAGCAATTTAACAGGATTAGAATTTCGCTTTAATTCACTCTTTCCACCAGAACCCTTTGTAACCTTCTCCTCAACAAACGTATTCCATGCATTACAAGCTGGACACTTTCCAAGCCACTTAGGCGACTCATATCCACATTCATTACAAAAAAACACAGTACTACTTTTAGCCATCAACTTCCTCCTTTTTCATCATGCTGGAAAAAGATTGCTCATCTTACCAGCGCCTATTTATATAATCTAGTCGCCACAGAAACAAACATTGCATGAGACCAAGTAAGACCAATTATCCACGAAGGTTTCATCGTCTCGTTGTTAACCTGCTCTCCCAAAAATCCATGCTCAGATGCACTCTTAACAACAAACTCAAAGCACTCTCTCGCCTGCTTTCTCTGTCCATTCTCCAAATAGAAATTAGCCATCCACAAATTCGCAATAACCCACGGATTATAACCACCATTATAAGTATCACCCTCATAACGAATATAACCACCAGTATAAGTTCTAAGAGTCATATTCATTCTCTCCACAGTAGTAAGAACCCTCTTCTCCTTAGAAGTAAACAATTTAAAAGGATACACCGCACCCAAAATACTAATATCAATTCTACCATCATTCAGATTTCTAACAAAACTCTTCTTTCCCTCATCATAAAAATGATGTAAAACAAAATCCTTAATCTCTCTTTGTCTCTTTTCAAGTACCTTCTTACGTTTCTCAATAGCCTCTATTTTAAGCCTATTATTAGAAAACTCATTTGTAACTTCCTTATACATCTCAAGCATAGCACCATAAGCACCAAAAATTGCAGCCAAAGAATACAAACTCACACCCTCATACTCTTCCCACAAATCATAGCTCTTAGGAAAATCATCATTCCCATTCAAAACAGAAACAACATACTTATCTAAAAAGTCAACTGCATTCTCACACATCTTTAAGCAATCCTTCAAAAACTTAACATTCCTTGTCTTCTCAAAATGCTTATACAATCCAAAAACAACACTAGCAGTCTCATCGATTTGGTACCCCCAACAAGGTGCCAAACGACCATCAGTATAAAACCTCTGCTCCCAGCCACCATTCTTATTTTGAGTCATCTTACAAAAAACTTTATAAAACTTATCAACTTCCTTTTCCATACCAATCTCATCAAAAGCAGCAGTTATAAAAGCAGCATCTCTAGGCCAACAATAAGAATATCTGCCACACTTAGTCTTATACTCATCACTCTCAACGCCAGCAGAAATACCACCAGTATTCTCATTTATAATAAGAGGCATCATCAAAATACTTCTATCATAAATCTTCTTCAAACTAACTCCAGCATCATCAGCTTCAAACTGTAATTTAGAATGATCCTTCAAATACTTTCTCCAATACTTCTTAGTATCCTCAAGCTCCTTTTTCAAATCAATCTTCCTAAATCTCTCAATCTCTGTATCCAAATCATTCAAAATATTCTTCTCTTTGTTATCATTAACATGAATACACAAATTAAAAACTCTCTCCTCATCAGGTTTTAAAGTCCCCAAATTATATTGAATAGCAGAATCAGCAGACATACCAATATAATCTTTTCCACCAACTTGCCCATTCATAATATCACTATCCGCATTATTAATCTGACAACTATCTATTTTCTCCTTTGAAAAAGTACAAACAGTATAATCATGTGTATATTGAAGCAAAGCATTATTCTTAAAAAAACCACATGCATCATTATTTATATTAGTAAAAAGTTTAGAATAAGCCAAAAAATGCAAATTCAAATCAATATTATTATTATTTTTAAAATGATATCTTCTAACCAAAAGATTATCCTTCAAAAGAACAAAATCAATCTGAGTAACCCTCAAATTAAAATATGTATTCGTAATCTCTGTAACCAAAACATTAGTCCCATCAACATACCATTGCTTAAAAACATTATTAATGTCATTATGAAGATAAATCATAGCAGAATCATTAATCTTAACCCCAGTATGAAAAAACTCAAAAAACTGTTTATAATCAGGAGCTTGATTAAACAATCTAAGAAGCTCCCCCTTTTTTGAAAAACTAGCTGTCATAGTCTTATTTCCAATAATAGCATCATTAAAATATTTCGTAACCATTCTAAATATCCCTTCTATTGCTCAATTAAATTCTTAATTTGATCTTCCAATTTTTTAACCTTATCATGTAACTTCTCAATCTCACTGTCAGAGTTCTCCTTCATAAGTTTCTCCTCTTTAACAGTATCAGTCATATCATTAATTTCATCCTTAATCCTATCAAGTTTTTCAAGAATCTGCAATCTCAAGAACTGATCTTCAAGCTTCTTAGAATATTCAATTCTATCTTGAAGTTCTGGAACATCAGAAACCTCATATTTCTCACCAAACTCAGGAATTGTAACAGGAATTTTAGCATTAGACTCTATCAATTCCTTCAAAACTTCCTGTGATTCCTCTTCACCATGAACCAAAAATATATGTTTAGGCTTTGAAATAAATGAATACACAAAATTCATAAGCCACTCTTGGTCAGCATGACCAGAATACCCCTCAATATATTCAATACGACTATTTATAGAAATATCCTCACCAAAAATCTTAACCTTATCAGCACCATCAACAATAGTTCTACCAAGAGTTCCAGGAGCCTGATATCCAACAAACAAAATCGTACTAGAAGGGTTCCACAAATTATGTTTCAAATGATGTTTAATTCTACCAATATCACACATTCCACTAGCAGAAATAATAATAGAAGGATAATACGTCTCATTTAAAGCCTTAGACTCATCAGCAGTTCTTGTAAACTGCAAACCATTAAATTCAAGCGGATTATCTCCATGTCTCAATTTTTCTTGAGTCTCCTCCTCAAACAAATCCATATTTTTTTGGAAAATCTCAGTAGCAGAAATAGCTAGTGGACTATCCACAAAAACAGGTGTCTCCATCAATTGCTTATACCTTCTTTGGAATTCCTCATCCTCTTTATGACTATCCTTTATTTTATCAATCTCATACAAAATCTCCTGAGTTCTACCAACAGCAAAAGAAGGAATAACAACACGTCCACCCTTATCTAACGTCTCAGAAACAATATCCAAGAAAAGATTAGCCTTATCATCATTTCTCATATGTAACCTACTACCATAAGTAGACTCCATAACCAAATAATCAGCAGACTCAATCATAGTAGGAGAATCAAGAAGAGGAATATCATTATTACCAAGATCACCAGTAAAAACAATTTTTTCCGTCTTACCATTCTCAGTAACCCAAATCTCAATAATACTAGACCCAAGCATATGACCAGCATCATTAAACCTAACTTGAATATTCTCTGCAACATCAATAATAGTATCATATTCAACACTCTTAAATATCTCCATAGACTTAATCGCATCTTCAGCCGTATACAAAGGAGGCAAAGCCTCTAAACCAGCTCTAAGTCTTTTTCTATTCTTCCATTCAATCTCAGTCTCTTGAATATGGCCACTATCAGGAAGCATAATAGAACACAAATCCACAGTAGCTCTATGCGCATAAATTGGAGCCCTAAAGCCCTCATTATATAATTTAGGAATTCTACCTGAATGATCTATATGAGCATGAGTCAAAAGCATAAAATCAATCTCTTTAGGATCATATAAAAAATCCTCAGAATTCTCAATCTCTTGAGCCGCCTTTCCTTGATACATACCACAATCAACTAAAAACTTCTTTCCAGCAGCCTCAACCAAAAAATTAGAACCAGTCACTGTCTTAGCAGCACCCAAAAACGTAATATTCATAAACTCTCCTTTCAAAATTAAAACGAACAAAGTGGAACATGCTTCCTCATCTTAACCGCAAAATCCTTAATCTCAACCTCTAACTCAAATTCCTCTTGTTTTTCTAAAATTTCATTATCATAAATACTAACTTCAAGCTTACCATCAACAATATTAAGCTCAATATCAACATCCTCATAATTTGAAATCATCGAATTTAAAGCAATAGCAATAATTTTATAATTAAACTCAACATCATTACAGAAAATATTAAAAATAGAATCCTTACAAGATTTAGTAACAACAAATCTCAAAATCTTCTCAACCTGATTAAACAAAATCGGAATATCCTCAATCTTCTCATTCTCAGTCATTCTAAGTTTTCTATAATATCTCATTTTATAAATCACATCAATCGTTTCCTCTTTAGAAGAAATATTCTCAATACTTTTAACAAAACACTTAATAACTTCATTTTGATAATCAATAGCCGCATCTCGAACACTTTTATTCTCTACAACAATCGACATAATTTGAATTTTCTCAGCCAATTCATTCTTAAGCCCAGTATAACTTGCAGGTTTAACAAGTTCATTAAGTTCTGTAATTCTCTTAACACATCTTTCCCTTTCAGCCTGTAGCCTTTGAGTCAAATCACTAATACTAAAAATCTTCTTATCATCAGGTAAACTCTTGTTTCTCTCCTCAAACTCCTTATACAACCTATTTCTATCCTTCATAATAAAATCTTTTTTCTCAATTTCATTAGCAAGTCTCTTCTTCTCCTCAGAAACACGAAAAATATAAGCAGTCTTATCTTTCATATTATCATAAGCCTTTTGCACCCTTGCATATTCAAGCCTCAATTTCTCCTTATCCTCCTCAGTAGAAGAAGCAACAATAAGTCTTGCCAATGCAATATACAAGCTTCTGCTAAGTTCCTTACCATAATACTCTAAAATATATTTTCTAAATTCATAAATATAATCAACTTTTCCGAGAAGCATCATCTTCCCATTCTTTCAAAAACTCCTCATCAATCAATATTCTAATAGTTTGATAAATTATATTAGAAACATGATTTATACCTGTATCCTCAGCAACATTCCATGACCATCCATTAAAATTTCTAATAACCTCTGTTGAATCCAAAATAGTTCCCTCAACTAAAAGTTTCTGAAACTGTTTTTTAATATAATAATAATTATTTGGAATATAAAAATACTTAGGTTTAATATCCATAATCCCATACAAAATAGCTTGTTCCGTAGGATATGAATAAATACGCTGTTCCTTCTCATCAGTAAGAGCCAGAACATTCTCCTTTTTAAGTAATTGCACTCCATCCTTTTTAGGATCTACTAAAAAAATATACTTACAATTGTTAGAAACAATATCAATAATATCATCAATAAACTCCTTCTGCTTCTGAAAGATTCCTTTAATTTGAGCATAATCATTATACGAATTTTCTATTTTATAAATCATGCTTAAAAGAAGGTTCTTCGCATCCTCTGAAAAATTCTTCTCTTCTAACATTTTGTCCAAAATATGATTGTAATCTTTTAATTTAGAAAATATCTTTCCCTTCAAACGAAAAACCTCCTTCTTTTGTAACTTTCTTTAACTTTCATATGTACTACTCTTCGTTATTTCCTCCAACCATAGTCATCTTAAGTTCTTGCCATCTCTCTTTTGACATTAAAACCTCACGAGGCTTACTACCTTGATAACCAGAAATAATACCTCTAGCCTCCATTTGGTCAATAATTCTACCAGCACGTGCATATCCAACTTTAAATCTTCTTTGGATAAGTGAAGCAGACGCAGAACCAATCTCAATAACAGCCTCAATAGCCTCTTCTAAAAATGGATCAGTATCATCTTCTTCCATATTTTCATCAATTTCCTTATCAGTAGAATTAGCCTTCTCAATAGACTCAATTATATCATCACTATAAACAGCCTCTCCATCCTTTTTCAAGAAATCAACAATTTTCTCAACATCACCATCAGAAATAAACGCACCTTGCACCCTAGTAGCCTTTGACGCACCAGCAGGATAAAAAAGCATATCACCTTTACCAAGTAATTTTTCAGCACCCATACTATCAAGAATAGTTCTAGAATCAACCTGAGAAGAAACCGCAAACGCAATTCTTGAAGGAATATTAGCCTTAATAATACCAGTAATAACATCTACAGAAGGTCTCTGAGTAGCAATAACCAAATGCATACCAGCAGCTCTAGCCATCTGAGCTAATCTACAAATAGCATCCTCAACATCCTTAGGTGAAACCATCATCAAATCAGCAAGCTCATCAATAATAATAACAATTTGAGGAAGCTTTCCTTCTGACCCCTCTTTATCAAGAGCAGCATTATATCCCTTAATATCTCTTACATTCTTTTGAGCAAATAAACTATAACGATTAACCATCTCTTGAACAGCCCAAGCAAGAGCGCCAGCAGCCTTTTTAGGGTCTGTTACAACAGGAATAAGCAAATGTGGAATACCGTTGTATACAGACAATTCAACAACTTTAGGATCAACCATTATTAGCTTAACCTCACTAGGTTTAGCCTTATATAAAATACTTGTAATCAAAGTATTAATACAAACAGACTTACCAGAACCAGTAGAACCAGCAATCAAAACATGAGGCATCTTACCAATATCAGTCACAACTGTATCACCTGAAACACTCTTACCCAAAGCAAAAGCAAGCTTAGACTTAGACGCGTTAAACTCATCAGAATCAATAATGTCTCTCAAAGGAACAATCTCCTTTTCCTTATTAGGAATCTCAATACCAACAGCCTGTTTGCCAGGAATAGGAGCCTCAATTCTTATAGACTCAGCAGCCAAATTAAGAGCAATATCATCAGCAAGCTTAGCAATTTTACTAACTCTAACACCCTCAGCAGGTTTTAATTCATAACGAGTAATAGCAGGTCCAACAGAAACATTCTCAACCTTAGCAGAAACGCCAAAACTATACAAAGTCTTTTGTAATCTAGTAGCAGTATCTGTCAAAGCCTTTTTACTTCCCTTAACAACCTTTCCATCTCCCATAGATAATAAATCAACAGGAGGTGTCTCATAATTCTCATCATCAACTGTATGAGTATAATGTTCTAATTGTAAAACAGCCTTTGTCTTCTCCTCTTTCTCCTCTTGAACCTCTTTAAAAATATTCTCAAGTTCACCAGGATTTGAAGAAGCTTTAACTTCCATACTAGTATCACTATCTATATCCTCATCAAATTCTTTTCTATTAAACAAACTAAACTTCTTTTTCTCTTCTTTTACAGGTTTCTCATCATTAAAATGATTTATAACAATCTCATCTTGTATCAAATCAACCTGTGGTTCCTTTATCTTAGACTCTTTAACTTCATGTTCACGCCTAGCCTCAGCAACAGCATGTCTATTCTTTCTTCTCTCATCACGTCTCTCTTCAAAAGCTTGACGTTCCTGTTCACGTCTCTCAAGTTTCTCCTGCTTTCTTTCCTCACGACCTTCAATAAAATCAATAAGCAAATCTGTAGGTCTTACACCAATCAAATACATAAACGTAATTAAACCAATCGCAATAGCAAGAATACTTGTACCAAGTGAACTAATCAAATTTACAAGAGGAGTACCAATTATCGCACCAATCGCACCACCACCTTGATTAGATGTTCCCAGCTCATATGCCTCATTAATAATTTCCTCAAAAGTTATATTAGGAGCCAAATCAATTTTTGAAAATTGATAAACATGCATAAGAACACTAATACAAATTGTAAAAGCAACAAATTGGGTTACTTTTGTATTAACATAACTAGAATTCTCTTTTATCAAAGAAATAGCTGTAATAAATATTCCAACAGGAATAACATATTTAATTACACCAATCAATCCTCCAAGTACAGGACTAATAACCGCCCCAATCTGCCCAGCATTAGTATATATTAAAACGCCCAACAATATACTTACAACAATCATCGAAATAATTAATATATCTGGGCTTAACTTAGTTTTTGTTTTTTTAGTTTGTACATTTTTCTTTATTCTCTTAGCCAAAGCGTATCCCTCCATTTAATAATCATACACATTATATCAAAACAAATAAAATATGAACAGATTTTTGTAAAAAATAATTAAAAATTTTTCAACCTGTTCATACAAAAAAGAGCAATCCTAAAATCGCTCTATTTTAATTCATTTCTATTATTTTTAATTGTATTAGCAGCATCCTCTACAGTAGCTTGAGCAGCACTAATATTACTCTTAAGCACTAAAATTGTATTCTCTATCTCTGCCAAAATATTATCAGCATACTCTTTTGTTCCTTCAGACATCTGTCTAGCCATCTCATTTGCACCCTCAATAATTTTTTGTTTCTCATCATAAGCCTTTTTAGTAATTTCATGCTCATCAATCATAGCAATAATTCTATTCTCAGCTTCCTTAACAATGTCCTCTCCCTCTTTTTTAGCCTCTTGAATAATCCTATTGCGCTCTTCTCTAACCCATTTAGCCTGTTTTAAATCATCAGGCAACTTAAGTCTAATTTCTCTTACAATATCCAAAATTTCATCTTTATCAACAATTCTCTTATTAGAAAATGGTAACGTTTTACAATTTTCTAACACATCCTCTATCGCCTCTAGAAGAGTAAATATCTCCATTTTGTACCTCCCTCAAGCTATTGTTGCATAAATAGCAAACTAACGCGTCCATATTTTCTTATATCAAAAATTTTTACACTTAAATCTTTTATTTCATCTTGAATCCTTACTGGATCATCTGTCTCAAGCACAATAATAGCATCCTCATTCAAAATCTCCAAATCTATAATCAGTTTAATAGATTTATAAATTAAATCAGTTTTATAAGGTGGATCTAAAAAAACAATATCCACTTTAGTTCCATCTTTCTTAATTTGCTTTAATGCTACCTCAAACTCACCTTTTATCAATAAAGATTCATCCTTAAATCTAGTTTTTTCAATGTTTTTTTCAATAATATTTGCTGCATTTCTATCATGTTCACAAAATATAGCCTTAGTTGCTCCTCTACTAATAGCCTCTAGTCCTAAAGCTCCAGAACCCGCAAATAAGTCCAAAACAATTGCATCCTGCAATCTAAAATTAAGTATATTAAATAAAGGTTCCTTCACTCTATCCAATGTTGGTCTTGTATTAGTCCCATCTAATGTGAATAACTTAGTACCTCTAGCTGTTCCACTAATGATTCTCATATAAGTACAATCCTCGATAATTTTATATTTATATTTTATTTTAAATAAATAATAAGTCAATATGATTAACAAAAATGTAACCAATACTTAATTTTGTAACATTCTCTTAATTTTTTTGTAAATCGACAAAAAAATAGTTGATTTACTAAACCAACTATCTTCATCTTTCGTTAATCTTCTTTCATATCTTTAAGCAATTCTAATTGCGAAATCAATAAAGCTTCCATTTTAGCTCTATAAATATCAAATTGTTTCTTAGTATCAGTAAACTCTCTTCTTCTTGTCTCTAAATCTTTTGTTAATTCATCTACTTGGTCTTGCATTTTTGACCTAGCATTTTTAATAATATTGTCAGCTTCATCTTGAGCATTGCTCTTAATATCATCAGCTGTCTTTTGAGCAATAACTAAAGTATTTTGCAGCGTCTGTTCAATATTTTTGTATCTCTCCAAATCAGATTTTGATTTTTCTATTTCGGCACGTAACTCTGTATTTTCTTTGTAAAGTTTTTCATAGTCAACAGTAATCTCATCTAAGAAATCGTCTACTTCGTCAACATTATACCCATTCATCATTTGTTTTTGAAATTTTTTATTTTCAATGTCTAGTGGTGTAAGCATTACTATTCCTCCTATTTTGTTTATTTAAGCCATGAAACAGAAAGTTTATTTTTTATTTCCTCTCTTGTCATATCATTAACTATATCATAATTAAATGGTGCAACTATAAATATAGAATTAGAAACTTTTTCAAAGTGTCCATCAAGAACTTTAACAGCTCCACTAATAACGTCCAAGATTCTTCTTGCAACATCTTTATTTACATATTCTAAGTTTACAACTATAGCATTTTTTTCTCTTAATAAGATACAAATATCTTCAGCTTGTTCAAAAGTTGTTGGCTTAGCAATCTTCATTTTAATTTGTTGTTGTGTCATTCCATATACTTTGCCTTTTTTTCTTCCACCAAAAATTCCTTTGTCTTCTTCATCTTCCTGCTCTTCTTCATCCTCATAAGAATATGTATATTCATTATCTAGAACTTCTTCATCTTCTTGTTCTGCTCCATTATCTACACCTAAAAAATCTAATATTTTATTTACAACTGCGTTAGCCATTTAATTTCCTCCCAAAATCAATGTTTAAATTTTAATTACTGCATATAGTATCCTTCTTTTCATGTAATATGTCAAGAAGTTTTAAATCTTTGTTATACAAAAATAATCTTTTTGTAATATAAACGTAATATTATTTATTATTTATATTTATCTTATCATATTGTTTAATCGTATATCTGTTTTGTATCTCCTCTGAAGAATATCCCATTTCCTGCAATTCATTACTTGAATAATTATCAACTATTGAATATGAATCATTCTGTTGTAAAACTTTCACTAAAACTTCTGCACTATATCCAGACCTATTTCTCTGAATATATTTTTTACCATCCCTATCAATCAAAGCAGAATTAGGCACCTTTAATCCACTAGTCTCCCACCAAATAACACTAATACTTATTTTTCTATAATTTATAAGTCTTTCAGGTAAATCATTAATCTTAAAAACAATTATTCTACAATCATTATCTTCATTTATAGCCACGACCTCTGCATTAAACCTATTCTCAACATCTAACTCAATTTTTACTTTGCTACCAATAGTTGCTGATTTAGCAGCATTAGAATTCATTTCAACAGCCAAATAACACGCAAATTCAGTTATAACTTTTCCCTTTTCATTATTAGTTTCAATCAGTTGACCTGTTCTTAAATTTAGTCCATCCAAAAAATTCTTCTTCAAATAGGAAAAATCATTAGCAGTAAAGACATTCTCCAAATTATCTATTCTATATGAAATTGTCCCACTATAATCAGACCTTATTTCTTCAGCACCATCAGTAAGCTTTTTTAAATAAGCCGTTTTCTGTCCAACCAAATCCTTCAAATAAGAACTCGCCTGACTAGAACTTCCCATTATTGTAGAAATCTTATACGAATAATCATCAATTTCCTTTTTATAATTATTTATTTCCTCAATATTATTAGTCTGATAAATCTTCTCCTCTAAATCCTTAATTCTACCTTTCAAGACCTCAATATCAGTATTATAAAATGTAGGTTCATTCCTCTGTACCTCTACAATCTTTTTATCCAGTTCAGCAATCTCATTTTTTATAGTACTCTCACCATTAACATAATAGTGAAATACAGGGTCACCCTTTGCAACTCTTTTTCCTTCCGCAACAACCTTCTCCATACCATTCATATAGTTTGCTCCCTGCATGACTATTTCATTTCTAATAACATATGCCTCCGCATTCTCCTTTAAATTAAGTACACCTTTTTCAACAACATATGTATCTGTAGGACTCATAACAAGTCTAACCGTATTAAATATCAAATACGCAATCACAACAACACCCAGAAGAATTAACAAAATCTTAACTAATACACTCTTAAAACCTTTTTTTTCCTCACTCACTGTATGCTCTTCAATCCTTTCTAAGCCTCTAAAGCTTTCAAAATAATATCAATATTTTCTTCCTTTTGAAGTAATCCATCAAGCCAAACAATATCCTTATTTTTTCTAAACCACGTTAATTGTCTCTTAGCATATCTTCTAGTTTCTTGTTTAATTTTTTCAATCATTTCTTCATATGTCACTTTATTATCTAGAAATTCAACAACCTCTTTATATCCTAACCCCTGCATTGCAGTAGGAAATTTATCATACTTAGCAACTATTCTCTTAACCTCATCAACTAAACCAGCTTCAATCATTAAATCCACTCTCAAGTTAATTCTCTCATAAAGTTTCTCTCTATCCATATCAATAGCAAAAACCTTATAATCATACTTAGGACCATTCAATCTTGAAATCTTCTCCATCTCAGTCTTATTCTTACCAGTAGCCTTATATATTTCAAGAATTCTAGTAATTCTTTTTATATCATTCTCACTAATTTTCTTAACTGCCTCTGGGTCAAGTTTTTTAGCCTCTTCATATAACATAGCCAATCCCTGTTCAGTCTCAGCTCTCTCAAGTAGCTCATTTCTATACTTTTCATCAAATTCTATCTCAGGATACTCAATCCCATAAACCAAAGTATCTATATATAAGCCTGTCCCACCAACAACTATTGGAACTTTGCCCTTAGCTAAAATCTCTGCAATTTTCTCCTCTGCATCCTTCTTAAATTCAGCAACAGAATATCTCTCATCAGGAGAAACAAAATCAAGCAAATAGTGCTTAATCCCATCCATCTCCTCTGTAGTCGCCTTCGCAGTACCAATATCCATATCCTTATAAATCTGCATTGAATCAGCAGACACAACCTCACCATTTACCATTTTAGCAAGCTGAACACCGAGCCCAGTCTTACCAGAAGCAGTAGGTCCACCAATCACAATAACCCTATCTTTCTTCATACAATCTCCTAACTATCCATTCGCAAATTAGTACTTATTTGTGAACCCTATTTCCTGGCAAATTTACGTTCTATCTCATACTTAGACATCTTAATCGCTGTAGGTCTACCATGAGGACAAGTAAATGGATTAGGAAGTTCCAAAAGTCTCTCCATCAATTTATCAACCTCAGACTCAGCAAGTTTCATCTTAGCCTTAACAGCAGACTTGCAAGCAATAGTAGCAATAAATCTATCTTCTTTATCTTGTCTATCAGTTCTTGAATAATTATCAATCTCATCAAGCAATTCCAAAAACAATTGCTTAGTATTCATATCCATACAAATATTAGGAACACCAGTAAGTTTAATCGTACTATCACCAAACGCCTCCAATGTAAAGCCAGCTTTTTCAAACATCTCAACATTTTCAGTAATAATCTCTTTTTCCTTATGAGTAAGATTTATAATATCAGGCAAAAGCATAAGCTGAGAATCTTTATCAGTTGAACTATAATAATTGTTTTTAACCTTTTCATACATAATTCTCTCATGTGCAGCATGTTGGTCAATTATATACATCTCATTTTCTATTTCTACAATAATATAAGTTGAAAAAGCAATACCTAAGAACTTATAATTCTTACCAGTCATATTCTTAAATTCTTCCATTTGTTCTGTATCAGCAAGAGTAATAACATTTTCAGGTTGCTTCTCTTTTACAACTGTTACCTCTTCTTCTACAGAAGCAACTTTAGGCTCACTCTCCCCTTTAACAGATCCCTTTATTTCTTCCAAAACCTTTTTCTCAGAATTAGAAATCTCTTTCTCAGAATCAATAACTTGTCCTGGTTTACAACCAAAAACTTTAGAATACATATCATCAAAACTATTTTCTTTTGATTTCAAAGGATTTTCTAATTTACTATTCTTTATAGCCTCATCTAAAATCTCCTTTGTCTCCCTCTCTTTTATAAGTTCCTCTGTTTTCTGTTCAACTTTAGCCTCAGAAGGAATAGTACTTTCTTGATCAACCCTATGTTCACCAATAGGAATAATAGGTGTATATACAGAAGAAGTTTCAGCAACGCCAAGCTCCTTCAAGCCCTTTCTAAACTTATAAACTTCCTCAAGCAAATTCTCTCTATCCGAAAAATTTTCCTCTGAATCAGTATGTTTATTTTTCTTAAAAAATTTATTTTCTTTTTTCTGTTCTTTATCATCTTTTATCGCATCACGAACAACATCTGATTTAAAAGCCATATTCTCTTGCAATGATAAATCTGGAGCTTTAATTTGTTTTTCTAACATAGCCTCCTGCTTTTTAGCAAATTCATCTACAAGCGTCTCTTTCTCTGTTTTAACACTTTCCACCAATTCCTTCTTAGAAAGAGACTCTTTTATTGCATAATACACAGCTTTAAAAATTCTACTATCCTCCTCAAATCTAACTTCCAACTTAGCAGGATGAACATTAACATCAACCAAACCAGGATCCATCTCAATATTCAAAATCAAAAATCCATATTTATTTATTGGAATCATACCCTTAAAAGCTTGTTCAGCAGCTGCTGTCAAAGTTTTATGCTTTATATATCTTCCATTAACAAAATACAATTGATTAGTACGATTTGACCTAGCAATCTCTGGCTTTCCAACACATCCTCTAACTCGAATTCCATCTAACTCATAATCTGTCTCAATTATAGCCTCAGCAATATCCTTACCATAAATACTATATATAACACTTTTCTCATCATCATTTCCATTAGTTTGAATTATAGTTTTTCCAGAATTAATAAGCTTAAAAGATATATTCTTATTAACAAGAGCCAAACGAGTAATCGCATCCTCAATATATCCAGATTCTGTATAATCTTTCTTCAAAAATTTATAACGAACAGGAGTATTATAAAACAAATTTTTAACAGTTATAGTA
The DNA here is from genome assembly GCA_948465565.1 of uncultured Clostridium sp. Taxonomy (GTDB): domain Bacteria; phylum Bacillota; class Clostridia; order TANB77; family CAG-508; genus UMGS1994. The sequence continues at coordinate 43,016 of CAOJXR010000005.1, forward strand.
GTACCAATAGGAGCACCAACATCAGTCTGCTCAAGAACTTTGCCACCTTCAACTACTATCTTGTGTCCTATATCACTATCAGCAGTTCTCGAAATCATCTCCACATTAGCAATAGCTGCAATACTCGCCAAAGCCTCACCTCTAAACCCCATAGACATTACTTTCAAAATATCCTCTGCTTTTCTAATCTTGCTAGTAGCATGTCTCTCAAAAGCAATCTCCATATCATCTTCTGCAATACCTTTTCCATTATCAGAAATACGAATAAAAGAAATTCCTCCATTCTTAATCTCAACAGTAATCTTTGTTGCCCCAGCATCTATTGAATTCTCAACCATCTCTTTTACTACAGACGCAGGTCTTTCAATAACCTCACCAGCAGCAATTTGGTTAATAGTTAAATCATCTAATAATACAATATTTCCCATATCTACTCCTCCAAATTTAAACATCCCATTATTTTCATTTGCATTATATCACTAAATTGTAAATTTTGTATAGAATTTTATTTATTTTTAAGTAACACTTTTTAAAAAAAATCATAGTATATAACATACTAAGGATCAAGAAAAAAGAGCTTAGAAGCTCATATATACTTAAAAGGAGGGATTTCAAGATGCCAGAAAATAGAGGTTGCGGATGCGGATTTGGTGATGATAACTGCTTATGGATAATAATTCTATTAATCATAATCTTCTGTTGCTGTGGTGGAAACAGAAACTGCGGTTGCTAGTTAAATTCATCTAATAAGAAAAACCTCCAGAAAATCTGGAGGTTCTTTTATTTCCATGTCATCAGTTTTGAAAAATAATCGCCTAATACATCTCTGGCATTCCAGCCCCTTCACCATGACCGCCACATCCGCAATTCTTCTCTTTCTTATTAGCAACACACGCTTCAGTAGTCAAAATCATAGAAGCAACACTCTCAGCATTTTGAAGAGCAGACCTTGTAACCTTTGTAGGATCAACAATACCAGATTTCTTCATATCAACATATTCCTCATTCTTAGCATCAAACCCAATACCATTTGCACTATTTCTTACTTTTTCTAAAATAACTGCACCCTCAAGTCCAGCATTCTCAGCAATCTGTCTAACTGGTTCTTCTAATGCCTTAAGAACAATCTTAATACCAAGTTTCTCATCTTCTTTAGCTGTCTTCAATAACTCCTCAAGTTTAGGAATAACATTAATATAAGCAGTACCACCACCAGCAACAATACCTTCTAGGGCAGCAGCCCTAGTAGCAGAAAGTGCATCTTCAATTCTAAGTTTCTTCTCTTTCATCTCAATTTCAGTAGCAGCACCAACTTCGATAACAGCAACACCACCAGCGATTTTAGCCAATCTCTCTTGTAATTTTTCTTTATCATATTCGCTCATAGTTTCTTGAATATTAGCCTTTATCTGTTTAATTCTAGCATCTAATTCAGCCTTATCACCATCGCCGCCAACAATAATTGTATTATCTTTCTGAATTTTAACTTGTTTAGCTCTCCCCAAATTATCAACAGTAGTATCCTTAAGTTCTAATCCTAAATCACCTGTAATAACTGTAGCACCAGTCAAAATAGCCATATCTTGAAGAATATCTTTTCTTGAATCACCAAAACTTGGAGCCTTAACACAAGCTACATTTAAAACACCTCTTAATTTATTCAAAATTAAAGTAGATAGCGCTTCACCCTCAATATCATCAGCCACAATAACAAGTTTTCCAGATTGTTGCATAAGTTCCTCTAATAAAGGCAAAATCTCCTGAATATTAGAAATCTTCTTATCTGTAAGCAATATATAAGGATTATCCATAACTATTTCCATTTTTTCAGTATCAGTAACCATATATGGAGAAATATATCCCTTATCAAATTGCATACCCTCAACAACTTTAACCTCAGTATTAGAAGTCTTAGATTCCTCAATAGTAATAACACCATCTTTAGAAACCTTCTCCATAGCATCAGCAATCAAATTACCAATTTCATCATCATTAGCAGAAATACTAGCAACCCTTGCAATATCCTCTTTACCATTTACACTAGAAGATATAGCCTTAAGTTCCTCAACAGCAGTAGCCGTAGCCTTATCCATCCCCCTCTTAATAGCCATAGGGTCACCACCAGCAGCAATATTCTTTACACCCTCTTTAATCATTTTTTGAGCAAGAACAGTAGCAGTTGTAGTACCATCACCAGCAACATCATTAGTTTTAATAGAAACCTCTTTAACAAGTCCAGCTCCCATATTCTCATAAGCATCTTCAAGCTCAATTTCCTTAGCAATAGTAACACCATCATTAGTAATCAAAGGTGCACCAAAATTCTTATCCAAAACAACATTTCTTCCCTTAGGTCCAAGAGTAACTTTAACTGTATCAGCCAATTTGTTAACTCCCTCTAATAAAGCTTTCCTAGCATCTTCACTATATTTAATTTCTTTAGACATAAACGTACTTCCTTTCCTTATTCTACAACAGCCAATATGTCAGCTTGACTAACAATCAAATAATCAACGCCATCATATTTTACTTCTGTCCCTGCATATTTATTTAAAATAACTTTATCCCCTTTTTTAATATTCATCTCTTCTCTCTCGCCGTCAACAACTCTTCCTGGTCCAACCTCTATAACCTCAGCAACCTGTGGTTTCTCTTTTGTAGCAGTAAGAATAATTCCGCTCTTAGTCGTCTCCTCTTTTTCTTGCATTTTAATCAATACTTTATCTGATAATGGTCTTATCATTTTACCACCTCCTATAATTTTAGCACTCTTATATTGAGTCTGCTAATAATTTATACCTTTTCATATAAAAAGTCAATAGCCTTCTTATAATTTTATTCAGCTCGTACAAAAATAGAACAAAAAAATGCAGGGCATCCCCCGCATTCATAAATTATTCCGTATAAGGCACACTATCTATCATCTCAAATTTAATAATATTATAAGCCCCATCTCTATGTAATAACAAAAATTCCAAAGTATCAACCTGATCAATATTCTCAACTTGAGAAACAGTCCTAATCTTAGCCGTCATTTTTGATAAATATTTAGATACATCAGTAATTTCAGAATTTTCAATCAAAGTAAGCTCAACGCTACTATTGTTCTCAACACCACTTATAATACCAGTTTCTTCTTTTTTCAAACTATATTGCATAAGTATTAATTCCTGTGTATCAAGATTCCTAGACAATTTATCAACATATTTTGTATCAAACTCACTCTCATTCTCACAATCAGAATATATATAAGTCGCAACCAAATCCATCACCTGAGCCAACATTTCACCATTTTTATTATTATAAGCCCCAACAAAATCTTGAATAATAGGTCCTGCCTCACCATAACTAATCTGTGTAACCGCACTATCATAATAAATATCTTTTAACACAACCTGCTCATTCACACGGGCTGTCTTTTCTTTTTCATTACCAATCCTTACTTTCAAGTAATAGGCACCCAAAGCCAAAGCAATGAAAACCAATATCATCAGCAAATTCACTAAAAAATTCTTCCTACTCATTCAAAACACCTTCTCTTCTGTAAGTTTCTTTCTAATACTGTCTCCCCCAGACAACCATAGTATCCGCTGGCTTTCCACAAACAGGACAAACATCCCCCAAATGCTCCTGCTCAAAAGGAATACATCTTGAATGAGCACCAGTAACTTCCTTAATCTTATTCTCACAATCAACATTGCCACACCACATAGTCTTAACATACCCCTGATTCTCATCCAAATTCTTAAGAATTTCATCCAAACTATGTGCAACAGTCGTTCTCTCATCACGTCTCTTAGCACATTCATCATACATGTTTTTCTGAATTGCCTCCAAAACCTCAGCCAATCTTGACTCTAACTCATCCAATTTAACAATTTCTTTTTCCAAATTATCTCTTCTAACCAAAACAGCTTGCGCCTTTTCAATATCCTTTGGACCAATCTCAATACGAACAGGAACACCTCTCATTTCCCAATCATTAAACTTAAAACCAGTAGAATAATTATCACGTAAATCAAGCTTCATTCTAAAATTCTTTTTAAGCATATCATGTAATTCTTGAGCCTTCTCTACCACACCCTCCTTATGAGCTGCAACTGGAACAATAACAGCCTGAATTGGAGCAACCATAGGAGGTAATTTCAAACCTCTATTATCCCCATGAGCCATAATAATAGCACCAATAAGTCTAGTACTAATTCCCCAAGAAGTTTGATATCCATATTCCTCTTTACCTTCTCTATTTTGGAACTTAATTTCAAAAGGTTTAGAAAAGTTTTGACCAAAGTAATGAGCAGTTCCAGCCTGAAGAGCTCTACCATCATGCATCAAAGTTTCTACAGTATATGTCTCCACAGCCCCTGCAAATTTTTCCTTCTCAGTCTTTCTTCCTTTCAAAACTGGAATAGCAAGCAGTTCCTCAATAACATCAGCATACACATCATGAATTTTCAAAGTAAACTCCCTAGCCTCTTTCTCAGTCTCATGAACAGTATGTCCCTCTTGCCATAAAAACTCTCTAGAACGCAAAAATGGTCTAGTCTCCTTCTCCCATCTCAAAACATTACACCATTGATTTCCAAGTACAGGTAAATCCCTCCAAGACTTAATCCACTTAGCATACATAGTAGACATCATAGTCTCAGAAGTAGGACGAATACAAAGCCTCTCCTCAAGTTCTTCTTGCCCACCAATAGTAACCCAAGCAACTTCTGGAGCAAAACCTTCAACATGGTCCTTCTCTTTATTTAACAAACTCTCTGGAATTAAAAGTGGCATAGATAAGTTAGTAACCCCAAGCTCCTTAAATTTCTTATCAGCATAATTCTGAATATTCTCCCAAATAGCATAACCATAAGGACGAATAGCAATACATCCCTTAGTATCAGCATAATCAGCAAGTTCTGCTTTAAGTACAACATCAGTATACCATTGTGTAAAATTATCTTCTATATTAGTAATCTCTTTAACAAAATCATTTTTATTATTACTCATTTTCATCAATCTCCTCGTTTTCTTTATTTTCATCAATTTCCAAATCATCTATAACAATTTGTTCATTCTCATCTAATTTATAACGCGGAAGTTCTGGTAGTTCATCAAGAGAAGAAAGACCAAACATCTTCAAAAACTCATCAGTAATTGTATACATAGTAGGTTTTCCAGGCAAATCAGCCTTTCCAGCCTCTTCCACTAAATGATTCTCCATAAGTCTATATAAAGTACCATCTGAGTTAACCCCTCTAATAGCCTCTATTTCTGCACGAGTAATTTTAGGATTATATGCAACTATAGACAAAATTTCCAAAGCAGCAGAAGACAAAGATGGTTTCGAACGATTATCAAAAATCTGAACTACATAATCATAATATTCAGTTTTTGTAGATAATTGATACCCATCATTAACTTTTAATATTTCAATTCCTCTTAATCCATTCTTATAATCTTCTTTTAAATTATTCATCACAACATCAACATCTTCTGGTGTCATTTCTAAAACACTAGCTAACTCACTAGTTTTAACTACTCTACCAGCTGAAAATAATATTGCCTCAATTATTGCTTTAGTTTCTTCTAATTTCATTACAAATTTATCTCCTCGTTAAAGTGAAAACACTCCTCATTATTATTACATGAAAACCACTAACAGTCAAGAACAACAGCGGACTTTTCTTAACATAATAACCAATATATTATGTTATATAAATAAAGCTTGCTTTATAAGGTTTTTCATGTTATAATAGATATGTAATTTTCCTATGAAAGGATAAAAAAATGAAAACAATAGAAACATTAGAGAAAAAAACTCTATTATCAAAATTAATAGATGCATTTAAAAATACTGCTTTTTATAATATATTTTTAAATGAAAACTCTGGTCTTGCCATCGATCCAGATGAAATAGACCCAGAACAACAAATTGAATATCTTGCACAAAACTCTGATTGTTCAAAAGACGAAATAAGAGCGATTGAAGCCGCTTTTAAAAGTGCAACAAAAAGCATAGAACCTTTACAAGAAAGAGTATACAGTATTCCGCAAGAATCAAAACATTCAACAAACCCATTCAAAGTAGACGATAAAGACCTAAATCATGATGTATTAACATCACAAGTTCAAATGAACCATGACCAAAAAGGTCGCGAACGTGATGAATAAACTTAACTATAATATTGACTACTTGTACAACATTCTATAATAAAATTTTTCCTGTAAAAAGCTCCTCTAGAATATCTAGAGGAGCTTTTTACGCACTTTAAACAACTTCCGCAATTAAATCATAACCATCTACAGCCACAATTTTACATCTTACAAATTTATCCATTAAATCTTCACCATTATTCGCAACAAATATAACACCATCAGTATCAGGAGAATCCATATATGACCTACCAACATAAAAATCACCATTAGGAGTAATATCCTCAATTAACACATCATAATCATTCCCTACCTTAGAAGTCAAAAATTCATCAGAAATATCCTTTTGAAGTTCCATAACAATAGAATGTCTCTTCTTTTTAGTAGCTGAATGAATCTGCCCTTCAAACTTAGCAGCAGGTGTACCATCCTCTTTTGAATACATAAAACACCCCAATCTATCAAACTTCAAATCAGAAACGCAGTTCTTAAGTATTTCAAAATCTTCCTCTGTCTCACCTGGGAAACCAACAATCAAAGAAGTTCTCAAAATTGCATTAGGAATCTCTCTTCTAATTTTAGAAACAACCTTTGAAATATTCTCACCAGTAGTCTTTCTATTCATCCTCTTCAAAATTCCATCAGAAAAATGCTGTATAGGAATATCAAAATACTTACAAATCTTCTTTTCCCTTGCAACAACATCAATCAATTCATCAGTAATGCTCTCTGGATAAGCATACAAAAACCTAACCCATCTAATTCCATCAATCTCACACAATTTAGTTAGCAATTCAGGCAATTTAGACTCCCCATAAATATCAATACCATATTTAGTAGTATCTTGGGCAATAACAATAATCTCCTCATACCCATCTTTAGCCAAAGCCTCCGCTTCTTCCAAAACATCCTCTATCTTTCTGCTAACAAATCTACCTCTAATATATGGAATTGCACAATATGTACAAAAATTATCACACCCCTCAGCAACTTTCAAATATGCCATTTTCTTACCAGTAGTAATAACTCTATTCCTATAATTCATATAATCATTTTCCACACTTTTTCCAATCATAGTGGAAATCTTTTTCCAAAAATCATCATATTCATCAACTGATATCCATAAATCCACTTCAGGAATAGCCTTCTCCAAATCGCTCTTATACCTCTTAACTAAACATCCCATCGCAACCAAATACTTACATTTATTATTCTTATACTCTGCCATTTCCAAAATAGTATTAATCGCCTCTTCTTTAGCAGACTGAATAAAACCACAAGTATTTACAACAATAATCTCTGCATCTTCTGGATTAGCCACAATCTCAAAATCATGATTCTTAAAAACAGAAATCCCCATTTCAGTATCAATTAAGTTCTTACTACAACCCAATGAAACGAATCCAACTTTCATATATTACTCCCTCTATTCACTACAAATATGCTTACGAGTAAGCTCAAGCAAATTAAGCTTCGTAAACCCCTCTATCTGAATTTTCGTTCTCTCTTTCTTTAGTTCCTGCTTAAAAATATTCATCAATTCCCTTTTATTTTCATCATTTTTCAAATCAATAAAATCAATAACAATAATACCACCAATATCTCTAAGTCTAATTTGTTTAGCAATCTCAATTGCAGACTCCTTATTAATAGCTAAAGCTGTATCCTCTAAACTATCATTTCCAATAAACTTAGCAGAATTAACATCAATAGCAGTCAAAGCTTCTGTCTTATCAATTGTAATAAATCCACCACTCTTAAGCCAAATCTTTCTATTTTCAGAAACCTCAATCTGTTTCGACAAATCATAATACTCAGACAATTTCCTATTATCCAAAATAACCTCAATATCACTCTTATTCCACATATTAAGTTTATCTAAAATCTTCTTCTGAACCTCTTTACTATTAACAACTATTTTCTGTAATCCCTTATCCATGACATCAACAAGCAATTTATCCAAAATCTCATTAGCCTTGTAAATAAGCTTAGGAAAATCTGAGGCATTAAACTCAACACTTATAATCTCTTCCCACTTAGCAAGCAATCCCTTCAAATCTTGCTCAAGCTCTTCTTTTTCCTTTCCCACAGCAGATGTCCTTATAATAGCTCCCATATTCTCAGGAATTATAGATTTAACAATATCAACTAACCTTTCTCTCTCTGCACTATCCTCAATCTTTTGAGAAACAGTAACAAAGGTAGCATTAGGCAATAAAACTAAATATCTTCCAGGTAAATTTATATGAGTAGACGCTCTCGCACCTTTTTTATTATAACTATCCCTCTTTATCTCAACAATTATAGGATCTCCAACCTTTAGAACATCCCTAATATCACATTCTGAAAAATCATACGAATTCTCTTTAACAACATCCCTTTTAATCAAAACGTCCTTTAAATGTATAAAAGCATTCCTATTCTCTCCAACATTAACAAAAGCCGCCTGTAATCCAGGAATAATATTCTGCACCTTACCAATATATATATTACCTTCAAGTCTCTTTTTATACTTAGAATCTATATACTTCTCCGTTAAAATTCCATCCTCTAATAAAAAGATTTTTTGCACATCTTCCTCAATGTTAATAATTAATTCCTTCATATCCAATTCCTTTAATTAAATTTATTCATTGCAAAATCTATACCATGTTCCAAAATAGCGCAAACAGCATCAGCAGCCTTCTCAACACCATTCTCTAATTTCTCTTTATCTTCAGTATCAATAGCACCAATCACATACCCTATAACATCCTCATTAGCCTTTGGTTTCCCTATTCCAACCCTAACTCTTGGAAAATTCTGTGAATTTAAACAATGAGTAACTGACTTAATACCATTATGTGTGCCAGGGCTTCCACTTTTTCTAATACGAATTTTTCCTGGCTCAATATCCATATCATCATATATAACTAAAATATTATCCATATCAATCTTATAATAATTAACAACCTCATTAACAGACTCCCCACTCAAATTCATAAAAGTCTGAGGTTTCAAAAAAATAACCTTCTCGCCATTAACACTACCCATTCCATATAAAGCCTTAAACTTACTTTTGTTAATGCTAACATCATATTTCTCTGCCACTCTATTAACAACATTAAATCCCATATTATGACGAGTATTAGAATAATCATTTTCCGGATTTCCAAGTCCCACAATTAAATACATTTTATTCTCCCTATTAACCATATTTATATATTTTACTACATTTTACACGTTTTAACAAGTATACAGAGCTAAAAGTATTTAATAACATAAAACAACATTATTCCTCTTTATTTTTAATCTTATTAATTGTATAATTATTTTATTATCTATTTACACGGAGGAAAAAACAAAATGAATGATCCACAAATCAGTATTATAATGCCAGTATTTAATGTAGAAGAAAACATTTACCCAACTCTCAAAAGTATTCTTGACCAGAGTTTAGAAAGTATAGAAGTAATAATAATCGATGATGGCTCAGTAGATAATACAAACAAAATACTAAAAAGATATTTAAGATTTGACTCAAGAATAAAATTATTAGAAACAGACGCTGAAGGAGAAGCCTTTGCACAAAATTTAGGACTGCAAAAGGCAAAAGGAAAATATATCATGTTCTTTAAAGTAGGAATGCTCATGAGTTCAAACCTTTTAGAATATTTTCTGCAAATACTAAACACACACAAATGCGGAATTCTAACTTGCGACTACTTTACAATAACTGAAAAAGCCTTTCACAACTACTCTCCCATAGAACCACCATTACAAGCCCAAGAAAAATTAATGCAATTAGATTCCAATCAATACTTAGAAAATCTTTCTTTAGAAAGCACTCATGATTTCATTCATACTTGTGTACTTTGGAACAAACTTATAGACAAATCCTTATTAACAAATTTTGAATTCGATACAAATAAAGACCTTCCAAACCCATTTGCCATTCAAAAATTACTAACATCTCATATTCCAATAATCACAAGTACCCAGAAATTAGTTGCAACAGCACCAATAGACGAATACTTAGAACAAATTTGCTTTAGCTATAATGAACTTGATAAAATAGAATTTTTACAAAATTTATTAGCATACTTCAAAAAAGCCAACAATACAACTGCACTAAAAAATATCGCAATAAAATTATTAGACCTCTTATACAAAATAAGATTAAAATTAAATAATAGTCGTTTAGATATATACGATTTAGATGAACAAAAAACAGCTATAAACCATAAATTTAGCAGTGTACGAAAATTCCTAAAATCACGTTATCCAGAAAATCAAGCAGAATACTCAGACTACTTTGATAAATACAAAAAAATTTTAGATTTAGAAAATTACATAGCTAATCATCCAAAATTATACAATCCTATACCTACATTACAGGAACTAGTTTACAATGAAGATGAAGAATACAATGAGGACGACGAAAAGTTAAAAACAGACGAACTATAATAGTTCATCTGTTTTTACTCCATCATATCTATCATTCTATTAACATAATCATTACTTCTCTTTATCGCCTGAACAATATATTTTTTATACTTTTCTTCAACTTCATTATATAAGTCAAGTAATTCTTCCATATTAAAATACAAATCTTTAATTTTTTTATAATTAACAAAAGTAGTCATACTATCAGGTCTTCCACTCTGATATACTATTGAAACAAAATCTATAAATTTATAGCTAGAAGATTTCAAAACACCCTTATAATAAAACATAAAATCTTCAAAATACTTACCTTCTACAAATCTAATTTTATTTATATCTAAATATTCTTTTCGCCAGCATACATCCCAAACATTTTCATACTTCCACTCTACAATCCTATTCTCTTTAATAGAATTGTGCTCATTTGGAATAAATTCACCCTGCAATGCCTCTCCAATTGACTTAAACCCCAAATAAATAATATCTGGTGCATCCTTACCTATCTTTTCATCGATTTTAGCAAGAACATTTTGATCTGCCAAAATATCGTCCGAATCAAGAAAAATAATATACTCTCCACTAGCATTATCAAGTCCAGTATTTCTAGCACCACCTGCTCTTTTATTTTCAATGTGACTTATTAATTTAACATCACCATATCTTGAAACAATTTCAGCAGTAGTATCTGTAGAAGCATCATTAACAACTATAAACTCAAAATTCTTAAATGTTTGATTCAATACACTCTTTATTGCATTTTCTATTTCTTTTTCTGCATTATATGCAGCCATTATGATACTGAATCTCTTCATTATTCTTCTTCCACTCTCTTCTTCAATTTTTTCCATACTCTATTAGTATCCAAAAAAGCACGATAATGTTTTTCAACATCACTATCATATTTCTCTAAAGCATCTAATAAATCATAAAAATTATAATTATCATATAAAGCATCAATCTTCTTAATACTTCTCTTCAATTTTCTATGAGTAACTTCCATTTTCTTTTTATAATTTTCTGTATCCATCAAATACATCAATAATGGTTTATATTTTATCCATCCAAGGCAAGCCTTATAAAATCTTTTCTCAACCGCCTTATCAGATGCTTTAACTAACTTCAATTTTTGAGGAAAATCCCCATCCATTATCTCTCTATACTTCAAAAAGCCATCATGAAAATGATATTCAGGAACCTTAATAACCTTTAAATCACCTATACCCATAGAGAAAAATGTATCCTCTCCTCGAGCCTCTGGTGGATTATAAAAAGCTGGTATATTCTTAATATGTCTCAAATTCAAACATAACGTCGAACCTGCAACAAACTTCCTACCATTTACCTTTTGCATTTCATAAGCACCCTCACCATTAGAAATACTATCATCTGCAAAAGTAACACCATTATTCTCTTCAAAAGTAGCCTTAATACTCTTCCATGAAACAAGTTCATTACTTATAGACTCAATAAAATCTGTAACAATTTCCTCCTCTTCAGGAGTCTCATAACTCATATATGGAATAGGTGAAATATACCCACAATGATATCCAATCGTTACATCAGCCTTCTCTTTCTCCATATATTCAATATGTTTCAAAACATTATCTTGCATTTTCCATTCAATTGTTCCATCTTCTTTTTTCACACAAGCGACAGGATACTCATCATCATCCCAGAAAAGAAGATAATCCATTTTATCATGATAAGCAAAATACATTACCGTATTTCGTCCTCTAGCATGTCCATTTCCAAATATTAAGTCAACCTCATCATCATCCAATTTATAATATGATTTTACAATCTCTTTTCTCTCAGCTATATCTTCAGGTGTAATATACTTAACATTTATACCATCTTCATCAAAAACCTCTTGATTTAATTGATAAAAATCCTCTCTAGAAGCACCTTGATATTTTAAATCAAACAAAATATAAAAAGTTATATTAACTTTTCTATCTAAGTTTGTCAATTGCCCTTTTATATAAGAATAATAACTATTTATTACGCTACATACATTTGATCTTCCTGTTACAAAACCTATTCCTATATTTAGATCTTTTTTCATAGTTCCTCCTACATTTAGATATGCTTAAAGCCAAAATAAGCTATATCCCCACAAATATAATTATACTAAATATAAATTATAAAGTCAATTTTTAGCCATTAGAAATAACATTATAATCACACGTTCTAATCAATCTATTCATAATAGCAAGTCCTAATCCCTCTGTAGACATTCCCTCAATTACAATAAGTTCACATCGCAATAAATCCGCTTTTCTAAGAAGCATAAAAATATTTTTAGAAACATCCTCTAAAGAATCTCCCATACTTAAAAACTTAGAAGTATGTATCTCTTTCCTATGTCTCTCAAATCCAATAACACAAATATTATCATTCAAAATATCATTTATTTTATTTACTCTCTCTCTCTCATCTTCAATATCTACTAAAACACATTTTGTCTTAGGCGCATAATGCTTATGCTTCATTCCAGGGCTTTCAACCTTTTCACTATCTGAAACCTTATTCAAAATATGATTATCAATACTAACCTTCCCAACTAACTTTTGAATATCCTCAGCAGTAATCCCACCTGGTCTTAATATTCTAGGAACACCATCAATAACCTTAACAACAGTTGACTCCAAACCTATGTCAGTATTTCCACCATCAATCAAAACAAACACTTTATCCTCAAGTTCATTTCTAATATCTTCAATTCTTGTACCACTAGGTTTACCAGACACATTTGCACTAGGCGCAGCAATTGGTCTTCCAAATTCACTAATTATCTTTCTAGCAATCTTATCACTAGGCATACGAATAGCAACTGTGTTCAAATTAGCTGTAACCTCATTTGGAATAATCTCAGATTTCTCCAAAATCAAAGTAAAAGGTCCTGGCATAAATGCATTTATAAGTTTTCTCTCAACATCAGAAATCTTGGAAACACACTTTTCTAACATCTCTACATCTGAAACATGTGCTATAAGTGGATTATCTGATGGGCGACCTTTTGCCTTATAAATATTTTTAACAGCCTCAATGTTAAAAACATCTGCACCAATCCCATATACAGTCTCTGTTGGAAAAACAACTAACTCTCCCCTTACCAAAGCCTTAACCACACTATTCAATTCATCATTATCAATAGATTCCTTCCAATTATATAACATTGCTATATCTTCTTTCTTTTTTAGACTACTTTTTACATTATACTACATTTTTCCACAATATGCAAAAAAATAATATACAAACTAAAAATTTGGGTATATAATACCTTCATAATAACCATATCGTGAGAGGAGGATTAACTATGAATTTAAACAAAATTTTAGAAGGTCTTGAAATAAAAGAAACTGTTAACAATCTAAATTTAGATATAACAAACATACATTCAGACTCTCGAAAAATCAAACAAAACGGACTATTTGTCGCAATAAATGGTTATCTGCAAAAAGGCATCGATTATTTAGATTCTGCAATAGAAAATGGTGCAATTGCAGCAATCGTAGAAAACGATACAGACATATCAAAACTACCCGACTCACTTACCTACATAAAAGTAGACAATACTAGAAAAGCCTTAGCTATATCAAGCTGTAATCTATACGATAATCCATCTAAAAAATTCAAGCTAATAGGTGTTACAGGAACAAAAGGAAAAACAACAACAACTTTTATGATAAAATCATTGCTTGAAGCACATGGACTGAAAGTCGGACTAATTGGAAGCATTGCCGTATACATAGGTAATAAAAAAATCGAAGACACAGACAGAACAACACCAGAAAGTGTAGAAATACAAAAACACTTTGCACAAATGGCAGAAGAAAATGTAGATGTAGTCATAATAGAAGTCTCTTCACAAGCATTAAAATTAGAAAGAGTAACAGGCTGTGACTTTGACATAGGTCTATTCACAAACCTAACCGAAGACCACATCAGCAAAAACGAACATGCAGACATGCAAGAATATTTTGATTGCAAATGCAAACTATTTGATAAATGTAATATCGGTTTCTTAAACGCAGACGACCCAACTGTTATAACATTAAAAGATAAAAACAAAACATGCACATTCAAAACATTTGCAATTGACAATAAAGCCGACATAATCGCAGATGAAAAAACTCTAAAAATAACTCCAAACTATATAGATTTCACTATTCATATGGATGGTAAAAGCGAAAACTTTGAAGTACCAATCCCAGGAAAATTCAGTGTTTATAATTCATTAGGTGCAATTAGTGTAGCACACGAATTTGGAGTAACACCTGAAGAAATGCGAACAGCTCTAAATGACCTAAGAGTATTAGGAAGAAATGAACTCGTTCCAAACAAATTAGGGCTAACAATTTTAATAGACTATGCTCATACTTCATCAAGCCTACAAAGCATCCTAGAATCAGTAAAATCATACGCAAAAGGACGAGTAATCTGTGCTTGGGGCGTTGGTGGTGATAGAGATAGCAAAAAAAGACCAATAATGGGTGAAATCTCTGGTCGCTTAGCAGACTATACAATACTAATGTCAGACCAAGTCCGCACAGAAGACCCATTAAAAATACTTCAAGAAATCGAAGTTGGTGTAAAAAAATCTGGTGGCGACTATACAATCATTGTAGATAGAACAGAGGGAATAAAACACGCAATCGAAATCGCTACACCAAATGACATAATCATTATTCCAGGCTTAGGACACGACTTATACTTAGAAAGAAATCACATAAAATACCCATATGACGAAAGAAAAGTCATTGCACAGCTAATCGATGAAATGATTGCCTCAGGCAAAAAGAAACCTGTAAAACAGTAGAAATACTAATTTAGTATTTCTACTGTTTCTAAATCCTTAATCCCTGGATTATACAAATTCTTTCCCCTATAATCGAACCTAGACCCATGACAAGGGCAATCCCACGTCTTATCAAGATTATTCCAACTCAATAAACAACCAAGATGAGTACAAATTGGTTTTACAGCAAAAATCTCACCATTAACATCTTTGTATATCCCCATTTTCTCTCCATCATACTCAATAACATGACCAGTATCCTTTTTAATCTCACTAAAGTCTAATTCCTTAACCTTAAACTTATTTATTACAAGCGAATTAACTGTTTCCTTTACCATATTTGCAAGTTCTTCTCTATTCTTTATAGGATGCAATCTCTTAGATTTAAAAACATCCTCATATTTATTATCTATCCCAAAAATTTTATCAACAATAATATTAGCAGCAACATTTGAAGAAGTCATACCCCATTTATTAAAACCAGTTCCAACAAACACATTAGGCATAAAATCTGAAAATTCACCTATATACGGTATCTTATCTAAACTAATACAATCCTCTGTATTCCATTTATATAAAACCTCACAATTAGGATAATACTTTCTAACCTCCATTTCCAAATTATCGTATGCTTTTGACAAATCAATCTTACTACCAGTCTTATGGTCAGAACCACCAACCAACAAAATATCCCTATCTCCATCTTTTGCAAAACGATATGAAAAAATTGGATCCTTCGAATTTATATACATTCCTTCAAAACCCTTTTTATGAATATCAACACCAATCACATAAGAAGTAGATTGATACATTTTCAAAAAATAATACCCAAGTTTATCAACAAATGGATAATGAGAAGCAATAATAACAAACTTTGCACGAACTACATTTTCCCTCTCTGTATAAACATTATAAAAATCCTCATCCATCTTAATATCAATAACTTTTGTATCAGTATAAATTTTCCCCTGGTTTTCAACAATCTTATCAGTCAAACCTCGAACATACTTTACAGGATTAAACTGTGCCTGATTCGGAAACTTAATTGCGCCTAACACATCAAAAGGAAGTTCCATCCTCTCCACAAACTCGCTCGTCCCCCCAAGGCTATTAACCGCTTCATTCTCATGTTTTATTTTATCAAGCTCATCAATATCAGTCGTATACACAAAAGCATCTTGCTTCTCAAAATCACAATCAATTCCTTCATCTTCAACTATTCTTTGAATATTCTCTATTGCCTTCTCATTTGCCTTGTAATATTGCTTAGCTTGTTCCTCACCAACAGAATCAATCAAATATTTATAAATCAAATTATGCTGACTCGTAATCTTAGCAGTAGTATAACCACTCACCTTCTCGCAAACCTTTCCTTGTTCCAAAACAGTAACATCAATCCCCTGCTTACTCAAATAATAAGCACATGTAATACCAAAAATACCTCCACCTATAACACATACCTCAGTATCTATATCTTTATCTAATTTCATAAAACTATTATTCATAGAAATACTATCTAACCAAAAAGAACTCATAAAATTATCCTCCAATAATAGTAGTATGAACAAACATACACAAGTTAATTCTGTAAATATAAATTTTTATACGCCAGAAGGCGACGGAGATTACTCCGTCGCCTTCCAAAGGGATACGCTATTGCACCAATATTAGCTCTTCATTGCCATCAGCAGCTTGCGAACATACTTCCGGTACTCCTTGAGGTAACAGACCTCCTCATAGCTAAAGCCCATCTGCCTCAATCCACCACAATAGTTCTCAGGTTCTTCGCTACCCAGCAGATTTAGAACTCTATGCACGATACGCTTATCCATCCAAAGCGTAATCTTGCAGCGCCGCAATACAGCCCTTGCAATAATCGGGTCAGTCTGCTTCACCAAATCCTTATAGGCAACAAGCCAGTTCTCCAAGACCTTCTTAGTCGAAAAACAGCCCTTATGCGCCTTCGCATACTGGTACCGCAGTTCATTTCTAAGAAGCTCAAGGTTTTCTCTCGGCCAGCTCTCCAAGCCCATACGATTAAGCGTAGCAGCAATCGCCTTCTCATCGCAGGTCAGGTACCACAACCGTCTGTAAGCCTCATCCAGTTCCAAAGAGCAGAACTCCTCAAACGCTGTATCTACAGCCTGCCGGTTGCCGTCGTTCAAGACCTTCTCGAACTTCTTGTGATAGGGAATATTGCTGATACTCGGTTGCATAAACAACCCTCCTTATAAAGAATGTAATAGCATTATATCCTCTTTCTATCATTATGTCAACTTTTACCCCAATATTAATCTAAAAATTTTCCCTAGCCCAATAAAACAAATACTGTTGCGCCATTCCCCTAATATCACCAAAAAGCTCATTAGCAGCATTATTTATATCCTTTTTACTAACCTTGGTCTCATCCTCATTATGTATATAAAGTGTATTCATAACACGTCTAACCCACACATCAATAGGAAAACTATCAAATCTCTTAAGTGCAAAAAGCATAATACAATCAGCCACCTTCTCACCAACACCATCAAGTTTCAAAAGCTCCTCTCTAATCAAAGCTGTATCGTTACACTTCTCCAAAAACTCTAAACTAACTTCCCCATTCAAAATCATCTGAGTTGTTTTATACAATCTTTTATCTCTAAAACCAGCACCAAGCTCACGAAAATCAGCCACAGACAAACTTGCCATCTCCGAAATTGTAGGAAACAAATAATACTCTTTACCTCTCCACTCAAGTCTTTTTCCAACTCTCTTAGAAATCCTATCAATAATCCCCTTAATTCTAGGAATATTATTATTTGCAGAAATAATAAAAGAAATAATCATCTCCCATAAATCCTGATTTAAAATACGAATTCCGCTTCCAAACTCGATACTTTTCTTCATATTATCATCAATCTTCGAAAGTTCATTCTTAAAAACATTATAATCCGTTCCCAAATCAAAATAATCATAAACAATCGAATTTATATCTCCATCAATAACACCTTCAAAACAAACATTATTCTTATTTTTAGAAACTTGTAGAACTCCACTACCAATAACCCCAATATACGAACCATCCTCTTGTTTATTCCATCTAAAGCATTGTCCACAATCAAAAATATGGTCTAGTTCAAAACAATCTACATCTTTTAAAATCAACTTCTGTTCTTTCATATCAAACGCACCTCTTACTATTAGCTTTTATCGATAAAAATATATCATAAAAAAAACTAATAGTAAACATTATTCATTATAGTAAAAATTATTCAATAGATTTAAACCCAAGACCATATACCTCTCTTGCATTAGAAACAATCAAAAAAGCATCCCTATCAATCTCATACACATTTTCACAAAGAATAGGAATCTCTCTTCTATTCATAACACTCATAATAACAACTTTATTCTGATTCAAATATGTCCCCTTACCATAAATCTCGGTAGCACCAGCCTTAAGATTCTCATGAATCATATTAACAATCTCAGTATTCTTATTAGAAACAATAAAAACAAGTTTAGAGAAATTTATGCCCTCAAAAACAATATCAATCAAAACACCATCAAGGAAAATCGCAATAGCAGAATATAAACCAATCTCAAACTCCCTAAAGAAAACAACATTTAAAACAACAACACAAATATCAATCAAATTCAAAAGTTTACTACTTGATATTCTAACCTTAAAAGAACGTACAATCTGGACAATCAAATCAGTACCACCAGTAGACGTATGTGCCTTAAAAGTAAGACCTGTACCAATACCAATAAGAACACCACCATAAATAGATGCAAGCAATCTATCATTTGTAAGCAAAGGCAAATACTCAAAAATATCAATAAAAAATGAAAGTAAAAAAGTAGCAATAACAGTCTTAATCAAAAATTTCTTACCAATTCTAACAAATGCATAAATAAAAAAAGGAATATTAAGAATAATCACAGTAAAACCAACATTCCACCCAAAAAAATAATAAAAAACAGTAGCAATACCTGTAAAACCACCAGACGAAAGTTTATTC
Source organism: uncultured Clostridium sp. (assembly GCA_948465565.1). Lineage (GTDB taxonomy): Bacteria > Bacillota > Clostridia > TANB77 > CAG-508 > UMGS1994. Next base: position 62,393 of record CAOJXR010000005.1, read on the forward strand.
GGTAATAAAAAGCTTGCCATACCAAAACCAGCAAACATCGTACCAAAAACAATAAGTATAATATCTTTTAAAAAACTATTCTTCTTCATAAAAAACACCCATACATCTAGTATGAGTGTTTTCAAAAACTTTATACATTTTCATTTTCATCAAGAAAATTTGTATACACTTTAGTAACACGTATATCAATCTTTCCCTTTTTCATCTTTTCATCCTGTTTAATCTTAGCATCAACATCATAAAAATCCTTCAACTTCAAAACATTTTCTCTCTTATAACCAACAACATTATTAACATTATCAGGACTTGTTGTAATCTCAACCTCTTTAACCTTTGTATTAAAAGACCTTATCTTTTTAACAATCATATCATAATTAATCGAAGCCTCAACAAGCTGTCTAAAAGTCTCATGATATGGCCCCGCAACAACCTGACTATCTTCATTCTTTGACAAATCAGAAATTGTATCTGTAGACTGTAATCCAACACGAATAACATTTATCTTCTTCTTTGCAAAGAAATAACACAATTCCTTACATCTTTCCACAGCTTGCTCAACAGATAGTGGAAAATATGTACCATCTAAATATTCTCTTTCAAGCTCTGTACCCTTTAAAACTAAAACAGGATATATTCTCATAATCTTCGGTTTCAAACGAGCCAAATCTTTAGCAGTACGCAACTCATCAAGCAATGTACTCTCAGGCAATCCAATCATCATTTGATGTCCCAAAGTAAAACCATGCCATCTAATAAGCTTAGAAGCTCTTTTAACATCATCAAAAGTATGATTTCTCTTACACTTTCTCAAAATATAGTCATTAGTAGACTGAACACCAAGTTCAATCGTCTTAACCTTATATTTTTTAAGCAGCTTTAGCCTATCCTTATCAATATAATCTGGTCTAGTTGAAACACGAATACTATTAACCCTCTTACACTTAACAAACTCATATGCAGCATGTAATAAAGCCTCTTGCTTCTCTATTTCAATACCAGTAAAACTTCCACCAAAAAAAGCAATCTCAGTATAAATATTTCTCTCTTTAAAACTATTTAAATAATATTCCACTGTCTCCTTAACATCTTTAGGCGTAACCTCTTTAGTTTGTCCACTAATCGTCTTCTGATTACAAAAAGTACAACTATTAGGACAACCTAAGTGGGGAACAAATATAGGAATAATATATTGTTTCTTCATATAAAGCTCCTCCTATTGCTATTTATATGTGTTCAAGTGCTGCCTTTGCAGCCTCCATTTCCGCATTCTTCTTATTTTTACCTTTTCCTGTAGCCAAAACATTTCCATTACAAGAAACATTAACAATAAAAGTCTTATCATGGTCAGGCCCCTCTTCAGCAATAACCTCATACTGTATCTTAACTTCACCATGAACCTGCAATTTTTCTTGTAGAACCGTTTTATAATCTTTCATACCAACATTCTTACTTGCAATCTCTACAGTATCTTTCAAATTATCGATAATAAACTTCTTACTATTCTCTAAATTACTATCTAAAAAAATAGCCGCAATAACAGCCTCAACACTATCTGCCAAAATTGCCTTCTTACTATTCTGCGAATGTTGCTCACTTCTTCCTAAATATAAGAAATCACTAAAATTATGTCTTTTCGCAATCTCAAATAAACTATCTTCACAAACAACATTAGCCCTAACTTTAGTCATTTCTCCTTCAGATAAATTTGTATACTTCAAAAACAAATACTCACTAATAACAAACTCTAAAATACTGTCTCCCAAATATTCCAATCTCTCATTACTTCTAACCTTGTTTTCATATGCATAAGAAGTATGTGTAAAAGCCTCTGCCAAAAGTGATTTATTTTTGAAACTATACCCTATACTTTTTTCACATTCACTAAAATTCATTCTTTCACCTCCTACTCACTGTATTTTATAATCTTCTATCTTTTTTATCAAGTATTATTCCAAATTTTCTCAAAAATATTAACCAACATTATAACATAATTTTAAAAAAAAGCAAATGAGATGAAAAACTAACACCTCAGTCTCTCATCTCATTTATTTAATTAAGTAAAAACTCCTTAAGCCATCTATCGCACTTTTCAACAGAATCAATACTAACACACTCATTCACTGTATGCGCTCCCAAAATCTTAGGAGAAATAATTGCAACATCTAGTCCATTTATTTTCTCTTTAAAAAAACCCGTCTCAACTGTGATATGCACTGATTTAATATCAAGTACATCTACCTGTTCAATATTATCAAATGCACGTTTTAATTTTACAATCAATTCCGAATTCTCATCAGTTTCAAACCCAGGTTGTGAACCTAATATCATAAACTCAAAACCATTATCATTTGCATACTGCTCTATATACTCCAAACACTTCTTTTCTTCTGTTTCACTTGAACTCCTCATTCCAATTTTAATAACTTGATTTCTCAAATCCACAACACCCAAATTTATAGACGCAATAACCTCATTTCTTGTATTCTTCTTAAACACACCATGTCTAAAATTCAAAACACTCTCGATAAATATTCTACTACTTAAAGTATCTAATATCTGAATATCTTTATCAACACTAAATTCTTCAACAAAAATCTCAATACCATTATATATTTCTCGCTGCCCATCTACAAAATTCTCTACAATTTTCTTAACCTCACTATATCCCATCCTAGTTACAAAAATACATTCAGCAGAAGAAGGAATAACATTAAACTTTGTCCCCCCAACAAAATCTATTAATTCAATATTCTCAACTTGTTTCAATAATTCTGCCAAAACAATACTTGAATTACCTCTCTCCTTATTTATATCAAAACCAGAATGTCCACCAAACAAACCCTTTAATGAAACTTTATATACATTACTTTCCTCATTAAAAATACTCTCAAAATCATAGCTACATTTTAATAAAATATCAAAAAAACTTGCACTACCTATAGTTATAGTATTCTCCTCAAATCCATCCAAATTTATTAACTGCTTTGCCTCTAAAGAAGACACGTCTATATGCTCTGCTCCAATCATCGTAGTCTCCTCCTCTACTGTAAAAACAGCCTCAATATTACATTCAATAGTACTATCATCCAAAATATTTAAAATCTGAGCAACACCAATCCCATTATCAGCACCAAGAGTTGTTCCATTAGCTCTTAAATAACCATTTTCCTCAATAACCTCAATAGAATCATTGCCAAAATCAAACTCCTTATCAGCCCCTTTCTCACAAACCATATCCATATGTGCCTGCAAAATAATTGGTGCCTTATTGGAATTTTTCTTTTTTATAATCACATTATTATATCTATCTTTTTCATAATACAAACTTCTTTCTTCTGCAAATTTGCATAAATAATTAGATATATTTTCCTCATTTCCAGACTCTCTTGGAATCTTAGAAATCTCATTAAAAAAATCAATTGTCTTGCTCATAGCTATCTCTCCTCATCAATTGAAATTGGCGGCATAGGTCCAATAAAACTATGCATCTCCTCATCTCTCACTGGAACTCTATCATTTCCCTTCTCAGTACCATTCGCATGTATCTCAATACCATTAATTTGACACCTTTCTTTATCTTGTAACGAATAATAATATACCACGCCACACTCAATATCTTCTTTAATAACAGGTTCACTTATCCCATACTTATTAAATTGACTTCTAAGTGTACCAAGCAAACCATTAAACAAATCTTCCCCATCCTGTTCGTGATAATCTAAAACATCATTACCATCAGTCAATTTCACATCCCTAGCATTTAAACCAATATCAATAACTAAAGTAGGCGCTTCCAGCAACTCATTACTTTCCTTGTCTCTTAATTCATAATATCCACAAATATTTACAGGTAACTCCTTGCCTTCCCCAACGCAACCATTAGCTCTTATTAAATCAACTGCACTAGCAAGAGCTCTCAGACTCTGTCTATTTCTACAATCAATTACACACATCATCGAAGTCCCTGGATAAATCTTCTCATAATTATGAGTCCCTCTAAGTGCAATTTCATATATCTTCTTTCCCATTCCTCTATGAGGATTATCCTTTTTAACTAAAATACCTGTAATCGAAAAATACTTAGCATCCCTCTCAGGAAAATATGGATCAACATTCCCCTCAGTATTCTCATCATACTTAATCGTAGAAATACCCAAAAGCTGATTTGTATCCTTCTCCTTAGCTATTATAATAGGATAACTCTTGCAATTTTGAATAACCTGCATAAAATTAGGAATATGCATAAAATCCACATTTCCAAGCCAATTATGATTATAAAAATCAGCTATATTATAAACACTATCCCAATTTCGAGCCAAATCCGAAAACTGTAAAACTTCATATATAACCTTACCATTTTCAGTTCCAGCCAGTTCACTATTAACCTCCATGCACACATCTTGCAGCTCTCTTAAAATTGTTAAAAATCTCTCTCTTTCCATATTTAACACCCCTTAATTTTACATCTTACCAATCATTTCTCTATATCACCAAAATCCATATAAACTTTCTATAACACAAAAAAATGATTAAGCATTGGGCGTGCTTAATCATACATCATAAAATCTCTTTCAACTTCATAACTCATAATGTTGACAGCACTCCACAAGTTTAGTCTTGTGACAGTCTAATACATATTCTGCATTAGCCCAACTTAAAAAGAATTGGATACTCCTTTTAAATTTCGGCAACTTTTCCTTTCACAAATTAGCAATAATCCAATCTCTAATTTCTTACTCTTAAAAGCTGCACCTCTTTCAACTTTTATTATTATACCACTCTAAAGTTTAAAAGTCAACTATACCAATAAGTACACAGACATTCTATTATAACTACATATTAATTTTACAATTCAATCTCTTATAAAATCTCCAACAAACAAGAAAAAGCAGCATAGCCTATAGCTACACTGCTCAAATTTTTAAGTAAAATTAAACATTTTCTTTTATATATTCAACTACGTCTCCAACTGTTGCAACCTTCTCAGCATCAGCATCTGGGATTTCTATATCAAATTCCTCTTCTAAAGCCATAACTAATTCAACTATGTCCAAAGAATCAGCACCTAAATCATCTATAAATGATGCCTCCATTGTCACTGAAGCTTCAGCTACACCTAATTGTTCAACAATAATTCCTTTTACTTTCTCGAAAACTTCCTCTGTATTCATCTGAAAGTACACCTCCTCTTTTTCTTTAAATGTGCTTTGTAATATTATTATTCTATTGATAATAAAATGTCAAGCATTATTTTCATTTTTATTCTTATTTATTTTTTCAAATTCCTCAATCAACTTTGGAACAGCCTGATTCTTCACAAATTTTTCAGCCTGCTTGATTGTAAATTCAAACAAAATTTCATCACTGCTACCATGAGCTTTAACAACAGGTTTTTTCACTCCCAAGAACAATGCTCCACCATAAGATTTATAATCAACTGACTTAGCAAACCCTTTGATAGCAGGCATTGAAGGTATCGCGCCAATAGTAGTAAATATATTTTTCTTCAAATTTTCAGTAAGAGATTTCTTAACAAATTTACCCAATCCCTCAATAGCTTTTAGGAAAATATTCCCTGTAAATCCATCTGTAACAATTGCATCAATTTCACCAGAAAATGCCTCTCTCCCCTCAACATTTCCTACAAAATTTATACCTAATTCCTTTGATTTTTCCTTTAATAATAAATATGACTCCTTGGTCAATTCATTCCCTTTTGTTTCTTCTGTTCCAATATTCAATAAACCAATAGCAGGTTTCTCAATACCAAAAGTATTACGTAAATATATTGTAGACATAAGTGCAAATTGAAGTAAATTTATAGGTTTACAATTAGTATTTGCACCAGAATCCATAAGTAATAGCTGACTATGATAAGCAGGTAAAATACCAGCCAAAGCAGGTCTATCTATTCCCTTTATTCTGCCAACAAGTAAAGTAGCACCAGTAAGCAAAGCACCTGAATTTCCAGCAGAAATAAAAACATCTCCCTCATCTTCTTTAAGCATTTTAAATCCAACAACCATAGAAGAATCCTTTTTATGCTTAATTGCCATTGTAGGAGTATCTTCCATCTCAATAGTATCAGTGGCATTCTTAACAACCAATCTATCTGAAATCTCCTCAGGTTCTTTTCCATAGAATTCTTTAAATTTCGCCCTAATTACATCTTCTTTACCAATTAGAACAACAGTAGCCTCTACTTGATTTATTGCCTTTACAGCCCCTTTTATTGTTGCATCAGGTGCATTATCTCCACCCATAGCATCTAATAGTATTCTCATATAGTTCCCCCTCATACACATGTATGCATGTATTGTATTATGCAGAACAAAAAAAATCAAGTTTATTTGCAAAAAAAATAAAGCCTAAGTTATTAGGCTTTATCTCTTTTATTATTCAATAACTTCTGAAACTATACCAGAACCTACTGTTCTTCCACCTTCACGAATAGCGAATCTTAATCCTTTTTCGATAGCGATTGGAGTAATAAGTTCAATAGTCATAGCAATGTTATCACCTGGCATAACCATTTCTGTTCCAGCAGGTAATTCAATAACACCTGTAACGTCAGTTGTTCTGAAATAGAATTGTGGTCTATATCCATTAAAGAATGGTGTATGTCTTCCACCTTCTTCTTTAGTTAAAACATAAACTTCTGATTTGAATTTTGTATGTGGATGTATTGTTCCTGGTTTTGCAAGAACTTGACCTCTTTCGATATCTGTTCTTTGAACACCTCTTAATAATACACCAATATTGTCTCCAGCTTCAGCTTGATCCAATAATTTTCTGAACATTTCAACACCTGTAACAACAGTTTTGCTTGATTCGTTCTTTAATCCAACCATTTCAACTTCGTCAGATACTTTAACAATACCTCTTTCAACTCTACCTGTAGCAACAGTTCCTCTACCTGTAATAGAGAATACATCTTCAACTGGCATTAAGAATGGTTGATCGATTGGTCTTTCTGGTGTTGGGATATAGCTATCAATAGCTTCAATTAATTCTTTCATTGGTTGGTATTCAGGAGCATTTGGATCTGTTGATGTGCTCTCTAATACTTTTAATGAAGAACCTTTAACGATTGGAATCTCGTCTCCAGGGAATTCATATTTAGATAATAAGTCTCTAACTTCCATTTCAACTAATTCTAATAGTTCTGGGTCATCAACCATATCGCATTTATTTAAATAAACAACGATATATTTAACACCAACTTGTCTAGCAAGTAGGATGTGCTCTCTTGTTTGTGGCATTGGTCCATCAGCAGCTGAAACTACTAATACAGCACCATCCATTTGAGCAGCACCTGTAATCATGTTTTTAACATAGTCAGCGTGA
>CAOJXR010000006.1 GCA_948465565.1 uncultured Clostridium sp.
AACCCGCATAGCCAGCTTGGAAGGCTGGAATTCTACCATTGAACTACACCTGCATGCCCCTGACAAGTATAGATTATAAAATAATAATTATTTTTTGTCAAGGGGATAGTTGAAAAAATTTTAGTAATGCGATAAAATGTACCAAAAGTAATGTTATGTTAAATTTGGTATTAGGAGTTTTTATGGAAATATTGATTTCAAATTCAGAAGAAAATACTAAAATGATAGGGAAAAGGTTTGCAGCCACATTGAAAAAGGGTGATGTTGTTGTTCTTACTGGTGATTTGGGTTCTGGTAAGACTAAATTTACAGAAGGTGTATTAACTTATTTTGGATTAGAGAATGAGATATCTAGTCCGACATTTACGATTGTGAATGAATATGTTAATAAGGATGTGAATATTTATCATTTTGATGTTTATAGATTGGAAGATGAGGACGAGTTTTATGCTATTGGTGGAGAGGAATATTTTGAAACGGGTATTTGCTTGATTGAATGGGGAGAAATGATAGCGGGGGCTTTGCCTAAGAATTATATTCATATTATTTTTAGTAGAAATATTGATGTTGAGAATGAGAGAGTTATTTGTATAGAGAGAAAATAATTTTAGTGAGGAAAAAATTTAAAATTTTTTATATTTATGTATGACTTGAGAGTAAAGGTGGAATGGAAGGAGAAGATATATGAGGATTTTGGTTGCAGATACTTCAAGTAGCGTGTGCATTACAGGAGTTTTTGAGGATGATAAATTGATAACTGAAAATTGTTTAGATGATGGTAAAACTCATTCAGAGAATTTTATGCCATTGATAAAACAATCTTTGGAAGATGCTAAATTAGGTTTGAGTGATATTGATGTAATTGGTGTTGTTATTGGACCTGGTTCATTTACAGGTATTAGAATTGGGATAGCTAGTTGTAAGGCTATGGCCGAAGTTATTGGGATAAAAGTTGTTCCAATTGTTTCATTAGAAAGTTTGGCTGGTAATGAAATAGGAAATTCTGAGATTATTTGTTCTATGATTGATGCTCGTAATAATCAAGTGTATTGTGGAATTTTTGATGGAAATGTTGAGCGTAAAGAGGAACTTATGGCTGATGATATAAATGTTATTTTAGAAAAGATTAATAAATATGATAATATTGTTTTTGTTGGCGATGGGGCGATTTTGCATAAAGACTTGATTGAAGAAAAAATGAATGGTAAAAATATAAAATTTTCTGAAAATAATAAACAAGATGTAGCTAGTTTGGGGATAGTTACATATAAAAAGGCATGCAAAAGTGAATTCCTAACAGCTGACGAAGTTGTACCTATGTATTTGAGAAAATCACAGGCTGAAAGGATGAAAAATGAATCTAAAGATTGTTAAAATGAACAGAAATCATTTGGAGAAAATTTGTGAAAATTTGATTAATTATGATGAGTTTTGGACAAATGCTGTTTTAGAAGATGAGTTTAATAATGAGAATTCTAAATATTTTGTTGCAATTGATGAGAATGATGAAATAATTGCTTTTGGTGGATTGTGGTTTAATATTGATGAGGCTCATGTTATGAATATTGCCGTAAAAAAAGAGTTCCGAAGACAACATGTGGGAACAGAGTTATTAGAATTTTTGGTTGCTGAGGCTAAGAAAGAAAATAAAAATTGTATTACTTTAGAAGTTAGAGAGGATAATGTTCCAGCAATAGAGTTATATAAAAAGCTTGAGTTTGATGAGATTGGAAGAAGGAAAAAATATTATGAGAAGTTATATGATGCAATTATTATGACTAAGTTTTTTGTAATTCGGAATGATTGCAGTTGGTGTTTTTAATATTTTAGGAAGTTTAATTTGTGTATAGATAAAATTTTGAAAATTGGAAAGAATAATTGTAATAATTTGTTGCATAAAAATTGCCTTTGATATAAAATCATGGTAGAAAATTTTGGAGGAATTGTTTACAAATGAAAAAGATAAATGAGTTGAGTTATAAGGATTTAAAAGATGTTTGTAATCCTGATATGTTTAAGTTTGATAATATTAAAGAACTTGATGATACTACTAATTTAGTATATGGACAAGATAGAGGAATTAGGGCTTTAGAGTTTGGTGTTAATGTTGATTTAAAAGGATATAACTTGTACTTAGAGGGACCTGCTGGTGTTGGAAAAACGATGTACACGAGAAAGTTTTTACATGAGAAGGCTGCTAAGGAAAAGGTTCCAAATGATTGGTGTTATATTTATAACTTTGATGATCCAAATGAGCCAATAGCTGTTTCATTGCCTGCTGGACAGGGAAAAGTTTTCCAAGAGACAATGGAATCTTTTATTAAAAATATTAGAAAAGATATTAAAAAGACTTTTAATAATGATGATTTTGAAAAAGAGAAAAAAATTATAAAGCAGGAGTTTGAAGCTAAGAAAACTGCTATTTTAGAAAAATTAAATGCTAAAACAATGAAAGAGGGATTTCAGGTTAAGTCTGCACAAAATGGTATTTATATGATGCCTGTGTATGAGGGTAAGACTATTGATGAGGAAGAATATGAAAAATTACCTCTTGAGGTTAAGCAAAGATTTGAGGATAAATCACAAGTTGTTCAAGAAATGGTTTTTGAAACTCTTTCAGAACTTAAAATAATTGAGAATAAATCAGATAAAAAGATAGATGAATGGCAATCAAATGTTGCTCTTCTTACTGTAAATATTCATATTAATAATGTTAAAACTAATTATAAAAGAAATAAAAAGATAAATACATTTTTGGATAGTGTAAAAAAAGATGTTTTAAAAAATATAAATGCGTTTGTTAATGATGATGCAAATCAAGATAAACAGCAAAATCCAATGCAACCTAGACAACAGGCTAATGAGCCTTGGCTTAACTATAGAGTTAATTTGTTTGTTGATAATAGTAATCTTGAGGGCGCTCCTGTTATAATGGATTCAAATTATATGTTCCAAAATATTTTTGGAAAACTAGAATATGAGAATCAATTTGGAATGTTGAAAACAGATTTTACTATGCTTAAGTCAGGTTTGTTGCAAAAAGCAAATGGGGGATATTTGATTTTTCAAGCTAAAGAATTGCTTTCAAATCCACAATGTTACGAATATTTGAAGAAGGTATTACTTGTAAAAGAAGTAAGTATTGAAAATAGTGCGGAGCAACGTTCTTCTATGATGCTTGTTTCTTTGAAACCACAGCCAATTCCATTGGATTTAAAGGTTGTTTTGATTGGTAGTTCACAGATTTATCATACTTTATTATCAATGGATGAGGATTTTAGAAAATTATTTAAAATTAAGGTTGAATTTGAGGAAGAGGCACCTAAAAATACTGAAAATATAAATAAGCTTGTTAGGTTTGTTAGAAGCTATTGTGAGCAGGAAAATTTGCTGGATGTTGATAAAGAGGCTATGGCAAAGATTGTTGAGTATGCGTCAAAGCTGTCTGGTGATAAAGAGAAACTTTCTACTCAATTTAGTGAAATTGGGCAAATTGTTGGGGAGGCTTCTACTTGGGCTAAGTTAGATAAGTCTAAAATTGTTACTAAAGATTATGTTCAAAAGGCTTTTGATGAGCGTATTGAAAGAATTAAAAAATATGATACAAAGTATCTTCAAATGATTAAAGAAGGGGCACTATTAATTAATACTTCTGGTTTTAAGGTTGGACAGATTAATGGTTTGACTGTTATTACAATTGGTGATTATTCATTTGGTAAACCTTCAAAGATTACAGCTAGCACGTATGTTGGTAAAGCTGGGGTTATAAACATTGAGAGAGAAGTTCAAATGTCTGGTTCTAGCCATTCAAAGGGTGTAATGATTTTAACTGGATATTTGGGTGAGATGTTTGCACAGGATAAACCACTTTCTCTTACTGCTAGTATATGTTTTGAGCAATTGTATGGTGGAGTTGATGGGGATAGTGCTTCTAGTACAGAAGCGTATGCGATTTTATCAAGTTTGTCAGATATTCCTATTAATCAAGCTATTGCGGTTACTGGTTCTGTTAATCAGAAGGGAGAAATTCAACCTATTGGTGGTGTTAATGAGAAGATAGAAGGATTTTTCCAAATTTGTAAGATGAGAGGATTGGATAGAAATCAAGGTGTTATTATTCCTAGCCAAAATGTTAGAAATTTACACTTAAATGATGAGGTTATTCAAGCTGTGAAAGATGGTACTTTCCATATTTATGCGATTAATACTATTGAGGATGGTATCGAGATTTTGACAGGTGTTCCTGCTGGTAGAAAAGATAAGAATGGTAAATTCCCAGCTGGTACAATTAATTATTTGGCTAATGAGAAATTGATTAAGTATGCGAAAATTGCTGAAAAAAGTGGAAATATGTAGAATTTTGTAGGACGATTTTGCTTGAAATTGATGTAATATTGCTGTATAGTAATATTACATTTTTTATACGAAAATATGTACGGGGAATTGACTTGAAATGTAGTAGTTAAAATAGAAAGGAGTTTTATGAATAAAAATGATGAAATTTTATGTAAGCTTTTAAATATTGAGACTACTATGAATGAAATTTATAAAGAAGTGCTTAGTATTAGAAAAAATACTGAAGATAGAAATGTAGAGTAATTTAAGATTGATATTTTGTAATAGATTGTTTGACTTAAAAATTTTTTATTATTAGTTTTACAAAGAATATAAAGATATGATATAGTTACTGTTAAATAGAGTTTGTTTTAAAGGAGAGTGATTTTTTTGAAAATAACTGAGGAAGAGATTTTTAATTTAAAGGAAATTGCTAAAAGAATTAGAAGAAATATTATTGAAGAAGTTTATTCAGCACAATCTGGGCATCCAGGCGGAGCACTATCTTGTGCAGATATATTGACAGCATTATATTTTAATCAGATGAATATAAATCCAGAGAAACCAGATGATGAAAGTAGAGATAGATTTGTTTTATCTAAAGGTCATGCATCTGCTGCATTGTATGCGACTTTGGCTGAAAGAGGTTATTTTTCAAAAGAGGAACTTGCAAATTTTAGAAAGATAGGCGAGAGATTACAAGGTCATCCTGATATGAAACATATTCCTGGAGTTGATATGAGTGCTGGTTCCTTGGGGCAAGGGTTATCTGTTGCAAATGGTATGGCACTTTCTTCTAAGATGGATGGAAAAGGTTTTAGAGTTTATTGTTTGTTAGGTGATGGAGAGATTGAAGAAGGTCAAGTTTGGGAGGCTGCAATGACATCTGCTCATTATAAGTTGGATAATTTGTGTGTTATTGTTGATAATAATAAATTGCAAATTGATGGTTCTGTTGAAGAGGTAATGAGTGTATATCCTATTAAAGAGAAATTTGAAAGCTTTGGTTTTGAAGTTTTTGAAGTTGATGGAAATAATATAGATAGTCTTATAACTGTTTTTCAAAAGGCTAAGACTGTTAAGGGAAAGCCTACTGTTATTGTGGCTAAGACTATTAAAGGAAAAGGTATTAGTTTTATGGAAAATCAAGTTGGATGGCATGGAAAGGCACCAAGTGAAGAACAGTATTTAGAAGCTATGAAAGAGGTGATGTAGTATGAAAGAGGAGAGGAAAGCTACTAGACAGAGTTATGGTGAGGCTCTAAAAGATTTAGGAAAAGAGAATTCGAGGGTTGTTGTTTTAGATGCAGATTTAGCAGGTGCTACAAAAAGTGATATATTTAAAAAGGAATTTCCTGAAAGATTTTTTGATATTGGAATTGCTGAACAAGATATGATTGGGACTGCTGCTGGAATGGCTACTTGTGGTAAGATACCTTTTGCAAGTACGTTTGCAGTTTTTGCAACTGGTAGAGCGTATGACCAAATTAGAAATAGTGTGTGTTATCCTAATTTGAATGTTAAGATTTGTGGAAGCCATGCAGGAGTTACTGTCGGTGAAGATGGTGCTACACATCAGATGTTAGAGGATATTAATATAATGAAGGGTCTTCCTAATATGACTGTGTTTTGCCCTTCTGATGATGTTCAAACTAAGTGGGCTGTAAAAGAGGTAAGTAAAATAAAAGGCCCTTGTTATATTAGGACTTGTAGGTTAGCTTCTAATATTATATATGAAGAAAATCAAGAATTTGAAGTTGGAAAAGCTGTTCAAATAGGTGATGGAACTGATGTAACAGTTTTTGCAACAGGAGTTTGTGTTGCTGAGGCAATAAAAGCTAAAGAAGAGCTTGAGGAAAAGGGAATACATATTAGAGTAGTTGATGTGCATACTATTAAGCCTATTGATAAAGAAATGATTATAAAATGTGCAAAAGAAACAAAAAGATTGATTTCCATTGAAGACCATAGTATAATTGGTGGTCTTGGAAGTATAATTGCAGATGTGCTTTGTGAGAATTATCCAGCTACTTTAACAAAAATGGGAGTTAAAGATAGATTTGGTGAATCTGGTAAGGCACAAGAATTGATGACTAAATTTGAAATTGATTGTGATGCAATAGTTAGAGAAATAGAGAAAAAAGGATAAGGAAAGAAGTTTAGATAAAATATGAATAGTAGAAATGGAATAATTGGTTTTGCAATAGGGGATGCATTGGGAGTACCATTGAAATTTATGTCTAGAGAAAAATTATTTGAGAATCCAACTACGCAAATGATAGATGGAGGAAGCCACGATCAGCCATTAGGTACGTGGTCTGATGAAACTTCTACTACTTTGGCAACAATGGAGTCTATAATTAAAAGCTTTGGTATTTCAACTATAGATATTGGAAATCGTTTAACTGAATGGATGGAACATTCAAAATATACTGCTGGAGGAGAGAGGTTTGATATTGAGAGAACGACTTTGATTGCTCTTTCACGTTTTGAAAAAGATGGACAACCTTTTGAGAGTGGTTCAGCTGCTGAAGATAGTAATGGGAATGGTTCTTTAATGAGAATGCTTCCTATTGCGTATTATTGTTATAGTGCTAATATGCAGCAAAGTGAAATTTTTAGTAGTGTTAAAAAGGTTTCTAGTATTACACATGCACATGATGTTAGTATTTTAGGTTGCTATATATATGTTTTATATGCAATGGAATTGCTTGCAGGCAAGTCAAAATATGATGCTTATAAAGAAATCCAGAGGGCTAATTATTCTCAATTTTCTAGAGGTTCTATTGATATGTATAATAGAATTTTGAAGAAAAATATAGAGGAATTACCAATAGAGGCGATTAGGTCGACAAATTATATTGTTGATACTTTAGAGGCTGTTTTATGGACTTTTTTGAATACAGATAGTTTTAATCAAGCTATAATTGGTGCTGTTAATTTAGGAGGTAGTACTGATACTGTAGGTGCTTGTACAGGCGGATTGGCAGGAATTTTTTATGGGTTAGAATCAATAAATCCTGAATGGAGAATTGACTTAAAAAAATATACATATATCAGGGCTATGTGTGAGGAATTTGATGAGATATTACGATCTAGTAGCAAAAAGATTGAAAAGCCAGAGCCTGTTTATGGTAGAGAAGATAGTATGATTAAAATTATACAGGGCGATATTACTAAACTTAATGTTGATGCTTATGTAAATTCTGCTAATAATTCTTTGCTTGGTGGTAGCGGTGTTGATGGGGCAATTCATAATGCTTGTGGTCAAGAGTTATTATATAAATGTAAGATTTTGCAGGGGTGCGAGACTGGTGAAGCTAAGATAACTAGAGGGTATAAGTCAAAAGCTGATTTTATTATTCATACTGTTGCTCCAAAATGGTTTGAAGAGCAGAAGAATGACAAAGAAAAGCTTTTGAGAAAATGTTATGAAAATTCTATTTCATTGGCTAGCGATTTTAATTGCAGACGAGTTGCTTTTCCTTGTTTAGGAATGGGCGTTTATGGCTGTCCAATTGAAATTGGTGGAAAAATTGCAATTGATTTTGCGGTTGAGGAAACTAGAAAAGTTAAGCCACGTGCGCAAGTTATTTATTTAGTTTGTTATACAAAAGAACAATATGAATTTTATATGGAATATTTAAAAAAGAAAATTGCAGAAAAATAGGGGAAGAAGATTTTTGTAATCTTCTTCTTTGCGCTTTTTTTCAAAATTTTCTATTGCATTTGAAATTCATTATTGGTATTATAGAGTAGTAAATAAGTGAATTTAGTCGAAATTTATAAGGAGATAAAAATGATTGAATTTAAGAATGTAAGTAAGGTTTATGACACTGGTACAGAAGCGGTTCATAATGCGAACTTTAGAATAGATAAAGGTGAATTTGTGTTTTTAGTAGGTTCTTCAGGTTCTGGAAAGTCTACTTTAATTAAGTTGATTTTGAAAGAGGAAGAGCCTACAAGGGGAAATATTATAATTAATGGAAAGGATACTACATTTTTAAAACCTAAGAAAGTTCCATTTTTGCGTAGAAGTATGGGAGTTGTTTTTCAGGACTTTAGATTATTGCCTGATAAAACGGTTTATGAAAATGTAGCTTTTGCTATGTATATTGTTAAGGCTACACCAAGACATATAAGAAGACAAGTACCAATGGTTTTGTCTTTGGTGGGGTTGAGTGCTAAAGCTAAAATGTACCCTAATGAGTTATCTGGTGGTGAGCAACAGAGAGTTGCACTTGCAAGAGCTTTAGTTAATAATCCTTCAATGATTATTGCTGATGAGCCTACTGGAAACTTAGATCCAGATACTGCATGGGAGATTATGAATTTATTAAATGATATTAACTTAAGAGGAACTACTGTTGTTATGGCTACACATGCTAAAAATATAGTAGATGCGATGAATAAAAGAGTTATCCATATACATCAAGGAAATATTGTTAGAGACCAAAAAGGTGGATACGAAGAAATAAAGTAAAAGGGTGATTTTAAAGTGAGATATAATATTTTAACATACCATATTGGGGAAGGTATTAGAAATTTATTTAAAAATAAAAAATCAACAATGGCATCTTTATGTATTATGATGGCTACGATGCTTATGTTTGGTATATTTTTCATTATTGGGCAGAATGTTAATAATGTAATGAAAACTATTGAAGAAGAACAAGGAATGCAGGTTTTTATCATAGATGAGGCTGATAGTTCAGAAGTTCAACAAGTTAGAGATATGATACTTTCAATTGATGGAGTTTCTTCTGCTCAAATTTATACTAGACAAGATGCTTTGGATAAAATGAAAGAAAGAATGAAAAATCATGCAGATTTGCTTTCAGTATATGAAGGCGATGAGAACATTTTTCCTGATTCAGTAATTGTAAAATTATCTAATCTTGAAAGAAGTGCAGAAGTTCAAGAGAAAATAAGACAGATAACAATTGATGGTAAAAGTTATATTGATGATATTTTAAATAGTGATAAAACTGTAAATGCTTTAATAAGTATTGCAAATGGTATAAAGATTGTTACTGGTGTACTTTTAATATTATTAATTGCGATTTCAGTATTCATTATTTCTAATACAATAAAATTAACAGTTCATGCAAGAAGAAAAGAAATTTCAATTATGAAATATGTTGGTGCAACAAACTCTTTTATTCGTTGGCCATTTATTGTTGAAGGTATGATTATTGGAGTTTTAGCAGCATTATTTACAATGTTAATTATTTATTTTGGATATACAATAGTTGTTCAAAAGATAATGCTTGCATTGAGTCATATTAAGATTAGTGTTGCATTATTAACATTTAAAGAATTGTATAAATTAATTTTAATAGTTTATATGACACTTGGAATTGGAATTGGAGTACTTGGTAGTTCAATTTCTATGAAGAAATACTTAGAGGTATAGTACTGATAATTATAAAAAGGGAGCATGATTATGAGAAAGAAAATTATTAAGGTTTTAGTAATTTTAACTGTAATGTGCCTTATAATAATGGGGCTTTCTTGCAAGTCTTTTGGTGATTATGTTTCTAATTTGAGGGATCAACAAGCGAATCTCCAGAGTCAGCTAGAGGCTTCAAATATACAGGTTGAAATTATTCAGTCAGATATTTCAGAGCTAGCAGCGCAGATTTTACAAATGAATGAAGATATAACTTCTCAAGAAATTGAGGTTGATTTACTTAGAAGTCAGAGTAAAGAGTTGCAAGAGAGTATTGAGAAGAATGAGGTTGAACTTGAGGAGATAACAGAGACATATAATAAACAAAAAAAGATTTTGGAAGCACGTTTAGTTGCATCATATAAATCTGGTGAAATACAGTACTTAGATTATTTGCTACAGGCTAGTTCATTACCTGAATTTATTTCAACATATTATTATATTTCTGAAATGGTTGAGGCTGATAGTGAGCTATTGGTTAAGACAAATAAACAAAAAGAAGAATTAGAACTTGCAAAGTTAGAATTAAAAAAACAAAAAAAACAATTAGCACAAACATTAGAGGAAAGTGAAAATAAAGCGGTTTCTTTAGCTAATAAGCAAACTATAAAAGATGCGTATATTAGACAGTTATCAGAAGAAGAACAAAAGTATACTACTGATATTATTGAGATGCAGACTGAGATAAAGAAAGTTGAGGCTGAGATTTTAGAGGCTGCGGCTTTACATATTGGTTTTGATTATGTTGGTGGGGAAATGGCTTGGCCAGTACCAGGATATACACGTATTACGTCAGAGTTTGGAATGAGAACGCATCCTATAACAGGTGTGTATAAATTGCATACAGGTACAGATATTGGTGCACCTCTTGGAACACCTTTTATTGCAGCAAATGATGGAGTTGTTGTAAAGGCTGGATGGAATAATGCTTATGGTAATATGGTTATGATAAACCATGGTGGTGGAGTTTCTACTTTATATGCACATGGTTCAGAAATATTAGTTCAAGTTGGACAGGAAGTTAAAAGGGGAGAAGAAGTTTTGAAAGTTGGTAGTACAGGGTATTCTACAGGACCTCATGCTCATTTTGAAGTTAGAATAAATGGACAGTATGTTAATCCGATACCATATATTACTACAACAGTAAGGTAATTAAAATTAAGGAGGACTCTTTAGTGAAAAACAAAAGAATTAAGGTAGTTTTGATTTGTATTATTATGATTTTTGTTTGTACTTTTTTAGGTAATATATTAATTTCGTTTGCGGCTACTTCTTCAGAATTACAACAGCAACATCAACAAACACAAAATGATATAAATGATGCGAAAAATGAACAACAGGAAATTAGAAATAATATGTCAGCTATTCAAAAAGAGGTTGATGATTTAAATTCGAAAATTAGTAGTTATCAGAATGAGATTTATGATTTAACACAACAGATTGAAGATACTATTGCGAAAATCACAAGTGCTGAAAATGAATTAGATAAGACTCAAAAAAATTTAGAGGAAAAACAAGAACTTTTAAAGAAAAGGCTTATTGCTTCATATAAATTAGGTGATACAACATATTTGGATGTGTTACTTAGTTCAGATGGATTAACAGATTTTTTGTCTAAGTATTATTATATTGAGCAAATGGCTGAGGCTGATACAAGATTAATAGAGACAATTAAAGAGACAAAGGTTCAAATTGAAGAATCAAAGAAAATTCTAGAAGATAGTAAACTAGCTCTTGAGGATGCTAAGAAAAACCAGGAATTAAAAAAGGAATCTTTGGATATAGCCAAATCAGAGAAAAATGCAAAGTATAGTCAATTATCAGAGGAAGAAAAGGCATTACAACAAAAAATAGAGGAAATGCAGGCAGAAGATACTAAGATTAGAGCTGCTATTGCTAAGGCTCTTAAGGAAGAAGAGGAGAGAAGACAGCAAGAACAGAATAAGCCTAATGGTGGTGGTTCAAGTTCGACAGTTAGTCCAGGTGGATATATTTGGCCACTTCCAGCTGCATATACAAAAATAACTACTGGATTATATTATTCTTGGGGTGGATATCATGGTGCTGTTGATTTTGGTTCAGGAGGAATAAATGGTCAACCTGTGTATGCTGTTAAAGATGGTACAGTTATTTTAACTCAGAATTTAACAAATAGTTATGGTACATATGTTATGATAAATCATCATGATGGTACGTATACTTTATATGCGCATGGTCAAAGAGGCTCAATTACTGTTAGTGAAGGGCAAAAAGTTAAACAAGGTCAACAGATTATGAAAGTTGGTACAACAGGAAATTCTACAGGACCACATTTACATTTTGAAGTTAGACTTGCACCAGGTGGTTCTAATAATAAAGTAAGTCCATATAAATATTTACCAATATAACAAAAATTGATAAGTATAGGGCGTCAGCGAATGGCGCCCTAAATTGTTGAATATAAATTATTTAGGAGGAATGACATGGAGGATGAGAACAGAAAATATCAGGTAAAAGTAAAAATTATTATTGCGATTGTTTTAACAATGCTTATTACAATGTGCGTAAGTGTTTTCGTTTATGATAGGTATTTGGCTAGCAAAGGATTATTGATTAATTCTTATGAGGGGTCAAAAGATGTTTCAGATTCTTTGGATGAATTGAGAACGATTTTAGAGGCAACTTATAAAGGAGAATTGAATAGTGATGAAATGAAGCAAGCTGCATTGAAAGGATATGTGGAAGGTGTAGGTGATCCATATACAGAATATATGACTAGAGAAGAATGGGAAGATTTGCAGACATCATTAAGTGATTTTGTCGGAATTGGCGTATATTTATCTGAAGTAAGAGGTTCTGGAATTACTGTTGTAACAGGTACAATTAGTGAAGAGACTCCTGCTGCTAAAGTTGGTATTAAACCTGGAGATATTATAAAGGAAGTTAATTCAGAGGATGTTTCTACTAAAGGCGTTGAATATGTGTCTTCAAAAGTTAAAGGACCAGAAGGTTCAAAAGTTAAAGTTAAGGTGTTGCGTGGAGAAGATGAGTTAACTTTTGATGTTGAAAGAGCTGCTATTAAAGTATATGAGATTAAATCTGAAATGCTAGAAAATAATATTGGATATATCGATTTTGATTCTTTTACTGATACAAGTGCTGATGAATTTGAAAATGCGTATAAAGCTTTGAAAAATAAAGGTGCTAAATCGTTGATTGTTGATTTAAGAGATAATACAGGTGGATATGTTCAATCTGCACTTAATATAGCTGATTTATTTGTAAATAAGGATGAAAAGCTACTTATTACTGAGGATAAAGATGGAGAGAGAACTATTAATTATTCTAAACATGGAAAGACAATTAATATGCCTGTTGTTGTATTGGTTAATGAGTATTCTGCTAGTGCATCTGAAATTTTAACTGGAATATTAAAAGATTATGATGTTGCAACAATTGTTGGAACAAGAACGTATGGAAAAGGTGTTATCCAAAATGTTTATCCTAAGGTTTTGGGTGGAGCACTAAAGGTTACTACTGCAGAATATTTTACACCAAAAGAGAATAAAATTCATAAGGTTGGAATTGAACCTGATGAGGAAGTACAATTGGATAAAACGATTGATACTCTAACAAGAGAGAATGATAATCAATTACAGAAGGCTATTGATTTATTAAAAAAATAAAAAAAAATTAAAAAAAATGTTGACAAGAATGTTAAAATCTAGTATACTATCAATTGTCAGCGATGACTGACAATTGAAAATGGTCGCTTAGCTCAGCTGGGAGAGCATCTGCCTTACAAGCAGGAGGTCATAGGTTCGAGCCCTATAGCGACCACCATTTTATGGCCCGGTAGTTCAGTTGGTTAGAACGCTAGCCTGTCACGCTAGAGGTCGACGGTTCGAGCCCGTTCCGGGTCGCCAGAGACTATCTAGAAATAGATAGTCTTTATATTTGGCTCGATAGCTCAGTTGGTAGAGCAGGGGACTGAAAATCCCCGTGTCAGTGGTTCGATTCCACTTCGAGCCACCACTGTAAAACTTTGTAATTCTTAAATATATAAGATTACAAAGTTTTTTGTTTTATGAGATAAAATATTAGGATATGAGTTAAGTATGGTAGAATTTTATTATCGAAAAATGTTGCAAAATTCTGAAAATATTATTATAATGTGAGGCGTGGGGAAGTTGGAGGAGATATGAAAAATAAGAATACGTATGTAGTTATAGGGCTAGTATTATTGATTGCTGTTGCTTCTATATCTAGCATATTTTTATATAATAAAGAGCATAATGTTAATGCACCCAAACAAGAGGCTAAGAAATTGGTTAAAGAGGTAGCTTCAATTGATAGTTTTAAAAATAAACTTATAGAAAATGAAATAGAGATAGCAGAGGAAAATGAAAATACAGAATGTAATCTAATTGGGGCAGCAAAGGGTGTTTCTTATAAAATTGATAATGAAGTTATACAAGTTTATAAATTTGATTTAGATAAATCTGATGAATTGACTGTAACAAATATAAAAAAGGCTCAAGAGGAACAGAAGGTTATTATGCCATCATTTAATGATTATGAGTTTAAGGTTAAGTATAATAAAGGTTTGATTCTTATAAATTCTGAAGATCATCCACAAGGAGAAAAGATTGTGGAGATTTTTGAGAGCTTGTAATATATGGATATATACACTAAAATATTGGATGATGAGTCTGATATTTTAGTGTTTTTTTAATATAATAGTATGATATTTATAATATTATAGTGATTTGTGAAAAATAGATTATATAAAGGGGAGAAAAGTATGAAGAAATTTATTGTGGCTACTATTATATCAATTTTTATTGTGTTTGGTGTTTTTGAGATTATAACTATGCCTAAGGAGGATAGTGGGTTAATATCTGAGGATAATGTTGCTAAGATTGATGAACCTATTATTCCAGATGATATAACAATTCATATGACTGTTGGTGGAGATGTTCTTTGCCATAATACGAACTTTTGGGATGCATATGATGCTTCTACAGGTACGTATGATTTTTCATATAGTTTTGAGGATATAAAGAAATATTTTGATAATGCAGATATTGCTATAGGTACTCTTGAGACGAACTTTGCTGGTAAGAGTGTTGGATATAGTAATTATCCTTTATTTAATTCTCCAGAGGCTTTGGCGACTGATTTAAGGGAATTAGGATTTGATATTCTTGCTACTGGGAATAATCATTGTTTAGATAAAGGTTTTTCTGGAATGGTAAGTACATTGAATGAATTGGATATGGCAGGAATTGAGCATATGGGAACATATGCAACAGAGGAAGCTAGTCAGCAATATCTTATTAAAGATGTTAATGGGATTAAGATGGCATTTTTGAATTATACTTATGGTACAAATGGAATTCCTGTTCCTAAGGGAAAAGAGTTTGCGGTTAATTTTATTGATAAAGATAAAATTAAACATGATATTGATAGTGTAAAAGAGATTGGTATTGATGTTATTTGTGTTAATATGCACTGGGGAGAGGAGTATAGGCTTACTCAAACGAAACAACAAGAGGAACTTGCTGATTTCTTGTTCCAAAATGGAGTTGATTTGATATTAGGTAGTCATACACATTGTTTGGAACCAATGGAGAAAAGGACTGTTGTTCTTGAGGATGGAACTGAGAAGGATGGTTTTGTTATTTATTCTTTAGGTAATTTTATGTCTGGTCAGAAGGCAGAGAATTCTAGACAATCTGTTATATTGGATATTCAGTTAACTAAAAGTGGTGAGACTGGTAAGATTAGCATAGACCAGGTAAAGTATACACCAACTTATATGTTTAATTTTTATAATTCAAGACAGCTTAAACGTTTTAAAGTTATGGATATAGAGGCTGAAATTGAAAAGTATGAAGCTGGAGATACGAGTATTGGTGCTAGTATGTATAATACTTTGAAAAAGGAACTTGAAAATGTATATAAGGTTCTTGGTGATGAAATTATAACAGAAGATATGTAAGAGATAGAGAGTTTTTGCAGAGTTTGTGAAAAATGTTGAATATGGATACAATAGTAGATGTTAATGTAACAAAGTGGGGAAATAAATCATATTATGTATAAACCAGAGGTTTGGAGGTGCAAATATGGAACCACAAGTTACAATTTGTTGTAGTAGAAGAAATCAAAAATGTTGCTGTTTATTGAGAGTATTATATATTCTAATTGCTTTATTTTTATTTGTAATTGGAGTAATAATAGGTGCTTTTGCTGGTGCTTTCGTTATAACTGCTATCACATATTTTGCAGCAGTTGCTACGATTTTAGGTGTGCTTGCAATTATAACAGTAATATATTTTTTCTGTAATTGCAGAAATTAGTTATAGTTTAAGTTTAGTTAAGGGGTCCAAACTTTTATGATAATTGTTTGGACCTTTTTTATTATTTACATTGATTGAAAAAACTAATTCTGTGTGATAGAATACAAATATCTTTTTTAAGAAAGGATGATTGTAATATGAAAAAAGATAAAATTGCTATAGTTATGGCAGCTGGAAAAAGTACTGCTATGAATTCAAAGAAATCAAAATTAGTACATAAATTATATGGAAAAGAACTTGTTTCAAGAGTTGTTGAAACTGCTGAAAAGATTAATTGTGATGAGATTATAACTGTTGTTGGTGAACAAAAGGAACAAGTTATAGAGGTTTTAAAAGATAGAACTAAATATGTAGTGCAAGAGGAACTTCTTGGAACGGGTCATGCACTTTTACAGACTATTCCAGAACTTGAGTCTAAATCTGGTCAAGTTATTGTTTTGTATGGTGATGTGCCTATAATTAAGAAGGATACAATTGAGAGATTAGTTGATAGAAATAGAAATGAGAGGGAAAGTGTAACTTTACTTACTGCGATTTCTGATAATCCAACAGGTTATGGAAGAATTGTTAGAAATGATATTGGTGAAGTTCAAGAGATTGTTGAGGAATTTGATGCAGATTCTACAATAAAACAGATTAGAGAAATAAATTCTGGAATTTATTGTTTTGATATTGAGAGCTTGTGTACTGCTATTAAAGAGGTTAAGGCTCGTGATAATGGACAAATTTATTTGACAGATATTATAAAGGTTATGAAGAATAAAGACTTAAAAGTTGGTGCTGTGATTGTTGAGGATAATACTGAAATTTTAGGTGTTAATGATAGAGTTCAACTTGAATTATTAGGTAGAATTTTAAGAATGAGAATTAATACAATGCACATGTTAAATGGAGTTACTATTGAGGATTCTGATACTACATATATTTATGAAGATGTTAAAATTGGTAGAGATACAGTAATTCATCCTAATACAACAATTAAGTCTGACTGTGTTATTGGCGAGGATTGCGAAATTGGACCTAATGCGTATATCAGAGAAAAATGTAATTTGGCTGATAAAGTTAAAATTGGAAATTGTGTTGAGATTAAAAAGACTACAGTTAAATATGGTAGTAAAGTTCCTCATTTATCTTATATGGGAGATTGTGAGATTGGCACAGGTGTTAATATTGGATGTGGCTCAATTACATGTAATTATGATGGTGTGAATAAGCATAAGACTATTATTGGTGATGATTGTTTTATTGGCTCTAATACTAATTTGGTTGCACCAGTTACTTTAGGTGATAATGTTTTGGTTGCTGCTGGTTCTACTATTACTGATGATGTGCCAGGTGATAGTTTGGCAATTGCGAGAGAGAGGCAAGTTGTTAAAGAGGGCTGGAACAAGAGATAGAGCTAAAAGAAGCAATACTTGCTTCTTTTGACTCTTATTAAAATGTATGTATAGAAAAGCGATATGTTTTGAAAAGAAAACACATCGCTTTTCTCATATTAGATTATAGTTATATAATCTTTTTACATGCCTTGTTCTCCAGGTAAAATGTAATCAATTACACCATATATTAAGGCACCAATTATGGCTGACATCCATGAAATTGAATAACCTGCAACAAAGAATTGTGTTGCATATAAAATTACCACGGCAAGAACAAAACCTACAAAACCTTTACCAAATGCCATTGCTTGTAGTCCTGTAAATTTTACTATTAAATAATCCATTACAGTTAAAACGATGGCTGCAAGGGCTAGTGACCAAAAATTATTTATTGTAAATCCAGGTGTGAAGAAGGCTGTTACCCCTAATATAATTGCGGCTGCAACGAGTCTTCCAAATATTTGACCAACCATACCCATTGTGGAAGTGCTTTGTGTACTTGAATTGTTATTATCCATAGTTAAAACCTCCCATTTTAAACTGATATTTTTCCAGTTTAAAAATAAACATCGCAATAATCAATGTTCAATTTTATTTTTGACAAATAAAAATTTTTTATGCATATTAAATAAAATTTTGTTAAAAATAAAAATATATTTTGAAAATTAGGGGTTTTTATTATGCTTATTGTTTTTATTAGAACAATTATTTTGTACATTTTAGTTTTGGCTGTTATGAGATTTATGGGGAAAAGGGAGATTGGACAGCTTCAACCATTTGAGCTTGTTATTTCAATTATGATTGCTGATTTGGCTTCTATTCCAATGTCTGATGTTGGTGTTCCTATTTTTAATGGTATTGTTCCTATTTTGAGTTTGCTTATAATGCATTTACTTATTTCTTTGGCAAATTTGAAGAGTATTAATTTTAGAGGAGTTATTTGTGGTAAACCTTCTATATTAATATATAGAGGAAAAATTGATGAGCAGAAACTTAAAAAAGAGAGATATACAATTAATGAATTGCAGGAGAGACTTAGAGGAAAAGATGTATTTAATATTGGTGATGTTGAGTATGCAATTTTGGAGACAAGTGGAGAAATTAATGTTATTTTGAAACCAGAGAAGAGAAATCCTACTTTGGAAGATATGAATATTAAATCTGAGTATGATGGAATTTCTTATGATTTGGTTATTGATGGTGTTATACAGCGTGAAAATTTATCTAAGATTAATAAGGATTATAAATGGCTTGAATCTCAAGTTAGTAAGTTTGGTTTTGAGCCAGAGCAAGCTTTAGTTGTTACTATTGATGCTTCTGGAAAGATATTCTGTCAAAAGAAGGAGGGAAAATAATAATGAAAGAGATAATTATTTCGGCTATTGTTATTGGCGTAATTGTTGTTGGGAATATTTTTGTTGGAAATTTTGTTGATAGTAAATTAAATCATATTATTGGTCTTTTAGATGAAATAAGTCCAATACTTGAAGATGAGGATTATGAGAGGGCTGAAGATAAAATTGGCGAGATAAGAGGATATTTAGATGAGTCAGAGGCAGTTCTTTCTTGTTATATTGAACATGACGAACTTGAGAAAGTTCAATCTTCATTAGTGCTTTTAGAATCATATATTAAAATGGAAAGTGATGAGGCTTTTAGTGAGGCTAATCAAATGTCTTTTGTTATTAAACATATTGAGGAGAAGGATGATTTGAGGATTAAAAATATTTTTTAATCTTCAAGTTACATAATACTGAAAAATTGCATAATATATAAATAAAAAAGGAATTGGTGTTATGGATCATATAGTTTATCTAGACCATGCTGCTACTACTAAGATTGATGATGCTGTTTTAAAAGAGATGTTACCATATTTACAATATAACTATGGTAATGCTTCTGCGCTTTATAGTTTGGGAAGAAGTAGTAGAGAAGCTGTAGAAAATGCAAGAAAACAAGTAGCAAATGTAATTGGTGCAAGTCCAAATGAAATATATTTTACAAGTTGCGGTAGTGAAAGTGATAATTTGGCGATTAAGGGAATTGCAAAGGCGTATAGGAAATTTGGAAAACATATTATAACAAGTAGTATTGAGCATCCTGCTGTTTTAGAAACATGTAAAACTTTAGAGAACGAAGGATTTGAGGTTTCATATTTATCTGTTAAGGAAAATGGAATTATTGATGTAGAAGAGTTGCGAAAGACAATTAGAAGAGATACAATTTTAATTTCAATAATGTCTGCTAATAATGAAGTTGGTACAATTCAACCGATAGAGGAAATTGGTAGAATTGCTAGAGCTAATAATATTATTTTTCATACAGATAGTGTTCAAGCGATTGGTAGTGTTGATATTAATGTTAGAAAGATGAAAATTGATGCTCTTTCTATGTCTGGACATAAGTTTTATGCACCTAAGGGTGTTGGCGTTTTGTATGTTAGAAATGGTATTAAGTTTTTGAGGCAACAAGATGGCGGTCATCAGGAAAAAGAGAAAAGGTCTGGAACTGAAAATGTTGCCGGGATTGTTGGAATTGGTAAAGCTATTGAAATTGCTGATAAAAATAGACTTGTTTATGTTGATAAAATGAGACTTCTTAGAGATAGCTATGTTAAATCTGTTGTTAGTAATTTTTCTAATGTTTTCGTTAATGGAGATATGGAAAATCGATTAGCTGGTAATATGAATATTTCTTTTATTGGACATAAAGGTGCTTATTTGGTGGAGGAATTAGATAGACGAGGAATATGTACTTCTAGTGGTTCTGCTTGTAGTGCTGGGCTTCCAATGCCGTCTAATGTTTTGATGAATATGACTCACAATGTAAAGATTGCGGAGAGTTCTTTGAGGGTTACTTTTGGTAGAGAAAATACATTAGAAGAGGTTCAATATTTGATTTATTCATTAAATGATATATTAAAAAAAGAAACAGTTTAAACTGTTTCTTTTTTATCTTTATCTTCTTTCTTGTCTGTTACGACATCTTTTATTGCACCTAGGCTGCCAAGAGCTGCTGTTGCTTCAAATGGAATGAATATTTTATTTGCTTCACCTTTTGATGCTTCTTGTAATGCTTCTAATGCTTTTAATTGTACTAGTTTATCGTCTGGGTTGGCTTCTTTTATTGCATCATATACCATTTGGATTTCTTTTGCTTTTGCTGCTGCTACTTGTCTGATTGCGTCAGCCTCACCTGTTGCTCTTCTTATTTTTGCTTCTCTGTCTGCTTCTGCATCTAAGATTGCAGCTTCTTTTCTACCTTCAGCAAGTGTTATTGCGGATTGTCTTTCTCCTTCAGCTTGTAAGATTAATGCTCTTTTATTTCTTTCTGCATTCATTTGTTTTTCCATTGCGTCTTTTATGTCTGGTGGAGGAGTGATATCCTTTATTTCAACACGGTCAACTTTACAGCCCCAAGGGTCTGTTGCTTCGTCTAGAATAGCTTTTAATTGGATATTTATTGATTCTCTGGCACTAAAACTTTCGTCAAGTTCCATTTTACCAACAACATCACGTATTGTTGTTATTGCTAAATATTCTAGCCCTTTTTTTAGTGAATGTATTTCATATACAGCTTTTGCTGGGTTGATGACTTTGTAGAATACGACTGTATCAATTGTTATTGTAACATTATCTGCTGTTATTACTTCTTGTGGTGGTACATCCATTGTTTGTTGTTTTAAACTTACTACTGATCGTACTGTATCAATAAATGGGATAATTATTGTTAAACCAGCATCTGCAGCTTTATGAAATTTACCTAATCTTTCTATAATATATACTTCAGATTGTTTTACGACTTTAATTGATTTTACTAATAATACTATTATTAAAGCTAATACTATAAGTAGAAAAAGTGTCATATTTTCTTCCTCCTTAAAATTTATATATTTGATTTTGTATTTTTTTCCACGATTACTTTTATATTATAGCACAGAAATGCCCATAAATAAAGACTTTTTGAAAAAATAAATATTTTTTTCTTAAATTCTATTTAATAAAATGACTAATTATGATATAAATATACAGAACTGGTAATAGGAGATTGTATAAATGAACTCAAAAAAGAAGAATAAAATTAAATTTAAAAAAAATAGTTTGATTGGTAAGATTGTATTAGTAGCGGTTTTATTGGTTGCAGTACTATATATTTTGAGATATGCAGCTTATTTTAAAAGAGCTACATCTGATGAGATGGCTGTTATTATTCAAAATGAATCAAATGTTGAACTTTCTAATAGTGTGTATATTGATGAAAATGGGATTATTTATTTGTCTGAGGCAGATGTACAAAGATATTTAAATCAAGATTTATATTATGAAAAAAATGATAGTAATATGAGAAGATATATTTCAATTTCACAAAATAAAATTCTGGAGATTACTGAAAATGAAAATCATATGTTTGTGAATGGAACTAGAGAGAAGATAAAGGGTAAGGTTCTAGAAAAGGATGGTATCTACTATTTTCCAATTTCTGAATTAGAGAATGTTTATAATATTGAAGTTGATTATCTGAAAGATTTAAATAGATTGAATATTGAAAAGTTGTCTGAGGAAAAAGTTGTGGCAGTTGTAAATAGAAATATTCCTTTAAAATATAAGATGACTAATATTTCTAAGGATATTGAAGAATTGCAACAGGGAGATAATGTTACTATTATTCAGGATATGAATAATGGCTGGGTTAGAGTTAAAACTGCAGATTATGCTGTTGGATATGTGAAAAAGTCTAAATTAGTAAGTATAGAAAAAGAAAGATATAATTTGTCTCAAAATGATTATGATAAGTTTGATGAGAAGTCTTCTAATGTTGTAGTTGTTACTGATGAAACTTATTCTGGTTTTAAAGAGAAAATTGTTAAATATGATGGTAGACAAGAGATTGAGAAAGATTTGATAAATAAGGTATCTAGTGAAATTGCAAAACAACCTAGAGATACTTTTGTGAAAATAGATATTTCTTCTATAGATAATGTGGATAATTATTATAAGTTTTTAAAAGAATTGAAAGCTAGAATGAATAATTTAGGTGTTGGTGTGGTTGTTACTGCTCAACCTAATTTGAATAAAGATATATTAAAAGGTATAACAAATATTGTTTTGTAAAGGAGAAATATATGAGAAAAGAAAATGGATTTTCAAAGATTTTATTAATATTTATTATATTATTAGTGATTTTTGTGATAGGGATTGTTGGTGCAAATATTGTTTATAAATCTTTATTAAAACCAATTCAAAGTAATAGTGAGAAGGTTACTATTACAATAACTGGGGGAAGCGGAATATCAGCTATTGCTGATCAATTAGAAAAAGAGGGCGTTATTAAGAGTGCAATGGCTTTTAAAGTATATACTAAAATTAATTCGAGCACAGCTATGCAAGCTGGTAAATATGAACTTGATAAAAATATGTCAGTAGAGGATATTATTAAGGTTTTAAATGATGGTATAGTGCTTGATGAAACAGTTACTATTACTTTTGTTGAGGGGAAGAATATAAGAAAGATTGCTGCTACAATTGAGGAAAAAACTGATAATACTGAAGAGGATGTATTTAACTTATTACAGGATAAAGAATATATTGATTCTTTAATTGAAAAGTATTGGTTTATTGACGAGGATATTAAAGATGAGGATATTTATTATTCTTTAGAAGGTTATTTATATCCTGATACATATACTTTAGCTAATAAGAGTGAGGATGTTAAGACTATATTTGGTAGAATGCTTGATAAAATGGATACTGTTTTGACTAAGTATAAAGATGAGATTGAGGAAAGTGATTATTCTGTTCATGAATTGTTATCTCTTGCGTCTGTTGTGGAGTTAGAGGCTAGAAATAAGGATGATAGAGCTGAGGTTGCTGGGGTTTTTTATAATAGATTAGATAGAAAGATGGCTTTACAAAGTGATGTTACAACTTATTATGCTACTAAAATTGATATGGATGAGCGTGATTTGACAAATGCTGAACTTAATAGCAAAAATCCTTATAATACTCGTTCTACTTCAATGGCTGGAAAACTTCCAGTTGGGCCTATTTGTATGGCTAGCGAGAGTTCTATTAAGGCAGTTATTGAGCCTAAGGAAACAAATGCACTTTTCTTTGTTGCTGATAAGAATGGAAAAGTTTATTTTTCAAGAACAAATAGTGAACATGAGAAGAAAATTAAAGAATTAAAAGATAGTGGTTTGTGGTATACATATGAATAAAACTTGACAAATCAGGAAAAACTGTTTAAAATGAATATTACATGTTAATAATTAAGTGTTGATGATACAAAGTAATTGTGATAGAAAATCTAAAAGAGAGAATTGTCACTGGCTGAAAGCAATTCAGATTGAAGCGATTATGAAACATATCGGAGCTTTTTAATAAAGTGGGATATATTTTATTATGTCCAATTAGGGTGGTACCACGGGAGTTTGAGCTTTCGTCCCTTTCGAGGGATGAGAGCTCTTTTTGTATGCATAATCTCGTCCCTTAAAATAAATAAGAGGAGGGTGATATTATGAGCATGTACAGAACTTATACGTGTAACGAAATTAGAGAGAAACATGTAGGTGAGCATATTAGGCTTGCTGGATGGGTTCAAACAATTAGAGATTTAGGTGGAGTAATTTTTATTGATTTGCGTGACCAATATGGAATTACTCAAGTAGTTTCTTCTGGAAATCAGGATTTGGTTGACAAGATGTCTAGAATTCCAGTTGAGTCTACAATTTCTGTAGAAGGTATAGTTAGGCTTAGAGATGACGAGACTATTAATGAGAAGCTAGATACAGGACTTGTAGAATTATTTGTGGAAAAGCTTGAGATTTTGGGGAAGAGAACAAAGGCGTTACCTTTTGAAATTGAAAATAGCAGGGGAGTTCGTGAAGATTTAAGATTACAGTATAGATTTTTGGATTTAAGAAATGAAAAACTTAAGAATAACCTAATTTTAAGAGCAAAAGTTATTCAGTTTATGAGAGAGCAGATGATTAAAAAGGATTTTTTAGAGATTCAAACTCCAATTCTTACAAGTTCTTCGCCTGAGGGAGCTAGAGATTATTTGGTTCCAAGTAGAATTTATCCAGGAAAGTTTTATGCACTTCCACAGGCTCCACAGCAGTTTAAACAACTACTTATGGTTTCTGGAATTGATAAATATTTTCAAATTGCTCCTTGTTTTAGGGATGAGGATGCGAGAGCGGATAGAACTCCAGGTGAGTTTTATCAATTAGATATGGAAATGGCTTTTGCAACTCAGGAAGATGTTTTTGAAGTTATGGAAGATGTTATTTATAATGTGTTTAAAGAGTTTTCTAATAAGAAAATTGCTGAGTATCCTTTTCCTAGAATTCCTTATAGAGAGGCTATGCTTAAGTATGGAACTGATAAACCTGATTTGAGAAATCCTTTAGAAATTTGTGATGTTACAGATATTTTTGAGACTGTTGATTTGAAAGTGTTTAATGGAAAGTTAGTTAGGGTCATTGTTGTTCCAGATGGTGCTAAGGAGCCTCGTACATTATTTGAGGGAATGACGGATTTTGCTATAAGTGAGTGTAAGGCTAAGGGACTTGCTTGGCTTAAGGTTGGTGATGATATGTCACTTCAAGGTCCAATTGCTAAGTTTATTGAAAATGATGCTAGAGTGAAGATGTTCGAGAAAGCCAGTATACATGCTGGTGATGCGATATTTTTTATTGCTGAGCATAAATTTATTGTTGATAAGCTTGCTGGGCAAATTCGTGAGGAACTTGGTAAGAGACTTGGATTAATAGATGATTCTGTTTATAAATTTTGTTGGATTGTTGATTTTCCAATGTATGAGAGAGTTGATAATGGTAAGATAGAATTTTGTCATAACCCATTTTCTATGCCTCAGGGAGGAATGGAGGCTTTGGAAAAAGAGGATCCATTAGATATTTTGGCATATCAATATGATATTGTTGGAAATGGTATTGAACTGGCTTCTGGTGCTGTTAGAAACCATTCTCCAGAGATTATGATTAAGGCTTTTGAGATTGCTGGATATAAGGAGGATGTTATTATTTCAAAGTTTGGTGCTTTGTATAATGCGTTTCATTATGGTGCTCCTCCTCATAGTGGTATTGCTCCTGGAATTGATAGAATTATTATGTTGCTTGCTGGGGAGGATACTATTAGAGAGGTTCAAGCTTTTCCAATGAATGCAAAAGCACAAGATTTGTTAATGGGTGCTCCAGCAGTAGTTACTCAAAAACAATTGGATGAAATTCATATAAAAATAAATGAAAAAAATTAGAATAAAAGAAAATCACCTTCATATGAATTATGAAGGTGATTTTTATGGAGAATAAAACAGTTATTTATATAGATTATTTAGATTCGTATTTGGATGTTTTGGGTGATAGATTTCCTGTGCTGATACGAAGATTAGTGTATATGTTTTTGCATTTTTGGGGTTATGTTAAAGCTGATGGAAATAGGCTTAAATTGTATTGTGTTGAAATGGATGAGATTTCGCCTAGGATGATTAATAATTTGAAAGAAAAGTTACTTTTGATGGATTCTAAAGATGTTGTTTTGCCTAATTTATTGCTTGGGAACTCAGCTTTTGTTAATATTTTAGAAGAATATGGGTATAAAATATTGAGAGGCAAATGGTTGTATAAGTTTTTGTGTTTTGATATTGTTCAGAAGATTGCTTGTGTTCAGGGGAAAGATATCGGAGACATTGAAGTAAGTGTTTTGAGTAATGATGATTCTGAGATTAATATTGAGAATATTAAATTGCTAGCAGAAAAATGTAAGGTTGTTAATGTTATTAGTAAGAATCCGAGAGCTTTTAGAGTTGTTGAGAGATATTTATATGATGAGTTTGGAAGTATTATTAATGTGTCGACTAATAAGTCAAAGTCGTGTCAATATTCTGATGTTATTTTGAATTTTGATTTTAATATAAATGATTTGAAGAAATGTAAGACTAAAAAGCAGACTGTGATAGTGCAATTTAATAAAGAGAAATTTGAGAATAATAATGGTGTTACAATTGTTTTTTATAAGCTGAATTTGCCTAGAAAATATTTGAATGTGTTTGAGGAATATGCCCAATATAATGAGGAAATTTTGTATGAGAGTTTGCTTTATTATAAGACTTCTTTTGAGAATGTAAGAGAGATTTTGAAGAGGGATAATGTATCTATTAGATATTTTCAAGGATGTAATGGAAAATTACAATTTAATGAAATTAAAAATTTAAGTTGAAATAGTGTATTGACAAATTTGGAGTTTAGTACTATTATAATTCCGTTGATACGATATGAGAGA
Source organism: uncultured Clostridium sp. (assembly GCA_948465565.1). GTDB lineage: Bacteria > Bacillota > Clostridia > TANB77 > CAG-508 > UMGS1994. The sequence continues at coordinate 26,810 of CAOJXR010000006.1, forward strand.
GGAGCTTGATAATATGGAGGAAAAGAGAGAAATATTATTAACACAGGAAGGTTATGATAACCTAGAAGGTGAATTAGAATATCTTAAAACAGAGAAGAGAACTGAAATTGCTGAGAGAATAAAGGTCGCTTTAGGTTTTGGTGATTTATCAGAGAATTCAGAGTATGATGAGGCTAAGAGTGCTCAAGCAGCTAATGAAAATAAAATAGCTGAGTTGGAGAATAAGCTTAGATATGCTAGAATTATAGATGAATCTGAGATTGATACTAAAACAGTTCAAGTTGGTAATATTGTTACTATTCATGATGAGGAATTTGATGAGGATTTAGTGTATACAATAGTTGGTTCAACTGAGGTTGATTTGGCTCAAAATAAAATATCTAATGAATCTCCAATGGGTGCTGCTTTATTAGGTGCTAAGAAGGGGCAAACTGTTAGTGTTGAGGCACCTGCAGGTGTTATGAAATATAAGATTTTGGCTATAAAGAAATAATTTAATTGTAAAAAAAGATACAGATTTCTGTATCTTTTTTTATAATTAAAGTTTGTCTATGTATTGAAAGCTGTTGAGAAGTGTGATAGAATGAAATCGTTTAAAATTACAATTATATGTAGGAGGTAAAATATGATTTATACACAGGAACTAGAAAATATGTGCACTGTAGCAAAAGGAGTTGATCATGGACCAGCGCCAATACCTGAAGAGGGAAAATGGGTAAAAGCTAAAGATATAAAAGATATATCAGGATTTACACATGGTATAGGCTGGTGTGCTCCACAACAAGGTGCTTGTAAGTTAACATTAAATATAAAAGAAGGAATAATTCAAGAAGCATTAGTTGAAACTATTGGTTGTTCAGGAATGACTCATTCAGCTGCTATGGCTGGTGAGATATTGGTTGGAAAGACTATATTAGAAGCATTAAATACTGACTTAGTTTGTGATGCTATAAATACAGCTATGAGAGAATTGTTCTTACAAATAGTATATGGTAGATCTCAATCAGCTTTTTCAGAAGGTGGTTTAGCTGTTGGTGCAGGTCTTGAGGATTTAGGAAAGGGGCATATTAGTCAAGTTGGAACTATTTATTCTAGCTTAGCTAAAGGTCCAAGATACTTAAATCTTGCTGAGGGATACATTGTTGAAATTGGTTTAGATAAAGATGATCAAATTATTGGTTATAAATATGTTCATATGGGTAAAATGATGGACAATATTAAAAAAGGAATGGATCCAATGGAAGCAATTGAGAAGGCTTCTGGTAAATATGGAAGATTTGATGAAGCTGTTAAGAAAATTGACCCAAGAAAAGAATAATTAGGAATATATATTAGGAGGAATGTCATATGGCAGTAACATTTGAAAGTTATGAAAGAAGAATAGACCAAATTAAACCAGTAATGGAGAAGTATGGTATAAAAGATTTTGAAGATGCTTTAGAAATTTGTAAATCAAAGGGATTTAATCCTTATGATATGGTAAAAGGTGTTCAACCAATTTGTTTTGAGAACGCATGTTGGGCATATACACTTGGTGCAGCTATAGCTGTAAAAAGTGGTTGTACAAAGGCTGCTGATGCAGCTAAGAAAATAGGAGAGGGTTTACAAGCTTTTTGTATTCCTGGTTCTGTTGCAGATGATAGAAAGGTTGGTCTTGGACATGGTAACTTAGCTTCTATGCTATTATCAGAAGAGACAAAATGTTTTGCTTTCTTAGCAGGACACGAATCTTTTGCTGCTGCTGAAGGTGCTATTGGTATAGCTAAATCAGCTAATAAAGTTAGAAAAGAACCTTTGAGAGTTATTTTAAATGGTTTGGGTAAAGATGCTGCACAAGTAATTTCTAGAATTAATGGATTTACTTATGTTAAGACTGATTTTGATTTCTTTACAGGTAAGGTTAAAGTTGTTGAAGAAATTCCTTATTCTGATGGTGAAAGATCAAAAGTTAGATGTTATGGTGCAAACGATGTTAGAGAAGGTGTTGCTATAATGTGGATGGAAGATGTTGATGTTTCTATAACAGGAAATTCAACTAACCCAACTAGATTCCAACATCCAGTTGCTGGAACATATAAGAAAGAAAGAATTGAAGTAGGGAAGAAATATTTCTCAGTTGCTTCTGGTGGTGGAACTGGTAGAACTCTTCATCCAGATAATATGGCTGCTGGACCAGCTTCTTATGGTATGACTGATACTATGGGAAGAATGCACTCAGATGCACAATTTGCAGGTTCTTCTTCTGTACCAGCTCACGTTGAAATGATGGGATTAATTGGTATGGGTAATAACCCTATGGTTGGTGCTACTGTAGCTGTAGCTGTTGCGGTTGAAGAAGCTATGAAATAGAGTTTACATAAATTGACTTTTCAGTAGGATAGGTGTATAATTTAGATATCATTCTATAAGACTGGAGGTTTTGGCGTGAAATATAACGATTATTATCGGCATTACCTAGAGCTTTTGGCTACTGGTCAAGTGACTTTTCCATGCAGAAAGACCTTGGCAGAGTTTGTTGCAAAGCTCGTTGCAAGGGACTACAAGGCACATATACAGACGGCTAAGTTTAACTGTATATGGCCAGACTGGTTTTTGGAGCTGGAGCAGAGGGAGATGTCTGAACCGTCGCTTGTTGAGATGTATGTGAATGCATTTCTTACGGACAAGATGGCGGAGATGGATACCTTCTGGTACAAACTCAAGGGGATGTTTGGAAGAAATCACAATCGAAACAAAATCTATTTTGATACTGTTTCTGAAACGGAATTGTATGATTTTGTTTTGAAAAAGCTTTCACAGGGTGATGTGGCACATGAGGTATTCCCAAGAAATGTTTCGTATGTTATTGAGGGGAAAACACTTCATAGATTTTGCTGAAAACTTTCACGGTGCAGGTGGGGATACAGTTTACTGTGTCCCCACCTGTTCATACTTTTTGGAAAATATGAAAGATTGTTCATTTTTATTTAATATTGATATTATAAATTTTTTTGCGTATAATGTTGCATGAGTTTATAAATAAAGGAGGTTATATGTTACAACTTAAAAATATAACAAAGGATTACCTATCTGGAGAAATGACTGTAAAAGCCTTAAAAGGAATTGATATAGAGTTTAGAAAAAGTGAATTTGTATCTATTTTGGGTCATAGTGGTTGTGGAAAGACTACACTACTTAATATAATAGGAGGGCTAGATAGATATACAGATGGTGATTTGATTATTAATGGAAAGTCAACAAAAAAGTTTAAGGATAAGGATTGGGATGCATATAGAAACTATTCGGTTGGTTTTGTTTTTCAAAACTATAATTTAATACCTCATCAAACAGTTTTGGCCAATGTTGAATTGGCGCTTACTTTATCTGGTGTGGGAAAAAAGGAGAGAAAGAATAGGGCAATTCAGGCATTGGAAAGTGTTGGACTTAAAGATCAAATTCATAAAAAACCAAATCAATTATCTGGTGGTCAAATGCAGAGAGTTGCAATTGCAAGAGCTTTAGTAAATAATCCAGATATTATTTTGGCAGATGAGCCAACAGGTGCACTTGATACAGAGACAAGTGTTCAGATTATGGAGATTTTAAAAGAGATTTCTAAGGATAAGCTTATTGTAATGGTAACTCATAATCCTGAATTGGCTGAAAAATATTCATCTAGAGTTGTTAGAGTCCTTGATGGAAAAGTTATTAGTGATTCAAATCCGTTTACAGAGAATGATAAGGAAAATGAAGGTGAACTTAAAGCAAAACATGGTAAAACTTCTATGAATTTCTTTACAGCGTTATCTCTTAGTTTAAATAATTTAATGACTAAAAAGGGAAGAACGTTTTTAACTGCGTTTGCAGGAAGTATTGGTATAATTGGTATTGCACTAATTCTTTCTTTGTCAAATGGTGTACAGAAATATATTGATAAAGTTCAGGAAGATACACTTTCAAATTATCCACTTACAATTGCTAGTGAGAGTGTTGATGCTAGTTCGATGATAGAAGTGTTTATGGATAATGAGGAAAAGGAATATAGTGATGGCAAAATTCATTCAAAGCCCATAGTTGATAAGATTTTTGATAAAATTTCGAAAGAGGTTCAACGTAATAATTTAAAGGATTTTAAGAAGTATATTGATGATACAGATAATGATATAAAGAAATATTCAAATGCTGTTCAATATAATTATAATTTGACTTTAAATATTTATAAGGGAGATATTGAAGAGGAAATTGTTCAAGTTAATCCTTCTACTACATTTCAACAATTAGGTATGACACAGTCTTCAGATGAGACTACATATGTTATGGGAAATTCTACTGATGTATGGGCTGAAATGATTGATAATGCTGAGTTACTTAAATCGCAATATGATGTAATTGATGGTAGCTGGCCACAAGATTATAATGAAGTTGTTTTAATTGTAAATAAAAATAATGAGATAAGTGATTATACTTTGTATTCTCTTGGAATTAAGAAACAATCAGAGATAACTGATAAGATGCATAAGGTTATGCTTGGTGAGCCTTTAGAGGAGCTTAAAGATGAGGTTTACGATAGTAAGGATTTTATTGGATTAACATATAAGGTTGCTTTGAATACTGATTATTATGAGAAACAAGATAATGCATGGATAAGTAAGAGAAATGATATTGAATTTATGAGAGAGAAACTTAAATTTGCTCAAGAGGTTAAGATTGTTGGTGTTGTAAGACCAAAAGAGGAAGCTACTGCGACTTCAATGGGGGATATGGGAGTTATTGGTTATAAAAAGGAACTTACAGAACATATTATAAATGCGATAAATGCATCAGAGATTGCGAGGGAGCAATGTGATAATCCAGGTATAAATGTTTTTACAGGTAGGGAATTTGAAAGTGTTTCTTATGCTCAAGTGCCTGGTATGACTTTTTCATATGAGGAAAATTTGGCAAAGCTAGGGATTTGTGATTTAGATTCTCCAAGTTCTATTAGTATTTATCCTATTGATTTTGAGGCTAAAGATAAGATTACTGATGATATTGGAAAATATAATGAGATGAAAAGAAATGCAGGAAAAGAGGATGATGTTATTCAATATACTGATATGGTGGCTGTTATGATGACATCTGTTACTGTAATTGTTAATATGATTAGTTATGTGCTTATTGCTTTTGTTGCTATTTCATTGATTGTTTCTTCAATTATGATTGGAATTATAACATATATTTCTGTATTGGAAAGAATAAAGGAAATTGGCATTTTGCGTGCAATAGGTGCTTCTAAAAAAGATATTTCGAGAGTGTTTAATGCGGAGACATTTATTGTTGGACTTACAGCTGGATTACTTGGAATTGGCATAACAATGCTTTTAAATATTCCAATAAATTCGATTATAAAGAATGTTGCGGATGTTTCTAATTTATCAAAATTACCGATTGGTGGAGCAATTATACTTGTTGTAATTAGTATGATTTTGACAATTATTGCTGGATTTATTCCTGCGAAGATTGCTAGTAAGAAAGATCCTGTTGAAGCTTCAAGGACAGAGTAAAATAGATGAAATAAAAAACTATGCTAGATTTTTAATTTAGCATAGTTTTTTGTTTTTGGAATATACTAAAAATATTAGTTCTGCAAGTTTTAACAGATTTAGAGTTTGGGTATTCATATACATTTATAATCGTTTTAATGGTATATGTAAAACTTGCAGAACTAATACTTTTAGTTAGAAATGATAAATGCTTTTATTATGTGTAAAGTAGTTATTCCATAATCTAAACCATATAAATCAGTTCGATATTTTTGTGTTGTATATTTGCACATTTCATTTATTGCTGTACGGATGTTCCATATAACGATATCAGTGTTTATGCTATATTTATGAGCTATTAACCAATAGAGGTTTTTCATAGTTGTTCTATTTAAATTATAATACGGATTTGCATAAATGTACATAATACAATCTAATAAATATCGCGTGCCACTTAGTGCAACATTGAATTTTGATTTTTCTAGTTTAGCGATAGTGTACTTTTTGAAGTTGTTTGAGTCTAGTTTTTGTGAAAATCTGATGTCACGAGTTAGTTTTTTTACTTTGTTTGTAATAGGGAGGGTGACTAATCCTTCATTTTGTGGTATAATAATAGAGTAGTAATTGAAATGAAGCTTGTCTAATAATTTTTTATGCATAGATTTTGTTGCTATAATTACATGTGGTAACAAAGTATTACAACTATGAATACTAGACTTTGAAAGCGTTTTACTGATTCCTATAGCCTGAGCATTGCTGTTAGATTTTAATATTGCATTTGACAGATTGTTGGCTAATATTAAATCATTGCTAAATATAAAATATGTAATCATAATAAAAAATTCCTTACTATTATTACTACGATTCAAATTGAAAAAAGTTGCGGTAAAAATTAAAAAAAATTAAAAAATGGAGAAAAAGATGTTGAATGAAAAGAAAATTATTGAAGAATTAAAGAAAGGAAATCAAGATAGCTTTGGTCTTTTGTATGAGAAGTATTCAAAAGGTGTTTATGCAGTTATTCTTAATTTTGTACATGATAGAGATGTTGCAGATGATTTACTTCAAATTACTTTTATGAAATTGTTTAAGAACATAAAACTTTACGATAGGTACAAGGGTACGTTTTATAATTTTATTTGTGCTATTGGTAAGAATACTGCTTTGGATTATTTGAAGAAAGTTAAGCGTGATGATAAGGTAGTTGATAGGAAAACTACTCTTGATGATGGTCTTATGAATTTGCTAGATGTGAAAGAAGATGTTGCTAATACAATTGAAGTAGATGAGCTTATGAATGATCTTAGAGAAGCTGTTTGTGAGTTGGCTGAAAATCAACAGATTGCAATTAGGTTATATTGTGAAAGGGAGTTTTCATATAGAAGTGCTGCAAAGGTTATGGGTATTTCTGAGAGTTCTTTTAAATCGATTTTGTATAGGGCTAGACAGACTCTTAAGGATAAGATTTCTGATAAATATCCAGAATTGTTTGAGGAGATTTCGACAAGAAAGTATGTTGCTAGAATGATTGTTATGGTTATTGTTGGTTTAACTGCACTTACTGGATTGGTGTATGCTACATATATGATTTGTAATGAGATTTGGAGTAAGAAGACTTTTACGTTATCTGAACTTAGAACTGAGGTGTCTCATGAGAATTCTATTATTTCTAAGGATGAGGCGCTTGAGAGAATTAATTTCTATCTTGATGTTCTTGGTGAGGAGAAGGCAAATGCTGATGAGTTGAAATTGATTAAGGATTATCAAGTTTATAAGGTTTGTTGGATGGTAGATAGAGAAAGCGTGCTTATTAGAATTAATTCCGAAAATGGTGAATTGGTAAGATATAGAACTAGTGTGGGAAATAGTATTCTTGATAAAATTAGTATGGAAGAACTTTATAGAAAATTGGAATTGCCAAAAGATTATGAATTATATAAAGAAGAGAATATAAATGGATTAAAGACTATTAAGTATGCTAAGAAATATGATGATATTTATAATATTCATGAGAGTGTTACTTGTGTATTTAGAAATGATAAAATTGAATCAATTACGATTTCTAATTATCTTTATGAAAATGTAGAAGTTAATATTTCTAAAGAAAGAGCATTAGAGATAGCCAAAGAAAATGATATTGAAGTTGATACAATTGAATTAAGTATAGAGAAGATAAATGATTTAACAGAAGACTTAGTAATAGAGGAAAGAATTGATACAATAGAGCATGAACAGTGGGAAGATGTAGAGTTATTTAATAAGGGAATAAAAATTAAGAAGGTTTGGAAAATTGTATATGATAAAGGTATTGTTTTAATAGATGTAAAAACTGGAGAAATTATTGATAAGAGTAATTAAATAGTAGTGAGATTTTGAACTGAACCCAAAATGTTAGAAAAAAGTTTAACATTTTGGGTTTTACATATTTATCTAGCTACTCCTGTATAAGTGCTAGAACCAAATACTCTTATTGGAGCAGAGTTTGAACCTGAAACGCATGCAGCAGCATTTACTGCACAAGATACAATGCTAGAACCACGTCCTACTTCTTCTAACCAAAAATAGTAATTGAAAGTTTCAGCATTACCATAACTTACAACGTCATGCCAACCAACGAAAACTCTGTTAGCAATGTTTGTAGTATGGAGAGCATTAGATAAAGTATAATCTCTTGCACTTTCAGAGCTATCTATGAAAACAAAATCCCAATATCCTGAAAGGTCAGATGCTGAAATATTGTTTCTATAATAGTCTATGAAATACCCTTGTCCACCTAGTCCATGATAGTATAATCCATAATTATTATCTGTACGGCTTATATATTGTAACATTTCTGATTTTGTAATAGTACCTGCTGCAGAAGTACAAGGATAATATCCTAGTTTATTTAATCCACTTGAAGCATAAGCAGCACAGTTTTTGTAAACTGGACTTAATCCATTAGAAAATACCTTAGCTTCTGCACTTGCGTGACAAGTTGTGCTTAATAGTCCTAACAAAAGAATTATAATAGATATACATGGTATTAATTTTTTATTCATTTATAAGGTCACCTCCAATTACAGTGTTTTCAGTTGCATCTACATATATTGTAGATTTATCTGTTTTTTCTAATACCCAAGATGTATGGATTGATTTATCTTTATTTTTTTCGTTATATGTTTTATTTGCTTTTTCCATAGTTAATTCAGAAGAAACTATTTCAGATGGGTCGATATTTAAAGTTTTTGCTGCTGTTTGAATTGCTTCTTCAGCTGTTACAGATACTTCAGATGAATCATGACCTTCATTAAATACTGTTAAAGCACAAATTTCACCGTTTTCAGGGATAAAGAATGTTTTAACAGCTTCATATTTATTATAAATTCCATTATAATTCTTTTGGAAATCTGCTTCCCACATTCCATTAAAAAATGGCTCTAAATAAACTAATTCATAATCAGCTGGTAAATTTAATTCTGTATATTTTTCCATGATTACTTCGCGTGCAAAGTCCTTAGTTGCAGAAACTCTTGCTGTTACAGGTGAGATAGATTTGCTGTAAATTCCAACTAAATTGTTGTTACTGTCAAATTCAATATTGTATTTTTGATTTGATACTTCATAAATATCTTCATCTTTTAATTGATTATATTTTACTCTTGTAGCTGTTATAGCTTCTGTTTGATCTAATATTGATAAAATATCTGATGAAGTATTTACCATTTCAGCAGATACCATTTTTTCTTCTACTTTTTCTGTAGGAATAGCAGTCATGGCGTATGCACAAACTGCTGTTAAAATTAATAGAATACTAGTTAAAACAAGTATTTTTATGTTACGTTTCATGTAAACCTCCAAATAAAAATTATATAGCTATATTCGAAGTGTAATATATTATAATATGACTACATATGCTAGTTAATAGAGGGAATATTCTATGAAATAAGTATTTGATTTCTAGGTGAAACTTAAATACAATTTAAGGAAACATGATAAATTTTTATATTGTAAATTTTATAAATAAGTACACATAAAAGATGAAAATAATTTTATTTTGTAAACTATAAAAATATACCCACAAGGGTTTGTGAATAACTATGTCGAAAAATAGTAGTAAAATAGGCTATCAACAGAGTTATCCACTTTATCCACAGGTACCAGATGTTTACAGAAATATTACAAACGGTTTACGTAAAAACAGAAAAGCTAGTGTTTTGGCTATTTACATGAATAATATAATGTTACTATATTATTTCTTTTGCAATAATATCAAAGTATTGAGAAGTTATCCACATGTGTCGATGGATTATTGATTAATAGCATTGACAAAAATAAAAAAGTGTATTAAAATATCGTCATGTTAATATTGCGTTGATGAAGAGCAAATATATATTTTTGTCTATAGAGAGCTAGGGTAGGTGAAAGCTAGTGTCAGAGAGTATAGGAGGGAGCTTCGGAGCAAATTTTTAATTAAGGTGGATTATTTAATAATCAATTAGGGTGGAACCGCGGAGTACAGAGTCTTCGTCCCTTTGCAGGGATTGAGGCTCTTTTTGTATGCTTTATTAATCCCTAGAATATTGTTGAGGAGGATATAGATATGGTAGAATCTATGGAAGAAATTGTTAACCTTTGTAAAGCAAGAGGTTATGTGTATGCTGGTTCTGAAATTTATGGAGGACTTGCAAATACTTGGGATTACGGTCCTTTAGGAGTTGAATTTAAAAATAATATTAAGGCTGCTTGGAGAAAAAAGTTTATTCAAGAATCTAAATATAATGTAGGTTTAGATTCAGCTATTTTAATGAATCCACAAACTTGGGTTGCTTCTGGGCATGTTGGAGGATTTTCAGATCCATTAATTGATTGTAAAGAATGTAAAACTAGACATAGAGCGGATAAATTAATTGAAGAATGGGCTCACGACAATAGAAGAGATATGATTGCTGATGGTATGACTGATGAAGAGTTAGTTAATTTTATTAAGGAAAATAATATTCCTTGTCCTGATTGTGGTAAAACTAATTTTACAGATATTCGCAAATTTAATTTGATGTTTAAGACTTTTCAAGGTGTAACAGAAGATGCTAAATCAGAGATTTATTTAAGACCTGAGACTGCACAAGGTATTTTCGTAAATTTTAAAAATGTACTTCGTACAACAAGAAGAAAGATGCCAATGGGTATTGCTCAGATTGGTAAGTCTTTTAGAAATGAGATTACACCTGGAAACTTTACTTTTAGAACTAGAGAGTTTGAGCAAATGGAGCTTGAATTTTTCTGTAAACCAGGTACTGATTTAGAGTGGCATGCTTATTGGAAAGAATTTTGTGAAAATTGGCTTTTGAATTTGGGTATGAAAAAAGAGAATATTCGTTTAAGAGACCATTCACCAGAGGAATTATCTCATTATAGTAATGCTACTACTGATATTGAGTTTTTATTCCCATTTGGTTGGGGTGAATTATGGGGAATTGCTGATAGAACTGACTTTGACTTAAGTCAACATCAAGAATTTTCTAAACAAGATATGTCTTATTTAGACCAAGAGAGTGGTGAAAAATATGTACCATATTGTATTGAGCCATCACTTGGTGCTGATAGAGTTGCACTTGCTTTCTTGTGCAATAGCTATGAGAAAGAGGAAGTTGCAGAAGGAGATGTTAGAACTGTTCTTAAATTGCATCCAGCACTTGCACCATATAAAGTTGCTGTTTTACCTTTATCTAAAAAGTTAAGTGATAAGGCACTTGAGGTATGTGAAAGATTGTCTAAATCTTTTATGTGTGATTATGATGAGGCTGGAAGTATTGGTAAGAGATATAGAAGAGAAGATGAGATTGGTACACCATATTGCGTAACTATTGATTTTGATACTTTAGAGGATGAGTCTGTTACTATAAGAGATAGAGATACTATGGAACAAGTTAGAGTTAAGATTGATGAGTTAGAGAAGTGGATTGCAGAAAAAATTGAATTTTAATAGGAGAAAATATGTTGTTAAATAAGCGATGGTGTATTTAATTTATTTTGAATAATAAATTAAATAAAGGAGATTTTATATATGAGTAATAAAATAATTTTAACAGGTGATAGACCTACAGGTAGACTTCATATTGGTCATTATTTTGGGTCTTTGATAAATAGAGTTCGTATGCAAGATGAGGTTGATGAGTGTTATATTTTGGTTGCAGACGTGCAAGCGTTGACAGATAATTTTAATAATCCAGAAAAGATTAGAAAGAATGTTAGAGAGGTTGTTATTGATTATTTATCTGTAGGAATTGATCCTAAAAAAGCAACTATTTATTTACAATCAATGATTCCAGAGGTTGCAGAGCTTACAGTTTTTTATTCTAATTTGGTTACAATTGCTAGATTGGAGAGAAATCCTACAGTTAAGACTGAAATTGCACAGAAAAGAGAGCTTTTTGGTGAGAGTGTAACGTATGGCTTTTTGGGATATCCTGTTAATCAAGCTGCCGATATTACTGCTTTTGACGCAACTATTGTTCCAGTTGGAGAAGACCAGATACCATTAATTGAACAATGTAGGGAAATTGTTAGAAAATTTAATAGTATATATGGCGAAGTTTTGAGAGAACCAGAGGCTTATTTATCTAATGCTAAGCGAATTAAAGGGCTTGATGGAAATGAGAAAATGGGAAAATCTCTTGGTAATGCAATTTATTTGTCTGATTCAGAAGATGAAATAAATAGAAAAGTTATGAGTGCAGTTACTGACCCTAATAGAATTAGAAAGGATGATAAAGGAAATCCAGATGTTTGTATGGTTGCATATTATCATAATTTGTTTAGTTCTAAAGATGAATGTGAGCATGTTTGCAGCGAATGTAGGGCAGGTGCTAGAGGATGTGTTGCTTGTAAAAAACAACTTGCACATAATATTACAGAGTTTTTGAGACCTATGAGAGAAAAAAGAGAATATTATGAGAGTCATCCTGAATTAGTTGATGAAATTTTGATAGATGGTACTAAAAAGGCTAGAGCAAAGGTTAAGGAGACAATGAAAAAAGTTAAAGAGGCAATGAAACTAGATTATTTTGAAGGTGATATTTTTGAAAAATAGATTGTTTCGTAATCTATATTAAAGGAGAAATTTATGTTTGTTGATTATACAAAAGTAATAATAAAATCGGGAGACGGCGGGAATGGTGCAGTTTCGTTTAGACGAGAAAAATATGTTGCTGCTGGTGGACCAGACGGTGGAGATGGCGGAAAGGGTGGAAATATAATTTTCGAAGTTGACCCAGATAGCAATACTTTAATTGATTTTAGATATAATAGAAAGTTTAAGGCACAAAATGGTGAGAATGGAAGTGGCGCTCATAAATATGGTAAAAGTGGCGAGGATTTAGTTGTTAAAGTGCCAAAGGGAACTATTGTTAAAGATGCTCAAACAGGGAAGGTTATTGCTGACCTTTCGGATGATGGGCAGAGAGAATTAATTCTTCCAGGAGGAAGAGGAGGAAGAGGTAATTCGCATTTTGCTACTTCAACTAGACAGGCGCCTAGATTTGCTCAAGATGGTGAAAAAGGTATTGAGAAGGAAGTTATTTTAGAATTAAAGCTATTGGCTGATGTTGGTTTGATTGGTTTTCCTAATGTAGGTAAGTCTACGTTATTGTCTAGGGTTACAGCTGCTACTCCTAAGATTGCAAATTATCATTTTACAACTATTCATCCTAATTTGGGTGTTGTCAAAACTGAGTATGGAGATAGTTTTGTTTTAGCGGATATTCCTGGTGTTATAGAAGGTGCGAGTGAGGGAATTGGTCTTGGAATTCAATTCTTGAGACATATTGAGAGAACTAGACTTTTATTGCATGTTATAGATTGCTCTGGTAGTGAGGGAAGAAATCCTGTACAAGATTTTCATATTATTAATGAAGAGTTGAAGAAATATAGTGAGAAATTGAGTAAAAGAAAGCAAATTATTGTTGCGAATAAACTTGATATTATGCAGGATGAGAGTGCTTATAAAGAGCTAGAGGAGTTAGCAAAGAAAGAGAAGATAGAGATTTTTAAGATTTCTGCTGTAACTGGTGAGGGAATAAAGGAATTGTTTAATCATGTTTCTAAGGTTCTTAAAACTTTACCAAAAGAGGATTTGATTGAAATCGAGGAGAGAGTTGTATATACATTAAATGATGAAGATAAGGGATTTGATGTTGAAGTTGTTGATGGAGAATTTATTGTAACTGGACCTGCTATTGAAAAATTGATGGGTAGAATTAATATTGGTGATAATGAGTCTATGGCTTATTTTGAGAGAAACTTAAATGAATTGGGCATCAATGATAAACTACGTGAGATGGGCATAAAAGAAGGAGATACTGTAAAATTCTTAGAATGGGAATTTGAATGGTTTGATTATTAAAAAAAACTTTGCAGGAATGCAAAGTTTTTTTTTTACATAAAATTTGAAAATTTATCTGAAAATGAAAAAACTTTCATTTTTTACTCTTTATTTTCACCGAAATTGAAACTTGTTTTTACTAGATTAACTATTTTTGTAAAAGCAAGTTTTACATTTTTAAATAATGTACCAACAAAAGAAAATGTATTTGTTAAATAGTTTGTTGGTTTTTTTATTAATGATTTTTCTTCTATATTTTCAACAATTTTTGGGACAGGCTGTGTAATTGAATTTACATATACAGAGCCAGCGGTTACTTTGTTTTCATCAAATGCTGTGACTGAATTTTCTTTTGCTTTTGATGTGATTTCTGCAAATGTTTCAGTGTGGTTTTGAACTTCTGGAGTTTTTACAACTGTGTTTGAAACAACATTTTCATTATTTGTATTTAAATTTATTTGTGTGATTATTGTATTATCTGGAATTGCTTGTTTAGTTATATTTTCTAAATCTACTGTCTGATATAATTCTACAGGATGAGATGATATAACTGATGTTTCGAATAATTCATTAGTATTATATTCAGGTGTAGAAGTAGTTTCTTCAGTAAGTATTTCGAAAGTTATTTCATTGCTTGTATTTGATATTGGTTCAAAAGATAGAACTGATGCAGTTTCTTCAATTGGTAATATGTAATTTTGATTATTATTGTTATCCCAAGTTCCAGCACTATTTTTAAAGCAGAATTGTAGTTCTTTTCCATAACCAATTTCAAGTGTTGCTAAGTATCCAAATGTTGAAGGTTTCATCTTTATTTCATTTTTGTTTTCCCACATATTGCCATAACCGTATGTGATGTAAACATCATCAGTTAATGTGTTTGAAAATAAGAAACCTTTATATAATATAACTATTTCAGAATTTTCGTAAATTTTATCTTTATTAATGTATATATCTTTTGTAAAATCCATATTTTTCTCCTAAATATAATATTTATATTGATTATAATATTTAAAATTATCTTTTTCAACAAAATCTTTTATCAAAAATATAAAGTTTTTGTTACAAAATTACAGAAATATGACAATAATAATTATCTGAAATAAAAAAATGGAAAAATCAAGAACTTTTGTTTGACAAACAAAAGATTATATGGTATTATCATTTCGAAAAAGAAAATATAGGAGTGATGAAAGTGAAGAAAAAAGACCCTAACATGCTAAATAAAAGAGAAAAATCAATATTAAAATTTATCGAAAAACAAATAAAATTAAAAGGATATCCACCTTCTGTTAGAGAAATTGGAAAAGCTGTTGATTTAAAATCTACTGCAACAGTTCATGGATATTTAAATCAATTAGAACAAAAAGGATATATTAAAAAAGAACAACAAAAAGGAAGAACTTTAAAATTATTGAAAGGTGGAGCTCTTGAAAATCAAGAGACATTTACACCAAGTGATAAACCTGTTTATACAGAGAAGGAATTAGTTGAGGTTCCTGTAATTGGTAAGATTACTGCTGGTGCACCAATACTTGCAGTTGAGAATGTAACAGATACTTTCCCAATTCCAATAGATTTTGTTGGAAATAGTGAAAGTTTTATGCTTACTGTTAGAGGAGAAAGTATGATAGAAGCTGGAATTTTGGATGGAGACTATATATTAGTTAAAAAACAAAATGTGGCTATGAATGGAGAAATAGTAGTTGCTTTAATAGGAGATGAAGCAACGGTAAAAACTTTCTATAAGGAAAAGGATCATATTAGATTACAACCAGAGAATTCAACTATGGATCCAATTATTGTTCCAGATTGTCAAATACTTGGTAAAGTTGCTGGTGTATTTAGAAAAATGTAGTTAGTAGTGGGTAGAATTACACAATAAAAAGATGCATATAAAATGGGCTATTGTATATGGCTTGTTTTATATGCATTTTTTGATTAATCCAGATATAATTTTTAATGATAAAAAGATAATCTCTTTAGTTATTATTGAATTATTATGTCTAAAATAATTATTATGGTTATATAAATTTATTTCAGTTCTACTACAGTAACACCCATTTCACCTTCACCAAAAGTGCCATATCTAAAGCTTTTTACATGAGGATGTTTTTTGAGATAGTTTTGGATGCCTTTGCCAAGAGTTCCAGAGCCTTTTCCGTGTACAATTCTTACGAATTCTAGTCTTGACATTGCTGCATTATCTAAGAATTTATCTACTAAGTAATTTGCTTCTTCGATATTTAATCCGATAACGTTTATTTCAGTATTTACTTTTTTGGGGGCAAATGTAGATTGATTTTTTTGTATTATTTGTTTGTTTTGTTCTACTTTTTTTGCTTCTGATAAATCAGTGATGGACATTGTTGTTTTTATATTGTCTATTTGTATATTTACTTTTTTAGATTGATTTGGATAACTTAATATTGTTCCGTTTTTATTAAAAGAAGATACAAATACAACTAAACCTGGCTTTATATCATTTTCATTAATTGGAGTAACTGAGTATTTTTGCTTTTCTGCTTTTGTAGTTTCTGATAATTCTTTTGATAGTTTGTTTCTAAGTTCATTTAATTTTTTAGAATTGTTTTTTTCTAAATTCATTTCTTTTATTATTTCGTTTGCTTCTTCTTTTGCTTTAAGTAGGATTGATTTTGCTTCTTGTTTAGCCTTTTGGATGTATTCTTTTTGGTTTGTTTCTAAGTATTCTTTTTCTTTTAGTAGGTTGCTTTTTAATTGTTCAATTTCGATAGAGTTTTTACTTATTTTTTCTTTTTCTGTTTCAAGAAATGCTTTAGAATCATAGATTTCTTTAAGTAAATCTTCTGTTTTAATTGTATCAGAATTTATTTTAGATTTTGCACTTTCTAAGATTTCGTCTTTTAAGCCTAATTTCTTACTTATTGCAAACGCATTACTTTTACCAGGTACTCCTATTAATAACTTGTAAGTAGGTGATAGGGTATCTAAATTGAATTCGCAACTAGCATTTTCTACACCTTCTGTTACTAAGGCATATTCTTTAAGTTCATGATAATGAGTAGTTGCAAGGGTCGTGACTTTATTAGTTCTAAGATATTCTAATATGCTTAGCGCAAGACTTGAACCTTCTATTGGATCTGTTCCAGAACCTAATTCGTCAACTAATATTAGGCTTTCGGGAGTGGCTGTGTTTACAATATGTACAATATTTTTCATATGAGAAGAGAATGTACTTAGTGATTCTAGAATACTTTGTTCATCTCCTATGTCAGCAAATATTTGGTCAAAAACATATATAGAGCTTGCTTCAGATGCTGGAATGTGTAATCCACTCATTGCCATTGTTGTAAGTAAACCAACAGTTTTTAATGTTACAGTTTTTCCACCTGTGTTTGGTCCTGTTATTAATAGAGTAGAGAAATCTTTTCCAATTTCGATTGAATTGGCTATTGCTGATTGTGGGTCTAACAATGGGTGAATTGCTTTTTCTAGTTTGATTATTTTTTTGTTATTAATTTTTGGGCAGTTTGCATTTATTGTTTTGGCATATTTGGCTTTTGCAAATATGAAATCGAGTAAGCCGATTAAGTTATAAGAGTTTTCAAGCTCGTCAGTTATATCAAAAAATAGAGAAGATAATTTTTGAAGTATTTTTTCTATTTCAATTGCTTCTTGATTTTTTAAATCTGAAAGAGAGTTATTTAGCTCAAAAACTGAAAATGGTTCTATAAAAACTGTAGAGCCACTTGTTGACATGTCATGTATGAAGCCTTTTATTTCGCTTTTGTATTCAGCTTTTACAGGTATTACAAAACGATTTTGCCTTATTGTGATAATAGGTTCTTGAACATATTTTGATGATAAAATAGATTGCAATTTGTTTTTTATTTCTCTTTGGAGATTTCTCATTTTTTGCCTGATTTCATAAAGTTCATTTGAGGCTTTATCATCAATTGTATTTTCATCAAGAATAGAACTCAATATTTTTTCTTCTATTCTAGTATTTGTGTATAGATGTTCAAAATAGCTTGTTAGAATTTCGGATTCATTAAGTGCCTCACTTGAATAGTATTCTTTTAATTCTCGTGATGTTTTTAGTACAGCTGTTATTTCTAATAGTGATTTTGCAGATAAGAAGTTTTGATTTTTAAGAGAAAGTAAGTGTTGCTCAATATTGTATAATTCACTAATTGGAGGAGTTCCTTTTCTAAATAAAAGTACTACACCTTCTGTTGTTTCTGCTAAGTATTTTTTTACTTTTTCTTGATTTATATTTGGAAATAGGTTGTTACAATAATTTTTTCCTAGAGTTGTTATTGCAAATGTAGATAATTTTTCTAATATTTTGTTAAATTCTAATTTTTCTAAAAAGATTTTTTCCATGTTGTACCCCTTAAAAATAATTTTAAATCTTAGCAATTATCTCATAAAAACATAGGAAAATCAATTATAATGGTGAAAGTAGATAAAATTGGAATATTTTTCTTAAAAGTATGCAAAATAAAAAATAAATAGCGTAAATATACTGTGTGCTTGGGATTGCTGGAATGGTAAAAAAATAAGAAGAAAAAACTTTAGAAAAGAATTGAAATTTGAATAGATGTGTAATATAATCGTAACAACTTTGTAAACCAAGTGTAAATGAGAAAGGAAGAGGCGGATGTTTGGACAAGATATTGGTATTGATTTAGGAACTGCAACTGTAATTGCATATGTAAAAGGTAAAGGAATTGTACTTAGAGAGCCTTCAGTGGTAGCTGTAAATAGTACAAGCAAGGAAGTTTTAGCTGTGGGACATGAAGCAAGAAGAATGCTTGGTAGAACACCGGGAAATATAGTGGCTACTAGACCACTTAGAGATGGAGTTATATCAGATTATACTGTTACTGAAAAGATGCTTAAATATTTTATAAGTAAGATAGGTGGAAAGTTTTTATTTGCGCCTAGAATTATGATTTGTATTCCATCACAAGTTACTGAGGTTGAGAAAAAAGCGGTTATTGATGCTGCTTCAAATGCTGGAGCTCGTAAAGTTTATTTGATTGAGGAACCAATTGCTGCTGCTATTGGTGCTGGAATAGATATATCAAAACCATGTGGAAATATGATTGTTGATATTGGTGGAGGAACTACTGATATTGCGGTTATTTCTCTTGGTGGTTCTGTTGTGAGCACTTCTCTTAAAGTAGCTGGAGATAAATTTGATGAGGCAATTGTTAGATATATAAAGAGAAAATATAATGTTATGATTGGTGAAAGAACAGCTGAAGATTTGAAAGTTAATGTTGGTTGTGTATATCCTAAAATACAGGATGTTGAAATGGATATTAGAGGTAGAGATTTAATTACAGGACTTCCAAAGACTATTACAGTTCATTCAAGTGAAATGATGGAGGCTTTAGAAGAGCCTGTTAATATGATAATTGATGCGGTTCATTCTGTTCTTGAAAAGACACCACCAGAACTTGCGGCTGATATTAGTGATAAGGGAATTTATATGACTGGTGGAGGTTGCTTGATTGATGGTTTAGATAAGCTTTTACAAGATAGAACAGGAATTAACGTTATGATTGCAGAGGATGCTGTTTCTTGTGTTGCTCTTGGAACAGGAAAAGCTCTAGATAATTTAGATACAATTGATAGAAAATAGTGTTACTGATTTACTTTTAGAAGGATAAAATATGGAGAATAAGATGAAAAAAGTTTCTTTTTTTACTTTGCGGTTGTAAAGTGAATCAATATGAAACAAATGGAATGGTTCAAAAATTAATTGATAAATTTGAAATTGTTAAGCCTGATGAAAAGGCTGATATATATATAATAAATACATGTAGTGTAACTAATATGTCTGATAGAAAGTCTAGACAAATGTTACGAAGGGCTAAGGAATTAAATCCAGAAGCGCTGGTTATTGCTGTTGGTTGTTATGCTGAAACTGCAAAGGAAGAGGTTGAAGCTATTCCTGAGGTTGATTTGGTTTTAGGAAATTTTCAAAAGGCTAATATTGAGAAATATATTGAGGCATATATTGAGGGAAAGCAATTAGATGAAAAAGCTGTAGAAAGTTATTTTTATGATTTTGGAACGGTTACATATACTGAGAAGACGAGAGCTGTTATAAAGGTTCAGGATGGATGTAATAATTTTTGTTCGTATTGCATTATTCCATATGCTAGAGGGCGTATATGTAGCAGAAAGCCAGAGAGTGTTATAGAAGAGATTAGAGAAATTGCTAAGATTGGAATTAAGGAAGTTGTAATTACAGGAATACAGGTTTCTAGTTATGGAAAAGAGTTTGAAAATAATTATAGACTTATAGATTTGCTGGAAGATATAAATGAGGTTGATGGTATAGAGAGAATTCGATTGGGTTCGCTTGAACCACTTATTATTACTGATGAGTTTTGCGAGAGATTAAGAAAAATAGATAAAATGTGCCATCATTTTCATTTATCTTTGCAAAGCGGTTGCGATAAAACTTTGAAAGAGATGAATAGAAAGTATACAATTGCTGATTTTAAGGATGTTGTTAGTAGATTGAGGAAATTGTATGATGATGTTATTTTGACAACCGATATTATTGTTGGCTTTCCAAATGAAACTGATGAAGATTTTGAAATGACATATCAATTTTTAAAGTATATAAAGTTTTATAAAACTCATGTATTTAAGTTTTCACCACGAAAAGGTACTGTGGCGGCTAAGATGAAAAATCAAATTGACGCTAAGATTAAGGAGGAGAGAAGTAAGAGATTAATTGAACTTTCTTCTGAAAATCAGATACAGTATTTAAAAAGTTATGTTGGAAAAGCTGTGGAAGTTTTATTTGAAGAGGAAGAGAATGGAGTTTTAAAAGGGCATACGGCTAATTATATAATGGTTAAGAGCAAACAAGATGCAAGTAAAATAAATGAAATTGTTAATGTTAGAGTTAATAGTTTTGACGATGAATTTTTAAATGCATAAAACTATATAAAAATCAAGAAAAATTATGCTTTTATGTTTAGATTTGGCTGGTTTGGGAAAAATATAAAAAGTATTGCATTTCTAAAGTTTTTGATATAGAATATGCATGGTCAGAGATATGACCAAATTTAAGTGATTATAAATCAAAGGAGGAATTTATATGTCAGTAAAGGTAGCCATAAATGGATTTGGACGTATAGGACGTCTTGCATTTAGACAAATGTTTGGAGCGGAAGGATATGAAATCGTTGCGATTAACGACTTAACAAGTCCTGACATGTTAGCTCATTTATTAAAATATGATTCTGCACAGAAAAGATATGAAAAAGCAGATACAGTTGTAGCTGGTGAAGATTCTATAACTGTAGATGGAAAAACAATAAAAATATATGCAGAGAAAGATGCTGCAAATTTACCTTGGGGAGAAATAGGAGTAGATGTTGTTTTAGAGTGTACAGGATTTTATACAACTAAAGAAAAAGCTTCAGCTCATATTACAGCGGGAGCTAAAAAAGTTGTTATTTCTGCACCAGCTGGAAAAGATTTACCTACAGTTGTTTTTGGTGTAAATGAAAACATTTTAACACCAGAAGATACAATTATTTCAGCAGCTTCTTGTACAACAAACTGCTTAGCACCAATGGCTAAAGCATTAAATGATTTTGCACCAATTCAATCAGGAATTATGACAACAGTTCATGCTTATACAGGGGATCAAATGGTACTTGATGGACCTCATAGAAAAGCTGATTTGAGAAGAGCTAGAGCTGCTGCTGTTAATATTGTTCCAAACTCAACAGGTGCTGCTAAAGCTATAGGATTAGTTATTCCAGAATTAAATGGAAAATTAATTGGTTCAGCTCAAAGAGTTCCAGTTCCTACTGGTTCTACAACAATATTAATTGCTACTGTTAGAGGAAATGATATTACTCCAGAAGCAATTAATGCAGCTATGAAAGCTGCTTCAAATGCATCTTTCGGATATACAGAAGAGCCATTAGTTTCTTCTGATATAATTGGAATTAATTATGGTTCATTATTTGATGCTACTCAAACTATGGTAACAAAAGTTGAAGATGGTTTATACCAAGTTCAAGTTGTTAGCTGGTATGATAATGAAAATTCTTATACAAGCCAAATGGTTAGAACAATTAAGTATTTTGCTGAATTGAATTAGTAATTATATATGTTTATGGGCTATAGGGATTGCTGATTTTGGCAATCCCTATAAGAGAATTTTACGAAGAGAAAAGTGCAAATCTAGATTGTACTTGGAAAGGGATTAAAATGAATAAGAAAACTGTTAGAGATATAGATGTACACGATAAAAAAGTTTTAGTAAGATGCGATTTTAATGTACCTTACAATTCAGATAGAGTGATTACAGATAATAGAAGAATTGTTGCTGCATTGCCAACAATTAAATATTTATTAGATAATAATGCAAAAGTTATTTTATGTTCTCATTTAGGTAGACCTAAGGGAGAAATTAAACCTGAATTTTCATTAAATATAGTTGCTGAAGAATTGTCAAAATTATTAGGACAAGAAGTTAAACTTGCTAGTGATGTTGTTGGCGAATCTGCACAAAAATTAACCTCTGAAATGAAAAATGGGGAAGTTGTTTTACTTGAGAATGTTAGATTTGAAGCTGGTGAAGAGAAAAATGATGTAGAATTATCTAAGAAATTTGCAAGTATGGCTGAAGTATTTGTAAATGATGCTTTTGGTACAGCTCATAGAGCTCATAGTTCTACAACTGGTGTTGCTGAATTTTTACCAGCAGTATCAGGTTTCTTAATTGAAAAAGAATTGAAATTCTTAGGAGAGCCTTTGAAAAATCCAGAAAGACCTTTTATGGCTATAATTGGTGGAAAGAAAGTTTCTGATAAGATTGGTCCTATAGAGGCTTTATTAGAAAAAGTTGATGTTTTAATGATTGGTGGAGCTATGGCTTACACATTTTATAAATCAATGGGATATAATATAGGAAACTCTTTTTGTGAATTAGATAAATTGGATTTAGCTAAAAGTATAATGGAAAAGGCTAAAGAAAAGGGTGTTAAATTATTATTACCTATAGATAATAAAATTGGTAAAGAGTTTGATCCAAATACAGAAAGTAAAAATGTAAAGTGTACAGAGATTCCAGATGGTTGGGAAGGATTTGATATTGGAGAAGAGACTATCAAAGCTTATTCAGAAGAGTTAAAGAATGCTAAAACTGTTATTTGGATGGGGCCTTTAGGATTGTTTGAATTTGACCAATTTGCTATTGGAACAAATTCAATTGCTCAAACTTTGGCTGATATTGATGCTGTAAAAATAGTTGGTGGTGGAGATTCTGCGGCTGCTATTGAGAAAGCTGGTTTATCAGATAAGTTTACTCATATTTCTACTGGTGGTAGTGCATCACTAGAGTTTATTGAAGGAAAGAATTTACCAGGAATTGAAGCTTTACAAGATAAGGAATAAATAGTATGGATAAGAAAATAATAGTAGGGATAATTGTACTAATAGTTATAGTTGCTTTAGTTGTAACATGTATATTTTTTAAAAAAGATAAAGATAAAATGGTTATAATGAAAAATAATATTGATACAACACAATATTATGGAAAAAGAGGCAATATTACTGAATTGCAACGTATAAAGTTTTTATCAAAGAATGATGAATATTTAGTTGGAATGATGGGGTTACCTGTTTCAAATGAAGTTAAGGTTTTTTCTAATGATGAAATGATTAGATTTGCTTTAAATATTATAGTAGAAAGATATTCTGGTATGCTTACTACAAGAAAGAATAAAAAGGGTGTATCTGAATATGTGATAAAAAAAGAGACTATAGATGATATTATTAATGAGTTTTTTGGAATTGCTGGTAATTCTATTGATGGAAGTAAAAATGAATATTATTCAAGTTCAAATAAGGCATTTTTATTTAATGAAAATTTAGAAAAGACATTATATTATTATCCAGTTACTCAAGAGAGTAAAGAAAATGGTAATTTTGAGATTACTGCTGATGCTATATTAGTTAGTAGTGGTGATAGAAATGAAATAGAGCAGGCAAAATATGAGGGAAAATATTCACAGGATAGAGTTGAGTATACTATTAAATTTGTATTTAATGAGAGTGGATGTTTAGTTTCTTATCAGTATCTATAAAATTTTTAAATTTCATTTAAAATGGAGGTTTTTATGAGAAGAAAGGTTATTGCAGGAAATTGGAAAATGAACATGTTACCAAATGAGGCTATGGAATATATTGATAGTTTGTCTAAATTGGTAAAAGATTCTGAAAATGAAGTGATTTTGTGTGTTCCTTATACTGATTTATTTTATTGCTTGATGAGTGCACAAGATACTAATATAAAGATTGGTGCTCAAAATATGCATTTTGCAGAAAAAGGTGCTTATACTGGTGAAATTTCTGGTAAAATGCTTAAGTCAATTGGTGTAGAATATGTTATAATTGGACATTCAGAAAGAAGACAATATTTTGCGGAGACAGATGAGAGTGTTAATAAAAAGATTAAAGCTGCTTTTGAAAATGAGTTGAAGCCAATTGTTTGTGTTGGTGAGACTTTGGAGCAAAGAGAGTCAGGAATTACAAATGAAATTATAACAAATCAAACAAGACTTGCATTAGAAGGATTAACTAATGAGCAAGTTGAAAATACGATAGTTGCTTATGAGCCAATTTGGGCTATTGGAACTGGAAAGACAGCTACTTCAGATGATGCAAATGAGGCTGTAAAGGCTATAAGAGAAGAAATTAAAAGAATTTATGGTGTTGATACGGCTGAAAAAGTTATTATACAATATGGTGGTAGTGTAAAATCTTCAAATGCGAAGGAGTTATTTGAAACTTCAGATATTGATGGTGGATTAGTTGGTGGAGCTAGTTTAGTTCCTGATGAATTCGCAAAAATAGTGAATTTTGAAAAATAAAGTGATAAGAATGGATGGAGAAGAAATATGAGTGAAAAAACAACAATGCTAATGATATTAGATGGTTTTGGAATGAATGAAAAAGAAGAAGGAAATGCAGTAAAACTTGCTAATATTCCGAACATAAGAAGAGTCATGAAAGAGTATCCAAATACAATTTTGCATACAAGTGGATTAGATGTAGGACTTCCAGAGGGGCAAATGGGAAATTCTGAAGTTGGTCATACTAATATTGGTGCAGGTAGAATAGTGTATCAAGAATTAACTAGAATTACTAAATCTATTGAAGATGGTGATTTTTTTAGTATATCTGAGTTTGTTGAAGCAATTGATAATTGTAAAAAGAATAATTCAAAATTGCATATAATGGGATTATTGTCTGATGGTGGTGTTCATAGTCATCAACGTCATTTGTTTGCTCTTTTAGAACTTGCTAAGAGAAGAGATTTTGAAGATGTGTATGTTCATTGCTTTTTAGATGGTAGAGATACTCCTCCAGCTTCAGCTGAGGGATATTTGGCTGAACTTGAAAATAAGATGAAGGAAAAGGGCGTAGGAAAGATTGCTACGGTAATTGGTAGATTCTATGCTATGGATAGAGATAAGAGATGGGAAAGAGTTGAGAAGGCTTATAATGCTTTAGTTAAAGGTGAAGGTGATAAGTTTAATTCTGTTTCTGCTGCTATTGAGAATTCTTATCAAAAAGAGATTTTTGACGAATTTGTTAAACCAACAGTTATTTGTAATAATGAACAACCTATTGCAACAATTTCTGAAAATGATTCAGTTATTTTCTTTAACTTTAGACCTGATAGGGCTAGAGAGATTACAAGAGCAATTGTTGATGAAGAATTTGATGGATTTGCAAGAGATTATTTTAAAACATATTTTGTTACTTTTACAAATTATGATGATACAATTAAAAATGTTTCAATTGCTTTTAAGAAGGCAGAGATAAAAAATACTTTTGGTGAAATTGTTAGTAGAAACGGTTTGAAACAATTGCGTATTGCAGAAACTGAGAAATATGCTCATGTTACATTTTTCTTTAATGGTGGAGAAGAGAGACAATATGAGGGAGAAGATAGAATTTTAATTCCTTCACCTAAAGTTGAAACTTATGACTTAAAGCCTGAGATGAGTGCTTTTGAGGTTACAGATAAGGTTGTAGAGGCTATTCATTCTAGAAAGTATGATAGTATTATATTGAATTTTGCTAATCCAGATATGGTTGGACATACAGGTAATATTGAGGCTGCTATTAAGGCATTAGAGGCATTAGATGGTTGTGTTCAAAGAGTTGTAGAGGCTATTGAGGAGGAGCAAGGAATTTTATTAATTACTGCTGACCATGGAAATGCTGAGCAAATGGTAGATTATAAGACTGGTGAATTGCATACAGCTCATACTACTAACCCTGTTCCACTTGTTATTGTTGGGAAAGATGTTAAGATTAAAGAGGGTAGACTTGCTGATTTGGCTCCTACAATGCTTGATTTGATGGGAATTGAGAAACCTGAGGATATGACAGGGGAGTCTTTAATCGAAAAATAGGGAAGGATGAGAAAGATGGCTGCTTCTATCGAGGAGAGGAACATTTTTGCTGAGATACAAAAGAAGTTATTTTATATGATTCCAGAAAAATGGGATGCAATTTATTTGTATGCTTCTATAATAGAAGAACCTTTTAAAAAGCCTGTTGGTGAAATGTATTTTTATTATTTGCCAAAGGGAATTTTGAAGAGGAAACCAGTAAATGTTTATCAGATTCCTGGAATGTTTAATATTGATGAAGAGAGTTATAATGCTATTATTCATAAATTGTATTCTGATATTAAGAGATTGAGAGATGTTCATAGGAATATTAAACCTGATTTGTGGACAAATTTGACAATTACTATACACAATTGTCAGTTTAAGATTGAGTATGGTTATGAGGATTTGAGGCAAAATGTTGAGTTTAGTCCATACGAGAGGCATATTATTTGGAGATATAAATATTTAGGAATTGACCCAGAACTTCAAACACGTGAAGAGAAAAGTATTATTGACAGATATTTGAATAGTACAGCTATACAGTTGGAGAAAGAAAATAATGATGTTTATTTGGAGGGTGTTTATAGGCAACCTGTTCATAATATTATTGATTATGAGAAAACTCTTACTGTTGAGGCTGCGATTGCTTCTAATAGTGTGAAACAAGAGGAGAACTTGAAACCAGAAAAGGAAAAGAAGTCTAAGAAACCTAAGAAAGTTGACAATAATAAAGTAGAGGAAAAGGGAGAGTATAGTAATCAAAATTTATTTAATAGAATTGATAAGATGAAATCTGGTGGTACTATGGCTGATTCTAGTATTGATGATGATATGATTTTGAGTTCAGACTTTATGAGCAGAAAAGAACCTTAGGGTTCTTTTTTTGTTTGGGAAAAGTTAAGTTATTATTTTAGGAAAATTTTTGATAAAACGTATACGTGGATAAATAATTGTGAATAATAATTTTGAAGAAATAGAAAGGAGAAATAATCCAATTATTTTGTAGAATAATTAGATTATAGGTGAAATTATGAGAGATTATTTATCTATTGAAAGTGTAAATGCGCTAGAGGTGTTGGATTCTAGGGGAAATCCTACTGTTCAGGTTGAGGTTACTACTGATGGTGGTTTTTGTGCTAAGGCGATAGCTCCATCTGGTGCTTCTACAGGAAAATATGAGGCTTTGGAATTACGTGATGGCGATAAGGAAAGATTTAATGGGAAGGGTGTACTTAAAGCTGTTCGAAATGTTAATCATAAGATTTGTAAGTCATTAGTTGGTGTTAATGTATATGATCAACAAAAGGTTGATAACATTTTGATAGAATTAGATGGAACAGAAGACAAGAGTGGACTTGGTGCAAATGCGATGATTGCAACTTCTATGGCTACTGCTAGGGTTGCGGCAAGAAGTCTCGGAATTCCTCTATTTTCTTATATTGGTGGGGTGTATGCAAATAGATTACCAATACCTATGCTTAATATTTTGAATGGTGGTAGACATGCTTCAAATAATATTAGTATTCAGGAATTTATGATTGTTCCTAAAAGAGAAGAAAATTACATTGATGTTATGAGAAAATGTGCTAAAGTGTATGGAACTTTGAAAAATATTTTGTCTGTTAAAGGCTACAATGTTGGTGTTGGTGATGAAGGTGGTTTTGCTCCAAATCTTGAGGATGATGAAGATGCAATAAAATATATTTTGGAGGCTATTGTTAAATCTGGGTTTGAACCTGGCAAAGATTTTGGATTGGCACTTGATGTGGCTGCAAGTGAGATGAAGAATGAGGCTGCAAAACTTGGAAAAGATGGATATTTGTTGTGGAAGACTGATAAATATAAGAATACTGATGAGATGATTGGTTATTTGATAAGCTTGGCTGAGAGGTATCCGATTATTTCTATTGAGGATGGTTTGGCTGAGGAAGATTGGGGGGCATGGTCTGATTTACAAGCAAGAATTGGAAATAGGATTATGATTGTTGGTGATGACTTGTATGTTACAAATAAGTCAAGATTGATTAAGGGAATTAAAGATAGGGCTTCAAATTCTATTTTGGTAAAACCTAATCAAATTGGTACAGTGTCTGAGACAATGGATACTATTAAGACTGCGAAGGCTGCTGGAATGAAGGTTATTATGTCTCATCGTTCTGGAGAGACTGAGGATACTTTTATTTCTGATTTAGCTGTTGGTTGTATGGCTGATTATATTAAGTCTGGTGCACCAGCAAGGTCAGAGAGAGTGGCTAAGTATAATAGGCTTTTAAATATTGATGAAATTTTGAAAATTTGATATTGATTAAATTGAGAAAGAAGTGTATAATAGACGTGGACTTGAAATGAGTTCACGTTTTTAATTTATTGGGGTATCGCCAAGCGGTAAGGCATCGGACTCTGACTCCGACATTCCTAAGTTCGAATCTTAGTACCCCAGCCAGTTATATCAGTCTGTAAATGTAAGAACTTTTGATAATACATTTGCAGGCTTCTTTTTATAATATTGTATAGATAATTAACAGGAGTAGTCTATGATAAATCTAGAGTTATATAGAATATTTAAGATTGTAGCAGATAAAGAGAATTTAACAAAAGCAAGTGAGGCTTTACATATTTCGCAACCAGCTGTGACTAAACATATTAAAAATCTTGAAAATCAATTAAATACACAATTATTTAAGAGAAGTAAATATGGAATGATATTAAATGAAAATGGTAAGAGATTGTATTTGCAAATAAAAGATTCAATAGCAGCTCTTGAAAAGGCAGAAGATTTATTTAATACTCATAAGGATATAAATTTAGGTGTGCATGTAAATATGCCTAATAAAATTTATGATAATGCTATTATGAAATTTTATGAAAGCTATCAAAATAGTATTATTAATATACATCAGTTAACAGCGGAAAATATGTTTTCTATGTTAGAAAAACAGAAAATAGATATTGTATTTTCTAAAAAATATAGTGATGAATTATATAATCCAGAGGAAATTAAATTTATAAAAATTGGAGAGTTACATGATGTGTTTGTTGTAAATGTTAATTCAAAGTATTTGAATAAAAAGCTTTCTAAAAATGATTTGAGAAATATAAAAATCTACACATTGAAAAGATTTTCTAGTGCATATCAAAATTTAATAAAAGAGCTTGGATATGATGAAAAGACTATAGGTAATGTTGATAATGTTAATTATACTGCAATGCTTGAGTTGTTAAAGGTTAGAGATATAGTGACTGTTATAACTAAGGAATATGTAGAAGAAAAGTTAGCTAATAATGAATTATGTGTTTTGGATGTTGGCTTTTTGCTTCCTAATGCTGAGTTTGGTTTGTATTATAATGTTAATAATAATTTTAAAGAATTAAAGGATTTAGTTGGAATTTTTAAAAGTAATTGCAAACTATAACTATAGGTTATATTTTGCGAAAGAATATGTATTTTACAGAATATAGAACCCTTTTTATAATTAAAATGATGAGAATCAATTTTATTATAAAAGGGGTTTTTTTATGGTAATAAATTTTTCATTAAATGATAATACCCAAAAAGAAATATTAAAACATTTGGAAATAACATCAAAATTACTAAGTAAAGTGGGAACGCAATTGTCTGGTACACAAAAGGAGAGTAGGATATTTGCAATGCCTGATTTAGGGATTGCACAAAATGGTACAAGAATGTTGGGTGGATTTTATACAGGTGCTTGTTATTCATGGGATTCTGATGTTCCGTTTATTCCTGTGGATGCTACAGTGAATGTTTGTGGAACTGCAGTTTATAGGTTAAAGGATAAAGTATCTGTTCAAGAATTTAAAAGTAGGTTAGATAATGTTATGGCAAATAGAGAAACATATTTAAAATATGCAACGACACGTCTTCCAGCGCAAATATTGGATTCAATTGATTTAGAAATGACAAATAAATTTTATTGGAATTATAATGTGGGAAATCATTTTGTGATTTTGGCGGAACAAGATGCAGAAAATTCTGAAATTCCAAAAGGGCAATATATGATAGTTCATGCTTCTGCAATAGAGTTAAAAAAAGATAATTTAAAATATGGATTATATCCTGTAGAAGGAAATTGGTATTATGATGATATTCAAGTAGTGCGTGATGATAAAGAAAATCGATATTTGAGATATATTTATGGAGAAAAGGCTGTTCAATTTTTTGAATTGGCTAATATGTTACAGAAAATAAATAAAGATAGAAATAGATATTTTTGTAGGGCTGCTTTAGGTGAATTGGTAGGTGAAGAAGTTATTAATTTAAGTCACTATGGAATGCCTACCAGTAATGCTATATGTATAGGTTGCCAATGGGAGAAAGATGATTTTACTTTATTAACTGCACCTGGAAATGATATTTACTTAGTTCGTCCTGAAGTATCTTTTGAAAATACAATAAAACTACAATATAAACAAATTACTTTAATGCCACATGGTTGTGGTGTAATGCTTAAAAATAGTAATGATACAATTAAATATTTAAAAGATGGAATTTTAATTGGAAATAAGTATTTTAAAAAGGGAGAAAGTATTGATATTGGAAATGATGTAGTTGTTAGAACGAATGGTATGAGTGAAGAACATGTAAGACAACATGTAGAAAAGGTTTTAAGTAAATGTCAGGGTACAATTTATGGACGAATGCATCAGTTGTTTGCAAGGACTAAATATGGAGATTTTGATTATAGCAGAAGATATAAAAATAATGTGTAATAGGAGAAGAGAAATGGAGATATTATTAACAAGACATGGACAAACAGAATGGAATTTATTAAAAAGGGTACAGGGAAAAGCAGATACAGAATTAAATGAAGAAGGAATTAAACAAGCAGAGAAGACGAGAGATTATTTGAAAAATGAAAAAATAGATTTAATTTTGTGTTCACCATTGAAAAGAGCCAAGCAAACTACTGAAATTATTAATCAGGGAAGAAACATTAAGGTAATGATTGATGAAAGAATTTCAGAAAGAGATTTTGGAGAATTTGAAGGAATGTTTAAGAAAGATTTTAATTACAATGCTTTTTGGAGTTATAAACAAAATTTAAAATATGATGAAGCGGAAAATATAACAGAATTTTTTAGAAGAGTATATGATTTTTTAGATAGTGTTAAAAAAGAATATGATGGGAAAAGAGTATTAATAGTAGCACATGCTGGAGTTAGTATTCCAGTTAAATGTTATTTTGAAGGAATACCGAATCAAGAATGTTTATCATCATTACATTTAGAAAATTGTGAAGTTGTGAAATATTCTTATTAATAATTACATTATGAAGAGTTTGTTTCTATTGGAATGGAAAATTTAAAATTAGTACAATGAAGTTTGCATATTATGTTAAGTTATGGTATAATTTTGTGTGATGTAGGATAGCCTATGTCGTATAATCTTTTTACACTAATTAGTGGGAGGAGAACCTCCTAGCTTTTTAGTTTTTTACATAAAGTACCTTTAGACAACATGGAGCTAATAGGAGGATAGTATGTGGGATTATATTGTACTTTTTGGCAAAAGCGTTGCTGTTATGGCAGCTGTGGTGCTGCTTGTTGTGGCGTTTTATGTGCCACAGGAGCTGCGGCAGGATTTGAGAAGTCCTGAGCTTAGCAAGGAGTATAAGCGGGAAATGCGGAGCGAGCAGCGCTGGCAGAATGCATTTGTTGGATGGAGAGTTTTCTTCATTCTGCTGTTGGTGATGATGATTGTTGCTGCTATTTGCCTGCTGGCGAGTATCCCCGCATAGCAAACTACCACAAATAAAAGTAACTGAATATAAAGAAGGTTCTTTTACGCCCCTTTTTAGGGGCGTTTTTCTTTTTTTATAATTTTTTGAGAAAATTTTATTTATTATGGTATAATGGGTGTGGCAAGTGAAGTATTTTTAGAATATTATAAAAAAACGGAAAGGTTAGTTTTATGGATAAATCATTGAAATTTAAAGAACTTAGAGAAGAGTATAAAGAGTTCTATTATAATAGTTATAAGGTAACTGAAGATAATGAGTATATTTATCTAGAATATGAATTTGAGATTGCTGGTCTTACTAAGTTTAATCCTACATTAAAGATTGATAAAAAGAATATGCCTTTTAAGAGTATTGATAATACATATGTTAGAAATATGGTGTTTCATATTGGATTGATTGAGCTTATTAGTTATTGGAAGTGCACATGTGCGCTTAAGGTTATTATAAGATGTGGTTATTTAAATGATGAACAGATTGCCTGGTGGAAGAAATTATATTTTTATGGGTTAGGAGAGCTGTTTTATACAAATAATATACATACGTCTATTGAAGATTTTATGATTATAGAAACTATGGGAGATAAGAATGAATTTATGTATGAGCCAATTGGTGATGAGTCTAATGGATATATTGTTCCGATTGGTGGTGGAAAAGATTCTTGTGTTACTTTGGAAACTTTGAAAGTTGATAAGGAAAAGGATTATTGCTTGATTATTAATTCTAAGCCAGTTACATTGAAGTGTGCTGAAATTGCTGGATTTGAAAATGATAATATTATTGAGATTTCTAGGACTATTGACAAGAGATTGCTTGAGTTAAATGAAAAGGGTTGCATAAATGGTCATACGCCATTTTCTACAATGCTTGCATTTGTGTCTTATTTTGTTGCACATTTGCTTGGTAAGAAATATGTGGCGTTATCTAATGAGAATAGTGCAAATGAGTCAAATGTTGTTGGTGAGAAAATAAATCATCAATATTCAAAGAGTTTTGAGTTTGAGTGTGATTTTGAGGAGTATACAGAGAAGTTTTTGAGGGCTCCTGTGAAATATTTTAGTTTTTTGAGACCACTTAATGAGTTGCAAATTGCGAAGATTTTTTCAGGATTGGAACAATATCATTCTGTGTTTAAGAGCTGTAATGTTGGCAGTAAGGGGAAAGAGTGGAAATGGTGTTGTAATTGTGCGAAGTGTTTATTTGCGTATATTATTTTGAGTCCATTTTTGTATAAAGAGAAATTGGTTAATATTTTTGGGGAAGATTTATTTGAAAAGGAAAATTTGCTTGATATATTTTTGGGGTTGACTGGTAATGCGGAAAATAAACCTTTTGATTGCGTTGGAACGTATGAGGAAGTTAATTTTGCGATTAGTAAGACGATTAAAAATGTTGAGAATAGTGGATTAGAGATACCATTTTTGTTGAGATATTATAAAGATAATTTTGGCGTTGCTGATATGAGTGTTGATTTGACGAGAGTTTATAATGAGGAGAATAACTTGGAAGAGGAGCAAGATAAGTTACTTAGAGGGGTGATATTTGATGATGATAAAAGAGTTGATTAAGTATTTTGAAAATAAAAAAGTTCTTATTTTGGGATGTGGTAGAGAGGGAATTTCTACATATAAATTGATTAGAAAATATCTTAAAAATCAAGAGATTTACATTGCTGATGCAAAGCAAGATTTTCAAAAGGATTATGAAATTTTTGATGGTGATGAAAATGTACATTTTATTAGTGGAGAGATGTATTTAGAAGGTTTGGAGAATTATGATGTTATTATGAAGGCTCCAGGTATTTCTTTTGCAGGGATTGATACGAGTAAGTATGTTCATAAAATTAAATCACAATTGGAATTATTGCTTGAGTTTTTTGATGTTACGACTATTGGAATTACAGGTACAAAAGGGAAAAGTACGACAACTACTCTTATTTATAATGTGCTTCAAGAGCAGGGTGTTAGATCATTGTTACTTGGAAATATTGGTGTGCCAGTTTTTGATTTTATTGAAGAGATAAAAAAGGATGATGTAGTTGTTTTGGAGATGTCTTCACATCAACTTGAGTATATGCAATTGTCTCCTAATATTGCTATTTTGCTTAATGTTTTTGAGGAACATTTGGATCATTATAATTCTTTTGAGGGATATGCTAATGCGAAATGTAATATTTATAAACATCAAAAAGAAAATGATTATTTTTTGTATAATGTTGATAACGAAATGTTGAATAAATGTGTAAAGAAGAGCAAGGCTAATGTTTATAAGGTGAGTTTTAATGGTAAGGCAGGAAGTAATGTTTATATTAAAGATGATTATGTTTATTTTAATGATAAATCAATATACAATGTAAATGAAAAACGCAATTTATTTGGAGATTATAATCTTAATAATATTATGTTCGTGCTTGGGGTTTCTGAGATTTTGAAATTGGATATAAATAAAACTATTCAAACAATTAGAAATTTTAAGACTTTGGAACATAGGCTTGAGTTTGTTGGAAAATATGATGATGTTTTGTATTATGATAATAGTATTGCAACAGTTCCTGCTGCTGTAATTGAGGCTGTGAAGGCTTTGGAAAATGTTGATACTTTGATTATTGGTGGAATGGATAGAGGAATTGATTATAGCGATTTTGTGGATTTTTTGAATTCTAGTAGTATTGAAAATATTGTGTGTATGCCTAAAACGGGTCATGATATTGCCAAAAGATTGAATAATGGAAAGGCATATGTTGTAAATGATTTAGCAGAAGCGGTTGAAGTTTCTAAAAGAGTTACTAAAAAGGGGAAGAGTTGTTTACTTGCGCCAGCTGCTGCTAGTTATGGTTTTTTTAAGAATTTTGAGGAAAAGGGAGATTTGTATAAGAAATTGGTTAGAGGTATGTGAGATACCTCTTTTTTGTTATCTAAGGTGCTTGGCTGGTTGAAATAGGTTATGTTTTTTGATATAATGCATACAGTTTACTAAGTTGTGGGGGAATATATGAATAATTTAATTGGAATTATATTTATAACAATATATATAGTATTAGTTTTGGTAATGTCAAAGTTTTTGACTAAAAAGGGGAAAGAGGTTAGTAGGAAGTTTGTGCATATAATGCTTTCGAATATATGGTTTTTCTATTTAATGTTTATAGATTCGCTTTTGTATGCATGGATTTTGCCTGCTATTTTTGTTATTATGAATAGTCTTTCTTATAAATTTAAGATTTTTAAGTCTATTGAAAGAGAATGCAATGATGGTATGGGAACGGTTTACTATGCGATTTCTATATTATTGATTAGTTTATTTACATATAAAATAGGTAAGCCATTGTTAGGATTACCTGGTATTTTGGTTATGGGCTATGGAGATGGATTTGCTGCAATTATTGGACAAAAAATTAAAAGTAAAGAATATAAAGTTGGAAATACTACTAAGTCTATTGCAGGTTCTATAACGATGTTTTTGTTTAGTTTAGCAATATGCGTGGTTGTGTTTGGATTTTTGAATATGGAATATTTTTGGATTAAGGCTATTGGGGTGGCAATTGTTGCGACAATATTAGAAGCGGTTTCAATTAAAGGACTAGATAATATTTCGGTGCCTGTTTTAGTTACAATACTTACTTATTTGAGTTTATAAATGTGGGGTGTTTTTCAATATGATTATTGATAAAGTGAATTGGCCAGATGATGTAAAGAAGTTAACAATAAAAGAAAAAATAGAATTAGCAGAAGAATTAAGAGAAAAAACAATAAGTGCGGTTTCAAAAACTGGTGGTCATTTAGCTTCAAATTTGGGTGTTGTGGAACTTACGATTGCTCTTCATTCTTGTTTTAATATGCCCGAAGATAAGATTGTTTGGGATGTTGGACATCAGACCTATATTCATAAAATGCTGACTGGAAGAAAAGATAAATTTGACACATTGAGACAAATGGATGGGATTGCTGGTTTTCCAAGAACGTCTGAGTCTGAATATGATAGTTTTGATACTGGACATAGCAGTACCTCTATTTCTGTTGCGCTTGGTATGGCTAGAGCAAGAGATGTTTTAGGAAAGAAACATAAGGTTGTTGCGGTTATTGGAGATGGTGCAATGACTGGAGGTATGGCGTTAGAGGCTTTAAATGACGCTGGGATTAGTAAGACTAATTTGATAGTTATTTTGAATGATAATGAGATGAGTATTTCTAAAAATACTGGTGGCTTGTCAATGTTTTTGGCTAAACTTAGAACTAAAAAGGCGTATATAAATTCTAATGTTTCTGCTAAGGATTTTATTAGAAAAATACCTGTTATTGGTGAGAAGATAGTTACGTTGACTGTTAAGTTGAAAAATAGTATTAAGCAACTTATTATTCCTAAGATGTATTTTGAGAATATTGGATTTAGGTATTTGGGACCTATTAATGGGCATAGTATTCAAGATTTAGAGGAGATTTTTAATATTAGTAAAGAGCTTGATGGGCCTGTTCTTATACATGTTTTGACTAAAAAGGGAAAAGGATATAAGTTTGCTGAAGAGAATCCTAATAAATATCATTCTACATCTGCTTTTAATATTGAGACTGGTGAAAAGAAGTCTTCTTCTGGGAAAGATTATTCTAAAGTTATGGGAGACAAGCTTACAGAACTTGCTAGAAATGATGATAAAATTGTTGCAGTTACTGCTGCAATGGAAGATGGGACTGGACTTCACAAGTTTGCTGAGGAATTTCCTAATAGATTTTTTGATGTTGAGATTGCTGAACAACATGCGTTAGGTATGGTTGCGGGAATGGCTAAAGAGGGATTGAAACCAGTTATTCCAATTTATTCTTCTTTTTTACAGAGAGGATATGACCAACTTATTCATGATATTGCTATGCAGGAATTACCTGTTGTAGTATGTGTTGATAGAGCTGGAATTGTTGGGAATGATGGGGAGACTCATCAGGGAATTTTGGATTTGTCTTTTTTGAATACTGTTCCTAAAATGAATGTAATTGCTCCAAAGAATTTTGAAGAACTTGAAAAAATGATAGAGTTTGCAGTTAATTTTGATAAACCTATTGCAATTAGATATCCACGTGGTGGTGAGGGAAAATATCAATTTTCTAAGTGTGATGAGATTGTTTTAGGTAAGGCAGAGATGCTTAGAGAAGGTTCAGATGTGACTATTGTTGCTATTGGGAAAATGGTTTCTTATGCAATGGAGGTTGCTGATGAATTACAGAAGAAGGGAATTAAGGCTGAGGTAATAAATGCTAGATTTGTGAAACCGATTGATAATGAGACTATAACTGGTTCTTTAGGAAAAACGAAGAGACTTGTTACAATTGAAGATAATGTGATTAATTGTGGCTTGGCAAGCTCTGTGAAAAGTGTTTTAGAGGAGGCTGAGGAAATAAGAGTGTTAAATGTAGGGTATCCAGATGAATTTGTTAAACATGGTACAGTTTCGGATATTGAAAAGAAATATGGAATGGATGTTCAATCTATTGTTAAAAGAGTTTGTGAATTTTTGAAATAGAAATATATTTATAATGACTGATGAGAAAGGTGGATATTACAGTGCAATATGGTACTGAAAAGGATGAAGAGAGAATATTGCTTGCGAAGATTTTAGATAAGCAGAAATTTTGTTTATCTAAAAATAAAATTACATATTCAGATTTTTTGAACCCAAAAGAGAAGACGATTATTCAGAAGAAAATGAAACTTAGGAATTGCTTTTTTTATGGTGTTTGTGATAATGCTGATAGGGAAGTTTTAGTTTTTTATCCTGAAAAGATGACTGAACAATTGGCTAAAAATGCTTTGAAAACAGAACTTGCGGTTATTAGAATAGAAT
The DNA here is from genome assembly GCA_948465565.1 of uncultured Clostridium sp. Lineage (GTDB taxonomy): Bacteria > Bacillota > Clostridia > TANB77 > CAG-508 > UMGS1994. The sequence continues at coordinate 64,699 of CAOJXR010000006.1, forward strand.
TGCCTAATAATCTAAATGGTGAGTATGAGCATAGGGATTATTTGTCTGTTTTGATGAGAATGGGGATGACTAGGGAAAAAATTGGGGATATTCTTGTTTTTCCTGATGGTGCTGATATTGTTGCTTTTGCAATAAATAAAGAATATATAATTCAGTCACTTGGAGAGTTTACTAGATTTAGGAAAGCTAGAATTTATGATGTTCGGATTAGAGGGTATTAGAGAAAAAGAGGAGAGTTTTGAGGAAAAAACGATTATTGTTTCAAGTATGAGAATTGATAATTTTGTTTCTGAACTTGTTGGTTGCTCTAGAAATAAATCGGAGGAATTTATAGATACAGAAAGAGTATATATAAATTATGAGCTTGTTACAAAGAACTCAAAGGTTGTAAACACAGGAGATATTGTTAATATTAGAGGAAAAGGGAAATTTATTATCGACGGATTGGTCAGAAATACAAAAAGCAACAAAAATGTAGTTGAAGTGAGAAAATTCGTGCAATAAGGGAGATTGACGAATTTTGCGAAAATAAAGCTTTGGTAACAGTTGCATATTTTGCACTAAAAATATATAATATTGTCATATTTATGATAGGTGAGAAGATTTATGAATAAAACGAAAAGAAAAATTTTCGAGGCATCTATGAAACTTTTTGCAGAAAAAGGTTATGATGCTACAAGTGTAGAGGAAATCACTGCAACAGTTGGTGTTGCAAAGGGAACTTTATATTATCATTTTTCTAGTAAAGAGGAAATTTATACTTTTTTATTGGAAGAGGGAACGAAGCTTTTAATTAATAATATTGATTTGAAGATTTCAAAATTGAATAATTCTATTGATAAATTAAGGGCTGTTGCGTTGTTACAATTAAGAATTATAACGAAATATCAGAACTTGATAACAATTTATTTGTCTCAGGTATGGGGAAGTAATGAACGTAATCAAAAGTGTCAGAAATATATAAATGATTATATTGATAAGATTGAAGAAATTGTAAAAGAAGGAATTGAGAAAGGTGAAATTAAGGATGGAGATAGTGGAATTATTGCTTCTGAGATTTTTGCTTTTACATGTGCAGGTTTAATGTTTAAAATTAAATCAGGTCAACCGCTTGATTTGAGAAAAGTGTGTACAGAATTTGATAATATGATATATGGCTTAGCCAAAGAAAGAGGAGAAGAAAATGTATAAAGGTATATATGATTATGTTGAAATTACAGATATCAAAGATTTACTTGGAAAATCAGAAGCTAAATATGGGGATAAACCTGCTTTTAAGTTTAAGACTAATGTGCCAGGAGAATTTAGAACAACATCATACAAGGAGTTTGCAGATGATGTAAATAATCTTGGAACTGCTTTAATAGCTTTAGGTTTAAAGGATAAGAGAATCGCTGTTATTTCTGAGAATAGATATGAATGGTGCGTAGGATATATGGCAGTTGTTTGTGGTACTGGACTTGTTGTACCAATGGATAGAGCCTTGCCAGAGAATGAGATTAGAAGTATGATAGAGCGTTCAGATGTTGAGGCTATTATTTATAGTAAAAAATACAATGAGATAATGGATAGAGTTAAGGAAGATAAAATTTCTAAAATTAAATGTTATATTTCTATGGAAAGTGAAGTAGATAGTGATAAAGTCTTATCTATGAAGGAATTAATAGAAAAAGGTAAAGTGCTTAGAGAACAAGGTAATAGAGAGTTTGTTGATGCTGAAATTGATGCTAAGAAGATGTCAATAATGTTGTTTACTTCAGGTACTACATCTAAATCAAAGGCTGTTGCATTATCTCATAGAAATATATGTTCAAATATTGAGGCGATTGCTTCTATGTTTGATGTTAATCCAAAGGATACATTCCTTTCTTTTCTGCCATTACACCATACATTTGAGTCAACAGTTGGATTTTTATATCCAATGTATGCTGGTGCATGTATTGCATATTGTGATGGTATTAAGCATTTAGCTGATAATATTAGAGAGTATCAAATTTCAGTAATGATTTCTGTTCCAGTGTTATTTGAAAATATGTATAAAAAAGTTTTAAGAGGTATTGAGAAAAAGGGTAAGCTTGAGACTTTTAAAAAAGGTATGAAGATTAGTAAGTTTTTACACAAGTATTTACATATAGATATTAGAAAGAAAATTTTTAAAGATATTCATGAATTGCTTGGCGGAAATGTTAGATTGTTTATAAATGGTGCGGCTGCACTTGATCCAGAGGTTGAGCAGGGATTTAATGATATTGGAATTAATATGGCTCAAGGATATGGATTGACAGAGACTTCACCAGTTTTAAGTGCTGGAAATGGATATCCTAAATATTCAAGAAATGGTTCTATAGGTAAACCATTACCTGGTACACAGATAAGATTGGATGATCCAGATGAGAATGGTGTTGGTGAGATTGTTGCTAAGAGTGATTCCGTAATGCTTGAATATTATGGAAATGAGGAAGCTACTAAAGAAGTTTTAGAGGACGGTTGGTTCCATACAGGTGATTTAGGATATTTTGATAAAGATGGATATTTATATATTTCAGGTAGAAAGAAAACTGTTATTGTTTTGAAAAATGGAAAGAATATTTATCCAGAGGAAATTGAAGGATTAATTGGAAGAATTGATGGAGTTAAAGAGTCTTTTGTTTATGGAGTTCCTTCTACAAATAATGATGAAAAAGAATCTAAAATTAATGCAGAGATAGTTTATGATGAGGAACGCATTAAGGAGATACTTGGTACTACTGATGTTAGTAAAATAAAAGATTATATGAGGGAACATGTTAAAGAAATTAATAAGACAATGCCTCCATATAAGTATATTAGAGAGATTTCAGTGACTACAGAGGAATTGATTAAGACAACAACTCAGAAGGTAAAAAGACATGAGGAGATTAAAAAAGTCTTAGGGAAACAAGACTTGTAACAGAATTGTAACAAAAAAAAGATACAATGGTAATTGTATCTTTTTTTATGTGAAGCTATAATATATTTAGTTATAATTAGTTGTACTAATAGTTTAAGGAGGTCAGTTTACAATGTCATTTTTATTGGATAATTTATTTAATTTCAAAAATAAATCTGGTATAGTAAACGTGAGGATGGTAATCACGGAAGAAAAAATTTTATCTAACATAGAAAAAGTTCAAAAAATGATTAATCCAAAGAGTAAAAAACAAATTGTTCAATTGGAAGAGGATTCTTACTTTAAGGATTTAGTTGAATCAATAAAAACTTATCTTGAGGAATATCCTAAGAAAAAGAATTTCCCAAGAAGTGTATATAGAGCTGCTTATGATTTAGTTGAGTTTGCTACAAATCAATTCGAGGATAATACTAAAAAAATTGAACAATTGATTATTCAAAGAGAGAAGAATATTGGTCTTGCTTATGAATTAAAAGATACTTTGAATAAGATTGTTACTAAGGCTGAAGGATATGAAGGTGAACTTGAATCTGCTGAAGTTAGATATGGAGAAGATATTGTTGAGGCGTTAAAGTTAATTGCTAATGGAACTGAGGAAGAACAGGCTGCTGCTAAGAAATTAGTTGAAGCTAGGGTAAATAACTTGGAGTCTAATTTCCATATTGAAATTGATATGGAGAGAATTGAAGATAAATCTAAAGCATTAAGTTATATTGGAATTGAAATTGCTGAGGCTTTGAAATATATTCCTGTTCCAGCTGAGGAACTTACAAATACTCCATTGGAAACAACGACAACAACTACTCCAGTACAACAATATGCTACACCTGTTACTAATAATACAACAGTTAAACAGAATGTTGCAGCTGCTACACCTGTTACTACTAAACAAGAGAAAAAGGTTAATAATCCTATTTTATCTCAACCTGTAACTGCAGAAACTACTACAGTTACAAATACTGAGGGCCTTTTGAATGATATGTATATGAAGGAAACGAGGTTTGATGTTAAACCATCATTGTGGCAACGTTTTAAGAATTCAAAGATTGTTAGAACTATTAGATATATTATGAAGATTAGAGTTGTTCTTGAATTCCCAGCTTTACCTGAGGGACGTGGAGAAAATAATTTCTAAAATGAATGTGATATAAAGGGCTGTTTAAAGGCGGTCCTTTTGTTTAAATTTAAATTGCAATTCTTTTATAAATTTTGAAAAAAGTATTGACAGATTTGGATTGTTCATTTATAATAAGACTTGCAGTTGAGAAATGCGCCCTTAGCTCAGTTGGTCAGAGCAACCGGCTCATAACCGGTGGGTCCAAGGTTCGAATCCTTGAGGGCGCACCAACTAAATGGGTAGATGGTCGAGTGGTTAATGGCACCAGACTGTAAATCTGGCGACGAGAGTCTACGATGGTTCGAATCCATCTCTGCCCACCA
>CAOJXR010000007.1 GCA_948465565.1 uncultured Clostridium sp.
ATTTTTTGATATTTATTTTATTATTAATAAATAATATTTTTTTTATTATTTTTTTATTTTATTTGCATTTATTTATTAATATTATTTTCAAATAATTATTAATTAAATAAATACCAATTAAACACTAAAATTATCTATAATAATTATTTTTATTTTATTAATATTTATTATATTTAATTGCAAAAAAATAAATTTAATTAATTTTTTCATGTAATATTTACTATAAACCAATATCTAAAACCCAGCGCCCGCCTTATTTAGAATGTAAAATTTAATAAAAATCTTTAATTTTAACTATTCAATTTTTTATCTATCTAAATTAACACTTTTTAAACAATCTCTACACGCACTAAAATCGAGAATAACCAATTAAAAAAGCAAATTAATATAATTAATCATTTTAAATATAAAAACGTTTATTTTCGATTCTTAAAGAAAATCATTTTAAAAATTTTCCATCAAACATTTTTTTCTTCCATCTCTTATAAAATAATATATTAATATTCAGACACGTCAAAATCAAAAATAAACGAATTAAAATCATTTCTCGACATATTTTATTTTATAAAAATAAAATCCTTAAAAATCGATTTTCGAAGCAAATAAACTGAACTAAACAAATTTACTGCCAAATACAAAAAAAAAGAAATACATTTTCAGTATTTCTCTTGGCGGAAGCTGAGGGATTTGAACCCTCGCGGCCCTTGCGAACCCTAACAGTTTAGCAAACTGTCCCCTTCAGCCACTTGGGTAAGCCTCCATATATAATAAAGCTAGATATTTATTAGACATCTAGCTTTGGCGGAGAGGGTGGGATTCGAACCCACGGTAGGCTATAAACCTACGCCAATTTTCAAGACTGGTGCCATAAACCAACTCGACCACCTCTCCACATAAGACAGTTAATAGTCTACCACATAAACTATCTCCTGTCAATATATTTATTTATATTTTTTCTTGTTCTTTCGCACAGCTAACTGCATGTATCTCTTCTTCAGATAATGTATACTTTGAAGTACCATTTTCAATAGGTTTAGCATAAATATTATTTGATGTCCTAGCATAAATAGCATTCAACACCACGCCATTATTTTCATTATCTAATACTGCAAGTGCAAAGCTCAAATCACTACCAACATCGTCAAAAGCATTATATCTAACTATACCAATCTTCTGTGCACATCTATTAAGCTGTTTCTCAAGATTTAAATAATTAGCATGCATAATCTTATTGTCTTCATTTACATTATTTACCATATTTATATAATCTTTAAGAGTCTCTTCAATATTCTCATTTTTATCAAATTTCGAGATAAATTCAGAATATTTCTTCTCTACTCTTCGTAACTTATAAAAGAAAAATAATACAATTGCAGTCAACATAACATTAACAACTATAGATAAAATAAACGTCATATCATTCATATTGTAAACCTAGTCTCCTTACTTAATCAAGTCTAGTATACGCTCTAAGTCATCATTTGAGGCATACTCAATAATAATCTTACCTTTTCTTTGTCCCGCATTTAATTTAACTTTTGTACCAAAAAAGCTTTGAAAACTATTCTCTATATCTCTATAAATAGGCTCATATCTCTCATTTTTCTTTGGCATGGTCTTTCTCGACTTAGTCTTTTTCTCTGCATCTCTAACACTATCACCAGACTCTATCATATATAAAGCCATATCATATTGCTTATCTGGATTATCAAATCCCAATAAAGCTTTACAATGTCCCTCAGTTAGTTTACCCTGTAATGCCAAATCTATAACTCTATCATCCAAATTTAAAATTCTCAAAGTATTAGTAACTGTACTTCTCCCTTTTCCAATAACTTCTGCAACCTGTTGTTGAGTCAAATTATATTGTTCCATTAACAACTTAATTCCTCTAGCCTTCTCAATTGGATTTAAATCCTCTCTTTGAATATTTTCTATCAAAGCAATTTCTCTATTTTTTTGTTCGTCATTCTCTCTAACAATTGCAGGTATCTCATTTAAACCAGCCTTTTTAGAAGCTCTCCATCTTCTTTCACCTGCTACAATTTGATAATAATCGTCTTTTTTTGACACAATAATCGGTTGAATAACTCCATATCTTTTTATAGATTCAGAAAGCTCATTTAAAGCCTCCTCCTCAAAAATCCTTCTTGGTTGATCTCTATTAGGCTCAATCTCTGAAACCTTTAAATTCTGAATAACCTCATTTTCCTCTACTTCCTCAGAAATTGTAGTTGAAAATAAAGCATCTAACCCCTTACCTAAACCTGACTTTTTTGCCATTTCTTCTCCTCCTATTTCATATGTTTTGCTCTTTCCTTATTATCTTTTCCCTCTTGAAGCTTTAAAAACTCTCTTGCAAGCTTCTCATAACTCTTAGCACCCTTTGACTTTGGATCAAAAATACTAATTGGCATACCAAAGCTTGGCGCCTCACTCAGTCTAACATTTCTAGGAATTACCGTCTTATATACCTTATCATCAAAGTACCTCTTAACCTCTTTAACAACTTGATTCGATAAGTTTGTCCTTATATCATACATTGTCAAAACAGCACCTTCAATCTCCAAAGATTTATTCAAATGCTTTTTAACCAAATTTATAGTATTAATAAGTTGTCCCAATCCTTCAAGTGCATAATACTCACACTGTACAGGAATCATAACAGAATCTGCAGCAGTAAAAGAATTCAGCGTAATCAATCCCAACGAAGGAGGACAATCAATAAATATATAATCAAAATCTTCTCTAACATTCTCAAGTTGCTCCTTTAATCTATGCTCTCTAGACATCTGTGAAACAAGTTCAACTTCAGCACCTGCCAAATTCATACTAGAAGGGCATATCTTCAAATTCTTTTCAATAGTATCTTGCAAAGTATTCTCAACAGGTTCCTCATTTATCAAAACATCATACAAAGACTTTCCAGTATCTTTTTCAACACCCAAACCACTTGTAGCATTTCCCTGAGGATCAGCATCTAAAAGAACAACTCTCTTACCCTTCTTAGCAAGTATAGTACTCAAATTAACTGATGTTGTAGTCTTTCCGACACCACCTTTTTGATTAGCAATAGCAATAATTTTTCCCAAAATAACCCCTCCAATCTTTCCATATAATAATATAAAAATTATAATCCTATGTCAATAAAAAAGAAGCAAATTTTAATGATTTTTTTATATAAAATCCCAAAAAATCATCAAAAATTACCTCTATAAATAAAATATTATAATATTCTCAAAAATCTCTCAATAAATTCACAATCAAAACACTTTTCCAAAAAGATATCCACAAATTGTACACAATCCATCCACAGTTTAATGTGGAACATCACAAAAACAAATTTATTGTAGTGGCTCCTTTAAAGGCTTGCCCAATTTCCTAGGATATATTTGTTCGGTATTTCTAATCTTGTTAATAACAACCAAACATCTATCATTATTATCTATCTTATACTCAATTACCTCCTCTATCTTGCCACCAAGTTTTCTAATAGCATTTTTAGCAGAATTAATCTCGTCCTCACAATTAGGTCCCTTTAAACAAAGACACTTACCACCAACTCGTACAAAAGGAATCATATATTCAACCAAAGTAGTCATATTAGCTACAGCTCTTGATACAACTGTATCAAACTGTTCTCTATATTCGCTCTCATGAGCCAAATCTTCAGCCCTAGTATGAAACGCATCAATATTCTTCAAACCAATCTTATCAATAGAATCCTTCATAAAATTAACCTTTTTATTAACAGAATCTATCAAAGTCACATCTAACCCCTTATTAACAATCTTCAATGGAATTCCCGGAAAACCAGCACCAGAGCCCAAATCTAGCATTCTGTCTCCAGTCAAATATTTACTAACTAAAATAGAGTCAATAAAATGTTTAATAACAATTTCCCTCTCATCTTTAATAGCAGTCAAGTTAATTTTCTGATTCCACTCAATTAAATTCCTCATATATAAATAGAACTCATCAATAACATCTTCCTCTATATGAAAATCATTTTCAGCAGCTCTTTGAATCAAGAAATTTTTAAATTCTTCTTTATTCATTATTATTCTCCTTATATTTTCTTTGCTCCAAATACACTAATAACACAGAAATATCAGCCGGTGAAACCCCTGATATTCTAGACGCTTGGCCAATTGAATGAGGACGAATCTTATTAAGTTTTTGTCTTCCCTCTATCCTAATTCCCTTTATTTCATTATAGTCAATATCTTCTGGTAATATCTTCCTTTCAAGTTTTTTAAATCCTTCCACTTGAGTCTCTTGCATCTTTATATAGCCTTCATACTTGACCATAATTTCAACTTCTTCACGAACTTCTCTCGAAAGTTCTGGTCTATCAATGTCAATCTCCTTAAGAATATCATATGTAAGCTCCGTTCTCTTCAATAACTCAGACAACTTTGCCCCACCATTAAGTTCAGATGTCCCATACTTCTTCAAGAACTCATTAACCTGGCTTGTTGGCTTAACAACAGTATCTTCAAGTCTCTCAATCTCTTTCTCAATTTCAGCTTTCTTATTCAAAAATCTCTCATATCTCTCATCCGAAATCAATCCAACCCTATGTCCTATCTCAGTAAGCCTCATATCCGCATTATCTTGCCTCAAAAGTAATCTATATTCAGCCCTTGAAGTCATCATTCTATAAGGCTCATTCGTACTTTTAGTAACAATATCATCAATCAAAACACCAATATACGCATCAGCTCTATCCAAAATAACTTGCTCTTCACCTTTTAAACGTTGAGCAGCATTTATTCCCGCAATAATTCCCTGTGCAGCAGCCTCCTCATAACCAGAAGTGCCATTTATTTGCCCAGCAAAAAACATACCATCAATTGCCTTAAGCTCTAATGTAGACTTAAGTTGAGAAGGTTCAATGCAATCATATTCAATCGCATATGCAGGTCTTGTAAATTCGCAATTCTCCAATCCAGGCAAAGTTCTATACATAGCAATCTGTACATTCTCAGGCAATGACGAACTCATACCTTGAATATACATCTCCTCTGTATCAGCCCCAAGAGGTTCCACAAAAATCTGATGTCTCTCTTTATCAGCAAATCTAACAACTTTATCCTCAATAGATGGACAATATCTAGGACCTGTCCCCTCAATCTTTCCAGCATATAAAGGAGATCTATGCAAATTTGCTCTAATAATCTCATGTGTACTTTCATTAGTATAAGTCAAATAGCATGGTTCCTGATCAAAATCCTTAATAGTATCTTCAAAAGAAAATGCAGGCAAATCCCTATCTCCCTCTTGAATCTCCATCTTAGAAAAATCAATACTCTTTCTATTAATTCTAGCTGGAGTACCAGTCTTAAACCTAACAATGTCTATCCCCAAATTCTTCAAAACTGTTGACAACTTATTAGCAGGGAACACTCCATCTGGACCACTCTCGCAAGAATAATCCCCAACAAAAATCTTCCCCTTCAAATATGTACCAGTAGCCAAAATAACACTATCAACCTCATAAACTGCACCCATATTAGTCTCAACAGCCTTAATTTTACCATCCTCTACTCTAATATCAACAATTTCACCCTGTTTTAAAAACAAATTCTCTTGTTTCTCAATAGTATGTTTCATCTCTGCCTGATATTTTTTTCTATCTGCCTGTGCCCTTAAAGAATGAACAGCAGGCCCTTTAGAAGTATTTAACATCTTAACTTGCATCATTGTTTTATCAATATTCTTACCCATCTCTCCACCAAGAGCATCAATCTCTCTAACAAGATGTCCCTTAGAAGACCCACCAATATGCGGATTACAAGGCATATTCGCCACACACTCCAAAGTAATCGAAAACATAAGCGTCTTCATTCCAAGCCTAGCAGCAGCAAGCGCAGCTTCACATCCCGCATGACCAGCACCAATAACTGCAATATCATATTTACCAGCATTAAAACTCATTTTACATTCCTTCCTTCATCTCTTGCTCTATTTTCCCAAACAAAACTTAGAAAAAATCTCACTAATTATATCATCTGTTACACTTTCACCAGTTATCTTACCCAACTCTTCCAAAATATCCTTCATATAAATAGCAATAACATCAATTGGCATCCCAGAATTAATAGTATCTATAGCCTTTTGTAAAGCATCTTTAGCCTTAGCAATTAAACCCTTATGACGAACATTAATAACCAACAACTCACCATCAGCCTTAATATCTTCATTAGAAACCATCTTCACCATATTTGAAAGCAACTCATCAACTCCATCCTGAGTTTTAGCAGAAATTTTTATAATCTTCTTATTTATTTCTTTAAAAATTACTTCATCAGGACAAGCGCTCATAATATCAGTCTTATTCAAAACAATTATTGCATTTTTATCACTCAAAATATCTAAGATCTTTCTATCCTCATCAGTAATCCTCTTTGAAATATCAAAAATAGCAATAACCAAATCACTTTTCTTAGCAATTTCAATCGCCTTTTGAACGCCAATTCTCTCAACAGTATCCTCAGTATCTCTAATTCCAGCCGTATCAATAATCTTAAAAGGTATCCCATCCAAAGAAATAAATTCCTCAATAGTATCTCTCGTCGTCCCCTCTATCTCAGTAACAATCGCCCTCTCCTCATTCAATAAAAGATTAAGCAAAGAAGACTTACCCGCATTAGGTCTACCAATAATAGCAGTCTTAACCCCATCTCTTAAAATCTTTCCATTAGTAAAAGACCTCTCCAACTTCTCAAGTCTAACCTTGTTCCTCTTAAGAAGCTCCAAAATCTGAGAATTAGTCATCTCCTCTACATCATACTCAGGGTAATCAATAGTAACTTCAATATCAGCCATTCCCGAAATCAAATCCCTTCTAATCTCAGAAATTTTCTCTGACAAAACCCCCTCAAGTTGATTCATAGACGCTCTAGCCTCTTTATCTGTCTTACTATTTATAACATCAATAACAGCCTCCGCCTGAGTTAAATCAATTCTACCATTTAAAAAAGCCCTTTTCGTAAACTCACCTGGTTCAGCAAGTTCAGCACCATTCTTCAAGCACAAATCCAAAATCTGCCTCATAACAATCATACCACCATGTGAATTAATCTCACACATATTCTCAGTAGTATAACTCTTAGGCTGAACAAAAAATGAAACTAAAACCTCATCAATAATCTCAGATCCATCAACAATTTTTCCATATTTAATTGTATACCCCTTTTTCTCAGTATCATTAACAGGCACAAAAAACTTATCTAATATATCAAAACATTCCTTACCACTCATTCTAATAATACCAATTCCACCAATTCCTGGTGCAGTAGATATTGCAGCAATCGTAGACATATCTATTCCTCCATTTATTCAAACTAGCTGTTCGAAAAAAATAAGAAGTTCTAAAAGAACCTCTTATTTTTTTAGTGACACAACTATCTTCCTATTAGGCTCCTCACCAATACTATGAGTTTCAACCTTTGAATTATCCTGCAATGCTGAATGAATAATCTTTCTCTCATAAGAACTCATTGGCTCAAGCGTAATAGACTTTCTCTTTCTTATAACAGTTCCAGCAATCTTCTCTGCCAGGTCTTTTAAATCCTTTTCCCTTTTTTGCTTATATCCTCCTATGTTAAGTAACACTCTTACTCTTTCATTCAAATCATTATTAGCAACATTATTCAAAATCAATTGCAAAGAATTCAAAACATTTCCTCTATACCCAATCAAATATCCCGTATCCTCACCATTAATATCAACTAATAAATCATTTTTATCATTTTTTATTTCATATGTTATATCCTTTGTAGGCAACTTTGAAATAAGCTCATCCAAAAACTTCTTAATATTATGCTCAGCCTTATTCTCTGTCTCTTCTGAAATATCTACTTTTTCCTTCTTCTCTGGTCTTTCTATTTTCTTAACATCATCTTTAACAATAAGTTCAACCTTAACAACCCTAGGAGTCAAAATACTAAAAAAACTTCTCTTATCATCAGACTCTAAAACCTTAACATCAACCTGTTTTCTAGACAACTTCAATTCCTTCAATCCCTTCTCAATAGCCTCATTAGTCGTCTTACCTTCAAATATATTAGCCATTTCCTATCCCCTCTCAAAGTTTATTCTTCATCACTTTTATATACTTTATTTAAAATAAGTCTTTGTACAGTAGTCACTATATTATTAACAAGCCAATACAAAGCCAATCCCAAAGGAGCAATCGCAGCAACCGAAACAGCCATAATCGGCATCATAATAGCCATCTGCTTATTCATAGCCTCCATTGCATCATAATCATCATCTTCTACAGCATCACCATTTTGCTTAGCAAGCGCTTTTTTCTCAGCTTCTTTTCTCTGTTTTTCTTCCTCTTCCTCTTTAGAAAGCTTCTTCTTATTTTGAGCTGTAGTAATCTTCATTGAAATTATAGAAGAAATAACATACAATCCAGGAATTATATAAACAGTCCAATCCCCCCAATTACGAGAAGGAATATTACTCAAATCAATTCCTAAGAAATTCATCTCTAAATGAATAGAATCATCACCACTCTTTTGCGCCTCTCTAATAATATCAATTTCCTTATAATTAGATTGAGCACTAATATGATACTTTTCCACATATTCATCTAATTTATTCTCATCAAATCTTTCCATATAAGTTAAAGGTTGTCTAACCATATAAAAAATTGAAATAATAACAAGCAATTGAAAAAGAGAACCCAAACAACCACCAAAAGGACTAACCTTCTCACGCTTATATAAATCCATAGTCTCCTGTCCCAATCTAACCTGGTCATTCTTATACTTTTCTTTTAAATCCTTCAATTTCTCTTGTATTTTATTATTTTTAATCAACGTCTTCTGTTGTTTAATTGAAAGTGGTAATAAAATAATCTGAACAGCAATTGTAAAAAGAATAATTGCCAAACCATAATTATTAACTAACCCATAAATAAAATTTAATAAATATCCAAATAAACTAGCTATCAAACCAACAAGTTTTCCCATCTTTCCTCCACTATTTTAAAGGATCATATCCCCCTTTTGAAAAAGGATTACACCTCAAAATTCTTTTAAAACTTAAAAACCATCCCTTTATAAAACCATATTTCTCAATTGCCAAAACCGCATACTCTGAACAAGTAGGATAATATTTGCAATGGACACCTAAAAAACTAAGCATCGGAGAAAATATCTTTTTATAAACTCTTATCAAGAAAATAGAAATTCTTTTCATTAATTTTCCTCTAATATTCCCGTTTTTTTGAATATATCTATTAAGTCATCTTTCACATCAAAAAAGTTAGCTCTTTCAGGATTGACCTTCTTCTTCCAAATAATCAAAATATTACTACTTTCAGTAATATTCCCTTCTATCTCCGTATATGCCGCTCTAATAAACCTCTTAATTTTATTACGAGTAACACTACCACCCACTTTTTTGCTAACAACTATCCCAATTCTATTTTTTTCACTTTTATTCTTATAAATAAATATCTCTAACAATTTACCAGGAACATAACTCCCCTTTTTAAAGAAATACTTAAACTCATAATTTTTCTTGATTATCACTGTTTTTTTCATACAAATTCACTCTTGATTTTGCATAATCGCAAAAAAGGGCGTTTTCGCCCCCTCTACAAAAATTATGCACTTAATACTTTTCTACCCTTAGCACGTCTTGCCTTCAATATGTTTCTTCCAGATCTAGTTTTCATTCTCTTCATGAAACCATGCTCTTTTTGTTGTTGTCTCTTTTTTGGTTGGAATGTTCTTTTCATATTGCACCTCCTATATCTATGTTAAAATTTTTTTATTCTCAAAAGTAATTAAAATTATACTACAAAACTTCCAAAAATGTCAATACTTCCTTATTTATTTATATTTTTCCTTTCAAATTTATTGACTATTGAAAAATAAATTGATATTATAGGAACCGATAAGATAATGGGGATATTTTACTACGCAAATAATAATTAGAGGTATTTAAAAAATTTCCAAACTTTTCTTTAAATAAATAAGGAGGTTGTTTAACTTGTTAGATAAAAACGAACTTTTAAACCAAGCAAAAGAACTTTTAAAAAATGAAATGACAAACATTTCGTACACAACATGGATAAAAACATTAGAAATCGGAAATATCTATGACAACAAAATAGAAATACTTACATCAAACGCAATGCAGACAGACGCAATAAAATCAAGATATTATGATTTAATAATAAATACCTTTAATTTCTTAACAAATAAATCATGGCAACTTGAAATAATAGATTCATCAGACATGACATCTCAAGCAACAGTACAAGACGCATTAGAAAACTCATTTGATAATCTAACATCCAGTCCAGAATATAGCAAAACATCATTAAACCCCAAATACACATTCGATACATTTGTAGTTGGAAACAATAACCGATTTGCACACGCAGCTGCGCTAGCCGTAGCAGAAGCGCCCGCATCAATGTACAATCCATTATTCATATATGGAGGCGTTGGACTAGGAAAAACACACTTAATGCAAGCAATCGGAAACGAAATATTAAAAAGAGACACATCAAAAAAAGTACTATACGTAACATCAGAAGCATTTACTAACGAATTAGTAAATGCTATTAAAGATGGAAACTACAAAAACGAACTATTCAGAAACAAATACAGAAATATAGATATATTACTAATAGATGATATACAATTTTTCGCAGGGAAAAACACAGCACAAGAAGAATTTTTCCACACATTCAACACACTATACCAAAACGGAAAACAAATCATCCTTTCTAGTGATAAACCACCAAGAGACATTTCATTATTAGAAGACCGTCTAAAATCCCGTTTCGAATGGGGACTGTTAGCAGACATATCAATGCCTGACTATGAAATGCGTCTTGCAATCCTAAAAAAGAAAACAGAATTAGAAGGAATACTAATAGACGACGACATTTTAGCATTAATCGCAACAAGAATAGACTCAAACATAAGAGAACTTGAAGGAGTACTAAACAAAATCTTAGCATACACATCATTAACCCACAGCCCAATAACAATAGAAGTAGTAGAAAAAGCAATAAACGACGTAACCCTTCAAAAAGAAAACATAATCTCAGCAGATTATATCCAAGACGTAGTATCAAATTATTTTAAAATAGACAAACGCGATTTAGTCTCATCAAAAAAATCAAACGACATCGCATACCCAAGACAAATCGCAATGTACTTATGCAGAACAGTTGGACAAATGTCATTCCCACGAATCGGCAACGATTTCGGAGGCAGAGACCACACAACAGTAATGCATGCATACAAAAAAATAGAAAAAGAAATAAAAGAAAACACAAACACAAAATTAATTGTGGAAAGTGTTAAAACAATCATCACGAACAAGAAATAATTTGAACCAAGCACAAAAGAAAACTTTTTCAAAAAATATGTTTTCCAGAACATACTTTTGAGACAAACAAATCAATCTCTTCCTACGGATAAAAGAGATTAGATATCAACAGGGTGTTGTTAAAAACTTGTTTAAATCTTGTTAATAATTCACATATCCACATACAAAATTTAATAATGTGGATAAATATATTTTTTATCCACATAGTTATTAACATCGATTTTTGTACGGAAATAAATAATAAACAAAGTTTTCCACAGAATCCACAGCACCTAATACTAATACTACTATATATATTTATATTATATTTATAAAAAAGGAGCGCGAAAAAAAATGAAGATTATCTGTGAAAAAGAAAAACTTCTAAAAGGCATTAATTCCGTAATAAACGGAGTAGCATCAAAAACAACAATGCCTGTATTAGAAGGAATCTTAATCCAAACAAATGATAAAGAAGTAAAATTAACAACATATGATTTAGAAATAGGAATCGAATACATAATAGAATGTGATGTAAAAAACCAAGGAAATACAGTAGTAAATGCAACAATGTTCAGTGAAATAATAAGAAAACTACCAGACACAGAAATAACAATATCAATAAACGAAAACAACCTATTAGAAATAGAATGTGAAGGCTCATTATACAAATTAGCAACAATGAACCCAGAAGAATTTCCTGAACTACCAAAAATAAATATAGACAACTCAATAGAAATAGAACAAAACCTACTAAAAAACATGATAAGAAAAACAATATTCGCCGTAAGTAACGAAGAAAACAGACCAATATTCACAGGATGTCTATTCGAAGTAAAAGACAACAAACTAAACGTAGTAGCAGTAGACGGATACAGACTAGCACTAAAAACAAACCTACTAAACAGTGAAGCAAACAGTTTCCACGCAGTAATACCAGGAAAAACGCTAAACGAAATAAACAAAATAATACTAGACTCATTCGACACAATAAAAATAGGAATATCAAAAAACCAAGCACTATTTGAAATGGAAAACTGTAAAATCGTAACAAGACTACTAGACGGAGAATTCCTAAACTACAACAATGCAATACCAGCAAACTGGGAAACAAGAATAAGAGTAAACAAAAACAACATACAAAACTGTTTCGAAAGAATAATACTAATATCATCATCATCAATAGAAAAAGAAAAAAAATACCCAGTAAAAATATCAATAGAAATAGGAAAAGTAATCATCTCATGTACAAACCAAACAGGAGATGCAAAAGAAGAAATCTATGTATCAACAGAAGGAAAAAATCTAGAAGTAGGATTTAATCCAAGATATTTCTTAGACGCATTAAAAGTAATAGAAGACGAAGAAATATATATAGACTTCGGAACAAACATCTCACCATGTATAATAAGACCAGTAGAAAGTGACGAATACAATTACATGATATTACCTATAAGAATGAAGGAATAATATGTACATAAAAAGAGTAAAACTAGAAAACTTTAGAAATTACGACAACCTAGATGTAGAATTCACAAAAGACTTTAATTTAATATATGGAAACAACGCACAAGGAAAAACAAACATACTAGAAGCAATATACATATCAGCACTTCGGAAAATCTTTTCAAACAAAAAAAGACCAAGAGTTAATAAAACTAGGAAAAGAAAAAGCAAAAGTCGAAATAGAATATGTAAGAAAAGACAGAGAAGGAAAAATCACAATAGAAATAGGCGAAAAAAAGACCTTCTATATAAACGGAGTAAAACAACAAAAAATAAGTGACATAATAGGAAAAATAAATCTAGTACTATTCTATCCAGACAATATCGACATAATAAAAGAAGGCCCATCAGAAAGAAGAAAATTCCTAGACATAATGATAAGCCAACTAAAGCCAAACTATCTACATCTATTAAACACATACAACAAAACTCTTGAACAAAGAAACACATATTTAAAACAAATTAAATTTGACAACAAAACAGAAAATATGTTAGAAATATGGGATGAGAGATTAGCAGAACTTTCATACCAAATATATAAATACAGAACAGAATATATACATAAAATACAAGAAATAATAGGAGATATCCACAACTTGATAACAAATTGTGGACAAGCCCAAGAAAAAATAGAAATAAATTTCATATCATCAGGAAAAAGCAAAAACGAATTCTATGAAAAACTAGAAAAAAGCAGAAAACTAGACATACAAAAAGGATTCACCTCAACAGGAATTCATAGAGACGATTTCGAAGTATTTATAGACAACAAAAAAGTAAACATCTATGGCTCACAAGGACAACAAAGAACAGTCGTACTATCATTAAAACTAGCCGAACTAAACATAATTTACGACGAAATAGAAGAAGAACCAATACTATTACTAGACGACTTCATGTCCGAACTAGACGAAAACCGAAGAACAAACTTAACAAAAACAATAAAAAACAATCAAGTATTCATAACATGTACAGACAAAATATTAGTTGAAGACAAAAACAACACAATATATTATATAGAAAACGCAAAATTAAAAAAAGGAAATTAAGAAAATGTATTTACACATAGGAAAAGATATCGTATTAAAAAAAGAACAAATCATTGGAATGTTTAATGTAGAAAGCATATTAGAAACAAAAGAATTCAACATAATAATAGAAAAACTAAAAACAGAAAACAGCATAACAGACATATCAAATGGAGAACCAAAAACACTAATACTATACAAACAAAAAGACAATTTATGTGGAGTCATATCTAATGTATCATCAAATTCATTAGGAAAAAGAAATAAAAATGACTAAAATCAAAGGAGGATAATCATGGAAAAATTCAATCATGAGTATAATGCAGACCAAATTCAAGTACTAGAAGGACTAGAAGCAGTAAGAAAAAGACCAGGTATGTATATAGGAAGCGTATCAATAAGAGGATTGCACCATCTAGTATATGAAATTGTAGACAATGCCGTAGACGAAGCATTAGCAGGATACTGTAAAAATATCCATGTAACAATAGAACCAGGAAACATAATAAAAGTAGAAGACGACGGAAGAGGAATCCCAGTAGACATACACCCAAAAACAAAAATATCAGCAGCAGAAACAGTATACACAAAACTACACGCAGGAGGAAAATTCGGAGGAGACAGTGGATACAAAGTTTCTGGAGGACTTCACGGAGTTGGAGCATCAGTAGTAAATGCATTATCAGAATGGACAGAAGTAACAATCCAAAGAGACGGCGGAATCTTCCAAATGAAATTTGAAAGAGGAAAAGTAGTAGAAAGCCTAACAAAAATAGGAGACTCAGACAAAACAGGAACAACAGTAAGATTCTTAGCAGACGACACAATCTTCGAAACACTACAATACGAATTTGAAGTACTAGAAAACAGATTCAGAGAAATGGCATTCCTAACAAAAGGACTACACATAACTTTGCAAGACACAAGAGAAGAAACACCAAAAACAGCAGACTTCTGTTTCGAAGGAGGATTAATTTCATTCGTAGAATACCTAAACAAAAACAAAGAAAAATTACATCCAACACCAATATATATGGAAAAAGACGGTGATTTCCCAATAGAAATAGCAATACAATACACAACAGCCTACTCAGAAAACATATACACATTCGTAAACAACATAAACACAGTAGAAGGAGGAACACACCTAGAAGGATTTAAAAGATCACTAACAAAAGTATTCAACGACTACGCAAAAGCACACAACATATTAAAAGAAAAAGACAATAACCTAACAGGAGACGACATAAGAGAAGGAATAACAGCAGTAATATCAGTAAAAGTAAAAGAACCACAATTCGAAGGACAAACAAAAACAAAACTAGGAAACAGCGAAGTAGCAGGAATAGTACAATCACTAATGAATGAAAAATTAGCAGAATTCCTAGAAGAAAATCCAAACGTAGCAAAAGGAGTCCTTGACAAATGCGTTAGCGCAGCAAAAGCAAGAGAAGCAGCAAGAAAAGCAAGAGAACTAGTAAGAAGAAAATCAGCACTAGAAACAACAACATTACCAGGAAAACTAGCAGACTGCAGTAGCAAAAACCCAGAAGAATGCGAAGTATACATCGTTGAGGGAGACTCAGCAGGAGGAAGCGCAAAACAAGGAAGAGACAGACGTTATCAAGCAATTCTACCACTATGGGGAAAAATGCTAAACGTAGAAAAAGCAAGAGCAGACAAAATATACGGAAATGACAAGCTAAACCCAGTAATAATTGCAGTAGGAGCAGGAATAGGACCAGACTTTGACATAACAAAAATCAGATATGGAAAAGTAATAATAATGGCAGATGCCGACGTAGACGGAGCACACATAAGAACACTATTATTAACATTCTTCTTCAGATACATGAGACCATTAATAGAAAACGGAAACGTATACTTAGCACAACCACCATTATACAAACTATCTAAAAAAGGAATAGAAGACATCTATTGCTACACCAACGACGACTTACAAAAAGCATATAAAGACCTAGAAGAAAAAGGAATACAAAGAGAACAACTAAATCTTCAAAGATACAAAGGTCTAGGAGAAATGAACCCAGACCAATTATGGGAAACAACAATGAACCCAGAAAACAGAATATTAGTAAAAGTAACAATGGATGACGCAATAAAAGCAGACGAAATCTTTACACTACTAATGGGAGACGATGTAGAACCAAGAAGAGAATTCATCCAAGCAAACGCAAAATACGTACAAAACCTTGATATATAAACCAAATTTAATAAAAATAAGAGGCACATTCAAAACTGAATGTGCCTCTTAGCAATAAAACTTATATTAACAATCAGCTCAGACCCTTTAAAATAATAGTCAAACCTAATATACATTTCTGCATAAATAAGCCCTATACCACTAAAAAGAATCAATTACTCGAATATAGAAACACCTTTTCCTAACCATATTCGTCTTAAACTTGAAGACTAATAACAACCAGTAAAGATATCAAGATACTCTTAATCTAAACTATAATACCTACTTTTAAAACCATATACAATATAAAAATAGCTCAAAAAACAAATATTATAATCCATATTTAGACCAAATATGACCTAAAAAACTTAAGCCAAATTTAATCATAATTAAAATAAGTCTAATCCCTAAAAGAACTAAAAATATTCTTGATTCAGCTAATATAAATCTTATAGTAATATTATAAACAAATCACAAAAAATTATTCACAAGAAAATAAAAAAACAAAAATAAATAAAAATCGACAAAATGTCAAAAAATGATGTCGACATTTGACGTACGAAAAACGTTGACAAATCAAGGTTTGCGGACTATCATAAAAACAAAGGAGGTACAAAAATTATAAAAACCAAAGAAAATACTGTACAAAGCATAATTCCATTTGAAGAAATAAAAGAAAACGGAATTATAAAATTAAAAAATGAAAAATATATCAAAATAATTAAAATCTTTCCAATCAACTATGAATTAAAATCCGAATTGGAAAAAGAATCAATTTTAAATTCATACAAAACATTTTTAAAAACATGTAACTTCAACCTACAAATTTTAATACAAAGCAAAAAAGAAAATCTAGACAAACATTTTTTAAATCTAGAACAAGAGAAAAACAACAAAAACACAAAAGCATATCCAATATATGACCAATATATTGAATATATAAAAAAACTTAATTCTGAAAACAAATCTTCATCAAAAAATTTTTATATCATAATTCATCAAAACGATGACTTTCTAAACAATAATCCAAATTATAACTTAGAAAAAATAAATATTGAAAATTTAAATGAAAAGTATTTCAAAATAAAAGAAACACTATCAAGGTGTGGAAACTTTGTCAGTGAAATAAATAAAAAAGAAACCATAGATATATTATATTCATTTTTTAATTGCAGAAAAAAACAAAAAAACTAAAAGGAGGACAAAAGAAGTAGAAGAAAAAGACTATATCGCTCCAGCATACATAAATGAAAACAACCCAAAATACATAGAAATAGACGGAATATATTACGCAGGACTAATATGTGTAGACTATTATAGAGAATACAAAGAAATAATACTAAAAAACATAATATCAAACAACATAAACATGAACATCTCAATATTTTACGAAAAAAAAGACAAATACAAAACCATAAGAGACTTAACATATCATATTGGAAATGTAGGAGCAGACTTAAAAACAACAAAAGAAAATATTCAAGATATTGACATCGCAAAATACAGTTATGATGACGCGAAATACATAAGAAAAGAGATGCAAATTAACAACGAAGACCTCTACCTACTATATATTTACATCGACGTATACGCAGAATCACCAAAAGAATTAGAAGCGATCCTAAACAACGTAGAAGGAACACTGCAAAGCAATGGAATACAAACAAGAAGAGCAAACTTCAGACAAGAACAAGTATTTTTCTCGTGCTTACCATTTTTTCAAAATGACTACAGCATAAAAAACGCAAGTAGAAGAAACATCTTAACAAATGGATTAGTAGGAACATACCCGTTCATATCCTCATCAATATTTGACGAAGATGGAGTATTAATTCGGAAACAACATATACAACAACTCACTAATATTCATAGACAGATTCAACAGAGAAAAATACAAAAACGGAAACATATGTGTATTTGGCGCAAGTGGAGCAGGAAAATCATTTTTTATAAAACTACAAATTCTACGAAATTGGCTAATAGGAATAGACCAATACGTAATCGATCCAGAAAGAGAATACCAAGAAATATGCAAAAACCTAGGAGGAACAATATTCAAAATAGGCCCATCCTCAAACACATATATAAACATCTTTGACATTCGCGAAGAATCAATAGAAGAAGGAAAAGGATACTTAGCAACGCAAATCCAAAAACTTTTAGGATTTTTCGGACTAATATTCGGAAATTTAGACGAAGAAGAAAAAGCAACAATAGAAGAAAAAATAATAGAAACATATAGCGAAAAAGAAATAACATTTGATGACAAAAGTCTATACAAAAATAACGAATTCAAAAACCAAACCGAAATGCCAATACTAAAAGACTTTTATGAAACATTAGGAAAAGACAACAAAACAATAAAATACAAAAAACAACTATACCCATTCGTAGAAGGCTCACTAAGTTTCTTCAACCACCATACAAACATCGAAATCGAAAACAAACTAATCATTGCAGACATCTACGAACTAGGAGAAGAAAACCTAAAATACGGAATGTACATATTCACAATACTCTTCTGGGACAAAATAAAAAAAGACAGAACCGTAAAAAAATCCATATACCTAGACGAAATATGGAGACTAATAGGAATAACATCAAACAAAGAAGTAGCAAGTTTCATATACAAAATATTCAAAACAATCAGAAAATACTCAGGAACAAGTGTCGCAATAACACAAGACGTATCAGACCTATTCAGCCTAGAAAACGGAACATATGGAAAAAGTATATTAAACAACTCATGTATAAAAGCATTCTTCTCACTAGAAGAAGAAAACATAAAAGTACTAAGCGAATACTCCAACATTTCAGAAAAAGAAAAAATAGAAATAAGGTCATTAAAAAAAGGAGAATGTATGATGTTTATAGACCAAAGCCATATTCTAGTAAAAATAAACTGTTCAGACGAAGAAAAAAATTTAATTTGAGGTGAAATAAAATAAAAAAGGTATTAACAGCATTATTAAACGAAAACATAAATAATGAATTAAAAAACAACAAAAATATTAAAATTGTTTCAAACGATTTACTATATCAAGAAGCGGTATTAGAATATCTTGAAGAAAACAAAGAAATAGACTTTTTACTATTAAACGAAAACTTACCAGGTGAAAAAATAGAAGACTTTATCAAAAAAATAGACAAAACAAAAATAATACTATTCACAGAAAACTCAAGAAAAAACGAAAAATATATAAACACAAAAAAAGTCTATAAAATATTCACAAATAGTGAAACATCTGTGGAAAAAATATCAGAAATACTAGAAAAAGATGAAGATAATTATACAGAAAAACTAGAAAAAGAAATTGAAGAACTAAAAAGAAAAATAAATGAAAATAAAAAACAAGAAAACAAATTTATATCCAAAATTATAAATTTAAAAATAAATACAAAACAAGAAAATACTAATAAAACAAGCAAAATAATATCGATAGCAGGAAACAATGGACAAGCAAAAGCCTTGTTAACGATAAAAATATCAAAAAAATTAAAAAGAAAAAAATTAAAAACACTCATAATAGATTTAGACTTACTAAACATGAAAACATTTGAAATCTTAAACATCAAAAATAAAGAAGAACAAAGTTTAAAAATAGAAGATCATATAGTAAACAAAAACAAATATTTAAGTTTACTATCAGGAAAAAACTTATTATTTAAAATAAATGAAAAAATTCATGCAGAAGAAATTAAGAAAATAATTGAAAAACTAAAAGAAAAGTACGAATATATAATAGTAAATACAAGCTTAGAATGTTTTTTTGAATTAAATAAAATGATATTAGAACAAACCGACACAATA
Source organism: uncultured Clostridium sp. (assembly GCA_948465565.1). Taxonomy (GTDB): domain Bacteria; phylum Bacillota; class Clostridia; order TANB77; family CAG-508; genus UMGS1994. Next base: position 19,901 of record CAOJXR010000007.1, read on the forward strand.
TATTTAGTAATAGAAAAAAGCATAGAAGAACTAATGGAACTAAAAAACATAACAAAAATATATTGGGAAAATTGGAAAATAGAAAAAACAAAATTTAATATCATATTAGCACAAAAGAAAAACATGGAATTAAAAATACTAAACGAAATTCCATATAACACAAAAAAGGAGGAAAATGGAACTAGCACTAACAAATACACATGAAAATAACATCAGTAAAACAATTGCTAACGTAGCAAATAATGCCTTAGAATTCGGACTAAAAGCAATCTTGCCAGACTTCATAGAAGACGATGTCATAGAAATAAAAGACAAATTCATCCAAGAAGGCTTTACTGAAGGCGTACAAAGCGTAATAGATAAACTAGAAGATGTAGGTAAAAGCATAAAAGGAATATTCACAGGAGAATTCGACAGCCTAGAACAAGTAAAAAGAGTAGTACAAACAAACGGGATACTAGATGGAGTTTCAACAGTAGTAGATAAAATATTAAAAAAACTATTAGATAAAAAAGCAATAAAAAAACCAACATACAACATGATAAAACAAGGAAAAAAAGAAATAATAAACAGTCTAGAAACAGAAATAGAAGAAATATACAAACCAACAACATACAATATGGAAAAACTAGAAGGATACTGTCAAGAATGGCAACAAAAATACAAAGAAAAAGACTATTCTGGAATGGAAAAAGCAGCACAAAAAATAAGAACAAAACTAAAACAAACACAAATAGTAGAAGAAATGATAAACAAAGCCAGAAACGTAGAAAAAATACAAAAGTACATAAAAGAAAACGGCAATATAGACAGTCTTACAGACGTCGAAAAAGAACTATTAGAAAAAATAAAATAAACCTCAAAAAACTTGCATATTTTCTTACGGTTTAGTATAATACAAGAGTATTAAGAGAAAAGAAAAGAGGTTAAAAAATGGACAAGCAAGAAGAGAAAATAATTGAAAGAGACATCGAAGCAGAGATGAGAACCGCATACGTAGATTATGCAATGAGCGTTATCGTATCACGTGCTTTGCCAGATGTTAGAGACGGTCTAAAGCCTGTACACAGAAGAATCTTGTACTCAATGTATGAAGATGGAATAACATCAGACAAACCATACAGAAAATGCGCAAACACCGTAGGTTCCGTTCTAGGACGTTACCATCCACATGGAGATTCATCAGTATATGATGCAATGGTTAGACTAGCACAAGACTTCTCACAAAGATACACAATGATTGATGGACACGGAAACTTTGGTTCAATAGACGGTGATGGAGCAGCCGCAATGAGGTACACAGAAGCCAGAATGGAAAAAATCGCAGAAGAAATGCTTGTTGACATTGAAAAAAATACAGTAGACTTTATGCCAAACTATGACGATAGATTACAAGAACCAACAGTTCTACCTGCTAAAATACCAGCATTATTGATAAATGGTTCTTCAGGAATTGCTGTTGGTATGGCAACAAATATACCACCACACAACCTATCAGAAGTAGTTGACGGTATAATCAAAGTAATAGATGAAGACGACGTAACAAACGACGATTTAATGAAAATAATAAAAGGACCAGACTTCCCAACAGAAGGAATAATCCTAGGACGTGAAGGTATAAAAGAAGCATACAACACAGGTAGAGGAAAAATAACAGTAAGAGCAGAAGCAGAAATAGAAGAAATGTCAGGAAACAAGAGAAGAATTATTGTTTCAGCCCTACCATACCAAGTAAATAAAGCTAGACTAATTGAAAATATAGCAATGCTTGCACGTGATAAAAGAATAGAAGGAATCTCAGACATAAGAGACGAATCAGACAGAGAACATAACGTAAGAGTAGTAATCGAACTAAAAAGAGACGCAAACGCACAAGTAGTATTAAATCAATTATATAAAAACACACAAATGCAAATAACATTTGGTGTAATAATGCTTGCACTAGTAAACGGAGAACCAAAAATCCTAACACTAAAAGACTGTATAACAAACTACATAGACCACAGAAAAACAGTAGTACTACGTAGAACAAAATTCGAACTTGACAAAGCAGAAGCAAGAGCACATATATTAGAAGGTTTAAAAATAGCTATAGACAATATCGATGAAGTAATACAAATCATCCGTTCAGCATATGACGACGCAAAAGAAAGATTAATGGAAAGATTTGGACTATCAGAAATACAAGCACAAGCTATCTTAGACATGCAATTAAAACGTTTGTCAGGATTGCAAAGAGAAAAAATCGAAGAAGAATACAACGAATTAATGAAACTAATTGCAAGACTAAAAGAAATTCTAGCAAGCGACCATTTAGTATACAACATCATCAAAGACGAATTACTTGAAATGAAAGACAAATTCGGAGATGAAAGAAAAACAAAAATAGTTGCAGCAGAAGGAGACATAGAATTAGACGACTTAATCAAAGAAGAACAAGTAGTAATTGCTTTAACTAGATTTGGTTATATCAAAAGAGAACCAATAGACACATTCAAAAGTCAAAGAAGAGGCGGAAAAGGAATAACAGGAATGACAACAAGAGAAGATGACTTCGTAAAAGAAATATTTACAGCATCATCTCATGACACATTACTATTCTTCACAAATAAAGGAAAACTATATAGACTAAGAGGATACGAAGTTCCAGAAGCGGGAAGAACAGCAAAAGGAACAGCAATAGTTAATCTATTAAGCCTAGACGCAGACGAAAAAGTATCAGCAATAATGCCAATACAAAACTTCGCAGAAGGCAAATACCTACTATTTGCAACAAAAGAAGGTCTCATCAAGAAAACAGCACTAACAGAATACAACTCATCAAGAAAAACAGGACTACAAGCAATAACACTAAAAGAAGATGATGAATTAATAGATGTTAGACTAACAGACGGAGAAGATAATGTAGTACTTGTAACAAGAAAAGGTATGTGTATAACATTCGACGAAAAAGACGTACGTTCAGTAGGAAGAGTATCACAAGGAGTTATAGGAATAAGACTTGACACAGACGACCATGTAATAGGAATGGAATCAATAATAGCAAACAGTAAATCAACACTATTAGCTATTACAGAAAACGGATTTGGAAAAAGAACAGACCTAGACGAATACAGAGTTCAAATAAGAGGCGGAAAAGGCGTTATAACATATAAAATAACACCAAAAACAGGAGAAGTAATCGGAATCAAAATAGTAAACGACGCAGACGACATAATGATGATTACAGACACAGGAACAATAATAAGGATGAACGTAAACGAAATCAGCATCCTAGGAAGATCAACACAAGGTGTAACTCTAATGAGAACAAACGAAGGAAAAGTCGTAAGTATCGAAAAAATAACAGAAGACTGTAAAGAAATGATGTAATAAAATAAAAAAGTATGGCTGAAGTAAAAAACATGCCATACTTTTTTGTATCTTAAACAACGATTTTTATTAAAAACAGAACAAAATGTTAAATAAAACATGAAATAATGATAAAATTACGATAATAAAAACGTAAAGGAGAAAAATTATGATAAATATAAGACCAGTATCAGATTTAAGAAATAAATATCCAGAGATAGAGGAATTAGTATTAAAAGAAGACGAAGCTGTATATTTAACAAAAAACGGATATGGTTCAATGGTAGTCATGAGCATAGAAAGATATTCAAAACTAATGAGTGACGCAGAATATAGCGAATATATTGAGAATGCTTTAGACGAAGCAGACAGAGAAGCAGAAGACCCAAACACAAAATACTATACTCATGAAGAAATGAAAAAAAGGCAAGAAGGATAATAGATGGAGAAAAATAATTACACAATAAAATATTCTGCTGCTTTCATAAACCAATTCAACAGTATATTAAAATATCTTGTCTACCAACTAAAAAATAAAATTGCAGCAGATAATTTTCATAACCAATCCCTATTTCCTCAACCTAATATCATCACCAAAAAATCTACAAATATTATAATTTCCAACAATACGAGAACCAATACGCTCATCATAAAACTTAAAAATACCCTTCAAATCCAAATTAGTAGAAATAATAGTCTTAGTAATTTTAGAAGACTGATTCAAAAGTCTAGTATTAATAATATTAAACAACTCATTAAAATGCATAGAATTCATAACCTCTGTACCCAAATCATCAATAATAAGCAAATCAACATCCAAAACAAGATTAGCAAGTTCAGAATTATCCTTTTGCAATTTAGAATTTATAATCGTATCCAACATAACAGGAGCAGTCTGATATAACACCGTCTTACCCGAATCAATAATTTCCTTAGCAATACAATTAGAAAGGAACGTTTTCCCCAAACCAGTTGAGCCAAGAAAAACAAGATTCTTTTCATCAATCGAGTCGAAATTTTCAATAAAATTCCTTGAAATATCAACAATTTTTCTCATATTATCTCTAGGAGAAAAATTAGAATTATACTTTTGCAAATTCACTTCATCAGAATACACATTAAAATCAAAATTACTAAAATTCTCACTCTGTATATTACCAATATTAGCTCTATTATATTCCAAATCATAAATTTTCTGCTTTATACAAAAACAAAGTTCATTATTCACATATCCAGTATCCTCACAAATTTTACAATCAAAATTAGGAGAAAGATAATCATCAGGAAGATTTAATTTTTTAAGCAAAGCTTCCTTTTCTTTCAAAACCCTATCTGTTTTTTCTTGTAAAATTCGCAACTTTTCCTCTTTTTCAGAAGGAGAAGAAGAAAGCATAGACTTCAAAGAACCTATAGAAATTGATTGCAAATCTTTTTCAAGCCTAGTATATTCAGCAGAAGTCTCCATCAATTTTCTTTTTCTATCATCTAAAGAAGAAAGTTTATACATTCTTTTAGAATCATATTCGGTTAATAATTTTTTCAAAATAGTATTATCCAAGCACACACCTCATATTACAAAATTAATTATTAGCATAAAATGCGTCCAAATTATCATAATTACGCTGTTCATAATTATTATAGTTTGTCAACTTTTTCAAATCCTTTATATTCTCTTGTTTTTGCTTAGATTGTTTCAAATATTCTTGAACCTCAGCAACTGTCTTAAATCCTCTATCATGCCAATCAGTAATTATCTTATCCAAATATTCAAAACTAATATTAGCCTTTGTTTTCCTCAAAGCAATTTCAATAACATCCATAGAATAACCAAAGTCAATTGCCCATTTCTCAACATAAGCATCCTCATAAACAGTAAGATTACGATTTAAACCAAGTTTTTTAATAATTGATTTTTTAACTAAAGAAATCTTTTCTTGTTTCTCATAATACTTATCCAAATCAGAAAAAGACTGAATATTATTTTTATACCAGCTATCTGCAACAACCTGAATATAGTTTCTATGAAGAGCAGAACGGTCAAAACAATAATTAAACAATGCAAGCATTACCTGTTCATCAAAATTATATTTCTTAAACCACATATCAATATCACTATACCAAGAAGGCGACATGATACCCTGGAAAAATTGATTATTAATATTCTCAATAGCTTTAGCCCTATATTGATTTTTAGCATTTTTCTTAATATCTTCTGGAGAAGAGCACAATTTTGGAGAATATAATTTAAGTAACTCAACTTCCTGAAGATTAACTATTGAGTAACCTGTATGTTTTTTTATTAGAACACCTAAATCTTCCCAGTACTTAAAAGCTTCCTGAATTGTTTTAAAAGGTAAAGCCAATTTCTTTGATAAATCATTAACTTTAATATCCTTATCATACTTAGACAAAAATAAAATATATAAATAAACTTTAATATAGTCTCCATTAGCAGAAGACAAATATTCCGTAAAAAACACATCCGGAATTTCTGTACATGAAAATAACATTGATTTATCATTTTGTTCTAACTTCATAAAACACTCCAAAACAAATTTTATTATGCATTATTTGCACATAAAATTATAACATCAAAAGAGTATATTTACAATATATTAACCAGTTTTGTCATAAAAATAAATTTTAGGTCGAAAAAAGAATTTCAAAACATATAAAGCAACAATCAATACATTTTCATTTGAATTTGTTAAAACCGAAAAAAGAAAAACTGGAATAAACAAAACTATAAAAATATAAAACTTAACAACAAACGAATGAAAAAATACAGAAATTATAAAATACAGTAAAAACCCATAAACAAGATTTATAAAAATCGAAGAATATGAAAAGATACCAAAAAGTTTAAAAGAAAAATTATAATTTTTAGGAAAAATAAAACTAATAAAAACCACCCCTTATAATAAATTATTTTTAATATTAGAAATACCAGATGTAATATCAGAAGTAAACCCAGAGGTAAAGTCCTTAACAAAAGAACTAGCCTTAATCAAACACATTAAAGAAGCAACATACAACAGTTTAGTTATTGTCAAATTAAAAGTATTATGGAAAGAAAACATAATCAAAAGAATTACACAAATAAACAATTGCACACAAAGTTGCCCAATAAAATTCTTAAGCCATATTTTAAAAATCCACTTAGACTGATCCAAAGCCACGGACAAAAAAGCAAAAGGAGACATCAATATAAGAATTTTCACAAATATAAAACGTACAGAATAGGTAAAAAGTAAATTAACAAAACCAAAAGATATAAAAGCACGCAAAACACCATCGAAACTAAAGACAGACAACATATTAGGCAAATCAGACTCAAATAATACAGTAATTTTTTCATATATAAGAGAAAATGACAATTGCAAAGAAAATAGAAACACCCCAAGTTCTCTAAGAATATCAGTTATTAAATCAAAGAAGTTGATAATATATTCACAAATTGATGAAGAAAAGTGGATAAGTATAGCAGAAAAAAGAAATTTTGTTAAAAACTGAAGCGGTTTCTGAAAATTATTACAAGTCAAAAAAGAAAACAAATAATTAATAGCATAATAGATCAGAACACCAAAAAGTAAAGCTTTCGACAAAGAAACAATACTAAAACTTTTAGTGAAAAAAGTAATAAAATATTTATTAGTTAAAATAGACTTATCTATAAAAACTAATTCATCCAAAATAGAAAAAACATTATTATCAACCGAAACCAATAATTTATCAATCAAAGTAGAAATAGCATTATTAAGAATTTCAGGTATATTCTCGTATTGCATAAAACCTCCTAACTAAGCAAACTATTTATAGTAGACAAAATCAAATCTATACACAAAATAAAAGCATAAGAAAATAATGAACCACGAATCAATCTTTTTCCTGTTCGTATACGTTCTTCATCGCCAAAACTAAACTTCTTCATTAAAATACCAGAACCTACAGCAATTGCAGCAGCAGGAGTAGAAATTTTAATAATCCAAGACTCAATCTTTTCAAAAGCAGAATTCAACGTTGTAACAAGTTTTGGATATGCAGCAAAAGAACAATTAGCAAAAGTAAATAAAAATATAAAAAATAATAAAATTGAAAATAATAATTTTGTTTTTTTCAAACAATCACGCCCTTTCTTTTAAAAAATATGGAGTTAAATGTAACTTTTCTAATGGATAAATAAAGCTACCACTAGATATAAAAGCAAGACAATTAAAAGTATCCAATTCCCTCGAAAAGAAATTTGAATCATAAATAAAATCTTTTTGAATAGAAGTATTAAAACTCTCAGAAATATTAGAATCCTTAGACAGCAAACTATGAAACAAAAAATTATAATTAGTAGTTCTAGCGTTTTCAGAAATACTCTTAGATAAAACCTCTTTTTCTTCCTTACCAGTTTGCTTAATTGCTTCTTCAATAGTAAAAGAATCATCTGTACGAAACCAAAACTTGTTAACTAAATTCTGAATCAATGTACGAGTCACAGTATCATTATGAATAGCAGCAAGAAGGGAAGAATAACTTTGAGTAGCAACTATATTAATACTTTTTGCTTCTCTTGACTGAGCAAAAAAAGCAGAATCGTTTTGAGTAACATACTCATGATACTCATCACAAATAAAACAAGAAGGAGAAACGGGCTCATCTTTAGAAAGTTGAGATAATATTTCAGATTGGAAATCAATTTTAAGATAAGCAGCAACAATTTTTGCAAGATTACTATATTCAGACACATTCATATCTAAAACAACAATCTTATGGTTTTTAAGCACATAATCAAACCCAGGAAAAGAGATATTTTCTTTATCAGGGCAAAAAGTACGTTTAGCATCCTCATCAGAAACAAACACATTAGTTATTCTAGAAATTTCAGACTTTAAAATAGACTGAGTCCTATCATCCAAAGAGAAAAACTCATCTTCAAAAAAATTCATACACGAGACTAAAGCAGCAATATCATCATTGCTTAGGCTCTTATCAAGAAAACGAGACTTCAAAAATTCAACCTTTTCTTGATAATAATCTTTAGAAAAAATTAATTTATGCAATTCCACAAATGTCACATATCCATCATTATAAATTCTACAAAGCTTTATAGCCTCAGTCAAAATCTGCTCAGCCTTATCTATCCAATAACTCTCAGTTTGCTGTGGACTAAAAAGAAGCAAAATATTTTTTAGTCGATTAGCTAAAACATGAGGCTTCAAATTCGGTTTGTCCAACGGATTATAAGTAATAAAATTTTCAAGATTAATAATTATCAAATCACTGAAATGAAAACAATTCATACAAACCATTTTGACAAACTTATGATAATTTCCCTTAACATCAAGAATTAAAAAAGCAGATTTATACTTCCCAGAAAAATTCATTTGAAGTAGTTGCTCAGTGACAGGATATAATAATGAAGAAGTTTTACCAGATCCAATAGAGCCAGTCACAAGCATATTTTGATATAGCCCAGATATAGGAACATATATAGGTAAATTATCTGAATTTTTTCCAAGATATATGGAATCATCATTATTTTTATAAATTCGCAAATCATTAGAATTTGAAACAAAATTATGATTACTAAAAAGAAAAATGAAAATTGAACACAAAAAATTAGAAATAATAAAACATGAAATTACACAAATCACGACATATATTCTTTTTAAATTAAGCCAAAAAATCGGAAATTTCTCACAAATATCAAACGGATGAACAGCAAAAAATATACTAACACTATTTGAATCAAATATAGGTGAAAAAAATCTCAAAAAAATAATGGAAAATACGCAAGTAAAATACACAATGAAAAACCATTTAAAAACAACCTTCTTCATACTAATAATTCTTTTTAATATTTAGTTTAAGCCCCTGTTTCGATTGAATAAATAAGATTTCAAATAAAGAATAAATAAAAAATAAGATAATAAAAACATGAAATAAAAAAGTGATAAAAAATAATACAATTAAAAAATCCAAGTTGTAATACCTCCTTTAGCGTAGACAGATAATACAACAAAAATTTGAATTTGTCTATACTTTTTAAAAAAAATATGTTAAAATAATAAAGATTTATAAAAAGGAGGAACTTCAAATGATAGAAAAAACAACTAAAATAGGAAGTCTTTTAGAGGAAAATCCAGAAAAAGCAGAAATACTATTAGAAGCAGGAATGCACTGTTTAGGATGCATGGCAGCACAAGAAGAAACATTAGAAGAAGCATGTGCAGTACACGGAATAGATGTAGAAGAATTAGTAAAAAAACTAAACGCATAAAACAAAAGGCAAGTAAAAAGCTTGCCAAAATACGCATTTGTAGCTCAGTAGGATAGAGCGCTCCCCTCCTAAGGGAGAGGTCGGGGGTTCGATTCCCTTCAAGTGCACCAAATAAAACAGCCTACAAAACATAAAGTTTGTAGACTGTTTTTTTATCAAGATTTGCCTAAACCAAAAAAATGTGATAAAATCCTAAAATACCAATATAATTAAAGGAAGAAACATGGAAAAAGAAACATATATGAAGCTTGCTCTAAAAGAAGCCCAAAAAGCTTATGACAAAGAAGAAGTGCCAATCGGAGTAGTAATAGTAAAAGAGCGGAAAAGTAATAGCAAAAGCACATAACATGAAAGAAACCAAAAAAGACACAATAGAGCATGCAGAAATAAGAGCAATAAAAAAAGCAAGCAAAAAACTAAACTCATGGAGATTATTAGACTGTGAAATGTATACAACATTAGAACCATGCCCAATGTGCGCAGGAGCGATAATACAATCAAGAATAAAAAAAGTATATATTGGAGCAATGGACGAAAAAACAGGAGCAGCAGGTTCAGTACTAAATTTATTCAAAGACTATAAATTCAACCATAATGTAGAACTAGAAAACGGAATATTAGAAGAACAATGCAAAACAATACTAAAAGACTTTTTCAAAATGCTTAGAAAAAAGTAATGGAGGAAAAATGGAAACAGAAGCAAAAAAAAGAATATTAAGAAAATATATATTTATCGCTTTTCTACTATTAATAACAGCCATAGTAATATTACTTATGATAAAATACAATGTAGAAGGTGAAAAAAACATGCCATTTAAACTAAGCAAAATAGTTGTACAAAGCACAATAGACACAAAAAGTAGAGAAGGAACAGGCAACTTATGGGACTTAGAGCTAACACAAAACAATGATATATACATATATATTGAGAAAAATAAAAATATAGAATCAGAAAGCAAACTAAAAAGTATAAAAATAAAAAGAACATCTTCCATAGTAAAACCAAAAAAAGGACAAATATCAGTATTACTCCCAACAAGCAATAACATAAATAAAATATTCTTAAACAGTACAGAAAACTACTTAAACAAAACAATAGAATATAACGCAAACACATCAGATAACTTAGAAAAACAAGAAATATGCCAAGATGGTGGAATGATAGCATTCAGAATAAGCAATCAAAACATAGGCGAATATATATCAAATGAAGGCGACGAAATAAAATACGATAAATCACTACTAGAAAAAGCAGGAATAGATGAAAGTGAATTAAAATTCACAGCTGAAATAGACCTAGTAATAGAACTATCAGAAGATGAAAAATACAAAGGAACAATATCACTAGAATTACCAACAGACACATTTGAAAATAGAGGATCAATAACAACAGAAATAACAGACACAAGTAAAATTATTTTTAAAAGAAATGAATAAATTACTTGATTAAATTGACAAGACATTATATAATCTTTTATGGTATAAGTGATAGCTTTTGAGTGGAGAGTATGTTTCGATAAAAAGCTATGAACCTCGTCAGATTCGGAAGAAAGCAGCGATAAATAGTGTATTATGCGAATAAACATGCTTTCCACTGAGAAGCTATCGCTTATACCAATTTTTTTAAAATTGGGGGTAGTAAAATTGTCATATACAGCCTTGTATAGAAAATTTAGACCTTTAACATTTAGTGAATTTGCAGGACAAGAACATATAACGAAAACATTAAAAAATCAGATAATAGCAAACCGTGTTGGACATGCATACTTATTCAATGGAGGAAGAGGAACAGGAAAAACATCAGCAGCAAAAGTATTAGCAAGAGCAGTAAACTGTTTAAATCCAAAAGACGGCGAACCATGCAATGAATGTGAAATATGCAAAGAAATATTAAATGGCTCACTAACAGATGTTGTTGAAATGGACGCTGCATCAAACAACAGTGTAGAAGACATAAGACAAATACGTGATGAAGTAAATTTCTTACCAACAAAAGCAAAATACAGAATATATATAATAGACGAGGTTCACATGCTATCAACAGGTGCGTTCAATGCATTATTAAAAACATTAGAAGAACCACCATCTCATGTAAAATTCATATTAGCAACAACAGAGCCACAAAAGTTACCAGCAACGATTTTGTCAAGATGTCAGAGATTTGACTTTAAAAAAATATCAAATGAAGACATCAAAAAAAGACTAGAAATAATAACAAATGAAATAGGAGTAAGCATTTCCAAAGAAGCACTAAACACAATAGCAGTCTTATCCGAAGGAGCAATGAGAGACGCAATAAGTATCTTAGAAAGATGCATACAAGACGGAGACACAGAAATAACAGACGAAAAAATAAAAGATTTAGTAGGAATCCCAAAATTTGAATACATATATAAAATAACCAACAGTCTATTAGAAAAAGACCCAGAAAAAGCATTAGAAGTAACACAAGAAATAATTGACGAAGGAAAAGACCTATATAACTTCTTGTGGGAAACAATAAAATACATAAAAGACGTACTAATCTTCAAATCAAAAGGAAAAATAGAGCTATATAGCAAAGACGAAATGAAAAAAATAGAAGAATTAAGTACAAAAACATCAAAAGAAGAACTATTTGGAATAATAAAAAACTTATCAGAAATAGAGAACGACATTAAATGGTCAACACAAAAAAATATAATGTTCCAAACAGGAATAATCAAATTGACAATATCAAATGAGTCAAATGGAGACATTGGAAAAATAGAGAAACGACTAGACATACTTGAAAAAAAGATTGAATTAGGAGACATAAAAGTAAACAATACAAAAAGTGCAGAACCAAAGCAAACTATGTCAGCAAGACAAACAAACACTAGCAATGACAAAACAGAAAACAAACCAAAAGCTTCAATAGCCAACATAACTAGCACAGAATATTGGCCTAAAGTAGTAAATAATCTAAAAAACAAAGGCAAATTAACCCTATTCACTAACTTAATGAACACAAAAGCAGTAGAATTAAATGACATGCAAATTGGAATTGTAGGACTAACAGCCTTTGGAAAAACAGTAGTAGAACAACCAGACAACAGACAAGAAATAACAAAAGCAATCTTGCAAGAAGCAGGAAAAGAAATGCAAATAAAGGTAGAAGAAGTTCAAAATGTGATAAATAGAACACAAAACCAAAACTTCGGAATACCAATCAATATTATAGAAGAATAAGGAGGAAAGTAAAAATGGCAAAAAGAGGTGGATTCCCAGGTGGAATGGGAGGATTTCCAGGAGGAATGAACATAAACAAACTAATGAAAGAAGCTAAAAAAATGCAAGCCGACATGGAAAGATCACAAGAAGAACTATCACAAAGAGAATTTGAGAACCAAGTTGGTGGAGGAGTAATTTCTGTAAAAATTACAGGAGATAAAGTATTAAAAGAAATCAAAATAAACAAAGAAGTAGTTGACCCAGAAGATGTAGAAACACTAGAAGATTTAATAATAACATGTATAAATGGAGCAATGCAAAAAGCAGATAACGCAGCAAATGAAAGTATGGGACAATTCAACATCCCAGGACTAATGTAAAAAGTAGAGGAAGTAAAATGTCATTATATTCACCATCAATAGAAAAACTAATAGAAAATTTTGAAAGATTACCTAGTATTGGACACAAAACAGCAATACGACTAGCATACCACATGCTAGACATGAATGAACAAGAAATTGCAGAATTCACAAATGCAATAACAGAAGCAAAGCAAAAGCTAAAATATTGTTCAATTTGCTACAACATATCAGACACAGACCCATGTCCTATATGTTCTAATCCCAAAAGAGACCCATCTACAATATGTGTAGTTGAAGACGTAAGAGACATAATGGCAATGGAAAGAACAAACGAATACAAAGGTGTATATCACGTTCTACATGGCACAATTTCACCAATGAATGGAATCGGTCCAGACGACATAAAAATAAAAGAATTATTAAATAGAATACGAGGCAACGATATAAAAGAAATAATAATTGCAACTAACCCTAGAGTAGAAGGTGAGGCAACATCTATATATTTATCAAAACTAATAAAAGCATTTGGCATAAAAGTAACAAGAATAGCACATGGAATACCAGTCGGAGGAGACCTAGAATACACTGACGAAATAACACTAATGAAAGCCATGGAAGGCAGACACGAGATATAAAATAAAACTGAGAAAACTAACAATTTTCTCAGTTTTTTATTTAAATAAATGCTCATCCATACAGAAAGATAACAAATTAAAGCGTATTCATTAAAATATCACAAATATTCTTAGTAGAATCAGGTTTAGCAAGATTAGGAATATTATTACGCATTTCATCAATTTTTTCCGGATGTCTATACAAATTTTTCAAAACTCTAGCAATATTATCTTCCTTTTTAATCCAAACAGCAACACCATTTCTAACAAGAAATTCCGCATTTTCTTCCTCTTGACCAGGAATAGGATTTATAATAACAATAGGTAAATTAGAAACCAAACTTTCAGAAGTCGTCAATCCACCAGGCTTTGTAATAACAATATTAGAAATACTCATAAGCTCTGGAACCTTATCAGTATAATCCAAAATACGAACCCTATCAGAAACTCCATACAAATCTACAAGAGAATGAAACTTCTCATTCATTTTCTTATTTTTTCCCGAAATAGCAATAATTTGAAAATTTTTAAACAATCTAATCAATGCCCTAAAAACAAGATGAGTCCTCTTTCTACCCAATCCAAATTCACCACCAGCAAAGAAAAGAACAGTAGTCTTATTAGGATCTAAATTAAAATTCCTATAAGTTTTCTCATTATCAAAAACTTTACCGAACCTATCCGAAAGAGGTATACCAGTCACAAAAATCTTAAAATCAGCAATACCAGAATCAGACAAAGCAACTTTCATTTCCTGATTAGCAACAAAATAATAATCAATATATTCCGAATCAACAAGCCATTGAGAATGAGGAGCCATATCAGTCAAAACAGTAGCTATTTTACAAGAAATCTTATTCTTTTTCTTCAAATCCGTACACATTTGATTAGAAAAAGGATGAGTAGAAATAACCAAATCAGGCTCAAACTCTTGTAAAATATTATTCAATTTTCTAGCCATAAGTTTATTAGAAGTAGTAGTAATTTTAGCCAAAGCACCATGATCAGAATTGCTATAAATACGTTTCCACATCCACGGAGCCTTCTTAGCCATTTCCTTATATGCCGTTGTAGATAATTTATTAATATATTTATTAATATACTCAACACAATCAATCATCAAAGTTTCACAATCTTCATAATGATTATCCAAATAATTTTTAATAGCCTTAGCAGCAGAAAGATGACCACCACCATAAGCACCATAAAAAATAAGAATTTTTTTCTTCATAAATAAATCTCCCATCAAGTAAAATACTTGCTAAAAAATTATACCACAAAAAAATAAAAATGTGAATTAAAATAATAAACCATATAAATATATAATAATAAAAGACCAAATATCCTATGCATTTGAAAAAACAATTTAAAAATGATATAATACCACACATGAAGCGTTAGAATAACTGAACTGTAGACAGAAAGGATGGCATGACGATGAATTTGCGGTTTAGAGGCAAGCAAAAAACGCAAGGAAACCACGAGAAGAAACGCGCCAGAGGAATACTGACGCTATTCTTTCTCGACTACAACGAGATCTATGCAGAGCAATTCGGAGCCAATGATCCGGCCATGAGAATGACCGCCAAAATTATCAACGGCTGCGACGCAATGCTGAGGTTTGGCGGTAGAATGTGGTAGCGTTTGCAAAGGCGAAAAGATAACTAGCCTAAAAGCTCTTGGGGGAAACTCCAAGAGCTTTTGCATTTTAATAAATAAAAAATTTCAAAAAATGAATAAAATCCCAATATAAAGTAAAAATAAAATCAGAGGGTGAAAATATGAAAAAAAATCAAACATTTAAAACAAGATTGGCAATAGGCACAATCATAATATTAGCCATAATTATAGGCATTTTACTTTATAATATGTATAATACAAAACAAGAAAGTGAAACCAACGCAAACACATCATACGACATGGCATTTTATCAATTATTAGACTATGTACAAAATGTAGAAAATTTCCTAGCAAAATCAACAATATCAACAAGTAGTGAAGCCGGAGCAGAAACATTGACACATGTATGGAGAGAAGCAGACCTAGCAGTAAGCTACTTATCACAATTACCATTAAACGTAGAACAACTAAACAAAACATCAAAATTTTTAAACCAAGTAAGCGAATACAGTTATTCACTATCAAGAAAAAACATATATAAAGAAGAATTATCCCAACAAGATCTAGACAATCTAAAAGAACTTCATAAATACAGTTTACAATTAAAAGAAGGACTAGAAGACATTGCAGACAAACTAAGTAGTGGACAAATAGCATGGCAAGAAATCAGAAACGATAATAACAATGAATATACAAGGCAAGTTGACAGTATTTCTCAAGTCTCATTCACAGACATAGACAACAATTTCAATGAATTCGCAGGACTAATATATGACGGAGCATTCTCAGAACACATAGAATTAGAAAATAAAAAAGGACTACCAGAAAACGAAATTACAGAAGAAGAAGCAGAAAACATATTAAAAGAAATATACAAAGAATCAATAGAAAATATCGAAAGACAAGGACTTATCGACCAAGGAAAAATACCAGTATATCAATTAGAAATAAAAGAAAAAAATAAACAAGAAAAAATCCATGTAGCAATTTCTCAAAAAGGCGGAAAAATCGTAAATCTAAACAAAGACAGAGACGTAATTGATGAAAACATATCAAGAGAAGAAGCAAACAAAATAGGAAAAGAATATTTAGCCAAAATCGGATATCCAGATATGGCAGAAACATATTTCCAAACGCAAGAAAACATCATAACAATAAACTATGTATACGAGCAAAATGGAATAGCAGTATATCCAGACCTAATCAAAGTAAAAATAGCACTAGACGATGGCGAAATTTTAGGAGTTGAATCAACAGGATATCTAAACTCGCATACAACAAGAACGGACACTATACCAACAATAAGCAAAGAACAAGCAAAAGCAAAACTAAACCCAAAATTAGACATACAAAGCGAAAAACTAGCAATAATACCAACTGAATGGAAAACAGAAATACTATGTTACGAATTCAAAGGAAAAGTAGACGAAACAGAATTTTTAGTATATATAAATGCAAAAAACGGACGAGAAGAAAATATCCTAGTAATAATAGAAACACCAGGTGGAGTACTAACAATGTAAAAAAAGAGATAAACTATTTTACTTCATAATAAGTAGATAGTTTATCTCTTTTAAATTAAACAGAATTAAAAATAACCTTGGAAATATAATATAAGTATGATAAAATCATTCAAGGAAGAAAAGGAGAGCAGAAATGAGAGATTTAAGCAACGACATTGTAATTCAAAAAAACAAAAACGGAATGAACTACCTACAATTTAAAAAACTTTTAGAGTTAAACGTAAAACATGCATATGCGCTAAAAGGCGACTTTTGGAACATTGAGAAAAAAGGAAAAAACTTACCAGCACGACAAGAAAGTTTCAGGAGACTATGTGAAGCAATAGACTTAGACTCAAAAAATCTAACAAAACCAAATCAAATGCACACAGACAATGTAGAAATAATAGAAAAAGTATGTACATTAGAAGAACTAAAAAATACAGATGGAGTAATAACATCAAAAGAAAATATAGTATTAGCAACAACAAATGCAGACTGCATTTTATATTTATTATATGATCCACAAAATAAAGTAATAGCAAATGTACACTCTGGATGGAGAGGCTCATACCAAAGAATAATAGAAAAAACCATAGACAAAATGACAAAAGAATTTAAGTGTAATCCAGAAAACATAATAGTATGCATATGCCCAAGCATAAGAAGATGTTGTTTTGAAGTAGAAAAAGACGTAAAAGACATGTTCGAAGAAAAATTTTCATTTCTAGAAAACATAAACAAATTTATAATAAACGGATATAACGAAAACAAATTTTACGTAGACACAGTTGGAATAAACAACTGCCTATTACAAGCAAAAGGAATAAAAAAAGAAAACATATACGACTCAGGAATCTGCAGTGTATGCAATAGTGACTTAGTTCACTCATATAGAGCAGAAAAAGAGAATTTTAGATTATCAGCAGCAATAATAAGTTTATAGGATGGAGAAAAATGATACAAAACTTTAAAGAATTAGAAGAACAAATAAAAGACTGCAAAAAATGCAAATTATGCAACAATAGACACAATATTGTACTAGGAACAGGAAATAGACAAGCCAAAATAATGTTTATTGGAGAAGGACCAGGAGCAGACGAAGATATACAAGGAGAGCCATTCGTCGGAAAAGCAGGAAAACTAATGGACCAAGCATTTAAAGGAATAGGAATAAATAGAGAAGAAGTATATATAGCAAACATAGTAAAATGCAGACCACCACAAAACAGGAATCCAGAACAAGATGAAATAGATAGTTGTATAGACTATTTACGCACACAAGTAATGTTAGTAAAACCAGAAATAATTGTATTATTAGGAAGTGTTGCATTAAAAGCAATATTAGGAAAAGAATACTCAATAACAAGCAGTAGAGGAAAATGGGTAGAAAAAAAGGGAATACGATACTTACCAACATTCCATCCAGCAGCATTATTAAGAGACGAAAGTAAAAAAATATTCTTTTGGAAAGACTTAAAAGAAGTTAAAAAATTCATGTAAGGGGTATAACATGGAATTTAAAATAATATACGGCAAAAGCGGCACAGGAAAAACCACATACATATTTAATCAAATAAAAGAAAAAATAAAACAAAAAAATAAAATATACATCATAGTACCAGAGCAAATGTCATTTGTAGCAGAACAACACCTATTAAATACAATAGACACAAACAGTAGCATAAATGCCGAAGTATTAACACTAAGCAGAATGGCAGACAGAGTAATATCAGAAACAATAGGGAACCTACAAACCCATCTCAGCAAAATAGGAAAAAGCATGATAATTTATGATGCATTAGACAATCAAAAAGACAAAATGAACTTTTTAAAAAGTTCAGATAAAAATCTAGAACTAGTACAACGAACAATAACAGAATTCAAGAAACACAATGTAGACAAAGAAAATTTATCAAAAGCGATAAATAACCTAGAGGACAAATACCTACAACTAAAACTAAGTGATATAAAAAACGTACTAGACAAATACCAAGAAAAAATACAAGGAAGTTATATTGACGAAGCAGATTCGCTAACAATTTTAGCAGAAAATATTGAATTAGTCGACTTTTTCACAGATTCAATCATATATATAGACGAATTTGCAGGCTTCACACCAATTGAATATAAAATAATAGAAAAACTATGTACATTAGCAAAAGAAATAACAATCACAGTATGCACAGACAGTTTAGAAAATGTGGAAAACTTAGACGACAGTATATATTATTTCAATCAAATAACAGCAGAAAAACTCCTAGACATAGCCAAAAAAACAGGAAGTTACATCGAGAAAATAAATATTGACGAAATAAAGAAATTTAAAAGCCAAGAACTATTAAGTCTAGCAGAAAACCTATACACCAACAACACCAAAAAATACACAGAAAAAACACAAGACATACAATTATTTATCGCACAAAATCCACATTATGAAGTAGAAAACGTAGCCCAAAACATATTAGACTTAGTAAAAAATAAAAATTATAGATACAAAGATATAGCAGTTGTAAGTGCAGATATAGAAAATTACTCAGAAGATATAAAAGCAATTTTTGAAGAATACAACATACCAGTATTTATAGACGAAAAAAAAGATGTCAGCCAAAACATATTGATGAAATACATTATTTCATTATTAAACATATATGCAAACAATTACTCATATGAATCAATGTTTTCTTATATAAAATCAGGAATATTAGAAATTCCAGCTAACAAAATATTTTTACTAGAAAACTACGTAAAAAAATGGGGAATTAGAGGAAGCAAATGGTATAAATCAGACTTCGAATTTGAAGAAAAAAACGATATACAAGACGAAGTAAATAAAACCAAAAAACAAATAATAGAACCGATCATAGAACTAAAAAAGAATCTATCAGGAGAAAAAACAGCAAAAGAAATAACAAAAAAACTATATGAATTTATAGAAAAAAATAATATTCAAGAAAACATATTAAAAAAAGCTGAAGAATTAGAAGAAAAAGAACAAAAAGAAGCAGCAGATGGATATAGAGCAGGAATAAAAATCTTTTTTGATGTGCTAGATGAAATTTTCATGATATTCGAAAACGACAAAATGTCATTTGAAAGATACAATAAAATTTTACAAATAGGAATATCACAATCAGAATTCGGAAGAATACCATCATCATTCGACCAAATATTATTTGGAGACACAGACAGAACCAAAACAAGAGATATTAAAATCCTATTTCTATTAGGAATAAACGATGGAGCAATACCAAACATATTAAAAGATGAAGGATTCCTAAATGACAAAGACAGAGACAGGCTAAAAGAAAACAACATAGAAATAGCAAAAAATTCACTAGAACTACTATACGAAAATCAGTTCAACATCTACAAAGTATTATGCATGCCAGAAGAAAAACTATACCTATCATATCCAGTAACAGACAAAGAAGGAAAAGCAATAAGACCATCAATACTTATTACACAAATCAAAAAAATATTTGAGAACCTAACTGAAGACAGTGACATTATAGAAAAAAAATATAAAATAACAACTAAACAAGCGACGCTAAACAATGTAATAGAAAAATACAAACAATATTTAGATGGAGAAAATATAGACGAAGAATGGGAAAATGCCATATTGTGGTATAAGCAAAACCAAAAAGACAAAATCACAAAAATACTAAAAGGAGCAGATTACACCAATATACCAGAACAAATCACAGCAGGAAACATAAAAGAAATATACGGAAAAAATCTACGTACAAGCATATCAAGACTAGAGCAATACAGAAAATGTCCATTTTCATTCCATTTAAAATATGGACTAAAACTAAACGAAGAAGAGGAATTCAAAATACGTTCATTAGATACAGGAAACTTCATGCATGAAGTAATAGATGAAGTATTCTCAAAAATAGAAACAAACCAATTAGACGTAAAAACAATAAGTAAAGAAGAATTAAACAAAATTATCGAAGAAATAATAAATCAAAAACTAGGAATGAGTAAAAATTACATATTCACAAGTTCTCCCAAATTTATAGTATTAACCAAAAGATTAAAAAAAGTAGTAAACGAATCAATACAATACATTATTGAACAACTTAAAAATAGCAAATTTGAATTATATGGACACGAACTAGAATTCAACGAAAAATCAGAATTAAAACCAATGAAAATAGACTTAGAAAACGGTAATCAAGTAACAGTAACAGGAAAAATAGACAGAATTGACATAGCAAAAACAGAAAACAACACATATGTAAGAATAATAGACTATAAATCATCGGTAAAAGACATAAACTTAAATCAAGTAGTAGCAGGAATACAAATACAACTACTAACATACTTAGACGAAATAAGCCAGCAAAAACAATTCGACCCAGCAGGAGTACTATACTTCAGTCTTATAGACACAATAATAAAAGCAGACAAAAAAATGACAGATGAACAACTAAAAAAAGAAATAAACAAAAACTTTAAGATGAAAGGTATGATAGTAGCAGATATAGACATTGTCAAAATGATGGACAAAAAACTCGCACCATCAACCAGCTCAGACATAATACCAGTATACCTTGACAAAGAAGGAAACATCAGCGAAGGAAAATCAAAAACACTAAACAAAGAAAAATTCGAAAGACTACAAAAATATACAAAACACATAATATCAGAAATATCAAAAGAAATATTCAGCGGAAATATTGACATAAAACCATACTATATGAGTAAAAAAACACCCTGTGAATATTGCCAATATAAAACAATCTGCAATTTTGACCCAAAACTAGAAAACAACACCTACCGTTATATAAAAAATTTAAGCAACGAAGAAATATTATCAGATATTTGTAAAAATAACAAATAAGTGATAATATATATCAGTATTTGTGAATATTATTATATAACAAATCTATAGAGAATAAAAGGTGATTTTATGAAAAAACTTTATGTACAGGATGTATTAGAAAAAACAAAAGGGGAAGTCCTTTGTGGAAAAACTGATGTAGAAATAGGAGAAATCAGTATAGACACAAGAACACTAGAAAAAGGTCAAACATACTTAGCATTAAAAGGAGAAAACGTAGACGGAACAGTCTATTGCAAAAACGCAATAAACAAGGGAGCAAAGGTATGCTTTGTCCAAGAAAACATTTTCACAAAAGAGGAGCTAACAGACTTAAGTGACAAAGTAACAATAGTAAAAGTAGAAAATGTAGAAGACGCACTTGTCGAAATGGCAAAAATTAAAAGAGTAATGTATAACATTCCAGTAGTAGCAATAACAGGAAGTGTCGGAAAAACGAGCACAAAAGAAGTAATTGCAAGCGTAATGGAACAGAAATTCAACGTACAAAAAACAAAAGGAAACCAAAATAACAGACTAGGACTACCAATAACAATCATGGGACTAAAAGACCATGATGCATTAGTAATAGAAATGGGAATGAACCATGCAGGCGAGCTTAGTGAACTAACACAAATAGCAAAACCAACACTATGTGTAATATCAAATATAGGAACATCACACATAGGAAACCTAGGCTCAAGAGAAAATATATTAAAAGCAAAACTAGAAATACTAGAAGGAATGAAAAGCGGAAAAGTAATTATCAACAACGATAATGACCTATTACATAAATGGAATAAAGAAGATGATATCTGGGAAAAAGTAACTTTTGGAATAAACGAAACAAGTAACTACCAAGCAAAAGACATAAAAATGAATGAAACTGGAAATCAATTTACTATAGAAATAAACTCAAAGAAATATGAATTCACAACAAAAACTCCAGGAGAGCCATTCATATTAAATGCATTATCTGCAATAAGTGTAGGAATGCAATATGGTATAGAACCAGAAAAAATGCAAAAAGCAATATCAGAAACAAATCCAGGAAAAAACAGAATGGACATAGAAAATATAAATGACATAACAATAATAAAAGACTACTACAACGCAAGTTTAGAATCAATAAAACCAAGTCTAGAATACTTATCAAAGCTAAAAGGCGGAAAGAAAATAGCAGTACTAGGAGACATAAAAGAAGTAGGAGACTATTCAAAACAACTACACGAACAAGTCGGAGAAGAAACTGTAAAAAACAACATAGACATACTAATCACAGTAGGAAAAGAAGCTGAACATATTGCAAATAGTGCAATATCACAAGGAATGCTTAAAGAAAATATATTTCCATGCAAAAACAACTTACAAGCAGTAAACAAGCTTAAAAAAATAGCACAAAAAAAAGACAAAATACTATTAAAAGCCTCAAACAGTATGAAATTTGGAGAAATTTTAGACGGATACATAAACAAAATAAAAGTTGGGATAGTAGTAGGAGGAATGTCATCAGAACACGATGTATCATTAATGTCAGGAAATTCAATACTAGAAAAAATTGACAAAGAAAAATACGACATAAAAGTAATATACATAAAAAGAAACGGAAATGTATACGAATACACAGGTCCATATGAAAAAATCAGAGAAATAAACCAATCTAACCTAATACCAACAAGTAGCATAATAGAAGCAGTAAAAGATTGCCAAGTAGTATTCCCAGTACTACATGGAAAATATGGAGAAGATGGCTGTATACAAGGTGCACTAGAAATGATAGAAAAACCATATGTAGGATGTGGAGTATTCACATCAAGTGCATGTATGGACAAAGAATTCACTAAAAAAATATTAACTTTAGCAGAAATACCAGTAGCAAAATCAATAACAGTGCAAAAAGAACCACACTACTATAGCTGTGACTTAGAAGAAAAAGAATACACACTAGAAAGCCTATGCAAAAAAGCAGAAGATTATTTACACTTTCCAATGTTTATAAAACCATCAAGAGAAGGTTCATCTTTCGGAGTAACACGAGCAGCAAACCAAGAAGAATTGATGAATTCAATAAAAGAAGCAGAAAAATACGACAACAAAATACTAATAGAAGAAGAAATAAAAGGAAGAGAAGTAGAATGTGCAGTTTTAGGAAACAGTAACATACTAACATCAGAAGTAGGAGAAGTAAAATCAGCAGAAAGTTTTTACACATTTGACGCAAAATACAATAATCAAGAATCAAGAACAGAAATACCAGCAAAAATAAAACCAGAACACAGAGAAAAAATAAAAAAATATGCCAAACTAGCATATAAAGCAGTAAACGGGACAGGATTATCAAGAGTAGACTTCTTCATAAGAGAAAACGGAGACATCATACTAAACGAAATAAATACACTACCAGGATTTACGAAAATAAGCATGTATCCAAAACTATTCGAAGCAGTAGGAATCAGCTATTCAAGTTTAATAGATATTCTTATTGAATTAGCAATAGAAAAATAAAAGAGGTAAAAATGAAAACATATGAACAAATAAAAGAATATATCCAGAACATATTATCAGAAAAAAGATTTTATCATTCTGAATGTGTAGCAAATCGTTGCATTGAACTAGCAAAAATATATGAAGTAGACGAAGAAAAAGCAAAATTAGTAGGAATAGCACACGACGTCGCAAAAGAAATGCCAGCAGAAGAACAAATAAAATATGCTAAAGAAAATGGAATAAAACTAGACGAAATCGAACTAAAAAACACGAAATTACTACACGCTATAATAGGAGCAAAAATATGTGAAAAAGAATTTGGGTTCACAAAAGACATGGTAGAAGCGGTAAGAAATCACACAACAGGAACCCCATACATGGATATGCTATCAAAAGTGCTATTTATAAGTGACGCAACAGGAATAGACAGAACATATGACGAAGCAAAACACTTATATGAAATAGCAACAAAAGACATAGACCAAGCCATATTCGAATGCCTAAGCAGCACAATAAAAGAGATTGTAGAAAGAGGGTTACCACTACATATAGACACAGTAAGAACAAGAAATGAATATTTATTAAAATAATATAATGTAGAATAAAAAGAAATATAATTATTTGAAATGACGCACAGTTTAGTCGCATTTTCGAAGGAAATGCGACCAGTAAGGAATGAAAATAATTATATTTCTTTTTATTCTACAAAATTTGCTATAAAATGTTCCCAATTGTCAAATTCTATGATATAATCTACACGAAATTTATCCAAGTTTGGAGGATGTTAAATGATAATCAAAGATTACTACAAAATTTTAGGCTTAACGAACAACAAAGCAAGCCTAGACGAAATAAAAATTGCATATAGAGACATGGCCAAAAAATATCATCCAGATGTAAATGGCAACAACAGACAAGCAGAGGAAATATTCAAAGACATAGGCGAAGCATATAACACACTTTCAAACAATAAACAAAGAAGAAAATACGACAGAATGTGGCAATATTACATTGGAAGAAAAAACAAACAAAACGAACAATATAGAAACGCCAAAATGAAAGACTTTATGGGACTATTCTTTGGAAGAGAAAAGAAACAAGAAAAAGAAGAAATAATAGATAAAAAAGCTCCAATAAAAGGAGAAGACATAAATACAGAAATAACAGCAACACTAACAGAAGCATTTTTTGGAGCAGCGAAAGAGATAAAATTTAAAACAGTAGATGGCGGAACAAAAAAAATAGACGTAAAAATACCAGCAGGAATCAGAAATAATGAAAAAATAAGATTAATAGGACAAGGAAAACTTGGTAAAAACGGAGGAAAAGCAGGCGACCTATTTATAAAAATAAAAATAAAAAACATTACAAACCTAAGATTAGAAGGAATAGATATTTATACTGACTTACTAATATCACCATGGGAAGCAGCACTAAGTACAAAAGTAATGATAACAGGAATAGACGAAGAAATTGAAGTAACTATTCCAAAAGGCATTCAAAGCGGACAAACAATTGAATTAGAAAACAAAGGTTACAAAGACGGAAAAGGTGGAAGAGGAAAGCTTATAGCCATTGTAAAAATTATGGTCCCAGAAGCGGTAAGCAAAGAAGAAATAGAATTATTTAAAAAATTAAAAGAAATAAGTAAATTCAATCCTAGAAAGACTAAAACAATATAGGATTGTTGACATAAAAAGTAAATTGTAGTATAATTAAACCATGTTTGATTATACGAAAGATAAAATACAATTTTTTTGTATAGAAGGGGTGTAAAATGGAAGAAATTTTTGGAAAACACTTTAGTATTACAGAACCTGAAAATATAAACACGGTAATATATAAAGTAAACAAAACAGAAAAAGAATTTTTAGACAAATCACCAAAATTTACAATGGAAAGGTTAGAATACTCAGAAGAATATGTAGGAAACAACAAGAAAAAAACCTTTTTCTTAATGGAGCCAGCGCCAGAAGGAAATCAATTAATTATATTCTCTTTTGGAAAAGACAAAATAGTAGTAAATAATGGCTTCTTAGAAACAAAAACAAACCTTGTAAAAGTATCAAACACACCAGTACCAATGAAATTCCAAACTCTATATAATGAAAATGAAACAGAATATAGAGATTTTGAATATACACCAAATTTAAAAAGACCGATAACAATAATAGACCCAGAGACAACAGAAGAAGTGAAACCAAAACTATACTTTGACGAAGAAGCAAACGAAGTAAAAGGAAAATGCACACTTCAAGCACAAAAGACATATGTAATGATTGAATTAAAAGATAAAAAAAGTAGAAGTTAAATCGAAAGGGGAAAAAGTTAATGGAAAACATGCAAGCTCGTAATGAAAAGAAAAGCTATTGTTTAAGTAATGAACGTGCAGCAGAGCTTATGAGCAAAACAGAAAGATGTTCAGTAATAGTAACTCCTCAAAGAGAAATAGGAAGAGAATGCAAAATTGACGTAATGGCAGCAACAATCGAAACAGCAAGAGAAATAAAAGACAATATAAGACCTGAAAAACAAGGAGATGCAATAAATCCTCAATATGCAGCTGAATTTGGAGAAAGTGTAGTAATAGTAACAGATAAATCAAAAGGAATCTCAAGCAAGGCAGACGAAAGAGCAGAAAACGAAACACAAAGACTATCAAGAGAAAAGATAGAACTATCAAGAAGAGTAGAAGACAAGTACAACAGCAATAGTGAAAATAATAAAGAAAGATAAAATAGTAACCAAAGAAAAGGATGAAGTAATATGAATTTTGGAGAAAAACTTTCCAAAGCCATAAAGAAGATAAAAGGTAAATTAATAGTAAGTGTAATACTATGGTTAGTTTTGACCATAGTATTTGTTGCGCCATTTGCACTAGCATTACACTCAGCAATGACACAAGTAGAAAATAGCTCAAAATGGTCAACACTATTTATGACATTAGGACAGCAAATTGTAAAACCGCTTGAATCAATTGGACTATGTATAGCAGGAGAATCAGATGGATACTTCTTTGGAATACTTTGGAGATACACACTCATATACGCAGCAATTGCAACAGTCGGAATAATGAAAGCAATGCCAAAACACGAATTTGATGGAATAGAAAACGGTTCAAGCGATTGGTGTGTAAATGGAGAACAATATTCAATATTAAACAATAAAGACGGTATAATCCTAGCAGAAAAAAATTATTTACCAGTAGACAAAAGAGGAAACGTAAACGTATTAGTAGTTGGACGGTTCAGGTTCTGGTAAATCAGCATCATATGTTATACCAAACGCATGCCAACTATTAGGATCATATGTATTTACAGACCCAAAAGGCGAATTATACGACAAAACAGCAGGATACCTTAAAGAAAAAGGTTACAAAATAAAAGTACTAAACTTAGTAAGACCGCAAAAAAGCGATGGATATAATCCACTATTACATATAAGAAACGAAATAGACGTTGACGTAATTGCGAACACAATAGTAAAAGGCCAAGCAGTATCATCAGGCTCAGACCCATATTGGGACGACATGGCAGAAATGTTATTAAAAGCATTAATATATTACCTAAAAGCAGTAAGACCACCAGAAGAACAAAACCTAGCAAGCTGTGCAGAGCTAGTAAGAGCAGCCAATAATAATGGAGGAGACAACCTATTAACAAACCTAATGAACCAATTACCATTTGACCATCCAGCAAGAATGAACTACAAATCAATCGAAATCGCACCAGAAAAAACATATGGTTCAATTCTATCATCATTACAATCAAAATTAGGTAAATTCGACTCAAAAGAAATCGCAGAATTAACATCAACAAACACAATAGACTTTACAGACATAGGAAAAGAAAAAACAGCAGTATACGTTATTTCATCAGACACACACGCAGCATATGACTTCCTATTAACAATATTCTTCTCACAAATGATACAACAACTATACGATTATGCAGACGAAAACGGAGGAGCATTACCAGTTCCAACATACTTCATACTTGACGAGTTCGCAAACATCGGTAAAATACCAGACTTTGATAAAAAAATATCAACATCAAGAAGTAGAAAAATATCATTCAGTGTAATATTACAGAACTTAGACCAATTAGAAGCAGTATACAAAGAACAACACGAAACAATTATGGGTAACTGTGATACTCACCTTTTCCTAGGAAGTAACTCACAAAAAACAGTAGAATACTTCTCAAAAGCACTAGGAGAAAAAACAATATTCAGACAAAGCGAATCAATTAACAAAGACAAAGACGACTGGAAACAAGGAAAAAGCGTATCAGAACAAAACATGGCAAGAGCATTACTAACACCAGACGAGCTACGTAGACTAGATGTAGACGAATGTATAATATATGAAAAAGGTTTAAAACCAATAAAAGCATCAAAATATTATTACTATAAATATCCAACAGAAAGAATGATAAAACCATATGCAGTTGACCATAACACAAGAGAAGATATAGACAGAGGAAAATGGAGAAAGTACAATCCATACAACCCATATGTAGACGAAGAAAATATACCAAAACAAAACACAAAAATAGAACAATTAGATGACCTATTTAAAGATGACGAGCAGACAGAAACAAAAAAAGAAGAAACACTAAAAACAAACACAAATCCAGAAGTAAAATTACAACCACAATCACTAGACGACTTATTTGACGACATGCCAATAGGTTTACCAATGGAACCAGAAGTTGAAAAAACAAAAGAACCAGAAAAAACTGAAGTAGACATCCAAAAAGAATTAGAAGCCAAGTTTGACGAACTATTTGGAAGCCTAAACGACGAAGATTAAAACAAATGTTCTAAAAATATTGACTAGATTATAACAGTTTGATATAATCTAGTCAATATTTTTATACACAAAAGGAGAAAAAATGAAATTTTTACACTTTGCAGACCTACATTTAGACACAAAATTTGATAGTTTAAATCAAATAGACGGACTACCAGAAAAAAGAAGATTAGAACAAAGAAAAATATTACGTCAAATAATCAACTATATAAAAGAAAACGACATACAATTACTATTAATATCTGGAGACTTATACGAACAAAAATATATAAGAAAATCAAGCATAGAATACATAAACAATCTATTCAAAGAAATACCAGAAACAAAAATATTTATAGCACCAGGTAATCATGACCCATATATAGCAAACTCATTTTACGCAAGTTTCGATTGGAACGAAAATGTATACATATTCAAAGACCATATAGAAAAAATTGATTATAAAAATATCCACATATATGGATATGGATTTACAGACTATTATTGTAGAGAATCAGAAGTTGAAAACATAGAAATACAAAATCCAGAAGACATAAATATACTAATCACACACGGAGCGCTAGATGGAGGAACAGAAGAATTTAGAGAATACAATCCACTAAGAGAAACAAGACTAAAAAAAATAGGCTTCGACTATATTGCATTAGGACATATACACAAACCATATTACAAAGAAGAAAAAGACCAAAGGATTGTATATCCAGGCTCACCAATAAGCCTGGGATTCGACGAATTAGGCGAGCACGGAGTAATTGTAGGAGAAATATCAAAAAAAGATATACAGCTAGAATTCATACCAACAGACGAAAGAGAATTTATCGAAAAAGAAATAGACATCACAGAATTTATTTCAAATGAAGAAATAATAGAAAAACTTCAAAAATTAGAACTAGACGAAAAAAATCTATATAAAATAATACTAATCGGAAAAAGATATTTTACAATAAACTTAAACCAGATAAAAAAACTACATGGAATAGAAAATATCGTAAAAATAAAAAATCATACAAAACCAGGAATAGACATAGAGAAACTTGCGAAAGAAAACAATATAAAAGGAATCTTCATAAGAAGAATGTTAGAGAAAAAAGAAATCGAAGGACTAGACGATGATTTCATAGAAAAAGCCATAGAAATAGGATTAGAGGTATTATAATGAAAATAGAAAATCTTAAGATAAATGGATTTGGAAAATTAGAAAATAAAGAAATCGAATTCTCAGAAGGAATAAACGTAATCATAGGAAAAAACGAAGCAGGAAAATCAACACTATTAAAATTTATAACATCAATGTTTTATGGTACATCAAGAAATAAAAATGGAAAAATAATACCTGACTTTGAAAAATACAAACCATGGAACACTGATGACTATTCTGGAAGAATATCATACAAATTAGATAATGGAGAAAAATACGAAGTATATAGAGAATTCAAAAAGAAAGCACCAACAATCTATAACGAAAACAAAGACGATATTAGTAAAAAATATCAAATTGACAAAAGCAAAGAAAGTTCATTCTTTATAGAACAAACAGGAATTTCAGAAGAAAACTTCTTCTCAACAAGTGTATCAGAACAAGAGAACGTCAAATTATCAAACAATATGAAAAACGCAGTAATACAAAAACTAAGCAACATACTTACAACAGGAACTGAAAACACTTCATATAAAAAAGCAATAGAAAAATTAAATAAAAGTCAATTAGAAGAAGTAGGAAGTCAGAGAAGTGTTGGAAGACCAATAAATCAAGTAGAAGAAGAAATAGAAAAACTAGAAAATGAAAAAAAAGAAATAGAACAATATAAAAACAGAAAATATCAAGTCGAAGAACAAAAACAAAACCTAAAAACTGATTTAGAAGACAACAACGCAATCATAGACTTGCTAAGAAGACAAAAAACAAACTTAGAAAAAAACCAACTAGAAGAAGAAAAAACCAAAATACTAAGAAACTTCTTACAAGAAAATTTACAAAACCAAAAAAGGCTAGAAGAAAAAATACAGAATATTGATGAAGGAAGAAAAGAAAACCTTAAACCCAATAAACTAGGATATATTCTTGCAATATTAGCCATAATTATAATAACCATAATATCAATAGTATTAAAAAAATACATAATGATTTTATTAAATATAATCCCAATCATATCTATAATAATATATGGAATTATAAACAATAAGAGAAAAAATAAAATCAAACAAAATGGAAAAAAGTTATATGGACAAAAAATATTATTAGAAGAAGAAATAAACAGACTAAAAAACGAATATAAACAAAAAGAAGAAGAAATCAAAGAAAAAGAACAAAAAATAATAAACAATCAAAACATAAACGAGCAAGAAATAATATCAGAATTTAAAAATAAACTTGATAAAGAAACAATTGAAGACATACTATCCACAAAATATGAACGAATTGTGGAATTCATAGATGAAAAAGAAAGAGAAAATGCAGAATACAAAGTAACAGAAAAAAGAATAGAAATAGACAACGAAAACATAATAAAAAAACTAGAAAATTTAGTTGAAATGGACGAAAAATTAGAAAAACTTTATGAGAAAAAAGATGAATTAATAGAATTAAATAATATGTATGAAATAGTAAAAAAAGAAATTGAAAATTCATATCAAGAAATGAAAGAAAACATTACACCAGAATTTATTGAAGAACTAAAAAATATACTATCAAAAGTAACAAATGAAAAATACAAAAATATATATTTAGACAGTGAAAATAATCTTCTAATAGAAACAGAAAACGGAAAATATATGCCAATAGAGCTGTTAAGCGCAGGAACCATAGATTTAATATATCTAGCATTGCGACTAAGTGCAACAAAAGAAATTTCAAAAGAAAACTTACCAATAATACTAGACGAAAGCTTTGCATATTATGACAAAGAAAGAATGACTCAAATATTAAAATATTTAGAAACATTAAAACAATACCAAGTATTAATACTTACATGTTCAGAAAGAGAAATACAAATATTAAAGCAAGAAAAAATACCACACAATATAATAGAAATATAAAACATCCATAAAAAATAAACGAATAATTTACTATAAAAAAGGCGATAATAAGCATTAATATAGAGAAAAACTATAAAAATAAACTAAATATCGCAAAAAAAATACAAAAAAAATAAAAAAACAGTTGACAGAATAGAAAAAAGGGTGTATTATATAAAAGCAGTTGCGTTAAGGAACTGCATATGGGCTATTAGCTCAGGTGGTAGAGCACTTGACTTTTAATCAAGTTGTCCCGCGTTCGAGTCGCGGATAGCTCACCAAAAGAATATCAACCGATATTCTTTTATGGCCCCTTGGTCAAGCGGTTAAGACATCGCCCTTTCACGGCGGAGACATGGGTTCGATTCCCGTAGGGGTCACCAATTACATATTGCCACTTTAGCTCAGCTGGTAGAGCAACTGACTTGTAATCAGTAGGTCGTCCGTTCGATTCGGACAAGTGGCTCCAATGAATGAATCTCAGCTTGTTGTAGAACTTGCTGAGATTCGTTATAAATAATAAGTATAATTATTATTTATAACAGTCCCCAACTAGTCCCTATAAAGTCCCCAAAAAAATAAGTAATAAAATATATAAATTGCTTTAATTAAAATTTTTTATGATTAACAAACAAAAATATCTTAAAAAAACAGAAGTAACTTCTAAATTGAGGTTACTTCTATTTTTTTATTCTATAAGATTTTTTAAATCCTCCAGATTGATTTTTAAAACTATAGCTAATGCAATCAGCTCAAAATCTTTTAATATCATCTTTTGATTTTCAATTCTATATAATTCTACTCGATTTAGATAGACACCATGTAACTGTAACTGTCGAGATACTTCCTCTTTAGATAAATTTATTTCTTTTCTTCTTTTTTCTAAAAATTTCCCCACAATATTTACTTCATCATTGTATTTTTTCAATTAAATCACTCACTTATTTTATTTGTAGTGATTTTACTATAAATTTTTGAGTACAATGTATAGTAAAACTAACGGTATCGATTTTTATAAAAATAGAAGGTATATATTATATACCTTCTGAGTACTTTTTAAAGTTCAACATCCATTCCATAGTCATATTTATTTATGTAATTATTCAATTTACTGTTCGCCTCAAAGAGCCTAGCTTCTGTTTCTCTAGCAGCCTTAGCATTTGATATCAAAGTCTGGTATGCTGAAATAAACATATAAGAAAGTATTGCTAATAGAATTGTTTCTATAACAATAATTGCAATAAAAATTTTATTTAATTTATTCATATGCCACCTCCTAAAAAATAATATATATTAATTATATATAATATAAGAGTCTAAAATAATAAAAATATTACAAGTTTTCTGTAAAAATCAACAATATAAAGATTTATTTATGAAAAAAAGTCAACTAGTTACTCACAGTATAGAATTTAGTTATTGTTTGACATACTTATTATAACGAGTTCGTCAAGATAATAATAAATAAAATTGCTATATTATTAATATAGTATTATAATTTTAAAAAATATTGTAATGTTTTTCAAATTATAGACTCTTATAATATATAGAGAGGAAAAGTTATAGAAAATATGAAAAATGGAGAAGAAATATATAATCAGTATTCAAATGTAGTATATAAATATCTACTATGTTTAACCCAAGACGATGAGCTTTCTCAGGATTTAACTCAAGAAACATTTGCAATAGCACTGAACAAAATAGATAATTTTAGATATGAATGTAAACTATCAGTATGGTTATGTCAAATTGCAAAGAATTTGTGGTACAATCATTTGAAGAAAGCAAAAAAAGAAAATCATATTCCACTAGAAAATATAGAAAATCGAAGTTATTACGAAAATAATACTGAAGATATTGTAATGAAAAATGATGAAAAGCTAAGATTATTTAAAAAAATTCAAGCACTTGAAACACCATTTAGAGATGTTATTTACTTAAGAATGAACGGAAATTTGAGTTTTAGTGAAATTGCTGAAATTTTTGGTAAAACAACTAATTGGGCAAGAGTAACATTTTTCAGAGCGAAAAAGAAAATTGAGAAGGAAGTAGAAGAATATGAAAGAAATTGATTGTAAAATAATTGAAGATTTAATATTACCATATATTGAGGAAACATTAAATGGAGAAACAAAAGATTTAGTAGAAAAACATTTACAAAACTGTGATAAATGTAAGCATAAAGTAGAAGAATTCAAATCAAATATTATTGAGAATAAAGAAAATGATAAAAAGTGTATTGACTATCTAAAGAAAGCCAAAAGAAAAGAAAGAATTAGAACTATAAAATGGATTATTTTATTAATTTTATTTATAATCGTAATTATGTATTTACGAAATACAATTATAGTAAATAGTATTTTAAATAAGTCAAAAAAATCTTTATCCCATAACAATATATATATTCAATCAATGAGATATGAACCTAATAATGAAACTATTGTAACCAAAGAATATTATAAAGATGGTAAATATAAAATTACAACTGAGTCATATTCGAATGATAATATTACGCTATTATCTACGAAATATGCAGATGTAAATACAGGAGATTCTATATATGTAGACGAAAAGACCAAAAAGATTTCATTGTCAAAAGGACTATATTTATTTAACGAAGAACAAGCCAAAGAACTTCCATTTATTGATGATGATAAATGGACAGTAAGAACAATTCTTCCAGCATTTATATCTATAAAGTCTAAGAAGTTTGAAAATGGTTCATATTACAATGAAAATAAAAGTTGTTATGTTTTAAAATATGATAGGAATTGGGAAATTTGGTTTGATAAAAAAACTGGGTTACCCATAAAAGAAATAGAAAAGAATGCTAGTAAATCATATTACACCAATACAGGGACAGAGGAAGATTCCGAAAATACAATAAAAACATTAAAAGAAAATCCAAGCGAATATATAAAACAGAAAAATGATATATTAAAGAAAATAGGAGATAGAAATACAGAATACAGATATGAATTTGATATAGTAACTGACGAAGATGTAAAAGTTCCTGAAAAGATTTTAAATAATATAGAATAAAAAGAATTTTATCTCAAGATACAAAAAATAGAGAAAAAGGAATAAGGAAAATGTTGACAACAAAAGTCGAAAGTATTATAATACAAAAACCTCAATATTAATCATTATTCTTAGGCTTAAAACTTGAACAACCAAAATTTCCATTTGTCTTTAGCCCAGTAGATTTACGAATATAATCATAATGTTTAATATCATAAGGGTTATCAGTATAATTTATTTTTGATATTTTATCTTTGTATACTTTTTCAGATACATTATCATCAATAACACTTTTACAACCACAGTTACCAAAAATTCCATTATGAACTGAATCAAATGTGTCATTCACCCAATATATACAATCTTTACACTTAACCATATATTTACCTCCTTACGATATTTATCATTATATCATATATATTTTTTTACTAATATTTTAGAAATTTTATACATAACTAAAAAGGTAAATTGATTTTCAATTTACCTTTTATACTATAAAAATTTGAATTTAATTTTATATTAATCTTCATTTATTATATTTACCATTATATTAAATAATTGATTGTCAACTCGTGTTGCATAATTTGTTGGTACACCTAAATTATGTCCACTCTGAATACCTACTACTAGCATATCAGACTTTCTAATCATAGGTCCTCCACTATTTCCATACCATATATCAGCAGTATGCTCAAATGTTAATTCCGTTGTATTAAAAGCTGTTCCTGTACAACGATATGCACACTGGCCATCATCCAAATCAGTTGGATATCCTGCTGTTATGACTGTTTCACCATCTAATCTAGTATAATCTTCATATCTTACTACATTAAAATACCCTGTTTTTTGACCTATTCTGTCATTTAATTTTAGAATAGCCCAATCATATTCAGTAGTATAATTATTAACATCGTAAGAATTATGAGTTACTACGTTTTTTGCCCAAGTAGTACCGTATCGTTGATCTTGATACCATTTTGCAGGAATTACTTCAATAGATACAGCACCTTTGGCCATATGTGCTACTGTAACAGCAACGTTGTCATCAATCAAAAAACCACTTCCAGTACTAGTTGAACCATCAGCATAGTAAGCTGTTATATAACAAACTGCACTATATGGCCTAAGAGCAGGACTTAAAAATACACGATTATCGTCTCCTATTATAGCTTGAGGATCTATAGAATTTCCGATATTTGTTTCAACATTTAGTTCTCTATTATGAAGTGTTTTACCAATAGAATTATTATCATCAATGTATTTAATTGTTTCTAGTGTTTCCTCCTGCGTTTCAAGGTTTTTATTTACAACAACAACTTCTTTATAATTTAAGTTATCCGTATTATTACTATCTTCAGCTTTTGATACAGTAATAAATGCGCTACATATTAGGAGTGAGATTATAAGAAGGATACTTATTAACTTTTTCATATTATATATTTTCCTTTAACAAATAAGAATTAAATACAAAATTCAGCAAAAAACAAAATATTATTAATATTCTTGACAATTCTATACGCTCCACTTTCTAAATCCCCATATCTGTTTTTCCAATTAATCCTGATTTCTATAATTTCGTTATTGGTTTTCTTAACAGCTGTATTTATAGATTCAGCGTTTTTTTCTTGTAACTTTACCCAGACATCATTTTCTTTCTTTTCTATTACATAATCATCTGTATATTGTATCATATTTTTGTTATTATTTTGGATAATAACAGTTGCACTATTATTTGATAAAGTTGACTGGTTAACTTGTATAAATATTTCTTCCTCTTTAGAGAAATTGTTATTTATTACAGTTTGGTGCTGATTTTCTATAACATTAGCAACAAAATCCTTATTATTTTCATTTGAATTTTTAGTTGTATTAGTGACATTGGTTGGAGTTCCAACTTCATAAGGTTTTACAGTAACTGTACTATTATCAAGAATTGCATTACTAATATTTCCATCATTTGTTTCTTGAGTCCATCCACTATATCGAGTATCCGTCGAATTCGAATTGCTTGATGTCATTGTAAGTCCATTACCATTATTTGATTCGACTTCTTTATTATTTTTACAAAAGAAAATTATAGCTGTTGCAATTAAAATAATTATAATTATTAATAGTAATACTATTACTCTTTTTTTCATATTAAATACTCCTTTATTATGTATATTAAAGCAAGAATATAATTAAATTGTTATTGGAATTTATGTATTTTATAAATAGAAGCATTATTTTATAAAATAATTAATTTTAAGATAATGATAAATAGTAAAGTAACCAATGGGTAAAAGAATCTTATCATAGATTACCACCCCTTAACACTTATATTTTAATATATCATTAACCATGTATTAATCGTAATATGTAACTTTGATTAAAATAAATAATACACGTATCTATTTAATAAATTAAAATATATAACATTTCTAAATTATCTTAACAATATCATAAGTTAGAAAAAATTACCAGCTTTTTCTAATTTTTTTATTTAAAAATATTTAACAATTTTATTTCATGAAATACAAGTATAGATAGAAATAGGGAAGATGATTGTTTTAAAAATTGTCCTATCCAAACTATAGCCCCTAATATAAAGCATATGATATTTTTTAGCATATTTTTATACCTCCAAAAACTCTATTTAATAAAGTAAAGCAGGGAGATAGAGCAACTGACTTGTAATCAGTAGGTCGTCCGTTCGATTCGGACAAGTGGCTCCAATAAATACTTCCTAGCTTGTTATAGAACTTGCTAGGAAGTGTTATTTTTTTAGTAAATTTTTTAGATGTGCAATGCGAATAGTAAAAAAATTATTTGTAATATTTTAGGACGTTCGCTTGTAATTCTTTCGTGAATAGTGTATAGTAACAGACATAGGAAATGAGAATAAACAGATGTGATTTGCCTTAATTATAGCAATAGCTTTAATTATTAGCAAACAAAAATAAACCCAAAAAAACAGACACATCTGTAAACCCGCTAAAGTTTGATGTGTCTAAAACATTTCACCGAGGCAAACCACGTTTGTGGTTTCTCATTTTCTATCTATATTATATAAGCAATTCTCTAAAATGTCAATATTATAAACAGAGGTGAAAAATGTCAAAAGTAATAATCATAACAGGAGCATCAAGAGGAATAGGCAGAGCAATAGCAGAGAAACTGGCTAGAACAGGCAATAAAATAATAGCAAATTACAACAACTCAAAAGAAAAAGCAGAAGAGCTAAAAGAAAACCTATCAAAAGAAAATATTGAAATAGATATATATAGAGCAGACGTATCACAAAGAGAAGAATGCATAAACTTAGTAGAATATGCCATAAACAAATATGGAAAAATAGACGTATTAATAAACAATGCAGGAATATCAGTATGGGGACCATTCACAGATCTAACAGACGATGAATGGCAAAAAATACTACAAACAAATCTATATGCTGCAATAGCCATGACACAAGAAACAATAAAATACATGATAAAACAGCAAGAAGGATGCATAATAAATATATCATCAATCTGGGGAATGGTAGGAGCATCATGCGAAGTAGCATATTCAATAACAAAAGCAGGAATAGATGGACTAACAAAATCACTAGCAAAAGAATTAGGACCATCAAACATTCGTGTAAACTCAATAGCACCAGGAATAATACAAACAGATATGACAAGTGATTTTACAGAAGAAGAAAAAAAAGAAATAATAGAACAGATACCACTAGGAAAAATAGGAAAGCCAGAAGATATTGCAAAACTAGCTAAATGGTTAATAGAAGACGAATACACAACAGGACAAATAATCTCACCAAACGGCGGATGGACAATAATATAAAACTCAAACTATATTAGAATAAATACATATAAACAATAAAACCTGTACAAAACTGTACAGGTTTCTTAATATCATAAAAATTACTCTTCAATAGTTCTTTTCTTATAATTACCAGAAACAAGTTTAGGTAAATAAGTAATAATCTTATAAATAGCAAGTTTAATCTTTTTACTGATAATATAAGACTTTCTAAGCTTGCGAGGAGCAGCCAAATTAAAAGAATTCTCTTGAACAACCAAATGAGTTTCAATATGTTCTATTGGAAAAACATAATTTTGCCCATCATTGTTATCCCATTCATTCTGACCATTCTTAAAACAAAAACGGAAAGAATCATTTTCTGGAAGCTCAATCTCAGTTTGATATCCAAGTTCAGACTTCTCCATTTTAATATCACCTAAATTATCCCAACTAATGCCAAAACCATAATGAAGATACACTTCATCAGAACCATCCTGAAAAAACTTACCAGTATATGAAAGCTTTATATTAGAATGTGGTGTCAATTTATCAGTATTAAAAAATATATTTTTAACTAATTCCATAATTCTAGCTCCTTATCAGATTATACAAACATTATAATCATAAAGAAAAATAGTTTCAATATATTTCGCGCCAATAAG
Source organism: uncultured Clostridium sp. (assembly GCA_948465565.1). Taxonomy (GTDB): domain Bacteria; phylum Bacillota; class Clostridia; order TANB77; family CAG-508; genus UMGS1994. Next base: position 59,431 of record CAOJXR010000007.1, read on the forward strand.
ACAAAAAACACACAAATGTTAAAATATTGTAATTTAAATGTTAATTTTCGACATTAATTCTACCAATAATAGTAAACTTAGAATTATCCTCAATAACAATATCTCTAGTCAAAAGATTATCAGACTTTAGAACAACTTTATTTTTTCTATAAACAATTCTACGAACTAAGTAATTACCATCATAAATAAATAAACCAAGTTCCCTATGCAAAGGTATAGCATTATATTCAAGAAAAAGAGTAGAACCTTTTGGAGCAGAAGACTTCATTGAATCATCCTTCATAATAAATGCAAGAGATGTATTAGGAAATTTAGCAGGGCAATCAATCATACTCTCGATATTATTTACCAAAGGAACCTTATTATAAGTAATACAATCAATCAACTTATAACGTTCTTGATCCTCCGTAAGTTCCTTCTCATAAGCATAAGATACAGGTAAATAAGGAACTTCCAAAGCCTTGCAAATATCTCTCAAAGCAGAAGGACTAGGTTTCCTCTCACCCTTTTCAATATGAGTTAAATGACCAACATTTATTTTAGTCAAATCGGCAAGTGATGTCTTAGACAATCCTTTATCTTCTCTAATACGTGTAAGTAAACTTCCTAACATTTAAAACCATCCTTTCGATACATTTTTTTCTATATCAATCATATTATATATATAAAAAAATAAAATGTCTAGTAAAAGATTTAATAGAAAATAAGCTATTGAATAAAATTATATAATATGATATCATAAAAACGTATATTCATAGGAAAATGGAGGTAGAAATGAAAACATTAGAAGAAGAAAAAAACACAGTAGACAAAAAAGCTAAAAAACAAAAACCACCTATAAATTCTAAAGAATATGTTGAGGAACTAATAGAAAAAAGTCACCGAAACATAAAAATAGCAGTAATAGCGGTATCTGTAATTGTCATACTATTAATAATATCAACAATATTTGCTATTGCCACAATGACAAGTTCAAAAATAATAACAGGAATAACAATAGATTCAGTAAATGTATCTGGACTAGACAAAACAGGGGCATGCAAAATATTAGAAGAAAAACTAAAACAAAGACAACAAGGAGAAATAAAGTTAAAGTACAACGACTATGAACAAAGCATATCATTGGAAGAACTTGAAATAACAGCAAATATAGAAGAAACAGTAGACAATGCATTAAAAGAAGGAAGAAACAACAATATATTTGCAAACAATTTTAATATAATAAAAAGAAAATTCCAAAAACAAAACATAGATTTACAAATAAGCTATAATGACGAAGTTTTAGAAAGAAAGCTAATAGAAATAAACGCAAACATGCCAGGTTTAGCACAAGACTATTTATATAGTATAGAAGAAGACCAATTAATAATAACAAAAGGTAAAGACGGAGTAATAATAGATAAAGACAACATTAAAAATCAAATAAAAAACATGATAACAGACTTATCAAGCAATGTAATTGGAGAATACCAAATACCAGTAAAAGAACAAAAATGCAAAGAAATAGATCTTGAAGAAATTTATAATCAAATACATACAGAGCCACAAGATGCATATATCATTGAAGAGCCATTCCAAGTTATAAAAGATATAGACGGAGTCGACTTAGCAATAACAATGGAAGAAGCAAAAGCATTATTAAATGAAGACAAAGAAGAATATTCAATACCATTAAAAATAACAAAAGCAAATAAAACAGTTGCAGACATCGGATCAAAAGCATTCCCAGACAGACTAGGAACATGTACAACAAGATACGATGCAGGAAACATAAATAGGTCAACGAACTTAGGAATAGCAACAAGAAAAATAAATGAATATGTATTACAACCAGGAGAAGTATTCTCTTACAATAGAGCACTAGGTCCTAGAACAGTACAAAATGGATACAAAGAAGCACACGTATTTTCTGGTGGAGAAGTAGTAGACGGATTAGGCGGAGGAATTTGCCAAATATCATCAACACTATATAATGCAGTACTTGAAGCAAACTTAGAAATAGTAGAAAGACGTAATCACTCTTTCACATCTGGATATTTGCCAGCAGGAAAAGATGCAACAGTTGTGTATGGAGCAATAGACTTCAGATTTAGAAATAGTAGAAAATACCCAATAAAAATAACAGCCTCAATATCAGGAGGAGTAGCAACAGTAAGTATATGGGGATTAAAAGAAGAAGTAGAATACGATGTAAAAATAGTTTCAACAATATTACAAAATTACCCATGTGCAGAAGAGGTAATCTATGATCCAAACTTACGAGATGGAATGAGACAAATAGTAAAAGCAGGAACAGATGGATGCAAAAGTGTAACATATAAATATGTATATTCAAAATCAGGACAATTAATTTCAAAAACACACTTGTCAACAGATACATATGGAACAATAAAAAGAGTTGTCAGAGTTGGAACAGGAGGAATACCACAAGAACCAACACCAACTCCAAGCACTACCCCAGAGCCAAGCCCTAGTATGGACCCAACACCAAGTGTAAGCCCATCCCCTGAGCCTAGCGTGGAGCCAAGCCCTACAACAAGTACATCACCAGCCCCAGAGCCAAGCACTACTCCAGACCCAAGCCCAAGTCCAGAACCATCAGAAGAACCAGATGGAGAATAGAAATATTAATATATAAAGTAAAAGTTAAATATTAAGTAAAAACTTTGAAAAATGATATCATAGCTCGATAGCTGAAATATACTGTCGAGCTATGTTTTTTTATGTGATTTTTTGATATACGATTTATCATGAAAATACGCATATTCTCTTGATTTAGCCAATATATCATGATACAGTAAAGAAACTTACAGGATGATTGCTGACATATTGAATTTATTTTATTTCATAAATATTTTTTAAAATTTTATTTCTTGATAAAGTTCTTATCAAATTTCCAAATTAAAATATAGTAGTACGAAATGATGTAGCATTAGATAAAGTACATGCAGATAATAAGTTAATGAGGCTTGATATATTAGCTGAAATTGATGGAAAAGAGAAAATAAATATTGAAATGCAAAACAAGAATGAGTATAATATAGTAAATCGAAATGATGGATATGCAAGTGGAATATATTATAATTCATTACAAATAGGCGACAAATATTTAAATGGAACAAAGACAGTAGTGATATGGATATTAGGATATAATTGTTTTAAAGATGGGAATTATCATGAGATAATAAAGCAAAGAAGAGAGTACAATAACGAAGTATTCAGTCCTAATATAACAACACACATATTTCAATTACCAAGGTTTATAGAGAATGTTGAAGAAATAAAAACAGAAGAAGAACAGTGGCTTGCATACTTATCGGGAAACTTAAATAAAGAGGAAATGGAGGAATTATTTAAGATGAACAGAAGTATAGAAGAAATAAACAAAATAGTAGACATAGTAATGACAGACCAAGATGTAATGGATGAACTAAATAATAGAATATTGGCACAACAATTAGAAAACCTAAAAATGCAAAGAGCACATGAAAATGGAGAAAAAGAAAGTGCAATAAAGATAGCAAAAAAATTACTTGAAAAAGGAAATACCATAAGTGAAATCGCTGATATAACAGGATTAGAAGAAACAGAGATAATGGAATTAAAAGATTAATACATAAAAGAATAATAACTATAATAACCCCAAATTGTTAAACTAACTAACAATTTGGGGTTATTCTTACGACAAATCAATTCCCTTCGCAAGCAAAGCCCTCTCAATTTTAGAAACCATCTGCAAAATTGAAAAAAAGAATTTTGAAACAACAAACTTAACATTAGAAACACTAAAACGAATACCCTTAGAAACACATGTATCTCTAAGTTCATACAAATCACGTTTAAAAATAGGAATCATAGACAAAGAAATACACACCATAATTCTAATCTGTTCAGTATCAATTCCTATAAAAGACAAAGGCGAAAAAAGTAATTTAATTGTATTAGCAACCCCAGCAACGCTAGTAGTACAAGAATAAATCATAGTAACATTACAAACAATAATCAGCTTAACACCAACCCATACAGCATTATAAAAAGTATCAAAAAAACAATTAAAAACAAAAGTAAACAATACAAACGGAATTAAGCCAAAAGTACGACGTAATATAAACTTCCAAAACTTTCTCATAATAAAAAATAAAATTAAATTAATAACAATAAAAAACAAAATTATATCATTATTAGGAAAGAAAAAAACAACTGTACTATATATTAAAAAAATAAGAAAACAAATCAAATCATTCATTTTAATCTATCCCCCAAACAACGCACAAACTCATCAATCGAGAAATCATCCAAATTAAAGGTAAATCCAGAATTCTTTAATTCCAACAAAACTTTAAGTAAAGTAGGAAGTTTTATCCCCATTTCAGAAAGCAAAGGAGCCTTCTCAAGCAAATCATTTTTGTCAATCTCACAAGCAATTTTTCCACCCTTCAATACAAGAGTCCTATCAGCAAGCAAAATCTCATCAGCCAAATTAGTAATACATATAATAGTATAACCGTAACTCCTTTAACTCTCTAATGATATCATAAACAAGCTCTTTACCAATACCATCAAGCATTGTAGTAGGCTCATCAAAAATAATATACTTAGGATGCTGAGCCAAAACCTCCGCAATAATAATCCTTTGCTTTTGCCCCAAAGACAAAGAATACAAATCACGATTTTTATAATCAAACATTCCCACCTGCTTTAAAGCAGTGCTAACACGTTCCTCAATCTCAAATTTATCACAACCACTAAGTGAAAAAGCAAGCTCATCATAAATATTATTAAAAATAATCTGATTTTCAGGATTTTGAAAAACGATACCAACCTTATCACGAATCAACTTTCTATTATTCTTCTGAGAAATATCCAAATCATCGATAAAAATATTGCCCTGCTTTAATTTAGCAATACCAGAAATAAGCCTACCAATAGTAGACTTACCAGAACCATTCTGTCCAACAATAGCAATAACTTCACCATCATTAATGGAAAAACTCAAATTATCCAAAACAATATGCTCACTATTCCTATATTTAAATGAAACATTTTCAAGCTTAATCATCATTACTCCTTACATATAAATCAAAAGGTTTTCTCAATAACCTCTCAACAAAAATAAACACAACAATATGAATAGGAGCAGTAATAATATTTTTCACAAATCTAGTAAAAAATAAAACTTTAAAAGCCTTTCCAGAAGTAATACTAGTCCATAAAGTATTCAAACCAATATTCACAAAAAAAGTAACCAATAAAACAGCAAATACAACTCTTAAAATAAAAACCTTCTCAGAAAAAGAATTAGGCTCTTTCTTATAAAGTAAGAAACCATAAATTAAAGCAGCAATAGCAGTACTAACAGTATAACCAACGAAATAAGGACCAGTTGGAAACAACGTAGCACCAATAACATCACCAAGAACATTTAATAAAAGTGTCCACTTAGGACCAAGCCAAGTAGCGCATAACATTGTAGTAACAAAAGCAAAGCTAATTTTAGTAATAGGAGTTTTAACAGATAAAAATCTTGATAAAACAATAAGCATTGCCAAAAGAATAGATACAAGTATAACCTTTTTATTTTTACTCACAAAAAACCTCCATTTCTTCCGCATGCAAAAGAAATGGAGGCACAAAACCTTAAATATCTTTATAAAAAGAAATAAAGGCATAAAACTTCCAAAAATCTTTATTAGCGGAATGCGAAAACAAATAAGCGAAAATAATCTTGCCCCAATAACAACTTCCCGTTTATTAGGTCTTAACTATTCATTTTCTACTCTAATAATAAATACATTATATCCACTTTTAGAAAAATATCAATAATTTTGCAAAAAAATATCAAAAAAGAAGAATAAAAATCAAAAAATGTAAATGAAAAAACACACTCAAAATAATAAAACCATTGAAAAAACAACAAAAACGTGATAAAATAATAAAACAATCTAATATTGATGGAGGTAAAACATGATGACAATGAACAACACAGACAAGAAAGTTCAAACCGACCAGAAGCAACAGGCGCCCGAAAACACTCAGAGTGAGTTCGGCAGATGCGTAGCTGCAGCGACCTGCAAAATGGCAGCATTCTGCGGCGGCAACTGCAACGTCAAGCTCACCAGCGAGAAGTAAGATGCCAAAAACGCTCCCCCCTTGGGGAGCGTTTTTTATGCCCAAGAAGTCGAATGAGTAGACATAAGTTCAACTTGTGTTTTTTTATGTATAATATTGACGAACGAAAAAGCTTGAATTGTAAGGTAAATCGTGTTATAAATGTAAATATTAAAAATCAATTACGTAATTAAATTTTTTAAATCTAGAGGGCAAGTCGCCTAGAATTTCCTAAAACAAAAATTAAATATAAATAAAACAAGGAGTGATGACAATAGAAGAAAATGAAGTAATGTTACCTACAAATGATTATGTGTTCAAGAAAATATTTGGACAAATAGGGAGAGAAGAAATAACTAAAGGTCTAATTGAAGAAATAATAGGACAGAAATTAAATAGTATCGACTTAGATAAAAATACCGTTTTAGAGAAAGATTTATATGATAGCAAATTAGGAGTGTTGGATATAAAAGCTACATTGGACAATGATATTGTCTGTAACATAGAAATGCAAATGACGGATAAAGGAAACATAGAAAAAAGATTACTATATTATTGGAGTAAATTATATACACAGCAAATAAAAAGTGGGGAGAAATATAAAAAATTACCTAAAACGATAGCGATATTAATAGCTAATTTTGAGTTAGAGCAATTAAAGAATATACCTAAATACTATACAAAATGGCAGATAAGGGAGGAAGAGTATCAAAAAATTGTATTGACGGATAGATTAGAATTATATATAATCGAATTACCAAAAACAGTATATGACGTTAGTAAAGAGTCAAACAAGAAGTTGATGTCATGGATGAAGTTTTTAATAAATCCCAAAAGTGTGGAGGTAGTAGAAATGGAAGAAAACGAAGAATTAAAAAAAGCATGGGAAGTATATGAAGATATAAATGCAGATGAGCATGAAAGATATTTAGCAGAGCTAAGGATAAAATATATACTAGACCTAGAAGATATTAGAGAAAAGGGATTGCAAGAGGGATATCAGCAAGGTATAGAGGAGGGAAGAGAACAAGGCATTCATCAAGGTATGGAGCAAGGGATAGAACAAGGTATGGAGCAAGGTATAGAGCAAGGCATGCAACAAGGGGAAAAGGCAAAAGCAATAGAAATAGTAACAGAAATGCTAAAAGAAGGTTTTGAAATAGAGAAAATAGCCAAACTAACAGGACTAAGAGAATACGAAATAGCAGAACTAGACAAATACGAAGCGGCTATTTTGAAAAATGAAAAATAAATAGAATTGATATAAAAACTGCAAGTCAGTTACAATATTAGCAAAACAAAACAATTGTACGCAAAATTTAAATAAGATAAGTTCAATTGAAATGAACAATATAAAGTTCACTTCAAATTGAGCTTATTTTTTTGCATAAAATAGACAAATCGTAAAAATAAGCAATTTTATTTTGTGTAATATATAAATAAAGGAAAATAGACCATTTGGATATATGTGGGGGCTCGTCAACGAGAAATTACACAAAGCAAGAAAATTAGGAAAATTTTATTTTAGAACAAAAGGTTAAACAGTGAAAAAATAAGGATATTGAGCGAATAACGCAATATTTCAAATAAGAAGAAACAGTTCAAAATAATTGATTTTACAGTAATTACCGGGAATATCTAACTAAAAGTATAAGAGCGAAAAAAGATTTTTTATAGCTGAAAATCGGATTGCCTCAAGGAAAAGGAGAATTTTGTAAAAAAACGTAAACAATTTGATAACATATTTTAAAAAACGAAGCTAAGTATATTAATATCAGTAATTTTGACAAAATACACAAACAAAATACACAAATCGATTTATTGACACAAATATAAATAAACTTAAAATGTGAGTGACGATAAAATTACACAAAAGAATGAACTGCCAAACACATTATTAGAAACTGCTTATTATAAAAACAATTTATATTATATAGAAACAGAGGAGAAGGAGGAATATATGAAAGGAAAGAAAAAAGTTGTATCAACAGTCATAGGCACAGTAGTAGCAGTAGCTGCGATAACAATAGTGTCATTAGCAACAATACAAATGCTTGGAAAAAACAACATATTAGCTAACACGAACAACAATTCGGATATGACAAAACCGAAGGCGATGGATACGAGCAGTTGGGATACTACGAAGGTTACTGTGTATACTGATCCTGCTAGTGGAAAGAAGGCGCCTATTCCAGTTGGGTATGTAGCGTCACAGGTAACAGGAGAGAATGGTATAGATACTGGATTAGTGATATATGAAGGGACTGTACCTGTGACTGGAACGCAGGTTGGAGTACCTGGAACAGAGGCATGGGATGCATCATGTAATCGTAATCAGTGGGTGTGGGTACCTGTGCCTGATGTAAGTAGGATATATGATACAAATACAAGAAAGTCTAAATTGTATTCAATAACGCAAACTGGAAGAAGTACTTATAATAATAGTAATTATGAGCCAGGTACACTAGTAGGTAGTCAATATGCAGATACAGAGAGATATTTTTCACAATACAATTTACCTGGAATGACAAAAACTAAATTATTTTATGAGATAGAGACTGAGTTAGATGAGACAATCAAGTCTATAGAGAAGTATGGTGGATTTTATATAGGAAGATATGAAAATGGAGAAACGAAAA
>CAOJXR010000008.1 GCA_948465565.1 uncultured Clostridium sp.
TTTGCTGAACTGTTTGATATTTTAACACCGTTTTTTCATCTTGTCAACATATTTTTTAATTTTTTTTGAAAAGATTTTTTAGGTGTTTTGAATGTAGACTTTTTTGTCTCACGTGAATATTATTTTAACACCATAATAGCCCTATGTCAACACTTTTTCGCAGGTATTTTTTTCTAATTATGTTTTTATTTTCTTATTACTAATATAGATAATAGAAAGAGAATTCCTACATATATTATATAGGAATTCTCTTTCTATTATTTTGTTTTTATATACAAATATAGTTTTATTTTTCTTTAGCTTGTACAATTAGTCTTCTATCTGTTGAACTTGCATCATCTGTACATGTCGATAATGTAATCTCGCGTTTTCCTTCTGTACTGTCAGCAGGTCTAGCATAAAATGTTGTATCGCTACTTGTCGTTTCAAATGTATTATATACTTCATATATAATTTTATTCTTATCTGCATCTGTTATATATATTTTATCTCCCTTTTGTAATAGATTGTTCTTTGAGAAAAACAATGAATTTCTATAGTTATGTCCATATATTACTGTATTTCCTGGGTTATTTAACCCACTTGTAGTGTAAATTTTAGTTACAGCTATTTCTAATGAACGTGGTGTTGTTTCATCTAATATATTGCATTTCAAACCTGTTTTAGGTATTTCTATCTTTCCTATTATTTCATAATCTTCCATATATTCTTTTTTTCTAGTTGTAGTTGTTGTGTTTAATGCATTGTTATTATTTTTTTTATCTGGAATACTATTTAATACTGCATTTCCTCCTTTAGATACACTGCTTGTCCCTCCTAATTCTTTATTTACATTTTTTTCTCCTATTGGCATAGTTTGATTTTCACTTGGTTTTTTAAAAACTGTATATCCAGCAAATCCCAATATTCCTACAACTATAACTATTACAACTCCAATCAATACTCCAATTATCTTATTCTTTTCCATTTCAATTTTTCTCCCTACTTATATTTCTTTTGCTCTTACAATAATTCTTCTGTCTGTTGTGTTTGCATCGTCTGTGCAAGTTGATAGAGTAATTTCGCATTTATTTTCATCTGAAACTTCAGTATAGCAAGTTGTATCTGTACTTGTCGTTTCAAATGTTTCATATACTTCATAAGTTACTTTTTTTCCTTCTCTGTCTAATATATATATTTTATCTCCATTAACTAATTGTCCATTTTTTGAGAAAAATAATGAATTTCTGTAATTATGTCCGTATATTACAACATTTCTTCCTGTTATATTTACATCACTATTTGGCGGGTACATTACAGTAACTCCTAGTTCTAGTGAACGTGGCGCTGTTTCATTTAAAATTGTACATTTTAGTTTTGTTTTTGGAATTTCAATAGTACCTACTATCTCATAATCTTCCATATATTGTTTGTCTCTATTTTTATCTCTATCGCTTGTACGATTTAATGCATTCATTGATAAATTGCTTGTGTTTCCACTGTTTGATACTGAAGATGATCCACCTAACACTTTTTGTTCAAATTCATTTGCTGCATCTGTATACTTCTTTTTTGTATTGTTTTCATTTAAAAGGCTATATCCAAAATAACCTAATGTTCCAAATATTCCTATAATTATTATAACCAAAGATACTGTTAGTACTTTGCTATACTTATTCTTCTCCATATATATCACCTCTGTTTTAATTTGGTAATAAAACCCTCTCTTTATATTTTACATGTTTTATTATCTATTTGTCAATTATTTGTATTTAAAAATCGAGCATGGATTAGGCAACATTTTATTAATATTACACAAAAATAAAGGCAATACCCTCTTGTATTACCTTTATACTTGTTTTATTTCTCTCTTGCCCAAATTATTATTCTTTCTCCAGTTTTCAATCCATTATCTGTACATGTGCTCAATGATATTTCTCTTGCTCCTCCAGTATCTCTTTGGAAAAAGCTAGCATCATCTTGAGACGTTATATATTTATTATATATTTCATATGTTATCTCTAAACCAGAGGCATCTGTTATTTTTATAATATTACCAACAACTAAATTTTTATTTTTAGAGAAAAACAATCTATTTTTATAATTGTGTCCTGCTATTACTGTATTTCCTGGTTTATTTAATCCATTTGTACTATATACAATGCCTACTCCTTTTTCTAATGCTTGTGGACTTGGATTATCAAATATTGAGCATCTTACATTTGTGGCTGGTATTACTATCTTTCCTAATACCCATTGTCCACTTATATATATTCCTGATGAGCCCCCTGAACTATATGAACTTCCTCCTGATGAGCCTCCGCTTGAGCCACCATTAGAGCTACTGTTTCCACTGCTGCTTGTTCCACCTTGGTTTGTCCCTGATGGAATTTCTCCATTTGCTATTTGTTCTTCAACTTCTTTAGCTGCCCTAGCCCTTATTTCTTGTATTTCTTCTTCAGTTAAAGTTGGTATTTGTTTTTCAAATTCATCTGTAATTTCATTTGATTCATTTTCTTTAACATTACCACTTATAACTTCAAATCCTAAATATCCAACAATTCCAAGAATTATTACTATTACAATAATCAACAATAATGTTAATGTGTCTTTTCTCTTAGATTCCATTAAAGTTATACCCTCCATATATCACATATTATAACATTTTTATTTTACTTTTTATATGTTAAATTATGTTAGTAGATAATTTCTCCCCTGCTAGCATGTGAAAATGAACATGCATAACCGTTTGTCCTCCATCTTCTTTGCAATTATTTATTATTCTAAAACCTTTTTCATCAATATCATATTGTGCTGCTATTTCTTTCACTGTCTTAAAAATATCTTTTATTACTTCATCATCATTAACATCTAATATTGTTTCATAATGTTTTTTAGGAACAATTAATATATGTATTTTTGCTTCTGGATTTATATCTTTAAAAGCAACTATGTTTTCGTTTTCGTATACAATTTCTGAATTTATTTCTTTATTTGCAATTTTGCAAAATATACAATCACTCATTTGTTTTTCCTTTCTATAATAATATAGCTTTTATCCTTCTTACTCCTGATGAAGATGCTTCTTCTTTCTTTATTTTAAATGTTCCTAATTTTCCTGTACTTTCTACATGAGGTCCGCCACAGAATTCTATAGATACATCTCCAATTTTATAAACAATAACATCATCTCCGTATTTATCTAAGAACATTGCTTCAGCACCTAGTTTTAGTGCTTCATCTTTTTTCATTTCTAATCTTTCAACTTTTATGTCTTGTTGTATATATTCATTTACTAAATCTTCAACTTTTTGTTTCTCTTCGTCTGTCATTTTAGCACCATGTGAAAAGTCGAATCTCATTCTTTCATGAGTTATATTGCTTCCCTTTTGATGAACATGGTTACCTAAAACTTGTTTTAACGCTGCATTTAGAAGATGTGTCGCTGTGTGATATTTTGTTTCCATTTCTCCTGTTGATGCTAGTCCACCTTTAAATTTAGCTTCACTTCCCATTCTTGATTTAGCTTGATGCTCTTCAAATAGTTTTTGATATCCCTTCATATCAACTTCAAGTCCTTCTTCTTTAGCTAACTCTTCTGTCATTTCTGGTGGAAAACCATATGTTTCATAAAGGTTAAATACAGCTTCTGATGGTATAACTTTTTCTCCATTTGCTTTAACCTTGTTTGAAACTTTCTCAAATTCTCTTTCTCCATTTTTAAGAGTTTTTACAAATTTATCTTTTTCTTCAATTATTACTTGTTTTATTGTTTCTCTATTAGTATCTAGTTCAGGATATAATTCTTTTAAACTATCTATTGATACGTCAACCACTGTCTTTAACTCATCTAAGTTAATCTCTAATTTGTTCATATGTCTAGTCATTCTACGTAACAATCTTCTTAATATGTATCCTCTATCAACATTGCTTGGTCTACCACCATCATTTATAATCATCATACTTGAACGTAAATGCTCTGTAATAATTCTTCTGCTTTCTATACTGTCAACTTTTTGTAATTTCTCTAGTTTCTTCATTACAGGTGCAAATACTTCTATTTCATAAGGAGTTTCTTTTCCTTGTAATAACATAGCCATTCTTTCTACACCAAGTCCAGTATCAACATTTTGCTGGCTCAACTTACTATAACCATTTTTATCTTTGTAAAACTCCATAAATACGTTATTCCATATTTCAACATATTTACCACATCCACATGAAGGATTACATTCATCTGAGCATTTTGTTTTTCCAGTATCATAGAATATCTCTGTATCTGGTCCACATGGTCCTTCTTCTCCAGCAATCCACCAATTGTCTTCTTTTCCAAAGAAGTATATTCTTTCTTCAGGAATTCCAGCTTTTTTCCAACATTCAAAAGATACAGTATCACGTCCACAATCTTCATCTCCTGCAAAACATGTTACTGATAATTTTTCATTTGGTATTCCTAATTCTTTTGTTAGGAATTCATAACTCATAGCTATTGATTCTTCTTTAAAGTAGTCGCCTAAAGACCAATTTCCTAGCATTTCGAAATATGTTAAATGTCTATTATCTCCAACTTCATCTATGTCATTTGTTCTTACACATTTTTGATAATCAACAAGACGTACTCCTGCTGGATGTTTTTCTCCTAAAAGGTATGGTACTAATGGTTGCATTCCAGCTGTTGTAAATAATACAGATGGGTCATTTTCTGGTATAACTGGTGCACTTGGTATTACATTATGTCCATGATTTTTAAAAAAGTTCAAATATTTATTTCTAATTTCTATTACTTTCATTCCGTTCCTCCTTAGACTTATAAATTATATTATATTTTAAAGTAAAAAGCAATAGTACATATTATAACTATTGCTTTTAAACTTTATATTTCTAATTGACTTCCTAATATACCAGCAGCTGATTGAACAACTTTAAGTTCTGTATCTGACATCTTTTTGTTTGGTTCTTTTGACATTAGAACAACACTTCCTACTGAATCTCCATCAGATATAATCGGATATATTACTTGTGAATGAAAAACTCTTTCTTTATTTTCATTTTTACTTAATGGAATAGCTAACTCATCATTGTCTTTGCTTGTGTAAATTTCTTTGTTTTCAATAACTTCTTCAAGTTCTTTGCTTATATTTTGTTCTAACAAATCTTTTTTAAGTCCTCCTGAAACAGCTATTATTGTATCTTTATCTGTTATACATGCAATATGTCCTGTTGTTTTTGATAATGTTTCAGCATAGTTTGTAGCAAACTCTGATAATTCTCCAATTGGTGAATATTTTTTTAATACGATTTCACCATCTTTTTCAGTAAAAATTTCAAGTGGAGATCCTTCTCCAATTCTAAGAGTTCTTCTTATTTCTTTTGGAATAACTATTCTTCCTAAATCATCTATTCTTCTTACGACACCTGTTGCTTTCATCTTACCCTCCTTGTTATATTTTGTCTATTTTTATTTTGCTCTTTTTTAGATAAAATATACAAAAAAGGATTTTATTTTTATTCAAAATTTTCTTGATTGTATAAGTCTATTACAGTTCCTAAATCTCTTGCAAATTCTCTAAGCATTACCAATTTAATATTTATTTCTTTTCCTCTGCAATAGTCTTCTAGAACATTTTTTAATCTCTTCATAAACTTATACTCGCATTTTAGTATATCAGTATTTTTTCTTGCTCTATCTATTAACATTTCTTTTATTCTAACTATATCTTCATTGCTTGCACATGTAATTCTTTGGAACATTCTATATGCATCATAATATTTGAATATAGGAAATTCCATACATTCACTATCAAATCTATCGTAGAACAATTCCATTTTAATTGGTATACATCTAAATATGTCATCTGCTTTGTCTTTATACATTTTTTCTTCAAGCTGATTATTTAAGTCTTCAAAGTGTTTTAATACTTCTTCTATTTCAGGCCCTGTTTCATTTATTCCTACTCTTGATAATTCTTCTTCAACATTATCACAGTATTGCGAATTTTTAACCGCTTTATCCATTCCTTCTAGGAACTTCCTTTTAGTTGCAATTAAATCATTTTGTATTAATCCTCTTTTTATAAAATAGCTGAAATATGAAAATAATTTTACAATATCTATTAACTGTAATCTTCCTTCTTGTACATCTTCTAATACTTCTTGTATTACTCCTGGGAATTGCTCATCAGATATCTTCCAATATTCTTCTGTAAGTAAACGTTTATATCCAGGTAATTTTTCTGTGTCTATTGTATTTATGATTGCATCCATATCTTGTTTTAATGCTTTCATATCAAAAATTCTTGTACGTACATATATTTCAATAAATTTGAAGAATCTATATTCTGATTTAAAATTAAAATAATAGTTGTTATCGAATTCTTTGATATAGAATTGTCTATTATCCATCAGAACTCTTGAGGATACAAGTATTGCCTTATATTCTTCATTACTTTGAATGTTTACAAATTTGTTTTTAGTTATTTTACCAGCTTTAATTTCAAATGATACCGCTATTGTAAATATAAGCATTGTTTGTAATACTCTTCTATTAGTATTTGGATATGCTTTATTTACATTCTCAAAAATTTTCTTAAAGTCGTTTAATGCATGTTTTAAAATTCTTAAATTTCTTGTACCACTCTTATTAAATGTTGAAATAATAAGATTAGTGTTTTCTCTTAAAAATCTGATTAAGTCTGGATTATTTTCAAATCTTAAAAGTAATCCATTTATTATGTAATTAAATTTAGGTGCATATTCGAAAGTTTCTCCAATAAGTTTCTCTTTTATTCTTTCATAATCATTTGCATTATCAAAAACATATTCAATTTTGTCTCTTATCTTTTCAACCATTGGTTTCTCATCGCTTTTAGCTAAGTCATTTTGTTTGTCCAAAAGATATGTTGCAATAAATGTTTTCATTTCAATATTTGAACTTTTGAATTTTGTTGCAAGTTCTTTCTCATTGCATATGATTATTGTTTTTATATGATCGTGCTCAACAAAGTTGTTTATATATCCTAAGATATCTACAACATCAACATTGGCTCTTTCCAAATCATCAAAACACAATACTTTGTCATCTGTTGAGAAGAATTTTTCATAATCAACTTTTTCTCCGTTTTTAGTTACTCCAAAGAAGTTTGCCATGTCTAGTCCAGTTTTTGCATATTCTGGAATAGTAGTTTGTCCATGTGCGCCCATATATTTCTTTAAGTTTTTATCCATAAGCTGAGATGTTTCAATAAATATCTTTTTGCTTATTTCTTCTAGATTAGAAATTCCATACAAGGACATATATATAGTTGTATAATTCTTTCCATTTAATTGCAATGATTCAATTTTGTTTTTTATTTTATGGTTCCAAAAATAGGTTTTTCCGCTTCCCCATTCACCATTTATCATTACTGCATAATCTGTATAATCTGCTCTTACATAATCTAATATGCTTTCAACTAAATCTTCCAATTTTTACTCCTTTTCATTTTTTCGTTTGTAATTACTTTTGCACAATAATTATAACATATTCAAAAATTTTTTTAAAAGGTATTTTTAGGTTAAATTTCTCTTTTGGCTAATACTAATACATCTATTTTTTCTGTTTCAGACTTTTTCAGTTCTTCTCTGCATGCCTTTATTGTGTTTCCCGTTGTATATATATCATCTAATAATAGTATTCTTTTATTTTTAAGGATTTTGAAATTCTGTATCTTATATACGTCTTTTACATTTTCTATACGCTCTTTTTCACTTAGACTACTTTGTTTTTTATTCTGTTTTATTTTTACAATAGCATCTTTTATATAATCTATTTTCAATTTGTTTTTAATACTTTCAGCAAGTACTTCTGTTTGATTATAACCTCTTATGTTTTTGTTTTCTATATACATTGGTACTGGAATTATATAATCATATTGTTTTAATTCTTGTACAAATTCTTGATTTTTGCTAATTATTTCTGCAAATGTTTTTGCTAAATATGCTGATTCTTTAAATTTAAATTTTAATATAAATTTTCTAATATTTTTTTCATATTTTCCTACACAAAATATATAAAAATCTTTTTCTAATATTTTTATATATTTGCATTCTTCTTTTAATTTGTAATAACATTTGGGGCAAATCCAAGTTTTATATAGTCTTTTACATATTCCACAACATGTTGGAAATATTATATTTAATATTTTTTCAATCATATATAGTTTTTATTGATTAAGTGAACTTATTATTTGGTGTTTTAAACCTGTATTGCGTTGTCTACTATCTATGTTTTGAATCATAAATTCAACTAGTTTTTCTTCCCCTAAAACTATTAATAATTTTTTTGCTCTTGTAATGGCTGTATATAATAGATTTCTAGTTAGTAGCATTGGTGCTGCTTGTGGTATTACAATTATTACAACATCAAATTCGCTCCCTTGTGATTTATGAATTGTAATAGCATATGCAAGTTCTAATTGGTCTAATTCCGAAAATTGATACCATACATTTTTTCCATCATCAAATACTACTTTCATCTGTTTATCAGATAAATCTATTCTTTCTATTCGACCTATTTCTCCATTAAATACACCTGTTGAATTTTCATATCTTCCATCTGTTTCTTTATCCCAGAAAATATCATAGTTGTTTTTAATTTGCATTACTCTGTCGCCTTCTCTAAAAATAACATCTCCATATTTCTTTTCATTTTTAAAGTCAGCTTCTTTGTTTATTTCTTCTTGAAGAATTCTATTTAATTCCTTGGTTCCAAGCATTCCTTTTTTAGTTGGTGTTAGTACTTGCATGTTTTGGAAGAAATCATAATTACCGAAATTTTGTAATCTACCTGTTGTCAGTGAAACTAATTCTAGTAATATTCTTTCTTGCATTTTTGCTTTAATAAAGAAAAAGTCATCTTTAGTATTTTGCTCAGCACTTTCTTCTTTTGTAATAAATCTCTCTCCTTTGTTTACATTATGGGCATTTAAAACTATTTTACTTTGTGCAGCTTGTCTAAAAATTTTATCTAAGTTTGTTGTAGGTACTTTTTCTGATTCAATTAAGTCTCTTAGTACACTTCCTGGTCCTACAGCTGGAAGCTGATTACTGTCGCCAACTAGAACAAGCTTTGTTCCCATATATATTGCCTTAGTAATATAATTCATCAAAAATACATCAACCATTGACATTTCATCTATTACAATAACATCTGCATCTATTGGAGTGAAATCTATATCTATGTTTTCTAATTTATTATCTTCAATTTTTCCTATGTCTAATAGTCTATGTATTGTTTTAGCTTCCTCTCCTGACTGCTCTGACATTCTTTTTGCTGCTCTTCCTGTTGGTGCGCATAGCACTACTTTTTTACCGTTTAATTTATATATATCTATAAGTGCTTTTATAATAGTTGTTTTTCCGTGTTCCTGGTCCACCAGTGATAATGCTTATATTAGAATTATTAACTTGCAATAATGCTTCTTTTTGTTTTTCTGAAAGCATCATTTGTAAAAGGCTTTCTTCTTTAGCAAGTTGACTATCGAAATCTGCTATATATTTCACATTTTGTGTTTTAAGCATCATATGTATTCTTTGTGCAATTCGTTGTTCTATTTTATAAAATTCTGCTAAAAATACCCAATCAACTTCATCAATTTCTTCTACAATAACCTTATCTGTTGCTCTAAGATTTATCATTACTTCGTCAATGTATTTTTCTTCAACTCCTAATCTTTCTTTAACAAACTCGTATAATTTTTCTTTTTGTACACATGTATTTCCATTATAGCTTGCAACTATTAGACTATAACGTATACCTGCTCCAATTCTTTGATAACTATTAATATCTATTCCTATGTCAATTGCCATTTTATCTATTTTAAAGAAATCTACACCATATGTAATATCAACTAATACATATGGATTTTTTTGTATTTCTTCTATGGCATCATTTCCAAGTGCTTCGTACACTTTTTTGCTGTTACTTGCATTTATTCCAAATTTCTCTAAAAATCCTACTATTTGCCATAGATTCCATTTAGTGTTAAATTCTTCTGCCATTTCTAGTGCACCTGTGGATGAAATTCCTTTTATGTCTGCTAGTTTTTTAGGTTCAAACTTAAAAACATTTACTGTATCTTTTCCAAATCTTTCTATTATTTTTTTAGCAATAGTAGGTCCAATTCCTTTTACTACTCCACTTGCTAAATATTTTTCTAAAGCATCTGTTGTTTCAGGCAATTTCTTTTCAAATGTATCTATTTTAAATTGCCTACCATAATCCTGATGTGTTACAAATTTTCCTTCTAAACTTAAACAATCTCCTTCATTTATAAATGGTAGATATCCAACTACTGTATATTCATCTTCTTCAGTTTTTAACACTGCAATAGTATAACTGTTGCTATCGTTTTGATATATAATTTCTTGTAATTGTCCCTCTAATTTCATTTGTTCTCCTTTTCCTTTTGTAGTCTATCAAAAAATTTCTTATTTTACAACATTTTTCTTATCTTTATATTAGGATGTTCTTCATGCAGCTTTTCTAATATTTTATATGTTTCATCATTTGACCCTTCATCTATTATTTCAATTGTTTTAAAGCCTATCTCTTTGCTTTGCAAATATAATACTTTTCTTAATATTACTTCTATATTCTCTTCTTTGTTTTTAACTACTAATTGGCATTTTATATCTTCATCAATGTCTATGTTTTTGTATAAAATTTGATATATTATTTCTTTTACACATATGTACCACCCAATAATGCTGAATGTAATTATCATGATATAAATAAAATTCTCCATTTTCATCACTCCTGCTATATTTTATGTTTTTATTCTTATTTTTGAGAATATTTATTTATATTTTTTGTTTTATTGTCATTTTTTTGCAAAAAGTAACGTGGTTATTCCTCTGAAATAATTAAAATTTTGAACTATGTGTTTTTCTATATAATAAAAACAGACCATATATACCTTAAATATAAATATTTAAAGTATGTATAGCCCGTTTTTTGTTTATATTATATACTAAATTAATTCTAATATTACTTCTGGAGCATTATCTCCTCTTCTGTTTTCACATCTAAGGATTCTAGTGTATCCACCATTTCTTCCTTCATATTTAGAAGCTATTTCTCCAAATAATTTAGCCATTAAGTCAACATTTGATACTTTGTTAACTTTTCTCATTATTTTTCTTCTAGCA
Organism: uncultured Clostridium sp.; assembly: GCA_948465565.1. Classification (GTDB taxonomy): domain Bacteria; phylum Bacillota; class Clostridia; order TANB77; family CAG-508; genus UMGS1994. Next base: position 11,167 of record CAOJXR010000008.1, read on the forward strand.
TTTAATCTTGATGGCATGTCTTTTTGTCTTTTTTCCATTTTTTCTTCTTTAACAACTTTTAAGTATTCTTTACCATTTTTGCTAGTAACTTTTTCTGTAACTTTATGTCCTTTGTTGTCTAATTTTGCTTTAACAACTTTAACTTCAACTTCTTCATAGTTATTTTTTTCTTTTATTGCTAATGCGATTATACTATCAACTATAGATTTTACTTCTTTTGCTCTTGCTTCTGTTGTTGTAATTTTTCCGTTTAAAAGTAAGTCTGTAGTTTGAGTTTTAAGCATAGCTAATCTTTGATCAGTTGGTTTTCCAAGTTTTCTTGTACCTGACACTTTTAACTCACCTTCCTTTTATTAGTCTTCATTTAGTGAAAATCCTAAACCTAAAGCAATAAGCTTATTTGTAACTTCATCTAAAGATTTTTTACCTAGGTTTCTAACTTTCATCATATCTTCTTGTGATTTATTAGCTAAATCTTCTACTGTTGAGATTCCAGCTCTCTTTAAACAATTGTAAGATCTAACTGATAATTCTAATTCTTCTATAGGCATTTCTAATACTTTTTCTTTTTTAGATTCTTCTTTTTCTACCATTACTTGAGTATTTTTTGCAGTTTCTGATAAGTCAATAAATAATTCTAAATGACCTGTCATAACTTTTGCAGCTAAACTCAAAGCTTCAAATGGTTTTAAACTTCCGTCTGTCCAAACTTCGATTGTTAACTTATCATAATCTACTCTTTGTCCAACTCTAGTATTTTCAACTTTATAATTAACTTTTTTTACTGGTGTAAATATTGAATCAATTGGTAATGTACCTAACGCCATATCCTCTGTTTTATTTTTATCCGAAGTATTGTATCCACGACCTCTTGCTACTGTCATTTCCATGTGAAGTTTTTCACCTTCTTCAACTGTAGCTATATGTAATTCTGGATTTAAAATCTCAACACTACTATCAGTTATGATATCACCAGCTTTTACTTCTCCTGGTCCTTTGAAATCAATACTGATATTCTTGTCTTCCATGTCATGCATTTTTAATCTAACGCATTTTAAGTTAACAATTATCTCTGGAACATCTTCTACAACACCTGGAACTGTAGAGAATTCATGTACTACTCCATCAATTTTAACACTTGTTATAGCTGCTCCTGGTAGTGATGATAATAAAATTCTTCTTAATGAATTTCCAATTGTCATTCCATAACCACGTTCTAATGGTTCACATACAAACTTTGAATAATTTCTTTTTTCGTCTGTTTCTATGCATTCGATGTTTGGCTTTTCAAATTCTATCATTTATTTACCTCCATTTTGAGAAACCCCGTGTTCCTCACTTTTCTTATATTTTCTATTATTAATTTTATTAAAATGAAAATAATGTCTTTTATTCTTATTTTATTATTTAGAATAAAGCTCTACTATTAAGTGTTCCTCAACTGGTAAATCAATATCTTCTCTATTTGCTAATCTTACAACTTTACCAGACATTTTTTCTTTGTCTACTTCTAACCATTCTGGTAGTGGTCTTACACTATTAGCTTCAATATTCTCTTTAACAACAGGATTATCTTTTCTAACTTCTCTTATAGCAACAACATCTCCAGCTTTTACTAAGTATGAAGCTATATCAGTTTTTTTACCATTAACTTCAATATGTCCATGTGTTACTAATTGTCTAGCTTGAGCTCTTGAAGCTCCAAATCCTAGTCTGTAAACAACATTATCCAGTCTGCTTTCTAATATTTGTAACAAGTTTTCACCTGTAATTCCTTTTTTATTAGAAGCCATTTCAAAATATCCTCTAAATTGTTTTTCACCAACACCATAAAATGATTTTGTTTTTTGTTTTTCTCTTAACTGAGTACCGTATTCAGAAAGTTTAGCTTTCTTTTGTCCGTGTTGTCCTGGTGCATAGTTTCTTCTAGTTACACTACATTTGTCTGAATAGCATCTGCAACCTTTTAAGAATAACTTTTGACCTTCTCTACGGCATATACGACATTGTTCGTCTTTATATCTAGCCATTTCTATTTATCTCCTCTCTTCGATTTCGTTTACAAATTCTAATCCAAACCTAACTGTGTCAAATTTGTTTATAATTTGTAATAAATATAATTTCTTCAAAATTAAACTCTTCTTCTTTTTGGTGGTCTACAACCATTGTGTGGTATTGGAGTTACATCTTTAATCATTGTAATTTCCAAACCAGCTGTTTGTAAAGCTCTTATTGCAGCTTCTCTACCTGAACCTGGACCTTTAACATATACTTCTACAGTTTTTAATCCGTGTTCCATTGCTGTTTTTGAAGCAGTTTCTGCTGCTTGACCAGCTGCAAATGGTGTGCTTTTTCTTGAACCTTTAAATCCAAGTCCACCAGCACTTGCCCAAGATATAACATTACCTTGAACGTCTGTTATTGTAACGATTGTATTATTAAAGCTAGAATGAATATGAGCTGCACCATTTTCGATGTTTTTTCTATCTCTTCTTCTAGTTACTGTTTTTTTAGTTACATTTTTAGCCATTTCTTGCTTTCCTCCTTTTAAATTCAAAAAATTAAGCTATTTATCTAGTTTGCTTTTTTGCTTTTACTAACTACTTTTCTAGGACCTTTTCTAGTTCTAGCATTAGTTTTTGTTCTTTGACCTCTAACTGGTAAACCACGTCTATGTCTTAATCCTCTGTAGCATCCGATTTCAGTTAATCTTTTGATGTTTAATGCTATTTCTCTACGTAAGTCACCTTCAACTTTGTAGCCTTCCATAGCTTTTCTTATTTTGTTAACATCATCATCTGATAAGTCTTTTACTCTTGCATCTGGATTTATTCCAGCTTCTTTTAAGATTTTTTGAGAGCTAGAAAGACCAATACCATATACATATGTAAGACCAATTTCTACTCTTTTTTCTCTAGGTAAATCAACTCCTGCTATACGAGCCATAAATCTTTGCACCTCCAAAATTTTTTAAAATATTTCTTGGAAAATATTTTCCAAATGTTTAATAGTTTAATTAGTATAAATTGAAATGTAATTAAACTGGATTGTTTATTTATTTAAATAAAATATAAAAACAAAATCAGCCGCTAACTGTTTTTATATCTATTTACAAAATTATATGGGCTATACTAATAGTAGTAGCCCTAATTGGTTATTTAATTAACCTTGTCTTTGTTTATGTTTAGGATTTTCACAGATTACTCTGATTACTCCTTTTCTTTTTATAACTTTACATTTTTCACACATTTTTTTAACTGATGGTCTAACTTTCATTTTTTTCACCTCTTGCTTTGTATATTTTATCTAATAGAAATTTTGTAATTCCTATTAAGTGTTTGAACAATTTTGTTGTTCTTTATAAAAATATGTAGTTTTAGCTACATAAATGGGTTTCATATTATTTTGCTCTCCAAGTAATACGTCCTTTAGTTAGGTCATATGGTGATAATTCTAATTTAACTTTATCACCTGGTAGAATTTTTATATAATTCATCCTAAGTTTTCCAGATATATGTGCTAATACTTGATGTCCATTATCTAATTCTACTTTAAAATTTGTATTTGGTAATGTTTCTATAACAGTACCTTCTACTTCAATTACATCTTCTTTTGACAATTTGTTTCCTCCAAAATTTATCATTTTTTCATAAACTTGTAAACAATAAGCTATTATAGTATATAGCAATTTTATAGTCTTGTCAATATTTCAGGCTCATTTTCTGTAATTAAAATTGTATTTTCATAATGAGCACTGTTGCTTCCATCTTCTGAACATATTGTCCAACCATCATCTAGTTCAATTATGTCTCTGTTTCCTGCTATTACCATAGGTTCTATGCATATTGTCATTCCTGGTTCTAGTCTCATTCCTCTTCCTGGCTTTCCGTAGTTTGGAATTCCTGGGTCTTCATGCATTTCTCTTCCTATTCCATGTCCTTGAAATTCTCTTAATATACTAAATCCATTTGCTGTAACATATTCATATATTGCATTTGAAATGTCTCCAACTCTGTATCCTTTTTTAGCAAATTTCATTCCTTCAAAAAATGCTTGTTTTGTTACTTCAACTAGTTTTTGGTCTTCAACACTGTTTGGTTTCCCAACTATATATGTTCTTGCTGCATCTCCATGGAATCCATTTTTATATGCTGTAATATCAAAGCTTACAACATCTCCTTCTTGTAGTATTGCATGTTTTGATGGTATTCCATGAATTACTTCATCATTTATTGAAGCACATATTGAACCTGGAAAATCAGGAACTCCTGGAACTCCGCTTGGATAATTTTTTTCTGACGGGATTCCTCCATTTGCTCTTATAAATTTTTCTGCAATTTGGTCTAATTCATAGGTTGATATTCCTGGTCTTATTGCTTCTTTTATAACTTCATGTACTTGTGCTGTTAGTTTGCAGGCTTCTCTCATTTGTTCAATTTCTTTTTTTGATTTTATAGTAACCACTTTCGTTTACCTCTACTCTACTTTAAATTACTATTTATTTTTTATGTCTTTTAATATATCTTCTGCTACTTCTTTTCCCATTCTATTTATTGATATGCTTATTTCTTCTGTTCTTAATACTCCTTTATTTTTATAGTATTCAACTAATGGGCTTGTTTTTTCTTCATATATTTCTAATCTTTTACGTATTGCTTCTGGGTCAGAGTCATCTGCTCTTTGTTTTACTGGTGCTCCACATATATCACATATTCCTTCAACTTTTGTTGGATGCATTTTTGTATTATATGTAGTTTTACAATCTGAGTTTGTGCAAACTCTTCTTGTTATCATTCTATCTATTATTTCTTCTCTTGGTGTTACCAAGTTTATTACTAAATCTACCTTTTTTCCTTCCTCAGCTAATATTTCATCTAGCTTTTCTGCTTGTGCAATTGTTCTTGGGAAACCGTCTAAAATTGCTCCTTCTTGTGCATCTTCTTGTTTAAGTCTGTTTTGAACCATAGGTACTGTTATTTTGTCTGGTACAAGGTTTCCTTTTGAAATATACTTATCTGCTTCAATTCCTAATTCTGTTTTTTCGCTTATGTTTTTTCTAAAGATGTCTCCTGTTGAAATTTGTGGCCAATTTGTTTCTTTGCTTATTAGTCCTGCAACAGTTCCTTTTCCTGTTCCTTGTGCTCCTAACATCATAATTATCATATTAAACACTCTCCTTTGTATATTATTTTCTAAATGCTTAATATTTTAAACACTTAGAAAGTAATATACATAGATAACCACACCAAGAAGAAAATAATATCAAAAATTTCTCACTCTTTGCTGCCCTGCATTTTTCTTAGAAAAATACTCCAAACTGCACGTTGCTTCTAAATTTTTATATTATTTTCTTCTTGGCTATGATTTTCTCTATATTATATTATTCTAAGAATCCTTTGTAGTGTCTTACTAACAATTGTGATTCTAATTGTTGTACTGTTTCTAGTGCAACACCTACAACGATTAATATTGATGTTCCTCCAAAAGCTAAGTCTAATGAAGTGAATCTCATAAGCATTGGTAGTATTGCAATTACACTTAGGAAGAATGCTCCGAATAGTGTTAATTTGCTTAGTACTGAACCAATGTAATCGCTTGTTGGTTTTCCAGCTCTAATTCCTGGTATAAATCCACCGTTTTTCTTAATAGAGTTAGCAACTTCTGCTGGGTTGAATGTTGCATATGTATAGAAATATGTGAATCCCATAATTAATAATAAATATACAACTGCATTTGCTATAGCAAATCCTATTCCAACTCCTTGTGAAGTTGATGTTGCTATTGAGAATTGGTATAAACCAGCTAAAAATCCTTTACCACCAATTGATGCTGGTGAAAAGATTTGTATTAACATTGCTGGGAATGTCATAAATGATGAAGCGAATATTACTGGCATAACTCCTGCCATAACTAGCTTCATAGGAATATGTGTGTTTTGTCCACCATACATTTTTCTTCCAACAACTTTTTTAGCATATTGTACTGGTATTTTTCTCTCAGCTTCTTGAACAAATACAACTCCTGCAACTAGTAGTATTGCTCCTATTATAACTGCTAAAGCAATCAATAGGTTTGTTGTCGTAAATGGTCTGAATGCTAAGTTAAATATAGTTAATGCTGCTGATGGTAAACCTGAAATAATACCTACAAATATTAACATAGATATTCCGTTTCCGATTCCTTTATTTGTGATTTGATCACCTAACCACATTAGTATTGATGTTCCTGCTATTAGAGATAGTACGAATAATACTGCTGTTTTCATTCCTGGATTTATTATTATTCCAGAATAGCTCTTGCTATATGAAATGTATATACCAATTGCTTCAACTGCAGCTAATACTAATGTAAGTATCTTTGTGTAAAAATTTATTTTCTTTCTTCCTTCTTCGCCACCTTCTTTAGTTAATCTCTCTAAAGAAGGAATTATCATTGCTAATAATTGTATAATAATTGATGCTGTAATATATGGTGAGATTGACATAGCAAATATTGATAATCTTGAAAAAGCTCCTCCGGAAATTGTATTAACAAGTCCAGCTAAAGTGCCTGTTGCATTGTTTAGCTGACTTGCAAGTTCCTGTGAGTTAACTCCAGGAACTACTATGTAGCATCCTAATCTAAATACTACAATCAATAATAATGTTAATAGTAATTTTTTTCTAACTTCTGGTGTTTTTAAAGCATTTTTGATTGTTTTAAACAATTATACCACCTCTATCTTTCCACCTGCAGTTTCTATTTTTTCTGCAGCTGTTTTAGTAAATCTCTTAGCCTTAACATTAACAGCTTTTTCAATAGCTCCTGTACCAATAACAACTATACCATCATTGATTTTTCCTATGATACCTTCTGCTAATAGGCTCTCTGCAGTAACTTCTGTTGCTTCTGATTTATTTAACATTGTTAAAGTTACTTCTGTGTATTCTTTAGCATGTATATTCTTAAATCCTCTTTTTGGTAATCTTCTATATAAAGGTGTTTGGCCTCCTTCAAAACCTCTTCTAACTCCTCCACCAGATCTTGCTTTTTGACCTTTGTGTCCTCTTCCTGAAGTTTTTCCAAGTCCAGAACCTATACCACGTCCTACTCTAGTTCTTTTTTGTTTCTTTACTGCTGGTTTCAATTGTCCTAATTCCATTTTTTGCACCTCCTTATTATGTTTTTTTATTTACTTTTTTATTTAATCATAATTTGATTTTTTTTGCTAGTCTTTTATAAAATATAATTATAAAATTTCAGATACTTTTTTTCCTCTTTTTCTAGCAACTTCTTGAATTGTATTCATATTCTTTAAAGCTTCGATTGTAGCATAAACAACGTTTCTTGGATTATTTGTTCCAATAACCTTTGTTTTGATATCTCTATATCCAGCAAGTTCTAATACTGGTCTTACACTACCACCAGCGATAACTCCAGAACCTTCAGCTCCTGGTTTTAATACAACTGTTGCAGCACCGAATTTTCCTATAAATTCATGAGGAATTGTTGTTCCAACGATAGGAACTTCTACTAAGTTCTTTTTAGCTTCATCAATAGCTTTTTTGATTGCATCTGGAACTTCTGACGCTTTTCCGTTTCCAACACCAACGTGTCCTTGTTCATCTCCAACAACTACTACTGCGCTAAATCTAAAAGTTCTACCACCTTTAACAACTTTAGCAACTCTGTTAATAGCTACTACTTTCTCTTTTAATTCTACAGATTTATCTTCCATGAAACTCTTTGTTTCTCCTTTCTTTTAAATTAGAATTTAAGTCCACCTTCTCTTGCAGCTTCTGCTAATTCTTTAACTACACCATGATAAATGTATCCACCTCTATCAAATACAACTGTAGTGATATTTTTTTCAGCAGCTTTTTTAGCAATTAAAGTTCCAACTTCTTTTGCAGCTTCTTTGTTAGCTTTTTTAGTTTTAACTTCTTTGTCAAGTGTTGATGCAGCAGTTAAAGTTACTTGCTTTTCATCATCTATTATTTGTGCATACAAGTTAGTGTTGCTTCTATATACACATAATCTTGGACATTCAGCTGTTCCAGAAATTTTTGTACGAACTCTTTTATGTCTTCTTATTCTTTCTGCTTTTCTATCTGTTTTAGTGATCATGATAATCTCCTTTCTTCTTGGAACAAATGAAAAACTGCGTCTTACTGCGTTAAACTCATTCATCTTTCCTCGACGTACACAGGTACGCCTGCAAAATCTTCACTTGTTTGCCTTGTAATACTTGTTTTTGATTTGTTCGTCTATTTTCTACTTATTATTTTTTACCTGCTTTACCTTCTTTACGTCTAATAACTTCTTCAGCGTACTTAATACCTTTTCCTCTATAAACTTCAGGTGGTCTCTTTGTTCTGATAACTGCAGCTGTTTGACCAACTACTTCTTTATCAATTCCTCTAACTATTATTTCGTTTGGATTTGGTACATCAAAAGTTATTCCTTCTGGTTCTTCCATTTCTACTGGATGAGAATATCCTAATGTTAGAACTAACTTTTTACCTTGTTTTTGTGCTCTATATCCAACACCATTTACTTCTAATTTTCTTGTAAATTCTTCTTTAACTCCATGAATCATGTTGCTTATTAATGTTCTTGTTAAACCATGTAGACTTCTATATTCTTTGTCATCATTTGGTCTTGCAACAGTAATAACATTGTTTTCAAGAGTTATTTTCATATCTTTATGAAATTCTTTCTCTAATGTTCCTTTTGGTCCTTTAACAGTTACTTTTTGGTCTTCAATTTTAACTTCAACACCGTCTGGAACTGTAATAGGTTTGTTTCCTATTCTTGACATTTGAGTTTTCCTCCTTCTTCAAATTTTACTACCAAATATAAGCTAATACTTCTCCGCCTATACCTAATTCTCTAGCTTTTTTATCTGTAACAATTCCTTTTGATGTAGATATTAAAGCTGTTCCTAAACCGTTTAATACTTGTGGTAATTCGTCTTTAGAAGCATATATTCTTAATCCTGGTCTAGATATTCTTCTTAATCCAGAAATTACTTTATTACCTTTTTCATCATATTTTAAAGTAATTCTTATAATTCCTTGGTTTTCGTTTTTGATTTCTTCAAAAGCTTTAATATAACCTTCATCCAATAAATTTTGAGCTATAGCTAATTTCATATTTGATGCTGGTACATCAACTGTTTTGAATTTATTTCTATTTGCATTTCTTATTCTTGTTAACATATCTGCTATTGGGTCTGTTGTGTTCATTTACTTACCCTCCTTCTTAATAATATTTTATTTAAACTTACCAACTAGCTTTCTTTACACCTGGGATTTCACCTTTGTGTGCTAATTCTCTAAAGCAAACACGGCAAATTCCAAATTTTCTGATGTAACTGTGTGGTCTTCCACAAATCTTACATCTGTTGTATTCTCTAGTTTTGTATTTTTGTTCTCTGGCACACTTTACTTTTAATGATTTTTTAGCCATCCTTATTCTCCTTCCATCTATTTACTTAGTTCTTAAAAGGCATTCCTAATAAAGATAATAATTCTTTTGCTTCAGCGTCTGTTTTAGCTGTTGTAACAAATATAATATCCATACCTCTTATTTTATCGATTTTATCGTATTCGATTTCTGGGAATATTAATTGCTCTTTAACACCTATAGAGTAGTTTCCTCTACCATCAAATGAATTTGCTGATACTCCTCTGAAATCTCTAACTCTAGGTAATGCTGCATTAAAGAATTTGTATGCAAAATCATACATTTTTCCAGCTCTTAATGTAACTTTGCATCCTATTTTTGCACCTTCTCTTAATTTAAAAGCTGCGATTGATTTTTTTGCTTTTGTTATAACTGGTTTTTGACCTGTTATAATGCTTAAATCATTTATTGCATTATCTAATGCTTTTGGGTTATCTTTTGTATCTCCTAACCCAATATTAATTACTATTTTTTCTAGTTTTGGAACTTGCATTACTGATTTATATTCAAATTTTTTCATCATTGCAGGTATAACTTCATTTTTATAAGTTTCTTTTAATTGTTCCATTTGGACTTAAATCCTCCTTTCATTTCTATTTTATTTTTGCACCGCATTTTTTACAAACACGAACTTTTTCATCTTTTTCAATGCTGTATCCAATTTTTGTTGCTTTTCCGCATTTTGGACATACAACATTTGCTTTACTGCTATGTATAGCACATTCAGTTTGGATTATTCCGCCTTCTTCACCTTGTTTTCTTGGTTTAACGTGTTTTTTTCTAACGTTTACGCCTTTAACAATTATTTTCTCTGTCTTAGGTATTACAGCAAGAACTTCACCTTTTTTACCTTTATCATTTCCTGATAAGATTTCAACTGAGTCTCCTTTTTTGATTCTCATTATTTATTTCACCTCTTTGCTTAAGATTCTTTTTTCTATTTACTATAAAACTTCTGGTGCTAAAGATAGTATTTTCATATATTCTTTTTCTCTTAGCTCTCTTGCTACTGGTCCAAATATACGAGTTCCTTTTGGAGTACCATCTTCACGAATAATTACAGCTGCATTTTCGTCAAATTTAACATAAGAACCATCTGCTCTTCTTGCACCTTTTTTAGTTCTTACAACAACTGCTCTAACAACTTCACCTTTTTTTACAACACCACCTGGTGTAGCACTTTTAACTGAAGCAATTATTACATCACCTATTTCAGCATATTTTCTATATGAACCACCTAAACATCTGATACACATAATCTCTTTTGCACCAGTGTTATCAGCTACTTTTAATTTTGTTTGTTGCTGTACCATGATTTGCTTATCCTCCTTTACAAATTACAATTTATTTTACTATTGCTTTTTCCATAACTTCAACTAAACGCCATCTCTTATCTTTTGATAATGGTCTTGTTTCCATTACTTTTACTTTATCTCCAATTTGACATACATTTTCTTCATCATGAGCTTTTAGTTTGTATGTTCTTTTTACTATTTTCTTGTATATAGGATGTCTAACAGCTGTTTCAACTTTAACAACTATTGTTTTATCCATTTTATTAGATTCAACTATTCCTATTAATGTTTTACGAAGATTTCTTTCTGACATAATTTTGGATTTCTCCTTTCTTATTTATTTTTATTTTCTTCTAGTTCTCTTTCTTTGATTACTGTGTTTATTTTAGCGATGTCTCTTTTCACTTCTTTTATTTTCATTGGATTATCTAATCCGTTTGTTGCTAAACTAAATCTTAATTTGAATAATTCTGTTTTTAATTCGCTTAATTCTGTTTTTAGTTCTGGTGAAGACATCTCTCTTATTTTACTTATCTTCATCTTATTCATCACCGCCTATTTCTTTTTCTCTAGCTAAGAATTTAGCTTTAACTGGTAACTTTTGAGCTGCTAGTCTTAAAGCTTCTCTTGCAGTCTCTTCTGGTACACCAGCTATTTCAAACATAACTCTTCCTGGTTTTACAGGTGCTACCCAATATTCTGGAGCTCCTTTACCTTTACCCATACGAGTTTCTGCTGGTTTCTTAGTGATTGGTTTGTTTGGGAATATTTTAATCCAAACTTTTCCACCTCTTTTAATATAACGAGTTAAAGCAACACGGGCAGATTCAATTTGGTTTGCTGTGATTAATCCAGCTTCCAAAGTTTGTAATCCGTATTCTCCTTCGTTAACAACGTTTCCTCTTGTTGCCTTTCCTCTGTTTCTACCTTTTTGCATTTTTCTATATTTTGTTCTTTTTGGCATTACTGGCATTATTCTTCTCCCCTTTCTGCTTTATCAGTTTTCTTTTCAGGAAGAACTTCACCTTTGTATATCCAAACTTTAACACCTATTTTTCCATAAGTTGTATTTGCTTCATAGAATCCATAATCGATATCAGCTCTTAAAGTTTGTAGAGGAATTGTACCCTCTTTGTAAAATTCAGTTCTAGCCATATCAGCTCCACCAAGTCTTCCAGATACTGAAGTCTTGATTCCTAATGCTCCTGCTTTCATTGTTTTTTGCATTGCTTGTTTCATAGCACGTCTGAATGAAATTCTTCTTTCTAATTGGTTACAAATATTTTCTGCAACTAATTGTGCATCTAAATCAATATTTTTAACTTCAACGATATTTAAGTTTACGTCTTTTCCTATCATTTTTTGAAGTTCTGCTTTTAATGTTTCTGCTAAGTTTCCACCTTTTCCTATTACTAGTCCTGGTTTAGCAGTATATACGTTTACTCTTACGAATTTAGCTGTTCTTTCAATTTCAATTTTTGAAATTCCGCTAACAAATAATTTACTTTTAACATATTTACGGATTTTATAATCCTCTACTAGGTAATCACCAAAGTTTTTGTCGTCTGCATACCATTTTGAGTTCCAGTCTTTAATAACACCTACTCTTAATCCATTAGGATGTACTTTTTGTCCCATGTTTTAAGAATCCTCCTTTCTTATTTAGCTTCTCTTAAAACTATTGTAATATGACTTGTTCTTTTTCTTATTCTAACTGCAGAACCTTTTGCTGCAGGTCTTATTCTTTTTAATGTAGGACCTTGGTTTGCATATATTTCTGCAACATATAGGTCTTCAGCTTTCATCAAGTGATTGTTTTCAGCGTTAGCTATTGCTGATTTTAGTAATTTTTCAAGTATTTCACTTGATGCTTTTGGAGCAAATTTTACTATTGCTAATGCTTCGCTTACTTTTTTACCTCTAATTAAATCTGCTACTATCTTAACTTTTCTGCTTGAGATTCTAGCATAATTTAATGAAGCTTTTGCTTCGTGAACTTGAGTCATTTCTTCCATCACGATTTCCTCCTTCTTTTTAGCTTTCATATCTCATATTTTATTTTTTAACTTTTGAAGTTTTGTCTCCTGCGTGTCCTTTAAAAGTTCTTGTAGGAGCGAATTCTCCTAATTTATGTCCTATCATTTCTTCTGAAACGTAAACTGGAACATGTTTTCTACCATCATGAACAGCTATTGTGTGTCCAACCATTTGTGGATATATTGTTGAAGCTCTTGACCATGTCTTTAAAACTTCTTTTTTACCACTTTCGTTCATAGCTTCAACTCTTTTCAATAACTCTGGAGCTATATATGGTACTTTTTTGCTTGATCTTGACATATCGCCATTATCTCCTTTCCTAAATTCCGAATTCATTTAACCTTTATGCGGCTATATTATTTTCTTCTCTTAACAATAAATTTGTCACTTGTTTTATTTTTCTTTCTAGTTTTGTATCCAAGTGCTGGTTTACCCCAAGGAGTAAGTGGTCCTGCGTGACCTACTGGAGCTCTACCTTCACCACCACCATGAGGGTGATCTACTGGGTTCATAACAGATCCTCTAACTGATGGACGTATTCCCATGTGTCTAGTTCTTCCAGCTTTACCTAATTTAATGTTTTCATGATCAGAATTTCCAATAACTCCGATTGTAGCTCTACATCTAGCTAAAACTAATCTCATTTCTCCAGATGGAAGTCTTACGTGTGCATATTTTCCTTCTTTAGCCATTAATTGTGCTGATTGACCTGCACTTCTTACTAATTTTCCACCTTGTCCTGGATTTAATTCGATATTGTGAATTAATGTACCTACTGGTATATTTTCGATTGGTAAGCAGTTTCCTGCTTTGATATCAGCATCTTTACCAGCTACTACTACATCACCGTCTTTTAATCCTTGTGGTGCTAATATATAAGCTTTTTCTCCATCTTTATATTCGATTAAAGCTATGTTAGCACTTCTGTTTGGATCATATTCGATTCCGATTACTGTAGCTTCTACATTTTCTTTATTTCTCTTAAAATCTATTATTCTGTATTTTTGTCTGCTTCCACCACCTTGGTGTCTAACTGTTATTCTACCATAAGAGTTTCTTCCTGCATTTTTTGCTTTTTTAGCAAGTAATGATTTTTCAGGAGTTTTTTTAGTGATTTCTTCAAATGTTGAAGAAGTCATATTTCTTCTTGATGGTGTGTATGCATTGTAATGTTTAATTCCCATTTTGAATTCCTCTTTCTAAAATTATTTTACGGATTTTTTCCTGCTCCGCTGCAGATATTATTTATTGTCCTGGTATTTTCCAGATATTATATTGGCTAAATTCTAAGCTCCCATAAATTCTTCGATTGAAGAATTGTATTTTTTAGTACCTTTAGCTTCTTTTCCACCTTTTTTAGTATAAGTTACTGTTTGTGGATCTGTATCTATAAATACTATTGCTTTTTTCCAGCTAGCTGTTTTACCTTGGTGAACACCAACTCTTTTTTGTTTTCCATCAATGTTCATTGTATTTACTTTTAATACTTTAACATTGAATAATTTTTCAACAGCATCTGCTATTTGTGGTTTAGTTGCATTTTTTGCAACTTTGAAAGTGTATTTTCCTTCTTGCATTGCATCATTGCTTTTTTCAGTAATGATTGGTCTTATGATTATATCTTCTGCTACCATCTTAAGCATACACCTCCTCTAATTTTTTAACAGTGTCAAGTGTAAGTACTAATTTATTGTATTTTAATAAATCATATACATTAATTGTGTTAACTAATGTTGTTTTTACACCTTCTATATTTCTAGCTGATTTTTGTACAGCTTCATTTTTTTCAGGTAACATTACTAATGTTTTACCTTCAACTTTGTTATTTGCTAAAGCACTTACCATTTGTTTTGTTTTAATTTCTTTGAATGGTAATTCATCAATTACTACTAATTGATTTTCTAATACTTTTGAACTTAATAATGATTTTATAGCTAATCTCTTTTCTTTTTTATTAACTCTGTATGTGTAAGAACGTGGCTTTGGACCTAAAGCAATACCACCTTTAATCCATTGTGGTGCTCTAATGCTTCCTTGTCTAGCTCTACCTGTTCCTTTTTGTCTCCAAGGTTTACGTCCACCACCGCTAACTTCTGATCTAGTTTTAGTGCTTTGTGTACCTTGTCTTTGGTTAGCTAAATAGTTAACTAATACGCTATGTACTACAGCTTCATTTGGTTCGATTCCAAATATTTCTTCTTTTAACTCTACTGTACTAACCTTTTTTCCTTCTACATTATATACATCTATTGTAGGCATTTACTGTTCCTCCTTTCTCTTACGCTAATGCCTTTGTGGCATCTTTTATTTTTAAGATAGCACCTTTGTTTCCTGGAACACTACCTTTTACTAATATACAGTTTTTATCTAAATCAACTCTAACAACTTTTAGGTTTTGGATTGTAACTGTTACATTTCCCATATGTCCTGGTAATTTCTTTCCTTTGAAAACTCTACCTGGAGTTGATGTAGATCCCATTGAACCTGGTCTTCTGTGATACATAGAACCATGTCCCATAGGTCCTCTTGATTGTCCATGTCTTTTTATAACACCTTGGAATCCTTTTCCTTTTGTTGTTCCTTGAATATCTACTACTTCACCTTCTGCAAAAATATCAGCTTTTATTTCTTCTCCAACTTTTACATTAGATACATCAGATAATCTGAATTCTCTTAAGTGTTTAACTGGAGTAACATTTACTTTTGCAAAATGTCCTTTTTCTGGTTTGTTTACTTTGTGTTCTTTTACAGAACCAAATCCTAATTGTACGGCATCATATCCGTCTGTTTCAACAGTTTTAACTTGTACCACACTACATGGTCCAGCTTCGATAACTGTTACAGGTATTACATTACCTTTTTCATCAAATATTTGTGTCATTCCGACTTTTCTACCGATGATTGCTTTTTTCATCTCTTTCTTTCCTCCTAACTATTGGCTTACATGATTTTTCATGTGAGCTTGGTTTGTTGTTGCAACCTTTACTTCTGTTGCGTAAATTTTAATTATAATTTGATTTCGATATCAACACCAGCTGGTAAATCTAATTTCATTAGGCTATCAACTGTTTTTTGTGTTGGATAAAGGATATCGATAACTCTTTTATGTGTTCTCATTTCAAATTGTTCTCTTGAATCTTTGTGTTTGTGTGGAGAACGTAAAATTGTTACTATTTCCTTTTCTGTTGGAAGTGGAATAGGACCTGAAACTTTTGCTCCTGTTCTTTTAGCAGTATCTACTATTCTTTCAGCAGACTGGTCTAAAACTACGAAGTCATAAGCTTTTAATCTAATTCTGATTTTTTCGCTTCCTACATTTTGGTTTGATGTTGCCATTGTTTTCCCTCCTTATAAAATGTAACGGCAAGTTATAAACGCACCCTTGTGTTTCCTTTTGGAACATATATAAATCCAAGTTACTACTTGTTCTTTTGTATCTTGGATAAGTGTGCTTTTATCAAACTTATCGCCCGGTCTAAGCCAAGACATACTCTGCAGGAGTTCCCTCCACAATCTCTTGTGTAGCCACATCCTGCTTCATCGCATTTCTTTACGCAATTGTTATTATACTACGCTTGTTGCCTTGTGTCAATAAGTTTTTGCATATTTTTGCCTTGTTTTTCAAAAAATGGCACTATTTTTATATCCATTCAGAAATTATTGAATCTGGTATTTCTAAATCTCCTCTGCCGTTTCCCATATCTATTTTATTTTCTTCACTTATTCCGTGGTAATCGCTTCCTCCAGAAATAAGAATTTTTCTATTCTTGCATATCTTTAAAAGTTTCATTGTTTGTTCTTTTGTAAAGTTAGAATAATAACATTCAATTCCATCTATTTCAAAGTTCTCCAAAATATAATTTAATATTTTATCCGAATTATGTTTATATTCAAATATGTGTGGTATAAATACTTTTCCGTTTGCTCTTCTTATTAATTTAATTATACTTTCTATGTCAGGAAGAATATCATTCATATCTATAAAGAAAGGACTTTCTGGGTCTGACATATATTTTCTATATAATACTAAGCTATCTTCCCATGCATCATTATCAATGAATTTTCTATTATATTCATCTTTTGTTATTGCTTCATGTAGATATTGTGATGCGTATTTATCTGGTGAATAACTTTCTATAAAGTCAGATGGTATTTTAATATCAAATTTTAATAATTTTTTGTATAGTCTTTTTATTTCTAAATAATTTCTATCTTCTGGCGAAAGATATATCCCTTTTAAACTTTCTTGCATTATTTCTGGATTTATTTTGTATCCTAATATTTCAATAGGTATATCTAAAGCTTTAGAATTAAGTTCTATTCCAGTAATTATTTTTCCACCATAATATTCTTTAATATTGATTTGTTTCAATTCTTGATAAGCAGTACATGTATTATGGTCTGTAATAGAAATACATGTTAGTTTTTTCTTTTTAGCCTTTTTCAATATTTCTACTACACTATCTTTTCCATCAGAATGTGTTGAGTGCATATGTAAATCTATCACTTATTCTCTCCATTTTAATTTCTATTTAATATTTTATTTAATTCAACTTCTGCTTTTTTTATAAAACAGTCATTAAACTCTAACGGTAATCCCTCTGCCTTTAAACATTCTTTTATTTTTTCAATTGTATCAAATTCTGGGTTGTTTTCTTCTGTTTCTGATTCAATCATTTTGTCCCCATTTTTTACATCTTTTGTAGTAATATTTTTTCCATCTTTTTGGTATCCACAATCTTCCTCTGTAATGTTCATTATCTTTTTATATCCTATTGTGCTCATGAAATTCTCTGCATCATCACAATCAAGAACTTTTAATCTTGTGCTTTTTTGTTCAACAATTTCTCCCTTTTCGTTAAATTTTTTCATTTTATATGACATATCTCTTCTTGTCTCGTTTTTTGCTATATCTTCAACTTTTCTAATAATTATTGCTTTTGATATAATATCTCTTGTAGATAATTTCTCAATTTCTAAATTCTCTGGTACCATAAATGCATCATATAAAATATAATGATCTGTTTGTTTATAACCTTTTTCTTCTAATGTTTTTTTGAACTCGTTAATATCTCCTTTAATTCTTAGAGTTACTTCATTACTTTTCTTCATATTTATACCTCCTATATTTCAATGCCATCATATCGTAAAGCTCTTGTATTGTCAAACTTTAATGCCATTCTCTGAAGTGCTGGAATATCTATAGGACTTTCTGAATAGTCCATTATTATTCCATTACTAAATACTACATCTTTTGGGTAATTTCCTGAATTTTCTAAAGCAATTCTTTTTCCACTCGTTGATTTTAATCCTTGTAATGATTTTGATGAATAATACTTTAGTATTCCTTTTGCAAATTCCATAAACTCATCTTTACTCATTCTGTTCTCTCTAACCCATGTTGCTTGTACACTCTGTTCATTTTCACCAGGCATTAAACTTTTAAACCTTATTAAGTCAATATTGGGATGTGCCTGTAATAATTCTTCTAAATCTTGTGCACAAGTGCTACTTTCTAAATTTCTTGTCAATCCTATGTCAAACTTTATTTTCTTTGCTTTTTGAAACTCACTACTTTGAGTATAATCTCTTGCATATCCTAGTACTTCCATATCTTTTTGTGGATCTATTGCTACTCTTAGCATATCAAATTCCACATCGTCAACTAGTTGATTAAATAAATCAAACTTATCTTTTTCCCAAAATATATTTCCAGATGTATGTACTCTTAATGTGTCAAATAAATCTTCGTGAAGTTTGATTATAGACGCTAACTCTTTTAATGTTTCTATCCCATATAATGATGGTTCTCCATTTCCACTTAATACAATTCTTTCAAATCTAATACCATTAATTCTCATTACATCTAAGATTCTTGAAAGTTCTGCAAAATGCTCTGCTTCTGAATCATTAAATTTTCTATTATTTTTTGCTATACAAAATGGACATGCCTTATCACATTTATAACTTGGTAAAACTATAGTTAAATTTCCTAGTCTATACATTTTCTACTCCTTATTATTTACTAACTTCTTCTTTTCCTTTTTTTCTATCTTGTTCTGTAATCGTATATTGCAAGATGTGTTGTTTTACAAGTTCTGTGGTCTCTTCTGTACTTCTTTCTGTTGTATCTATTATTTTAGTAAAAGGATGTGTTTTCCAAAATCCTGCTGCTGATTCTTTTTCATCTCTTAATCTTAATCTTTCTCGTGCTTCCGCTATTGAAGTTGCTTCCAATTCAGATTTTCTCTCTGCTCTTTTAAAAAAGGTTGCTTTCAAAAATATATGATTTGATATGTCATTACATACTGAAAATGGTCTTCTAGCATTAAGTAATACTGGGCTTTCTTGTCTTAATTATTTAACGAATCGCCAAAGCATCCACCTACATCAACAGTTAATTTGTTCATTTCTGGAGTATATAATTCGTCTTCTTTAAAAAAGTGATTCCTAATTGATATTTCGCAAACGCCATTTCTTTTTCTGTATCCTAAATTTAATTGTTGCATAAGTTCATCTATTTTCGACTGCTACACAATTTGTTGTAAATCATTTATTGTCATTCTCCCACTTTTAATCAAGCAAAATGTTATCGGTCTAAAAAATGCTCCAAAATCAAAATAAGTTAGATTTGGAATTTCCTCTCGTAATTTCTCTGATACTGATGACTTTCCCGCTCCTGGCATTCCACTTATTGCTATTATTGAAAACTTTTTTTCTTTCATTTTTGTTCTCCATTTATTTTCTTTAACACAAAAAAAGGCATAAAAGACTAACTAAAATTGTTAATCTTTTGTGCCTTTTCATTTTGCTTTATATTATTCCTTTTTTATATTTTTGTCAATTGTTTTTCAATATTTTATACATTGCATTTTATATCTAACATTTTATCATCTAATTTAGAAATTATATTTGCACATTTTATTAATTCTTTAGACGCTTTTTTACTTGTATCTTTTTTATATTTTAATTTATGTTCTAAACTTGCCCAAAAGTCCATTGCAACAGTTCTTATTTGCACTTCTACTTTTACATAGATTGTTTGTTCTGAAAAGGCAACTGGAACATTTATAATCAAATGATAACTTGAATATCCACTTTGTTTAGGCTTTGTTATATAATCTTTTCTTTCTAGAATCTCAATATCTTGAAAACCTTCTAATATATCAACAAGTTTAAATACGTCATCTTTAAAAGAACATACTATTCGTATTCCTGCAATATCTTTTATTTCTTCAATTAGATTTTCGTATGTAAGTTCTAAATTCTTTTTGTTCATTTTCTCTATAATGCTTTCTGGTGATTTTATCCTTTCCGTTATATGGTCTATTGGGTTGTAATCATAAAAAGCTTTAAATTCTTCATTTAATACATCTAGCTTTGTTCTTAAAGTTTTCATTGCTGATGTATATATAATCATTAACTTTTCAAAAGCATTATCTTTTCTATCTATTTTTCCTCCTACTTCAAGCATATTATTTACTTGAATGAGTTCTACTTCCTTTTTATCTTTTTTAATCATATATTCTTTCCTTTCTTTGCCCTAATATTTTATAGCCTCCCCTCCTTTTATTTTGCTATATGTTTTTTGTTGTACTTATTTTATTTCTTTATTATTAAATTAACATTAAATTTTATAATTTTTTAAAAATTATCGAAATCTATTCCTAGTTTTTCAAAATAACTTTTTATTTTCGTCATATTTCTATATGTACCATTTTTTACTTCATGTTCAAATTCTTCATGTTCAAAATAGTCTTTTTCTAGCTCTTTATCAATATTATAAGGTACTCTTACAAATTGCAAAGAAAAACTATTACTATATTCCTTCTCTCCATAGTTTCCTTCTAATAAGCAATAATTTGCTTGTCTAATTTCTTCTATTTTACTATCTTTATCTGGGTTTCTAATCAAGCAAAAACTATTTCCAACACTTCCTGCATTTGCTATTGTTTTATTATATATTTTATCCATATATTGATGATGTATATGTCCATATATAACAACATCTGCTATTTTATCTGATATTGTTCTATCACTTGGTAAAAACATTTTATATTTATCTTCAATAGAATCTTGGCTAATCAATACTTTGTTATCAGCTTCTGGTGAAGAATGAAATATTCTTACTAGACTACCACTTAAATAAAACTCATATCAATATGGTAAATTACTTAGATATTCTCTTTCCTCTTCTGATAACATTCCATGTATTTTTTCCCATCTATTTCTTTCATATTCTGATTTACTTGCTATTTCTGATAGTGGTTCTGAAAAATGTCTATCACAATTTCCTCTTACAACTACATCACATTTTTGTTTTACAAGTTCAATACATTCTTTGCTATGTGGTCCTTTTGCTATGGTGTCTCCTAAACAAAATATTTTTTCTACTCCTTTGTTTTTTGTATCATTTATGACTGCTTTTAGTGCTTCTAAATTCCCATGTACATCAGAAATTATTGCAATTTTCATTTTTTCACTCCTATCTAAATACTTAAGCTATGTTCGATTACTTTATTTATCTTTATCTTGCTTATTATATATCAAATTATTATAAAATGCAAAAAATCTCCAGCGTATCTGCTGAAGATCTTTTATATATAATCTATTCTATCTTCTTCATATTCAAAACAAATGAGATTCCTTCTACTATATCCATTATTGAATATAAGAATAATATTGCTCCAAGTGTCGCTATTATAATATCTGGTACAAAAATTATATATATTCCGCACATCATCATAAGTATTGCAATCATTAAAGTCACTATCCATGATTTTGATTCAAAAGCTTTTAATTTTAAAGCTAAACCAAATCTCATTAAACTACTATAAATAATCCAAATTCCAAGGATTAAACCTATTATTCCTCCTAATGCTTCTGTATTTGTTACAATTACTAATCCAAATATTATACTTATTATTCCATAAACTAAATTGTAATTGAATAAGTCGTAACTTCCTTTTTGTATTATATAATCAATTATTTTTACAACTCCTGTAACCATTAAGAAAGCACCTAATCCATATCCAATAACTTTTATTGTTACTTCTGAATACAAGAACATTACTGCACCTATTATTGCTAAAACTATTGATGTAACTATTGATGTATATCCAGCTTTTTTTAATATATTTTTTAAATCCAATTCTCTTCCTCCTTTTATAAATTCATTATAGTTATGTTTTGTTAACAAAATATGAACTATAGAATATTCTTTTTTTATTTAGTAAAAAATATTTGTATATTATGTATCTTTTTGCTATAATATTTGCATAAAGGAGGTATTTATTATGGAATATAGATATAGACCAGCTGGTGTTTGCTCTAGTGAATTTGTTATACAAATGGATGGCGAGACTATTACTTCTGTAAAAATAGTTGGTGGCTGCCCTGGTAATACTTTAGCAGTTAGTACATTAGTTGAAGGCAAAAATATAAGTGATGTTATTGCTAAATTAAAAGGCATTCAATGTGGTGTTAGAGGAACTTCTTGCCCAGACCAATTAGCTACTGCGTTAGAAGAAATTAAAAAACAAATTGCATAATTTAAATGTCGCAAATGACATTATGTATGCTATCAAGAATTGATTTATAGATACTTTTATTGCTGTCTTTAAATCAAATTCTTTTTTTATTATGCTTATACTTGCAATGCAAGGTGTATATAATAACACAAATATTAAAAAACTCATGCAAGACGCTTTTGTAAACATTGTGCTTAATAAGCTTGGCAATAAACTGCTTGTTGTATTTGTCAATATGCTCAATGTGCTTATTACAGCTTCTTTTGCACTTATTCCAACAATTAGTGAAGTTGCTATTCTCCAGTTTTCAAATCCTAATGGTGAAAAAATTGGAGCTATTTTTTTGCCTATTTGAGCTAATATGCTATTATCCTCATGTGCTAATAAGAGATTCATATCAAAACTTTTTAAGAACCATATTATAATAGAAGAAATAAATATTATTGAGAATGCTTTTTCTATGAATTCTTTT
The DNA here is from genome assembly GCA_948465565.1 of uncultured Clostridium sp. Lineage (GTDB taxonomy): Bacteria > Bacillota > Clostridia > TANB77 > CAG-508 > UMGS1994. The sequence continues at coordinate 33,948 of CAOJXR010000008.1, forward strand.
GTTTTATTCCACATCAAATGCCATGTGTTTTTTATTGATGGAAGTCTGTAGTTTGGTAATTCCATTAAAAATGTAGTTTCAGATTTAATATTAGTTTTATTTTTTACTATTGCTGTTACAGTTATTCCTATTATTGTACCAATTATGTATAACATTATCATTATTAGTGCTGAATTTGCGCCAAAAAACATTGATATAAATACTGCATATATTGGAATCTTTGCTGAACAACTTATAAACGGGACTAGTAGCATTGTAAGCTTTCTTTCTTTTTCTGATTGAATCGTCCTTATTGACAATATTGCTGGAACAGAACAGCCAAAACCCAACAATATTGGAACAGCGCTTCTTCCAGACAAACCTATTTTACTAAGCGGTTTATCCATTATAAATGCAATTCTTGCCATATATCCACTATCTTCTAATATTGATAAAAAGAAATATAATGTAACGATTATTGGCAAAAAGCTAAGTACGCTTCCAATTCCATTAAATATTCCATCTATTATTAATGTAGATATTATTGTGTTTACTTGATTACTTTCTAATATTTCTTCAGTTTTTTGTGTTACGACATCTATTCCTTGATTTATCAAATTTGTTCCATATTCACCGATTACATTAAATGTTAAATAAAAAATTAAGAACATAATTCCAATAAATATTGGTATTCCTAAATATTTATTTGTCAACATTTTGTCTATTTTATATGTTCTCTTTTTTTCTTTACTTTTTTGGGGCTTTTTTAATATCTGATCACAAATTCTCTCTATTTCTTTGTATTTTTTAACTATTACTTCTTTATTTTTTTGTTCTATATAATTTACTCTTAATGGCTTAATTTTAGCTGCTTGCTCCGATTTTTGTATTAAATTATTTATTTCTGTTTTAGTAATAGTAGTTAATGGCACTACTGGTATATCTAACTTATTTGACAATTCTTCAACGTTTATTTTCCCACCATTATGTTCTAGCTCGTTTAGCATATTAAGTGCAATTACAATTGGTATCCCTATCTCTTTTAACTGCATTGTCAAATACAAATTTCTTTCTAAATTATTACTATCAATTACATTTATTAAAACATCTGGTTTTGCTTTTAAAATAAATTCTTTTGATACTTGTTCTTCTTTTGTATATGTATTTAATGAATATAGTCCTGGTAAATCAACTATTTGACAATTCTTTATATTAGGAACTTCACCTATCGTATTTTCAACTGTTACTCCTGGGAAATTTCCTACTCGTTGATTCATATTTGTTATTTCATTAAATATTGTTGTTTTTCCACAATTTTGGTTTCCTACTAATGCAAATATCATTATTCTACCTCAACTTTAATTTTCTGTGCGATTTCTTTCCTTATGCTTAAGTTATATCCTCGCACCTCTATTTCAACCGGATCTCCCAGAGGAGCTTGTTTGATTAGTTTTACAGCCGTATGTGGAACAATTCCCATGTCTAACAATCTATATTTTAGTTCTCCGCACAATATTCACTTCTAAAATCTTACAGGTTTGACCCTTTTTTAATTTATCTAAGCTTGTAATTTTCATAGTACATGTTATGCGGGAATTATATCTTTATTACAAAAAAACTACTAGGTTATCCTAGTAGTTTTACCTCTACATTATTCATTTTATATTTTCCGTTTTCGTCTGTGACAAATTCTACAAGTGATTTGTCAAGAGTTGTCGCATTTTGACTTAAATCTTGTGTAAAATATATTTTCATGTTAGGTATTTCAAGTCCTTTTGTAACTATTATTTTGAAAATTTCTACCATGTGTTTGTCATCTTCTGCAACTAATATAAATTGTGGAGCTCTTTCATATCCTGAATCAAATTGTATAAAGTTTTCATAGAAATCTTTATATAATCTCATTCTTTCTTCAAAATTTGTCTCCCAATCATCTTCTCTTCTTACAACTTCAAATAAGAAGTCTACTGAAATTCCTTTTTTGGTTAATCTAACTCCTGCGTTTGCCTTTACAATTTTTCCTGATTTTTTTGCATTTATAGCAGGTTTTACTGTATATGTGTCAAAAGCTTGAACTTTTCTCATATATGCAACAATTATCTGGTTTCCTGCTAATCTTTTCTTTATCATTACTACTGGTTTTGTGTTGTCAGTTGGTTGCCATTTACATTCTATATTTCTAGAGTTTAATAAGTATTTACCCATTTTCTCTAAACAGTATACTCTATATATACATTTTCCATCTTCACTTGAAAAGTAGTATCTTGTTAATATTTTTGTTTTTATTAACTGTTCTAGTTTATTATTTAATTTGTCTTGTGATTTTATATCAACATTTCTATGCATTAAAATTTGATATATTTGTCTTGATGTCATAAATTCAAACTCATTTACTAATTCTATTATTTTAAAATGGATTTCTGTTATATGACCAAGATTTATTCTATGAATTATCTGGTTTATTGAAACATATCCATCTTTTCCATCAAAAGTTTTGATTTCTCCTTCCTTCATTGCAAACGGAGACACCGTTGTTTTAATTTTCTCATCTTCTACCATTTTAAATTACCTCCCATTAAATTATTTTTAGGTGTATTAAAGAAGAATTAAACAATTAGTAGTTTTACTTTCTTTTTGTCTTTTACAATTTTTTTAATATAAACATCTACTGTTTGTCCATATTCGTATCCTTCTTTGTATTCAGCTAAACCAACTAGGTTTGGCTTTAATTCAACAAAAATACCGTTTTTCTGTTTTTCAACTTCCTTTATTATTCCTTGGACTTTTTCTCCTTCTTGATATTCAGCGATATTTTCATCCCAAGTTCCTAAAAGCTCTTTGTGTGTCAATTCGATTCTGTTTAAGTCCTTGTCAACTGATTTTATCATAACTTTTATATTTTGTCCAATTTTAAATCTTTCTTCTGGACTTTTAATTCTTGAAACAGATATATCTTCGATATGTAATAATCCAACAACTCCATTATCCATCTCAACAAATGCTCCAAAAGGCTTTATATTTTTTACTGTTCCTTCTAAAACATCTCCTGTTTGTGCTTCTGTTTGAATCCAATTAATTTTGTCTTCACTTAATTCTCTTCCTTTGTAATTAACTTCCATCTTAACTTCTCCTTATCTTTTGTATTATTTTTAATTTATAAGACTTTTTATTTCGTCATCTTTCAAATAACGCCACTTTCCTATAGTTAGACCCTCTAAACTTATTTTACCTATTTTACTTCTGTGAAGTGCTAAAACTTTTTTGTCAATTGCTTCACACATTCTTCTTACTTCTCTGTTCTTTCCTTCGTGTATAACAATCTCTAATCTTGTTTTGTTATTTTCTTTATCTTCCATTATTCTTTTTACTTTAGCAGGACTTGTTTTAAATCCGTCATCTAAAACTACTCCGTTTCTTAATTTTGTAACTTCTTCATCTGTAACTTGTCCTTTTAAAGTAACTGTATATGTTTTTGTAATTTCATTTTTAGGATGTGTAACTTTATATATAAAATCTCCATCGTTTGTTAAAATTAATGCTCCAGATGTATACATATCTAGCCTTCCAACTGGAATTAACCTTTCTCTTACATGTACTAAGTCTGTTACCTTATCTCTACTGAATTGTTCTTTCATGGTGGTAACATATCCAATTGGTTTGTTAAGCAATACATATACAAAGTTTTCTTTGGCTTTTATTATTTTTCCATTAAACATTACTTCGTCTTTTTCTGGATTAATTTTTCTTCCTAGTTCAGTAACAGTTTCCCCGTTTACTTTTACTTTTCCTTCTTCAATATATTGTTCACATTTTCTTCTTGAATCAATTCCACTATTGGCTAAGAATTTTTGTAATCTTTCCTCCACCTAATTTTCTCCCTCTAATTTTTCTAATATCTCTGTAAAATATTCTGGTAATTCTGCTGTAAATTCAACTTCCTCGTTTGTTGAAGGATGCTTGAATTTTATTTTATATGCATGTAACATTTGTCCTTCTACGCCAAATTTATTTTTTCCGTTTGAATAGGCGTAATCCCCTACTATTGGATATCCAATTTCAGATAAGTGTACTCTTATTTGGTGTGTTCTTCCTGTTTCTATGTTTACTTCTAGTAAAGTATTTTCTTTATAACGTTTTAGGACTTTAATATGTGTTATTGCATTTTTTCCTGTTTTTGTAACTGCCATTTTTTTTCTGTCTTTTTGGCTTCTGCCTATTGGCATATCTATTGTCGCTTCATTTTCTTTAACAATTCCTCTAACTAATGCTAAATATGTTTTTTTAGTTTTATGTTCTTTAATTTGATTGCTTATATTAATATGCGCTTTATCATTTTTGGCAACTATTATTACACCTGATGTGTCTTTGTCTATTCTATGAACTATCCCTGGACGTATTTCTCCTCCAATTCCTGATAAAGAATCCTTACATCTTGCCATTACAGCATTTGCAAGTGTTCCTTCTGGATTTCCATTTCCAGGGTGAACTACCATTCCTTTTGCTTTATTTATTATTATAATATCATTATCTTCATAAATTACATTTAAGTCAATCTCTTCTGGCTTTAATTTTGATTCTTTTGGCTTTTCTACTTCAAGTTCGATTATATCATTTTCTTTAACTTTATAAGATGGTTTTTCTATTTTTTTATTTACTACTACCTTATTTTCTTCAATAAGTTTTTGAATCATCATTCTAGATAAATCTTTATCCAACTCTGCAAGTGCTTTATCTAGCCTTACTCCACTATTTTTTACTATATATTCTTTTTTCATTCTTGGACTTCCTCTACTTTTTCATAAATAACAAATCTATCATCTTCTTTTTCTTCATCTGTTAGTGGATATATTTTTTTATAGTCTTTATTTGATTTTATTTTTTTGCTTAAGTTTGAATCTGAATATGTTATTACATGTGTTATATCATATCTCTCAAATGTATTTTTGTAATCATCTGTGCCTGTTGCAATATTTTGCACATCCATAAATATGTCTTGTCCATCTTTGGCTTTTCCTGTTTTTGTATTATATTGTGGTGTATATAAATCACATCTAGAGTCTATCATTACTGGAATTCCCTCATATATTAAGTAACTTCCATAATTGTATTCATTAAATAATCGTATATTTTTGTAATCTAAATTTTCTTTTATCCATGCAGCTGCTTTTATTGGATAATCATGTTCATAGTAATATTTTTCGTGCAATTTTGGTTTTATATTTTGAATTGAAATTATTATTACTACTGTTGCAAGTAGAACTTTGCCATAGAAATTGTTTACTATTCCTATAACTTTATTTTGCAGTTTTGGCGCATATTTGTCAAATACTTCTCCAATTATTTTTGCTAAAATTGGAGTACATATTATTACAAACATTGAGACTTGTCTTCTTGCTCCTAGCGCTAAATATAAAATTCCCATGTAATAAAATAAATGTTTTGCATCTATTTTTACATCAACAAAAGTTAATATAATTACAAATACAACAAAAAATGCAATAAATTCTTTATTTGTATTTAAGTCTAGTGGCAAGTGTTCATTTATTACTTCCATTGTATTTCCTGTTAACGTTTTATATAAATATGTGTATGGAGTTGTTGCTCCTGTCGGTGTTAATACTCCCATACATGCGCATATTAGCATTACTAAGAATAATTTTTTTACATTATCATTTCGTGGAACTCTAATTTTATATGGGTTCTTTTTTAGCTCTTCTCTTTTCTTTTTATTATCTTCTAAATCGGCATGTAGTTTTACTAATTTTTCTGAGTCTTTGTTCGTTCTTTTTAATATAAATATTTTTATTTTTAAAATTAAGTCAAAGTTTATTATGTCTAAAGATATAAAATATTCTACTAGATATGGTACAAATAGTACAAAGAAAAATGGCCACACTGCCATGTGTAAGTTTACTATAAGTAGCGAAAATAGTACGAGTCCTACTGCATATCTCTTTTTAGTATTTTCTAAGAATTTCTCTATTAAATATATTGTTAATATCATTAAAGAAAATGTTACTAACTGCGCTCTTGCTGCAATATATGGTTGCATTAGATACATTCCTACGAATGTTACTATTGCTGATATTGGAGCATTTTTTGATATTTTATTTGATGTAAAATATATGCTCAATCCTAGTAAACTTGTTAATACAATGCTTGATATGTATATTCCAAGCATTCCTCCAATTGAATATATTCCATACATTATTGTGTCATATAGCCAGTGTGGAAATGTGTAAGGGAGTTCATTCCATGAAAATGGGTCTTCTGTTAGATTGCCGATTCCATTTTGTGATATATATTCTCCTACTTTTATTGTGTAAAAAGTATCGTTCTGTAAGCCTTTGGGAGCTATTCCAATGCAATATACAATTATTAATATTGCTATTATAATATGAAATTTATATCTTTTTGTCTTTTCTTCGCTTTTCATCTTTTCTCCTTAAATCTCAAATTCAGTATATACTGCATAATGGTCAGAATAATCAGTTTCAATTGTTTCAGTTCTGATTGCTTTTATATTTCTTGAATAAAACATTGTATCTATACAGCCTTGTCCTATTTTAGAAAACCATGTATCTTCTGCGTTCTCTATCTTGTTTAAGTATGTTTCTAACATACCATATTCTATATATTGTTCACTTTTTTCAAATTTATATTGATGTTTTCCTATTTTTTCTACTCCAACATTGAAGTCTCCACCTATGATTATTACTTCATTTTCGTCGATTTTCTCTATTATATTTATTAATTCTTCTGTTGCTAAAATTCTTTCTTCTAAATTTGTTGGATAATGTACAGAAAATAAGTTTAGTTTTGTTGTCCCAAATGATATTTTGTTGCAAAGTATTCCTCTTTGTTCGTTTTCTGGATTTAATAATGGCATTAAGTAATTAGCTGAATATTCTATCGGAAATCTTGATAAAATTCCATCACCATAATATCCATTTCTATATTTAATATTTATTCCCATCGCTCTGTATTGTAATTCTACATATTTTGAAAAGGTGTATATTTGATTTTCACTATAAACTCTTTGTGTGTACATGTCTATTTCTTGCAGAAATATTATATCTGGTTTGTATTTCTTTAGAAATTTTGCTTGTCTTTCTACGTCTATCGTTCCATCAAGTCCCTCTCCATGGCACATATTAAAGGTTATCGCTTTTAATATCATAAAAAAACACCTACTTTTCTTAAATTATATGGAAATTATATCAAATGAAAAAATAATATTCAATAAAACACAGAAAATTATTTTCTAGGCACAAAAATGCTGGAGCACCCTAACACCAGCATTCGCTAAGTGATGGGGTGCTCCAATCGTTTTTTCAGGCAGGTTATGCTCAGTTCTCGTCGTAAGACTCGATAAGCTCCGTAAGCTGATGTATGAATTTTTCCAGTTCATCGCCGTTCTTTCCCTGCGCCGTGCAAAGAATAATTTCCCAATTCAGGTCCACAATAGTGTACCAGGCAAACACATTTGCCATCCGCACCTCATAGCCTTGAATATCTTCAGTCTCGCCTTTCTCCTGAAGAATTACCTTCAGCCTGCGGAAACCTTCGTCCTGCTTCTTTTTGTAATCGACCATGATGTCCTTTCCGTCCTTATAGGACTTGCCAATGTAAGCCATTGACCATTTATTGTTATGTTTTAGAACTGTTTTAATTATACCAGATTTATGGCTAAAATGCAACTTTATGTAAATTTTAGAAATTATTCATAAATAGCTTTTCAATAATAACTCTTTCAATTAATAAAATAAAAAGATGAATTGCTTTTATTTTAACAATTCATCTTTTTATTTTATACTTATCTAAAATTATCCAACATTTTCTGCTGGTGTTTCATTTTTGTCTATTATCTCCATGCTTGAGATTGAAACTTCGTATGCAACTCTTACTTCTGATGTTCCATCTTCAAATTTCTTTTCATATTTTCTGCTCTGAACTCTACCTACTATTTTTACTTCAGTTCCTACTTCTAAGTTTTGACAGAATCTTGCATTTCTTCCCCAAGCTATGCAAGGTATGTAATCACTCTTGTTATATGCTCTATTTACTGCTAGTAACAAGTCTGCTATTTCTCTATCAAATGGTGTTTGTCTGTATATTGGCTTTTTACAAACATATCCTGATAGTACAACTTCATTTGTTACAGTTTCTTTCTTTTCTTCATCTTCTTGCTCTTCCTCGTTATCTACTACTTCTATAATGTCCTTAGCAAATACAGTTAATATTAATTTGTTTCTTTCATTTTGGTAACTGTTATATGATCTAAATTGTCCTTCAACAGCTAACTTCTTTCCAATTTCTAAGTTAAGATTTGTTAATAATCTTTCTGATACTGTAATTGGTATAACGTCAATTGCTTTACTTAATCTAGGCACTTCTAAATCAAATATGTAAAATTTCTCTCCATATATTTCATGACTATATGTTTTATCGCTTGTAACTTTTCCCACTAATACTAAATGGTTATTTTCTAATAAATTTGTAACCACTATTTTTTCCTCCTTATTTTATCTATAGTATTTTACAACTTTTTTTGCTTTGTTTTTCTCGTATAAACAAGTCTATTATAGCACAAATTTCCAACCTTGTCTACATAAAAACTTTATATTTTTTCCAAAATTTCTAAAATTTTCAGTGATATTGCTAAATATATATGATTTTTCTCTAAATTATTTTGTAATTTTATTTCTTGGCACTCGATTTTTTCTCCTTTTAGGTTGTTTATTTCTCTTTGAATTTCTAATATTATTTCATCATTTTCATTACTTACTATTGTTATACTTGATTTTCTATTAAATCCATATGTTATTATTGTAGTTTCTGAAATGTCAATTCCTTCAAGTAATTTTAAATTTTCTTTTATATCTGTATTTATTACTAAGTATTTACATGTGCTTATTAATTGCTTTATATTCTCATTTTGCTTTGTTTCTTGATATATTATTACTATATCAAATTTTACATTCTTCATATTTTCTATTGATTTTTCATTTATTACTATAATATTTAATTTATTCTCCAATTCAATTATATTACTTGAATTTGTAATTATTCCAACAACAGACATTTTTATATACCTCTACTTTTAGAATTATATGCTTCTTTTTCACATTTTATCCTTTTTTCTCATACGATATACTAAGCGAAAGCAAAAATTATGTAAAGGATGATTTTTTATGGAAATAGACAAAAATGTATGTCCAGTTGTTAGTGTGGACGGATTTATTGAAAAAGGAAAACAGTTTGATATGGAAATTATTGTTCCTGAAGATGACAGAAACGTAATTTATGGCGTATTAAAGAATAAACATGGTGAGCCAATCCAAGATGCTGTTATAAAACTAATTGAAGTTGTTAGAGAAGATTGTGGTATGGAAGATAGACGTCCAGTTTCTCATACTTTCTCTGATAAAAATGGAGAATTTGTATTTGGTCCTCTTTGTCCAGATAAGTTCTATGAAATACAAATTTGGTGTGATAAAGTAAAACACGTTAAAATTTGTGATGAGTGTTCTTTTGAAAAAAGAAGATGCTTAAAAGGTACTAAATTAGATCCTTGTAAGCACAATCATTTTCCTTGTGAACCAGAATTCCCATGTGATTGTGATTGCCACAAATAATTCTATGAAAGCCTACTAATATGTAGGCTTTTCTTTATGTTATCTGTTTTTTGAAAAGTTCGCTGCTCTGCTTTTTACATCATTCCCATTTTTCTTGCAAATTGTCTACCTTTTTTTATCATTTTGTTTTTAGTATTTTTGTTCATATCTTTATATACCATCATTGCTGCAGCTGTTGCCATTGAGCCCATTATTGCACCTTTTAAAAATTTCATCATTTTCCCTCCTATTTATTTTTTTATACCTTTATTATTTGCTTTTTTATTTTTAGTATACGAACTATATATTTCATATATTTGAAAAAAAGCTATAAATAGTAAGAATATTCCAAACACTTTTTTTAATTTTAAATCAGGTAAATAATTTGATATAAGACTTCCTATAAAAGCTCCAATTACTCCATATATTATTATGTCTTTTGATACTTTCCAGTTTATCTTTTTGTTTTTTATATTCATAATTATTGCTGTTATTGAAGTTGGAACAAAAAACACTAAGTTTGTAGCTTGTGCTATATGTTGTTCTGTATTTAAAAATATTGATAGAAGCAATATAAGTATTGTTCCTCCACCCATTCCTAGGCTGCTTACTATCCCTGATACTAGTCCAAATATGATTTCCATATTTTAAATCACCATTCTTATCGATACATATAATAGGAATATTGTAAATAATATGTTTAAAATTTTATTATTAAGTTTTTTTAGCAAAATTGAGCCTATTATTCCTCCTATTACTCCTCCTATTGCACTTTTTATTCCAATATTCCAATCTATATATTGATTTTTCATATATATAATGCAACTAGTTACTACTAATGGTAATATACAAAATATTGATGTTGCTCTTGCTTCTTTTGTTTCCATTTTATTTATGTGCATAAATGCTGGTACTAGTATCATTCCTCCACCAGCTCCAAATAGTCCACTTACTATTCCTGATATGAATCCAATTATTTTATTTTTCATGTTATTATTTTTGTAAATAATTTGAAAATTTATACATTTAAATATATATTATTTGTAACATTTTCAATTTTGGCTCGTCTAATTATTAAAGGAGCAAAACATATGAAAAATATCGAAGAAATTTATACAGAATACTTTGACATGATTTATAGATATTTACTTTGCTTGACTAAAAATGATGATTTGGCTGAAGAACTTGCTCAAGAAACTTTTTATAAAGCAATTGTAAAAATCAATACTTTTAGAGAAGATTCAAAAATATCTACTTGGCTTTGCAAGATTGCTCAAAATCTTTGGTATGATGAGATAAGAAAGCATAAGAAAAGTACTCTTAATATAGAAGAAATTGTATTTCTTATTTCTGATGAAGATATTGAACATAAACTTATTTCAAATGAATAAAAAAATATTTTAAATTCTAAAATTGATTCTCTTGATTTGATGACTAAAAAGGTGATTGAACTTAGAATTCATGGTAATCTTAAATTTAAGGATATTGGGGCAATCTTCGGAAAAACTGAAAATTGGGCTCGTACTACTTTTTATAGAGGTAAAATTAAATTGAAGGAAGGTGATTGTGATGAAAAATAAAGATTGTGAATTAGTAAAAGATTTATTACCTAGTTATGTGGATGGTCTTACATCTGATGAAACAAATGAATTTATAGAGTCACATGTGAAAGAATGTCCTGAGTGTAAAGCTTTATTAAATGATATGAAAAGAGAAACTGTTGCAGCTGAAACTGTTAAGTCAAAGAAATTTGTTAAGTTTGCAAAAAAATATAAGAAAAAATTACGAATTTTAAAATTTATTATTTTCGTTTTCTTGTCTTTAATCGTTATTCATTTAATAAGAAATTTTGTGATTGCATCTGATATTATGAATAAACTTTATACTACAATACAAAGTAATAATTATCATTATACGAGGTATTCGTTTGACCCTAATGGTGGTGCTACAAAAGAAGAATTTTACTTTAAAGATGGAAAATATTTATCTTTTTTAAATGTAATTAAGTTTAATGAAGAGTTTACATATCCTAAATATTGGTATTATTATGATGGAACTCAGAAATTTACTTATTCTATTGATGAAATATCTAACATAAAATACTATACTACTAATGATTTGGAAAAACCATATCGTCCTATGTATATGGATATGTACTCTGAAATGTCTAAATTTCATTCAATATTAGGTCTTACTCTTTCTCCTTCGAGCATTAAAAAGTCAAACTGTAATGGAAAAGATTGTTATACTGTTGATTTATTTTCAAATGGTGATAACCTTACATTCTATGATAGAGATACTGGTTTCCCGGTTAGAGTTCTTTTGATGAATGCTGGTTATAGTCCTAATAATCCTGATTATATAAGACACAGTTCTGTTATGGATTTTTATATTGACTTGAACGTTGTTACTGATGATGATTTAATTGTTCCAAATATTGAAGAATTTAAACCTTATGACGATGTAAAACCTGATATTGAGAAAGCATATTTTGATTACTATGTTGAAAATGATATTCCAATACCTGATGAATTAAAGTATTTATTATAATCAGAAAACACTGTAAGTATAAATTAACTTACAGTGTTTTTATAGCAGAACATTTCTCTGAACTTTCCTACTATATAATGGCTTCATCTAGCATTGTTCCTTTAGTTAAACTCATTAAATTTCTCTTCATGTATATTTTCATCTGGAATGTAGTATTTTGTTCCTACCATTTTATCTGGTAAGTATTGTTGCTTGACCCAATGTCCTGGAAAATCGTGTGGATATTTGTATCCATCACCATATCCATGTGCTTGCATTCCTTCTGCTGGTGCGTTTCTTATGTGCATTGGTATAGTTCCTGTATCTTTGCTACTTACATCTGCTAATGCTCTATTTATTGCTAAATATGTTGCATTTGATTTTTTAGAATTTGCCACATATACTGCCGCTTCTGATAATATTATTCTTCCTTCTGGCATTCCTACCATTGTTACAGCTTGCATTGCTGATGTTGCTACTACTAGTGCTTGTGGGTTTGCTAGCCCAACATCTTCTGCCGCTGCTATTACTATTCTTCTTGCTAAAAATACTGGGTCTTCACCTGCGTCTATTGCTCTTGCTAGATAAAATACTGCTGCGTCTGGGTCACTCCCTCTCATTGATTTTATCATTGCACTAATATTGTCATAATGGCTGTCCCCGTTTTTATCGAACATTGATTTTTTCTTATTAAAGCTTTGTGCTGCTATTTCGTCTGTTATTTCTATTTCACCTTTGGCATTCATTTTGGTTGTTAATACTGCTATCTCTAGTCCATTTAGTGCGGTTCTAACATCTCCACCAGATATTTCAGCTATTTTCTCAATAGTGTCTTCTGATATTTTTACATTATAATCTCCAAGTCCTTCTTTTGATGTTAATGCATTTTTTATTACTTTTATTATATCTTCTTTTTTTAGCGGTTCTAATTTTATTACCATTGACCTTGAGATTAGAGCTTTATTGACTTCAAAGTATGGATTTTCAGTTGTTGCTCCTATTAATATTACTGTTCCATCTTCCACATATGGCAACAGTGCATCTTGTTGCAATTTATTAAATCTATGAATTTCGTCTATAAATAAAATACATTTTCCTGATGGGTTCATTAAAAGGTTACTAGCCTCTGTTACTGCATTTTTTATCTCTGCAACTCCTGCTGTTACTGCATTTATTTTTTTAAACTTATATTTTGTTGTTTCACTTATTACTTTTGCAAGTGAAGTTTTTCCACATCCAGGAGGACCCCATAATATTATACTTGATAATCTGTCAGCTTTTATAGTTCTATATAATAATTTATCTTGTCCTACAATATGTTCTTGTCCTACAAACTCTTCTAATGTTTTTGGACGCATTCGGTAGGCTAGTGGTTGGTCTGTATTCATGTTTTCTCCTTTTATCTTGATAAATATTTCAATGCTTCCTTAATAATATCTTCTGTTGATAAATTAGCAATTTTCATTTTCTTAAATGTTTTTGTTATATCATTCTTGTTATATCCGAGTATTTGAAGTGCTTGCATTGCTTCATCTGCTATTTCTGTGTCTACTACATTTTCTTCTGGTTCTTGAGATGTGTTAATTCCATCTTCTGTTTTTAATTTATCTTTTAATTCAAGCACTATTCTTTGGGCTGATTTGTTACCTATTCCAGGTATCTTCGTTAGTTTACTTATATCATTTGAAATTACTGCCAAAGCGAATTGTGAAGCACTTATATGTGATAATGCTACAATTGCAGTTTTGGCCCCTATTCCACTGACTTGTAATAATAATTCAAACATTTTTAATTCTTCATTATTTAAGAAACCATACAAGCTTATATTGTCTTCTCTTACATGATAATGCGTATATACTTTTATTGTTTCTCCTAGCTCTCCAAGTTTTGATAAGCTTTGTTCTGATATAAATATTCTGTACCCGATTCCTCCTGCATCTATTACTATTGAATCTTTTGTTTTCTCTTCTAATGTTCCTTTTATATATGCATACATATTTTTTCCTCCGTACCAAACAAATTTTCTTTATTCTATCACATATTTTATTTTTTGCAAGTGTTTTATGCTAAAATATATTGCATGTCCTCTTCTTTTAATTTCATTTGATTGTTCTTGTTTTCTTTTTCCAACTGCTTTAAGCTTTTTTCTGGCGTCGGTAAATCTTCTGGCATAGTTCCGCCATTTTTAGCAATTACTTCACGTATATTCTTTCCTATAGTATAATGCGTTTCGTTAGCTTCTTTTTCTGTTTTTATGTTGTCTTTTTTCAATTTTTGTTCTGTTTGGGAAATTCTAAATAAATTTGCAATAAGTTCATCACTTCCCATATTGTCTAAAATATCTTCTCTATATCTTAATCCTTTTCTTTTTGCAATATCATCAGCTGTCTCTCCATTGTATAATCCTTTATAACCATAATTATGAAATTTATCAAAGTTTTTAACCTCCGCATTTTTTGCTGTTTTATTAAGTGAGTAATTTCCTTTTCTAGTTAAATTTCTTTGGTAAAATCTTTTTTCATCTTCTGTTAATTCATTATATTCCTTTTCGCTTATTTCTTGTTTTCTAGTTTGTATTGCAAAATAAGTTTGTGCAAGAGCAATAACTTTTTTTCTTGAATCTCCATTTTGTGCTATTAAATAACATGCATAACGAGTTAATTTGTAGTCTGCAATAATTACATTCGTATTATTAGCGCGTTTCGACAACTTGTCGGCGCCGACAAAATGTTCAACTTCACTAATACCAGCATTTTTACACGCTTCTTTAGCTTTTTTAATTACTCCCTCAAATTTTCTCCATTCTTTATAATCTAGTACCAATTGTAGCTCCCTTGCATTCCAATACTCTATTCCATTTTCATCTACATGCTTTATATCCTCAAAAGTTCGATTATTATAATTTTCTTTTTCATCTAAATACTTCATTATTAATCATCTCCTTTTTTGAATTTTTATGCATTATATTACATCATTTTTTCAATTGCAATACTTTTGCGAAAGTTTGTTTGTTATTATTCCATTAAATCATAAAAATTTTCGAACTTATATCCTTGTGCTTTTAAATACTGTATCGATTCCTTTAATACTGATGAGCTATCGCTTACATCTTTTGTATCATGCATCAAAATTACTAATGTATTTTTATTTTTAGTCGACTTCTTTAAGTTTTCTAATAATTGTTGTTTACTATATTTTTTCATGGAATCATTGTTTAAACAATTCCAATCAATATATGTATAATTCATATCTTCAAGAAGTTTTGCTGCTTCTTTTTTATTTGATTTATTTTTCTTTGACATATACCCATTTGGAAATCTAAACACGTGTGAACAATAGTCATCAATGCCAATGGCTTTTCCTATAGCTTCATCCGTCTTTTTTATTTCGTTTATAAAGCTTTCTTCACTTTTATATAGAGTTTTATTACTATGGTCATATCCATGGTTTGCTATATAATGTCCTTCATCATATGCTCTTTTTACAAGTTCTGGGCGCTCCTCTACATACTTTCCTATAACAAAAAATGTAGCTTTTACGTCTTCTTCTTTTAAAATATCTAAAACTTTAGGGGTAGCACCTTTACTTGGTCCATCATCAAAAGTTAAATATGCAATTTTCTCATCACCTTTTGTTAAATTATTAATCCTCTCTTTAAAATCTTCTGATATTACACTGTTACAAGATAATTCTATTGCTAATGCTCCTTGATAGTTAACACTAAAATATGAAAGGATTACATATACAATTATCAATATTGCAAAACAAAGAATTAATGCTTTCTTTTTGGGTATTACAAATATTTTCATTTTAAATCACCTACTATTAGAAAATATGAACACTATCTTGTCAATATTCTATTGTTTATCAAATAAAACTTGTATTTTTCAGAAAATGTAATATAATATTTACATTGATTACGTTTTAGGAAGGAAAATTTTTATGGAAAATATTTTAATTAAAGATTTGTATAGAAATACAGAGAAATATTTAGATAATGAAGTCCAAATTTCTGGTTGGGTTAAAACTGTTAGAGATTCTAAGAACTTTGGATTTATTGAAGTAAATGATGGTTCATTTTTCAAAAATGTACAAGTTGTTTTTACTGATAGTCTTTCAAATTTTGAGGATGTTAGAAAACTTACTATTTCATCTTCTATTATTGTTATGGGTAAACTTGTAAAAACAGAAAATGCTAAACAACCATTTGAAATCCAAGCTACAACTGTTGAAGTTTTTAATGTTGGAGCTGCTGATTATCCGCTTCAGAAAAAGAGACATACTTTTGAGTATTTGCGTACAATTTCACATTTACGTGCACGTACAAATACTTTTAATGCTGTATTTAGAGTTCGTTCAGTATTATCTTTTGCAATTCATAAATTCTTTAATGAAAGAGGATTTGTTTATGTTCATACTCCAATAATCACTTCTAGTGATGCTGAAGGTGCTGGAGAAATGTTTACAGTTACTTCTGCTGATTTAAATGATTTGCCAAAAGATGAAAAAGGATTAATGGATTATGCAAAAGACTTTTTTGCAAGACCTGCTCATTTGACTGTTAGTGGCCAGTTAGATGTTGAAACATATGCGTTTGCTTTTAGAAATGTTTATACTTTTGGACCAACTTTTAGAGCTGAAAATTCTAATACTGTAAAGCATGCTGCTGAATTTTGGATGATTGAACCTGAAATCTGTTTTGCTGATTTAAAAGATGATATGAATTTGGCTGAAGATATGCTTAAATATGTTATTAGTTATACTTTAGAAAATGCACCAGAAGAAATGGAATTTTTCGATAAATTCGTTAGCCCAGGCTTGCTTGATAGATTAAATCATGTTATAAATTCTGATTTTGGTAGAATTTCATATACTGATGCTATAAAAGAACTTGAAAAGAATAATGATAAGTTTGAATTTCCTGTTACTTGGGGTACTGATATTCAAACTGAACATGAAAGATATTTAAGTGAAGTTGTTTTTGGAAAACCTGTATTTGTTACAGATTATCCAATGGATATCAAAGCTTTTTATATGAAACAAAACGATGATGGTAAGACTGTTGCTGCTACTGATTTACTTGTTCCTGGTATTGGTGAATTAATTGGTGGTAGCCAAAGAGAAGATGATTTAGAAAAATTAGAGCGTAGAATGGATGAACTTGGACTTAATAAAGAGGATTATTGGTGGTACTTGGATTTACGTAGATTTGGAAGTATTACTCACTCTGGTTTTGGTCTTGGTTTTGAGAGATTGATGATGTATGTTACTGGTATGCAAAATATTCGTGATGTTATTCCTTTCCCTCGTACTCCTAAAAATTGTGAGTTCTAAGCGTTAAATGAGAAGCATCATCTTGCTACGTTAAAACGGATATTAAAAGCGGTTACATATTTATAATGCTCCCTTGCTTTTAATATCCGTTTTTCCTTGCAATATAATACTTCTCATTCAATCTGTTTGCAGATAATTATCTCAATTCTGCCTTAATATCCTTCTCTAATCCTGCAATAATTTTATTCATAACTTCATTTATTTCCTCATCAGTAAGAGTTCTGTCTTGTTTTCCAAATGTTAATGAGAATGAAATACTTCTCTTGTCTTCATCAATGCCTTTTCCAGTATATACATCAAATACTTCTTGGCTTTCTAATAATGAACCTGCTGCTTTTTTAATTTTCATACCTATTTCTTGTGCTGAAATCTTTTTATCAACTACAATGCTTAAATCTTTTTTAATATTTGGGAATTTAGATATTTCCTTGTATTTCATTTTTCCAACTTTTTTAGCAAGTAATTTGTCTAAATCTATTTCTAAAATAAATACGTCTTCTGTTTCTACTTTAGGATGAACTTTTCCTATAAAACCTACAACGTCATTATTTACAGATATAATCGCGCTTTGTCCTGGATGCATTTGGTCAGCTATTTTGTTATTATCTCTAACAAAACTATATCTTCCACTATATCCTAAATAGTCTAGTATTTCTTCTGCAACACCTTTTATAACATAAAAATCAACTTTTCTTTTCTCAATTCCTGTATAATAATCTCCTGTCATTAATGCAGCTAATTTTTGTGTTTCTGTATATTCATCACCTTTCTTTTGGAAAGCTTTTCCTAACTCGAATATTGAAACATCTTTATTATTTCTCGCCTTGTTATATTCATATATTTTATATAATGCAACAGCTACACTGTGTCTTAATGTATTTTTATCCTCTGACAATGGTGCCAATAATTTGACTGATTCGTAATCGTCTTTAGTAAACATTTTAGCGTCTGCCTCTGGTACTAATACATAAGATAATGTCTCATTTAATCCTAAATCAACCATTTTATTTCTAATTTGTCTTGAAGTTTTATCATAACTTCCCTTTTTAGGAGCTATATCGGGCAATTTTCCTTTTATATTGTTAACTCCATAAATACGTCCTACTTCTTCAATCAAATCTTCCTTGATATCTATATCAATTCTTCTTTTTGGAACTTTTACTGTAATTACTTCTCCATTTATAGAGCTTGTAAATCCAAGCCTTTCAAAAACATCGATAATCTCAGCTTGCTCAATTTGCATACCTAAAATATTGTTAATATTTTTAGCTGTAATATCAATTGATTTATCTTCTTTATTTGTTGTATCATATTTTGCAAGATTCCCTACAACTTCTGCATTTGCGTATTTTTCTAAAAGATTACAAGATCTCTCTATTGCCATATATGTTCTATTTGAATCTAAACCTTTTTCAAATCTATTACTTGCTTCACTTCTTAATATTGAATTTGATGTTCTTCTAACTTTTACGCTATCAAATATAGCAGCTTCAATAATTATATTTTTTGTTTTATCAGTTATTTCTGTTTCTAGTCCTCCCATTACTCCTGCTAGACCAATAGCTTTTTCGCCATCTGAAATAACTATATCTTCTTTTTTAAGAGTTCTTTCAATATTATCAAGCGTTGTTAGTTTTTCTTCTTCATTAGCCATTCTAACTTCTAGGCAATCTTTTAAGCAATCTGCATCATAGAAATGCAATGGTTGACCTGTTTCTAGCATTACATAATTACTAATATCTACAACATTATTTATTGGTCTTATTCCTGATGCAATAAGTCTATTTTTTATAAAATCTGGACTTTCTTTTATTACAACATTTTTAACCTTCTTCGCTAAGAAGATTGAACAATTTTCTGTATTTACTTTAACATTGAAAGTATCATTAATATTCTCACTATTTTCCTTGTATGACAAATCAATGTCTTTTACTTTTTTATTATAAATTGCACCTATTTCGTAAGCCATTCCTAGTATGCTTAACAAGTCCCCTCTATTTGCTGTTAAGTCAAAGTCAATAACAGAATCATCTAATTTCATATATGCAATTGGGTCTTCTCCAATTGGTGCATCTATTGGTAATTCATGGATTCCAGCTTTGTCTTCTTCTCTTAAGAACTTACTTTCTAACCCAAGTTCTGCAAGGGAGCAAATCATTCCATTTGATTCAACTCCTCTTTTTAAACATTTTGTTATTTTTCCACCTGGAAGCTGTGCTCCATCTTGTGCAACTATTACTTTTAGTCCAGTTCTTACATTTGGTGCTCCACAAACTATATCTAAAATTTCACTTCCTACATCAACTTTGCAGCAATGCAAGTGGTCAGAATCTGGGTGGTCTACACATTCTTTTACTTCACCTATTATAAGTTTTGTTGCATTTATAAGCTTTGTTGCTTCATCGTATTCATTTCCTGCATTTGTCATATCTTCTGCAAGTTTTTTTACATCTATATTTTCATCTAAATCAATATAGTCTTTTAAAAAATTAATACTTAATTTCATTTTCTTCATCCTTTCTATCAAATTGTTTTAAAAATCTAACGTCATTTTGATAAAGTAATCTAATATCTGTTATTCCATATTTAAACATTGCTAATCTGTCTAAACCTACCCCAAATGCAAATCCAGAATATTTGTCTGGGTCGTATCCATTCATTCTTAATACGTTTGGATGAACGATTCCTGAACCTAAAAGTTCTATCCAACCTGTTTGTTTACATAGATTACAACCTTTTCCTCCACATTTAAAGCAAGTTACATCTACTTCATAAGATGGCTCTGTAAATGGGAAGTAGCTTGGTCTAAATCTTAGTTCTGTGTTTTGTCCTAGCATTTTTTTCATGAATACTTCTAATGTTCCTTTTAAATCTGCTAAAGAAATATTTTTATCAATAACTAATCCCTCAACTTGATTGAATTGATGAGAGTGAGTTGCATCATCTTCTCTTCTAAATGTTTTTCCTGGTACAATTACTCTAATTGGTGTTTTCTCTTCATTTGCCATCATAGTTCTTGCTTGAACTGCTGATGTTTGTGTTCTTAGTAAATGCTCTGTGGTAATGTAGAAGCTATCTTGCATATCTCTTGCTGGATGTCCTTTAGGAAGATTTAATCTTTCAAAACAATATTCATCTGTTTCAAGCTCTGGTCCTGAAACTACATCATATCCCATAGATACGAATAAGTCTTCAACTTCTTCAATTACTCTATTTAAAGGATGCTTACTTCCTCTTTTTATTTTTTGACTTGGAAGTGTTATATCTATTTGTTCTTTTTCTAATTTTTCTTGTAACTCTAGTTCTTGTAACTCCTTCTCTTTCTCAGATATTTTTTCTTCAAGTTCGTCCTTACATGTATTTACTAATGCTCCGATAATAGGTCTTTCTTCTGGAGATACACTTCCCATTCCTCTTAATACGCTTGTTAATTCACCTTTTTTTCCTAAGTATTTAACACGTATGTCGTTTAATTCTTTTAAATCTTTTGCTGCACATATTTTTTCTAAAGCTTCATTCTGAATTTTCTCAATTTGTTCTTTCATGTTTTCCTTTCCCTCCTATATTTTCTAGGTAGTATTTTTGCAATAAAACAAAAAAACATTTCAATCCCGAATAGGACGAAATGTTTCGTGGTACCACCTAAATTTATTAATTAAATAATTAACCTCTTTATAGCTGTAACGGAGCAACCGGTTATATTTTTGTATAACATCTCCAAAGTGAAACTTCGATTTAGAATATATAATAAGCTCACAGCGTAACCACTTATTTTCTCTTTCTATATTTTGCCTAAATCTACTTAGCTTTTTCATTGATTTTATTTATGACTTTTTTATTTTAACACCATTTTTAGTTTTTGGCAATAGTAATTTATTTAATACTTGAAATTAACCATCTTCCATTATATGTACTAAATTCAACTTTCATTGTCTTTTGTTCTGACTCTACATTGTCAACTTTTGTAATATACCATATTTGTATTGCAGGTCTTCCTTTTGTATCCAATTTTTTATAACTTTTTATTTCATAATCTTCACGAGGTTTTTCTATATTAGTAACATGTGTTATACCATTTGAAGGTTTGTATATATTTTTATATTCACTTGCAAAAAAATCTTTTGTTATATAGAATTGAAACTCATTTCTAATAGCTTCATAAGATATATCTGTTTGTATGAAAGTTGCATCATTATTTTTAGGATATCCTGCAAATTTTTGGTCAGTTACTAGTCCAAAGGTTTCTAGTAATGATTGCGGACTAGACATAGCAATTGACTTATATCTTAAGTATCCTTTTATTTGTCCTACTTGAGTTTCTACATCAAATTCTACTGCTGGTTTAGGAGTTTTTGTTTCAGTTTGATTTTCTGCAATCTGGTTTGTATTAGCATTATTTGAAGGTGCTTTTGTAGGCTTTAAGTATAGGTATGAAATAACTCCAATTATAATTACTAATATGATAAATAGTCCAACTAATACAGATAAATTGATACTAAATATTTCTACACTTTCTTGTTCTTCTTCAATTTTTTCTATTTTCTCTTTTTTATCTGATTTTGTTTTTGTTTCTTTTTTAGGTTTATTTTTTGAAGTTGTTTTTTGTTTTTCTTCCTTGATTTCTTTTGATTTGTTTTCTTTCTTTTTAGTTTCCTTTTTTATCTTCTTATCTTCTTGCTTTTTTGTTTCTTTCTTTTCAGCCTCTTTGTCTTTTTTCTCACTTTCTTGTTTTTTATTCTCTTTTTTTTCAGCTTCTTCTTTCTTTTTTTGTTTTTTCTTTTCTTCAGTTTCTTTCAAACCTTAATCTCCTCCACTAATCTTCATTATTAATTGCTTCATTGATTGTTTTAATTAAATTATCAGAAAGATACTTTTCATTGATTCTTTTTACATTCTTCTCTTGTTCGTATTTTTCAATTCTGCTTTGAACATTTGAAAAAACATTTTTCTGAATCATCTTATAAGGATTTATTTTTCCAAAAAAGAATTTTGTTGCCTTTGAAAATGCTCGTGGACCTTTAATATCTCTTTGAAGTTCTTGTGCTTCAGTTTCCATTGCAACTCCAACACTTTTTTCTTTTTCTTCACCTTTCTTTTTTATTGTTGGTTTTAGTCTACGCACTTTTAATTCACTTTTAGCTAATTCATCTTCGATATCGCAAATTTTTTCTCTTATTTCATCATCACTATTGTCTGCTTTTTCTCTTGCAACATCTTCTTCTTTTAACAATTGGTAGATTTGTTTATACATCTCCATTTGTTTTTTTTCTTCTTCTACAATTTTTATATATCCTTGAACTATGTTTGAATCATGATAATTTGTAAGTTTTACTAGGTTATCTTCAAACCTTTCCATAAGTTCTTTAAATTCA
This sequence comes from uncultured Clostridium sp., assembly GCA_948465565.1. Taxonomy (GTDB): domain Bacteria; phylum Bacillota; class Clostridia; order TANB77; family CAG-508; genus UMGS1994. Next base: position 56,779 of record CAOJXR010000008.1, read on the forward strand.
TTTTCTACATTATTATATTTTTGAGGATTTTCCAAAACTTTTTTGTTTATTGAATTTATTCCATAAGTTATTGCTACATTTTCATTTTCAACTTTTTTTGCAATACTTTCTTTACTTTTACTATATTCAATTGCTGCAGATATTAATGCTGCGCTATATGATAATTCTTTCCATTTATCCAATAAATCATCAAATTCTTTATCTTTCTTCTCCACTCTTTCCACCAAGTTTCAAACTCCTTTATTTTACTAATTTTTTTAATTCTTTTCTTATTTTCATTTTTTCTTTTTCAACATGGTCTAAAAGACTTTCAAGTTCTTCTGATGTCATATGGTCTAAATTAAACACTTCTTTATTAAATGCTATTGTTCCTAAACTCATTTTTCCTCCTATATAATGTAAGCGGACTATTAATTTGTTTCGTCCGCTTAAGGTTTTATATTATATATTAACTGCCTCTTTTTTCTCTCCGTTTGTTTTTATTCTGTAAATTGTGTAGTAATAAGGTGAATTTTCTACTTTATCTGTGTAATAAATCCAATTTCCTACAACACAAATGAATACATTGCTACTTTCTAAATCAACAATTTTTTCTTTTTTCTTTCCATTTATTTTCATTTTGTAAATTGCTTGTTCTGAACCATCATTTACAGCATAATATATTGTTTTTTCGTATATGTTAAATGTCTTAATTTTTTTATCTATAACTTCTGTATCTGTTTTATCTTTTAAGTTTAATTTCATTAAATGTCCATTTGATTTGCTTATATAATACACATCATTTGATACAATTTGGAAAGAAACAATTCCATTCTCAAATTTTTCAATTCCTGAACCATCTTTTTTCATTCTCTTAAAATCATCATCTTTTGTTGTATAATATATAAATTTACCTGAAATTTGGAATTTCTCTATTTCCTCATCTGCTAATTGTTGTCTTTTTTCTCCATTTATTTTTATTTTTTCTAATTTATTATCTGTATTTGTATAATATATCCATCCATCACTTACATTCAAAGAACTATTTCCAATTGATGTTGTTTCTATATTATCTACAAGAACTTGTTTCTTTTCTCCATTAGGTTTCATTTTAACAACTTGTCTAATGTAATTTCCATTTGCTGATTTGTTAATTGCCAAATAATACAAATAGCCTTTATACGAATTCACTGATTTTACATATTCATCTGTTGTAATTAGCTTTGATTCATTTTTAGAAGTAATTTCATATAATCCTTTTTCTGATGCTTTTTTTCCTGAGTCAATTAGGGTATTACTAATGTATGCTTTACTGCCTTTTCCTACTGCAAATCCTTCGTTGTTTAGGTTTCCTATAACCTTACCAGCAGTATTTGAATTTAGACCAAATATTATTGATGTAGCTATTGTTATTACTATTATCGCAACTATAGCTATAGCAATAATTATTATAAATTTTCTCTTTTTTTCATCTAGATTTTTAAAATTTTCAGAAACCTTTTTTAGAACTTCCATTTTTATTACCTCTCTTTTTCTTTTGCATGTATTTATTATATCTATAATATAAAACTAATGTCAACAAATTGTATCAATTATTTTAAGTACATTACTACTCTAAATCCAATATTTAAATCTGCTACGTCTTCCGATGTTCCTCTGGTGGAAATTGGATAAGTGTCTCCTGAATTCCAATATCCTCCACCTCTACCTATATGATATTTTTCATGGTCACCATACTCTTCTGTAGTGTATTCCCAAGCATTTCCGCCCATATCATATATATTATTTATTTTCCATCTATCATTACTTCCTGTTTCAACTACTTTATTTAATCCATCACTACTATTTTGATAATTACCGTATACAGTAGAATCATCTACATTTATTTCTGCTTTTTCCATCCAAATACAAGTCGTATCCCAAGCATAACTATTTACCAAATCTGTTTGAAAATAGTCGTTTTCGATATACATAGAACTTGATAATTTCTTTGCCTTTTCCCATACGACTTGGGTCCATGGCAATACGTTTGCTTTTGAAACTGGCAAGTCATTATCATCTTCTTTTCCAGCTTCAAATCTTGCTATATAAAATCCATTATATTTTTCTACAGATTTATCAAAATCTGAATTATATGAATTTATATCATTCAAATTTAATTTTTCAATTTCTTCTAGGTCTGTGTCCTCGCCATTATGTTCAAAAAGTATTCTTTCATACTTTATCTCTTCATTTACTGGTATCCATACAAATTGGTTTCCGTCTTTGTCTTCAATTACTGCTCCTGTTTTAAATTCACCCTCTATATATTTAAATGTTGGTGGAACTGGTAATTTCTCTTCTTCTGAGATTTCTACAAATTCAATTTCTCCTTCAATTTTTTCTCTCGGGTCTGTAGTTTTACTTGAAGGAACGTTTTCTACAGTGTTTTTATTTTCCTCTGAAACTTGATTTGAGGTTTTGTTTCCCATAGAAAAATTTATTGATTTTTTTTCATTTTTATTACTTAATACTACTAATAATATTAATATTAGTAAAATTAGAGCTAAAACTATAGCTCCTACTGTTATCATTTTTTTCTGTATATTTTTATCCATCTATGTAGACCCTTTCATTTTATTAGTGTTCGAAATCTCTTTGAGAAGTTTTTAATTTTATAATTGAAGAATATAACATTGAAATATTATCAACATAACTTTTTTGATTATTTGGAACAGAGTATACAATAGGTAAAACTCCGTTTTTTCATTGCTTGTAATGTATCTTTCATTGCACTTGGAGAATCACTTATATGATATAACTTTGCATTTGAAGTGGCTTTATATCTGTTTACTGCCTGTTCAAAAGAATTTAAACAAGTAATATCTACATCATTTTCACTTCTTTCATTTAATGCTTTTTGAAAATCTTGACTAGATTTTCCATAGATGCAAATAGTAACCTCTTCACCAGCTTGTCTTGCTTGTTCAAGCAAATCCATAGTAATGTCTAATTTATCAAAATTTATACTATTATCATCTGCAGATATTGCAATCCATTTTCCACTTTCAGCAGAATCTAATTTTTCTTGTGCTACTTTATATAAATTCATCCATTCTGCTCTTTTTGATAGTACTTCATCAGGTAATTTTATTCCCGCAAGAATTAGCTCTTCAATATCTTTAGTAATATTAAAATATCTATTTCTTTCTTCTCTTGTTTTAGCTGCTAAAAATGAATTTTGCCAAGTTCTATCAACAAAGTATGTAATGAATAAACTCCAAAAGGCTTCTCCAACATAATTATGGGCAGTTTTTTCTAGACCAATACCATACATTTCTGGTTCAAATCCATATTCTAAATAGAACAATGCTTTTCTATATGTTTGGACTGGCGAAACAATACTTATAATTCTATCTATATCTTCATCTTTCGCTATTTCTGCAGCAACAAGACATTCATCTCCAGAATTATAAACACCATCTTTTTTATATTTTCTATTTGATTCTTCTGAACGAATACTTTCTTCTGGTATACCATGTTCAACTAAGAAGTTTCTTCCTGCTTCACTTAATGGAATTTTGTCAGTTTGCCATTCTCCATTTACTTTTATACTATGTAGACTACCTGGGACATAAATAATTGGTTTGTTTCCATTTTTCTTTTCTTTTTCATATATTTGTAGCGCTTTTTTCAATCGAAGTTCAAATTCTATTTGTGGCTTTAATCCATCAACTAGTGGATGTTGTGCAGCTACTTCAATTAATACTTTATTATTTTCTTCTGGCATTTTTTTCAGTCTCTTTCCAATAATCGTGCGCTTCTTGCATATTTATTTTGCGATTTGATAATAGTAGTGCAAGCTCACACTCTAATCTTTCTAATTCTGATTCATTCATTTGTGGATTTTTTAACTCATTGATTTTTGTATTTATCAATTCATCAATTTTAATTTCTGGAATATCTTTTAAATTTAGTGTGATTTCTTTTATTAAATCTTCATTTAATAATTTTTTCTTAAATTCGTAATTTGAATTTAAAATTTTCTCTTTTATTATGTCATGTTCTGTATTACTCATAATACTTCCCCTTTTTATTTATTAAAGAAAATTTTTGGTGGAGATGAGGAGAGTCGAACTCCTGTCCAGAATTTTATTCCTATAAACTTCTCCGAGTGCAGTTTGTTATTATTATTCATTTCAAATATCATTAACAAACAAACGATTTTGAAATATATCTTCTAAACTCCCTCTATTAGCGAAGAAATAATAGATTCGTTTCCTACTAGTCGGCGCCTTATCTTAAGCCGTAGGTTGCTAAAGTAAGACGTTGCTGCAATTAGGCAGCAAATGCTAATTCGTTATTATCAGCGTTTATTTTTAATTTGTACCTTTTTAGGTGGCCAGGTACATCCACCACTCGCTATTTATAGTTCAAAAAAGCTGTCGAAACCTTTACATCCCCATAATACTTTTTTATTATATCATTATTCTGGGGCGTTATTCAATAGGTTTTTTTGGAATTATTTATAATAGAGCAATAAAAAATAGATAACTGGTTTTGAAATTAGTTATCTATTTTTTATTGCTCTATTACATGAAAATCAAGTATTTGAATATGAACCAGAATTGGCAAAAGCTTCCTAGCATTACAAATATGTGAAAAATCTCGTGAAAGCCAACATATTTTGTATTTATCTTTGGCCATTTTAATCCATATATTAATCCACCAATTGTATAGAATATTCCACCTGCTAGTAACCAACCTAGTGCTTCCATTCCTTTTGGAATTGCTGAAAATATGTTTATCATTGGAAATGCCGCAATTATTACCATCCAACCCATTGCTATATATATGCTTGTTGTTAGCCATCTTGGTGCATCTAGCCATACTGCTGTTAGAATTGTTCCAAGAATTGCTAATCCCCAAACTATTCCGAATATTGACCAGCCCCATCCTCCTCTTAATGGTCCTAAGCATATTGGTGTATATGTTGCTGCAATTAAAATATATATCATTATATGATCAAACTTTCTAAATACTCTTGTTCCTTTTTCTTTTAAATTTAATAAGTGATATAAACTGCTAAATGTGTATAATAATATAAGCCCTGTTCCAAATATTGTACAAGAAACTATGTCCCAAGCCTTTTCATTGCTATATATCGCACAGTAGATTATCATTAAAACTAAACCTAAAACAGATAATACTGCACCTAAAAGATGGGTGAATCCACTTACTGGGTCTTTAACTTTCTTCATAGTTACTCCTTTCTTTATCTAGTTTTCAATACTAGATTATCACTTATCAATTACTTTGTCAATCAAAATACTTACTTATTTTTTCTAAATTACCAAAGTTACATTGTCTAAATATATCATAAGCTACTATTGCTACTGAGTTTGATAGATTTAATGACCTTATTGTTTCCCTCATTGGAATTCTTATAGTTTTATCCAAATATTTTTTTAAAGTATCTTCAGGTAATCCTTTTGTTTCTTTTCCAAATAATATGAAAACTTCATCCATTTCTGAATAATCAACATCTGAATATACATGTTGTCCTTTTGTTGTTACAAAATACATATTATTATTTTCTGGTTTGTATTTTTCTAAGAATTTGCTAAAAGAATCATGTTCTTCAATTTCTAATTTATCCCAATAATCTAGTCCAGCTCTTTTTACTTGTTTTTCTGAAATATCGAAACCTAAAGGATGTACTAAGTGCAACTTTGCTCCTATTGCAGCACACGTTCTTGCAATATTTCCTGTATTTTGTGGTATTTCTGGCTCTACTAATACTACATGCATTTTCATAAAAACTTCCTCCTTTACAAAAGCAAATCCCCTTTATTTAGGGGATTTCTCTTTTAATATATTCTAAGCATTTACTACTTCTTTCTTTTTTGATATTAACATGTATTCAACTGGTATCATAACTATAAACACAAGACAATCAAATACGTATATATTTGCTAATTTTAAGAAATCATCTAAAAACTCAACCATTTCTCTTTCATCTTTTGAAATGCTCTTGTCATCTAAATATTCCTGTATATCTTTTCTTGCTTCTTTTAGTTCTTCCATCGTCATATCTGAATCTTCTAAAGATGTATCTACTATATAATTTTTAATTGCTCCATGAATTGCTCCCATTAATACTGCCATAATTACTAATACTACAGCAACACTTATGAAGAAACCTTTTTTGTTTTCTTCTGTTATAGCACATTTTTTCTTTACTCCTCTTGTTGCCAATAGTGCTGGTATAATTCCTGCTGCGATATTTACAATAATTAGTTTTGTTACTAATCCCTTAATCGCTCTAGATAGTTCAACATAGTCATTTCCTATCTCTTCTGTTTGTGTGGCAAACATCATTAATACAGCAAATCCAATAATTAAATCAATTACTATAAACCACAAAACTATCTTAGTAATGAATTTTATAGTCATTTTTGCTAAACTTTTTTCTTCCATATTAGTTCTCCTTTGTTTTTATTTTGATAATATTCTATACTTAATTTTATATATATGCAATATTTAATTTATTTTTGTATTATTTTATTAAATACCAAAGGCGAGTCATGACAAATGTCACGACTCGCCTTTTTCGCTGGTTTTAGAAGTGTTTATCCATTTTCTTGCTTAGAATCTTCGTGCTATGCTTTTCGCTATGTCACCAATCCATGCACGCCAGTTCGAAGATATTTTGGCTCGCCGAGTTATCTTCGAAATACGCTACAAATGGTGCAAGAATTGCCCACGCGGCGGGAATCAAAATTTTGCCGAACATCGGTATTTCAGGGTTAATTGCTATTGTTATAGCAAACGCAATCCATGGAATACAAGCAGTCGTAGCCTGCAATATGTATTCTATTTCTCCATGTGTTACGAAGCCTGCGTAATACCGTATTGCGATGCACGCTGCTGTGACTGTCACTGGGATACTTAAAAGGATAAGGCTGAGTGTAATGTTCACCATACATCCCAATACAAATACGGCGATGGCAATCATAAGATAACATATTGCCACCATCAGCTCCCCAGTTTTTCTTTCTGCTGTTCCCTTCGCCCAGGCGCATACAATAACATCTACCACATATCCCAGAAGGATAACAGTAAACACATTTGCGATGCCCCCTGGCCGCCTGGCATGCAGGTATGCACATTCTGCAAAGATGATTGTAAAAAACGTATAGAACGAAATCAAATCATCTGCGAATAGGTACGATACCCCCATGCTCCATTTTTGCAATAGAGTTTTCACTTCTACCTTGCCTCCTTAAAATATTCATTTTCCTAACGTTGCATCTATATACACCTGTAAAACAGGATTATAAGGGTTTTGCTTTTTAATTATAATAGGCTTTTTAAGCATTGTCAATTACCCCTCAGACCGTTTGCTCACAATTATTATTCATTTCTTCTTTTTTCGTAATTACATTACTTAAAACTAATTTATATAATTTTATACTTACTAATATTTCTATAATTGATAAAGCAAATAATATAGCTATTACTGTAATCATAGGATTGTCTAGCAAAATCAATGTAAAAGCTAAACTTATTATTGCTCTTCCAACTTTTCTAGCCAGTTCCATTGTTGTTAATAAAGTAGCTTGTCCTTCTTGATTTATATTTCTTAATGCCAAATCTTGCATATATACCTTAAAAGGATCTCTAATAAACAGTATAATTATATATCCAAAACTCATAATACTAAATTTCACTATTATAAAGTCTTCAACAAGTGATCCCAATATCATAAGTCCACAAGATATTGATAATAATATTGGTAAGATGACTCCAACTTTATCTTTATATTTTTCATGAATCTTGTTAAATAGCATATTTGAAATAACTCTTACAATTCTTGAAATGCTTAGTATCGCTCCAATAATTATTGCTGTTTTCTCTACATCAAAATTTTGTAATAGCTCTTGTTGTATAAATAGTTTTCCATTTGATTGTCCTGAATTTACAATTGGAAAGAATAATCCATATGAAATTAGTGCAAAAATTATTATTTTACTATATTTAATTTTAATCTTGGTTTCTTTCCTTTTTTCAGTTTTATCATAATTAGAAAAATCTACTATATAAAATGATAATATGAAGCAAATTAAACAAAAGAAAATGCATCCAAGCATTGGCAAATAATTATTTATGTTGAATATAAAACTTGCAACAAATGAAATAATCATTGTTACTGATGCATAAATAGTATTACATTTTGTTTTAACTTCTATATATTTATCATTCTTATTTTGTAATTCAAGATTATTTTTTAATACTGCATTTGCCATATTTTGAAATGTAAATGCAATTTCAGAAATTATTTTTCCTAGAGCAACTACTATGTAATTGGATCCAAATGTTAATAATATACTTGCTACTAATAACAGAAATGAACCTAATCGTACTGAATTTGTGTTTCCAATTTTCTTAATAATATTTAATAATGGTATTTGTAATACTATGCAAGTTACTAATGATATTGTTGTTAAAGAAACTATTTGGGAAGCATTGAAATTTTTTACTATTGTTAAAAATAATGTATCTATTGCTACCCAAAATAATAAATCTGCACTTAGTCCTCCATACCATGGAAATACTTTATTAAATTTTATTAATTTTGATTGTTCCATTTTATTTTATTCCTTTATTTTCTTTTTTCTTCTAATCTTTTTAAAAATCCACATGTCTTACATAATTTACAAGTTATAATTTTATTTTCAAAATTCTTTTTTATCTCAATACTTTTATCTAGATTTAATATTTCTTCTAACGTTTCTTCTAATATATTTCCTAATCGTATATCTCCATTATTATCTAAACAACATGGTACTACAGTTCCATCTACAAGTATTGCAATCTGTTCCTTTAATGCAAGGCATTTTCCTTGTTCTATTATGTTTTCTTTTTTTATATCTGGCCATGTGAATTCTATATCTTGATTTATAAATACGTTTTCTTTTATTTTTAGAAATTCATTTTTACTTAAATTTTCTTTTAAGTTTTCTATTTTGTAATGATTTTCAATTTCTTTTATTATTTCATTGTTAATATCATTTTCTTCAATTGTTTTCAAATTCCATAATCTATATGAAATAATTATATTTTCTAATTCTTCTACACTCTCAAATATATCTTTTAAGTATTCTTTGTATAGAATATCGTTTTGCGTGATACTATGAAGTGAAATATTGATTTGCCTAACTGACTTAGAGTTTTTTAATATGTCTAATTTACTTTTTATTAAGGTTCCATTTGTCGTTATATTTGCTTTTAATTTATATTTCTCTAATATTTGTAAAATTTCTTCTAAATTATTATGTAATAATGGTTCTCCTTTTACATGTAAACATACTAGATTGGTGTATTTGCATATCTTCTCTATTATTTTTTCAAAATTTTCTATAGTCATATATTTTTTAACTCTGCTTGTATCTGGACAAAATTTGCATTTTAAATTACAGATATTTGTTATTTCAATATATATTTTTTTAAACATTTTCTACCTTTATTCAATTATTTTATTTTCGCAATTTAATATATCATATAAAAAGATTTCTGCAAAGTTATAAAAATAAAAAAATAGAATTATCTAGCGCTTTATAGCTCTTGATAATTCTATTGGTGCAGATGTGCAAGTTCAATTCTATGTAATATGCTATTTGAAAGCATTTTCTATAAAAGCTGTGTGCATATTGTGTGCAAAAAATGTACTAATAAATAATTTTAAATATTGTTATATAATAATTTTACTATTTTAGCAGTAAAATTTAATATTACCTGAGTGAATAGCTTTCCATTTTTCAACGATTTGAAAATAATGTAATGAAATATCTTCACATATAATATTTAATTCTTTTTCTGGAATTTTACTTTTATTATGACAAACAATACAACCACCTTTTTCTGTTATCCAAACTTTTGTTGAATTTGCAGTTGGTGTTCCTTTTGAAATATGAACGTGAATAGGCTCGTCATTTTCATTTGTCCAAAAATAAATTTTATATCCGTTTTAATTCAAAAATACTAGGCAATTTCTAACCCCCCTAAACGTGCATATTTGAAAAAGAAAGAAGAACCATTTTTTGCAATTTCCATAAAAGTTTTCTTTTCTTCTTCTGTATAGTGTCCATCTTCTAAAATTACTTCATAACTTGGAAGTTCAATTACATAAGTATCAAAACCGTATTCCATAGGTCTTTCAAAAGTAATACGAATATATTCTTCACCATTTTCTTTTTTTCCAATATTAGAAAATACTCCTAATGTACCGTCAGGATATTTTGCAAATTCATAAGTCATAATATTTTTCTCCTTTTTTATAACATATATAATATTATAACACACATATTATATTTTTCATACAATTTTAAAAGATTTTATAAATATAATTTGTTAAATTTATTATAACATAAAAGAACAGATAATTTTCTGTTCTTTATACAAATATTTTTAATAATTAAATACTTCTTGTTAATTTTGTTCTTTCTTTTTTTCTTCTTTTTTCTTTTTACTCCACCAAGTA
>CAOJXR010000009.1 GCA_948465565.1 uncultured Clostridium sp.
TACACTCATTCCAATGGTTTGTTTCATCATATTTACTTATATAGTACTCACTGCATACATGATGTCCTACATCTCCTGGTAGTATTCCTGTTGCATCTACTGTCGTTATATCGCTTTCTGACTCCCATCCTATTGTGTATGCATCACTTACATTTCCTGCCCTATCTATTGCTACTATATACACATAATAATATGGTAACAATTCTTCTATTACTGCACTTTCTCCATATGTTACTTCTACACTATTTCCTTCTGTTAATTCTGGATTATCAAGTCTCTTTCTGCTTAACATATATCTATACTTAGTTACTCCTGATCCTTCTCCTAAAGTAGCATGATTATCATGTGCTGTTACTGTTAATACATTTTTATTTAAGCTAGCTTCTGTTATCGTTGGTTTTGTATTATCTAATTTATCTATTGTAATTGTTTTTGCTTTTGTATTTCCTAATTCATCTTTATAATATACTACTGCCTGTCTTGGTTCATACACATCTCCAACTAACTTATATTCTCTTGAATATGTTGTTCCATCTATACTAGCTACTCCATATTCTCCTAAATCATTAAATGCTATTGATACATTTCCTACTCCACTATCTGTTGCTCTAAATGTATATCTCTTCTCTTTTGCCCAATCTCCTCCTATAACAATACTCTCTTCAACTAGCTCTGGCTCAATAGCATCAATCTTAGACACATTAATCTCTTGTGTACTACTATTTTCACATGTATCTGTTACTCTTACTGTGAAATTCTTTCCTTCTATACTTGCCTCTAACTCTGGTGTAACTGTTATACTCCAATTATTATTTATAACAGACGCCTTTCCATTATATACTACTTCTTCTCCATCTAATATCTCTACTGTTACAGCATTACAATAATTTTCTGTTCCTGAAATAATAATTTCTTGATTCTTTTTCCATTCAGCACTATTTAGATTATTTATAGAATTTATCACTGGAGCTTCTTCATCTGGATTCATCCAGTCTGATATAAAATAATAGTCTGTATTTCTTCCATTATATGTTCCATTATAAATTACATTGGCAATAAGTGGGTATTCTATTTTTTGATTTAATGTAATTGTCAATACATTGTTCCATGTATTTCCAGTTATCGTAGGAGTATTACTTACAGAAGTCACATTAAGAATATCTCCCTCTAATCTTACATTATTATATACAGCACCATCAGGAACAGTAATACTTGTATAATATTTAAAAACATTGTCAGATACTTTCTCAACATAATTATAATTTATATGTGCCAAATATTCTCCGCAGATTGCACAATTTGCATTGCCATCCTCATCTATTTCACTAACCATTGGTTCATTAAATGGCTTATTCATTGCATTAAAATTTATTCCCATAAAATGACCTGATGTATTAACTCCATAATTATAATTACAATATACACAGCGTCCTGGATTTTTGCAAGTAATTCTAGTTCCATCTTCTTTATAACAAAACTCTCTATCAAAAACCGTCCAACAAACATCGCATACCTTCCATAAATAGCTCCCTTGTAGCACATTTACACTAACGTAATGATGTTCTTTTCTTCCTATAATATTTGTATATCCGTATCCACAAGCACAACTAAATTGGTGTACATTGTCTTCAACACAACTATTTGAACTTCCTGCAGTCCAGCCATTATCTACAAAGTTATGTGCTACCTTATCATATTCCTTACCACATATCTTACACTCATTCCAATGGTTTGTTTCATCATATTTACTTATATAGTACTCACTGCAAACATGGCTATCTAAATCTCCTGGAAGTATCCCAGTTACATCTATTGTAGTCACATCACTTTGTGTACTTACTCCATTATTCGGATTAATCATTTCTTCTATAGCGTGCTTTATATTCTCAATGAAAGCCATCTTATGCACCTTCTCCGAATACATCACAAGACCAGATATAACAACTACCATCGCTACAACTGCACATACTATAACTTTTCTTACATTAATCTTCTTATGTTTATCTCCGTTCATATCTTTCTCCTTCATTTTACTATCTTACCTCAATCCCTATTCCATCTAGAGAAAATCATCATAAACTGGCGTAAACTCTCCGATTGCAAACGCAAAATAGACCTTTACTTAGTCTGGCTCTCAACCTATTAAGTAAAAGTCTATTTCTCCCATCACAAATAGAGTAGTCATCTACTACTCTTATTCTCTCTATTAAATTACCGTGTGTGTGTGTGTGTGTGTGTGTGTGTGTGTACAGCCTCAAGGCTTTGCTGTCTCGCCATATTACACATAATCTTCTCATCAACTCATTAACCATCTTTCTCATACACTTTCCTCGCATAATTTAATCTCTTTAATATCCATTTTAGGAGATTTTATAGACTCGTCAAGGAGCCCTAGAGAAGATTTTTAACATACCCCCCGTCAAAAATCTTTATTTTAAGCCTTTTACCGACATTCTTGTATTCATTTTATTAAATTCTTATCTTTTTATTTACATAAATCATGTTTTCCTTAGAATTCTAAGGAAAAGTCGCTTTTTTATATAATTTTCATTCATTTTAAAATCGTTGTAACCTCTGATATTAATAAAATACATCAATTATGGAATTAATTACCTCTTCGCCATTTTCTAACTTATACTATCCCTTATGTAACTAATTCACTTATATAGTTTGCGTAGTTTTATTCTTTAAGGCTCATAATATTCTAGTCTAAATCTATGTAAAACATTTTTATCAAATTGCACAAAAAATTAGAAAGTTGTATAAAATCTCTCATTTCCTTGTCATAACTTACGTTTGCAAGAATTCTTATCAACTTTCTCTAAAATTTTTCTCTATCTTCTCTTCATAAAAAACTATTTTAAAATCTTCTCCTTTTCCATCAAAATTCTTTATTCCTAAATTATTTCTCTATATTTTCCGCACATCAAAAATCTAACTTTTACTTAACCAAAGTTGATAATCTTTCACACACCTTCTTCTCTATTTTATTCATAGCATAATTTATGCTATTCACTATATATACTACAATCCTTATCGGTCAGCATATTTTTTGTCATCATCGCAAAAGTTATCAAATAAGTCATCCCGCCATTTATTCTAACTTCTAGTTAGAATAAATGGCGGGATGACTTATTTGATTCTTTGTTTGAATTTTTAGGCGAATTACCCAATAGATTAATTTAATAACTTTTTTGAATACATTCAACAAAACCATTTTTGACTCAACACAAATAAAATTTTAAAATATCTTTATCATTATCAATATTAGTCAATTTCTTCAATATATTATTAATATAAGGAAAAATAATATTCCTCATCCCATATTTATATAATTTAAGAACTTTAGCAGCTTTCTCTCTTATCTCTATTTGCAATTCATGTAAAATCTTAATTTTAACTTGATTCTTTATACATTAATTGTGTCGATGAAAAAACTAATCACTACCCTAATAAAACAAGAGCCCTTGGTCCCCTTAACGGTTCCCTCGAGCTCTCATTATATAACTATCTTTTATTCTCTATGAAATAATTTGTTATCATCATATGTCCTCTTTTTCAATGCAAGAAGTATAATTAATGTTACCACAACTATAGCAGCTGCAAGTAATGAAATCAATATAATTCTAACAGTCATATCAATATTCTCTCTAAACATACTCAAACCAGTTGGTTCTGAGAAAGTAACTGTATCACGAGCTGCGAACGCATCTCTTTCAGTCTCAACAGTACTACTTCCCACTGCAATACCTGTATTAGGTCTAAAGTAAGGTACATCATTTGTAGAATTATCATTATACTTAGCTTGATAATCTATAGTATAACCAGCCTGCCAAGCAGGGTTAAATTTAGCAATCATATTAGCATTACCTGGTATAGCAGCCATATCCCTTCTACCAGCAGTATTACTATACATTACAATCTCAGCCAAGTTATCATAGTTCATAGATTTAGCATCCTCTGCATTAGCATGAGCAGATGTTGCAATCATAATACTTGCAGATTCACCTGGTTTCAATTCTCTTGTCAATCCTGGGTTGTACATACTAATTTGGTTAGAAGAAATATTCTCTTTAGCAGTATATACATCATGTAGAGTAACATCTTCCATTTGAGGTTTTAATACTCCACCTTCTGCCTTTGTTACAGGAACATCTACTCCATTTTCATTAACAACTGATGTCTTCTTATATGTTACATCATCAAGTAATTCAATAAGTTCATTATCACTCATTGCAACATTATTTCTTGAAGTAGTACCAATATATTTTCTATCCTTATTATCAACCAAATTATTATCATCACGAGTATTCTCTTTGTATGAAACTACTGACAACTTGTGTAATCTATCGATATCTGAAGTCATTGTCCAAGATTGATCCTCAACATTTTGAGTCTCTTCCAAGTTCAAACTAATATCATTATCAATATAATCAACAATTTGGTCAACCGTAGTAGTAACAACAACTTCTGGTCTATAAGTCTTACCTGCATAAGTTTGACCACCAGTATTATCAGTCTTATTAGTATAATAGTGTAATCCTACATACTTACCATACTGAATATCTTTACCAGTGTTGAATGGTATTAATCCATCATCACCTTCTGTAGTCTCATAATCCTCAACCTTCTTATATAATCTACGAACATCCTTCATTTCTGAAAGGTCCACACCAATATAATCATGTTCAGAATCATTATATACCGTCATCTTATAAGCTAAGTTAACATCCATACCTGCTAAGAATCCAGATTCAATAGCAACATATTTGAAACCTTGTATACCAACAGCTAAGTTAGCCTTCTCAATTTCACTTATTTTATTAATATGAACATTACCTTCTAATCCTTCATTTCCATTAGTCTTAATTAAGTTACCATCTTCATCACATTCAACAGAAAGAATTAGTCCACTTCCATCATTCTTATATAAGTCAATTCTACCAAGTTCTTTCTTAATGTACATCTTAGTTTGAGGTCTTTCAACCAAACCAAAGTCTACATTAGCAATGTTATACTCATGTGTTACACTATCTTTTTCATTATTTCCTTCTCCTGCTGTAGTCTTAATTGTCTTATAAGCAATAGTATCTTGTTTTTCAACATCTACTTTAAACTTAGCAGTATTAGCAACCATTGCAGTATTCTCTTTAAGTTCATCTATATTATCCTGTAATATATTTCTATATGCATCATCCATCTTAGGATCTGCTTGATCATTAATATATGCTGCAAGAACCTCGGCATTCTCATTTGTAATAGTTCTAGAATATGCCATTACTTTCATTCTTCTAGGCTCATAATCTCTTGCATCAGAAACTCTAGTAGTCTCAAGTGCTGTAGCATTAGAGTTGCTACTCAAATCATGCCATTCATTATTAAGTGTAGGCATACCAGCTCTTTCTAACATATCACTAGTTCCATTTACAGTATCTTCTGCATCTGCTGATGACGCATTTGTCATATTAGTTTGATATGCAGTCATCTTATAATCTTGACCATTGTATTTTAATGTTTCATCATTATTTCCATACTCAAATCTAACTGCATAATTACCTGAAACAAAGTTGTTAAATTCATATGTACCACCTGCTCCAGTCTTAGCCTTTGAATTAAGTCCAGAAAGCGCTCCATCTGGCCATACAAACTCAAATTCGTAATCTAACATATCCAAGTTTGCAACATTTCCATCTTTATCAGCTAGATCCGCTGCTGTAACTCTAATCTTTTCAAGTAAAGTTACATCTATTCCGCCAATTCCTTCTTCTCCTGAATCAAATATACCATTTCCATCTGCACTATTATCTGTAACTATCTTCTTATCTTCCCAAACAACACCATTCAATTTTCTATCCACTGGCTCTTTTACACTTGTTGTCAATGTTGGTGCAGCCTCAGTATCATCTTCCCATTCTTCTACAGCTTTAGTATCAGATACATTTGCCATATTAATATTATCTGGAGCAGAATCTTGATCTATTCTACCAGAAACTTGACCAGCTTCATATCTTGTAGTTTTATGTCTTTCTACAGCCTCATCTGTATATACAGTAGAATAATTTGTAATTTCAGCAATATTATTCTTCTCACCTAATAAAGAATCATCTCTGTTTCCATTTCCATCGTTTGAAACTTCTTCAAATCCTTCTCTATCAACCTCATAAGTAATAAATATTTCAAAAGTTTCACCAGGTTCTAGAAGCATTCTATCATCTACACTTTCTCCATTTACACCTCTTAAAGAACCAGATACAGAACCCTTAAAGTCTTCTGAACCACTATCAATTTCTTCAAATGTAATATCACCTGTTACTCCATCATCAATTCCTGGTGCTTTCAAGTCCTCATCTTTATTCCACATATAAAGTGTAGAATAATCACTAGCACTTCCATCAGCTGATAATTTTCTATAATATGGTGCACGTGCAACCACTTTCTTTGGATATACCTGTGTTCCTGGTCCGTGTCCACCTTGTTCTTCATCAGTAGCCTCAACATTAACCTCTAAATCTTCATCAATCAATGTAAATGTCTTATCATAATAATCCTTAAATTCATTAATTGACATATCTGTTAACACTGATTCATTACGTATAGCAAGTCTATATGTAACAAACATTCTAAGCTCTGTTTTCTCTTTTACTGCTTGAATTACTTGCTTTGTTATAGTATCAGTGATTGTGTCATATACACTTGATCTATAATTGTAATCTGAATTATACAAATCTATTTTATATGTCTGTTCCCTATATCCTGACTCAATTTGTTGATGTAAAGCTTCTTCTTTAAGTTCTCCTAAACTATTAAATTTAAGTTCATTAAATGTATAAGTTGGAGACTCTTGATTATTAACAATAATCTTAGCTGAATATAAGTCTTTCAACATACTAGCATCTGAATGATATCTTTCAAGTAATCCCATATTTATTTGAGTAAAGTACTCATTAATAGGCTTATATGCATCCTCTTGGAAATATATATTATCATACAAATCTTTTACATTATGATATTTTGTTTCATAAGGTAACAACAAGCCTGCTTCTGATGTTCTTGAAGCAAATCTATATTTCTTCAAAATATATCCATCTTCATCATGTGTAATCAATGTAGAAATAGTCTTCTTTCCTTCTACCTCTTCAACTAAATCGTTCATGAAGTCCAAAGCATATTCTGAATTTTCTGCCTTCTTATATTTAAGTTCATCTTCACCAGTTGACTTACCATCTCCATCTTCATCTTCATAGTAGAATCCAGTAGGTCCACCAGCAGTTTCACCAGTAGTCTCACCATTATTTATAGGGTCTCTACCTTTAATTTCTGTAAAGTAGCTATCAAATTCTTTTCTTTCTTCAGCATTCTCAACTACATAACTATCATTCTTATAATCCTCATAGTCTTTTGCCTCACCAGCAGTTTCCTCAGGAGTCTTCTTAAATGCCTCTAATTTACCTTCAACATCATCTACACCTGTTGATTTTAAATACTCAGTAGTTTCATAAGTTTGTCCATCATATATAAACTCAACATCATATGCAATAATTGTACCTTCTTCTTTACCTTCTTTACTTGGTACTTGAATTTTAGGAATAAAGTACTCACCATTTTCATCTATATATAATCTATTTTCTTTAAAATCAATCTTTGTAGCTGAACCCTCACTATTTTCGCCATTTTGTCCATTACCAGTAGCCTCCCCAGCTCTACTACTTGTACCTAACGCTATAGCATTATTAAATGCATTTTCATTTCTGAAATTTACTGGAACTATAGCTTCACTTCCAACTGATGCTACAGCAGTATTGTCAGTAGTAGTAATATTACTAGCAAGTGTATTTTCATAACTCAAATTCAATGTAACTGTAGATTTATTTCTAACATTCTCGTCTTCTGACTCAAATTCAACATCAAATTGTATTACTTTCTGTACTTTACCTAAAGTATAATCTCTATCAATTTCCAAGTAAACATATCTATTATGTGTATCTGTAGGATAATCAGCATATAACTCACGCATTTGCTTTATTGAAGCTTTTACTCCTGGTGTATTGCATCGTAAGTTAAAGAAATTAAACTTAGAATTATGATATATTTTATCTCCTACATCACCCATTAAACCTAATCTTATTTTGTCATCTTCAAACCAATAAATATCTATATCAATATTTAAGTCATCAGCAAAGCTGTCTGTATTATCCTCAGTTCTTATGCTATAGTCAACATCACCATAAACAAGTTTTTGATTATTGTTGCCATTATTGCTGCCACCACCGTTGTTGCTACCGCCGTTATTGCTGCCTCCGCCATTGTTATTGCTGCCACCGCCGTTGTTGCTACCGCCGTTATTGCTGCCTCCGCCATTGTTATTGCTGCCACCGCCGTTGTTGCTACCGCCGTTATTGCTGCCTCCGCCATTGTTGCCTTCATTATTATTGTTATTGCCGCCGTTATTATTTCCGCCATTGTTGTTATTTCCACCGTTGTTATTATTATTGCTATTGTTGTTGCCATTATTACTGTTACCCGTATTTCCACCATTTGTCCAGTTTTGAGTCCATTGATTATCCTTAACACCGCTACCATTTCCGCTTGCCAGCTTCACCATCATCCATCCAGCCTAAAGCCTTTTCTCTTTCGATTTCATTTCCGTTAGCATCATAAGTAACTTTCCAAACAATTACCTCAACACTATTCTCAGGTGCACGTTTATCTATTCCTTCTTCATAAATTCCTAATGTACCTGATGTACTTTGGTCTTTTTGCTCATCCTTATCAATCCATACAAATCCACCCATTGATGTACGCAAATCTATCCATGGATCATCAGGAATTATTTCAAGCTCAACTTCATCAATATCAACTATTAAATGAAGAGCAAAAACATTAATCAAACTCTGTGCGGTATTTGAAACATAAGTTTCTGGCTCCAACCAGTATCTAAATCTATACCAGTGTAAAGTATCATTTGGATCATATCCTGTAAATGTATAGTTACCTGGTGTATGTGTTATTGTAGGACCTCCTCCTGGTCCACCTGTTGGAGGTGTCCAAGGTTGACCACCAGACCATGTTGCACCAACAACATCAATATTAATATCAGATCCTGCTGTTACAAAATTACCATTCGTCTCAGAACTTACATTTGCAGATGTACTTCTATTTCCATCTGAGTTTTGGCCTGGTCTTGTTTCCATGTCCATATCCCAGTTGAATACCCATTTAATTCTTAAGAAAGTACCATCGCAGAACTCATACTCACCACCAGAAGTCATGTATTGGAAATTGAATTTAATATTCTTAATTAATGATAAATCATCTAAGTAATCAATTTCTATATAAAACTCCTCATTAGGTGCTGGATATGGATAATAAAGTTCATCAGTACAATCATCGTCTTCCTTATCTCTATCCCATTCATTTCTGTTATTCTTGTGAGCTTCTGGATCATCATAAACAAATCTATAATTTTCATCTAGCTTTAATCTACTATTTCCTTCTTCATCAAGTAACTCATTTCCATCAGCATCAGTACCAATAATCAATGAATTAGAAATTCCACAAAAGCTTACTTTATCTCTCTCACCTTGTTTTGTTGCACATCTTAAGTAATCTAATGTAAATGGTCCTATTATATATTTATTAGTTTCTGCATTAAATCTTGTCTTTGCATCAGATGTAAAATCAACTTGATAATCAATCTTAAATAGTCCATTTTCATCTCTTTCAAGGCTTTCAACATCACTTTGTCCAGTAACTTCTTTTATATAAGCCTCAAAAGCCTCTGCCTCTTTTGCTAAATCAGTTTCAACCATGTTGCTTTGTTTATCATTACCTTTAGTTTTTACTTTCCACCAAGCATGCTGAACATATGTATATGGATAATATTCAGCACCTTCTCCATCAATATCTACATAGTAATATTTACCATTTTTATATTCAATAAATTGTTCTGTACCAATATCACCATCACCAGTAATAATTATCTGTTTTCCACCAATATTAGCATAAATTCCTTCTGGAACTCCTTGATACTCTCTATCGCTTTCAATTACTGACAAATCAGGTTCATCATTTTTATCAAACTCAGCAAGCACCCATGCTTCTGCTGGTGTTGCTTTATGTTCAGTTATATTTGAAAACTTAGCAAGAGTTTTACTATATACTGGGTCATCAAATCTTTTTATTGGTGTAGCACCCCATTCAGTTTCATTCCAATCAGTCAAAAATACTGTACAATAATCACCAGTTGCTATATCTCTTACATTTTCCCCGTTTTCTCCTCTATTGTCTGTAACCAATTCACCACTAATTAATGTTCTATTACCATCCTCGTCAGTCTCCCAAACTTGGCTATCTAGAATACCTCCAATCCAAGTTCTATTAAGGGCACTTGCAGGTACAGGCTTCAAATCTGATGGAGTCAAGTATGCTGTTATCTTTCCTTGATCTGTTTTATTAGTATGTACATAACTACCAAGTACGTGGTCATAAGTAGTTACATATGTATTAGCCCAGTCTGGTAAAGTTACACCAAGAGCAGAACAAAGTAAACTTGGTATTTCTCTCAAATCACTAGACGCCACATATACACCATCATCTCTTACCTGCTCAGGATGAATTTTGCTAAACAATTCTTTAAGCTTAGGATTGCTTTGATCAAATTTATTCTTTGGGTCTCTTACTCTTGTTCTATTACCTTGCGCACCATCAACTTGTGCTTCAGTATCTTTTTGCTGTCTATCTTGCCAACTTTTATCCTCTGTTGTTCTCGTTTTAGATTCTTCTGTTACTTCTGCACCACTACGTGCTATAGCAATCTGCTGTATAAGTCCATAATACACACAAGAAGCTACCAATAGCATGATTAAGACAATTGTAATAGTTTTTAGATTATTCTTTATATTCGCTTTCATACTATCCCCTCCTTTGTTTTTTTATCAACTTGAATCTTTATTACATACAGAGCAATAAGCAATGTTATCAGAGTAGTACTTATAAGCATTATATTGATTAAGCCTCCACCTGTTTGTATACCAATAATCATATCACTACTGCTCATATCATCTTCACCTTCAGCTCTGTTTCCTTCTACTGAGTCGATATCAGCTATAGCATATTCATTATACGTTTGCGCTATCTCAAATATATTATTTACTATTCCTGTACCATCTTCTGTCATCTTCTTAGTTAATATAATCTTAACTTCTTTTGTCTCTCCTGGTTGTATCAACACATCCTCAAGTTCATTCGTATATGCATTTCCATCAGCACCAATATACCAATTTGGATTCATTCCAGTATCTAATGACAATCCTTCTGGTAAATAATCCACAATTCTCTTAACATATCCTGCAATTTCACCTTTATTAGTTACACTTACAGTATACTCAGCATATATCTCTGACTCATTTGCATACTTAGGATTTATATCAACTTTAGCAAGTTTTGAGTTCTCCATTTCATATGTCTTCATTTCTTTGCTATCTTGAACAATTATTCTATTTAGATTTGCATCTAATGACAAATCAAATATTCCTGCTCTAACTAAACCAATATCTATATCTGATATACTTCTATCAACTATACTTATCTTATCAGTTACTACCTTATAATTTGATATAATCGCATCTGAATTTCTATCTGGAGTTACTCCTTCTTTCTTGTAATCTGCCAATTTGTATTTTGTTGTATCATATTCAAACTTAATATAATATTCGCCAGCAACAACATTATCAAATAGATATTCACCTATACTATTTGTTACAGTCTGTGCAACAATTTGTTGTGATGAAACATTATATAGTTTAGCAACTACATTGCCCATACCCTCTTCGTCGTCATCTCTTTGTCCATTATTATTAATATCATTAAATGCTCTACCTAAAATTCTATATCCAGGTTGTTCTACTTGAGGTGTTGTATCTGCAACTTTAGTTTCAACATTAGCAACATAACCTGCATTAGTTGCTGCCGTATCTCCCGTTGGACGTTTTACATTTGAATTTGAACTACCATAGTTATAATTTACTGTAGTTGGATTTTGTTGAACAATATTTTCTATTTTAGGTGTAGAAACTTCTGTTAAATTAGTTCCTGATATAGTCCAACTATTTCCTGTAAACTTCTCATCCACTGAATTAGGCAAGTTATGTGCTGTACAATCCATAACAACCTTAGCAGTCTCACCTGGCTCTAATTTTACAATTACACTTGCATTTTTTCCAACATGACCTGCATATACATTATTATTTTTTATACAATTTATTGCAGTAGCTCTCATCTCTTCTGAAACAATATTTTCAATGTTTATCTTATTTGCTGATGTCCTTCCTGTATTGCTAATCTCTAAAATATATTGAATTGTATCTCCCTCTTTTATGTATCTGTTATCATTAGATGAATAATAACTTACTTCTAATTGAGGACGAGCTAATGTACTTATAATTTCATTTGAAACATACTCTTTATTTAGTTCATTAGAACTTACTCTTATTGAAGATACTAATTCTCTCTCAAGTTCTTCTATTTCATTAGTATTTACAATTACTTTAAAAGCCTTGAATGTATCTATACTATCTACCATCCATGTAACAGTTCTAGTAGATGGATTATATATACCTTCATTCTTTGTAAAAGAATTTGTTTCCTCAACATATTCCTCTATATACGCCTCAACAACATCTATACCTTCTGGAATACTTTGTACTACTCTACAATTATGTAAAGGCTCCTCCATATTATTTGTAATAGTTGCTGTATAATACATATTCTTATTTTCTTCTACAATTCTTCCAGCCTGGTCACAATTAAAATCAATACTTACTTGAGCTGTCTCAACTGGGATAGAATCTTTTTCAGTATCTATAGGATTTTCTAATCCTTCAGCATTTACTTTATTATCAGTCTCAATATTTGCTGATGAGCTATTAACTTGAACCTCATATGTAACCTCTTCTGCCTCTCCTGGTTCAATATTACCCATATCAATATTAAGCTCTTTTACATCTGTTCTAAGAACACCATTTTCTACATAGGTTGTTCCCTCTGGTATAACACTCTTTACAACTGTATTCTCAGATATTGATCTACCTTCATTTCTTACTTTTACAGTAAATTTAATATGTTGTCCTTCTGTTGCAAATTTTTGATTAACATCTGATGTTGTTTCAACTTTTAACACTGGAGCATCCACTGTAGATAAAACAACTTTATCAGCCTCACCAATTCCTCTAGTCTCTTCACCCACATAATATGTTCCAAACGTTCCACATAAATCTAAGTTATTTCCTAATTTCTCAGGTATCTCAAAATTATATGCAAACATTAAGATATCTCCAATATTAACTTGTCCATCAACTACAATTAAGTATGATTTAATCTCCTTAAAATCCTGTACGTCGCTTTCTACAACCCATCCATTTTCTGAGTTTTCTAAATCATCAGTAGCCTCACCATTTTCTGAATAATAAATTTCTACATTCTGTACATTTCTTGCTAATGGAACAATTCCAGAAATCATTGGTGCATCTTGGTTTGTACCAAGTTCACTATTATTTATAATATCTTTATTTCCAGCAAATATTGTTCTACCTAAAATATGTACGTCATTCATATTTTCATTAGTATTATTTATAAGAATCATCTTCATCTCTGCATCTCTTGCAACTTTAAAGCTCTCTATTCTGTCCCTCTTTGTTCCTTGATTTACAGAAATTATAGAAGCATCATCTTTATAACCTGAAATCATTTGTGCATTTACAAAACCTTCTGGTGCAACAATCTTAAGTGATGTATCATAAGTTCCTTCTCTACCAATCAATACATCTCTTGTTAACTCCTCTGGTTTTCTTAAATCTGCACCAATAGCATAATTTGTTGCATCATAGTTAATATAATTCATAACTATCTCTGTATCTCTTGAAGCTCTATACATATCAACTTTTATATCTGTCTTTAATATAACTGTTGTACCTTTATCAGAATCACCCAAAGTATATTTGCTTTGCATTCCACTTAAAGTAACTCTTATTATCACATTTCCATTTTCATTTTTAAGTGTTTCAACATTTGAAATATCAAACTCTTCATTACCATATAATAGCTTAATATCTTTTATATTAATTTCCTCAACTTCATCTGGGAATGTAAGTTCAAACACTGGATTATTATAAACATCACTAATATCACTAGCATTGTTTAATGATATATTTATTTCAACATCTTCATTATCAACAAGTGTACTAAGTTCATTTCTATTCAATGAAACTGTCGCATCTGTTATTGTGTCCTTTAATATAACGGATGTCTTTCTATCACCCATCTCAGTAATAATACCTTCTGTAAGTGCAGCTGCAGCAACATACTCATTAACTAACTCTCTAAAATTGCGTAATTCTGCTTTTTTATATGTAGTTTTAGCAATTGCCTTAACTGTTTCTATATTTAAAATACCCTCTCCAACTGGATTATTTATTCTCATTAAAATCTTGTCAATTCTATTTTCCCCAAAATCAATTGTAACAAAACCATCTCCATCATCAGCTGTATCTTTATTTATTTGAATAAGTGATGTACCATCTTCTAATAGTAATTCAAAATTACCAGTCTCTCCGATGATTGATAATAAATTCTCTTTATGTAATCTAACTGATTTATAATAACTATTAATTCCGTTCTCAGTTGAAGTATTATAAACATTTCCAAACTCATCAGTAAAATACTCTGCTCTTTCTCTTACTTCAACAATATTTAGCAAATCAACTCTTGAAATATTTACGCTAAATCCTGTTTCGAATTCAATCTCATATTCAGGATTTTCTACATTATCATTAGCATACAAATATCCTTTACTAACCTCTTGTGATTTTCCATTAACTTCATAAGTAATTATATTTGAATTTGCTTGAGATAAATCATATTCTTTTTCTTTTGAAGCACTTACTTCTGTTGTTCCTTGTGGTGTAAACACATTTGATTTTCCAGAAACCATTGCTTTCAATGTTTCTGTATTCATATTCTCTGGACAATTTACATAAGTATAAGAAATTATAAATTCATCCTTTCCATTACTCATCTTGTAGCCCATATCATTCTGAACATTATCAATATTTATACCAACCTTTTCAAACTCGTAGCTCCAATTTTCATTTGTGAAAACAACTGCATTTCCTGTATGTCCATTAGTATATCCTGTATGTATAGCAGATACTGAAAGATTTTCTACTGAAGCATTTTCAATTTTAGGAATTACCATCTCATATTGAGAATTTTGTATTGGCAATTGACTTCCAGTTTCAGAATATCCATTTACACGCAACTGAACTAAAGCACAGTTTATTCCATCTCTAACATATGGTATGAATTTCTCAATCTCAGAATCTACTACAAAATTAACATTATTTGTAACATTCAAAACTGCTTTAGTATCTTTTGTAATAATCTCTTCGCTTCCTGTTTCATCAACATATGTACCAGATAAAATAACTTGTACTCCTTCTTGGATTTTCTTTACATCAATATACTCTTCAGACTTAACTTCAATTGGAATATACACTCTAACTTCAATTCCACTATTAATCTGTTTCAATTTTATTTTGTTATCCTGAATAGATTGAACATATTCACCCAAAAGTTCATTACTCTTTAAAGTGAAAATCTGGTTCTCCAAATTTTTAATATCAATCTTGGCATTTTTCAAATATCCACTTCTTTGAACACCAACAACAAGTTCTAAAGCTAAAATCGTTTTAGCTTCTGTCTCTGGCTTCTCCTCTGGATTTTGAACTGTTGAAGGTTCTTCAGGCTCTGAATCAAGTATTGGTGTATTCTCTTCTGGATTTGCTATTACATCAAAATCCACTGGATTATCCAAAATACCTTCACCATCTGAATTCTCTGGCTCGTCCAAAATACCCGTGCCATCTGAATTTTCAGGTTCATCTAAGATGCCTGTACCATCTGAATTTTCTGAATTCTCCACATTTTCTGCATTTGGTTCATTTACTTCACTATCATCTGCTGCAATCTCGACAAATTGTGCTGAAAAATTAATTCTATCAGCACTATTATCAGCAGCAAAAGAAACAAGAGCAGAACCCAAAGGTGCAAAGTCTGTAAATACCAACATGAATGCAATCAAACTGGCAAGAACTCTCTCCTTTAATTTTCTCTTTTTTTGCATAATTTACCTCCGCAAATATTAGTTTTTTTGCTATTTATATAATTCTAATTTTAAATGCTCTTATAAAAATGTCAACTATAAAAAAACATTACTAATAAATAAAAGATTTTCTATACATTATGTTTATTTACGGAAAAAAGTCATATTTCAAGCTATTTTACAATTGTATTAAATTTTTATTGTGTAAAATTTCGACTTTTTCTTGTTAACATAAAATAAATATGTAAACTATCTAGGGTATGTTATCCACAGTTTATTCACTAAGTTGTGGATAAATCACTTATTTTTATAGCTAAAGTTCTCTAAAATAATTAGAGAACTTTAACTTTTATCATATTTGTCTGTTTCCATATAGCTTCTTCTGTTTAATTACAAATATTATTACAAGTCCAACAAGTACTGTACACATTCCAACTATTTGAACAACATTCTTCTGAACTATTGTCATATATGCTGTACCAGTAGGTGGAATAATTGTCACATACTCTGGCGCAAACTGGTCATTTTCTGGATACCTTGTCCAATCATATATAGCACCAGCACCGCCCACATTTGTATAATCATCAATATTTCTCATACCATAATGGTCAATACTATTATATCCAGCAAGCCAGAAACCATTTTCTTTAGCTATTGCCATCGCATTACCTGGAACGGAGTTCACATCACGTCTACCTATAGTATTAGAATATACCAAAACCTCTGCCAAGTTATCCATCTTCATCGAATTAGCCTCATCATCTGACGTAGTATTCTTTCTTGTTATAACGTATATAACAGAAGAATTCTCTTTCTCATCAGCCGAATAACTTGTAGGTACTAACTCCGTTGTCAAATATGGGTTATAAGCACTTTGTACTGAAGTTGAATTATATACTACTCTATTATTATCGTCTCTAGACAAGCGCTCATTATCTGAAATGGCTATATTTACATTTGAATTTCTAAAGAACTTTCTACCCTTTTCGTCATATATTCCTCTACCATCATCCTCAGTTCTACCATAATCTTTATATGAACTATCAGAAAGTAAATTCTTCAAAGCAACTATTGTTCCATCAGCCTCATCCTCAGGGTCTACTAAAGTCCATGACGTATTTTCCATAGCTGTATTTTCATCCAAATCTAAACTTGTATCAATATCTATATACTCAATTACTTGATCAACCGTAGTTTTAACAACATTATCACCAGAATATGTAATATTAATACTTGGTAAAGTTGGCGTATCAATAGTCTTCAATTGATGGTTAGTAAACTCATATACATCTCCATCTTCACCAATTCTATTTTCATAATAATATCTACCAACATACTTACCGTAAACAATAGCTTCTGGTCTTAATGAATCAGTAGGATCTATCGAATATGTATCTCCAGTGGCTATCAATTCACTAACTTTATCATCTACTTCACCGCTTCTACTATATTGATCTTCAATTAATTTATGAAGTGTAGTATTGGTTGAAATACCATCTTCATATAAATCAGAAATCGCTACATCTCCAACTTCATATAAATCAACCATATTTGTAGCACTAGCCGCTTCTACCATTGTAGATGGTGCAAAACATCTACTTAGTGCTCCTGTAAAATCAGTTTCTGATGAATTTATAATTTTTATCTTATATTTAATTACTAAACTCAAATCACTCATATACTCATTTTCAACTTCTATTGCGAAAAATCCTTGTTGACACATTCCAGAAGCAGCAGAACCATCATAAGTTTGATGTCCAATATATGTTAATTTATCTAAATATTGTGTATATTCATTTTGGGCATCAACAGTACCATCTTCCTTTACAGCCACTTGGCAAATCACTGTTCCTGACTTATATAGATAAATCGTATCAATATATTTTTCAAGCCTAATATCTGTCTTTGCTCTCTCTTCCATACCAAAGTTTATATTTGGAATACTATATCTATATGCATCATTATTTACATTATTTTTTCCTTCAACATATAAAGGATTTGCAGGCGTTCCATTAGGAGTATCATTTCTCTGTAATATCTTAGGATCCTCAACCTCAATTTGCATAATAGGTGTCTCAGAAAACATTTGAGTTGCCTGAACATATTCCTCATCATTAGATAATCTATCTCTTAACTTCTCTGCCGTACCATTTTCAATAGTTCTAGAATATGAGTTAACAACCATTCTTCTAGATTCATTATCTCTAGCCTTTGAAACTGCTAAATCACTAGGAACTACTGTACCTGTCAAATCGAGGAATTTATCATTTATAGCACCATCTGTTAAACAATTTCCCAAAAATCTTGTATTTTCATAATCTTGACCATTACGCCTAATAATTTCCTCTGATGAACTACTTCCATCATTTTTATAAATAACACAATTTTGATCAGTATTTTTACCATAATCAAATCTTATTGTATAATCACCAGCTAAGAAACCATAAATATACCAGTTTCCATCTCCCCTTGTAGAACTTCCTGTAACAACAGGACCAGTTCCATCATTACCATTTTGGCTTCCCTCTGGGAAATTATAAAATTGATTTGGAACCTTATAGTAATACTCATATCCATCAAAATCACCAGCATAACTTCCAGCAGAATTTACTTCACTTAAGTTGATAACTTCAAATAGTGAAATTTCAACACCATCTACAGCATCTTCACCATTATAAACACCATCACCAACCTTAGCATCATAATCCACATCTTCAGATTTCTTATCTTCCCATACAACACCCCACATGTCTCTCTCAGTTGTCTTAAGTTCTATCTTTAACATAGGAGCCATATATGTATCATCCTCATAGCCATCTTCGTTTGTTAAGTCATCTCTATTAATATTATTTGGAGCAGAATCTCTGTCAACTTTACCTGAAACCCACCCAGCCTTATATGGGTGATAATTTCCCTCTGGTTCTAAGTCCAATTCTGAATAATATGTTGAATAATTAGCAACCTCTGCAATATTATAATGTTCTTTAAGAAGATTACTTCTATCTGCCATCGTAGCAGAATTATTATCCTTCATATTGTTATATCCAACTTGGTCAACCTCATAAGTAGTAAATATTTCAGCACATTGAGTATTCTTAATTTTATTTTCTGTAAGGTCCTTAGTTTTTAATTTATTTCCAGTAGTTCCATCAATCTCCCAAACAATATCACCTGAATTTTCTTCACTATAACCCTCTAAAGTTGCCTCTCTTGAAGGTTTCCAATCATTAGCAGCACTAGCATCACAAATTCTGTAATATGGTGCCTCTGCCACTCTTATATTCTCTCTTTTCATATCATCATTTACTATAGATGTATAAAAATCTTCCTCCACAAGAGTAAAATCATCATCATAGTAATCTACTAGCTCATTAATCTCAACATCATTAGTTTCAGAATTATTGTAAGCCCTTATAACATATGTTGCAAAAACACGTAACTCTGTTCCCTCTTTTATTTCCTGTACTTTACTAATAGCATTACAATATCTTTGGTAACTTTGATATGCAACATCAGAAGCATATAAGCCTAATGTATATCCACCATCATTTTTAAATTTCTCAAGTTCAATTAATAACTCGTCATATTCAGTCTTATCCCCATAAGGGTTAAACTCTTTAGTTACCTTCTTTTCATTAACAACAACTGTTACTTTATATAAATCCTTAAGAACACTAATATCTGTTTCTTTTCTTTCCTTCAATCCCAAATTTATATGTAACATGTAATCAGCTATATATCTCTTATTTCCATCAACATTCTTATTTAAAGTATATTCCCATTCATCAGTTGGTAACTTAGTTCTAAAATCATCTTTGTTTACACTAACATCATGTGTAGATGTATCATTATAAAAAGTAGTTGCAACCATTCTGTATCTTTTATATTCTTCATTTGTTGTACTTTCATCAACCCAAGTAACTTTTGCAGGGTTTTCATCATCTGTATAAGGTGACTTTAATGTAGATTTAATTCGTGCTTTTCCTGTATTTTCTTCAGTTATATTCTCACCTTTATATGATAATTCATTAGAAAGTTGCATATCAGTAAACTCGCCATCCCATGTAGCAGCAGGGCTATCTGGGTCTACATCTTCTGAATTATAACTTGCACTTTCCCCAGTTTCATTAGTTGTATTAGTATATCCTTTTGTATCAGTTCCACTTATTTGAGAATCTCCTGTAATCTCACCAAAAGTTTGGTCAAATTTATATCTACTATCAACTTCCTCAAAAGCAAGTGAACTATCTTTATAAGCATCTGGATTTTCTTTAAATTGAGCTGTCGTACCTTGTGTGCCATCACTATTTGCCATATATGTAGTACTCATTAAGACTTGTCCATCATATTCAAACTCTACAACATAGAAATATTTTGGTCCTCCACCAGGAGCCTCAAGTCTATCAATTCCCCAATGTCCAACATCATCAGTATAAATAGGCCATTCAATTCTTCCAGTATCATTATCATGTGCAATCGCCTCTTTAACCTTTGAAGTTCCAGAATATAAGTACACAGTTACAGCAATATTTTTAATACCGCTTTCCTTATCAATATCAGTCTGTCTAATACCATCAATTGCATTATTTATTTTTTTACTATCTTCATCAACCCAAACATCACCACCTACAGTAGTAGTTAAATCTATTTCCCACTCTATTTTTAATGACGCTGGACTACTATCTGGAACAACTACAAGATTATCTTCATTATACATTGTAAGCTCGCCATACAATCTATTAGCCATAAGTACTCTCATTGTTGGCTGAATATCAATATCTCCAACTTTTGTTCTTTGAACTATTACATAAGCCGAATTGGTCTTATCACATGCTGCTGTAACAGGAGTCTCCTCCCCTGTCTCTGGGTCAATATTAGTCGTTCCTGTATCTACGCTTGTTGAACATTTTCCAAATGAAATCGCATTTATTTCCCATTTCCACTTCTCAACTGTTCCTGTTGTTTCTTCTTTTTCTGCCTCTATAGTCAAACATCTAAATTCAAACTCTAAACCAGTTATCTTATGAATTCCTTCTCCATACTCAAGTACAATATAAAATTCTTCATCAGTATGTGGAACAGCATCAAAATTAGTAAATACAGTAGAGCCATCTACTTGTGGCACCTTGTCTCCTAATGTTCCTATTTTCTTTCTCTCAACATCTACTAATCGTCCCTCAGCATTTCTTTCCTTATACGCAAATCCCCATCCTCCTTCACTAAGTTTCATTTTAACTTCTTGATCATCTTTCATTACACTTAGCACTGGATCACCAGTAATACCAGCAAATTGGTTATTATTTGCATACACTTCTAAATATTGAATTGAAAAAGGTCCAACAGTATATTCCTGAGTTTCTGCATTATAATCCACCTTAACATCAGATACTTTAGTAAGGTCTTTTATTGTTTTTTGATAATTAACAGTAGCCTCACCTTCAATATCTCCGCCAACATTTCTTATCACATCATGCATTTGATTAAATATAGCCGCTTCATGTAGTTTTCCATTAGCACTATGTGCTGAAAAACCTTCTTTATCAGTAGATTTCTTCTCTTGATATTTATCAAAAATATCCTTAATTACATCAATTTTCAATTTATCAGAACTCTTGCTATTCTCAATTGTTGCTTTATCTTGTTCCAATTGAGTCTTTTGCATTTGAAGTTCATTAATTCTATTTTGCAAATAACTCTTATATTCCTCATAACTCATAGTAGCTTTATTAGGAGTAGTTTCTTCTTGCCATGTCCCTTTATTAGCTCCTGTGATATATTTATAGCCTTCTATTTCATTTTTAGCATTTTCAATTTTTTGTTTAGCTTCAGCAATATTCTTCTCACATTGCTCTATAATCCTTTTATCATTTTTAAGAGTAGCATCTGTACGATTAACTTCTTGTTGTTTATTATCAACAAGTAATTGTGCTTGACTAACCTCAGATTGTTTATTATCAACTTCATACTGTTTATCATCAAGTACTACCTGTTTTTCTGAAACCAATACTTGTTTATTTGCAATTATTGCTCTTTTTGCACTCAACTCATTTTGCTTTTTTTGAAGTTCTTTTTCTTTTTCACTTATCTCTACATTCTTTTTGGAAATTTCAGTATCATTTCCACCATTATTACGTAATTCATTTAATTCCTGATTTAACAAATTCAATTCATTAGTTAAGTTTGCAACTTCTAAAGTCAATCCATCTACAGTCTCTTGTAATTTAACTATATCTGAATTTAATCTACTAATTTGCCCTTGTATTGCCTGACGCTCTCTATTTACTTTAGAAAATTCTTGTTGTTTATTTCGTAAATCTGTTTGCAAGCTTTTCAATTCTGATTTTAACCCAGCTAATTTTTGTTCATCAAAATCTCTATAACCTTCAAACATAGCTTTGCCTTCTTGCTCACTTGCAATAAATTGCTCTAAACTTGCAATTGTACCCTCTAACTCTGTAATTTTAGCCTGTGCACTTTGGTTATCTGTATTCAAAATCGTCAATTCTTGATTTAATTGCCCAATCAAAACATCAATTTCTTGTAGTTGTTGGTTAAGTGTTGCTATAGCCTGTTCAGCAGCAGCCTCTATATCTTCTGCTCTAGGATCATTCTCTGGTAGAAAATACTCAAATTCTCCAGCATCTCCTGAAAGAGTAGCAGAACTGCTATCCCTATTCCACCAAGCTATATTAGCCTCAGATTCAGCAGGTTTCAAACCAACTGTATTAGCATTTGCTTCTGCAAGTAAATATGCAATATTATCATTTATATGCTTTTCAGCAGGAGAACTAATTTGGTAATTAGTTATTCCAGTAGCATATACAATAAGTGGAAACTTAGAAGGTATATCGCTACTAGCACCCATTGCACTCTTTGGACTGCATGCAGTAATTACTGAAGAAGATTTCACACTACCTGAATATGCTGTAGCAGTTATTTTTAATTCATAAGTCGCTTCCCCACATTGTCCATGTGTCACAGGTCCAGCAATCAAAATCCTTCTAGGGTCATTATCAGGTATAGTAGTACCTACAGGCGGAGCATTATATTTATCAAGTTCATTACTATATCCCTCAATTGTTTTATTAACTATAACTTTATCAGCAGTACCAATTTTTACCCAACCAGTTATATCAATTTTGTTTTTCTTCTTTACGAAAAATGGGCTACCATGTTTATTACAAAATATTGATGAATGACTAACCATGTCATCAAAATATAATTCACCAACAAATGGTCCGAAATCAGCTTTATAATCTTGTTCAAGTTCAATTCCCAAAACCTCTGAAGTCATTAAAACATATCCCAAAAACACACAAATTATTAAACAGAAAAGAATTGTATATATATTACTCTTTTTCATTATACATACCTCCTTTTCTCAATTATTCTCCATACACTAATTGATAAAAGAACAATTACAATAATTCCAACTAAAACCACTGGGAGAACACCAATTGATAAACCTGTTGAAACACCTATAATAGCATCTGCATAAGATAAATCATCTTCTCCATCTAGCTGATTTCCTGGTATTGAATCAATATCAGGAATACCCTTATCATTAATAGCATCAGCAATCTCTACTGTATTATGAATTAAGCCAATATCATCATCAGTAATATTTTTAACAAGTATTAATCTTAATACTCTCTCCTCACCAGGTTCAATTACATCTTTATCTAAACTTCTACTATAAACATTTCCATCACTTTCCATATACCAATCTGGGTTTATAGAAGAATCAAATGTTAGTCCATCAGATATATAATCAGCAATTTTAGTAACCTTTCCAGGAACTGTACCCTGATTCTTCACTGTTATTTTATACTCAATAAATACCTTTGAACCATTAACTAACTTAGGATTAATATCAACTTTTGCAAGCTTTGGATTTTCTTGATAGAAAGATGTATTTTCTGCACTATTTTGTACAGTCATTTTAACTACATCCGCATCAATTTTCATATCAAATATACTATCATCTGACAATTCCAAATTAACATTTGAAATACTTCTATTATCAATCGAAATATTATCTGTCATATAACTATTATTTACATTAAGTACATTAGATTGATTTTGCAATATTGTTTCAGAATCCCTTGAACGAATAGCATAATTATCCTCATCATAATTAAATTTAGCATAATATTTACCATTCTGTAGATCCTTAAACACATATCTACCAGAAACATCTGTAATAGTAGTTGCCACTTTTTCATTTGTTTCCGAATTATACAAATCAACTACAATACCTGATATAGCCTCTTTTGACTGGTTTTTATTGTCAATATATGTAGACCCTGTAATTTCATAATTACTGTCTTCCAAGTTATTTTCAACAACAGTATAATTTGTCTCAGAAGCAAACTCTTCATTTAAAGCACTTGCTTTTAATCTAGTATATCCTATACCAACACCATTTTTATTTGCTCGTGCATTAATTGTAACTATTGCACTTTCTCCCTTCTTTAAACCAAAAGGTATTGCTTTATCAAGGCTAGGAACATTGGCTATTGACGTAGTTTCACCATTAATATTAATATCCAAAGTTTGAACATCAATATTATCTGATTTTTCAAGTATCATTTTAAAATTATACATGTCAAACTTAGTATTATTTTTAACTTCATACTTATATGTAACTTTTTCATCTTCTAATATATATCCAACATCATTTTGAT
Source organism: uncultured Clostridium sp. (assembly GCA_948465565.1). Classification (GTDB taxonomy): domain Bacteria; phylum Bacillota; class Clostridia; order TANB77; family CAG-508; genus UMGS1994. The sequence continues at coordinate 24,844 of CAOJXR010000009.1, forward strand.
TTAGTAAACGAATATTTACATCTGGCAAATAAAATACCATTTTATTTTCATAAATTACATTATTTCCCTCATTAGATGAACAAGTTGTTTCAGAATTAACTACAAATTCACTACCTGTTAAATCACCTTTATTTAGTACAATTGTATATGTAATCGTAATTGATTCATTACTATTAAAAGTTGGAAGTATAACTTCTAATAGCCCTATATTTTGATAATACTGAATTTTAGCATCATCTCTACCCTCAACTTTTACATCTGTAACAGAAACTTCTTTTGAAAATTGTCTTGTAAATATAAAATTAGTTAAATTGTTTTCTGAAACATTAACAACACTTGTCGTACAATTTGTAGGAACACCTGCTATTTTCTCTCTATTAATTCCAGCATCAGTAATAGTATATCTCGCTTTTTCAACTGGATATTCAGCTGTTTCAATACTAATAACATCCGCATTGTCAGATTTTACTACAGCAGAAGCCTTAAATTCCTCTACATTCTTATCTAATCTAAAAGTATTAAATCCAACAAAAATTCTTTTTTCTTTAAATGCTCCTATTTCATCAGCAAATATACGTATATATTTATCATCCATCTCAGCACGTAGTCCCTTTTCAGACCTTACATAAGCAGGACAAAAACCATCCATCATTGGAAGTTCAATATTTACATTAGACGCATCTACATTACTTGTGTTAGTAACAAAAATCTCAAATTCAGCATCTGATAATTCATAAATTCTATCTTGTACTAAATCCATTGATATATCTAAAGTAGCTCTACTTTGAGTTTTATATCCAATTTCATCTGCTGAAGAACTCGAATAACTTGATAAACCTTTTCCCCCTGAAATCTCCTCATAATATGTAGCATAAGTTCCATAAAATGCATCACCAGCACTTAATCCAGCTGGAATCATATAATCATATTCAAACTCTAAACTCCCACCAGGTTGTAGAACATAATCACTATTTAATAAAATCAAATATGATTTTATCGCACCTGTTTTATAATAATTTGTACTCCAACCATTTGCTTCATCATCCAAATCAGTTGTTGCCTCACCATTTTGTGAATAATAGACTGTATATAAAAGTTCATCGTCTCCATTAGTAATCGGTGAATCCAAAATTGTATCAACTGTTGTTCCTAAATCTCTATCTGTTAATATATCTTTATTACCTGCAAAAGGTAAACGTCCAAGTATTTGGAAATTAGCATAACTATTAGACGTGTTATTCATTATAGAAATAAACATTGTAGCAAGTTTAGCAGGCGCATTTTCTTCTATAAGTTCGGATTGTGCCCCTTGATTTACGGATGTAACCCTACTACTATTATTGTCATCATCTGTATTATCTGCATTATTTGTATTGTTCTCATTATTATTAGGCTCAGACTCAACATGTTCAGGTTCAGCTGTCTCAGTAGTTTGAGCATTCAATAAACCTTCAGGAACTTTATATGTAATTGGAATAATAGATGTTCCATTTTTAGGATATGCTATTTCTTCAGAAGAAATATACATATTCCAATCTATTTCACCTGCATAACTTGTTGAATTTTCGTTATAATAACACATTTCAGCATATTCAGTAATATTTCCTGTAAACTCATCTACATACATATCAACATCAAATGAAATAATTGTACCATCAGTTTCCTTATTTAAGTTATATGATGACTGCAAACCATTTAATGTAACTCTAATAATTATAAAACCATCATCTTCAAAATTTTCAACATTTCCAATCTCTAATTCGCCATTAGCATAAAATAAATCTATATTTCTTATTTTAATATCACGAACAGCTCTAGGTAATCTAATTTCAAAAACTGGGTTCTCATATAAATCAGAGGTATCCTCATTATTATTTAACCTAATTTTAAAATTAATTCCTTCATTTTTGACAGTAGTAGATAACTCTGTTTGAGCAATATCTAAAGTAGCCTTAGACGCTGTATTTTTAACATTTATAACATTTACAGCTTCACCTAAACTATCTTTTGTATCATCTTGATATATAGCAAATCCCTCAGATACATTTACAAGTTTATAAAAATCTCGTATAACATCACGTGAATAATCTAAGCTTCTAATCACCTTTTTACTTAAAACTGATATAGAACCATCATTTATAGGTTTTGAAGTTTTAATTTTTATTTTAGAAATAGGCATATCATATTCAAACTTGAAAAACCCATTTTCATCAGCGTCATCTTCAACAGAAAACACCTTAAGAATTTCATCATTCAAATTTAAAATTTGTATTGTACCTAGTTCACCTAAAACATTAGCTAAATTTTCCTTAGAAAACTCTGTTGTTTTATATAAAGACATCATACTATTTTCGTTCTGTGTCTTATATATAGCCTCATTTTTGCCAACAAAATACTCATCTTTATCTACAATCTCTAAAGATTTAAATAAATCAGCCCTATTAATATTAAGCACATCTTTTTTATCATAAACAATCTCATATCTCTCAGCTCCAGAATTAGCAATCAAATACCCTTTACTAATATCTGTTTCTTTTTCTTCCTTCGTATATTGAACTGCATTTCCAAAAACGTTATTTAAATCATATTGAACATTAAAAGTTTTAAATTCTTCAAAATCAGAATAATTATTCAAAGTAAAATCAACATAAGAATCAATAACTCCATTCTCACTATCCTCACCTATATATGTATAAGTAATAGTGTATATATCTTCTCCATAAGAATTATAAATTCTTCCATCATTATCACTATTCTGAACATTTATAACTAATTCATCATATCCATTAATATCATAATTTTCAGCAGAAAAATCAATATTATAATCTTCTCTCCCCTGTGTATATGCAAGTTTATCTGCATTAACTTTAAATTCATGTAAAACCATTCCATTAATTTGAGGAATAGCAACTTTAAGCTTTGACCCTCTAAGAGGTATATTATTTTTTCCATTTTCTCCAGACACCTTAACTACAGTCTGAATAATCTTTCCATTTATATCATCTAACTTAAAATCAATATTTTTAACAATATGGCTTTCTATAACTGTTGATGTCTCTTCCTTCCATGAAAGTTCCAAATCTATTTCTTTCTCAATTTTATGTTCTTGGGCATCGTTATCTACATAAATTCCTGAAAAAACAATTTTATTTACATTTTTTAAATATGCTAAATCTACAACATCATCTCTCTTAAATTCAATCGGAATTGAAATATATTCAGTATTATCTTTACTGATTGTTCTTAATTTTATTTCATTATCTTTAATTTGAATATCACTATCTTTTTTTATCTCAAAATTCAAGTAATTTTTAAAACTTAAAGTTCCAGACTTAATATATCCATTCTTTTTTAATCCAATTTCAAAATTAACTGTTAGCGATTTTTCATTAACATCACAAACAAGCGAGTCTGCTTTTAAAGCATTTTCACTAGAGAAATATCCCATAACTGTAACAGCTTCATCCTGATTTTCAGCAGCAAATACAAAACTTCCAGTTACAGGCAAAAGTTCTGTTAATACAAATAATAACAAAATTAAAATTGCTACTATTTTGTTCAATTGTTTTTTCATAGTTAGCATAAACTCTGCCCTTTCTATCTAATTATACCTACTCCTATATTAGTAATTATAAAAATTTAGTCAATATCTTAGTTTTTCTAAGAAAAAAAACACTAAATCATAATAATTTACGGATATAGACAAAAAACGCTAACATTCGCTTTGTATTAAGTTTTTATTACATTTTTAAAATTTATAAGAAAAATCACATTTTTTAAGTGAATTTCATAATATATTTTAAAAAGCTTTGCATATATTGAAACTAGGAGGAAAATCAATGAATAATCTTGATATGAACGCTATTATGAAAATGTTATCCAAAATGGACAAAAAAGACCTAGAAGCCGGGCTTGCCAAAGCTCAAGAAATATTAAACCAAAAAAAGGATAACTAGAACTAACCTACATTACTCTTAAGCCAAAATAAGGAGGTATTTTATGAATGAAGATTTAGCTAAACAATTATCTAGTATATTAAACGATAAAAACATAGACCTAAATCAAATAATAGACAACTTTAAAGCTAATTCTTCAGGAGAAAATACCGAAAATAATACCACACAAAATAATAACTCAGACTCTCAAAACAATAATAAATCAAACTCCCAAAATCCAAACAATAACTCACCTTTTCGGACAATTTGATATGGATACAATCCTTAAAATGCAAAAATTACTAAGTCTAATGAATACTAATCGGAAATAGTCAAGATGAAGCCCTATTAAAAGCTCTAAAACCATATATGAGAGGTACTAGAAAAGAAAAAATTGACCAATACATAAAACTTTTACAGATATTAAAAATGTTTGAAAAATTTAAAGAAATGGGAGGCAATATAAGTGACTTTTTATAATCCATTCTTTCCACAATTTCCTAGAATACCGATGCCAAAATCCACAAATACTACTCAAAATGTGAACAATTCCACAAATTCATGTAATACAAGTAGGAATACTAGACCTAACGACTCCACTCATCCACATGATGTAAATTCCTCTACGCATACAAGTAATGCAAACAACAATGCTGCCCGCAGCTCTAGAACAAGTGTTTATGGATTATATCAGAATTTTTTTAAAAGTCAAGTACCTTTGCAAAATTATCTAAAAGAAACAGACACACTCATTATTTTAGGTCTTCTTTTCTTACTATACTCACAAGAAACAAAAGATTTTTCCTTAATGTTATGTCTGCTTCTACTATTATTTGATAATTAGTTTATCTATATCATCTAGATAAATAATTAATTTATTTCAATATTCTCACCATCTAAATAAATAAAAGGTAATTTATAATCATTATCAGTAATCTCTTTAACTACATTTGCAATTCTAACTTGAGTTGAATCAATGGCATTAGCTGAAATTATAGCTTTCTTATTTCCATTCGCACCAGCATGTGCCATACCTCTAATTCTTCCAGTAACAATAATATTTTCTCCTGCAATTACTTCAGCGCCATAATTTAAATCTCCAAGTATAGCAATACTTCCAGAGAATTCCTCACGTTGTCCAGAGCGCAAATTTCCTCTAATAAATTTTGTCTCAGAGGTTTCTACAGATGCTTCGAATGTTCTTTTAATAGCATGTAATCCTAAAACCTCACTCGTATCACCAAAAGTTATGTTTGTATCAATCTCAGCTTTTAAAATTGCTCTAACAGCAGTTTGTTCATTCTCCTTTAAAGCTTTCCCAACAATATGAATTGGCAATCTCTCTTTTTCATAATACTTTCTAATACGAGGCAATTTGATTTTAAAATCCTCTAAAAGGTCCTCAAACTCAGTTCCTGCATTAACAGTTATCTTAATTTCATCTTTTGTACTTGAAACTCTTAAACAGCTTTTCATCTTCTTCAATTCCCTTCTATATAATCTACCTTAAGGCTTCTACCTCCATAACAGCTGACACATCCTCATTAATCTCCTGAATATTCATACCAAAATATTCAGCAATAATATCTCTAACAGCCTCCGCAACATAAGTTCCGTGAGAACCATTTTCAATCATAGCAACAACAGCAATCTCTGGCTCATCAAATGGAGCAAAGCCAACAAACCAAGCATTTACTAAGCTATTCCCATTTGCATCTTCACCAGCCTCTGCTGAACCTGTCTTACCTCCAACAGGAATTCCAAATCCCTTGAAAACTTGAACCGCTGTACCTCTACTACGGTCATCAGTAACATCTCTCATTCCTTCTAATACAGCATTTAAATTTTCCTCACTAATATTTAAACTATCTACATCATCATCAACTATATTAAATTTTTCCTTCAAATACGCATTTATTTCGCTGGTAGGAATTTGTTTTCCATCAGCAGCAACGACACTTTTTATTATAGTAGGATTAACAACTTTTCCTCTATTAGCAATCATAGCAATATATTTTGCAATCTGAATAGGTGTAAAGTCATTATAACTTTGACCTATAGAAGAACTCAAAAGAGTAACCTCAGGATTCCTATCATCCTTTTCCTCTGATGTCTTAGGTGATGATAAAGTACCTGCAATCTCATTAGGAAGCTCTATCCCAGTCTTTCTACCCAATCCAAAATAACTAGCATAACTAGATAACTTATCTAATCCCAGTCTGCTTCCTGTTTCATAAAAATAATAGTTACATGAACCTGCAATAGCTTGCCCAACATTCAAATATCCATGTCCAATATGATATGTATCATAATACCAACAATGTGGATTATTTCCTCTAGGATAAATACCTGTATCATTTATTTTCTCATCTCTAGTAATTACACCTTCTTGCAAACCAGCAATAGCTGAAACCATCTTAAATATGGAACCTGGTGCATATGATCCTTGAATAGCTCTATTAGAAAAAACTCTATTGCTAACATATTCATCATACTTAGCTTGTGAAATTCCATTTAAAAACTGTTCTGGTTCAAAATCTGGTAAGCTTGTCATCGCAAGGATCTCGCCAGTCTTTACGTTTATTACAACAGCTGACCCACCTGTTACATTATATACTTTTCCAAACCCACCATTTCTAACTTTTTCAATAGTATTTCTTAAAGCATTCTCTGTAACACTTTGTAAGTTAGCATCAATTGTCAAAACAACATTAGCTCCACCAATTGCTTCTTTTGTAATATATTCACCTGTAGTAGTTCCATCAACTGTCATATCTATCTGCTTAGTTCCATTCACACCTTTTAAATAATCTTCAAACATCTTCTCAATACCAGTTTTTCCAATATAATCATCTCTCTCATATCTATCTGAATTAGCCTTATATTCCTCTGCATCAATTCTAGAAATATAACCTAAAATATGTGATGCTAAGCTACCTTGAACATATACTCTATTAGATTTAGTTTCTATCGATATTCCAGAAAGCTCATTTTTCCTCTCCTCAAGCTCTCCAATACTATTTTTTGATACATTTGAAGCCAATTCCAACCCTGTAGTTGAAGAATACCCTTTCTGGTCAATTGTATATCTTAGACCAAGAATCTTTCTAGCTTTTATTATATCTGGCTCAGTAATATTATATTCATCTTTCATAACATAAAAAGCCTCTTCTGGACTAGCTTCAGGAGCAATTTTAAATTTAGTTTTCCATTTATTTAATTGTTCTTCTGAAGAAAAAACATATTGAAATGGCTCTACTGAAATTGGAAAATCATCAATATACTTATCTCCATTCTTCTCTAAAACCTCAGCTAGAACAAGCATTGAATCATTCATTTCTTGTTCTGAAGCTTTACTCTTAAAAAGTTGAATATTAAATCCCATCTCCGTTTCAGCAAGAACTATACCTGTTCTATCAACTATCTTTCCTCTTGCTGCCTTAACTATAGCTTCTTTAGAAAGCTTTGTATTAGATGTTTCTCTATATTCTTTTCCATGAATAATTTGAAGGTTAAAAAGCTGAATAATCAAAACTATTCCAATAATATATATAATTGTAGTAACCAAATTATATCTGAAATTAGTTTTTTCAGTTTCAGTTTTATTAAACAAAATCTAAGTCACCCTCTCTCTTAAAAATATCTTGTCAAAATATTTTTTTGTTTAAATTGTCTTTCCAGTTTATATCCCAACTTTATAATTGCACCATAAAAAATAATTGTAAGAATCGCATTATATAGCGTTTCTATAAGCAAAATCCTAATAAATGATTTTAATTCTATAAGACTTTCCAAAATTGCTGCATTCAAAAAATAATTAACTATTTCACATACAATTGTCATTCCAACAACCATAATCATGATAGTAATTTTATTATCTTTAGAAAAATTCTTATCAAAATATCCAGCAATAATTGCAACTATGCTAAATATAATTGGACTAATACATGTTGCTCTACCAACAATTAAATCTAATGTAATTCCTGTCAATAATGCCATAATAATTGAAAATAAATTATCTGTAAAAAGTCCCAAAAACAATATAAATATTAGAAAAATATTAGGACTAATACCTGCAATCGTAAACCAACTAAAAAAGTCAGCTTGAACAAAATATAAAATTATAAAAACAACATACATTGCAATCCCAATTAAAAATTTTTTCACTACAAACTCACTTTCCAATTGTTTTATTTAATAACTAATACTGTATACAACTTCGAAAAATCAACTGCCGTCTCTACAATAGCATATCTATCAGTTATATTACTTGTATTAACAACTTGCTTTATTGTTCCAATTGTAATTCCTTTTGGGTAAATTCCTCCCAAACCAGAAGTAACAACACTATCACCAACTAACAGTTCAGATGACGTATCAATATATATAGCATTCAAAAACTTATCATTATCAACAGAACCTCTGCAAATAATACTCTCATCAGAAGTACTAATCATACTACTAACAGAACTTGCACTATCTACAATAACTTGTACTTTAGCAGTATTATCAGTAACAGAAACAACATACCCGACTAATCCTTTATCAGCAATAACTGTCATATTCTTTTCAATCCCTTGCTTAGAACCAACATTAATCACAATATTACTACTATAATTACTTACATCTCTATCAATTACATACGCTGCAACAGTTTCATACTCTTGATATTTCTCTGTAAGGTTAGCATATTCTTGTAGTTTTGCATTTTCTGCTTTTATAATCTCAAGTTCTCTAAGTTGCATTTCAAGATCATTATTACGTTGTTTTAATTGTTCATTCTCTGTTTTTAAAGTATTTAAATTTGTAAAAAACTCATTGTTTCCAGTAACTTTATGTCTAAGAATTGTAAACATATTTTGAATAGGCATAACAATTGATGTCGCAAATCCTTCTGCAAAAGATAAATTATCTCTATTAATATTTGTCAAAATAACAAGTAATATCAATATAACAACTGTAATTATTGTACCTATAGCACCTGAACGTTTATTTTTATACATACTTTTTAAACCTCTCATCATCTTCTATAATCTTAATCATCCCCAATATAACACATTCTAATGGTCTTTTTGCCACTCTAACAGGTATTTTAAGATTCTCTTTTAAATACACATCCATTTTATCTATGCAAGCACCTCCACCAGTAAGAACAATACCATTTTTCTGTATATCTGATACAAGCTCTGGCGGCGTCCTCTCAATAGTATTCTTAATCATTTGAAGTATTTTATCAAATAATCCTCTCAAAGTATCATATACTTGAAATGCCGTAACATTAGTTGTTTTTGGGAAACCTGTAATTAAGTTTCTTCCCTTTATCTCTAACTTCTTTCCAATTACAGGCTTAGTAGAAACAAGTGATAATTTAATTCTTTCCGCTGCATTTTTTCCAATTTCTATATTCATATCTTTTTTTACAAAATCAATAATTGCTTGGTCAAAGTCATCTCCTGAAACCTTTATTGAATCACTAGTAACAATTTTCCCAAGAGAAATAACAGCCGTCTCTGTAACACCACTTCCTAAATCTACAACCATACTAGCCTCTGGAGTATATATATCCAATCCAGCTCCAATTGCAGCAGAAAGAGGTTCCTCAATAAGACATACTCTTCTAACACCAGTATCAGAAACAAGCTTTAAAACAGCTCTTTTCTCTAAATCTGTTATACCAACATGTACATTTATAATTACTTCTGGTTTACCAATATTATATTGCTTGTCCAATCTCTTTATTATATCACGAGCTATCATTTCAGTTGCCATCAGATTAGCAATACCAGCATGTTTAAGAGGTCTAATTGCAGCTATTTTATCAGGTGTTTTTCCTATCATATCCTTAGCCTCAGCTCCGTACAGCAAGAACTTCGTTTGTTGACTTCTCTATTGCAATAATTGATGGTTCATTTATAACAATTCCCTCTGACTTAACAGCCACTAAAATTGACTCTGTTCCCAAATCAATACCTATTCTTTTACCATGTAGTCTCAAAAAACGCATACTACTGTCCTTTCACTGTTCAAATTTTTACACTCTGATACTCCCCATCACCTATAACAATGTGATCCATCAGTTCTACCCCAAGCATTTCTGCACACTCATTAATTCTTTTAGTAACTTCAAAATCTTCTCTACTTGGTGTAGCATTTCCACTCGGATGATTATGAACTAATATAATCTTTCCAGCCCCCATTTTAAGTGGTGTTGAAAAAATATCCTTAGGCTCAATAACAGCATAATTAGTTCCACCAAGTGAAACATCTTCTATCCTCATTATCTTATTTTTACTATTTAAAATAACAACTTTAACAATTTCCCTTTTTTCATATCTAAGTTCTTCCATAAATATTTTAGCAACATCTCCTGAAGAACCAACTGTCATCTCATAATTAACAGGTCTAGCAAGTCTTCTAGCAATTTCAAAAGCAGCCTTAATTCGAATTGCCTTAACCCTTCCAATTCCTTTTATCTGTCGTAATTCTTCAAGTGAAATACCTTGAAGAAATCTAAACTCATTTCCTGATAATTCATTATTCAAACATAATACTTGTTGAGCAACCCCAACTGAACTATACTCCTTTGTACCATTTCCTAAAATAATTGCTAAAAGCTCTGAATTAGAAAGAGTTTCCTCTCCATAAAGTTCAAGCTTTTCATACGGTCTTTCAGACAATGGTAAATCTTGTACACGCATAGTAGCCAAAAATTAATTCCTTTCTATAGCCCAAATTAAAATTTTCTATATATAATTGCAGCAATTATCATTCCAACAATACTTGCCACTGTGATTTTTATACGTAATTCAAAACTCAATTTTAAAATACTTAAGTCTAAACCAACTGGTCCACTCGTTCCAAACTCTTCACCATAAGAAAGCCATTGAAGCCAACTAACTTGAGCAGCAAAACTTGCAAGCAAACCTCCTATAACAATTCCTGATAATAAAAATATTAAAAGTATCCATATGTTTTTTTCTCTTGCCATTTCTAACTTCTCCCTTTCATCTTTTGTTACGGATTAACGCATTTCACTATGCAAATATTATATATTCTAACCCTATTTTTTTCAAGGTTTTTTCCTAGTTTTCCAAATTTTTATCATTTCTTTTTTTGTAGCTCCATGATACAATCAAATTAAGTAGATTATTACTAATAAAAAAAGGTGAAAAAGGTTGCTTATATAACAAGGCAAACGAACAAGAAAAACAGAAGCGTACAAAGGTACATCGAGTATTTTCGAAGTGAAGTTTAACGAAGTTAGATAATTAAAATTTTTCGCCGAAGGAGCAGGTCATATGCAAGAATACCAATACATATCAATTCCAGTATCATACTTAGAAAGCCAAAACATAACTAAAAAATCATTTATGCAAAATTCAGCAGAATCTCAGGATTTTTTAGAAAAAATTTTAGAAAGCTTGCCATCATACTTTGAACTTAAAAATACTTTTTTAATAAAGTCTTCGTTTATTCTTGCACTTGGTAAAAAATATAACATAACATTTAAAAATGATGAAAACTTCAATAGTTTTTGTGATTTTTTAGGCTGTACAAAATTTAAAAATCAAATACATATCAATCAAAACAAAAAGGAAATATCAATAAACAAAGATATTTCCCCCATTTTTTATAATATTTTAAATGAATTTTTAATATAATAATTAGTACAAGTAATTTTGTGGATTTTGGCAAGTTCCATCTACTCTAACCTCTAAATGCAAATGAGGTCCAGTAGAATTTCCTGTTGAACCAATAGTAGCAATTGTTTGTCCTTGTGACACATATTGTCCTACTGATACATTTATTGTATTACAATGTCCATAATATGTCTGTACACCATTTCCATGGTCAATTACAACCAAATTACCATAACCACCTCTACGAGCAGCCCAACTAACCGTTCCAGCAGCTGCAGCACCTATTGGAGTTCCTTTACTTGTAGCAATGTCTAACCCTGTATGTGTTCCACTACTTCTTCTACCAAATCTAGAAGTAATAGTTCCTGAAACTGGTCTTGTTAGATTAATTCCTAAAGCAATATTTCCATAAGAAACTGTTTGTGAAAGATTAACTGATCCATATCCAGACGACCTATATGTAGTCGTTTTTTTAGGTTTTTCTGGTTCAGGTGGTGGTGGCTCAACAAATAAAGCCGCAACAGCAGTATCTACAGTTGAATTGTCAAGCTTATCTGTAGAATATTTAATATTATATGTCAAAGAATCAACATTCGTACTCTTTTTTTCTTTTAAATCAGCAATTACCTTTTCAGCCTCTTCAAATGTAGAAACATACAACTTCTCTTCACCATTCTGTAAAATAGCAAAATTTCTATAATATGGCGTTCCAGAAACAATCACAGCATTAAAGACTTCTTCTTCATTTGGCTGAATATTTCTCTTAGAATAACATTCCTCATACTCTGGCATAACATCTATTTCAAAAAAAGCAATATCATTTCCGTCACCAGTTTTAATAGACTTGTTAATTCGCTCTACTAATTGTTTTTTTGAATCCGTATAACCAATTATCTGTCCATTCAAACGAACTGCATACATTGGTCTAAATAAGAAATACATCATACTCAAAATCAAAAAAAGTGCAATTACTAATAATATTATCAATTTAAATGATTTTCTTAAATGAATTAAAATAGTTCTCATTTAACTTCCTCTCTAACTGCCAACATTATACCTCATAAAATGTATAATATCAAGTCTTTTTGACAATACTATGAGCAGATTTATTTAAGGAGGATTTTAAAAATGGCAAATTTAACTCAAGTCGAATTACAAAATCTAAGACACTTAATTGGTGCTCAAGATACAAACTATCAAAAACTTACAAACTATGCCAACACTTGTGTTGATCCACAAATAAAACAACTTTTCACAAAATCAGCGCAAGATAGCTTGAACACAAAGCAAAAACTAATGTCATTTTTGACAGAATAGGAGGAAAACATGGAAGAAAAATACATGGTCAATGATATTTTAGAAGGAACAAAAGGAAGTTTAAAAACATATGAAGGTGTTATCGTAGAAACACAAAATACAAACTTAAGACAAGCAATACAAGAAATAAGAAACTCATGTGAAACATTTCAGTATGACCTTTTCAGAGTAGCAAATTTAAAAGGATATTACACTCCAGCTGCTAAAGCTACTCAAACAGAAATTGAACAAGTAAAAACAGAAGTGCAACAATAATTATTGTTGCACTACATAAAACTATTTATCAATTCTCTCTTTAATAACCATTCCAATAACAGTTATCGCCGTCACTACAAGCGCCACAGTAAGAGCCGCTACTAATCTAGCAAAATCTAATCCTGTATTTGGTATATTTCCATCATACTTTGTACTTCCTATTCCGCTTCCAGAATTACTTGAATTATTCTGAGCTGGGCTACCAGAATTCGTCAAAGTACCTGAATTATTACTATTATTATTTTTATTACCACTGTAACTATTGTTATTATTGCTGTTGTTTCCACTATTTCCATTATTACTGTTATTGCCAGTATTTCCGCTATTATTTCCATTGTTGTTATTGCCATTATTGTTGTTATTATTGTTGTTTCCGTTATTACCATTATCGCCGTTGTTTCCATTGTTATTGTTATTATTGTTATTATTTCCATTAGAAGACTCTATCTTAACACTAATAGTATTACTTACTTCTCCAGGAATACCCACATTATTAACAGCTCTAACTCTCACATTATACTGTCCTGATTTATCAATAACCAATGTTGCCTTTCCATCAGCATCAGCTTTAACACCTGTCCAACTTTGTCCATAATCAAATGTATACTGATATTTGTCAATTCCACTAGGTGATGTAGATCCTGAAAACTCTAAAGTTGCTGCAGTTTTTGTACTATTTTCTGTTTTTTTAACTTGAGGAGCATTAGGAACAGTATTATCTAACTTGAATACCTCACTTCTCTCTATTGTCCTATTTGCATCATTATCAGTAAGATATACCCACAAATACCATTCACCGCTTCCAGTATCTTTTGTTATAGTATCACCAGGTTTAAAGTCTTTTCCAAAATCATCAGCAGTAATTCCTTCACTCTTAGTACTCCACAAATATTTTGATTTTCTAACAATACCTGAAGCAACTACTTTTACCACAGTTTCTGCCTTTTTAGCATACTTCTCATTTCCATTTTGTATAAATTCAACAATTATTCCTTCTCTAACAATTCCAAATATATACTCTGAACTTGAAGAACCTATAGTACCAACATTATTAACTGCTCTAACACGAACATAATAAGAACCTGTCTCTGTAACCTCAAAAGTATTTCCATCACCAAGGTCTTGCCAATCATCATCACGAGTTAATTTATATTGATAATTCTTTATTCCACTAGGAGTCTCTCCACCTTTTATTGTTATTCTAACATTATCTCTTGAACTTGCACCATTTGATACATTCGCTGAAAGTATTGGTGGTGCAGGTTTGTCCTTATCAATTTTTATCACATATACTGGCGTAGTATCACTACATTTTCCATTAGCACCAACTGACCTAGCAATAACATTGTACACACCAGTCTTATCAAAGACTCTACTTGTATCATTATAATCTACCCAAGTTTTTCCATCATCCAAGCTATATTGGTAACCAGTAAGTCCATCCCATCCTTCATTATCTACAATTGTTATCTTAACATCTTCTTTTGTATAAACATTTTCTCTAGCATCTGCTGTCAAAGAAGGAGCTTGTGGAAGTGAATCATCAAAAACAAACGCTTTACTACACGCATATGCCGTATTTCCACTAGTATCTTTTGCTGTTACCCATAAGTAATATGCACCCTTTCCACATTTTCCAGTCACTTCATCACCATTCTTGCAAGAATTAGTAAACAAACTATCATCTGGTTTATCTGTATTTTGAGCCCATACATATTTTATTGAAGACTCATCTACAGCCACATTATCACTTACAGTTACCTTTGTTGTATGACTTACTTTAGTTGTAAAATTTCCATCTGGCTCAAAATTTATTTGAGGTACAGTAGTATCTGGAGTAGGATTCTCCTCATCAACTGTAAATGCTTTTATAGTAAAATTAGCAGTATTTATCTGTCTATTAAGATCTATCCATCTCTTTCCATCTAATGAGCAAAAACTTTCTCCATTATTTGCAGTTGCATAAAGATTAAAATGTTCATCTTTTCTCTCTACAGAAATATCTGTCTTTTCTTTATACTTTACAATAACCGCAAATGTTTCACCTTCAACTAACACAGGGTCAAATTCAACAGCCTTATAGCCAATTGGCAATTTAACATCACTTTTTACTAACTGAGCCTTCTCAATGTCTAAACTTCCTGTTGGATCAACATATATATCTACAGTAGTTTCTTGAAATCTATTAGAAACTCCAGCTTGTGTCACATATTCCTTTTTATTTGCTCCTTTTTTAAACACATTTGCTGTATATACATCCGTATCAGTACTGGTAAGCTTTGCACCCAAATTAGGAATAAATAAATCATGTTGATATATCTGGTCATATTCAATATCAGAAGCAGAAACATATCCACAAATACGAGACTCCACATACATATCATCATAAGAAATGTAGAAAAATCCATCCTCACCAGACTCTGTTCCCCAAGAATTCAAGCATATATATGCACCATCATGTAAAGGTGCTGGTGTAGCCTTAAAATTATCCTTAGAATAATTATCATCCCATCCAACAATTGCAACATCATGGAAAGTCTCATTATCAGTATAACCAATATACGCATTCACATCATCGCCACGAGACATAGAAGCATTATTATAAGTCATACTAACTCCACCATTTTGCATTATGTGAGCCTTAATTGTATTTCTAATATTTATTACCTCTTGCTCAGTAAGCTCACTACCATTTCCATCCATTGAGTTAATATATGTAATTTTATCGCCCTCTCTTTTCTTCAAAACAGTTGGCAAATACACATATTCTTTAACTTGTTTTTGTGGTTCTTTCTCAATACTAGATAAAGGAAGTTTTACAACCGAATTTATAAAAGGCATGTCCGTTTCCTTTACAGGTCCATAACCAGCTGTATAATACGCCATCGCAATTTGACAATGTCCACCATCATTAACAATCCTATTAAAACCATGTAGATTTTCACCGTCTGTAAATTCTCTTGATGTAGCATAGTCCATATGTCGAGGTGAATACATCTCAAAAGATTGATTTTTAGCAGCCAAATGAGTCTCTAAGGCAGAAGTTGCACCATATGCCCAACAAAAATTTGTATTTCCTTGGTCCTTAACATTTATTTGAATTTTTTCTCTCCAATCAAACTTATCAGGTAATATCGCACCTAACAACATATCCTTAATACTAAATTTTTTTGGAGTATATTTTACATCGTATTGTAGTGGCACAGAAACATTCTGTTTTTCTTCCTCTGACAGTGCTAGCCATTTTTTATAAGCATCTGTATATTCTACAAACTCAAAATTAATTTCATTTTCTTCATTATCCTCATTTATGTTGTTAACATTCTCCGCCGAATATGTAACTTTCATCCCACAACCTATCAGGATAACAAAAGTTATTATAGAAATTAATAATTTACTTTTAAATTTCAACCTCAGTTCCATTTTATCATCTTCCTTCAGATAATCTATTTTTACTCTATATATCATATAACCTACTTTTAAAAAAATTTCCATAGTCATTTTTTCCTAAATTATAATTATTAAAAAAAATATCGCAAATTACGTTACGGATGCACATTTCTCAATTTTTTAAAGCTGTAATATTAATTTTTCATTACATTTTGTCAACATAAGTTAATACTACTTGATATTACAAAACACACTCCACTATATACACTTATTGTCTTCGTGCAACCATAAAAAATCTAAAATTGCACATTATCAAGCAATAGTTCATATACTAAATTAGGTGATTATATGGAAACTTTAAAAATAGGCTCAACAGGTACATTAGTACAATACTTACAAAGTACACTAAAAACCCTGGGATTTTACAAAGGCAACATAGACGGAATTTTCGGAAGTCAAACCAAATCTGCTGTGATTATATTTCAAAGAGAATTTGGAATCTCACAAGATGGAATTGTTGGACCAAACACATGGGCAAAACTTTCAAATTTCTTCTATATCGTTCCTACCGATGTATCCTACGGACACAACATCTTTGAAATAAATTTAGAAGGTTTTAAAAGTAAATTTCCATTCTTAGAACAAATAAACATTGGCTACTCAGCTCTTGGTAAACAGTTAAAGGCTATACGTTTTGGTACTGGTCCAAAACAAGTATACTATAGTGCCAGTTACCATGCAAATGAATGGATTAACTCTCCATTACTAATGAAATTTTTAGAAAACCTTTCAACTGCATATATAAATCGTTCTGAAATATGGGGATACCCTGCTATAGATTTATTTAATAAAATATCATTATATGTCACACCTATGGTAAATCCAGATGGCGTAGACTTAGTTGTCGGAAACACAAAACAATATCAGCCAGACGTTTATAACTATGCACAAAACTTATCAAGAAACTATCCATCTATTCCATTCCCAAACCGGATGGAAAGCAAATATAAATGGGATTGACTTTCAAAAAGTCAATCCCGTTTTTTCTTCTGTAATTATTGTACCATAATAATTACAGACATTTTTATTTTTCTTTGTTAAACCTCGATTTTCATTCCATTTGCTTGATTTTAACTTCCACTTTTACCATTTGTAAAGTTACACAACTTTACGTTTTGAATTTATAATTTCGTTAATTTCTATAAATTCATCGAAGTTTTGACTAATAATATTTAATTTTGAAAAATTAAAATGAATATATATATTTTTATCTTTGTCTATTTCTATTTTTTTAATTAGTCTATATAAACTCATTTTATTAATTTCTTTTTGACTTAAAAACTCTCTAATATAGTTTTCACAGTCTTCATTTTCTACTTTTGCTGACATAATATTATGTCCTAGATTTTCAAGTTTGATTTCAATTTCTGTTTTTTCATTAATTAAACGGTTTCTATCTTTTACAAAACTTTCCGAATATCTTTTATAGTCTTCATTCGTTATAATATCATTTAATCTGTCTTGATAAATTTTATCTAGCTTTAAATTAATATCTTTAATTTCTTTATCAATGTCATTGATATTTTTTTGGTATTTTTCCCTAATATCAGTAGTTTTAGAAATTAAATTTTCATATAATTCATAGAATACAGATTCACTATGGTACATCTCACAAATTTGTTTTATAATATCAATCATTTTCTCTTCAAATTTGTAATAATTCATATTTAAAGCATAACAGCCTCTTGGCTTATGATCACTACAAGTTATGTAAGGTCTTTTTTGGCTTTGTCTTCTAGCATTTTTCTTTAATACTATTTGAAGTTTCCTACCACAATGTTTGCAATAAATTAGACCTCTAAATAAATACTCATATTTCAATTTTGTATTTCTTCCTCTTGCATTTGCTACTACTTGTATTCTGTCAAACATATCTTTATCAATTATTGGCTCATGAGTATTATTTACTCTTATTCTTTCAGACTCATCAGTTTTTCTTGTTTTTTTCACTTTATAAGATATAACTGGAGTTTTGTTTTGCACTAAGTTTCCTATATATGCTTCATTTTTAAGCATATCCATTATAGTAGGTTCACTCCATTGCTTCTCACAGGTTTCATCTTGTACTTTTCCAAATTGCCTATAACATCTTGGTGGTAAATAATGATTTTGATTTAAATATTTAACTATATTCACACTTCCAATTCCATTATCATACATTTCAAAAATTTTCTTTACTATATGAGAAACATTATAATCTATTGTTAATTTGTTTTTTATACTAGGATGCCTTTTATAACCATAGGGTGGAGTACTACACATAAATTCTCCATTTTTTTGTTTTTCTCTTAATACACTTTTAACTTTTTTTGAAATATCTTTAGCATACATATCATTTAGTATTGCTTTAAAAGGCGTTATATCATTTGTACTCGAATCTACAAAAGTATCTATTCCGTCTAGAATTGAAACATATCTAATATGATTTTCTGGAAAAAAGTTTTCAATATAATATCCAGTTTGAATATAATCTCTTCCAAGTCTTGATAAATCCTTTGTAATAACCATATCAATTTTTTTAAGTCTTATATCTTCAATCATTCTCATAAAAGAAGGTCTATTAAAAGTTGTACCAGACCAACCGTCATCTACATATTCTTCAGCGTAACTTAAATCACTCTCCCTTAAAAATCTTTCAATAATTTTTCGTTGGTTTCCTATACTTTCACTTTCTTGTTTGTCTCCATCGTCTCTTGAAAGTCTAATATAAGCTCCAACTTTAAAGTTTGTCTTCGTTACTAGCATATATTACCTTTCTACTAGTAATCATCACATGATTACATAGTAACACAATACGACTTTGCTTTTCAAACACCTATGAAATTTTTTTATCTTTTTCTTTTATTTTTTCTTGAACATAATCCATAAATATTAGTCCTATAGTCTTTTCTACATCATTTTCATCATTTGAAAAACAACAGTAAATTTTAAAATCTTTCTTTTTTGTTTTGTTTTTGCACATTTAAATCCACCTCTCATAAAAATCCTATTCTCTTTAGGTAATTTTATGATTTATTTTCTTTACTACTATCTATAAAGTTTTTTATTATCGACCTTAATCTATCTACTGGAAAATCAAATAAAATACTTACACCTTCAAAAGTTTTATTTAAACAATATTTAAGCCAACTATTATTTTTCTTTATTTTAAAATACTCATCTTTTAGCTCATTATAATTATTTTCAAGTTTTTCCGCTCTTTCTAAAGTTCTCTCATTAATAACTTTTATTCTTGTATATTGTTTTGCTAAAGTATTAAATTTTCTAATTACTCTCTTATAATCTTCTTTTAATACCTGAATATTATCCGTTTCAATCTCTTTTTCATAATTTATAGCTTGTTTTTCAAATTCTTGAACCTCATAATTAGTTATTACTTTTAATTTTTCTATTGGTATATGCTCATTTTTTTCAGTCTCGCCTCTACTTAGTTCAAATCCCGCTCTTGTCATATATTTATAAAAATTATTTTGTAAAACTTTATAACTATTTTTTCCTTGCCAAAATTCACTACAAGAAATTTTATCGATTACTTTTCCACTTTTTTTATCCATTTTGTGTACAACTGGAATAAAAACCAAGTGCATATGTGGAGTTGTTTCGTCCATATGTACCTTTGCAGAAATAATATATTGTTCTCCTAAGTTCTTAAATCCTGCAACAAATTTATATGCTGTTTCAAAATATCTCTTTGTTTCTTTTTCTCCAATTTCTTTAAAAAATTCTTTACTCGAAGTTATAACATATTCACAAGCTACATTAGATATTTTCTTTAGTCTTCCTTGCAAATTATACGCATTTTTTATCTCATTAAATCTCTTACTATATGGTACATTACAAAGTTTTATTGAATAGTTATGTATTCCATTTGATTTATTTATATCTTTATTAGAATAGTTAGTATTTTTTCTCTCGTTATGCCTAAAAATTCCATTCAGTTGTCCCATTGTATATTTTGTATTTCTAATTATTGCATAACTCAATTAAATATCTCCTTATTTTTTTATTTTGATTCTTCTTCGTAGAATTACTAACATTCTGCTATATTTTTTTGACTCTAATAACACAAGCAATTTTTTTGCTCTAACATACTAGAGGAAACAAGTTCCTCTGTATGATTAGGGGATTGCTCCCCTAATAACCCCTTAGTTGATTCTCTATTATAGAGAATCAACCTTATCTGCTCAAATCTTCTTTATTTTCAAAAAGTTTTTTTAAAAACCTTTCGGCAAAGTTCTCATTATATTTCTTCAAGCCTTTTTGATATTCTTGTAAATCTTGGTTAAAAACTTTACTTAAATTTATTTTAGCTTGTTCATCTTTTCTTATAATCTCAACTTGCTTTGTTTTTTCTTCTAGTTCTGTTACTGATATTATTCCTCTTTGGTATTTTTTATCTAATTCTTTGTTAATAGCATTTAATAAATCCTCATTAATTTCTGTTAAATTTTTATTTTCCATATTATCTCCGTTCCTATTTAGTTATTATTTGATATATTGTTTTTTATATATTTCAAAATATCATTTTGAATTTTTAAAATTAATTCTAAACTTTGATTATCTTTGTTATTTTCATCATTTAGTTTAACTAATCTAATCTTTTCATATATCTCTTTCTTCTTGTCCTTGCTGGGGACTTTTCCTTTCTTCTAACCAATTTTTATATTTCTGATATTTAAATGCTCTTTTAGATAAATCATTTTTATAATATTCTATTTCATCTTTAGTTAAACTTTTAAAATCGCCATGTTCATAGTCATCTCCAATTACAAAGAAATCTCCTGCAATATAGTCATAATCAAATACAACATTAGGTGGCATATTTAAAATATTTCCTTCTTCGTTACAAATAATTAGCACATCTTCATATGGCACAACTTCTATTAATCCACCAACTAGTTCTTGTTTAGCTTCTAACGAAGCATTAATAATCTTTACAACTGGATTTTCTCCAACTTTCTTATATAAAACTCTCATTTTTCCTCTTGGAACAGATGAATTTATAAGTTTTTCATCAGTTTTATTTTCTTGTATATATTCTTCTTGAGTATCACTTATTTTTAAATCATCAAATAAATCTGATTTTACTTTAAAGTCTGACTTTTCATAAATATAAATTTTATCTGAATCATCCTTATAACATATACAGTCTTTTAAAATTCCACTTTCTTGAAATTTGACAGCCTTTTTATAAGTATCGTTATCTTGTGTTGCAAAAAATACTCTCACACTTCCAGATTCTCTTGCTAAATTTCTAAAATATCCTTTTATTTGAATCTCTTGCATATTCATAAAATGATTTGGAATATCTAAAATAAGTCTTACTTTTCTCATAGCATCTGTAAGTATTGCTGTTGAATAATCAGGACTATTTTTTATATGGTGCATTAAACTTACTAAATCATCTCTACAAAGTATTTTTACATCATAAATACTTTTTTCTTTTAGCTGCTTTGCCATATTCTTTAGTTTTCTTTTATTTATTTTTAAATAGTTTTCAGGAACAGCAACTCCTAACTTATCAATAGAAATCCAAGCATAACTTTCAGTATTCACTATTAGATGACCTTTAAATCCTTTTACTTTTTTAGCAAAAAATTCAGTTGTTCTTAAATCATCTATTGAAGATTTTG
>CAOJXR010000010.1 GCA_948465565.1 uncultured Clostridium sp.
TAGTATTATACAACATTTCCACAGAAAATTCAAATATTATGAAGAAAATAAAAAAGCGGGGGACAACACAGCATATTGCAAGCACAAAAAAATTATAAAACATAAATTGAAACGCAAAAAAATATTTGATATAATAACCAAAGATTTAAAAAAAGAAGGAGAAAATATGAATATAACAGAAAAAATAGCTGCAGAGCTAAACATAAAAATATCACAAGTAGAAAATACAATAAAGCTAATTGACGACGGAAACACAATACCATTCATAGCACGTTACAGAAAAGAAGTAACAGGAAACTTGAGTGATGAAACATTAAGAGAATTCGGAGAAAGACTAACATACCTAAGAAACTTAGAAGAAAGAAAAGAAGAAGTAATCAGACTAATAGACGAACAAGGAAAACTAACAGACGAACTAAAACAATCAATAGAAAAAGCAGAAATACTATCTGAACTAGAAGACATATATAGACCATATAAACAAAAGAAAAGAACACGTGCAACAATAGCAAAAGAAAAAGGACTAGAACCACTAGCAACAATAATATATTTACAATCAGACAAAAGAGACTTATGCGAAATCGCAAAAGACTACATAGCCCCTGAAAAAGGTGTAGAAACAATTGATGACGCACTAAACGGAGCAAAAGACATAATCGCAGAACAAATATCAGACGAAGCAGAATATAGAAAAAGAATGAAAATATTATGCCAAAAAGAAGCTGTCATTGTGACAAAAGCAGCCAAAGAAGAAAAATCACCATATGAAATGTACTACGAATTTAGCGAAACAATAAAAACCTTGCCAAGTCACAGAATTCTAGCAATAAATAGAGGAGAAAAAGAAGAATTTTTAAAAGTCAAAATTGACAAACCAGACGAAAAAATAATAGACTTTATAAAAAATGATATTATAAAAGATAAAACAAGTAAATACAATACAATCTTAACAGAGATAGTTGAAGACAGTTATAAAAGATTAATAGAACCATCAGTAGACAGAGAATTAAGAGCAGACTTAACAGAAAAAGCAGAAGAAAAAGCAATAAAAGTATTTGGCAAAAACGCAAAACAACTATTACTACAAGCGCCAATCAAAAACATAACAGTACTAGGATTTGACCCAGCATATAGAACAGGATGCAAACTAGCAGTAATAGACCAAAACGGAAAATTACTAGACACAGCAACAGTATATCCTACAGAACCACAAAACGACGTAGCAGGAGCGGAAAAAGTAATAAACAATTTCATAAAGAAATACGATATAAACATGATAGCAATAGGAAACGGAACAGCCTCAAGAGAATCAGAAATGTTTGTATCAAACCTAATATCAAAAAACGAAAAAGAATTATATTATGCAATAGTTAGTGAAGCAGGAGCATCTGTATATTCAGCCTCAAAACTTGCAACAGAAGAATATCCAGACATAAACGTATCATTAAGAGGTGCGATATCAATAGCAAGAAGATTACAAGACCCACTAGCAGAACTAGTAAAAATAGACCCAAAAGCAATAGGAGTAGGGCAATATCAACATGATGTAAATCAGAAAAGACTATCAGAAAGCCTAACAGGAGTAGTAGAAGACGCCGTAAATAGTGTAGGAGTAGACGTAAACACAGCAACACCATCACTACTATCATACGTAGCAGGAATAAACAAAACAATTGCAAAAAATATCGTAGAATATAGAGACACAAACGGAAGCCTAAAAGCAAGAAAAGAATTACTAAAAGTACCTAAGCTAGGAAAAGTTGCATTCGAACAATGTGCAGGTTTCTTACGTATATTTAATGGAAAAAATCCATTAGAAATAACAGGAGTTCACCCAGAAAGTTACGAGAAAACAGAACAGTTATTAACAAAAATGGGATATTCTGTGGAAGATTTACTAAAAAATGAAAAATTATTGCAATTAAGAAACGATTTGAAAAAAATAAACATAAAAGAAGTAGCAAAAGACCTAGAAATAGGAGAACTAACATTAGGCGATATAATAAATGAACTATCAAAACCAGGCAGAGACCCAAGAGAAGACATGCCAAAACAAATATTAAGAAGTGATGTGCTAAAATTCGAAGACTTAAAAGAAGACATGATACTAAAAGGAACAGTAAGAAACGTAACAGACTTCGGTGCATTTGTAGATATAGGTGTAAAACATGATGGACTAGTACATATATCTCAATTATCAAATAACTTCGTAAAAAACCCATCTGACGTCGTTGCAGTAGGAGATATAGTTGATGTAAAAGTAATCGGAATAGATACAGAAAAACAAAAAGTAAGCCTATCAATGAAAGACGTAAACAATAAATAAAACAAAGATCTCAGAAAAACTCTGAGGTCTTTGTTTTATTTATTGTTTAGAAGAATTCTCAAACTCTTCTTTCATATAAAGCTTAGTAGCTGTATCAGGACTATACAATCCGAACAGGATCCTTAATAGGCGCAAACTCCTTATCTTCGTCAACACGCAAAAGCGTAATATTATCAAAAAATCTAAAAGAATCAAAAATAAACTTTTCATATTTATAAGAATTAGGACAATCAGGAATAATCTTCATACCCTCATCATTTATAAACGTATTCTTCTTACTAGCCCTATGATAAGGCAAATCAATACTAGAAATCCTTTCAAGAGCATCTATAGAAAACAAATGACACAAAATATTAACTTCCCTATACAAAAACTTATTATCCACTTTAGCATTTGTTATCTCATCAGTAATCCTCTGATATCCAAGCATAGCAGGTTTGCCATTCTTCCTACAGAAAACCCAATCCTTAGAATAAGAGTCTTGTTTAAAAATAGTCTTAGCACCTATCTCTGTAGAATTAGCCATTGTCAAAGCCAAGAAAAGAGGATCAGCAACTTTAACCAAAATATTATCAATACCAGACACAAAAACCCACTTAATTCCATCAGATTTCATTTTCTCAATAAGACCGATTACAAGCAAGAGACTCAAACAAATTACCATTTCCATTTGAAGCCTCATGCACTTTGTAAGGTTCTATAAGAAGAATTTTACCATCATCAGAATTAACCAAAGGCAACTTACTCTGAACAAAAAAAGTCACTTTATCCTTATTATATCCAAAATAATTTTTAGCCTCAAAAAAATGAATTGTATCATCATTATTATTCTCACTGGTCATGATATACCATGGAATCTCAATATTATAACGTTTATTCGCACTTTTAAGCTTATCAGCTAATATTTCAAACAAAGACTCCTTTTTAGGATGAAGATTAAGCTCAAACGTACCTTTAGGTCCCTTGTGACCAAGTCTAGTACCCTGACCACCAGCCATTGTAACAACAGCATAATTACCAAGCTTTAACAGTTCAGAACCCTTATTCTCCAAATTACGGCGCTCCTTTATAGAAATACTACTCTTAATAAAATAATCCAAAGGTTCAATAATCTCATCAGTAGGAATAGAAATCGTTTTTAAATCAGAATAAAGCTTATTAATCTTTTCAAAATCAATACTTTCAATCTGTGTCAATAAACAATTCCTTTGTTCATCTGAAAGCTCATTATAAAAAGAAAGCAAATGCTCTTGATTATACTTTTTTAACAAATCTCTTATACTAGAGAGCCTTGAGTCCATAAATTTATCCTTTCACAAAATCTAAGACATAGCCTTAGACAAATTTTTCAATAAAATATCTTTATCAGGAATATCTGAATTACGCAATTTATCAATTTCCCTTTCAACATCATAAGGAAGTCTAACCGTAGTAATAGAATAAGAAGAAAGCTCTTTAGAATCTAAATTTCCTTCTAATATAACATATGAAGAAATTGTCGAAAAGTGACATAAATCAATATCACACTCATCATTATCAATCTCAATAGGAAGACCAACACTACCAGTATTAAAAATAGTCTTATTCTTACACCTAAAAAGATTTGGAGAATGAATATGAGCATATCCAACAATATCAGGAACAGGGTCAGCCTCGCTCTTACCAATAAAAGATGTATTCTCAAACATCTTCAAAGGATCAGTAATCTCAAAATTCGCATACTCATTTTCAGCATTTGAATGTAACGGATTAAAAATATGTTTCATACTAAAAGGTGAAGCATGGAAAAGTCTAACAAGATGTCCACTCAAATAAAAATCATAAGAAATTGGAAGAGCCCCCAAATAATCAATATTCTCTTGAGTCATATGTTCCTGTGTCCAAAACTGCAAAGGTATAACACAATTATGAGCAAGCAAATGGTCACAATTACCACGAACAACAACCTCACAATTTTGACGTACTAAATCAGTAACATCATTAGGACTAACACCTTTAATTGCAATATCACCCAAACAATAAACATGAGTAATACCACGACTTTTTATATCATTCAAAACAGTTTGTAATGCTGTTAAATTACCATGGATATCAGCAATAATAGCGACTTTATCCATAAAATCACCTACCCTTCATATATATAATTCCACATACACAATATTATAACACAAAAGCGAACCAAAATTAAATGATTCGCTTTCAAAAATTTATACTTTTCTCTGTATATCCAATATCTTATGTTCTTCCGTTTCTAGAATATTTAAAAATGCCTTTGCAATAACAGGATCAAACTGTGTACCACTACATGTTTCAATTTCCTTTTTAACATAATCCAAATCCAAAGCACCTCTATAAGCACGTCTAGAAGTCATTGCATCAAAAGTATCAGCAACAGCAACAATTCTAGCAAGTAAAGGAATATCAGAACCAGCAAGCTTTGAAGGATAACCCCTACCATCATAACGCTCATGATGATGCTTAACAATAGGAATAATATCAGCAAAAATAGTAGCATCAGAAAGAATATGAGCACCTATTGAAGGATGATTTTTAATCTCAGAATACTCATCCTCAGTAAGCTTACCATTCTTAAGCAAAATTCCATCAGGAATACCAATTTTGCCAATATCATGGAAAAGAGCACCAATTCTCAAAGTTTTCATTTCTTCAGGAGTCAAATTAAGTCTTTCCCCAAGAAGTAAAGAATATTCAGAAACCCTATCAGAATGACCCTTAGTATAAACATCTTTAGCCTCAACAGTATTTCTCAAAATCTCAATACTCTCCAAATAAGACTTCTCAAGCAATTCTTTAGAATCAGAAAGCTTTTTATTAATTTCCTTAATCATATTCATCTGTTCAACAGACTTTAAACCTGATTCAATAAGCAAAAGCAATTGGTCAAACTTATCACTCTTCTCACAATACCCCTGAATATCCAATTTCCTAATAGTTTCAAGAGGAGGAGCCAAATCCTTATGGCCTGTAAGCAACAAAATATACAAATCCTTATTAAACTTTCTAATTTCTTCAACAACCTGGTCACCATGAAATGGAGACATAATATAATCCAAAAGCATCAAATCAAAATGTTCATTTTTAACCCTCTCAATAGCTTCAACTGGGTCAGTAACACCAACAATCGTGTAATTATGCAAATAAACTTTAAGAGAATCTATAATACCAATTTCATCATCAACAGCAATAATTTTATATTTAGACATCTCTGTGTTTGCCATATTTAATCTCATAGAAACACCTCACAAATTTTTAATCCGCAAAAGGTAAAGTAATAATAAAAGATGTACCCTTACCCTCCTTGGTCACAAATCTCATATCACCATGGAAATGAGCCTTAATATTTGAATAAGACATAAATAACCCTAAACCAGTACCAGATTTACCCTTAGTAGTAATCATTTTCTTAAACAAATTCTCCTGAACAACTTTAGGCAATCCTGGACCATAGTCACGTACAATCAATTCAAGCTTATTATCGCTTATTTGAGCAATTAAGTCAATATTTTTATCAGGTTCACCATTATATGCCTGAATAGAATTTGAAATCATATTATTTAAAACTTGAACCAAGCTGTTAATATTACCACTAATCTTTCTATTATCAGGAACTTTATTTTTAATATTCAAATTAACAAGAGCAGACTTAAGTTCATGTCTCATCAAAATATCAACTTGCTTAAATAAATCAGAAGTAGAGAAAGAGAACACTTGAACATCAGACATCGTAACAGCTTGACCCTTTACAGCAGTAATTACATCAGACATATACGAAGTATGAGTTTTAATCTTATCAATCCATTCTTGCATATCCTTTGCAATATCATGGAAATCCTCATTTGTAACAATAGGGTTACCAATAGAAGCATCAAGTTCCTGTACAAGTTGAGTCAAAGCCTCATCAGCACCAGCAATACTCATTATTGGAGTCTTCAAGTTATGAGCAATACCACCAACCATTTGTCCAAGAGAAGCAAGACGTTCACGCTCAATAAGCAAATCCTGACTACTCTTAATCTGGTCAATGTTCTGGTCATTCAATTCCTGAACCTTATTATACGCAACACACAAATCACCAATCTCATCATTAGAAAGAATAGGCAACTTAGTATTAGAAGACGAATTTGATATATTAAACAAAGAATCAGAAACAGTCTTAATATCATCATGTAAAGAATTAGCAAACATACTCAAAGAAACAATAGTAACAAAAATAGTAAACAAGAAATCCATAAGCAAAAATACTATAGTTTCAGAAGAATCAATAGAATACATAATTCCAAGGGTATATACACCCTGTTCAGTATTTACTTTTATAGTAGTACCCTGAGTATCAATACCATATCCATCATAAGTTCTACCATCAAGATTACCAGAATTATACTTAGTATACTCAATAAGAAAATTACTAGGTTCAAAACCAGAAATCGTCAAAACAGAACCATCAGGTTTTATCATAAATTTTGAATGACTATAATGTGCCAATTCAAATTCAGAAAAAATCTTAACTAAATTTCCTGAATCATAAGTAACAGAACTATCAAAACATTCATTCATAGCCCTATGGTAAGAATTAAAAAGAAAATTCTCTTCTGTTTTAATAACTTGATTATAAGCAATCAATGCAGTAAGTAAAATACCCATAATAGAAATAGGTAATACCTGTAACCAAATCTTAGATTTTAAAGAAACATGAACATTAATCTCTGACTTCACATCATAAATATCCTTTAAAATCGTTGTATAAAAATCCTTTGAAAAGATATATGATGCCACAGAAAAAAGTAAAAAGAAAGATACAAATAACATCAAAATCTTAAAAATCATAATAGGAGGATGACTTCCCGTAAACGCCAAAACCAAAATAGAGCAGGCGATAGGAAGGAAACACTCCACAGAAAATATTATATATGGTAAAGAAAAACACTTTTCTCTAATTTTTTGGATTCTTTTTTTATCATTAATCTTTTTTGGATTAGTATCCTTGTACCAGCTATCAATAGGCCTAAACAAAAACTTCACAGTACAAAAAATAAGAGCTGAACACAAAAGATAAATAATAGAAATTTGTGCAACAAAAGGAATACCAGACATATAAATATCAAAAGCATTATTCAAAGAATCTGGTGGATAATTTAAAATTATAGGTAGCACAGAAGTCAAAATCAAAACCATAACAAGCGCTACAGATAAATATCTAATAGTAACTCTAGTACTAGGCAATTTAAAAAAACTTAATTTTTTCTTCTTATCCATAAAATCCTCCTACAATTGAAAAAAGATTGCTTATAATTCTAACGACACAAGATAAGTAATATTTTTTTCAATTTATATAAAGTTTACATCCTTCATATACTTAATAATAATATTTAAATAATCTTTGTCAATTCTTCTCCAAGTAAAACCTAAGCTCCTCAAAGCATTTTGAGTAAAATCAGACTTAATATTAACAGTAAAATTATAATCAAGAGACAAATTTGTAGTATTAAAATCATTAACAATAGCAGTAATACTATCATTCATAGACTTTGAATACGCCAGAATTCTAGCCTTAAAAGCCTCATCACTTAAAATTTGAATATTAAATCCCTGTTCTTTCAATGCATCAATAACCATTCTTAAAGAAACTAAATTATGATTATACAAATGGAAAATCTTATTATCCATTTCAGAAGTTTTTGCTAATAAGACAATAGCTTTAGCACAATCATCAACAGGAGTAAATTCAATTCTTTGTGCCAGAAGATTTTTTGCCATAGCATTTAAATTAACAAAAGACTTAATTCTTCCATAAAAAGCATTAGCAGAAATATTTTCCTGGAAACGACCATCTGAACGTCTTCCAGAAAGAATACCAATTCTCAAAACCTTTCCACGCAAGCCCTTTTTCATATAACTATAAACAATATTTTCAGACTCAAGCTTACTATTAACGTAAACATTCTCAGTATAGTGCTGACCAATATACAAATTATTCTCAGAAAAATCAACAGACTTATTCTGCTGTTTCAATAAGTAATTTCCTGAAACACTTATTGAAGAAATGTGAATAAATCTAAAATGATTTTTATAAGAAAAGTCAGCAATATTTTTAGTACCATTCATATTAATTTGTTTAAACTCATTAAAATTACCATAATGCTTAACAATAGCAGCAGTATGGATAACAGTAGATACATCACTCTTAAGCATAGCAGTATCATCATCAGAAAGTCCCAAACTAGAAGTAGAAATATCACCATTAACTACAACAACTCTATCAGGATATGATACTTCCAAATCCTTATCAAAATAGAATTTAAAAGATGAATATAATCTATTCTTAGAAAAATCTACATTAGCTCCTCTAACTAAACAATATATTTTAGAATCAGTAGTATTAAGCAATTCATCTAAAACATGAACACCAATAAAACCATTAGCACCAGTTAAAAATACGTTTCCAAGTGAATCATCATAAGTCTTAGGAATTACTTCACCATCCTCATGCATAAACTCAACAGGAAGCTCAAGAGAAGTCTCCTCAGAAACAGAATTATTACTATCTATAAAATGTGCCAAAGCCTTTACAGTTGGATACTTATAAAAAGTCTGAGTAGTCAAATTAAATCCATGATTTAAAAGCATAGATTGTAACTGAACAAGACTAAGTGAATCCAAACCTAAAGATATAAATGGTGTATTTATATCAACATTTTTCATAGTATTATTCAAGATTTTCAAAATATTTTCTTCAAGCAATTTTTCAGTTTTAGTTGAAGCAACAACAATCTTCTCATTCTCATCCAATTTAACTTTAGGAAGTGCCTTTCTATCAATTTTTCCATTAGGAGTAAGTGGCATTTTATCCATTTTGACAAAATAAACTGGAATCATATAATTTGGCAAATCCTCAAGCAAGAAAGAAACTAATTCAGAAATTATAATATCCGTTTTAGCCACATAATAGCAAATTAAGAAATTAGAATTCTGAGCAATAATAGTAGTTTCAGTAATATTAGGATATTCCAAAACTTTATTCTCAATTTCACCAATTTCAATTCTATAACCACGAATTTTTACTTGAAAATCAGCTCTACCCAAATGAACAATTTCATTTGAAGATGTAATCTTAGCCAAATCATTTGTATTATAAATAAGTTCTCTAAAATTATACTTATTTTTAGTAAATAAAGTTTCATTTAAATCATCTCTTTTATGATAACCAGCGCAAACGCCACTACCGCCAATAAACAAATTACCAATCATGCCCTTAGGTAATAAGCGACGAGTAGCATTATCCAAAACATAAATTGATGTATTAGAAATAGGCTTACCAATATTTATAATACTAGTATTAGTCAAATTCTTTACTGTAGACCATACAGCAGTCTCAGTAGGACCATAAACATTATAGATTTTAGTATTATTTGTATGAGCAATTTTCTTTAATTTTTCAAGTAATGTATTAGGAAAAGGCTCACCACCAACCAAAATATCAGTTATATATTTAAAATAACTACAATATTCAACATCAGCGGTCAATTTCTTCATACGAGAAGGAGTAGTCTGAATAATATTTACTTTATTCTTCAAACAAAGCTCATTCAAAAGTACCTGGCTATTTTGTTCTTCCTCATTTGCCAAAATGACAGTAAGTCCATTTTGAAGAGGCAAAAGACTTTCTAGAACAAATATATCAAAACAAATTGTAGTAACCGAAACAATAGTCTTTCCTTTAGAAAAATTAATCTTATCACACATACCTAAAATGAAATTATTTATATTATGATGCTTTAATTTAACACCCTTTGGTTTTCCAGTAGAACCAGAAGTATAAATAATATACGCAATATCAGTACCCTTATTTATAATCTCAAGATTATCTATATTCTTACCAAAAATGCTATTGTCATCAAGACAAACAGAAATTGCAGAAACATTTTCTGGAACAATATCTTTAAGAGAATCCTCAGTTAAAACAATCTTAGTCTCACTATTTTCAAGCATATATGAAATTCTATCCTTTGGATAATTAAAATCTAAAGGCAAATATGCAGCTCCAGACTTCAAAACAGCCAAAATACTAACAAACATTTGAACAGAACGTTTCTGCAAAATACCAACAAAAGTATTAGGCAAAACACCCAAAGTTCTTAAATGATAAGCTAAACTATTAGCTTTCTCATTTAATTCTCTATAAGTCAAAGAAACACCATTAGCAACAACAGCTATTTTATTAGGAGTTTTCTCAACTTGTTTCTCGATATAATATTGTATAGACTTACCTTTTTGATAATATTTTTTAGTATTATCATAAGCAGTAAGTAAAGCATTTTTCTCAGAAGGAGTAACAACTTCAATATCAGCAAGACAAATATTTTCAGAATCAATTACTTGGTTAATAATATTTAAAATCCTATTATGAGTCTCCACAATTGACTTTTCCGTATACTTAGCAATTCTATAATCATAAGAAACAATTAAAGAATTATCATTATTTATATCATGAATATGAATCTGCAAATCATTAAAAATAGCAGATGGAGTAACCCACTTTGAAGTATATTTTAGTTCCTGAAACTTATCAGCACGTGCATTTTGATAAGAGAAAAGAACATTATACAAGCTAGTAACATCAGGACGCTCCTTACGAATATCCTCAAGCAAAAGCTTATAAGGATATTTTTGATGTCTAAAACTTGACAATGTCTGTGTAGCAATATACTTAGAAAAACTATCAAAGTTAGAACTCCAATCCAAATTCACGCAAAATGGAATTGTAGATATAAACAATCCATTAGTATTTTTCTCTTGAAAATTAGTTCTATTAAGCACAGGAGTACCAAGTGCAAAATTGGTAGAATTATTTATACGAGCCAAATATATAGAGTACACACTCATAAAAAACGCAAAAGGAGATAACTTTTTCTCATTACAATACGCATTAATCTTTGCCATAGCCTTCTTAGAAAGAGGAAAACTTTTTCTCTTTGAATAAGAAGACAAGTTAGAATTATAATTTTTTATTGACTCAGGCAAAGAAATAGGATTAGGAATATTCTTAAAAGTAGACTCCCAAAATTCTTTATCCTTAATAAATCTATCACTTTTAATATATTTTTTCTCAGACGAAATATAGTCAATATATGAATAATTAGGAATTTCATCTGTAAGTTCTTGATAATAATTCATAATTTTATTAATAAGAAGAACAGAAGACCAAGCATCATAAATTAAATGGTGAGCGTTAACTAAAAAACCACCATGATTATTTGGAAATCTAAATATCTTAAATTCAAATAAAAAAGAATCAAACAAATTAAAAGGAACATTAACTATTGACTTAGTCAAATTTTCTGCAGCAGAAATATCAGGAAGATCTATAATCTCTATATCCTGATCATAAAAAGGCTCAAAATACTGAACAGCAGAAAGATTTTCTGTTTGTTTCAATTTAATTCTAAAACTATCATTATTTTTAATAAATTTTAAAATTGCTTTCTTTAGTTTCTTAAAATCAACTTCCTCATCAATAACCAAAAAACCTGCAATATTATTAAGAGGGCTATTCTTGAAAAAGTTTTCTTCATCCCAAATTGATTTCTGAGAATAAGTAAATTCATAAAAATTTTTATCCATATTTTCGTACATCCTATTTTTTTATTTGCATTATATATCATAAAAATATATTTTTAAACAAAAAAACAAAAATGTCTTATAATTGTTACATTTCTTAGACATTAGAAAAGCAAATAATTATAAAAACAATTAAAAATTAGAAATATGTTTCAAATTTTTTATTAAATGAGAATAAAGATGAATTAAATATAATTGCGGTAAGTATATCTTAAAAAAAATAGGCGAGAATATAATTAGGTGAAAATTATGTATGAAATGAAAAAAAAAGGAAACAAAAACATATATATACTATTTCTAATAATGGCTCTAGTAGCACTATTTACAATAATTTGCTACACATTATTTTTAGATAGTAAACAATACAAATACACAGACAGTGTTATAGGAACAAAAATATATTACCAAAAAGAAGAAACAACAACATTAGATACAGTGCTAGAAAACATAACAGAAAGTGTTGTAGGGGTTTCAAAAATAAAAAATGCAGGAACAACAATATTCCTAGAAAACAGTATAGAAAGTCTAGGGTTAGGAAGCGGAGTAATAATATCAGAAGAAGGATATATTCTCACAAATCAACACGTTGCAGGAAATAAGTATAGTACATGCTATATCACATTAAAAAATGGCGTAACAGACAACGGAGTAGTAGTATGGGCAAGTGCAGACTTAGACTTAGCAATAATAAAAATAAATATGAAAAGCTTGCCTACAGCAACATTAGGAGACTCAAACAATGCAAGAATAGGAAAAACAGTATACGCAATAGGTAACCCAGTAGGATTTGAACTACAAAGAACTGTAACATCAGGTATTATAAGTGGAACAAATAGAATAATAAGACTAGAAGAAGAAAATAAAAAAACATATATGGAAGGATTAATTCAAACAGATGCAACAATAAATCAAGGAAATAGTGGAGGACCACTAATAAATTCAAATGGAGAAATAATAGGAATTACAACAATTAAAATAGAAGACGCAGAAGGAATTGGATTTGCAATACCAATAAATATTATAAAACCAATTATGAAAAAGCTTATTGAAACAGGAAACTTCGAAGAACCATATTTAGGAATAGCAGGATATGATAAAGAAGTAATCCCATATTTAAGCTCAAATATAAACTTTGAAAAAGGAATATATATTGCAGAAATAGACAGAACAGGACCATTAAAAAATAGTAATCTATTAACAGGAGACATAATTGAAAAAATAGATGGGATAGAGATAACAAGCATGAATGGACTTAAAGAATATATCTATCAAAAACAAATCGGAGACACGGTAAACCTAACCATAAAAAGAAACAAGCAGGTATTTGAAGTAAGTACCAAACTTGAAAAAATGCCGTAAATCTGCTATAATAAAAGCATCAAATCTTTTTTTGGAGGTGCCGTATGCGGCGTTTAACAGCTTGGGGAATTTGGAGCCTTGTGTGGATTTGCATGAACAAAGTACTAATCACAGCTGGCATGATTGGCTACAAAAGCATCTGGGTCCTGCTAGTTGATTGTGCAGTAAGCTGCTTTGCAGCATGGTTCCTGCTGAGGCACAACGTGCTGATGTTCATCGCTCTGGTATTTCTCATCGCCAACTGCCTCCTGAACTTTAGCATGGTTTCCATGCTGAGCTTTGGAATGGCAATTTTGCTTTTGGTGATAACGAATAAAACCAAGCCGGACAGATAATCCAATTCCCAAGAAACGAGAGGTGGCTACACCTCTCGTTTCACATGTATATAAATAAAATAAAAAATTACCATAAAAAGGAAAAATAAAAACCATATAAATAGCCTATTACACCCAATAAATGTCAGAAAACGTCGAAGAATAGGGAACGAAAATCCTTGACTTTCAAAAGTTCTAAAAGTACTATTTTTATGGAGGGGAAATTTATGAAAAAATTATATGCTGGAATAGTACTTAACAAAGATGAACTAACAGAAAGTAATAGCAACCGAATAGAATTGGAATATTACAAAATATCAAAAAAGAACAAAGGAAGTTTCACAAGAAAAACAAACTTATATGGAATTGAAATTGTGAAAAAAGAATATTCAGAAGGCAAAAAAATAAAAGAGAAAAATAATATATACAACGTAACAAATGATGAAAATGTTATAAATAAACTACTTAATATACTAAAGAATAATAAAGTAACACCAATTGCTTTAAATGATATAATGAATGAAGTTATGTAAAATTAAGTACTAAAAAATTATGGAAAGGTATTGACAGAATAACTTAAGAGTGCTATTATATATAGGTACTATGCGAGTACAATAATAGCTATGGATCAGTAGCTCAGTTGGATAGAGCACGCGCCTTCTAAGCGCGGGGTCAGGGGTTCGAATCCCTTCTGGTTCACCATAAAAAACCTTGTAAATTGTTAATTTAAACACTTACAAGGTTTTTTATTTTTGAATTAATGCAATTAAATAAATTATTTAAAAAATTTTCTATAGAAATAGCTTTAATTATTAGCAAACAAAAATAAACCGAAAAAAACTCCCAAGTTAACTTGAGAGTTTGGTGCATCAGGAGGAATTCGAATCCACGACCTCTCGGTTCGTAGCCGAGTGCTCTATCCAGCTAAGCTACTGATGCATATCTTAAAATATTATAAGACATTTAAAAAGAAATATCAAGAAGAAAAAAGGTTTTTTTAAAAATTTTAAAAAAGTATTGAAATTTTTAAATTATTATGCTATTATATATAAGCAGTTTGAATTCGAGGTGTAGCGCAGTTGGTAGCGCGCGTGGTTTGGGACCATGAGGTCGCAGGTTCGATCCCTGTCACCTCGACCATATAAGATACAAAAAGTGTTGAAAATAGTAACTTTCAACACTTTTTATTTTTATTCAAAATTATTGAGTAGTATCTTAAAATGTCTAAAAATAGCCTTTTTATCATTCAAGATTATTTTAAATTATTTAGACAAATACAATGTTACAGAGTTTTTGTTAGAATTATTGTTAGACAGTATTACTTAAAACTATGTAAAATTATTTTTTTCCTTTTTTATTGCTTTTTATCTCTAAAAATCATAAATTTGTTGCATATAGTGCAATTTTTTATTTCTTGAAGAAATTTACAACTATTTACACAACATCTATAACTTTAATGAAAGAACAATAAAAAGAAATATAAATAATGCTATTACCAATAGAGATATAAAAAAGTCAAAAGATAATTTTCAAAAAGTATTTGGCTATGAATATGATTCTTATACTTTTGAGCCTAAATCATTTTTAGAAGAAATAAGTCGAATTATCTATATGTCATAAAATGATATTATTTAATTAGCGTTTATGATAGAATACTCTTAAACAAATAGACTAACTATATGAAAGTCAAGAGTTTTAATAAAAAATTTTTATTAAATTTAAAGCATGACAAATAAGCATTTAGAAAAATGCTTTTAAAAACTATGTAATTATTGATATTAAGCTACTTTATTAGCCTGATATTTATTGTTTGTCTTTAATAAATAATAAATCACACGTACTAATTTTTTTGCAACATGACCTAAAGTAACTCTATAATGCTTTCCTTCAGATAATTTTTTATCTTTGAAATTATTAAAGGTTGCATCATTCATACAAACCATTCTAGCAGCATTTATTAAAGCAAAACGTAAATATTTAGAACCACGTTTTACCATTACAGAATGAGTAGAAAAGAATTTACCAGATTGATATATTGAAGGATCTAATCCTGCAAAAGCTAATAATTTGGCAGGAGAATCAAATCTTGATATATCTCCAATTTCAGCAATAATAGTACCAGCTAATTTAAAAGAAATACCAGGAATTGATAAGATAGGGGTATCCATTTCTAATAAACTTTCTTTAATTCTTTTATCAAGCTCATCTATTTGATTTTGCAAGAATTGAATAATACTAATAGTTTGTTTCAATTCAAATGAAATAGAGTCACTATTCAATCCTATAGATTTTCTTGCAAGTTCTCTAATTTCAATGGCTTTATCCCTACCAAAATGCTTGTAAGAACTATCAGATAAAAGATGAGTTAAGTGTGTAAGATTACATTCAGCTATCTTTTTAGCATTAGGTAATTCATAAAGTAAAGCTAAACTAGATTTTTGAGCAACAGATGAAACGATTTTGGAAACTCTGGAAATACAATATCAACTAGTCTTACAAGAGAAGTTTTGAATTTTGAGTTTTCTTTTACTAAACGAAATCTATGTCTAGTTAGTGACTTTAGTTCAGTAATGTGATATGATACTGGTATGTAGGGTTTTAAGTTATCTGAAATAAGCATTGTAGCAATAATGTGAGCATCTAACTTATCTGTTTTAGTCTTTCTAAGGCTTTGACCTTTTACGTAAAGATTAGTTTGTAATGGATTAATAAGATATGTATTAAAACCATTTTTGTTCAGAAAGTTTAGAATATTATCACTATAATGACCAGTAGCTTCAAGCCCTACTTTAATATTGTCTAGTGAATCAGAAAAGCTGATTAAAGAATTGTAGAGAGTTTCAAAACCATCTGAATTGTTTGTTATCGTTAGTTTTTCAATTAATATTTCGCCATCAGAATTCATAGCAAAACAATCATGTTTATCTTTTGCAACATCGATTCCAACATAAATCATAGAAACTACTCCTTTACAAAATATTTTTTAGACAATGTGATCCACGAAATGCTTGTCGAAAGTAAACTCGTTCAATATTAAACGTCAAGCGTTATCTAACTAATTAACAATTAAACAAACATCTGTGGTAAGAGTCTATTAATGAAATCGTCAAAGCGATAGTAAGTTGCACTAATCCACAGTGTCTACGTAGATATTATACAATGGATTCAAGAATAAAAAAATGTATAATGGACTACATGTTCATTATACGAGTAAGTTGTCGCTGAGATATTAGGAATTAGAAAATCTAATATCTCTATATTTTTAAATTTTTTTTAGAAAAGTTGTAACCTTTTTTGAAAAAATGTTACTATGTATATGAAAGTTAGCTAACAAAATAAAAGGAGATTTAGGTCTAAATTGAAAAATGAAATTTTAAATGATTATCTAATAAATAGAAAACTGGATATAGACAGAATACTAGATGATTTTTATAACTATGTTTATATAATAGTAAAAAATGGAATCAGTGTATCTATAACAGATGAAGATATAGAAGAAATAATATCAGATGTATTTGTGGCTATATGGAAAAATAGCAGTAATTTATTAAAAACAATAGAAATAAAACCATATCTAGCAGGAATAGCTAAAAATGTTATAAAGAATAAGTATAGAAATACAGAATTAAATTTTTCTATATCAGATTATGGAGAAAATTTAGTTGATAATTGCAATATTGAAAAAATTGTAGAAGAAAATGAACAGAATAAAGTAGTATTAGATACTTTAAATACAGTAAAACAAGAAGAATATAAAATATTTATAATGTTTTATTATGAATCAAAATCAGTAAAAGAAATAGCAAAAATATTAAATTTATCTACAAGCAATGTTAAAACTATACTTCATAGAGTTAGGAAAGTCATTAAAAGAAATTTAGAAGATGGAGGTTATAGCTATGGAAAATAATGATTTAAAAGAGAAAATACGAAAAAATGTGAAAGAAAGAATAGCTGTATCAAACATCAGAGAGGAGTTTGATATGAAAATAACGAATAAAAGAAAAATTATTTATGGTACATTATCAGTATGTGCAATGTGTGTATTATGTTTAGGAATTGTACTAAATACAGAAAAAGAAAATAATAAGTTGCTATCAAATATTTCAAATGAAAGTGTACAAACAAAATCTGGAATAGATGACTTAAAAACGGATAAAGATAAGCAGGAATCTGATTTTAATAATAATGAACAAATTACAAATAAAACAGTTGAGGATAAAGATACAGGAGAAAATGAACCTGTAAAGGAATTAACAAATAATACCTATCCAAAAAGTTATGGTGGAAGATATGTAGATAATAATGGAAATAATATTGTATGGATTTGTGAAGATAGTACAACGAATAGAAAAGAAATTTGCAAATTTTTAGGAATAACAGAAAGTAAAACAACTTTCAAAACAGCAAAATATTCATATAATTATTTAGAAGAACTACAAAATAAAATAAGTCAAAAAATGATTAATAAAGAAATTACATTCGTAACAACATCTGCTATTATTGATACAACTAATAATATAAAAGTTACTGTTACTAGCAATAAAGATGAAGATTTAAAAAGATTAAAAGAATTAGATACTATAGGTGGGGCTATTGAGATACAATATAATGAAAATGGTATGTCAAAAACTGAGTTGTTAGTAGAAAAGAAATAAATTAGAAGAAGAATAGAAATAACAAGCTATTCTTCTTTTTATGTTAGGAGGAAAGAATATTTGAAAGAGTTATTTATCAATGAAGTAATTAGTAAAACGAGTTACTTTTTAGATAATAACCAAAGAATAAAATTAAAAGAAATACTGACAGAAATATGTTTAAATTATCAAATTACAATAATAGAACAAACTAAGAAACAAGAAACACAAAGGAATAATGAAGGAATATTAAATAAGTTTATATCTTCTAAAGAAATTGAAGGATGTTCTACTAGAACTTTAAAGTACTATAAAGATAATATATCAAAAATGTTAGATACAATAAATCTTCCAATAGAAGAAATTACTACTGAAATATTAAGAAATTATTTAGCAAATTATAAAAGTAATTCAAATGCTGGAATGGTAACAATAGACAATATAAGAAGAACATTATCAAGTTTCTTTGCTTGGTTAGAAAATGAAGATTATATTGTTAAAAGTCCAGTTAGAAGGATTCATAAAGTAAAGGCAACTAAAAAGGTTAAAGAAACATTTACAGATGAGAACTTAGAAAAGTTAAGAGATACTTGTTTAAATGTAAGAGATTTAGCAATATTAGAACTATTAATATCAACTGGTATGAGAGTTGGAGAATTAACTAGATTAAATATAGCTGATATGAACTTTCAAGAAAGAAGTTGTATTGTTTTGGGTAAAGGTAATAGTGAAAGAGAAGTTTACTTTAGTGCAAAAAGTAAAATGTATATTAAGAAATATTTAGAAACAAAAACAGATAACAATGAAGCTTTATTTGTATCACTTATAAAACCTTATAACAGATTAGGAATATCAGGAATTGAAATTGCTATAAGAAATTTAGGAAGAGAAGCAAATATAAATAAAGTACATCCACATAAATTTAGAAGAACAATGGCAACTATGGCTATTGATAAAGGCATGCCAGTTGAACAAGTGCAAAAATTATTAGGACATATAAAAATAGATACTACAATGGAATATGCGATGGTTAGCCAAAACAATGTAAAAAATTCACACAGAAAATTTATTACATAAATTTATGCAAAAATATTGACAATGATGGCAATTTTATTATAAAATACAAACAATAGTTCTATAACAATAAATAAAACATATAAATAATAAATGTAATAATAACTAAAATTTATTGAAAAGGATGTGTTCTTATGGATGAAAAAAAGAATGAAATTATTTTATTTGAAAATCAAGGAGTAAAATTAGAAGTTAATTTAAAAGATGAAACAGTATGGCTAAATACAGAGCAATTAGCACAATTATTTGATAGAGATTATAAAACTATTAGAAAACATATTAATAATGCTTTAAATGAAGAATTAAAAGATGAAGTGGTTGTCGCAAAATTTGAGAATACCACTGAACATGGTGCAATAGAAGGAAAAACACAAACACATTTAGTAGATTATTATAATTTAGATATGATTATCAGTATAGGTTATCGTGTAAAAAGTAATAAAGGTATTATTTTCAGGAAATGGGCAAATAAAATATTAAAAGATTATATGTTAAAAGGGTATGCTGTAAATCAAAGAAGATTAGAATATTTAGAAAAAACAATAAAACTAATTGATATAGCAAATAGAATAGATGAAAGACTAGAAGGAAATGATGCAAAGGAAATTTTAAAAGTAATTGGAGATTATTCAAAAGCACTTGATTTATTAGATGACTATGACCATAGAACACTAAAGAAAATAGATGGAAATATTGATGAAAGAAAGATTGAATACAAAGAATGTATAGA
This sequence comes from uncultured Clostridium sp., assembly GCA_948465565.1. Classification (GTDB taxonomy): domain Bacteria; phylum Bacillota; class Clostridia; order TANB77; family CAG-508; genus UMGS1994. The sequence goes on from CAOJXR010000010.1 coordinate 20,077, forward strand.
AATAATAAATAGGTTAAGATTTAATGAAGAAAGTTCACTATTTGCAGTAGAAAGAGATAAAGGACTAGAATCAATTATAGGTAATATTTATCAAAGTTTTGGTGGACAAGATATTTATAAAAGTATTGAAGAAAAAGGAGCAAATTTCTTATATTTAATAGTAAAAAATCATGTATTTGCAGATGGAAATAAAAGAATTGCAGCAACCTTATTTATATATTTTTTAAATTTTTATGGTATTTTGTATAAAGATGGAAGGCAAGCAATTGATAACAATACATTGACCGCTTTGACTTTATTAATAGCAGAATCAAATCCAAAAGAAAAAGATGTGATTATAGATTTAGTAATGAATTTTTTGAATAATGATTAAGATTACATCTGCTCGACAACTTTACAATTTTTTAAAATAATTACTTGACTATGCCATTACAGGTTAGCTTACAATTATAACAGAGGTGGTTATAATGTTAATAAATGAAGTTGCAAAATTGTGTAATTTAACTAAAAAAGCAGTTGAATATTATACAGAACAAGAACTAATATGTCCTAATATCCTAGAAAATGGATATAGAGATTTTTCAAAGAAAGATATAGAAATTTTAAAGCAAATTGCTTTATATAGAAGATTAGGATTAAGTATATCTGAAATTAAAAGTATTCTTGCTAATCCAGATGAATTAAAAAGTGTTTTATATAAGAAAACTCTTGAATTAGAGCAAGAAAAAGCAAAACAGGATATTTTACAAAAGTTATGCAATGGAGAAAGTTTAGAAAAATTAGAACAAGAAATAAATAATATAAATTCTAAAACAATTATCATTAAAAAGTTGATGGATTTATTTCCTAGTTATTATGGAAAATTTATAAGTTTGAATTTTTCTAGGTATCTTACAGGAAGAATTGAAACAAAGGAACAAATGGAAGCATTTAAAGAAATTATTGATTTTTTTGATAATGTACCTAATATTAAAATACCAAAAGACTTACAAAAATATTTAGATGAGTATTTAGAAGAATATTCAAGTGAAAAAGGTCAAAAAATAATAAATACTATTATTCAAGCAAAGGATAAAAATATAAGAAATATAGATGAGTTTGTAAGAAAAAATAAGGAATCACTAGACAAATATAATGAATATAAGAAAACAGAAGAATTTAAAAATTCACCTGCTAATAGACTAATGGAACTAATGAAACAAGTTTGTGCTACAAATGGATATTATGAAAAGTTTATACCTGCAATGAGAAAGTTAAGTCCATTATATAATGAATATTATGAGGAAATGTTAAAAGCAAATGAACAATTTATTAAAAATTATCCTGAATATACAGAATAATATCTATTAAACAAATTACAATTTAGGAGTTGATAGTATATGAATAAAGAAGTATTGTTATCAAATATAGATAAAGTCCATACTACTGAAATGGGTATTGATAGAATTAAGAAAAATCTTAAATTAGATATAAATGATGTGGTTGAATATTGTAAAAAGAAAGTTTTAGACAAGAATAGTAATATATATAAACAAGGTAAGAATTGGTATTGCGAAATTGATAATATAAAGATAACTATTAACTCATATAGTTATACAATTATTACAGCACACAAATTAAAAAGGTAAAAATAGATGGATTATCAAATAATGGAATTAGAAGAATTTAGTGTAATAGGGATAAGGTATGAATTATCAAAATCATTAAGTAATAATGTGAAATTAGCACAAAATTATTGGAAAATATTTAATAGTAAATTAAGAAATAATAAGTTATATTTAGGAAGTAACTGGTGTAAATATGCTTTTATTGAAAAAATAGAAAATAGGATATTTTACTATATATCTATTCCTGAAAAAGATTTTGTACCAAATGATTTTGCAGAAAAGACAATTTTGAAAAGTGAATATTTAAAGGTAGAACATATTGGTAATATGAATAAACTAAAAGATACTATCAATTATGTTTATAAAGAAATAATACCTAAAAATAATATTTTAGTAGAGAACAGACAATTTGTTTATTTTGAAAAATATGATTATAAATTTCATTGGAATAGAGATGATTCTGTTATTGAAATCTATATTCCGATTAAATAACAAATTACAATTTGTAGATTAGTTTTAAACTAATCTATATTTTTTTAAAAAGAATTTTTGTAACAACAACTAATGAATTTATTTCAAATAGTATGAAAGAATATAATAATTACCATGTAGATAATTGGAGAGCTGAAGAAAGATATTTTACTTCATATAATGCTTTAAAAGAAAATAGGAATAATTTTTCTATCAAGTTAACAAAAGATATTTTATCAGGTAAATATGGCTTTATGTGCCAATATGACAGAAAAACAAATGCAGATACAGTTTGGTCTGTAATATATGATATTAAAAATAAGAAAATTTATAGAGTTGAAGGAAATCCAAGTCGAAAACAATTTAAGGAAGATACAAGATTAAAATTTATTCAAAATTATATTCTATAATTAAAATTTATGGTAAAATGCCAATATACAAATAGTAATATAAAGGAGATTAGGTAATTATGGAAAAATGGAAATGTCCTAAATGTGAAAATGAAGAATATGAAAAGGATCAATTTCAAGCAACAGGAGGAGATTTCGCAAAAATATTTGATGTACAAAACAAGAAATTTATTACGATAAGTTGTAGTAAATGTGGTTATACAGAATTATATAAAACAGGAACATCAGCAGGAATGAATATATTTGACTTTTTAATGAATTAAATAAAATTACAATTTTATAATTGCAAATCCTGAATGTTAATAAGCATTGCTTGTAGCAACGAACTACTCTTTATATAATAGTTAGTAAAGAAAGGAGTTGTACAAAATGTTAAAAGAAAACATTAAATCAATAAGAAAGTCAAGAGGACTTTCACAAGAAGAACTTGCTATAAAATTAAATGTAGTAAGACAAACAATTTCTAAATGGGAACAAGGATTATCAGTTCCTGATTCAGAAATGTTAATCTCAATATCAGAGGTTCTTGAAACACCAGTAAGCACTCTGCTTGGAGAAAATATTTCAGAGTCTAAAGTAGATGATTTGAAAGCAATTTCTGAAAAATTAGAAATAATAAATTTACAATTATCAAAAAGAAAAGAAAGCATACGAAAATTTTGGCATTGGACATTTATATCAATATGTCTAATTACAATAATTATTTTTATAGGTATATCAGCAATAGGCAATATCTATATGGAATGGGATTATAATAAAACTGAATATGCAGTTTTAGGAGTGGCTATCCATTCGTTTGGGTGGATATTTGTTAGGATAGCGCCAATTATCCTTATTGCATCAATCATTGGAATTGTATTGACTCGAAAGAAAGTTTAAAATTGGACAAATGCTTGTTAAATTGCAAAAAGAATATGACTTTAATACTTTAGACAGTATGCTGGTTTTAAAGGATATTTTATATCACGAGTGGAAGGATAAAAAACAATGACAAATTAGATAAAAAATAGCTAGTTATGAAATGAAAATTACTTGTAAATATTGTGGAAATATCTATAAAATTTAATACAGCTATTCAAGATATTCCAAAATTAAATACATTTATTCAAAAGCAACTAGATACTATTGATAATTAAAATTTATATTAATGTCGAATATTGTCAAAATAAGACGAACGATTTTACTTGCAATATCAAGAAAAACATGCTATTCTTTAGAAGAATTTAATTCGAGATAAAACGAAGTTGATAGTAATATACTTCGATAATTAAATAGAGTACAAGGGCTATATTTGTATATGAAATTCATGTACATTATAAAACTTGTACTTTTTTTATTTCAAAAAATTATCCATACAACTTAGAAAATATTAAAAAAATCAACTACAAAATCCCGAAAAAAATAAAAATTAAAAATATGTAATGAACAAGACTTTCATTATACAAGGAGGAAAAAATGAACAAAAAAATACTAGCATTAACTACAATAATCGTATTAGTATTATCGATATTTGCAATCAAAACAAAAGCATTAGAAACAAATAATACGCAAACAGAAAATAATATAGTAGTTAAACAAAAAATAGGAAAGGAGGAAGACTGGAAATACAATATAGAATTACCCAAATATGACGAAAACGGAGCCATAATAATGTATGAAGTAGACGAAGAAGATGTACCAAAAAATTATACAAAAAGAGTAGAAGGAGAATTTATAATAAACACACTAGACCAATACAATTATAAAGTCGAATACTACTATGATGGAAAATTAGACGAAACAAAAACAGACATAATAAGTGCATTTTATGGAAGTAAAATAGATGACTTTACAGACAAAAGCCAATATGGATATATACTAGAAAAAACAGAAGGACTAGGATTAACAATAGGACCAAACGAAAAAGACAATATAATAAGAATATATTATGAAACAGACAAAATAAATTTCTGCGGAACAAAAGTATGGGCAGATAATGCTAACGCATTAGGATTAAGACCAAGCACATATTGTATAAAATTATATGCAGACGGAGAATATCTAACAGAAAAAACATTTACAAGTGATAACTGGGACATCATATTCACAGACTTACCAAAATACAATCATGAAACAGGAGAAGAAATAAACTATTCATTCCAAGAAGACGAAGTAATCCTAGAAAATGGTGATAGATATATCCCAACAATAAATAAAAACATAGTCACAAATACACTAACAGGAACAACACAAATAGAAGTCAAAAAAATATGGGAAGATAATGAAAACTCAAATCACACAAGACCAGATAATATAGAAATTATAATAAGAAGAATCCTTTGGAATTAACAAGATATTTTATATAGGAGATAAGCAAAATGAACGAAACAACACTATCCGAAAACAATAATTGGAGCACAGTACTAACCCTAAATAAATATGATAAAAAAGGCAAACTTATATTATATGAAATAGATGAAAAAGAAGTTCCAACTAGATACAAAAAACATATTGAACAAACCACCACAAACAATATAAAAACATACTGCATAACTAATAGCTATCAATTTAAATTCAATATCGCACTTAAACAAACTATTGAAAAAGTAATAATAAACAATCAAGAAAAAAACGTAAACAATAATATATACAAACTCGAAATACCAAAAAAACAAAAAGAAAATAATATAAAAATATATTATGAAATCAGTGTAAGCAATAATAGTGAAATCGAAGGAAGTACAGAAATATACGACTATATACCAGAAGGATATAACGCAATACAAGAGGAAAATCCAGAATGGAATATTAGCAACAATATAGCAATAAAAAACGTTAAAAATATGCAAATAGGTGAAACTAGAAAATACACAATAATATTAACAAAAAATCGAAAAGAAAAAACAAAAACAAAAACAATAGAAAATAAAGTAATAGCCCAAAACAGTACAAATAAAGCAGGAGTTGACGAAACAACGCTAGAAGACAACACTCAAACAACAAATTGCATATTATCAATATCCACAGGAATAGAAAAAATATACAACAAACACATATATATTATCCTATTTATATGCATAAATATAGCCTTAATATTAGCAATATTAAGGCATAAAAGAAAATCAGATTAATGTGCTGTACATAAATCAGGAACAGTATCCTTTAAAAAATATTCTGGGATAGTATGAGTACAATTTGTAGTAGCTTTTTTTCCTGTATCAGTGCAAATGATTTCATATATAACTTTACTAGGCTTTTCAAAACTTGCACTAGGCAAATTAGAATGAATTTTATTCATAACGTTTGACCATATTGAACCAGCAGGATTAAGTCCATTAAATTCAATACTTTCATTAATATCATAACCAAACCAAGTAGTTGCAGTATAATATGGAGTAAATCCACAAAGCCATCTATCATAATTATCATCAGTAGTTCCAGTTTTAGCAGCAGTAGAAATATTATTCACTTTACAATATCTAGCTGTACCGTTTTCACCCAATATAGGTTGAGTCAGCAATTCCTTAACAATATATGCAGACTCTTTTGATAGAACTACTTTTTTCTTTTGCTTTGATTTTATAAGAGGCTTACCATTTCTTTTCTCAACTAAAGTATAAAATGAAGGCTCGATATACTGACCATCATTTGCAATAGTAGCATAACCAGCAGTCATTTCCAAAGGACTAATACCACTATCCAACCCACCTAAAGCCAAAGCAAGGTTTGCATCCTCACTAGTCAAACTAGAAATTCCCATATTTTTAAGATATTTCATAGAAGTATTAGGAGTAAGTTGTTCCATTATTTCAACAAAAGGAACATTCTGTGAAGACTCAACAGCTCTCCTAACAGTAATTAAACCCAAAGGACTTGTATAATCCAAAGGATGATAACCTTTTTCAAAATCCTTTTCAGTATCATCATAAATAGAAGAAGCGGTTATAATCTTTTTATCAATAGCAGGAGCCAGTATAGCCAACGGCTTAATAGCAGAACCAGTTTGCCTAATGCTTTGAGTTACTCGATTCAAAGGTCTAACAGAATCCTTTTTACCAAGTCCACCAACACAGCCCAAAACATATCCTGTCTTATGTTCAATAATTACCATTGCTGCTTGAGAAGAATTATTTCCAATCTTAGAAGGCAAAATATATTGTTTTTTCTCAAATTCCAATTCAATTTCTTTTTGAATTTTAGAATCCTGAGTACTATAAATTTTTACACCAGCAGTTTCTAAATAATTCATAGCAAAAGTCTCAGTAATCTTATACTTTTTAGCAATTTCCTCTGTCACCTCTTGAATTACACTATCTGTATGATAAGAATAGACAGCACTTTCAGAAGAAATCTCTCCTTTCTCGAATTTTAAACCAGTGTTCACAGAGGCTATTGCAGCATCTAACTCTTCTTGAGAAATATAATTCAATTCCTTCATTTTATTAAGAACAATTCTAGTTCTCTTTGCAATTTTTTCAGAATTATTTTTTTCCGTAAATGGATTAAATGAATTTGGAGCAATATTTATTCCAGCAAGAAAAGCGCACTCCTCTAAAGTCAAATCAGTAACAGGCTTATTAAAATAATATTTTGCACCTGTACCAACACCATATACATTAGGACCAACATATATAATGTTCAAATACATATTTAAAATCTCATCCTTTGATGTAAATGTTTCCAACATGTACGATTTAACCCATTCATCAAGTTTTCTAGAAGCGGTATCAGCAGTACTTCCAGTCATATTTTTAACTAATTGCTGAGTAATTGTACTACCACCAAAAGAAGATGAGCCAAAGTGAGTAACATATGAAAATACAGCAGCAGCTGACCTCTTTACATCAACACCACCATGAGAATAAAAACGTTGATCTTCAATAGCAACATAAGCATTTTTCAAATTATCAGGAATACTATCAAATGAAACTGTTTCCTTTCTCTTATCACTCCCCAAAGTAGCAATAACATTACCCTCAAAATCTAAAACAACAGAACTCTCATTAATGAACATATCCATTGCTAGCAACTTCCATCTATAAAAAGATATACCTAATTTTATAGCAGACCAGAAGATAAGAATAACGAGAAAAAGTAATATAAGTTTAATCAATTTTCTCTTGCCAACTCTAACTTCATCCTCAATATCATCTACATTTTCAACTTTTTTTGACTTCTTAGCCTTTTTAGAAGACTTAGAAAGTTCTTTATCTTCAATTTCTTCAGATTTTTTTCTCGTATTCATCACCCCTTTTATATTTACTTAATATATTTTAATATAACATATATTAAAAAAATATAAAATAACATAAAAAGAGTTCCTAAATAAAAACTCTAGGAACTCTTTTTGAAATTCTACACAAAAATTCATAATTAACTGTATTTGCAGTACCTGCCACATCTTCAAGACTTAGAAGATTATTATCCCAAATATAAACATCATCATATAATTGTACATCTATATCAGAAACATCTATCATAAAACTATCCATACAAACCTTTCCAACAATAGGAACCAACGTATCATTAACTATAACAGAGCCACAATTTGAAAGTGATCTATCAAGCCCATCAGCATATCCAATTGGAACAGTAGCAATTTTTCTAGGTTTATCTAAAATATAACTTCCAGAATATCCAATTTTTTCACCAACAGGCAGCTCTTTTATAAAACTTATTTTTGATTTCAAACAAGCCACTGGCTTTAAATCAAGTTTCTCATAACACTCATCAAAAGACTTATACCCATACAAAATTATTCCAGGTCTAACCGTATTAAAACCAAACTTATTAAAATTTAAAATACCATTAGAAGCCGAAAGATGAATATATTTTAAAGAAGTTTTACTAAGCAAGAAATCCGTTGCTTCTTTAAATTTCCAATACTGTGCCTCAGTATACTTTTCATCAACATCTGCACTAGATAAATGAGAATATACGCCATCAACATATACATTAGACATTTTCAAAATATCATCAATACAATCCTGCAAATCAGAAATAAAAAAACCAGTTCTATTCATACCAGTTTCAATTTCCAAGTGAATCTTAACAATCTTTTTAGCCACTTTAGCAGCACTATTTAATTTAGAAATAAAATCAAAATTTGCAACTCCAACAGTAAGATGATTCTCAATAATACTATCAATCTCATAAATAGATGGTTGATTCAAAATAAATATTTCATTTTCAAAGCCTAAGTCTCGCAAATATGCACCCTCGTCAGAAATTGCAACAGCCACGATTCCAAAATCTTGTATAAATTCAAGCCTACGATTAAGAAAAGTTCCATACGCATCAGCCTTTATAACAGGCATAACAGTAACATTGTTGCCGACATAATTTCGAATTTGATTAAAATTATATTTAAAATTATCTGGATAAATTTCTAAAACAGTTGGTCTCATAATACCTCCTAAATATTACCAATGATTAAAAATTTTACCATATATAAAACAATAAATCAACTATAAAGAGAATGTCAAAGAAAAAAACAAGAAAATTTTAGAAAATCGTAGAATTTGACAAAATACGACTAAATATGATAAAATATAAAAGTATTCAGCAAATGAGAAAGACATATCATAGAAAGTAATACTTATTACATATAAACAATTTGTTTTGTATATAAAAAGTTTATAAACTACTATGTTTTAGTCTTTTTTTTATGCAAAGAAAAGGAGGAGTAAAATGAAGAAAATCGGAATATGTACATTGCATGATGCAAATCCAAACTTCGGTGCAACACTACAAGCATTTGCATTACAAGAAGTTCTTAAAAAAATGGGATATGAACCAGAATTTATAAGATTCAAACCAGAAAAAGCAAAAAGAGTAAGAAAAGTAAAACAAAACGCAAAAATGTACAAGCCAAACCCGAAATTTTCTCCTGTAAACACATCAAATATAAAAATAAATAAAGGAATAATAGACTCAAGCAAATACCTAAATATTTGTGACGAAATATACGACCAATTTATACATAAACATGACACAGTAATTTTAGGAAGTGATGAATTATGGAATTTAAGAAATGATTCATTTATACACAGAAAAGAATATTATGGACATGACATAAACTCATCAAATATTATTGCATACGCACCATGCTCAAATGGAACAAGTAAAGAAGAATTTGAACAACATTATAATAATGAAATTAATTTAGACAAAATTAAAATACTATCAGCAAGAGATAGAGCAACACAAAAATTTATAAAAGAAGTGTCAAACCAAGATGTTCCAATAGTATTAGACCCAACACTATTAATCGAAAACTTCGACCAATATGCAATCGAACCAGAAGACGACAATTACATTCTAATATATGACTATAGTGTAAAACCAGAAAGAAAAAAGAAAATTCAAGAATTTGCAAAAGCGAAAAATTTAAAAATATATTCAATCGGATTTTACAACAGTTGGGCAGATAGAAATATAGAAGCAGACATATTTGAATTCTTAGGATATGTAAAAAAGGCAAAATACGTTGTTACAGCAACCTTTCATGGAAGTATATTTTCTATAATATTTAAAAAACAATTTGTATCAACAGTAGGAAATTGCTTGAAAATAGGAGACATACTTGAAAGACTTAATTTAGGAGACAGAGATATAACAAACATAGAGAAAATTGAAAGCGTAATAGATAGACTAATAGACTATGACGAAGTTGAAAAATTAAAATTAAAATATAGAAAAGAATCAATGGAATATTTAGAAAAAGCTATTTTAAACGGAGAAAAAATATGAATTTAGTTGAAAATAAATATAATTGCACAGGATGTGGTGCCTGCAGCAAAGTATGTCCAAGTTCAGCAATAAAAATGAGAGAAGACGAAAAAGGTTTTTTATATCCAGAAATTATGCACAAATATTGTACAAATTGTGGAATGTGCAAAAGGATTTGCCCAAATCTTGCAGAAAGAAAAGAGCAAGCCAATCAAATTAACATTTACGCAATGAAAAACGAAAATGAGCGAATACGAGCAACAAGTTCTTCAGGAGGAGTCTTTTATGAATATGCCAAAACCATACTAGACGAAAAAGAAACAATTTATGGCGCATCATACAATACATTCAATGAAGTAGAACATATACAAGTTGACTCAATTGAAAACTTATACAAATTACAAGGCTCAAAATATGTACAAAGTACAATTATAAACATATATGAGCAAATAAAAGACGACCTAAATAAAGATAAAAAAGTGCTATTCTCAGGAACGCCATGTCAAGTAGCCGGTATAAAAACATATCTTGAAAGAAAAAGAATAAACACAGATAAATTATATACATGTGATATTATTTGTCACGGAGTACCATCACCTAAAGTATTCAAAGACTATCTAAAAAAATTAGAAAAACAATATAATTCAAAAATAAAATCAGTAAACTTTAGACACAAAGAAAATAACCATACACAAAACATAAAAATAGAATTTGAAGATGGACAAACATACATAAGTAATTATGACCAAAAAGATGAATTCTACCAGTTATTCCTAAACGACTTAATATTAAGAGAATCATGTTATAACTGTAAATACACAAACTTCAATAGAGTAGGAGATATAACTTTAGGAGACTTTTGGGGAATCGAAAAGACAATACAAAATTTTGACGACAAAAAGGGTATATCACTAGTATTAGTAAACTCAGAAAAAGGAAAAGAAATATTCAAAAAAATAAAAGATAAATACGAATTGCAAGAAACTAATAAAGAAAATTGCATACAAAAAAATCTAAAACAACCATGCGAAAAGCCTGACAAATATGACAAACTATGGGAAGACTATTTAAAAGAAGGATATAATAAATTAATAGAGAAGTTCTAAAGAACTTCTCTAATTTTTTCCATATTTTCACTAAGAATCTTGCAACTGTTATCAAGTTTCTCTTGGTCATCAGAGCTCAATTCAAGTTCCAATAGCTCTCTAGCACCATTGCTATTAATTATAGCAGGCATACCAATATATATATCAGAATGACCATATTCACCATTCAAATAAGCAGAAATAGTCAATATTTCATTAGTATTATTCAAAATTGTCTTAACAATTTTAGACAATCCCAAACCAATTCCATAATAAGTAGCTTTTTTCTTCTCAATTATTTCATAAGCAGCATCTCTAACATTAACATAGATTTTATCCAAATCAGCCAAATCCTTTTTAGCATCTTTCATAATATCAGTAATTTTCTTACATCCAACATAAGCATGTTCCCATGGAACAAAAGAAGAATCACCATGTTCACCCATGATATAAGCATGAACATTTTTATTAGATACGTTCAAATACTCACCAACCAAATATCTTAATCTAGCAGTATCTAAAGCTGTACCAGAACCAATAACTTTTCTTGTTGGAAACTTAGAAACCTCTTGAACAACTTTAGTCATTAAATCTACTGGGTTAGAAGCAACAAGAAAAATACCATTAAATCCACTTGCAACTACTTGTTCAGTAATATCTTTCATAATTTTCGCATTAGCTGTAGATAACTCAAGTCTTGTTTGACCAGGTTTTTGGCTCAAACCAGCAGTAATAACAACTATATCTGCATCACTACATTCTGAATAATCACCTGCTTTAATTTCCATATGACTAGAAGAACAAGGTAAACCATGACATAAATCCATAGCCTCGCCTTCAGCTTTATCCTTTAGTACATCAATTAATACTAATTCATTAACACCACTAGCATTTCCCTGGCTTAACAAAGAATATGCCATACTCATTCCTACAAAACCAGTTCCAACTAATATTACTTTTCTTTTACCTATCATAATAAGATAATCTCCTTTCTTTATTAAAGTACTCTCAAAAAAAAATTATATTACGAATTAAAGAAATTTACAACTATTTTTTTATAAATTAAATTATTATGAAATTTGAATAACACAAAAAACACAAATTTAGTTTCGCACTAATAATTATATAATATGGCGCAAACCAAACGATATCAACAAAGACTCGTTGAAGAAAGCACCATATAAAGAATAATAATTCACAAGAGAATATATGGCGAGTATATTAATTCAAAAGACACATGTAATACAATAAACATTGAGGTGAAGGAAATGCCAGATTTTGTAATAAAAAGCAGAAAAAAGAGAGAATTTGAGCAATTTACATGTAGAATAGAAATAGAATTATTGGACAAAATTAGAAACATTGTGGTAACAAACAATTTGCCATCTGTAAACGAATTTATAAATGATTGTTTACGATTTTCTATCGAAAATTTAAAAATAATGGAAGATGTTGACGAAGAATGAATACAACACAGGTGGTTTAGATACTACCAACCAGCAATGGACGATTTAGAAATACAACTTAATCAAATTCCAAGTAACATCAAAAAGAAGCGAAGTTCACTTTAAGTTCACAAAAATAATATATATTGCAAAAAAACAATATATGTTATAAAATGCAAAAGGGGCAAAAAGTGAAAAAAGAAACAGTAGATTATATAGTAAAATTAATTTGGTATTTCATTATTTTCAGTATAATAGGAATAATAGTAGAAACATTATTTTGCTATCTAACAACAGGCATATGGGAATGTAGACAAGGATTTGTATACGGACCATTCTGCCCAATTTATGGCTTAGGCGCTGTACTAATAATCGTAGGACTAGACAGATTTAAAGAATCAAAGCTAAAAATATTTATCTATGGAATGATAGCAGGGGCAGCAGTAGAATACTTAGTAAGTTTTATTCTTGAAACCATATATGGAGCAAAATTTTGGGACTATAGTTATTTACCATATAACCTAAGTGGAAGAATATGCATAAGGTATAGTTCATATTGGGGATTTCTTTCATTAGCAATGATATACTTAGTAAAACCACTAATAGACAAACTTATAGCAAAAATTCCTAAAAAAGAAACATTAGCAAAAATATTATTAGTTTTTCTAATAATAGATGCAGTCTTAACAGTAGTTGCAATAAGTTTATATCAAAATAGAGCAAGAAAAATATACAATAATGAAGAACTCATCGAACCAGAAATTACGCAGAAAATATTTTCAAATGACTTTATGCAACGAACCTTTCCAAACATCAGATTAAAAACCGACGACGGAAATGTAGTATTTATAAAAGAAATAATAAAATAGTTAAACTCGAGATTTTTATCTCGAGTTTTTTGTCTGGTATTTAATTCAAAAGAAGAATAAAATCATTAGTACAATAAAATACTAATATAATATTAGTAAATAATGCGAAAATCATTACAAATACCATATTTTTGTGTTATACTAATTTTACAAAAATGGAGGACATGACCTATAGTGTCGGTAAATAGGGCAAGCTAAAAAATGTATATTGGGGCTTTCTTTTAAAGAAAGCCTCTTTTTATGTTATTTGGAGAAATATTCCTACAACAGAAAAATATATTGAAGAAAAATATCAAGTTAAAAACAATAATGTAACTATTTCAGTACTCTTACAAAAAGAAATTATTGAAAAGCCGAAAGTATACTAAGATTTAAAACCAAAGGGATTCTCTAATTTAATAGACTTTAAGAATGAATTATTGGACAATAATTCATAATATTTGAAGAAATTTTACCTAAAAAGAAACTATCAATTAGAATTGACAACTTCGAAATAATACAATTTAACTTGCTATTCTGACAACATATCAAAAACAAATAGATAAATAACTCAAATAAATCAAGAATAAAAGAAACAATAGATAATCATAAGGAAAAGTAAGGAAAACAAGATAAAATAACAAAAAAGTACATTGAAAATTAGAAAAAACGCACAAAACCGCATATATGCTCGAAAAAACATTATTTATGTAAATAAAAAGATAAGAACTTTTTCAAAAATGAAAATATATGTCTACAAATGGCTTAAAATAAAGATTTTAGACCAAATAATCATTCAAAGCTTTACTCCGGGCTCCTTGACGAGCCCGGTACAACCTTTTAAAATCGGAAGTGATAGATTAAATAATACTGACTAAATAAGGATAATAGTTAGTAGAAAGGGAAAAGTATATGAACAGAGATAAACAGAAGAAGATTAGTGTAAAAAAAGTTATACTATGTGTAGTTATAGCGATGGTTGTTGCTATAACTGGTCTTGTGATGTATTCAGAGAATGTACATAAGAGAGGATTTATCGAGAACATAAAGCAAACGATAGAAGAAATGATAAATCCGTTGGCTACAGAAACAAGTGATG
>CAOJXR010000011.1 GCA_948465565.1 uncultured Clostridium sp.
AAAATAATTAATGGATTGCAAGTAAAATAGATATAAAAGACCTCAATAATGAGGTTTTTTTATATTGCAAAAAATATTTTTAAAATCTCTTGACTTTTTGGGCTACAAAATGATAACATACTTATGGGCTACAAAATAGGAGGTGAGAAATCGTGGTCGAAAAGAAAATGGGGCGTCCAACTAATAATCCAAAAACTAATCCAATACATGTACGATTAGACAATGATACTCAAAGAATATTAGAAGAATATTGTAAAAAAGAAAAAATACATAAAACAGAAGGGATTAGGAGAGGAATAAAAAGATTAGAAAGCGATATAAAAAAATAAAAGATATGCCCATGCATTATATCTTGGCGGATATATGGGCACATCTTCTAACTAGAGATAAACTCTATCTATGAAATATTTTATCATAGAATTAGAGAAATCTCAATAAAAATATTAAATTTTAGGAGGTTTCTTTTATTATGGAAATAAAGAATATTAGAAATTACAAATTATTAAATGAAAATCCATTAATATATATTGCAGAAGGAGACTATATAGGAGCAGAAGGGTTTCAAAAAATATATGTATTTAGTGGAAAAGTTGAAAATGGAGTAATAAACATTATCAATGCAAAATTAGATGAAAATATCAAAAACAAGATAAAAGAGAAATTGCTACAAAATGATTTAAACCCAATTCAAAGAGATATTGTAATGAAGAGGGTGTAGATTATGAATGAGTTAATGATATTTAAGAATGATGAGTTTGGAGAAATTAGAATAATAGAGATAGAAAATGAACCATGGTTTGTAGCAAAAGACATATGTGAAGCATTAGAAATAAAAAACACTACACAGGCAATAGGTAGACTAGACGAAGATGAACGCACTATGTTGAACATAGGTCGTCAAGGAAACACTAATATTATCAATGAATATGGATTATATAACTTAATATTAGCAAGTAGAAAGAAAGAAGCAAGAGAATTTAAAAGATGGATAACACACGAAGTAATTCCATCTATAAGAAAATCAGGAGGATACATAGCAGGACAAGAAACACTTGATGATGATGAATTGATACAGAAAGCATTATTAGTAGCACAACGAAAAATTGAAGAAAGAGACAGACAACTAGAGGAACAGAAACCAAAGGTATTATTTGCAGATAGTGTAATAGGTAGTGAGGACAGTATACTGATAAGAGACTTAGCTAAAATACTAAACCAAAATGGCATTAACATAGGGCAGAACAGGCTATATGGATGGCTAAGAGAGAATGGATATTTAATAAAATCTAGCAAAGAAGATAGAAATAGTCCAACACAAAAAGCTATGAATATGGGGTTGTTTGAATTAAGGATAAGTACAATAAGTACACCATATGGCACTAAGATAGTGAAAACTACATTAGTTACAGGAAAAGGACAAGTTTATTTTATAAATAAGTTTAAAAATGTTGTAAAATAATATCGTATTAGTTATAATCTTATAAGGAATAGGGGTAGTCCCCCTATTTCATATAAGAAATAAAAAGGCATGGGGGTCACCCTATTTTAGAAGCCTATTAAAAAAGGATGGGGGTACTTATTTTATGAAAAAGGTTTTCAAGAAATGGTATGTATTTGTTATTGTAGTTTTGCTTATTGCAGTTGGAATATTAATAGTAAGCCTTAACAAAAAAGATACCACAGAAACAAAAGAAACAAGTAATACAGAAAAAGTTGAAGTAAAAAAGAAAGAACTAACAGCAGAAAATATTATTGAAGAAATGAAGAAGAAAAATGAAAATATAGGAAAAATCCTTGTTTTTAATGAAGAAACTGATTTCAATAGTTTGTTAGGTAGACCAGGACAATATACTTCAAAAGCTACATTTGAGGATATAAGAATAGAGCAAACAAATAAGAATTTAGACCCAGAGTTTTTTTCTGAATTAGAGAGAGAAGAACCTATAGGTGGAACAATTGAGGTTTTTAATAATGAAAAAGATATGAAAAAGAGAAAAGACTATATTGATGCACTTACTTCCTCAATGTCAATGATTGCTGAATATTCATATGGAAAAGATAAGTTCTTATTAAGGTTAGATAATGAAATAATGCCAAGCCAAGCAGAAGAATATGAGAAAATCTTTTATGAGATTATTGAGAACGGAATTGTTGAAAAATAAGTTTCAGAAAATTTTGGAACGGTAGAAATTTTGCCTGAAAAAATTTTGGAACGGCAGGAAATGACATTCTTCAAAAAAAGATGTTGGGGTGAAAATTGTCAAAAAAGCAACAAACGTAACAATTATGTAACAAAAACGTAAAGCAAAAGAAACAAAACTGCCAAACGCACGAAAATCAACGAGAACAGAAGAATGTGTCTAAACATACAATTACACTAACAAAATAATAAAATCGACATATGGTCAAAATAATGCGTTAAATTTATGCCGATATAGAATAAAACAAGTAAAAATAAAATAGAGGGAATATGAACCTCTATTTTTATTATTTATTATTTTTTTATTTTCTATATTCATAGATTAACTCTCTTTTTTTAATCTTTAAATAATTTTATTAAAGCTGTTATTATACTTAGCAATATACTCAATGAAATAGTTACTACAATATACTGTAAAATTTTATGTGTAGAGAAACAATAAACTGAGAAAATTGCATATACAAACATAAAGAAAATTGCTACACAACTGCCTAGAATCTTACTATTTTCTTCTTCTTGTTGTTTTTGCTGTTCTTCTTCAAGTAATTTTGCTTGACGTTCAGATTGTTCAATTTCAAATAATTCTTGTTTGGCTGTTTGGTCATCTTCGTATATTTTTTTAGTTTCTTCAAGTATTTTTCTGTAGTTGTCATTCCAAAAATCATGTTCTTCGCAAGTAACTTCAATACCTTCGATTTTTTCAGTTGATATAATTTTGTCGCGAATTTCTTTCAATCGTAAAGTAATATATGCTTTTTGCAAACCGTTCTTTTTCAAAATAGCTGTTAAATATCATTTGCAAATCTTTTTCATATGCTTTTAATAAGTCTTTATTATACTGTTTTTCTTCTTTTTCAATCTTTTTCTTCATTTCTTTTTGCTTTTTTGCCATTTCTTCTTGATTTCTTTCCATTTTTATAACCTCGCTAACAGTACCCATTATTTTACATCTCCATTTTACTAAATTTTACGTAACATTACAAGTAAAATTTACATTTTGCCATTCATTTTCTTTTTTCAAAAATGTTTCTTTTATTTTTATTTCTACTGTATCAAGTATATATTGTATTTGAGTATCGTCTAATTGATATTTCTTAGATTGAGTAAATATAAATGTGTTCATGCTTTTACGATTACTTAATTTGTACTTATGAAGTGCAAGACGTACAAGTTCGTCAATATTTTGTTTTATCATTTCATCTTTTAATTTGTTGAATAAGTATTGTTTTTCTCGTGTATTTAAATCGTACAAAAAATCATTTATATAATTATTTCTTAATGTTTCTTTTGACATTTTACTTCACTTCCTCTACAAAAATTTCGAATTATTTTTTAATTCTTTTATAGTATTCATTTTTCAAAACCGCCTTTTTATTATTTTTTTAATTCAATGCAATCGTTGTAATATATTTTCCCGCAAAACAATCACCATTTTCACGTTTATATATTTGAAATTCGTTGCATTCGTATATATCAACAGTTTTTGCGCCTTCTGACTCTTTTAACATTGTTTTATTTGATATGAATTTTGTATGTATTTTATCTCCAATTTTGCTATAGCAATAAACTAATCTTCTCATT
Source organism: uncultured Clostridium sp. (assembly GCA_948465565.1). Classification (GTDB taxonomy): domain Bacteria; phylum Bacillota; class Clostridia; order TANB77; family CAG-508; genus UMGS1994. The sequence goes on from CAOJXR010000011.1 coordinate 3,782, forward strand.
TTCATTCACTCCTTTATTTGTAAATTTAAAATTTGTGGTTCTAATTTTTCATATTTTGTTTTTATATTCATATAATCGTTCAAACTTTCTTTTGACAAACTAGTTTGGCTTTTAAAGTTTGCTATATAAAAGTCAATTGCGTTTACAATAAAACAACTTTCATTATAACTTATGTGTGTATCTTCATATTTCATTTTCATTCACTCCTTTTTTTCATAATTTTAATTGACAAGTAAACAAGTATTTTTTATCTATTTCGTAGATAATTTAAGTAATTAACTTGTGTCGGTGCTAAGTTATATTTATTAGCATATTCAATAAAATCAGCATGTTGAGTAATTTTTGTATTAGCACTTTTACAACATCTACTAATCATATTGACAAACATAATTATTGCTATTATAATTACTGTCAAAGAAAGTAGAGAAGTAGCAAACTTAAAAAGATTTATTGAATATGTTTTTTTATTAGTGTGTATATTCAATTTTATTGTCATTTGTATATTTCTCCTTTCTTTTGTTTTTTCTTGTTTAACTTTAAAAAATAGGGTTTGGCGATTATTCGCTTGTTTACTTGTCAAGATTGATAACTTGTTTATACTATTTCTTCTATGACTTCACTAATTGCTTGACTTAATAAGTAACATCTTATTGTTACGTCGCACCATTCAGCACCTTTTTCTAGTATGTTGATATCTGTATATCCAAAATTTTCAAGCGCTTCTTGCAATAAATCTAAATTGTGCACAATGTTTTCTTCTGCTTGATATGTGCTGAAAGTATAAGAGCCACTTGCGTTACCTGTCACACTATCTTCTGCCCACAAATCGTCATTTAATTGTTCCTCAATTTCTTCCTTGTTGTCTTCTGTTATTATTATGTTGTTTTCATCGATATAATTTTTTACATCTTCCTTAATTTCTTCTAAATAATCCATAATAAAAAACCTCCATCATATAAATATTTTTTAAGAAATTTCAAAAAAGCTATTTACACAACAGAGATTTACACTTATAATATTAAGCATAAACAACTGCGTGTTGTTTAACTTTGAGTCGTACAATTAACATTTACCAGATGCTGTACGGCTCGCTTTTTTTTTATTTCTCTCTTAACTTGATTTAATTATACTACAATTAAATATATACGTCAAGGATATACAAACCAGCAAATGCAGTGATACCAAGCATTTGAAATATATTGAATTCGTGAAATAAGCGTTTTTATTAGTGCTTTTTGTTTTGAAAAATACAGATAGATAATAAATGCTGTATATGAGCATTCTCGTGCATTTTAGCAATATCAATTATGCAAATATTCAATTTTGTTAAAATCAGATAAGAGAAAAAATATTTTTACTTTTTAAAAGTTCTTATGTAATGCGGACGGCGTAGCAACAAAAATTTATTTTTGTTCTTGCTTGCAAGCTAGTGTATAAAGCTATTCTGCAAGAACGTGTTTTTTTCTCTTTTAATGGAATAGCGTTTGTACTGTGTAGTAGATGTACTTGTATAATAAAGATATTCATAGAAGGGGAGAATAATGGGGAGTATATACAACTATGTATTATATATGCGTTCTGTATATGCTGTGTTGTATAATATGTGCTGTACATATACATTGTGTGATGTGTGTTGTATTGCATATGCTGTGTTGCGTGATGTGTGTGTATGTTTACTGTCGTATGTTTTCATCTATTAAATAAAAATAATAATTATAATAATCTAATGCATTAAATGAGTGCATTATTTTTTATTTTAATGTGCTGAATGTACTAATATGAAAGCATTTACTGTAAAAACGAGTCTGGTGTATTATGTCATATTTTATTATTGTACTCTTGAAAGTACCCCCAGCCCCTTTTTAGATATGTCCTGATATGGGCTCTTACCCACTCAAATTTCCGCAAAAAATAAAAAGAAATTTTAAAATCCACTCATATCAATGGTTTGCAGACACAAAAAAACTTGACAAAACAAAAATATATATGCTAAAATAGATACATAATGAAGATAATTGAATAAAAAAGAGCTTATTAAGAAGCTAACTATATTTACTAGAGGAATAGTAGATGTGGCTAGCTTCTTTTTTGTATTTGAGAAGGGCTACGTTAGCAAACTCTTTATAAAGATATATAAAGACTTTTACCAGAAAAAACACCTAAAAAATCGACAGAGAGGTTGCTAGAGTAAGGCTTCATCAAAAGCAAAATGTGGAACTTAAAATTCCATTTTTTAAAAATTATGGAACTTAAAATTCCACAATAGAAAGGACAAAATAGGGATAACAGAAAATCAATAAAGAAGACATTAATAATAGACAAAATGACAGGAGAATACAAAGAAAAGACAATGTTTGTGGATAATCTATTCTCAAAAAGGGGCTACATATTGGACTGTAACAAAGACTACATAAAATTATTCTTTGACAAAGGACTTCCAGAAGATTGTACATTAACAGACTGCGGAAAATTCTACAAAATAATCAGATATATTGTAGGAGAAAACCAACTGTTAGGCTACAGAAGCGGAAAAATAAAACCATTATCTGTAGAAAAGATGTCAGAACTCTTTAAATGTACAGAAAGACAGACAAGAAAATTCCTAAAAAAGATGAAAGAAATAAAAGTAATAAAGGAAGTATCCATAAATGACACGAAATGGTATGCAGTAAATCCGTTATATGCATTAAAGAGCAAATATTTGTCATTAACAACGTTTATTATTTTCCAAGATGAATTGATAAGTGTTCTTCCAAAATGGGTAATAGATAGCTTTATGAGAGAAGCACAAGAGATAACAGATAAAGTGGAGGTGAAAGAATAATGTGGTATGTAGGTTCAGTAATTGCATGGGTAATAATTAATGTATTGATTGCATTGTTATTACTTAAGCATAAAAGCAAAGAAATAGAAATATTAGCAAAGCAAAAAATTCCAACAGGAGACTGGATACTTACATCAATAATATCATCCTTTGTACCTATATGGAGATTTTTATACGCAACAGCATTAGTATATTTGATAGTAATGTCTAAAGAAGATTTTGAAGAATTTATGAAGAATGAGGAGAAAAAATAATGTGTCCATATTTAGTAAGGAGCAGAATACATGTACAAAAGAATATTCCAATGGATAATACAGATTATGTTGGAACGTGTATAGAAGTAGATTTATACAATTATTGTGCATGTGAAAGAGAAAATTGTGGTGCATGGTATGAAGGAAGGTGTAGATATAATGAACAATGATAATTTTGAAAAGATTTGTAAAGAAATAGTAGTAGATTATTTCAATAAAAATGTTGAGAAAACAGACAGAAAAACAATAACAGAGGCAGATGTATATATTGTATGGGTTTGTAAGTCATTACAGAACAACAAAGCATTAGTAAGTACTAATATAAGTGATGGAATGTATTATGAAATAACACATAATGGAGATAAACAAGAAATATATGTAGATGCATATAAAAAATGGGAAAACTTTGTAGTAAAAGTTGAAAAATAAAAAAATGGTAGGTAAGACGAATAAAAATGTATTTGATAGTTGTACATTTTCTCCTTTCGACCCCTTTAAAGAGATTGTAAATTGTTTCATCCGCCAAATAATATATGCTTCTATAGTTTAATTGGTAAAACAACTGTCTTGTAAGCAGTTGAACTTGGTTCAAATCCAAGTGGAAGCCCCAAAGATATATTGCTACCCAAGTGCTAAACTACAATATCATGTAGCTTGGAATTATCCGATAAGTGGTCAGGCAGACGGATATGTTTGTAAGGTGGCTTTAAGTACATAGTAATATGTATTTAAGAGAGTTAAGAGCTCAATAATGGATAATGTGCAATCAATATCGCTCAATAAAACACTAGAGTTGTCGTAGCCGAAATAGACGGACTAGTAGTCAATAAGCCAAGGAACTTATTCTGTAGCAAGAGTAAAGCAATGTTGGTAATGCTTAAACAAGGCTATTTCTCGTGAAGTTCTTGAAAAGGAACTATAAGACATAACTAGGTTAAAGTAGCCCAATGCGAGATAAAAGCAGAAAGTAGAAAACATGTATTTTGATGAATTAATACAAAACAAATATCTGAATGATGGGTGAAATTTGCAGGTAGTCAATCCTGCGTAGGGCAAAAGAACAGTAAAATGTACTTTGAAAATGGATAAGAAGCTGTAAGGTCGCTACTTATAGTTCAGACTTATCTACCTAGTGGCTGAACAATTGAGAAGATATTCGATATGTAAGAGGAAACTTTAGCAATATGTTTAAAAATAATTAGAAATAACAGGGGATTGTAGTTTTCCTCTACATGCTATTGCAAAAAAACTACAATAACATCGCGGAGGTGGAGCAATAGTAGCTCGCTGGGCTCCTATCCCAGAGACGACGTGCAAATCGTACGTCCGCTACCATATAAAAGAGAAGCTTAGTAATTACTAGCTTTTAGATAGGGAGTATTGTAATATTCCCTTTTGTATATGGGTCACTAACTCAAATGGCAGAGTAACTGGCTTTTAACCAGTAAGTTAGTGGTTCAAGTCCACTGTGACCCACCAGTTCGTATAGTGAAATGGCTAACACGTGTGACTTTCTATCACAAGGTCAGGGTTCAAATCCCTGTACGAACACCAATATGGGCTATTATCTCAGAGGTAGAGAGATGGACTCATAATCCATGAACCTGTGTTCAACTCACAGATAGCCTGTTCGGTGATTTTTATAGGAGGTTACCCCTCCTTATATCTCGGTTTAGTTTAATTGGCAAAACAACAGTATCCAAAACTGTAGAAGGTAGTTCAAATCTATCAACCCTGACCATTAGAAGCAAGATGAGGGTTCGAGCCACGCAATATTCTATAATAAGTTGCAACTTATTATATTGGGTATTTAGTTTAATCGGTAAAATGTGCTTCGCAATATATTGTTGTATATATCTGGATATAGTGTTTAATGGTTAGCATATCAGTCTTCCAAACTGAAAGTGAGAGTTCAAATCTCTCTAGGCACTCCAAAAAAATAGTAGTGGCGGAATAGGTAGACGCTTTATGGCAGAAATGTCGGTTGAGTTTCGGAGTGGAACTAGGTCACACGTACAGCTTATTGAAAGTATGTAATCCAGTTTAGGGAACTGGCTCATGTTAGGTGCAAATCCTGACCTACTATTTGATATTGGGGAATGGTGAAATGGTATCACAAGAGGCTTTGAACCTCTGGTTATTAGTTCGAGTCTAGTTTCTCCAACCATAATATTGGCACATAGCTCAGTTGGTAGAGCATCTGACTGTTAATCAGAGTGTCGCAAGTTCAAATCTTGCTGTGCCAGCCAAATATTAAATGGCAAATTAATTCAGAAAGTCTGGAGCTGTCCTGCTAAGACATGCGTACTTTTATAAGTATATGGTGCAAGTCCATAGTTTGTCGCCAAATGGTAGAGTATTTCAATCGGCATTGAACCTTGTCTTGAAAACAAGTGGGGCAGAGATGCTTGGGGATCGGCACCTCACTCTATCGCCAAAAGAAAGGAAAATATTAAGGATAACAACGAAACAATACATTAATTTGATATTGCAAAAAAAGAATATGACACAAGCAGAATTGCTAAGAAAAATTAAATCAATAGAGCCAGAAAATGCAGACAAAATGCATATAGAACACCTTAATGAGGCTATTAACAATAGAATGATACCTATATGGGCTTATAGGATAGAAAGGGCACTAGATTTAGAAAAAGGCACATTGCTTAAGTTATATAAAGGGAGAAAAGAATAGGAATAAATACAAGGAAGTATTACAAGAGATTGTATCCGTGTTCAAATCAAAGGAAAAGCCAAAAGAAGATGCATTAATTCAACTAAGTACAAATTTTCTTATAGTTGCAAATCAATATTATAATAGTTTGAAACCAAGTGATGAAAATAAAATAAAAGTGGAATTAGATGCATGTAAATTAGTTATTGCGTATCTAATTCCTTTTTTAGAGTCAAGAATAGAAAAATGTGATGTAAAATACATGCATCAATATTATGAGATATGGGAAAAAGCATATGCATTTGCAGGAAGAAGAAGCTTTGAGCACTTTATTGATTATATGGAAATGGATATGGATGCTAAAAGTAAAGTTTTAGGCAATCGTAGAGCTGTTTTAAAGCCATTTATATATTACCTCAATAAAAGTGTATATGATGATAAATTACGATATGTAAACGCATCATATCCGCCTTCTTATGGCAAATCTTACACATTAAATATGTTTTCAGCATGGGTGTATGGATTAAAAATAACAAACAGCATCTTAAGATTATCTTATTCAGAAGAATTAGTGCTGGGATTTAGTAGAGCAATCCAAAATACAATAACAAATCCAAGATATTCCGATGTTTTTCCAACATTTAAAAGATTTGGAACAAAACCATTTGCAAAAGAAAAAGAGTCAGATTGGGTAATCAAAGACAGTGGAACACAAAAGAGTCATATTGCAAGAACAAGAGAAGGTTCAACAACAGGTGAAAGAGCAAATAGAGCGATAATATTTGATGATATGACTAAAGGTGCATCAGAAGCTACAGATAGTGCCTTACATGCGAAATTGTATGACAAATGGAAAACAGAGTGGTACAACAGAAAAACTGGCTCAGAAACGATTTTCGTGTTTGCTGGAACTATGTGGAGTCCAGAGGATATTTTGAATAGAGTAGAAGAAGACATTGAAAAAACAACCAAAATGGAAGATTGCAAAATAAAAGGATGGGAAAATTGGGTAAAAGTAGCCAAAGATGGTAGTGCTGTATTTATAAGAGTACCTTTATTAGATGAAAAAGATGAGTGTACATGTTTACATGTAATGAGTACAAAAGAAGCAAGAAATTTAAGAGATACAACAGATGAATTTTTATTTAGTTGTGTATACCAGCAAGACCCAATACCACCTACAGGGTTAAGTTTTGCATATGATTTACTACAGCACTATGAAGAATTGCCAAGAGATATAAATGGACAAAGTATGTGTAGTAAATTTGGATATGCAGTATTAGATACAACAAGAAAAGGAAAAGATAATGTATCTATGCCAATATTCAAATTTGATGGCATTTCATATTACTTAGTGGATGTAATGTTCAAGCCTAAAGCTATGACAGAGTTATATGATGAAATAGTTAGCAAGATACAAGAACATGATATAACATGGCTAGTAGTAGAAAATAACACAGATACGTCACTGAAAACATTATTAGAGAAGATGTTAGAAGAAAGAGGAATATATACATGTGTTATAACAGAGAAATATCAAACAGTAAATAAGGAACGCAGAATAAAAGAAGCACAAGGATTAATAAGAAAAATGCTGGTGTTTAAGGATAAGAGAAGATACCTGCCTAAAAGTGATTATGGAAGATTCATGGAAAATTTAACTAGGTATTCGTTCGATTATCCGAGTAAGCACGATAAAAATGTTGTCGCCTAATATGGTAACATATTAGTGAAAATTGAAGTATTAAGCTGGAAGTCTAAAATTAACAAGGAGAAGTTTATGGAAATTTGGAAAGAAGTAAAAGATTTTGAAGGAATATATGAAATATCTAATTATGGTAGATTAAAAAGCAAAGATAGATATGTAAGTAGAGGGAGAAATACTATACGATTTTCAAAAGGTAAAATAATAAAGCCAGTTATCTGTAGAAATGGATACTTAGAATACCAACTAAGAAAAGATGGCAAAAGAAAAGTTTTTTTGGCACATAGATTGGTAGCAGAGACATTTATCTCAAATCCAAAAAACTTACCACAAATTAATCATTTAGATGAAAATATAACAAATAACAATGTAACAAATTTGCAGTGGTGTACAGCCCAAGAAAATGCAAATTATGGGACTAGAAATAAAAGAGCAAAAATATCAAATAGAAATCAGCAAAAAGCTGTATTGCAATTAGACTTAGATGGAGAATACATTAATGAATTTGAATGTATAGGAGATGCCTCACGAGCAATAAATGGAGATATTTCTGCAATAATAAGAGTGTGTAAAGGAAAAAATAAAACAGCATACGGTTATATTTGGAAATATAAAAATTGTTAATCATGATAATCAGAACCGAAGGCTAATCAAAGATTAGTCAGGGGCAACGCATAGGTAATGAAAAGATATAATTTACCCACGAGACTTCAACAACCATAGATGGTTGAAAAGATATGCTGAACTTATAGGAAACTATAAGAAGTAAAGGATAAAAAGCCTTTACGATAACAAAATGGACGCACCAGACTCATTGGCACTTTTCATAAATGAAATAATATTAGAGAAAGGAAAACCTAGTAAACCTGCTGCAATAAGCAGAGCTAGTTTAGGATTTTAGTAGGAATAATATATGTTGTAATTGTGTACACTGGGAAGATTGTTTTTATGATAGATATTATGATAAACCACAAGACTACATGAAAAAAATAAAAAAAATAAAAGACCACTGGGGACAAAATGTTATTTATGTACAGAAATGCACAAAATTTGAACATGAGCTAGAGGAAGATTTAGAGAGTTTACATAATATTGAAGAATTAAAAAAGGTTTGTGATATACTGTAATAAGAGAGAACTATTTTTATAATAGTGGGGATAGATACAGTAAAAATCAGTGGAGGGAATAGTATCTATAATCTAATTCACTCCATATTAGCTTATGAGGAGCTATTATTTAATGTAGATTTTATAGTAGCTCTTTAAAAATTATGGAGGAATAAGAGGACTGAGACAAAAGAAAATACTCAAATAGAAAACGAAAAGAATAATACGGCACAAAGAATTTCTGAGGTAAATCCTATATATGTAAATACTGAAAGAAATAATTTGTTTGGAAGAAGAAAAATAACTTATTCGTTAGAGAAAAAAGAACTAACAGTTCAAAAGATTTTAGAAATTCTACCAGAAGTATTAAGAATACATGACAAAAATGCAGAAGAAATAGAGTATTTGTATAACTATTATAAAGGCAATCAGCCAATTTTAAATAAAACTAAAATTGTAAGACCTGAAATAAATAATAAAGTACTTGAAAATCATGCATTTGAGATTGTGGAATTTAAAAAAGCATATGTATACGGAGAACCTGTACAATATGTACAAAAAGGAGAAAAGAACAGCGAAACGGTAAATCCAGATATATCTGAGCTAAACAGATTTATGGAGTCAGAAGACAAATCTAGTTTAGATAAGGAATTAGCTGAATGGCAATATATTGCAGGAACAGCATATAGATGGGTTGAGTCAGATGAGATAGAAGATGAAGACGAAGCACCATTTGAATTAAGGGTAACAGACCCAAGGCAAACATTTGTAGTTTATTCAAGTGGAGTAAAAGGAGAAGTATTATTTTCGGGACATTTTTCATATATCTCAAGGAACACACAAGTTGATGGAGAAATAGCACATTCAACTAAGACAAGAATAATAACAATTTACACAGATGATTTTATATTAAAAGTAAAAGAAAATGCAGGAATATGCACTACAATTATGCAAGAAGTAAATATATTAGATGAGAAGGCAACAGTTGAGAAATATCCATTAGAGTATTCAGGACAAAGAATTATAGAATATCCATTAAATCAAGCTAGATTAGGAATAATCGAACTTGTAATGAGTGGGTTAAATGCGATAAACCAAGTTAAATCAGATGACTTAGATGGTATAGACCAATTCGTGCAAAGTTTGTTAGTTTTTGTAAATCAGGATGTTCAAGCAGAAGATTTAAAAGAATTATTGGCTTTAGGAGCGGTAAAGATAAATTCATCATCACCAGATAAACCAGCAGATTTAAAATTATTAATAAATCAGTTGATGCATAGTGAAACAAAAATAGTAACAGATGATATTTATAATAGCATTTTAAATATTGTAGGTATTCCACGAATGAACAGTAAAAGTTCAGGTGGAGATACAGGAGAAGCTAGACGTTTAGGTGATGGATGGGCAATGGCAGATGAAAGAGCAAAACAAGACGAACTTTCATTTAAAAAGCCTGAAAGAAGTATGTTAAAAACAGTTTTATCAATTTGCAAAGGCAAAGGATTGTTGAAAGGATTAAAGATATCTGATATTGATATTAAATTTACGAGAAACAAATCAGATAATTTATTGGTCAAAACAGAAGGATTATTGAATATGAAAAATGCACAAGTGCCACCAGAAACGGCATTTACAATATGCGGATTATTCAGTGACCCAAATGATGTATATGCGAAAGCACAAAAGTATTATGAAAAAGACCTTTGGAAAGAGGAGAAAACTGAAAATATAAATAATATCTCAGCTGACGAGGGTAAAAAGTCAGTAGCACAAAAAAACGAGGACGCTCGGTAAAAACGGTGGTGCTAAAGAAGGAGTAGAATTAGGGAAGAAGAAATAAGTCAAGTTTTAGCAAATGAAGAATTAAATAATGAAGCTAAAACAGCAGAAATTCAAAAGATTATTGGAAGTAAGTTTATACCACAAAAGAAGTATAACGATTTAAAAGAAGAAACAAGCAAAGCTTATGGAACATTACAACAAGAATATAATGAGTATAAACAATCTAAAATGACTGATGAAGAAAAGAAAAAGGAATATGTAAGCAAATTAGAGAATGATTACAAAATTGCAAAATTAGAATTAAATAAAAAGACAGCAGAAAACATTTTTGTAGGTGCAGGATTAAGTGAGGAAGATTATTCCGAAATATTAGAAGATATTGTTGGAGAGGATACAGATAAAACTGTTAAAATAGCACAAACAATATGTAAAACTATGTCTAGTAGACAAGAAAAAACAAAAGAGGCATTAAAAAAGAAAATTGCAGAGGGAACGCCAAAACCAGATGCAGGAGCAGGAAGTACAGAAACACAAGATAACAAAGCAAAAATACAAGAAGCATTACAAGATGCAACAAAGCGTGGAGATTATGTTAAAATGGCATATTACACAAGATTATTACAAGAAATAAAATAAAAAAGGAGAGATTAATTTAGGGGAGATACAACAGACTCAGCAGGAGTAGTACAAAGCTTTGGCGTATTGAATTATTCTGGAATGTTATTCAATAAAGGAAATACAAGAACACCATTCCTATCAATGATTAGTGGAAAGACTGGATACACAAATTCAGTAGAATTTATATTGGGACAAGAATATGCAAGTGAAGAAGGAGATATACCAAGTATATCAGAAACAGCATCATTAAATGCACCAGCACCAAGCTATATCACAAGAAGCCAAAACACAAACGTAACACAAATATTTATGGATAGTGTTGCAATATCATATGCAAAAAAATCAAATATGGGAACATTAGCAGGAGCTAATTTAGATGGACAATCAACAAATCCTCAAAATGAATTAGATTTCCAAGTTGCTAATAAAATGAGAAAATTATCAAGAAGCTTAGAGAAGACATTTATTATGGGAACTTACAACAAAGCTACAAAGGACAGTGAAGTAAATAAGACAAGAGGAATGAACCAAGCTATTGTAACAAACGTAATAGATGCTAAAGGTAAAACTTTGGATATATGGTTAATCAACGACTTATTGATTAAAATTAGAGATAACAAAGGAGATATATCAAATTTAGTATTGTGGGCTGACACAACATCTATAAACCAAATCAATGGTAGTGCTGTAGAAGCAGGGGTTGAAATGGGTAAAGCTTATAGTAACGAATTTGGTATTCAGGTAAGAGATATTTTGTTACCAGTTGGAAAAGTAAGTTTAGCATTAGGTGAATTTATACCAGCAGGAACAGTCTTCGCATTTAACTTTGATGCAATAAGACCAATAGAACAACCTGTACCAGGAAAAGGAAACTTCTTCTTAGAGCCATTGGCTAAAAAGGGAGCAGGGGAACAATATCAATTATTTGGACAAGTTGGATTAGACTATGGAAACGAATTGTTACATGGTAAAATTACTGGATTGAGTACAACATTTGAGGCACCAAAAGGAAGAAAGGTAATAGCTGTCACAGAAACTACAGTAGCAGAAACGCCAACAACTCCATCAACAAAATAGACCAAAGGAGGGCTAATTAAGGATAACAGAAGCAGACCAAATCAATGAAATGAGATTAAAAATATTAGAAAATATTTCAGATGATACGAAAGATGAAGAATTTAAAATTCATTTAAAAAATGCTAAATTTGAATATCTAAGATTAGCCTATCCTTATAATCCTGAAATAGAAGAATTGCCAAATGATAAAGCAAAAGATTGGCAAGTAAGATGTGCAATAGAATTGTACAATCTTGAAGGTGGAGGAAACTTAATATCTTATTCGGAGAATGGTTTACAAGAAGTATATTCAAAGGCTGGAATATCAGAAGATTTAATAAATGAAATTGCACCTAGAGTAGGAGTGCCAAAATAGGAAAAGAAAGTTCAATAAAACTATATGGATAGCATCATTAATAGGCTCAACAGAAGATAAATATGGAAATGAAATATTAGAATATGCTGAACCCAAAAAATATGAGATGAATGTACAACCATTAACAGCAGAAGCGGATTTAAAAGAATTTGGAATAAATGTAGAGCAATTTTATAAAACAATCATAGAAAAAGATAAATATTACGGAGTATTTAAAGAAGGTGATGTGGCTTATTTAGATGGAATAATGCCAGAAGGAGAACCACAACATGGATTTAATGCTAACTATAGATTATATCCACCAAGAAATCAGAATAAATGCATATGTATATTTTTCAAAAGAATAAATACAAAAAGCAATTTAAGGAATGAGTGATTATAAGGACAAAAATAATCTGGGAAACAAAATTATCCTTGAGTGGTTTAAAAGAAATGATGGAAAGATATTCAGCAATTAGTGAAAAAATACCAGATGTAGCAGTAAATGCAGTTAGAACATTATCAGAAGAAGGAATAAAAGATAACTATAGGTCAGTAGTTATTGATAATGTTAAAACAGAAGGAACAAGAGCAATAGGTGGATTTCAAACAACTAACCCTAATGAAACATTTGCAGAATATGGAACAGGATTAATTGGAAGTCAATCACCAAATGTAGCAGAAGCTGTAAAGAAAGCTGGATGGAAATATGATGTAAATAATCATGGCGAAAAAGGCTGGGTATATTACAAAGAAGTGGGAGACCATAAAGGATTTCATTGGACTAAAGGACAGAAAGCACAAAAGAAATTTTATAATGCTACAGTTAGAGTTGAAGAAAAATCACAAGAAGTACTTAAAAATGAATTTGAAAAAATGTTGAGGGAAGTGAAATAGTAGGGGAAGACCAAATGTTGAAGACGAAATATTTGAATATGCAAAAAAATACATACAATCAAAATCAAAGTATTCACCATATGTATATCCAGACGAAATAGAAACCCAAGGCAAATTTCCACTTGTGTTAATAAAGTATGAGGATGACCCCTTATACGATGAATGTTTGGCAAAAGAAGAACAAAAATACAAGGTAAGCTACGAAATAGAAATATATGCAGAAAATCAAGCAAACCAAGTAAAACAAGAAATACGAAAGGAATTAGTAGATTTAGTCAATGATGTTTTTGATGAACATTTTGGATTTACTAGAAAAGAAAATAAAAACGTACCAAATGCGGACTTAAATTTGGACAGGCGACATATGAGGTTTGTCGCAATAATAGATGAAAATAAAAGAATTTATAGGGGGAATTATGTAGGGCAATAACAAATGAAACAGTTGCTTACAACGACATTGGAACAAAATTATATGTAAAGAAGGAAACAGCTTATGAATGGTTGATACCAATTAAAAGTGTACCAGCATCAGGTGCAGAGGGTGGAACTATTGAAGTAACTGAAATGGATAGCGAAAGAAAACAATACATTGATGACAGAAAAGATACACCAGCACAAGACTTTACATACAATAGAACAGAAGAAAAATACGAAGCAGTATTAGCAATATGTGATAAAAAAGTACATGAATTTTTAATTGTACTTAGCGATGGTACAGGAACATATATAAAAGGTACAGCACAAACATGGAAAAATGAAATGTCAGTAGGTTCAGCACAAGAAGCAACTTTACACATTGTAGCTACAGATATTGCAGATAAAACAAAAGCAGAAGTAACAGCAATGTTACCAACTGAATAAAAGAAAATATGGAGGATGAATTAGGAGTAAATATATTGAAATAGAAATTGGGGAAACAAAATATAAGTTGGGATTTCCAACAAGAAAAGATGCAATAAAGGCAGAAGAAAAAGGTTTAAATATTTTGGAAGGAAAGATGGTAAAGATATACTCAAAAATGTTCTACACAGGAATGTTAGCATATAATCCATTTATCAATGAAGATGAAGCATTAAAACTTATGGATAAATATTCAGAAGAAGGTGGAGATGTTGACGAAGTAGTAACATTTTTAACTGGTGAATATCAAAATTTTTTAAAACCCCAAGAGAGCAAAAAGAAAACAAAGAAGAAAGCTCAAATAATAACAGAATAGAAGACCAAGAGGAAAAGAAAACATATGATACATTAAAAGAATACTTTTATGATTTTCTTTTTCCGATGGCAATAACTTTTGGTATGTCAGCACAAGAATTTTGGGATGAAGACCCTGACCTTATGTGGGCATACCAAAAATCATATATAGACCAAAAAAAGATTGAAAAAGAAACAATGAACTTCAATTCATGGCTTCAAGGAATGTATATCTATGATGGATTTTCTAAAGTTATCTATAATTCATTTGGAAGAAAAGAAGGAATGTCAGCTAAGGATTATCCAAACCAACCATATGATTTAAATAAAACTAAAGAAGATATAGAAAGAGAGCAAATACTTGAGAATGAAGCGAGAATAAAAGCAAGAAGCAAAGAAATTGCAGAAATGATAAAAAGACAAAATAAGTAGGTGAAAATAAAGGGCAGAAACACCAAACACTATGGAACAAAAAATATCAATAGACTATTCACAAGCTAAACCTGCATTTGAAAATTTAATAAAGATGGTTGGGGAATTAAATGATAAGTTCGAGAAATTATTAAATAACCAAGCATTAACTAAAAAAACAAAAGAAGCAAAAGAACAAGCAAGAGAGCAAGAAAAGGCATTAAAGCAACAAGAAAACCGCTGGAAAACATTCAGAAAAGCATTAAATGTTGGAGGAGCAGTAGTAGGATTATGGCAAATAGGAAAACAAACGCTTAAAATCGCCCAAGAAGCTATAAATGCAACTGAAACATATAACTTGTTTGCTGTATCATTAGAAGCGGTTACAGACGAATATGGAAAGATTAACGAGGCTTCTAGTAAATATTATATGAAGGCTATAGATTTCCAAAACCAAATGAATGAGAAATTAGGTACAAATAAAGCCGAACTGATGGAATATCAAGCTATGTATTTTAGTATGATAAAGTCACAAATTTCAGACAAAGACAGTGTATACAAAATGTCAGAGTCTTTAACTAAAGCAGGATACGATATTGCCTCATTATATAATCTGGAAGTAGAGGATGCAATGCAAAAATTGCAATCAGGATTAGCAGGTCAAGTAGAACCATTGCGTAAAATAGGTATAGATATTTCAGAAAGTGCATTATCTGGAATACTAGGTGAATTAGGTATTGAAAAAAGTGTACAACAGCTTTCATATGGGGAGAAAGAAGTAGCAAGATATATTGCAATATTAAGACAAGCAGGACAAGCACAAGGTGATTTTGCAAGAACAATAGAACAACCAGCAAACCAATTAAGAATATTTAAAAACCAGTTAGCAGAACTTAAACAAGTTGCAGGTTCATTTTTTATGGGAATTATAAGTAATATAATGCCATACATAAATGGAGTTGTAATGGCTTTGAAAGAAATACTAAAAGCGATTGGAAGTATGTTTGGAATTGAATTTTCAGGATTATCAGGTAATTTAGGTACAACAAATGAACAAATTTCAGATATAGGAACAGGCATAGGAAGTGCTACTAAAAAAGCTAAAGAGTTTCAAAAGCAATTAATGGGATGGGATGAAATACATAACATCACACCACCAACAGAGTCATCATCTGGTGGAGAAGGAAACGCTGGAAGTGGAGTAATTGATAGTAGATTACTCGATGCGATTGGCGAATGGGATAACAAGATGGACTCAGTAAAAAATAAAGCTACTGAAATAAGAGATAAAATGTTAGAATGGCTTGGATTTGTACGAAATGATGATAATACTTGGAAATTAGGCGAAGGATTTAATAATTTTAGAAAAATATTAGAGGTAGTAGAAGGAATAGGTTTAGCTATAGGAACATGGAAAATTACTTCTGTTGCATCAAAATTATTAAATGCATTAGGCATTGTAGATGACAAAAAAGGAATACAATTTTCAACAGGGATTACGTTAATGGTGACAGGTTTTTGGTTTTTGTATAATGGAACCAGACACTTGATAGACGGAAATTGGGACTTATTTACGATAATAGAAACAATGGCTGGTGCAGGAGCAACGACATTAGGAATTGCATCAGCATTAAAGGCTACAAAACTTGGTAAAGTAATTAGTTGGGGACAATCATTAAGCATTGGATTAGGAGTAACGTTAGCAATCCAAGGATTTAATGTATTAACAGATGGAATAAATAAAAAAGATATAGGAAAAACAATACTTGGTGTACTAGAACTAAGCGGAGGTATTGCAATTCCAGTAGCAACAACGATTGCACCAAATCTAAGCAAAATAAAGGATGGATTAGGAAAATTAGGAGATAAAATAAAGTCAATAGACTTCAAATCATTAGCTGGACATATAGGAACAACAACAGTTGGAATAGCAGGATTTGCTACGTCAATGTATGGGGCTTATGAAATTTCTAAGAAATTTGCGGAGGAAAATACGAATACTACAACAGCAATAGCAGAATTATCATTATCAATGGCTGGCGCAACAGCATCAGGAGCATTATTTGGGTCTCAATTTGGTGTTATAGGAACTGTTATTGGTGGTGCAGTTGGATTAATAGCAAGTATTGGTAGTGCATTTTTAGGTATGTCATCTACAATGGAGCAAGCTGGTAAAATAGCAGGAGAAGCAGGAAGTATTTATTCAGAAGCGGTAAACGAGTTTGCAAAACATCAAGAAAAAATGAATGAATTTTCTTCTTCAATGGAAAAACAGTTATCAACATTAGGACAAAATGCAGAAACAGTTAGTGTTTGCAAAGAAAAATTAAGAGAATTAGTAGATGAAAATGGAAATGTTGTAGGAAGTACAGAAAATGTAGAAAGTGTATTAAAAGAACTTAATGAAACATTGGGAACAAATTTTCAAGTAGTAGATGGAAAAATAAAAAATAATGACGAATTAATGAAATCATATAATGAGTTGTCTGAAACAATTGATGAATTTTCAGATGAATATGTATTAAATACGTTAAAAGAAATTGCTATCGACCAAAAATCAACAGCAATAAAGAGAATTGTTGAAACAAAACAAGCTCATGAAAAAGCATTGAAAGCGTATGAAGAATATGGCGAAAAAATGAGAGCATATATGGAAGAGGTTGACCGCAACGGAGTAAGAAATAGCAAAGAAGTTCGTGAAAATCTAAAGAAGATGGAAGAAGAATATGCAAATTTAGGAAAGCAAGTAGTGACATCAACAGATGAAATGCATGAGGCTTATGTAGATTTTAGTAGTTCAACAGATGAAATTACATTAGATTTATTACAAACTACAGGACTAGTAAATAACCTAACAGAAGAAGGACAAAAGGCTGTTCAAAAAATGATTGAAGATGCAAAGAATGGTGCAGAAATAAGTATAGAGCAGATTAAAGAAACTATAAAAAATGGTACAACTGATATTTCTGAAAATGTTGTCAATACTACACAAAATATTTCTGAAAATACACAAAATGCAAATTCTGAAATTAATGAAGCAATTGGTGAAGCAAGTAAAAGAGCTATAGAGACAACAGAGCAAGCAAGTCAACATATAAGTAATGCTATAGGTACAGCGACTAAACGCTCAATTGAAACAGCAAAAACAGATGGAGAACAGTTAGCACAAGAGTTCAAAGAAATGGCTCAAAACTCAGAACAACAATTTAATCAAGAGATAAGCAAATTAGACTTAGATACACAAGCTAATGTACTAAAAGCATTGATTACTACTAATGGATTTAAAGAAGAATATGTAACAGCATTTACAAGTTTAGCTTCAAATTCAACAGAACAATATAATGCAATACTAGATGAATTACCAGAACATACAAGAGTTCAACTTCAACAAGCAGTTGAAAAAACACAAACAACAGAACAAATGATGAAAGATGCAGTTGGATTAATTACTAAACCTTTCGACTGGTTCAAACAAACACAATTAGGACAAGATGGAGCTAGAATAATTACAGAATTTAAGACAGGAATGGAAGGACAAATTGAAAATGTTAAAACGGGAGTTGGAGGAATTGCAAGTACTGTTACTACTATTTTGGGACAAATTGACACAACTAGAATTGGTGGAAACATTATTGAAGGATTAACAAGAGGAATAAATAATACAAAATGGAAATTAAACAGTATAGTTTCTGGTATAACAAATAATATTCCAACCACAATAAAAAATCTATTAGGGATACATTCTCCATCTCGAGTAATGATGTCAATAGCTGAGTTTATTCCAATAGGTATGGCTAAAGGCATAGAGAATGAAGCTAATACAGTATATGACAGTATGGCAGAGTTAAGCAAAGGAATAGAAGTGAGTGCATCCGATACAGCACTAGGAATGACAGTAGGAGTAAACAGACAAATACAGCAAAATATAGATACTAAGGCAACAGCAACAGTAAATGGAGCAGTAGCAAATAATATAAGAGACATATTCACAAATGCAATAACATCAGCAAATGTAAACGTAACAATTGAGGCTAAGACAGAAGAAGGTGTTATTGTAAAAAAAGCAACACAAGGAATAAAAGATTATGTAATGCAGAATGGTGAGTTGCCATTTCCTGTATTAGTATAGGAGAGAAAAATAGGGAAGAAAACTTAATAAACGTTGATGGAAAAGAATTAAGTAAATTTTTAAAGGATGAAGGATATGACGTTGAGTGGTATGACGTATCATATAACTCAGGGAGAAATGCAAAAGCAAAGATGATATACAATCCAATTGCAGAGAAGTACAAAATTATCCTTCATACTCGCCCTATGAACAAGGCAGAATTAATTGAATTTTTTTCTACAATAAAAATACTAAAAACACTAAAAGTAACATTCTTTGACCCATATACAGGTCAAATCAAGACAATAGATTGTCACAGAGGAGATAGAAAAGTCACAATGAAGTGGAACCGTACAGATGTTGGAATTTTGTATAATTCAACAGATATAAGCTTAATAGAATTGTAGGTGAATTAAAGGTATCAAGTAAGTAAAGAAGCAAAGAAGTTAATAAAAGATAATGTAAGAAGCGGTTTTAAAGGAACTGTTGAAGTTGTAGATAGTGACACAGTAATAACTGAAAGTGACCAACTAAAATCATTTAAAATAGAAGACAGCATTTTCAGTAATGGCACATGGATAGGTAAAGCTATATGTAAAAAGGCTACAATAGAAACGTTAAATGATATGGACTTATCAGGTAAAGAAGTGTCTATATCAACTAGTGTACCTGTGTTAGATGAGCCTATTCATGAAAGCGGTAATATTATAATTGCAAAGAATAATAAAGAAGTTATAGGAAAATTGAGCATATATGGTGGACAGAGACAAGAGAAAAGAGCAGGAATTAATTTAATTGATGTAGGAAAATTAAAGGCAGTAACGAAAAATGGAATTAATTTTACTCCGAATGAAGATGGTTCTATTAATATAAACGGTACAGCGACAAATGATACAAGTTATTTTTTAAGGGACGGAACATTGGCGTTAGGAATATATACGTATAAATGTTTTGGATTACCCGATAATTTGTACGCAAATTGTTGGTATTGTGGAAATGCATATGGCGAAGCAGTAAAAAAGATAACTTCTAATGTAGAAAATAGAAATTATGTTATTGAACTTAAAATTCCTGCAGAAACTACGTTAAATGTAACAATAGAACCTATGTTGATTGCAGGAGAATACACAGCTGAGACATTTCCTGAATACGAGCCATATGGCGTTATGCCAAGTCTGCAATATCCGAGCGAGATACAAAGTGTTGGAGATAATATAAACGAATTAGAGGATACAGGCACGTCTAAGACAGAAAACGGAGTTACATTCATTAAAACGAATGAAGGAATACTTGTAAATGGCACAGCAATAGCAAATGTAGCATATACGTTTGAAAGTACTTTCAAAGAATATTCAGCAGGTCAAAGATTTTTAAGTGGATGTCCTGCACGGAGGCAGTGGTAGTACATATAGAATAGTGATGTGGAATGAGAATTGGACACCGCGCGCAGTTGACATCGGAACTGGCGCAAGTGTTAACTTGAGTACTAAAACTAAGTTAAGAACGCAGATATTTATAGAAAAAGGTGTGACAGTAAATAATTTATTGTTCAAACCAAAATTGGAAAAAGGCTCAAAATCAACTGCATACAGCAAATTTGGACAAGGCAGTGTTGAGATAAGTACATCT
The DNA here is from genome assembly GCA_948465565.1 of uncultured Clostridium sp. GTDB lineage: Bacteria > Bacillota > Clostridia > TANB77 > CAG-508 > UMGS1994. Next base: position 24,392 of record CAOJXR010000011.1, read on the forward strand.
AATAAGAATGTGCTAGCATTTAAAGATTTTGAATATACAGAAAAAGGCATAACAATAAAATGTAAGAATAATAAAATACACATAAGCGGAACAGCAACATCAGCTTTTACAATATTTTTAACAGAGCATTGCAATATTAAAGATTTAAACAAAATAATTATGGATAAAAAAGTAACGTTATCTAGCAATGTTCCAGACAAATGTGAGCTGAATTTGGGGGTGTCTGGTAATGAGTATTATATGCAAAGTAGAGCTAGTACAAAGATAGTTAGTAAGACAATCAAAGAAAAACTAAGCACATTGAAATTTTATATTCCTGCGGCTACATCATTCGAGCAAGACTTTGATATACAGCTAGAATTGGACGAGGCTACAGATTACGTAGCTCATCGAGGCGAAACTCATATTATGCCGATACAACAAAAAATGTTCGAGAATGATACATTTGAGAAAATAGATGGAGTTTGGTATGAGAAGCATAATTGGGACAAGGTAATTTTAACAGGTGATGAGAACATAAGTATGTCTAATTCACAAAACGTTAACTATTTCGGAATTAACAGTATTACTCTTGAAGATTTTGAGTATATTGACGACAATACAACAAATTATATGTGTACACATTTTAACGCAATTAAAGTTTCTGAGAGATACAAATATAATACAATGTTTATAAATTCAGCAAAACGTATAGTGTTATGTTGCAATGAATTTTCTAATGTTGATGATTTTAAAGTAAAATTAGCTGAATTATACAATGAAGGAAAAGCTGTAGAAATATATTACAAACTTGCAACGCCGATTGAGTTAGATTGCACAGAAGAACAAGAGGAAGTTTTAGAAAAACTTAATAATACTGAATTATATCCAGACGCTACAATAATTACGACAGACAATGAAAACGCAATAATAGAATTAGATGTAAATACAGACGAAACAATACCTTTCGGAAATTACATAGTAGATTTACCAAACTCAGAGCAATTAGCACAAAATACAAGTAGTACAGCATATGACTACATGATTAAGTTCAGAATACCATACAAACATCGTCTAGGGGAAAATTTTACAGCAGGTGAATTGTTTGTTGATATATGTGAGCAAGCTGGTATAACAGCAGGAAATGCAAACTTTGTTAATTCAGATTATGTAATATTAGGTAATGCTTATACAAACAATGAAACATGTGAAACGGTATTAAAAGATTTAGCAAAATTAGCAATAGGATATGCAAAAATAGATAGATTTAACAAATGTCAGATACATACACTATCTTTAGGAAAAGAAGATGATATTATTGATGGAAATGACTACAAAGATACATTTGAAAAAAGCACAGAATATGGCGAAGTGAACAAATTATCAATAGGAATGACTGGCGTAGATGGAGAATGTGTAATAAGACAAGATGAAGCAAGTATAACACAAAATGGCGAAACTCTAATTGAAAATAATGATATCTACTTTTTAATAAATGAAGAGGAACGCAATAAAGTTGCTGATAACATGTGGAGCAGAGTAAATGGACTAAAATATTTATCTTCTAACTTTGAATATAAGGGCTTTCCTTATTTAGATGCAGGAGATAAGATTAAATTACTTGATGTAAACGATAAAGAATATACATTTTATGTATTTAATCACGAGTTTACATACAACGGAGCGTATTTGGGAAAGATTGACACACCTCTTGTAACAAAAGTACAACAGCAATATAAAACGCAGTCAAATAATTTAAGAACAGCTTTTAGAAATGTCCAATTAAGTGTTAATAAAGTAGATGGAAAAATAGAAGCAGTAATAGAACAGCAGGACGAAATGGGTAAAGACTTAGTTTCTACAACAAACAGGGTATCAAAAATCGAGCAAGATATAGATGGAATAAGTACAACCGTAAGCAGTGTAGAAACAAAAGTTGAAACGATAGAAGAACAAACAGTAAGTAAAGTAGATGTAATGTATGCTTTGTCAAGCTCAGAAACAACAGCACCTACAACAGGGTGGAGTACAACGGCACCTGCATGGTCATCAGGAAAATATATGTGGCAAAAAACTGTTACAACATATGGTGATGGAACAAACAAAGAAACAAGTGCAACATGTATAAGTGGTGCAAAGGGTCAAGATGGAAGTAATGGACAAGATGGTGCGAAAGGTGATAATGGTACAAATGCTTATACACATATAAGATACTCTAATGCCTCAGATGGTTCTAATATGACTACAAATCCATCAGGAATGAGTTATATTGGTATATATAATGGGACAAACTCATCAGCTCCTACAACAGCTACATCATATACTTGGAGCAAATTTAAAGGAGAAACAGGAGCTAAGGGTGATACAGGAGCAACTGGTAAAGGCATTAAGTCAGTAACAAATCATTATCTAGCTACAACAGCATCTAGCAATGTAACTTCTTCGACAAGTGGCTGGACGGATACAATTCAATCTATAACATCTTCTAAAAGATACTTATGGAATTATGAAACTATTACTTATACAGATAATTCAACAACTAATACTACACCTGTAATTATTGGCGTTTGGGGAAATACTGGTTCTGCTGGTGCTAGCGGAAAAGGCATTAAATCGATTACAGAACATTATCAGGTAAGTACATCTAATTCTACAGTGCCAACAAACTGGGTTAGTACAGTACCAACTATGACTAGCACAAATAAATATTTATGGAATTATGAAACTATTACATACACTGACAATTCAACAAGCGATACTACCAAACGTGTTATTGGAGCTTATGGTGATAAAGGAAATAAAGGAGATACTGGTTCAACAGGTAAAGATGGTAATGGTATAAATTCTATTACATATTATTATGCAACAAGTACTACACAAACAGCGCCTTCTGCTTCGTCAATAACTAATACATCAATACCTACAATATCTTCAACTAACAAATATTTGTGGCAAAAAGAGGTTATTGATTTTACAGATAGTTCTGTAGCAGATAAAACATCTGTTGTGTTACTAGCAGTATATGGAGATAAAGGTACTAAAGGTGATGCAGGAAGTACAGGTATAGGAGTAAAAGCTGTTGAAGAACAATTTTACTTATCGACATCAAATACGAGTCAAACTGGTGGTAGCTGGAAAACAACACAAGATGCATGGTCATCAGGAAAATATATATGGACTAGAAACAAGATAACATGGACAGATAATACAACAACATATACAACGCCAGTTCTAGCACAAGGAATAAATAACGCTAACAACTTAGCCAATACAGCTAATCAAAAAGTTGACAATATGGAAGTTGGCGCAAGAAACTACGTTTTAGGAACCTCTAAAGAATGGTCAGATTGGATTACACCTAGTACAGGAACTAATAAGACTGCTTATATAACCACACTAGATTTAAGAACATTAAATTTAGTATATGGTGATTACATATCATTGCAACTAGAATTTGAAAGTACTGGATTTACAGCAGGAAAAATATGGACTCAAGGTGCAATAAATGGAGTGTGGAGTGGTGAAAACTTTTTCGCTAATCCATGGGGAGATGTAATACCAAATAAGACTGCAAGCATAAACGACCTAAACAAAGTAATGAAATTTACTAAGGTATACCAAATGCCAAATGCAAGTATTGATAAAATAAATAACATTGGCGGAAAAATGCAAATGGGATTTAGATGTGACAATGCTAATGCAGAAGGAAAGTATAGATATAGATGTGTAAAAATAGAAAAGGGCAATAAAGTAACAGATTGGACACCAGCGCCAGAAGACGTTCAATCGGATGCAAATAATGCAATAAATATAGCTAATAAAGCAAATAGCACAGCATCAGATGCTTCGACCACAGCAAATGACGCAAAAACAATTGCAAATAGCACAAAAACAGAATTAAATGACTTTAAGACTAATACAGGAACCGAAATAACAGAAATAAAAAAGACAGTTAAAACTACTCAGGAAGCAAGTGAATTAGCGATAAGAGTAACAGAAGATATACAGAAAAATGGTGTTTCAAAAGTAAAAACAGAAACAGGATATACATTTGATAAAGAAGGTCTAAAGATTGAAAAAAATGGCGCAAAAACTAAATCTAAGTATGATGAAGCAGGAATGTCAATCATAGACAATACAGGAAGTTCAGAAGAAAACTTGTTGTTTGCTGGATACGACAAGGATACAGGAGAAACAGTAGTTAAATCAAAGAATATGACTGTTGAAAAGTATCTAACAATGGGCAAGCATTCAAGAATAGAAGACTATGAAACTGGAACAGGAATATTTTATGTAGGAGAGTGATTAAGGAAGGGCGACATATAGCCAAGTATGTAGTAAAGTAGGTAATTTTAGTTATGCAAGCAATTATACATTATATGTAGTATTAACTGAAACAGATGTAGATGTAAACAATAATCGTTCAAAAATAGAGTATAACGTATATTGCCAAAGTAATGGTTCTGGTTGGTTTACAGGCGACCACGTAAAATACTTTAGTTTAAATAATGAAATATTAGTAAACGAAAAAGTAAAAGTAACAACTTCTTCGCCTTATGGATACGTAGCAATTGCAAGCGGTAAAACAGGATATATAACACATGACGGAGATGGAAGTAAATCGGTTCATTTTGGAGCAAGCATCGTTGCAAGTAGCTATGGCATATCAGCAGAAGTAGGTGGGGATTTTGCATTAACAACAATTCCTAGAGCTTCTTCGATATCATGCACAACAGCAAACATAGGAGAAACAGCAGTTATAGTAATAACAAGTGCAGTAGCTAACTGGACACATAATGTATCTGCTACATTTGGAAATAGTACATTGACTGTCTTGCAGGGAGTTGCTGGTGGGACACACTCATGGACTATTCCAACAAGCTTGTACACTAAAATTCCAAGTGCAAAGCTTTTGCAAGGAACGTTAACAATAGATACATATAATGGAGCAACAAAAATTGGAACAAAATCAATAAGTATTACTGTAATGACTAACGAAGAAGTGTGTAAACCCTCATTATCTGCAACAGTCGTTGATAGTAATTCAGCAACTATTACAATAACAGGAGACAAAAACAAACTCGTTAAGAATAAATCAACAGCTAAGGTACAAATAACAACTAATGCAAAAAACAGCGCAACAATATCGATAAAAAGAGTAAATGGACAAACAGTAACTGACAATACAATAGAAATACAAAACACAGAAACTAATGTATTTACAATAGAAGTTACAGACTCAAGAGGATATAGTAATACAGTTACAGTTACTAAAACGATGATTGACTATATCCCACTTTCTATTAATGCAAATGTAGTAAGAAAAAATCCGACTTCAAGTGAAGCATTACTAAGTTTTTCAGGAAATTATTTTAATAGCAAGATTGGCAATACAACGAATATATTACAAATAACTTGGAAATACAAATTAAAAAGTGCTACAGAATATTCAACAACTAAGACGATAACACCAACAATGACTAGCAATACATTTTCTGGAAGTAAGGCAAGCTTAGGTAGTTTATTTAATTATCAGAATGCTTACGACATTCAAATAACAGCTAAGGATAAACTAACAACAATCACAACAACTGTAACGTTAACACGTGGTATTCCTGTTATAAATTGGGGCAAAGATTTCTTTAATGTAAATGGAAAAATTAATATAAACGGAAAATCTTTATTAGAATTAGTTTTTCCGATTGGTTCTACTTATATAACTCAAACTAATACAAATCCTAAAAATGTTTTAGGATTTGGAACATGGGAAAGAGTAAAAGGAAAAGTGTTAGTAGGACTGGACGAGAATGATGTTGACTTTAATACAATTGGAAAAACAGGTGGAAGCAAAGACATGCAATCACATTATCATGACATTAGGTTTGGTGATTTAAGAGAAAAAGGTGTTGTAATTTCATACATGGGAGGTAGTGAAGATGTACTTTCTATTGACTCTTGGAGCTGGCAAAAGAATGGAAAAAACTTTAAGGATAGTGGTTCAAACTTGTATACAGGCACAGAAGGAACAGGTAGTAGTGGAAATTTACAACCATATCAGGTAATAGGATACATGTGGATTAGAAAATCATAAACAAGGAGGAATTTTGAAGGGTAGCGATAATTACAGCAATTATAACAGGTGGTTTAGCTTTAATAGGTGTGATTATAACCAATATATCAAGCAATAAGAAAATAGAAACAACATTAAGAATACAACAAGCTGTAACAGACACCAAAATAGATGAACTCACTAGAGAAGTTAGATTACACAATAATTTTGCTCAAAAAATACCAGTTTTAGAAGAACAAATAAGAGAATTAAAAGAACAGGTTCAAAAATTAGAAAAACAAAAAGGAGATGATAAATAGGAAAAAAGCATTAACAGATGTAAAAAGCTTTGTAACAATATTGATGACTATAGCAATGGTTGTATTATTGTTTTTGCCATATGATGTAAACAAAGAGGTATTAATGATATTTTCTAGTGCGTATGGTTCAGTAATGACATATTTCTTTAATAGAAAAATTAAAGAAGATAAAGAAGATGGAGGAAAAGAATAGGACATATCAGGAATTTATTAATTATTATAATGGAAAGGCTATCGATTATGATGGAGTTGCAGGAGTTCAATGTGTTGATTTAATAAAATTTTACTTGAATAGAGTATTTGGAATTAATCCAGGAGCTTGGGGAAATGCTAAAGATTATTACTTGAACTACAATAATATTTCTGGATTGAGAAATAATTTTACTAGAATAGCAAATACACCAAGTTTTGTACCAGCAAAAGGCGATATTGTTGTATGGGGAGCTGGATTAGGAAATACATATGGTCATATAGCAATTGCAACAGGAGAAGGAAATACATCACAATTCTATAGCTATGATATGAATTGGGGAGGAAAAGCTTGCAAGAAAGTATTACACAACTACAAAGGATTTTTAGGTGTATTAAGACCAAATGACCAAAGCAAGATAAATGGATTGTTCTGGGTTCGTGTAGATAAAGAAAAGGCTTGTGTAAGAAATCAACCTAATAGTCAAACAGGAGCTTTAGCAGGTTCAAAATACCTATATAGAGGAAATACATTTCAAGCATCAGGAACTGTAGCAGGAGAAAATGTAAGTGGAAATAATATATGGTATAAGTCGTGGAAAGGTAATTACGTTTGGTCTGGCGGACTTACAAGAATATAAAAGAGAACTAAAACTAGTTCTCTTTTACTATGGCTCAGTTAAAATTTTCTCTAAATAATTATAATATTCATTAAATTCATTAAAATATTCTCGTTCAAATATTTGTTCACGATTTTTTGAGGTATATTTGATATAAATGTCTATATCTTCTTTTTTCTGTTTTTTCTTTAATACGTATGATTTTTCCTCGTAGTTTTCTTGCCATCTATCAAAGTAATCTAAATTTTTCTTAAATTCATAATCTTTATAATATCTAGTATTAGCAATCTTTTTTAATTTCATATAATACCACCTTTACATAATATTATATAACTAAAATACGCATATTGCAATACGACATAACTAAGTTACATATATGCGATTAGTTCAGTATAATAATCGTAAAATAGTTGAAACTAGTTCGTATGGAGGTTGAATGATGAAAGCAATAGAAAGATTATATGAAAAAGATAATTATACAATTCAAAGAAGTATAAGTTTAGAAGATACATTGTATACAAGATTAAAGAAGTTTGTAGAAAAGAAATACGATGCTAGTATAAGTGATATTATAAACATATGTATAGAACATTATATAAATAAAAATGAGATAAAATATATTCCGAAAGATAAAGATGAAATAACAATTTACAGAAGTGTTATGATAAGAAAAAAGAATTTGGATGTATTAACAAAGATAAATAATAAGACAGGAATATCTACAACAAGATTAATAAATATGGCGATAAAACAATTTTTAGATGAATATGACAAGGAATAAAAATTAATGCAATTTTTAATGCAATACGATTACATTGTGTAATACGTTACAGATACGTTAGGGATACATACAAAATACTAAAAACGATGTACAGCTTGAGATGACAGCTATAGATACGTTGGAGATACACTTGAAATAAACGAAAAAACATAGCTAAAATTCAAGCAACGGCCATCTGCACCA
>CAOJXR010000012.1 GCA_948465565.1 uncultured Clostridium sp.
AGCCATTATTCCTATATTTCTTGTTCTTTCTAATGGATATGCTCTTCCTGCCACTTTTTTTCCCTCCTATTTTAAATTCTACCATTTGTAGTTTTACTAACTGTGCGAATTCATGAGCTACAGTTAGTTAATATGGATGTCTTCATCAGACTTCCTATTCTACCATTTATAATGTGCAAAAGCTTTATTAGCTTCAGCCATTTTATGTGTATCTTCTTTCTTCTTAAATGCTCCACCGTTTCCGTTTATAGCATCTATAATTTCTCCTGCTAGTTTTTCAGCCATTGTTTTTTCATGTCTTTTTCTAGCATAAGTTACTAACCATCTTAATCCTAAAGTTTGTCTTCTTTCTGGTCTAATTTCTAGTGGTACTTGGTATGTTGCACCACCAACTCTTCTTGCTTTAACTTCAAGAACTGGCATTATGTTTTCTAAAGCTGCTTCAAATACTTCTAATGGATCTTTTTGTTCTTTTTCTTTTATAATATCAAAAGCTCCATAAACTATACCTTGAGCAACTGATTTTTTACCATCTAACATTATATTGTTAACTAATTTTGTAACAACTTTGCTATTATATATTGGATCTGGTAAAACATCTCTTTTTGCTATAAATCCTCTTCTTGGCACTATACTTCCCTCCTTATTATATTTATCTTAATGTTAATCCTTAACATTAAAAGGTACTCTGGAAAGACTATTTCACTTTCCCGTAACAGTGCTAATCTATCTATTCTTAAAAGGTAACTTTAAAATAAATAAAATATGCACTATTAGTAATTTAACCCTAAATCTTATTTCTTAGGTCTCTTTGCTCCATATTTAGATCTAGCTTGCATTCTGTCTTTAACACCTGCTGTATCTAAAGTTCCTCTTATGATGTGATATCTAACACCTGGGATATCTTTAACCCTTCCACCTCTTATAAGAACAACACTATGTTCTTGTAAGTTGTGTCCTTCACCAGGAATATAAGATGTTACTTCATATCCATTTGAAAGTCTAACTCTGGCAACTTTTCTCATAGCTGAGTTTGGTTTCTTAGGAGTAACAGTTTTAACAACTGTACAAACACCTCTTTTTTGTGGTGATCTGCTATCAGTAGCTCTGTTCTTTTTAGAGTTCCATCCTTTTTGTAATGCTGGAGCTGTTGATTTTGCTTTAGTTGATTGTCTTCCTCTTCTTACTAATTGATTAATTGTTGGCATATTTTATTTTTCACCTCCGTCTTTTTAAATTTTAAAATAAATATACGCCAATGTAATATTTTCCAATATACATTAGCGTATAATATTTTATCATTTTTTCCGTTATGTGTCAACAAATTTTGAACCAAACATTCAAAATCTTGCTGTTATTAAATATCTGTTAAAAGTTCTTTCTTAATAAGATGTAATTGTATTTTTGCTAAATCTGTTATTGTTAAATCTTTATCCATTTTAACATCAGCAGCCTTAAACTCAATTCCTGTCAACAATTCCTTTTTAATAAGATGTAGTTTTAATTTAGCTAAATCTGTTACTGTAACTGTACCATCTCCATTTATATCACCTACAACTATTATTGTATATTCTAATTCATCACCAACTTTTACAATTGTACCTGTGCATACCAAATCTTCTGATTCTAGTACTTTTCCATCCTTATCTACTAGTATTATATCTCTGTTAGATTCAACATTTTTCATAAACTTATTTACTGTTGTTTCTGGTGCTACTTTTGATATAAATGATTCTTCTATTAAATACTTATCTGAAGAAAATTCTAATTTTTCCTCAGCCTTTGCTTCAATAGATAATTTCAATTCTGTATCATCTGCATTTATATCAATATCCCCATTACTAGCTTCTATTGACATCATTTTAATTGTAATATCATTTGGAGCTGAAACTGTTTCTTTAACTTTTAATTTAACCTTAAATATTACTCCACCTTCTAACATGTATCCATCAGTATCTGTTACAAATCTAAAATTCTCACTATTAAATGAACCTTTATCTAAATCCCATCCATTTTGTCCTGATATATCTATAATTTCTAACTTATCATCTTCAAATACAAATTTTCCGGATAAAGCTATTAATCCTTTTCCAACATTCTTAAAGTTACATAACTCTACACTTACCTCAAATTCATCTCCTGGATTTAAAACTTCTTTTGACGCATTAATATTAACATCAAAACTTGGAACAACTGGTATTGTTTTATCAATCCATGTAACCTCAGCCTCAACAGTACCTGTATTTCCTGCTTTATCTGTAAATTCAAACACAAACTTACCATTTTCAGTAAATGTATATTCATTACTTCCATTATTATTTGTTATTGTTACATCTTCTTTGTCAAAACTAATTGTTGCTGTTACAGCCTCACTTGTTGGCTTCATTATGTCATATTCTATTGTAGCTTTTGGAGCTTTTGTATCTATCCAACTTACAACTGCCTTTATAGTCCCTCTATTTCCAGATGGTCCAACAAATTGGAATTCAAACTCTCCATTTTCATTAAATGTATATTCATTACTTCCATTATTATTTGTTATTGTTACATTCTCTTTATCAAAAGTTACTGTTGCTGTTACAGACTTATTTGTTGGAGTTATCTTATCATATTTTAATGTAGGAACAGGAACTTTCCTATCTATCCAATTTACTTTTGCAACAACTACACCAGCATTTCCTGCAGGTCCAACAAATTCAAACTCAAATTCGCCATTATCTGTAAATGTATATTCATTACTTCCGCCATTATTTGTTATTGTTACATCCTCTTTATCAAAAGTTACTGTTGCAATTACATTTTGATTTGTTGGGTTCTTTGTACTATATGTTATTGTAGCAACTGGTAATGTTCTATCAATCCATGTAACTTTTGCTATAGCAATTCCTTCATTTCCTGATGGTCCTCTAAACTCAAATGTAAACTCATCATTATCTGTAAATGTATATTCATTACTTCCACCATTATTTATAATCGTTACATTTTCCTTATCAAAAGTTACTGTAGCAGTTACATTTTGATTTGTTGGATTCATTGTACTATATGTAATTAATGCCTCTGGAACCTTTCTATCAATCCATGTAACTTCAGCTATTGCTGTTCCTTTATTTCCAGCAGGTCCAACAAATTCAAACTCATATTTTCCATTATCAGCAAATACACAAGTATTGCTTCCACCATTATTTAAAATTTTTACATTATCTTTATCAAAACTAATTGTTGCAACTACATTTTGATTTGTAGGCTTTGTTATATCATAAGTTATTGTTGCCTTTGGTATACTCTTATCAATCCAAGTAACCTCAGCTTTAGCAGTTCCTATATTTCCTGCTCTATCTGCAAATTCAAATACAAACTCTCCATTGTCTGTAAATGTATACGTATTTTTGCCATCATTATTTGTTATTCTTACATTACTTTCTTTGAAACTAATAGTAGCAATTACATCTTGATTTGTTGGGTCTACTTTGCTATATACTATTACTCCACTTGGTGCTTCTCTATCTATCCATGTAACCTCTGCCACTGCAGTTCCAGTATTTCCTACTGTATCTTCATACTCAAATGTATATGTTCCATTTTCTGTGAATGTATGTGTATTTCCTCCTTTTACAGTTACATTTTCCTTATTAAAAGTAACTGTTGCTATTACATCTTCTTTTGTTGCCTCAGTAATATTATATGAAATTGTAGCAATTGGAGCTACTTCTTCAAATTCAGTTTTAGTAGTATCTTTGTAGAAGTTAAACATTCTAGCACCAATATGTATTTTAGCTTGATTTGTATATGACATTGTAACTCCAAGTATTTTTACATATTGAACTTGAACTGACTCATCAAAATCAACAGTCTTAAGATTTTGATTATTTTCCCATCCTGTCACTTCTTTTATTTCAGTAAAGTTTTCGCCATCCATACTTCCAAGAATTTTCGCTCCAAGGATCTTTCCATTTTCACTATGTGGTACATAATCCATTGCACTTAAATGAATTGGCTTATCAAATTTTATTGTTATATATCTTCTAGTATCTGTAGCAGCAGCTGAATTTAACCATCTTGTATTGTAATTTCCATCAATTGCATTTACAGCATCGCCCTTTTGTGCTTTATCTTCTGCTGAAACATCTTCTATAGATAAATGTGATACTGGTACATACTTTCTTGTATCTGCTTGGTTATCTTCTGTAAATTGATATTCAACTGGATCACTTGCTATAAATATACCTGTTGCTTTTGATCTTACTAAAAGCTTTTTATTTCCAACAACAATTGGTTCCTTTTCTGAATAAGAAGTCCAACTATTATCGCCTTCAATTTTCCATTCCAAGCTCTCTACATTACTTATACCTATCAATCTATTTTCTAAATCATTTAAATATGCTGTAATTGTAGGTGTAGCCATTTTATCAACATTTATAGTATACTCTGTCTCGTTTCCAGAGAAACGAACTATAATCTTATCATCTCGATTTAATTGAGTTAATTCTTCATCAGTCAATTTTTGTACTTCACCATTTCCATTTTTCCAAGTATTACCTGAATCCAAACTATATTCCCAATTTGAATCTTTATATCCATCATTTAATAATATATTTGCATTACCATTTTCATCAAAAGAAAATGTACCTACTATTTTTACAGTTGTATCTTCATATAAATTTATTAATGAAACTGCTGCAAACATATCATAAGTTTCTAACTCAAGTTTAACATATTGTCCATAAGCACTCTTCTCAAAATCAATTCTTTTCAATGTTTCGCTTTGTTCGCAATTTTCTTTTCTTGCTGCCTCAACCCATTGTATACCATCATTACTTACATATATTATTGCATTCTTTGCAAAGCACTTATCAATATCTTTATATTTTCTTTGTACAAATTCTATTGCAGATATATTTTTAGGTTCATCCAATTTTACAGAAATGTATGCTTTGTTTTCTGGAACTACAACTCTAAAATCTGTATGCCATAATGTATTAATATTTCCATCAATAGCATTTGGTGCATAGAATGGTCTAGCAGTATCTATTGACTGACTTGTATATCCATGAATTGATAAATGCGATATTGGTATATATTTTGAAGTATCATCTTCAATATCCTCTGTAAATTCATACTCAATAGCATCACTTGCTGCATATATTCCCGTAGCTTTAGCTCTAACTTGAAGAGTCCTATTTCCCAAAACTACTGGTTCTTCATCTGAATAAGAAATCCATTCTATACCATCAGATAGTTTCCATTCATATTTCTCTTTATTATCTAAACCAATTAGTCTATTTTCCCAATCGTTCACATAAGGTGTAATATTAGGTATCTCACCTTTTTTAATATTAATAAAATATTGTGTCTCATTTCCTTGGAAACGAATCTTTATTTTATCATTTTCATTAATTTGTTTTACTTCTTTATCTGACAATCCATATGCTTCGCCTTCTCCGTTTTTCCAAGTAACTCCTGAATCTAAGCTATATTGCCAACTTAAAGTTTTATACTCATCTTCTAAAATTATTTTTCCACCATTCTCACCATCAAATGAGAAATTAGCAACTATTTCTACTGTAGGGTTTTCATATAAATTAAACATAGTTGATGTTATATAGCTAGAACCTGCTGCTGCAGTCTGAGTATTCTTACCAACAATCTTTATGTATCTTGCTCTTATAGGCTCAAAATCAACAGTTTTCATACTAACATCATTTGTATTAGCATAAGTCCAATTAGTACTTTCTACAATCTCTTTCCATTCTTCTCCATCCATACTAACTAAAATTTGTGCACTCAAAATTTTTCCATTTCCACCAGCAGCTGGAATATACTCTAAAGCAGTTAAATTCTTAACTTCATCTAATTTAATAACCATAAATTTATCTTTATCTGTTCCATTCCATGCTGAATGCCATCTTGTTTTACCATTAGCGTCTATTGCATTTATCGCCTCTCCATTTTTTCCTGAACCAGCAGCTTCAGAAGAAAAACTTTCAAGTGACAAATGTGAAACAGGTATATATTTCCTTGTTTCTGGTTGATTATCTTCTGTAAAACTGAACGTTGTTGCTGTTGACTCGTCAGCTTCAATATGTACACCTGTTGCACCCATTTTAACAATAACTGTTTTATTTCCTGTTAAATCTGGTTCTGTATCTCTATAATATGTCCAAGCATCTTCTTCTCTATATTTCCATTGCATTGCTGGAACTGCAGCCACCAATCTATTCTCTAAATCATTTCTATATAAAAGTTTTGGTAATCCTGCTGATTCTAAAATATCAATTTTATATAAATTCTCTTCACTATAGTTTGCACCAACAATATGAACATAAATATCATCAGTAGTATTTACTTGACTTATTTCTTGTGGTGTCAATTCCCATTTATGTTCATCAGTTGCATCAAAAGCAATCTCTTTCCATGTGTTCTTTCCATCTATACTATAATCCCAACGAACACCATTTCCATCAAAACGACTTGATAAAACAATTTTATTTGCATTATCTCCATCAAAAGAAAATGTTGCAAGTGTTGTATCAACTTGACCTAATAAATGTGAAGCAAATCCTCTAGTTAAATTTGGTTGCAATACTTCTGAACCTTTATAGTTCTTTGCTTCATTTAATATTCTTTCTTGCAACAATGTAAATTTAAACTGATATTCTGTACTTTTGAATTTAGTTTTAATATAATTTGATAAATCATACATTGGGAATGGGAAACATTTTAGTGCTTCCATCATTTCTTTTTCTAATTGATAGAAATCTTCTTCTGTCTTTGTATTATCAGCCAAATATAATTTAGCAAGTCCTAACCACGCATCCCAATTTATACTTTGAACTTCTAATGCTTTTCTATATATTTCCTCTTGTTTCGCCGTATCATCTTTATATAATTTTGCTGTAAATAATATCTCTTCTGCTTTTTCAAAATTATCATAATCATTTAATGCTTCTTGAGCTAGAATAATATATGGTATATTATATGTTCCTCTTATCGGTCTTTCATTTCCCCAGCCCATAAGCATTCTTTCGCCTTTTTCTGAATAATTCCAACCTGAAACATCGTTGTCAATTCCCCAATAGCCTTTACCATCTGCATTTCTTGAATAGTACAAAATTGCCGCATGTCCTGGTTGACCTATTACTGCTGATGCAATTCCATTTACACCACGAATACAGTGACCTGATTTTGATATACCACCACAAACTGCTCCTGTACCAAATTTATTTCTAAAATTCATCCATAATTTAAACACTTTACCTTTTGACGCTTCTCTATATGGTACATATTCAAATAATCCTTTTCCATTCACAGAAAATAATTGATTAAAATATTCTTTATTTTCTTCTGCATAATAAACTGGATTTCCATAACTTGGCCAGACATATGCCATGTAAGAATGGGGTGTTAATAATCCCCATGCATTATTTGGAGCTGCATCTATTTTTGATTGAACATATTCATTCAACCATATAACTTCTTCATCATCAATTAAAGTACCTACAACCCATCTTAATTCTTCTATACTATAACTTTCAAACCATGGTGTAATATCTACTGAATTAGTTTTTTTGAATTTGCCATTTTCATAAAGATATTTATATAAGTCATAACGCACTAAAGCATCTGAATTATTATATTCATTAGTTTGCATCCATAATCCAACTCTTACAGAATGCGTCAACGAAATAGCTACTGCCATTCTTTTATAAAGTTGACCTCTAGTTCCACCTGATTTTAATGGAACATCTATATCAAAGTCACTTCTATATGCTTTAACTAATCTTGAAAGTTGTTTTAAAGAATTATAATAACTTCCAGAAGGTGTTCCTCCTAATATATAATAGCGAATATTTTCTACATCACTAAATAACCATTCTATTGTTTCCTTATTTGCCTCATCTTCATTCATAAAACGTTTTATAGCATATTCGCCAGCTCTACTTACAAACTCTCTTTGTAATAAAATTAATTCATACTCTTCATTTTCTTTAATATCCTGTCCATCAAATTTTTTTAACATCTCATCATACTCATCAATTGATTTTAAACCATTACTTTCATCATAACCATCTATAATCAATTTTGCATCTGCATATACAGAGTGATCAGAAGCATTCCCAGTCTTTTGGTTAGCCACTAATTTTAAATACTTAGCTCCTCTGATGTCAATTTTCACAAAAGATGCATTCTGCCCAGGTAACTTATCTAATGGACCATTCTCCATTTTTGATTCCCAAGTAGAACCATCTGCTGAAGTAAGGATATCAAATTTAACACCATCACCTCTAGTTGATGTTGTATTTAATCCTACATAAGCCGTAAAATATCTATATTGTGAATAATTTGTAAGATCATACACAACAGTTGAGTTCGCATGGGCAAAAATTCCCTTATTAAACGTATATGCTGCACCTTCTACTTTTACAGATAATGCAGTATTATCAGGTGTTTTATCTAAGGTAATTTCTTTCCACCCAACAGAAGATAAATTTTTTACATATTCAATATCTGATACATAAATAAATTCATTTTCTTCTGCTCGAACTTCATTTGTAAAAATTCCTAAAAAAATTGCTACTAAACTAATAATTAATAAGTTCATTAAAATTTTCCTATTCATTTTCATAAAAATCCTTTCTTTTTAATTTTTTTGTATTTACATAACACTCACATTAAATTATACTACGATTTGCCACATATGTCAATTTCTTACTAACTACATTATGTTTTAAGTTGGTTCATTTCTTTTATTGATATTTCAGCCAATTTCCTATATCTTTCTTGCTTATCTCTAATCATACAATCAAGCTTAGGTAGAATACCAAAATTAGCATTCATTGGTTGAAACTTATCATTAGGAGTAACAACATAATTCACCAAAGCTCCAAGCATTGTATTAGTAGGTAAAGCAAATTTATCTTTCCCCTCAATCATTCTAACAACATTAATTCCAGCAATCATTCCAGAAGCAATAGACTCTACATATCCTTCAACCCCTGTAATTTGTCCTGCAAAAAAGATATTATCTTTTTCTCTCATTTGCATATTAGCTTTCAATACTTTTGTAGAATTTATAAAAGTATTTCTATGCATAACACCATATTTTATAAATTCAGCATTCTTTAATCCAGGAATCATAGAAAAAACTCTTTTCTGTTCTCCAAACTTCAAATTCGTTTGAAATCCAACCATATTATATAATGTACCAGTACTATTATCTTGTCTTAATTGAACAAGAGCATATGGTCGTCTGCCAGTACGTGGATCATCAAACCCAACTGGTTTAAGAGGTCCATATCTTAATGTATCAATTCCTCTTTTAGCCATTACTTCAACCGGCATACATCCCTCAAAAATTTCTCTTTTTTCAAACTCATGTAAATGAGCAATCTCTGCATTAACAAGTTCATTCCAGAAATTCTCATACTCTTCCTTATTCATTGGTAAATTAATATAATCAGCCTCACCCTTACCATATCTATCTCCAATAAATGCAATATTCATATCTATTGAATCTTTTTCTATAATAGGCGCAGCTGCATCATAAAAATGTAGCTTTTCTCCACCAATTAATCTTGAGATTTCTTCAAATAACTTATCCGATGTAAGCGGTCCTGTAGCAATAATAGTAATCTCATCTTCTGGTATCTCTGTTACTTCTTCATTTATAATTTCAATATTAGGATTATTCCTTATAGCCTCTGTAACTCTTTTAGAAAAAATTTCTCTATCAACAGCTAAAGCCTGTCCGGCCGGAACCGCAGTTTCATCAGCAATTCTAATAAGTAATGAATCAAGCATTCTCATTTCTTCTTTTAAAAGTCCACACGCATTAGTTAATAAATTAGATTTAAAAGAATTACTACAAACTATCTCTGCTAAATCCTGATTACTATGTGCTGGTGAATACTTAATTGGTTTCATTTCATATAATTTAACTTTTATACCTTTTTTGGCAATTTGATAGGCAGCCTCGCATCCTGCAAGGCCGCCTCCAATAACATTTACATGTTCTATTTTCATTCTATTCTCCGTAAATTTTAATGTTCTTCATAATCTGAAACCTAGTATTTATCTACTTCCTTCAGATTCTCTTTTTACTATATCATCGATTTCACTTTGACGTTCTCCCAAAACCTCAGCAGCTTTTTTTGCTGCATCTTTAGAAACCTCGTCTGTTTTTCTTTGTAATTCAAGTTTTTGTGCTAATTCCTCATAAATATCCTGAATTGGACGTCTAGTATCATTTCTAAATTTAACTGCAATTCCTTGTACCTCTGCTCCACGAAGAATTTCTGCTTCAACTCTAGCAACACATTGCTCCAAAAATTCTTCATTAGACCATTTTTCTTTTCTATCAATATTTTCAGCCTTTACCTTATCAAATACATGTGATCCAAGTTCAGTAAATAATTTATCATCCCCTGGTGATTTTATTTTGTCTTCTATCCACTCTTTATCAAATTGTCTAGCAAGCTCTCCTACTTTTTCTGATTGTTGTTCTTGCTTTCCTTTTTCATCATCTTTTATTTTTTGTAATATATCTGCATAAATATCTTGAATTGGTCTATCCTTTCCAGCCTTGTCTTTACAATCAATTCCATTTTTAGTTGCTTCATTAAGTATTTCACTATGTATTCTTGCTGCTGTTTCCTCATTTACTTCTTGTTCACTATAACTCGAATCAAGTTCTTTATCAACTTGCTTATGATAATAATCCTTCATCTTGTCAAACATTTTATCACCTTTAGAATTCTTCATTCTAGCTTTTATCCAAGCTCTATCTTTCTTTTCTCTAGCAGCCTTTTCCTTTTGAGCTCTTTTCGCATCCTTAAACTCAGCCTTCGTTTTTTCTGCTTCAGCTTTAACCTTGTCTGGTGATATTGTTGCACCTCTACCAGCTGGTAAAGCTTTTATACTATCTGATATTTTAGCATCCATTGAATCGCACCATCTAGCCATTGAACTACCATCTTTAGAATGAGCTCTTATCCATCTTACAATACTTAATAAAAATCCCTTAAATCCTTTAACTTCAACTCCTAGCTTAGCAGGGTCTGGTTTTGATTCACCTGTTTTGGGCTCACCTGTTTTTGGTTCTCCTGCTTTTGGCTCACCTGTCTTTGGTTCACCTGCTTTTGGCTCCCCCTCTTTTGGCTCCCCCTCTTTTGGCTCTCCTGCTTTTGGTTCACCTGCTTTTGGTTCTCCTGCTTTTGGCTCTCCTGTCTTTGGCTCTCCTGCTTTTGGCTCTCCTGTCTTTGGCTCTCCTGCTTTTGGTTCTCCTGCTTTTGGCTCTCCTGTCTTTGGTTCACCTGCTTTTGGCTCACCCTCTTTTGGCTCTCCTGTCTTTGGTTCACCTGCTTTTGGCTCACCCTCTTTGGGTTCACCTGCTTTTGGCTCTCCTGTTTTTGGTTCACCTGTCTTTGGTTCTCCTGCTTTTTGAGCTACTTTAGCCAACTCATCTTTTATTAACTCTGGACTAAATAACATTTTAGAAGATAAATCAATATATTTTCTTTGCTCTGCAACTTCTTTTTGAAGAAGAGTCATATCTCTTTTAATTATACTTTCAATCTCATTAATTGCATCAGCAGATAAATCAGCATTTCCAATCTTGCTTCTGCCTTCCATAATTTTTAATAGCTTAGCATTATACTCTTCTTCTATCTGTTGTCTTAATCCCTCTACTTCGTCTCTTAGCCTAACTATCGCATTTTCAGTCATTTTATCGAATTCAACCTTTTCAGCCTCAAGTCTTGCAATTTCAGCTTTACCTTCTTCAACAACAATAATTCTTGTTTCTTCTCGTAGAGCTACTTTTTTGTCATCTATAATTGCTTGTTTCTCAGCTGACATCTTCTCAGCTTCAAGTATCTTATTCATCATGTATTGAAATCTCTTGTATCTCATATCTAACTTCATATTTCAACCTCCCACAAACGGTTTTTCTCACGCTATCATTATTCTACCATAAATATACATTTTTTGCAACACTTATGTTAACTTAATTGCAGAATTCAACGAAATTTTTATCATATTATCTAAAGATAACTGTCTCTCCTCAGCTGTCAAATGACCTTCTTTATTTATCACATCAACAACAGTAAGCAAGCATGCCGCTCTTTTACCAAACCTTTTAGCCGTATAAAATAACGCAAAAGCCTCCATCTCAGCGCCGACAATATTCTTATCTTTAGGAAACTTTTGAATAACATCGTCAACATTATCAACATACGCATCAAAACACTCTACACAAGCCATATTTTCTTTCCTAATATCAATCTTCATTCTATTTGCAATATCTTCAATTATATTATTCAAACACTCATCAGAGCAAACAAATTTCGTATCTTCATTTGTCATATTCGAAGCAAAATTACCCAAAGTATAACTTCCATCAACTAAAATTGTCTCTAATAAATTAATAGACTCATCATAAACACCACAAGAACCAATTCTAATTATTGTTTCAACATTATAGAACTTATATAATTCATAACAATAAATCCCCATACTTGGCATTCCCATTCCAGAAGCCATAACAGTTATTCTCTTACCTTTATAACTTCCTGTATAAGCAAACATATTCCTAACAGTATTAACCAACTTATAATTTTCTAAAAAATTTTCAGCAATATATTTTGCCCTCAATGGATCACCTGGCATGATAACAATTGAGGCAATATCCTCTTTCTTAGCATCATTATGTGGTGTCATAATACCTCCCATAATATAAATTTAAATTAATTATATTTAAAAAGAACAACAAATACAATATTTTTATACATTTTTTTATTTTTTATGATATAATTATAAAAGAAATAAAATTAAGGAGGTATTTTATAATGTTAATCGTATTAGCAATACTAGTATTAGTAGTAATTTTATGTTCAATAAAACAAATCAATGAATATCAACGTGGAATACTTTATGCATTTGGTAAATTTTCTAAAATATTAGCACCAGGATGGCATATAGTATTACCAATAATAAATTCATATGATAAAGTTGACGTTAGAACAAAAACAGTTGACGTACCAGAACAAGAAGCAATTACAAAAGATAATGTCTCTATAAGAATAAATGCTGTTCTATATTACAAAATATTTGATGCTGCAAAAGCAGTATTAGCAGTAGAACGTTTTAATTATGCAGTTAGCCAATTAGCACAAACAACAATGAGAAACATAGTTGGTTCTGTATCATTAGATGAATTACTAACAGAAAGAGATAAATTAAGTGAAAAAATCTGTGAAATAGTAGACAAAGAAACAGACCCTTGGGGAATAAAAGTTGAAAATGTTGAATTAAAAGATGTTGCACTTCCTGAAGAAATGAAAAGAGTTATTGCAACAGTTGCAGAAGCAGAAAGAGAAAAACAAGCTGTAATAACAAAATCTCAAGGTGAAGTCGAAGCCTCTGAAAATCTTGCAAAAGCAGCAACAATTATGAGTCAAACACCAGGAGCACTTCATTTAAGAACATTAGCTACTTTAACTGATATAGGTAGTGATAAATCAAATACAATTATATTTGCAGTTCCAATTGAAACATTAAGAGCAATTGATGGAAAAGACACAAGTAATAAATTAGAAGATGTAGTAAAATTACTTAAAAAATAAGAACATGAAAATCTCTTAGAATTATTCTGAGAGATTTTATGTATAACTGTGTATATTTTCTTCAAAAGTAAAAAAAGCCTCCCCACCTCGAAAGGTGGGAAGGCTTTTTCCGTGCGTCCACTTGGAAGTTATCGGCATCAGTGCCCCATAAGAGCAATCGCAAGCCACGTTCTCGTTCCAACAACAAGGTCCTGAGAATTCTCCTGCTTATTCTCGACCGTAAAAGAAAAATACGTGTCTGCAGGCAGAACATATTCCTCTCCCATACCAAGAGCCGGCAGTTCGCGTAGTACTTCGGCCATGTTGTCATTCGCATTGTCCTGAATCTCGCCCAGAGGATAAACCTGACCATACTCAAAGAGATATTCAATCACATCGCCAATATTAGCTTCCTTAATTTTTTTGGCAATGTGCTTTCGTAACGCATCTTTGAACATGGTTCTTGTCCTCTCATCAACAGGGCAGTGCTCAAACAGCTTCAGAGCAAATGTCACCCGCGGCGGCATATGCACCACTTCCTGTCCTTCCTTGTGCGCCACTGTAAGCCGAATTTGCAGCCTACTAGCAATCGCATCCAGTAGCTTTTCCATAGTCTTGCCTCCTAATAAGGTTTTGGTTTTTCCTTCAAGTTTATGCTGATTATTATTTTACCACATATCGCATTTTATGTAAAGTTAACACATTCTATATTTTAATTAATATGTAATAATGCTACCCCATAAGGTATTAAAATCTTTATTCAAAAATATCATTTCAACCCACTACTTATTTTCTCTATAACTCCATAAATGGGCTGAGCCCGCATCATCACCTAAAATATTATAGTGACGATACGGGCTCATTTGGAACATGATACATTCTCTGAAAATCCTTGCTGTACTAAAGCAATTACTTCTGCAGCATCGCTCTGTAAACAAATGCACATCCATGATAGCCGTTCTTTTCTTCAACATAGACGTCCTTCATAACTGGATCCTTCAAAGTTAACATCCATTCTAATACATCTTCCCTGTTGTTAAAAAGAACTACATCTTCGGATGGCACTCCGGAAACTTCAATGGATTTATCGGCAGCAGGCACGTAGGAATCTTTCCATTCTATACGGCTAAAAATCCACTTGCCATTGCAGCATTCCCTGCTGAAATACATATTTTCCAGCCTTACAACATCTCTGTAAACCATCCGAAATCCGTTGCAGTACCGTTTATCAGCTTCTGCACAAATACCAATTTCCATCACATCGTGCTCAGCCTTCAGTTGCATGAACTCCACTATACTACACTCAATTACAGGAAATTGCAGTTTCAATGCCCAGTTCATAGTTACCTCCCTGCTCACATAGAGCAATCTGAAATATTTGGTCTTACATATTTATTATATCTAATTATTCAAATTATGTCAACTCATCTATGTGATACCTTCGCATGTATATTTTTTTGACATATATATAAACAACTCTTCTTACAATATTATAACTTTAGCCCTCCCTATGCACTCTTAATCTCAAGTCTCAACTTATCAGCAATCATTGCGATAAATTCTGAGTTAGTAGGCTTACCTTTACTAGCATTAACTGTATAACCAAAGATTTTCTCCATAGCCTCAATTTTACCTCTACCCCAAGCAACCTCAATAGCATGTCTAATAGCTCTTTCCACTCTACTAGGTGTAGTCTTATATTTTTGAGCAATCTCTGGATAAAGTTGTTTCGTAATTTGATTTATCATGTCAATATTATCAACCACCATCATAATAGCTTCTCTCAAATATTGATAACCTTTAATATGAGCTGGAACACCAATTTCATGAATAATATTAGTAACTAATGCCTCTAAATTATCCTCTATCTTTTCCTTACCTTGTATTTCGATATAATTTGACTTTTCCTCTCTAACAATAAAATTATTTCTTCTCTCTGGTACTCGATAATTCTTTAGTTCCTCAATTCTCTTAATTAATACTTCAATATCGAAAGGTTTAACTACATAATATTGTGCTCCCAAATTAATTGCTTGTTTAGTAATTTTATCTTGACCAACTGCAGAAATCATAACACAAAAAGGAGGATTCTCTAAATTAGCTTCATTAATTTTCTCCAAAACTCCTATTCCATCTAAATGTGGCATTATAACATCTAGCAAAACAACCTCTGGCTTGTATCTCAAAATCTTTTCAAATGCATCATTTCCATCCTTAGCAATATCTACAACCTCCATATTTTCCTTTTGGTCAAAATATTTCTTCAATGTTGTTGCAAAGTCCATGTTATCATCAGCAATAAGAACTGTAATCTTTTCTTTCACTATTTTCTCCTTTCAAAATCAAATATTAGTTTTTTAAAATAACGTTAAAAAAAACTGTAAAAATTTTACAATTCTTATTATAATTTTTATTAAAATATCATTTCAATAGTCACACGCGACTTTTTTCTAATTTTTTCCATTAATTGTTTTATTCAGCTAAATAAATATACTTTTCGCATAGAATTTCAAACTTATCTAACACAAATCTATCAGAAATTTTTTCATTTTGCATTTTTCTAATTTTATCTTCTTCCGCTTCCACAACAACATAAATTTTTTCGCCATAATCCATTCTCGTAATCACAATTCCACGATTTTTCAATATATATTTTAATTCTTCTAAATCCCTATAATCAATAAAAAATCTAGCTTCCAATCCACAAGTTTGTGTAACAATACTAGCACTATCCAAAGCCAATGTTGTTGCCAAAGAATACGCTCTAACCAATCCACCAGTACCCAATAAAATTCCGCCAAAATATCTTGTAACAACAACCAAAATATTAGATAAATTCCTACCATTTAAAATATTAAGCATCGGCATACCTGCCGTACCAGAAGGTTCACCATCATCACTAGCCCTTGAAACATCATCTTTTATAACTCTATATGCAAAACAATTATGCCTAGCATCATGATACTCCTTACGCAAATTTCTCAAAATCTCCTCAGCCTCATCCACACTTTCTACATGATACGCATGACAAATAAACTTAGACTTTTTCTCAGTAATTTCCGCTTCAACACAACTCTTAATCGTCTGAAACACTTACTTTCCCCCTTCCATCATCAAGTTGAAAAAAGAATCGTTATCTTTTCAACGCAGCCGTATATCCCGTCGAATATGCTATTTGTAGATTAAATCCACCAGTATACGCATCAACATCAATAATTTCACCAGCAAAAAACAAACCAGAAACAATCTTTGACTCCATAGTCTTAGGGTTAATCTCCTTCGTACTTATCCCACCAGCAGTAATAATTGCCTCATCAACAGGTCTAAAACCTTGTATAGTCACCTCAAAATTCTTTAACAATTTAACTAAATTATGTCTTTCTTCTTTTGTAACCTCATTAATCTTTTTCTCAGAATTAATTTTAGACATCTCAATAATTACATCAATCATTTTCTTAGGCAACAATTTATCAAGCGCATTTTTAAATTGTTTGTTTTTAAACTCATCGAAATCTCTCAAAACCCTAGCATCCAACTGTTCAAAAGAAAGTGCAGGTTTCAAATCAATCTTCAATATAATCTTTCCATTTTTAATTTTTTTATCAACATTTTTATATCTCAATAAATGTGAAGAACCACTCAAAATAACTGGACCACTCACACCAAAATGCGTAAAAAGCATCTCCCCAAAGTCTTCGTAAATCTTCTTATCATTTTCACTATCTATAACATCTACTCTAACATTTCTAAGACTTAATCCCTGTAATCTACCACAAATTGACTTATTTGCAACAAGTGGAACTAATGACCCACGTATATCTGTAATAGTATGACCTAATTTACGAGCAATCTCATATCCTTCGCCATTTGAACCTGTTAAAGGATAACTATTTCCACCAGTTGCCAAAATAACCTTATCCGCAGCAATTTCTCCATTCTCAAGAACAACACTCTTAACACGAGTCTCTTCATCAACTTTTATCTCTATAACCCTTGAATTCAACTTAACAGAAACTTTTGCTTTTTTAACAAGCCTTGCCAAAGCAGACCTAACTTCTTCAGCACTATCAGAAACAGGAAAAATTCTATTACCTCTCTCCTCCTTAACTGATACCCCTTCTTGTTTCAAAAGATTAATAATATCCATATTAGTAAAGTTATCAAAAGCACTATACAAAAATCTACCATTTCCAGGAGTATTTTTAATAAATTCATCCATATCTAAACTACTTGTTATATTACATCTACCCTTACCAGTAATCAAAATCTTCTTTCCAAGCATCTCATTCTTCTCTAGTAATACAACATCATCACCATTATCAGCACAAACCTTAGCAGCAATCATTCCTGCTGGTCCACCACCAACAACCACTGTTCTCATCTATCTAAATTCCTTTCCTATACTACACTAATGCTAGGCAAATAATAATTATTTGCCTAGCTCATCCGTAAGTAAATTTCCACTCTTATAAAATCTCCCAATAAACACAGGATTTATAATATCAGAATCATATGTAGGTTCTAACACAACCTCACCACTCTCATTTATAACTCCCCATTTTCCATTTTTCTTAACACCAGCAAAACCATACTCATTAAATTCCGTAACCTCATCATAAATTGGAGTAACAATAACATTATTTTTCAAATCAACAAAACCCCATTTGTTGTTAGACTTGCTAGCATACAATTTATTATTCAAATAAACACTTTTATTATCTACCTTTTTACCATCTTGTGACAAAAAATATGAATCCTTTGCAGTAGTCACCTCAATATATTTTCCAATTCTCTTTAAATCAGCATGTTCAGCAGAAATAATCTCTCTACCTCCCCCACTATAAATAGTAACATTATCACCAACTGTTGCTATTAACAACCCAGTTTCTTCAATCTCATCAATATAATCATATTTATTTTGTACAACAACATTCTTCTCTATATCAGTCAAACCATATCTATAATCTTCATCAATTGAAATATATAACTTACCAGTAGTTGTTTCCTTTAAGCTAACAAAATCAGAATTTAGCGCTAAACTTCCCTTTAAATCATATGTATAATCTGTATTATCCTTATGTGCTTTAACAAAAATTCCAACAACTAAAAGTTCCTCATATTCTGTAGGAATAACAATTTCTCCTAACAAATTAATCAAACCATATGATTTATTTTTTTGTACAGTAAAACAATCTGTACCATTATTATAGAAAATGTCAATATATTTATAATCTGTCAAGTTAACTTTATTTTTGAATAAAGCCAATCTACCATTTTGAGAAGCAACTAAATAAGCATCTTCAGAATTAATCTCAGTCACACGATACAATAATTCTTGATCCAAACTAATAATCTGATTCTCATTTTTATCAATGTATCCATACTTCATTCCTTGATTTGTTCTATTTCCAATTATATATCCTGAATCCTTATAACTACCATCTTCAATATATCCATCACCTTTTACGAAATCATATTTAAGCTGCACAAGTGTAACACCATTTACATTTATAACACCATATTTACCATTTTGCGCAACCAAAATTTCACCATACTTATCCTCTAATGATTGCATTTCATCATACACAGCAGGAGTTATTTTCTTGCCATCAAAACCAATTAGACCAAATTTATTATTCTCAGAATATTTCAAAACAGTATTATTAAAAACAGTATTTCCATATTCATCCCTACCAGCAATAGCTGTAATTTCGGAAACTCCAGAAAAAATTTGCTCTTGTTTATCATTAAGAACCTTAAAAGTGCCACTATCTTTAACAACAAATATCGCCTTATCTTGATTTGGAACTTGTACTTCATCATAAATAGGTTCAACTATAATTGTGCCATCTTTCTTTATAACTCCATACTTTCCTTCACTTTTCAAAGGATAATATAAATATTCATTTACACTAAAAAGCATATAATCCCTACTAGGTTCCTTCTTCTTTCTAGAAATAAATAAAAAAACACCAGAAATTACAATTACAATAGCTATAAAACAAACTAATACTATTTTCTTTTTATCCATAAGCACATCTTCTCTTTCCCTTTAATAGCAATATTTTACAACATTCCTCTCTTTTTTTCAATATAATTCACAAAATAACAATTAAATAAATATACTATAAGTAGGAGTGATAAAAATGACATTATTAGACTTAAAATTAGATAAAATCGGAACTATAAATAACATAAATTGTGCCCCAGAAATAAAAAAACGTTTCTTAGACTTAGGATTCATAAAAAGTACAAAAATTACTCCTGTACTAACAAGCCCAGCAGGAAATATACGTGCATACCTAATCAAAGACACACTAATTGCGATACGCAATCAAGACGCAGCAAACATAACCCTTTCTCTATAATAATAAAACAGCTGTAAATACAATAAATTATTGTATTTACAGCTGTTTTATTACAAAAAGCATTATTCTTTTTTATCTCTCTTACTTGTTAATTTCTCAATATAATATCTTCTAATAATAGACAAGTTTGTAAACATTCTTCCAACAAAAACAATAACAGCAGCCAAATAAATATCTACATTCAACTTCTCCCCTAAATATGTAAGAAGCATTGCCAAAATTGCATTACCAAAAAAACCTGAAACAAAAATCTTAATATCAAAATTCTTTTTAAGAACTGACGTAATTCCACCAAAAACAGAATCAAGTGCAGCAACAATAGCAATAGCTAAATAACCTGAATATGAATATGAAATTGTAGGTAAATTAATACCAACAACCACACCAAGAACCGAACAAATAACAATTACAATATAAATCATACCTTCCACTCCTTTAAATATTATTTACCATAATTTATTTCCAACAAACCATCATATTTATTTATATAAACTTCATTTTCAACAGTATAAGAAATATTTTTTCCTTCATTCTTAATAAAATCTTTTAAACCACCCTTGATATTTATAACACTCTCTAAATATTTAATATCACCAATCACCTTTATAGTAAAAGGTGATACAATTCTACCCCTATCCATAACAATATAATCTGTACTCATTTCAGGCAATGATGTTGTATTTACAACACGTATATCATTTATAGAAATTGCTTCTGCACCTGCAAACTTCAATTCATTAATAGCAAATAATAAATCTGTAGCATCAACATACTCATAATCTCCATCCCAAAGAGTAATCATAAGTCCAGGTCCTTTAACATCAGTATATCCAATATCAATATTAGCTTTTCTTATATCATTTCTTAAAAGTTCAAGTGTACCTTGAGTATCTGTAGACTGACTATTATATTCAACAATACTTTTCTCAAACTCTTCCAAATTCTTCTTAATCTCATCACTTTTCTCTTTTATTAATGAATACTCTGTTTTAAGTTCAGATTCTCTCATTGCCCCAACTCCAGATTCTTCAATAACCTGAACACTCTTAAACTGTAAAAACATAACACTTGTAAGTAATATACAAATAACACCTATTGTAATTACCATAGCTAATTTACCTTTCAATAAATCCACCTCTATTCTACAACTTGTAAATATTTATATTGCCTTGTTCCAGCATATTTAGGAATAGTAATTCCATTCTCTTTATCAACTTTTTCTATCTGCGCATCAATTCTGCCAGTCAAATTATCATAATATCCATAAGGTCTTGCAACAGTATCATACATACCATCCCCACCAATTGCCTTAATAACAAATGGTACAGAAACCTTTTGATTATTTATTGTAATAACAGTACCTGCACAATTAATTGCAGTAGTCGAAATAATTCTTTGGTTATTAACAGAAACTGCTTCAGCACCCGCATTAAAAAGTTCATTAACAATAGAAAGCACATCCCAATCATGAACAACACTATCAGCAACACCATTAATTTGATCCTCTGAAGCATCTCTAAGTGTAATAATAACACCCTTTCCTTTAACCTCAGTATATCCTAATGCTTTATTAAGTTCGCTTAATTCTTTCTCTAAATTCTTAGCCTCTCCACTATTCGCAGCTGAATTTTTTCTAAGTTCCTCCAGTTCTGCTTGAGTATTCTGCAATCTTGCATATAATCTATTATAATTCTCTTGTTCAGTCAAAACCCTATCTCTTAATTTGTTCTCACTCATTGATTGAACAGCAGCCTTCCCCTCAGTAGTATATGTATGAACACTTCTATACTGAACACAAATACTAGATGCAATCAAAAAACATAAAATTCCAATTATAACAATTTGACTACTTTCTCTTTTCATTAAGGATCCCCCTCCTATTATACATTCTCTCTAAAAAATACTCTCTTCTCAGTAAGGTCACCATTTATAAACATTTCACCATTCTTGCCTTTTTGAGAATTAATAATTTCTTTCATAAATAAAATTCTAGTATTCAAATCTGTGCAATTTCCCAAATGAACTATCTTTCCCTCACTAGCAAGAATTAATTTTATATTATCACTATTCGAAATATCTATTTTAGTAATATATGTATATACCTCATAATTTTGTGCAGTTTGAATAATATTAGCAACTGTCTCAAGCCTCTTTAAATCTTTTTCACAAAGTCTATTTTTATTTCCTTTAACTTGTACCAATTCATCAATATTAGTCTTCGCACCAGTAATCACAGGTAATTCCTTTGGTTCAGCCGCAATACCTAAAACATAACCTTGTCCATCTAAAATAGCATACTTTCCTTCAGCAAACTCTAATAAATATTTCTCTATTCTTTCCTCAACAGCAATTTTTATCTTATTAGGTAAAACTCTACTAACTCTAGCACTATCTATATATGGATTCTCTTGTATATATTCTAACATCTCTGAACTATCAACCCTAAAAATATTTTTATACAACTCCACTCTTGACAAACTTCTAATAGTATCCGCAGGAACGAGATTATTATTTTCAACAATAATCTCTTGTACATTAAATACAGGTGATATACAAAGGAAAGCTCCTGCACCAACAAATAAACAAAAAACTAAAACAATTTTTACAATTTTATCCCAAGCATACCTTCTTTTTTCATGCATTTTAGGTCTTTCAGGAAAATTCTTTTTTTGCATTTTTTTAGGCTTTACTTTATTCTTAGTTTTCTTAGAAACATTTTTTTTAGACGATTTTTGTTTACTTGGTGATGCAGTAGTTGAAATTCCAATTATATACTCATCATCAAAATTAAATTTATTATTCACATTTTGTTTTTTCTTTTGGCTCAATTACTATCTTCACCCCTCTTTAGTAATATCTATATTTAAATCTTTCAGCTTTTTCTCAAAATTCTCATATCCTCTCTCAACATATTGAATATTGTCAATTACGCTTATACCTTTTGCCTTAATTGCAGCTCCAACAAGCGCAGCTCCACCCCTTAAATCAGACGCTTTAATTTCTCTTCCCACTAATCTTTTAACACCTTTAACAACAGCTGTATTAGCAGACGATATAGAAATCTTTGCTCCCATTCTAACAAGTTCTGAAGCACATCTAAATCTATTCTCAAATATATTTTCAGTTACAACTGACGTACCACGAGAAGTAGTTAATGTAGACAAAAACACTGATTGCATATCTGTTGGAAAACCAGGATATGGCATAGTTTGAATATCTACAGCCTTCAATCTCTTAGGTGCTTCTAAAATAATCCTGTTATTCTCTCTATAAATTTTACAATTAGCCTCTTCAAGCTTATTTAAAACAGGTTCAACATGCTCAAAGTTGCAATTCATCAAACTAATCTTTCCAGAAGTCGCCGCTGCATAACATAAAAATGTTCCAGTCTCAATTCTATCAGGCATTATATTATAAGAAATTTCTTTTAGTCTCTTCACACCTTTAATTCTTATAATCTTACTACCTGCTCCTTGTACATTAGCTCCCATTCGATTCAAGAAATTCTGCAAATCTTCTATTTCTGGTTCCATAGCAACATTTCTAATAATAGTTTCACCATCACTAAAAACAGAAGCTAAAATCAAATTCTCAGTTGCACCAACACTAGGAAAATCCAATTGTATTTCTGACGACTCTATTCTATCACACTTACATACAATATATCCAGTACTTTCATCAATATTTATTCCTAATTTTTTAAATCCATTTATATGTAAATCAATTGGTCTAGCTCCTATCTCACATCCACCTGGATACGAAAACACTGCATTCCTAAATCTAGCAAGCAATGCCCCAGCAATAATAACAGAAGACCTCATCTCTCTCATCAATGTATCATTAATTTGAAATTTAGTAATATTAGCAGAATTAATTATAACTTTATTCTTTTTTTTCTTAATATCACAACCTAAATCTTTCAAAATTTCAAACATTCCATTTGTATCCTTTATATTTGGAACATTATATAATGTAGTGCTTCCCGCATTTAAAATACATGCAGCAATAATAGGAAGAGCACTATTTTTAGAACCAGAGATAAAAGCATTTCCTTCAATCCTATTCTCACCTTTAATTACATATTTTGACATACAAAATCTCCTTTACAAAGTATTTTGTATATATTATGAAAATTCGACAAAATAGTTCATAAACAAATTTATTTTCTTACTCAAAACTTTTATTTGATTATGTAAACTTTTTGTGGTATAATATTATTGTTAACTTATTTTTTTGGACCAAAATGGAGGAATTTGTTATGAGTTACCGTGACTTCCAGGAAATAGCTTTCACCATGAATCAGGTTCTCAATGGCTGGTTCTTTCCAGTACCCTGCAAACATACAGGTACTGTAGAACCCATTGACGAAATCTTTCCCTTCACCGTTGTCTGCAGCTCTTCCAAAAGCGAAATTCTTTGCTCAGACGACTGTAAAGTGGAATATCTGGTAGAACAGCATATGTTCGGCAAGTTACCCATCGACCGTCAGCGGCTTCTGGATGCTCCAGTAAGTATAAGTAACATTCGCTATCCATGCGAATTAGACTACATCGATAGTCTCGTCAAAGAAACTTACCTGGAGTTTAACCGCTGCTTGTGCCAATTTGGGCTCTACGTTCAGAGTCTCTGCGTAGTTCCATGCAGAAAACAAAACAGCCAAGTTTTCATCTACACGCTCATCTCTCCAGAAAACTGCAAACTCATTGTGAAGAAAACTGGCGAAAACCTCTGCGATGCCACCAATTTTAAACCGCATGCAAACGCATAATTAAAGCAAATTCCAGTTTGGGTAAACTTTTACCCAAAGCAAAAAGGCTATCGTCCTATACTACAAATTGTTCAAAAAGCTTAGGCAAAATTGAACATATGAAGTATTGGACGATAGTCCTTTTTTATCTTATATTATACAAAAATAATTTAGTAGTACATATCCTAAATTAGTCATCAAACATATAACAATTCCACAAACAGTAGGAATCGCAAAAGAAAGCCACGTCCATAAACGACTCCCAGTCTCCTTCTTAATAGTAATCAAAGTTGTCATACAAGGGAAATGTAGCAATGTAAAAATCATAACATTAATAGCAGTCAATATCGTCCAACCATTTTGAATCAAAATCTCACCAATTTGAGCCACATCAGATATATCAACCAATACACCTTCATTCATATACATCATCAAAATAATAGGAAGAACAATTTCATTAGCAGGTATTCCAAAAATAAATGCAGTCAAAATATATCCATCCAATCCCATAATTGTAGCAAGAGGATCAAAAAAATAAGCAATATGAGAAAGCATAGAAACTCCACCAATATTCACATTCGCTAAAATCCAAATAGTAAAGCCAGCTGGAACTGCAACTGCAACCGCTCTACCTAAAACAAATAATGTCCTATCAAAAATTGAACGGACTAATATGCTACCAATTCGAGGTTTTCTATAAGGTGGTAGTTCCAAAATAAAACCTTCGCTCTCACCTTTAAGTAAAGTTTTTGATAAAATTTTTGAAACAACTAATGTTAAAAAAACCCCAAACATAATAACAGCTAAAACAGCAATTGTTGAAATAATACTTCCTGCAAATCCACCAAAACATCCTGCAAAAAATATAGTAGCAATAGTAATTAAAAGAGGAAACCTACCATTACAAGGAACAAAGCAATTAGTTGCAATTGCAATCAGTCTCTCCCTGGTAGAACGCATAATCCTACAACCAACAACTCCAGCAGCATTACATCCAAATCCCATACACATACTCAAAGCCTGTTTACCACAAGTACCTGCTTTTCTAAAAAAATTATCTAAGTTAAAGGCTATTCTAGGCAAAACACCCAAATCTTCCAATAACGTAAACAGTGGAAAAAATATAGCCATAGGCGGAAGCATTACACTAATTATCCATGTAACTGTCTGATAAACACCATCTATCAACAAACTATTCAAAAACGGTGGAAAACAACAAAATTCAAAAAAACTTCTTAAGTATCCTTTACCAATTCCAAAAATCCAAGTTAAAAACTCAGATGGATAATTAGCTCCAACAATAGTAATCCAAAAAACTATCGCAAGCATTGCAATCATTATTGGAATACCAAACTTCTTAGACGTCAGCACTTTATCTATTTTTCTATCTCTTTCATATATAGTCTCCCTCTTTTTTACAACAATCTCTGCAATTTCTTCTGCTTCTCTTGTAAGCTCTTCTGTTTCTTTCTTATCATTCATCTCTCCTTCATCCACATCTCTATCTAAAACAAGCTTAACTTTTTCTTTAAGTCTATTAAGTGTTTTTTTCTTTGTTGCAATTGTTCCAACAACTGGTACATCAAGCAACTCAGACAATTTGTCTAAATCAACTTCTATTCCCTTCTTCTTCGCCTCATCTAATAAATTCACACAAACAACAACTTTCTTTGTACTTTGTAAAATCTGTAATGTCAAATTCAAATTTCTCTCAAGTGAAGTAGCATCAACAACCACTACAATTCCATCATATTCACTAGATTCAACAAATTCTTTTGTAACCTCTTCCTCTTTTGAATATGATTCAAGTGAATATGTTCCTGGCAAATCAACCAACAAATATCGTTTATCCTCATGCTCATATGTACCATAACTATTCTCTATTGTTTTTCCTGGCCAATTTCCGGTATGTTGGTGCATTCCCGTCAATCCATTAAAAACACTACTCTTACCAACATTAGGATTTCCAACTAAGCCAACTACAAAATCACTTTCCTTCTTAAGGTCAAGTATATCTTTATTCAAAATACTATTTCCTGTTGAAGTTTTCGTAAGACCCATATAACCCCATTCCTTCCTCTTAAGCTTTTATGCTATAATATTCACTAAACCTTTTTATTGACACAAATATCTTTTTATACGATAATTATTTTATGAAAAGGAGAATATATGAAAAGTTTTGACGAAATATACAAAACATTATCAAGTATTTCAGCAGAAAACATTGATAACACTAAGAAAAAATCATTAATCATTATAGGTCTTATAATAGCTATATTTTTTTTTATAATAAGTACTTATTTATTACCTGAATTTATGTTTTTCTTTATAATAATAGCCATAATAATATTTATGATGTTCACATCTATATCTTTTTCAACTGCTTCTAAAACTTATAAAAAAGAAATAATAACAAAACTCGTATCAACATATGATGAAAATCTACATTTCGACCCTAATGCTCATATAGAAAAAATAGATTATATTATGGCAGAATTTGAACAGTTTGATAACTTTTATTCAAACGACCTTATTTTTGGAAAAATAGATGGAATAATAGATTTTAAACTTGGCGATGTTCATACACAAGATATATACCATGATTCAGATGGACATACTACAAGAACAACTCTATTCCGTGGTCTATTCTCTGTTGAAAAGCTAGATAAGAATATAAATAATACCATAAAAATACGTTTAGACAAATTTTTCAAATTATCTGGCAAAAATATTTTAAAAATGGATTCACAAGAATTTGAAAAATATTTTGATGTATATTGTACTGATAAAATTTTAACAATGAGAATTCTAACTTCTGATATTATGGACTATTTATTAAATTTCACAAAAGAGAACAAAATAAAATTTGAAATAACAATAAAAAAATCACAAGTATTCACTAGAATTCACTGTCCAGATATGTTTGAACTGCCTATATTTAGAAAAACTTTAGACTATAAAACTCTATATAAATATTATAAATACATAGATTTTATGTGTGAACTAAATAAAAAAATATATCATGTAATATCTTCAAAAGACATATAAAATATTAACAAATAAAATTTCAAAAACTTTTTGGTAACTTAAAACCATAAATATATTATAAAAGGAGAAAATATGGAACTGATTATTATGATATTAATTATATTTTTTACAATAATCTTATTAATCTACAATAACCTCGTAAAAAAGAAAAATGCTGTAAAGCAGTCACGTTCTAGTATTAACATATATCTACTTCAAAGATTCAACCTAATTCCAAACTTAGTTGAATGTGTTAAAGCCTATACTAAACATGAAAAAGACATATTCGTAGACATCACAAAACTTAGAACAGAATATGAACAAACAAAACAATTAGAAAAAGCATCTGAACTAAACACACAAATAAATAATCTATTACTTATAAGTGAAAATTATCCTAATTTAAAATCAAGTGAAAACTTTCTTAACCTGCAGAAAAATTTATCCAAAATAGAAGACCAACTTCAAGCGGCAAGAAGACTATACAATACTGATGTAACAAATTACAATACATCACTTCAAACATTCCCAAACAATATTATTGCTGCAATATTTCGCTTCAAAAAAGAAGACCTATTTAATATTACTCCATTAGAAAGTGAAAATCCCAAAATATCATTCTAAAAAGAAAAAAGCTATTTTTAGATTATCTAAAAATAACTTTTTCTTTTTAATTTGAAATTCTAATTCTATCAATTCCATAAATCAAATATCCCACCAGAACAAAAATAACTGTCAAACTAACGATATTCAAAGCAACTGCACCATTTCCCAAAAGTCTAACATCCAAAAAAGCATAAATATAATTACCAATATGAGCATTCACTCTTTCTGCAATATCAAATCCTGATTGAATAAACACAAAAATCACATACAAATATGGTCCAATAACCCATATCATTGGATCATACCATTTAAATCCTTTTTTCTCATCAAATAGTAGCCAATCAAATAACGTCAAAACTGGAATACAATAATGCAAAATAATATCAGTAAACTTTAGGCTTTGATATGGATTCAACTTAAGTGCATATGGTATTAAAATAAAATGATACACTGACATTGTAAGTAAAATACAAATCAATATTTCTCCCTTTATGTGAGGAGAAACACTTGTAGTACCATATTTACCTTCTTTAAGTATATCTTTCACCGTAGATATACTTAAAGCTAAAAAAAGCCCCACGCAAAACAAATTACTTATAATTGTAAAATAAAATAGGTTTATAGCCTTAAATCTGCCATTGAAAATTCCAAAATCATAAACAATTGCATACAACCCTAACAAAAAAGCACAAATCCTATATATTGCAGACACCAATCTATTCTTAATACACATTCCCTTTTCCTCTAACAATATTCTAAATCTTAGCCAAACCGAAACTAATACCTATAGCACTATTAATTTTTCCCATAAGTTCTTCATCGTCAATATGTCCGATTTTTTCCTTAAGTCTACTTTTATCAATAGTTCTAATCTGTTCTGCCAAGACTACCGAATCAGATTTAAGCCCCACATCATTAGATTCAATTTCAATATGAGTTGGCAATTTATTTTTTCCTATTTGTGATGTAATTGCAGCTGCAATTACAGTAGGACTATATTTATTTCCTGTATCATTTTGAATTATTAAAACAGGTCTCACTCCTCCTTGTTCAGAACCAACAACTGGACTCAAATCTGCATAAAACATGTCTCCTCTTTTGATTACCATTTTCAATCACTCCAAATCAATTCTATATATCGAATCTGTAAGTTAGTATATTTAAATATTACTTTGAAACATAAAATTTATAATATTTCAAACTTAGTATATTCTATGAAAATAGTCTTGTTATTGTTTACATCTGAAACTTCAAATTTTTCTATTTTTCGACTTTTTTTATTTATCCATAAGCATTTATTAGCAACATATTTATTAAGAGAATCTTTCATTTTAACATGTACCTTATAACATTGTTCTTCTTCCGTAGTTTCAGCATCCTTAGTCTTTCTATAATCTTCAATAAAAGAATCTAATCCAATAGAATTTTTTGTAACCTCTTCATAGTTCTCAAATACACTCGTTAAATCTAAAACAGTATTTTTTATTGTAATTTTATTTCCTTCATTTTCTATAATTAGTCCATTATTCTCATTATCATTTATAATTTCTTGTCTTTGATAGTTTCCTTTTTTGTACTGTTTCAGTTTATATGTATTTATATTTTTGTTACTATAAACAGTTACATTTCCCTCAAGTTCATAATCTTTAATACTTAAAATATACTCATCAAGTTGTGTTTCACTTTCGATATTTTTATTATTGCCAGGAATAAAAAATTTATAACCTAAAATAATTAAAAATAAGCATAAAAAAATCATACATATAATAAAAATTTTTTTCTTCATAATAGCCTCTCCCTTAAAAATTCTTATTATAATGTATGAAATGATTTTTTAATTTATGAAAATATGTGTTTATCTCAATAATGTTAATTATTAATCTTTTAATTTCAAAATTAAAAATTTATCTAACCCCTTCAACTTAACGGTTTTTCTATGTCAAATCTCTCTTTTGGATTCATCTGTATATTAAAAAAATAACATAAGCCGAATGATTTTTACCTCATTCGACTCATGCTCTTATTTTTCCCTATTTAGTTAGGTTTTATTTTTATTCTTCTTTTGTTTTCTTAACTAGAACTATACTAATTCCTGCAAGTACTACCATTGCTACTCCTGCCACTATCATATATGTGCTTGTTCCTGTACTTATTGATATTACTAG
>CAOJXR010000013.1 GCA_948465565.1 uncultured Clostridium sp.
CCATTAAACATATTCGCCATATTAGTTACATTACTAACATTCCAGTTGCTTAGATCTCCTATACTAGTCAAACTTCTACAGCTATCAAACATATAAGTCATATTTTTTACTTTACTAACATTCCATTTACTCAAATCCAAACTACTTAGACTACTGCAACTAACAAACATTGATTGCATAGTAGTTACACTACTAACATTCCAGTTGCTTAAATCTTCTATACTAGCCAAACTTCTACAATTAACAAACATCTCTTGCATAGTAGTTACACTACTAACATCCCAATCACTCAAGCCTACAATATTCTTTAAGGTACCGCAATTACAAAACATAGCCCACATATTAATTACTTTACTTACATTCAGGTTGTTAGCATTATTAATAACCTGAAGTTTTGTTAAATCCCTAAACAACTCACTTGAATTAGTTGGTGCATATACTTTATTCTGAAAAGTAATACTTATAATATTTGCCTTTCCACATTTGTCATAAAAAGAAGAAGTCAATGACCACCTATCTATAGTTCCAATCCCTGATGTACTATAGATTCTAACTTCTCCTGTCTCACCATTAAATGTAGCTTTTACATTTGTTCCTACCGAAGTTTCTCCAACACTGCTAATAGCCAGTGGTATACCATCATTATGTTCCATCTTCTTTGAAAATACATCTACATTCATTCCACACACGACAAATAGTAGTATTGTAATTACACATACTACTATCATTCCTAATATTACTACGTTCTTCTTATGCAATAACTTCTTTCCAATTAATTTATCACTTAAAGAACCTCTCTCTCTCTCTCTCTCTCTCTCTCTCTCTCTCTACAGCGCCAAGACTTTGACGGTTCGTTCCTTTTCTCTTCATACGCATTTCCTCACATATTCAATATCTTTAATATATAATTTAGATATTTCTTCCAATTAGTCAATACATATTACCCATTTTTTTCTTTTCTTTTTTTTTACATTTTTCCATTTTCTTTAGGGAACTACATTAATTGCCTTGTTTTTCCAGTATTACTTTTTACCAATAAAAATCTAATTTTCTTTATACTTCATTAAAATAGTTTAAAATCCCATTATAAATTCCCCATGCAAGTTCATTCTGATACTCATCTGTTAACAATTTCTGCCCCTCCTGTGGATTAGACAAAAAGCCACACTCAACAATAGTTATCGGAATTTCCACATGTTCAATCAAATACACACCACTTATATCATGGGCTTTCCTATGATTATCCACTTTAGTACTCTCATAAATTGCATCTTGAACACATTCGGCAAGCCTTTTTCCTTTCTCATCATCACCCCTATAAAAAGTCTGCCAACCATTATAAGACGCACTATCCCCCTTATTTAAATGAATAGACACAAAAATATCTGCATGTTCCTCATTACCAATCTTAGCCCTATTCTTTATATCAGAAACCTTTTGCTCCCTTAAAGTAGTCTTATCCACGTCATATATCGCATTTTCGTCTGACCTAGTTAAAAGAACTGTAGCACCACTTTCTTCTAACAATTTTTGTACCTTTAAAGTAATATTCAAATTAGTCTCCGCTTCTGTCATCCCATTAACTCCGAACAGCACCCTCGTCTGGCTTTCCATGCCCTGCGTCCAAAATCACAACTTTATTTGTAGCAGGCGTAGATGAAGTTAAAACAGATTCCTCAACATTTTTAACATTTGTACATAAAATAGCTGAAAAACAGCATATTCCAACAATAAATAAACTTATCTTTTTTCTATCAATCACTATCATACTAGAATATATGTATTAGCACACAAAAAAGAACTTCCATATTTAATTTTCCAAAAATCCTTTCTCTTCTATTTTTATTACTCAACAAAAATTCCCCAAAAGTATTTACATCCTATCATTTCTGCTATAAAATATATGGTATGTTTTATGGAAAGAAGTGATTAATTTGTCAAAAAAAGAAAAACATTCTGAAGATAAACCAAAAAAGAAAATTAACCTTGCATTAAAAATAGCAATCATAATAGTCATAATAATATTAGTACTTGTAGCAACTATATTTGTTGCAGGATACATTTTTTTACATAGCAAATTAGACAAACTTAACTATGTAGACTTATCTAAAGAACAAATATACATAGACGAAAAAGTCGAAGAAGATTTAGAAGAATATAGAAATATCGCCCTTTTAGGAATTGACGCTAGAGCAGATACATTTGATTTAGGCTACAGAAGCGATTGTATAATGATTATAAGTATAAATCAAAAAACTAACAAAGTAAAAATTGCATCTGTTTATCGTGATATATATATGGATGTTGAAGGATATGGACGAGATAAAATCACCCATGCATACGCTTATGGTGGTCCTCAACTTTCTTTAAGCACTTTAAATAAAAATTTAGACTTAAATATTTCTGAATTTGTCGCTGTTAACTTTGATACTGTTCGCGTTGCTGTAAACAGTATTGGCGGAGTTACAATAAATGTAGATGACCAAGAAGTAAAATACATTAATTCTTACATAAACGCTTTAAACAAGCAATTCGGAACTAATTCTGCTAATATAACGGTTCCAGGAACATACAATTTAGATGGAGTCCAAGCATTAGCATATTCACGAATTCGTTACACTGCTGGTGGCGATTACAAACGTACAGAACGTATGAGAGAAGTATTAACAAAAGCATTTGATAAAGCTAAATCAATTAATGTTATGGAATTAAATAAATTAACAGATATCATATTCCCACATATATCTACAAACATAAATAAAAATGAAATTATTAATCTTTTACCTAAAATAATAAACTACGATGTAACAGAAACTTTCGGATGGCCTTATAGAGTTGCAGGTTTCGAAGGAAAAGCATGGTATGGCATTCCAATAACATTAGAAAATAATGTATCTGAATTACATAAACAACTATTCAATGAAGAAAACTATATTCCTTCAGACACAGTAAAACAAATCAGTCAAGACATTATAAACGATACTGGATATGACATGAGTATATTGGATGAATAAAATAAAAATAAATGTGAATACTTTTTGAGTATTCACATTTATTTTTATTTTATTCACTATATAATATCACCAC
Source organism: uncultured Clostridium sp. (assembly GCA_948465565.1). GTDB lineage: Bacteria > Bacillota > Clostridia > TANB77 > CAG-508 > UMGS1994. Next base: position 3,088 of record CAOJXR010000013.1, read on the forward strand.
ATTAGCAATCGCATATTCCCTGCAATGAGATATACTAATGTCAATACTTTCTATCCTATCATTTTTTATCAAAATTTCAGGTTTTCCATCAATATTATTAATAACTTCTATTCCCTTCCAGTCAATCGTCTTTTCACCAGAAATTTTGTTTAATGCTTTAAACATCGCTTCTTTTGCAGCAAATCTTGCAGCATAATGTTGAAACCTATTATTATAATGTGATTCACAATATTGTCTTTCCTTTTCTGTATACACTGTATCTAAAAATCTATCCCCTATACTTCCAATTACAGCTTTTTCAATTCTATTTATTTCAACAATATCAGTTCCACAAGCAATCTTCATAACTTCCTCCATTACAGGAACATGTACGCAATAATAGTAAATGTATTAAGAATAAGCGACAAAATCAAAAGCATAACCATAATACTATAATTCCTATTATTTTTCTCAATATCCAAATCCTTATAAATAATCTCATACTTCTTACGTATCTCTTCAAACTGTTCATCCAATTCAAAAACTGAACCTAAAATTTTATAATACAAACTACCAGTATCATCATTAGTAATCTCTTTAGCCCATAAAGTCTTAGTAAAATCAATAAATCTTCTTCTAATATTCATAATTTTATCATAACTCTTAAATTGACTATTTATATACTTCAAAAATATCTTTTGGTATAATCTCAAAATATATGTATAATAAATCACAGTCTCATACTCATAAGGTAATTTTGTATAATTGTACATATCAACAGTTGAAGAAAGCAAATTACAGTTAGATTTTGTAATACCTGTACGTACATATTTAAGTTTAGAAATTGTACTCAAATTCTGTTCTTCACTCTCTTTATTCAAATCAGTAATATAATTACTTGGAAATGTATTTACATATTTCAAAAATTCATTTTCAAAATTCTCAAAAGAAGATCTATCATTCCAGTTTTCAGAAGGAATACACACATATCCAAATGTATAAAATTTATTCTCAAGTTCAGGATTTCTCTTCTGATCTCCAGTTATTTCTTTTATAACTGAACTAATCTCATTTACATCCTTAAAAACATCTGTCTGAATGTTTATATTTTCATACTGTTTAAGACCTACAAACTCTGAATTTATCTCCTTAAATTTATAATTAAAATTCAATATATCAGAAAATTTCTCACTCTCTTCTATTATCGTTTTTATACTTAAAAAACAAATTCCAGTATTAAAACAAACAATATCCATCTTAGGAATATTAAAAAATATTCCATTCTCTTTTCCAACTTTTCCTTGAACTGTACTACCAAGCATATATTCAAAACAAACACATGAATGTGTAGATAACATCTTTGCTTTTTTCTCATTATTTAATTCATTAAATTCTCTTAATTTTTCATCCCTTAGTTCAAAAGTTGGAAAAAGATTTTCTCTAACATTAGAACTAAAATAATTATAAATATCTAAATCTTTTTCCTTTTCAAATATTTTTAATGTAGCTTTTTTGTCTTTCAATAAACGTAACAAATATTTTTCATATTTTCCTTGATCAATTGTATATGGATGTAAGAAATACGAATAATGATATTTAAATGATAATTCCAAGACAATTCTCCTCTTTTGTATATTATTTTTTATTTTGTATATGCATTTAGTTCAGCATTTTCTGATAAATGCCATGTTCCTATAAAATCTATATATAAATTATCAGTAAGCTCTACAGAAGGTTCCATCAAAACAGCACCATTTGATTGTAAAACTCCCCATTTTCCATCCTTATTAACAGCTGCAAATCCACATTCATTTTGTTCAGTTGCATCATCATAAATACACTCTACTATTTTTTGATTATCTTTGTTAACATACCCATATTTTCCATTTTCTTTAACCAAGAAAATAGTATTGTTCTTTAAAACGTCACGATTAGAAACTTCTTGATATTGCAAGTTATAATACTTATATTCGTCACCAACTCTTGCACGAATATAACCAAGCTCAGTATCAGCTTTAGCAATTGTCCCTGTCAACACATACTTAAAATCTCTTGTATAAACATCTGTTGTATAGTCATCATTTTCACAAACTAAAGAAACAATATCACTTCTATACTCAATATTATAATATTTGATATCAATTATTATATCCTTTAGTGTATTAATCACTCCATATCTTCCAGCATTTCCAACTATATAATAATCACCAAAACAATGCTTAATTGAATCATATGCAGCATCAATAACTGTATCACCATTAGTTGTTATGATTCCATATTTCATTGTCTTTCTAACAACTAAGTTTTCCCCATTTATATATTCAATATCATCAAAACCTGTTTCTAAAATTGAGCTTCCATCTTTAGCTATAAGCTTTGTTTTAACTCCATCTTTTACAACAAATTTATCTGAACTTCCTGTCCCTGATTTAATATCACTATACTTGTTTTCTAAAATTATTTTTCCATCAGAACTTATAAGTCCATATTTCCCATTTTTATCTTTAACAATATATCCATCATTATATGTTTTTCCAAATGCTTTTATATCAGCATAAGCAGGATTTATCGTCATTGTTTTTGAAGAAGTATTAAATAATCCATATTTTCCATCTTTATTAATAATCAAAACTTTCATTATTCCTTTTAATGAAACAATTTCATCATACTCAGCAGCCAAAACTTCATTCCCTGAAAAATCTATCAAACCATATTTTCCATTAGATTGGTATGTAAGTACATCTGAATTATACCAAACATTATTAACAGAATTATAATTTATAATAGCATTTACATTCTCACGATTGCTAAATAATTGCTCATTTTTAGAATTTATAGCCCTTGTCTTTCCTTCTCCCTTTTGGTAATCTACGTCATGAGAAACTATAAATACATCTTTTGAGTTATCTGGAACAATAATCATATCATCATAAGAAATTCCTTGTAATTGCTCTCCATTATTATTAATTACTCCCCATTTTGAACCAATATATGACGAAAAATACCTTGTTGGAACTTTTGTATTTAGCCCCTCTTTATTCTTTTTCTCTAGTGTAAGTATAATTGACGCAACTACCAATATAATTACAATTAATGCAAGTACTGTTGCAGCAACCTTTTTCATGTTTAATTTTGGTCCGTCATCAAATCTTCTACCTCTACTTCTTCTCATTACATCCTCCAAAAGCAATATTCACAAATAATATATCACATTTTACCATGAAAATTCAATATAAAAAGGGCATAAATTAAATATTTATGCCCCATATTTTTAATTTTTTGAAACTTTAATAACAATAACTGTCATATCATCTTTAAGTACACCATACCCATTATCAATAGCCTCATTCAATATAATATCCGCAATCTTATTAGCATTATTAGTATTTATCTCTTTAAGCATCTTTATAAACCATTTATCATCAGCCTGTTCTTTATTTGAATCAATTACTCCATCACTACACATAATAAAAATATCCCCATCTCTCATATCCTTATCATATGCAGTAAAGTCAACATCATTTAATATGCCTAGAGGTAACGAATTCGCCTCAACAATATCTATATTTTGTTTATTTTTAATATATGTATTACATGAACCATTCTTTATAAATTCAACAATTCCAGTATATAAATCAAGAACTGCAACATCCATTGTAGAATAAATCTCCTCAGATGATAACTTAATTGTGGAATTTATAAGTTCAAGTGAATCCTCTTTTTCAAAACCAGCAGACAATGTTTGTTTAAGCATCTTCGTAACTATTTGACTAGATTTTCTAGCCTCCATTCCAGATCCCATACCGTCACTAAGTGCCACCATATACTTATTATCATCTAGCCTTATTTGCATATTGCTGTCACCAGACACATCATTTCCTGACTTAGGCAATGAAGATATTCCAATCTGTACATTAAACTTGTCCTCCGAAATATACTTCTGCATATACAATTTTGATTCTATATTACTAGTATCCTTCTTAAGAACAATCTTCTCTCTACAAACCTTTGTAAGAATAGTTTCTATACATTTGATTCTATCTTTATCCTTTATCGCCTTTTCAAATAAAATATCTATAAAATATTTCTTACTCTTATTTTGTCTTATACGTAATTCCTTAACAAATATCTCTTTTTGCTTTAATAACTCTTTTATTTCTGTTTCTTTTGCTTGATATGGCTGTTCTTTATTCTTAGTCATTTCTTGTGCAATTTCAGAAATAGCTTTTGACACTCCCTTAAGTTGTTTTGAAATAGATTTCTTATTCTCTTGCAAACGTTGTTTCCATTGAAAATTCATTTCATTTATTCTATATGTTCTGTTAATAATCCTTACAACTTGGTCAACATCTTCTTTTATCATAGCATTAGAAGAAACATCTAAAAATTCATTTCTTCTCTCAAAAACACCTAAAATATCATTATCATTTATCTCATCTTTTTCAGTAAGTACCATATAAATATCTTCTAAAATTCCACTATTAGTATCTATAAGCTCATCATACAAAATATTATTTGGAAAACTATCTAAATTGTTCAATAAATCTTCTAGGAACATCTCTTTACTCTTATTTATGTTATCAGCTTCATCAGCAACAAACTCTTCATCTTTTATTCCATAACTCTTAGCAATTTCCTTAACTGTTTCAGATAAATGTCCAAGTCTAACCTCTGCATTCTTGCTTTCGGCCAGTCTATTATCCGCAACTGGACTAAAGAACTTCGTCTTTCCAATTATATCTTCAACATCAATCTCAAGATATCTAGGAACAAACAAAAGCATTATTGAAGAAATCAGAATCTCCTTATAAAAAACAACTTCAATCGCATTTCCAGTAGAAATATAAGATAAAATTGCATTAGCTACAAAAAATCCTGCAATAACTCCAAATTTACCCAATCTATTAAGTGCTCCTCCCAATAATCCACAAACAGAGAATACTAACACTTGTAATGGTGTAATAACTCCTGCAACACCTAAAATAAGTCCTAAAGAAATTCCAATTGTAGAACCTACTAAAACACCATTCTTCCATGCCAAAACTAATATCAAGAAAATAGATAAAATATTGGCAATTGACATCCCAAAAAACCTATATTGAGAAACACTCACTGCTGCAAGTGAAACTATAACCGTAGCACCAATAATTTCTTCTATTGCAAATGCTGATTTAAATCCAAACGTCTCAAAAAAACCTATACTATTTACAAAAACCTTATAAAAAACATATGTAAGAATTATTGTAACAATAGCCATTATAATATCATAAACCAATACAGGTCCCATAAAAATCTTTATAGCTTGTACCACTAAAATAGAAATAATAAGATTTTTTCCTAGTTTGCTAATTTCATTTCTATCATCCTGAATATATGGTTTAAAAAACACTACTGTTAACAAAAAAATCAATACTGTTAAAAAATATGTCAAAAATGCATTTGCACCAAAGCCTACAAGCGTTCCAACAGAAGTTGTCACTAATATTGCACCTGCTGGAATATTACTACTACATGCAGCAACAAAAAAAGCCATTGCAAATGGAGCAATTCCATCTTTTATTGAAACAGTTGAAACCAAAAACGAAAGAATATAAATTATTACATTTTGAATTGTAAAAATCATTTTTAAGATTTCAGATTTATTAACTTTAACATCCTCATTACTTTTTAAATCTATACTATCTGCTAAATTTTGAAACATCCCTACCACCTCTACTTTTATAATATTTAATATCATTTACATTAAAAATATTGTCATAAAATATTAAATATCTAAAAAAGTTTTTTACTTTTTGTGATAATTTTCCCTATTCTCTTTAAAATAGTGCTTTAATTCTATTACAAAATACAAAAAAGAGCAAGAGTTTTCTAACTCTTACCCCTGAAAATTATTCTGCTATAACAATTTTATATATGCTTTTTTAAATATACTAACTTATCTTATTCTTTTAATGCACTAATCTCATACTCACTTAAGCCAGTTATATCCACAATCTCATCAATACCGTTTCCTTTTTCTAATAATTTTTTTGCTATTTCTATCGATTTTGCCTTTTCCCCTTGTTCTATCCCTTGCTCCATACCTTGTTCTATCCCTTGCTCCATACCTTGTTCTATCCCCTGCTCTATACCTCGCTCTATCCCCTGTTCTATACCTTGCTCTCTTCCCTCCTCTATACCTTGCTCTCTTCCCTCCTCTATACCTTGCTGATATCCCTCTTGCAATCCCTTTTCTCTAATATCTTCTAGGTCTAGTATATATTTTATCCTTAGCTCTGCTAAATATCTTTCATGCTCATCTGCATTTATATCTTCATATACTTCCCATGCTTTTTTTAATTCTTCGTTTTCTTCCATTTCTACTACCTCCACACTTTTGGGATTTATTAAAAACTTCATCCATGACATCAACTTCTTGTTTGACTCTTTACTAACGTCATATACTGTTTTTGGTAATTCGATTATATATAATTCTAATCTATCCGTCAATACAATTTTTTGATACTCTTCCTCCCTTATCTGCCATTTTGTATAGTATTTAGGTATATTCTTTAATTGCTCTAACTCAAAATTAGCTATTAATATCGCTATCGTTTTAGGTAATTTTTTATATTTCTCCCCACTTTTTATTTGCTGTGTATATAATTTACTCCAATAATATAGTAATCTTTTTTCTATGTTTCCTTTATCCGTCATTTGCATTTCTATGTTACAGACAATATCATTGTCCAATGTAGCTTTTATATCCAACACTCCTAATTTGCTATCATATAAATCTTTCTCTAAAACGGTATTTTTATCTAAGTCGATACTATTTAATTTCTGTCCTATTATTTCTTCAATTAGACCTTTAGTTATTTCTTCTCTCCCTATTTGTCCAAATATTTTCTTGAACACATAATCATTTGTAGGTAACATTACTTCATTTTCTTCTATTGTCATCACTCCTTGTTTTATTTATATTTAATTTTTGTTTTAGGAAATTCTAGGCGACTTGCCCTCTAGATTTAAAAAATTTAATTACGTAATTGATTTTTAATATTTACATTTATAACACGATTTACCTTACAATTCAAGCTTTTTCGTTCGTCAATATTATACATAAAAAAACACAAGTTGAACTTATGTCTACTCATTCGACCTATGCCATCATTTTTTCCCATCAAGTATAACTTGCCTTCCTCTAATCATATAACTCCAATCCCCATAAAAAAAGCAGCTACTTCATTCCAAGTAACCGCTTCTTTATATGTCTACACATATCCTATTCAACTATTTTCAAAAGTTCCTCTTTAAGTTCAGCCAATCTCTTATCAGCTTCCTCCATTGTCTTAGCCTTAACACCCATATAGAACTTAACCTTAGGCTCTGTACCAGAAGGTCTAGCACAACACCACTCATTATTAGCAAGTTCATAATATAAAACATTTGACTTAGGAAGCTTAATCTCTTCCTCTTTACCAGTATTCATATCTTTTCTAACACTTGTAGAATAATCTGATATTGCTTCAACTTTATAACTTCCAAAAGAAACAACTGGATTATTACGTAAGTTTTCCATCAATTCCTTAATCTTCTCAGCACCATCAGCACCCTTCATAGTAATTGAAACTTGAGATTCCTTATAATATCCATATTTCTCATAAATATTAATCATTTGATCCCATAAAGTTAAACCTTGTTTTTTATAATATGCTGCCGCTTCTGCAAGCATCATAACAGCAACAATACCATCTTTATCTCTAGCATGAGTACCAACTAAGCAACCATAGCTCTCTTCAAAACCAAATACATATTCATGTTCTTTAGTCTCCTCAAAGTCTCTCATTTGCTCTCCAATATATTTAAATCCAGTCAATGTCTTAATCAAATGCATTTTATAACTCTCAGCAATAGCATCAGTCAAGTTTGAAGAAACAATAGTAGTAATTACAGCACCATTTTCAGGTAATGTACCATTCTCTTTTCTTTGAGATAAAATATATTCAAGAACTAATAAAGCAGTCATATTTCCTGTATAGAAAATATATTCACCAGTCTTAGTATCTTTTACATGAATACCCAATCTATCAGAATCAGGGTCAGTAGCCAAAATAATATCTGCATCAACTTTCTTAGCAAGCTTCATAGCCAAATCATAAGCTTTAGGCTCTTCTGGATTTGGATAATCAACTGTTGGGAAATTACCATCAGGAAGTTCTTGCTCAGGAACTACATAAACAGCCGTAAATCCTAATTCCTTTAGAACTCTTTGAACTGGCTTATTTCCGGCACCATGTAAAGGTGTATAAACTATCTTAATCTTATCACCCATCTCATGAGTAACTTCTGGATGAATAGACAAATTCTTCAATTTTCTAATATAATTATCATCAATTGCCTTACCAACAACATGATATAATCTCTTAGCCCCAGCCTCTTCCTTAGACATTGTCTTAACCATTGAATAATCAGTAATTTTCTTTACTTCCTCAATAATCTCCTTATCTCTAGGAGCAACTATTTGAGCACCATCATCCCAATAAACTTTATATCCATTATATTGTGGTGGATTATGGCTAGCTGTAATCATAATACCAGCTGTAGCCTCTAATTCTCTAACAGCAAATGATAACTCTGGAACAGGACGTAGCTCATCAAAAATATATGTCTTAATTCCATTAGCATTTAAACATAATGCTGTATATTCGCTAAATTCCTTTGACATTCTTCTTGAATCATAAGAAATAACTACACCTTTTTTCTCTGTTCCTTGTTTTAAAATATAGTTGGCCAAACCTTGAGTAGCCTTACAAACAGTATATTTATTCATTCTATTTGTACCAGCACCTATAATACCTCTAAGTCCAGCAGTACCGAAATCTAAAGATTTATAAAATCTATCCTTGATTTCTTCATCATCACCCTTAATATTTAGCAACTCTTGTTTAGTTTCATCATCAATATCGGAATCTTCACACCAACTCTCATATTGGCTCATATATGCCTGTTTATTCCAATAGTCTGTATATAATTTTCTTGCTGTCTCTGGGCTATCAGCACCTTCTGCATTCTTAATAGGAGCAAATTCTTCTTCTCTCTTTACTCTTAAAACAACAACATCATCAAGCATCTCATATGAATCAAAAATAAATAATTCAAATTTATATGCATTAGGATCAGTTGGCTCAATTAATTTACCATTTTCATCAATATATTTAGCTTTCTTAAAAGCTGTATGATAAGGTAATCTCAAATCACTAACTTTTTCTAATCCCTTTATATTATACAAGTGGAAAATCGCATTAGCATCACCATAAACAAGTGAACCATACTTATCTCTCATTTGAGCCATCTCATCTGAAATCTCAGTATATTCAATAACTCCAACTTTCTTATTCTTTCTACAGAAAACTCCAACCTTTTCCTTAGGATCAGTTTTCTCAATTGTCTTAACAGAACCCAAAACCTTATGTTCAATTGACATTCCTATCAACAATGGGTCAACTGATTTAACTAAAACATTATCAACACCACTTACGAAAACCCATTCAATACCATCATTTTTCATTTGGCTAATAATTTTACCTTTTCCCATAGCCTTTAAAGTTCCACCATGTCCATCAGCAGCCTGTTTAACTTTTAAAGACTCATCAAGTAAAATCTTACCATCAACACCAATCATAGGTAATTCGCCTTGTATAAAGAATTTTACTGAATCCTTTGGATATCCAAAATATTTGTTTCTTTCAAAAAAGTCTACAGTCGCACCATTATTTTCTCTACTTGTCATTATGTACCAAGGAATAACAACTCCATATTTATCTCTTGCTCTTTTCAATGTTTCACATAATAATTCAAATAAAGATTTATGTGATGGAAGTCCCATATCAAAAGTTCCCTTTGGTCCTTTATGTCCAAGTCTAGTACCTTGACCACCAGCCATTGTAACAACAGCAAATTTATTAGATCTAATAGCCTCAATACCTTTTTCTTCATAAAGTTTAACCTCTGAATCAGTAAGTTTAGACTTATCAACATAATCAATAGGTTCAACAGTTACATCCTTTAAATCTAAAGGCTTACATGCATCCTCATATAACTTTTTCATCAAGTCAAAATCTATTGATAAAATTTGATCTAATAATTCCTCTTGGTCTTTTTTAGTTAATTTATCGTAAAATTTAAGTAGATGTTCTTGTCCATAAGCTGAGACTAATTTTTTAGCCTGTTCATATTTTTCATTCATTTTTTAAAATAAACTCCTTCCTTTATTACAAATATTACAAATCAAATCCATTACATCTTATACTATTACTACTATTTAGTCAATATGCTACTTTTCATCATATTCGGATGAAACATTTCAGAAATATCTTTCTCTCCTAATGTATTCAATATTTTATAATGGTTCTCCAATATTTCTCTAGAATTCTCCTCAAAAACACCTAGCTCAAAACAATTTATAACTTTCTTATTATCATCATTTAAAATCCTATTAACATCCTTTATAAAATCATAACTTCCATTAACCAAAACCACACTATCCTTAATACTCTCAATCTCCTCAAAAGATAATCTAGTTTTATTCCAATTAATCGCCTTCAACCCTTTTTTCTTTTTCCTTGGTAAATTTACTTTATTAACAAGTGTTCCAACTTCTTCTCTCAAATCATTTTCCAATATTGTAACAATTTTGTTTCCTTTTTCTAGTTCTTTTTCAATATATGGTATTAGCATAACAATTAAATGCATTTGGTTAACATATAAAGTGCAAATTTTATCATGTTTTTTATTCTCTACCATTTATAAATCCCTCCTAGATAATTCTTGGTAAATTTTACCATCCGTAAGTTTTAAAGTCAACAAAAATCGTCTCCCTATTTTCGACACACAAATGTAATGTAAATTTAACACGTATGAAATTTTTTGAATCTGTCAATACTTGTATCAATTCATAGGAGGTTTTAAAATGACTAAAAAAAATTTTTTAATAATAATTTTACTTTTTTTAATATATTTCATTTTTTATTCTTTTTCATATTCATATTCTGTATCACAAGAATTACAAGAAAATCTATTTAGGCTACATATAATAGCAAATAGTGATTCTGAAGAAGACCAAAATTTAAAACTATATGTACGAGATAAGGTAATAGAATATCTTCATAAGTTCACATTTTCATCAAAAGAAGATTTAATTTCATATTTAAATAGCAATATTTCTAGTCTAGAAAATGTTGTTCAAAAAGCAATACAAGAAAAAGGATACTCATACCCATTTTCAATCGAAATATCAAATTCATACTTTCCCAAAAAAGACTACAATAATATCCACCTTCCATCAGGAAATTATGACGGCTTAAAAATAAAAATTGGTGACTCTCAGCGGTAAAAATTGGTGGTGTGTACTATTTCCTCCAATGTGCCTAATCGACTCTAGTACATGTGAATTACCAGATGAATCAACTCTTATATTAGAAAACTCTGTCACTAACGAAACTCTATCAATCATTTCTGAAAACACAAAGCCTTGTACTTTTAAATTCAAAATAGTAGACATTATAAATAATTTATGTTATATTTTGACTGAATGAAATCAATTTAAGATACAATTTTGGGGGAATTAGATTGGAAAAATTAGTTATAACTGGACCTACACCTTTACGTGGTGATGTAAAAATTAGTGGTGCAAAAAACGCAGCAGTAGCCATAATCCCTGCTACATTATTAGTAAATGGTATATGTACAATAGAAAATCTACCTAATATAAGTGACGTAAAATCATACTGCGAAATCTTAGAAAGTTTAGGTGTAAAAATTACTTGGATAAATAGACACACTATTCAAGTTGACTCAAGAAATATGAATTCTTCTACTGCTTCATTAGAATTAACAAGAAAATTCAGAGCATCTTATTATTTATTAGGAGCTCTACTTGGACGTTCAGGACATGCAGAAGTTGGTCTCCCAGGAGGATGTAATCTTGGTCCAAGACCAATCGACCAACATATAAAAGGATTTGAAGCATTAGGCGCAACTGTCACTGTTGCAAATGGAACAATAAAAGCAGAATGTGAAAAATTAAAAGCCAACTCTATATATATGGATATAGTTTCAGTTGGTGCAACAATGAATGTAATGCTAGCCGCTGTTCTTGCAGAAGGAACTACCACTATAGACAATGCCGCAAAAGAACCTCATATTGTTGACTTAGCAAATTTCTTAAATACAATGGGTGCAGACATTAGAGGAGCTGGTACAGACGTTATAAAAATAAATGGCGTTAAAGAATTAAAAGGAAATGCAACATATTCAATTGTTCCTGATCAAATTGAAGCAGGTACATTTATGTTAGCAGCAATCGCATCAAAAGGCGATATAACCATTCATAACTGTATTACAAAACACTTAGAACCAGTAATTGCAAAAATTCTTGAAATGGGCGGAAATGTCGACGCAAACGGTGACCATGTACGTGTTTGGTGGTCAAAAAGAACATCTAAAGCAACTGTAAAAACCTTGCCATATCCAGGATTCCCAACAGACCTCCAATCACAAATTGGAGTATGTTTGGCAATGTCTTCTGGAACAAGTATAATAAATGAAAGCATTTGGGATTCACGCTTCCAATATACTGAAGAATTAAATAAAATGGGAGCTAAGATAACCACTTCTGGAAAAACAGCCGTATTTGAAGGAGTTGAATACTTATATGGTGCACCTGTTAACGCAACTGACTTAAGAGCTGGAGCAGCTTTAATAATAGCAGGAGCAAGTGCAAACGGAACAACTGAAGTATTTAACTTACATCATATTGACAGAGGCTATGAAAACATAGAAGAAAAATTCAGAAAACTTGGCGCAAAAATAGAACGTCAAAAAATAGAAGATTAATATAAATCAATCGGAGAAAAAAATGTTTACTTTTTGTAGTTTATACAGTGGTAGTACTGGAAATTGCCTATTAGTCCAAACAGATGAAACAAAAATATTAATAGATGCAGGAGTTAGTCAAAAAAAGATATCTGACGCTCTTGCGTCTTTTAATGTTGATTTTTCTGATATAAATGCAATTTTAGTAACACATGAGCATGCAGACCATGTATTAAATTTAGGTAGTATTTCAAAAAAGTACAACATCCCAGTTTATTGTAATGAAAAAACTTTAAATGCTATGCCAGCCCAAAAAGAAAAAATCGCAGATGAAAACAAGAAAATATTTACATCTAATAATTCATTTAAAATAAATAATCTAGAAATTTTCCCTTTTTCAACTCCTCACGATGCTGCTGACCCATGTGGATTCAATATTCATTACGATAATAAAAAAATAAGTATTGCAACAGATATAGGACACATGGACAATAAACTTATTTCAAATTTAAAAGATTCAAGCTTTATATTATTAGAATCAAATTATGACCCAGACATTTTAAAATACAGTAGATACCCTTTTCAATTAAAGCAACGTATACTTAGTCCTATAGGCCATTTATCAAATGAAACCGCTGGAAAAACCATTTCTGAACTATATATAAATGGAACATTAAAACAAGCTCTATTAGGTCATTTAAGTAAAGAAAATAATTTTCCTGAGCTTGCTCTAAAAACCGTATATGACGAACTTGGAACAAAAAACATCACCGAAGAAAACATATCAATTAAAATAGCTAATAGAAATTGTCCAAGTAAATTAATCAAAATCTAATTCATTATATTACATATAATTGTAGATAAAAATATTCCAAGGAAGTTTCCTATAATAGCCAAAACTATCAGCTTTTTAGGAACTTTCTTTTTAATTACTCCTGTGTAAATAGCTATAGTATAAATCGTTGTTTCAGTAGCCCCAAGTATTGTAGAAGCAATAAGTCCAATCAAAGAATCAACTCCATATGTCTTCATTAAATCAGTTGCAATTACTAAACTCGAACTACCTGAAATGGGCTCCAAAAAAACTAAACTTGTAAGTTCCTTTGGAATAAAAAATAATTCTAACACTCCTCCAAAAATATCAGATAAAAAGTTAATTAAACCACACGCTCTAAACATATTTACTGCTAACAATAACGCAAGCAATGTAGGAAATAAATTTATAACTGTCTTCAATCCCTCATTAACTCCCTCTGAAAAAATATCAAATGCTTTTTTTCTTTCTAATAAACACATTGACAATATAGAAAAAATTAAAAAAGGGATAATTAAACTCTCAAATATACTCATCCTTATTTTCCTTCTTAAACAATTTCGAACCAATAAACATTATCAATAAAAAAACAATTATACTCGTAATCCAAACAGGCAAAATAATTACACCTGGATTAACAGAACCTAAAGAAGCTCTCACACTAATAATAGTTGTAGGAATAATTTGGATAGACAAAGTATTAAGCAAAATAAACATACTCATCCCATAAGATAAATGCTTTTTTGAATTAGACTTATCCATTTTTTTCATAGCTTCTATACCAACTGGAGTCGCAGCATTCCCTATACCAAGCATATCAGAAACTATATTAAGTGAAATGAACTTTTTCGCTTCTTCACTTTCTTCTCCAAAAAATTTTTCAATAAATGGTCTCAACATTTTCTCTATTTTCTTAAGAATCTTTGTATTTTCTAAAACTTTTATCATACCACTCCAAAAACACATTATTCCTAAAAGACTAATTACCATACTAATTGTATCTTCAAAGCTAACAAAAATTGCATTATTTACCTCAGCAATTCTCCCACTAAAAATCCCAAAAATCACTGAAATAATAATCATTATAGGCCAAATCTTATTTAACATTTTCAACGTCTCCCTCATAAAAATTATTCAAAATAAATAAATTTATGCTGAAAATCTTGTCTTTTTCCAATTATTGTGTTATTATTGGTACAGAGTTTGGGGCAAATGTCCGTATAAAGATTTCGTTTTGGAGGTGAAAAAAAGGATGAAAATATCAACTGGAATAATAAGAAGAGTAGATGAATTAGGAAGAATCGTTATACCAAAAGAAATGAGAAAAGCTTTAGATATCGACCAAAAAGATCCAATCGAAATTTCAGTAGAAGGTTCAAATATTATTCTACACAAATATGAAAACAGATGCGTATTTTGTGGAGCAATTAAACCATCTTTAAGATATAATGGTAAATTAATGTGCTCAAAATGTTTAAAAGAAATAAATAAAATAAATGATGAAAAGTAAAAATTTCCCGATTCCTCGGGAAATTTTTTTAGTCTAAAAACTCTTTATATATTTCATTCTTATTAACTCCTCTATCCTTTGCAATCTTCTTTATTATATCTTTTTTATCAAACCCTTGACTTTCATACAACTTATAATGCTCTTCTAAACTCAAATTATTTCTATTTTCTTTATCAATCTCCGCCTTAGACTTATCCGCACCATGCACAATTATAACCATCTCTCCACGTTCTTCAATCTCTCCCAAAATTTCAGAAATAGTGCCTCTAACAAACTGTTCATGTATCTTAGTAAGCTCTCTTGCAATAGATATTTGCCTATCTCCCAAAATCTCTTTCATACATTCAAGAGTATCCATTATTTTATGAGGAGCTTCATAAAATATCAATGTCCTTGTTTCATTCTTTATCTCTTCAAGCTTGTCCTTCTTTTCACTCTTTTTCGCAGACAAAAAGCCAACAAAAACAAACTCCTTAGTATCAAACCCAGAACAAATCAAAGAGTTTATAGCAGCACACGCACCAGGAATTGGTACAATATCAATTCCCTCTTTTATTGCTTCTCTAATAACTTCCTCCCCAGGATCAGAAATTCCAGGCGTTCCCGCATCAGAAACAACAGCAACATTATTTCCTTCCATAAGTTTATTAATAATCACTTTAGACTTAACCTTTTCAGTCTCTTTATAATAACTTATCATCGGCTTAGAAATATTTAAATAATTAAGCAACTTCAAAGTATGACGTGTATCCTCTGCCGCAATCAAATCCACTTCCTTTAAAATATTCACAGCCCTATACGTTATATCCTCAAGATTCCCAATAGGTGTTGCAACAATAAACAATTTTCCCGCCATATCAACAAAAATTCTCCTTTTTACCCTCTATTTTTACCATATATTTGATAAATCTCATCAGTATATTTACCATTTTCATCATAAACAACTAACGGATTTAAGACTTTTATACATGGTTTTCCACATTTTACACATCTCACTAACACCAAATTAGCTTCTTCCGTAGCATGTGGATAAACTAATCTAATTTCCTTTGGTTCAAGCTTGTTATCTCTCATAACACTACAAATATCAACCAATCTCTCTGGTCTATGAACCATATAAAAACTTCCATTATCCTTCAAACACTTCGAAACTTCTCTAGCCAAATCTTCCAAAGTACATTTAACCTCATGTCTCGAAATTAATTTTTTATCTTCCTGATTAACCAATCCTGTATTTACTTTTTTATATGGTGGATTAGAAACAATTATATCAAACTTCTTATTCCAATTTTTCTTAGAAAGTCCTACTATATCTTCATTTACAATCTCTATTTTGTCATTTTGGTTATTCATTTTCACGCTTCTTTGAGCCATTTCTGCCATTTCACCTTGAATCTCAAATCCATATATCTTATCTATATTATCATTTTTCGCTGCTAGCAATATACTAATTATCCCTGTACCTGTTCCAAAATCAGCTACAATAGCACACTTTTTATTAACCCTCACAAAACTTGATAAGATCACACTATCCATACCAAAGCAAAATCCATCATTCTTCTGTATAATTTTTAACCCATTATACTCTAAGTCATCTATTCTTTCATTTTCTTTTAATTTAATCTCCATGTAATCAATCACCTATATTTTATTTTTGCATATTATATAACAAAATCAAAAAACATGCAAAAGGTGATAAATATGGATAAAAACAAAAAATGTAAAAATAAATATATTAATAACATGCTATGCTCCTTATACGAAGCAGAAAATTTTTTATGTAATTACAGCAAATTCTCTGACATAGTTACACTAATTAAAATAGCCAATAAACAAAAAAGGCGCAAACACTAAGATTCGCGCAACTTCGTAAATGGTTTCTCAAAACCTTCCTTAACCTCTCCATCAATTAAGAAAGTAACAGAAGAAACCTCTTTTAATTCTAAAAAGGTATTAACTACTGAATAAATCATATTCTTTTCTTCTTCAGAGCCTGCCTCACATTTATTAGTAAATTCCTTACTAACATCAATTATCAAATTTTCATTCTCCAATTTAATAGAATTTACCTTTGTTCCCTCTGGAATGCTCTTTCCCACACTTTCATTTTGTGACCCATCAGTCAATAAATTCATAATTTTTTCATACGGATTATCTATAATCTCTTTAACATCAATTTGTCTAACTTCTGGAACTAACTTACCCGCAGTTGAATCAACAAAATATAATGTTAATAAAGTAGTTCTGTTTTGAGCATTGCTTATCTCTTCTTGCGGAGTATAATCACTCACTTCAGTTTCAACCTCAACATTTTTCGTATTTTTGAAAACAGCATAAACAATAACTACAATAAAAATTAGGATTACAAAACAATACACCATCTTTTTCATACAAAAACCTCCTTTGAAACATTGTATTTTCAAATTCGAAAAATATGCAATATATCTGGTTTTTCTAGGATTTTGGTAAGATTTATACATTGACAAAACTGTACTTTCGTTATAATATAACAGTGAATTATTTTGAGAGGAGACACTTAAATGAGACAATTATTACATGTAGGATTAGATGTTGGTTCTACAACAGTAAAAATAGTAGTAATGAACGAAAAATTAGAAACTATATATACAAATTATACAAGACACTTTTCAGACACAAAAAATACAATATGTAATGTATTAGAAAAATTATCAGTCGACTTCCCAGATTCAGACTTCACTATGGCCTTAACAGGTTCTGGAGCAATGTCAGCAGCAAGATTCCTTAGAATAGACTTTATTCAGGAAGTTATCTCTTGTAAAAGAGCTGTTGAAAAATATCTACCAGAAACTGATGTAGTAATAGAACTTGGCGGTGAAGACGCCAAAATAATATACTTTGATAAATTTATAGAACAACGTATGAACGGAACATGTGCTGGTGGAACAGGTGCATTTTTAGATCAAATGGCATCATTATTAAACACAGACACAGCAGGTCTAAACGAACTTTCTAAAGGACACAAAGTAATATACCCAATTGCCTCAAGATGTGGCGTTTTCGCTAAAACAGACATCCAACCACTATTAAATGAAGGTTCAAGAAAAGAAGATATCGCAGCATCTATCTTTCAGGCCGTTGTAAATCAAACAATAAGTGGACTAGCATGTGGTAGACCAATCAGAGGAAAAGTCGCTTTCCTAGGAGGCCCTCTAAGTTATTTGCCAGAACTTAGAAACCGTTTTATAGAAACACTTGAATTAAAAGACGATGAAATTCTAATACCAGATGAAGCTCATCTATTAGTTGCAAAAGGAGCCGCTCTTGACTCAATAAACTCTGATACATTCACAAATGAACAATTAAATAAAAAAATAGAATTTTTAAAAATATCTAAAGATACTACGACAAAGCCTATTGAGCCATTATTCAAAAATGAAGTTGAATACAAAGAATTTAAGGAAAGACATGATAAAGCAAAAGTAGAAACTTTAGACTTAGATACATATAAAGGAGACTGTTTTGTTGGTATTGACGCAGGCTCTACAACAACAAAATTAGTATTAATAGATAATAATAACAATCTATTATACTCTGATTATGGAAGCAACGAAGGTAACCCATTAAAAAGTGTTATCAAAATGATTAAAAAACTATATGAAACGTTACCTAACGAAGCAGTCATACGCTTTGCAGGTGTTACAGGATATGGTGAAAAATTAATCCAAACAGCATTAAATGTTGATTTAAATGAAATCGAAACAATTGCCCACTATACAGCAGCCAAAAAATTCACACCAGACGTTACAAGTATTATTGATATTGGTGGTCAAGATATGAAATACATAAAAATGAAAGGTGACGTTATTGATAACATCATGCTAAATGAAGCTTGTTCATCAGGTTGTGGCTCATTTATTGAAACATTCGCAAAAAGCTTAGATTTATCAATTCAAGACTTCGTAAAAGCAGCCATTAAATCAAAAGGTCCTGTAGACCTAGGTTCTCGTTGTACTGTATTCATGAACTCAAAAATAAAACAAGCACAAAAAGAAGGATATAGTGTAGGAGATATTTCAGCAGGTCTATCATATTCTGTAGTAAAAAATGCAATTCAAAAAGTTATGAAAGTCCGTGATATGAGTACTCTTGGAGATCATATAGTTGTTCAAGGAGGAACATTCTATAATGACGCTGTCTTACGTAGTTTTGAAAAAATAGTTGGAAAAAATGTAATAAGACCAAACATCTCTGGACTAATGGGGGCATATGGTGTTGCATTGCTTTCAAAGGAACAATACGAAGCTAATATGGACATGGAGTATACATCTACTCTACTAAAATCTGATGAAATAGACAAATTAGAAATCAAAACTACACAAGTACGTTGTGGAAAATGTGAAAATAATTGTCTTTTAACTGTAAACAAATTTGGAAATGGTAAAGCATTTATATCAGGAAACCGTTGTGAAAAAGGAAACGGCGGAATTACTGAAAAAAAAGATTTACCAAACATGTACAAATACAAATATGAAAGGCTTTTCAGATATACTCCACTTCCAGAAAACCAAGCACCTCGTGGAACAATTGGGATACCTAGAGTTCTAAACATGTATGAAGATTATCCTTTCTGGTTTACTTTCTTAACAAACCTTGGATTCCGAGTAGTTTTGTCAGAAAAAAGTACAAGAAAAACATATGAAAAAGGAATGGAATCAATGCCATCTGAATCTGTTTGCTACCCAGCAAAGCTTTCACATGGACATATCATGAGCCTAATCGAACAAGGTATAAAAACAATCTTCTACCCATGTATACCATACTCTAGAAAAGAATATCACAAGGCAGATAACAAATATAACTGTCCAATTGTCATCTCATATCCAGAAGTATTAAAAAACAATGTAGAAGAATTAAAATCAGATGATATCAAATTTATAAACACATTCTTACCATTTGATAGCAAACACTTAGCAGAAGTAATCTTAGAAAGAGAAGAATTCAAAGAATACAACTTCACTAAAAAAGAATTATTAAGTGCCGCTCAAAAAGCCGAAGAAGAATATCAAAACTATAAAAATGATATAGATAAAAAAGGCACAGAAATCATGGAATATATGGAAGAACATGACCTTAGAGGAATTATTCTAGCAGGTAGACCATACCATGTAGATCCTGAAATAAACCATGGAATTGATACATTAATCACAAGTTTAGGATTATGTGTATTATCTGAAGACAGCGTAAATAGAAAAGTTGAAGTAAAAAGACCAATCAGAGTAGTTGACCAATGGGTATTCCACGCAAGATTATATGCAGCAGCAGAATATGCTGGACAACATGACAACTTAGAATTAATACAATTAAATTCATTCGGTTGCGGTGTTGACGCAGTTACAACAGACCAAGTTGAAGAAATTCTAAAAAGTTATGAAAACATGTATACGCTAATAAAAATAGATGAAGTAAATAACCTTGGTGCAGTAAGAATACGTATTCGTTCACTATTAGCAAGTATGAACAAAAAAATCAAAGAAAATAAACAAGAAGAATTACATTGTACTTTAGGAAACTATGAACAAAACAAAATACCATTCACAAAAGAAATGAAAAAAGACTACACAATACTAATCCCACAAATGGCTCCAATCCACTTTGAATTAATAGAAACTGGCGTACGAGCTTGTGGATACAACGTCAAATTACTTAGAGAATGTACACCACATACAGTTGAAACAGGTTTAAAATACGTAAATAATGACGCATGTTATCCATCTATACTAACAACAGGACAAATGATAGAAGCATTAGAATCAGGCGAATATGACCCAAATAAAACGGCTCTAATAATGTCACAAACAGGTGGAGGTTGTAGAGCAACAAACTATATTGGTTTCATCAGAAAAGCCCTTCGTGACGCAGGTTTCGAACAAGTTCCAGTTATATCATTCAACGTAGTTGGAATGGAAAAAAATCCAGGTTTTAAAATAACAATTGGCTTAGCTGAAAAACTACTAAAATCAGTAATTTATGGCGATTTACTACAAAAATTATTAATGAAAAATAGAGCTTACGAAATAAACAAAGGCGAAACAGAAAAACTATACACTGAATGGTTAGAAAAATGCAAACGTTTAGTTGAAAAATCAAATAGTAAACAATTCAAACAAAGTATCTATGATATGGTAAACGACTTTGAAAAAATAGAACTTGATACATCAGTAAAAAAACCTAAAGTAGGCGTTGTTGGAGAAGTATTAATCAAATATCATCCATTTGGAAATAATTTCGTTGCAAACGTACTTGAACAAGAAGGAGCAGAAGTAGTATTACCAGACTTCATGGGATTCATAAAATTCATTGCAACACATAAAATAACATTTAATCAATTATTAAAAATAGACAAAACTAAAGCAGCCATATTTAAAACAGCAATAAAACTAATCGACATATTTGAAAAGGACCTAAAAATAGCCCTTTCTCAATCAAAAAAAGACTACTTACCGCCATGTAACATCTGGCACTTAGAAGATAAAGTAAAAGATATCTTATCAATAGGAAATCAAACAGGTGAAGGTTGGTTCTTAACTGCAGAAATGGTAGAATACATTGAACATGACATACCAAATATCGTTTGTGTACAACCATTTGCCTGCTTACCAAACCACATTGTAGGAAAAGGTGTAATAAAAACAATACGTGAAACATTCCCAAATGCCAATATCACACCTGTAGACTATGATCCAGGCGCAAGTGAAGCAAATCAAACAAACAGACTAAAACTATTAATGACTGTAGCAAAAGACAATCTAAAAATGCAAGAAAAAGAAAAACAAGCCATAGCATCTGAAAATAAAACAGAACAACAAGAAGAAATAAAAAATAAATAATAAAAAATCGTATAATTAATTTATACGATTTTTTATTATTTATTTTTTAATTATTTTTATTTATTTAATAAATTAATTTTTTATATTTTTATTTATTAAATATTACAAAATTCCATAATCTCATTTTGATATTTTTTCATTATTTTTCTTTGTCAAAAATATTTTTTCATAATTATTAGTCTAAATTTAAAATATTATTAATTAATTTTTTTAAATTTAATCTCAAAAATAATCCAAATTAAACAGCAATAAAATAATTAATAATTTTTAAAATTTAATTCCTAAACTTTAAAATTCGACTCTTCAAAATCCATTTAAATCGTTTTTTTGTCATGCAGCTATGTAATTACATTTCTCATATTTTAAACTCGCCATATCGTCTTTTAATTACACAACATGTTTTTACACATTTTATTCCAAGCTAGCAAAAAGCTTCGTTCCCATGCTTTATAAGTCTTTACTTTCTATAAAATTATATTTAAAAAGCAACTCTTCTTACATCAAATCATCATTTTAAATTTTATATTTTTTAATTCTTTATATAAATCATTTTTTATAATTTATTCATTTTAAATTAATTAATTTTTTTATAATTTAATTAATCAATATTTTATTTTTAATTATTTATTTAATTATATATTCAATCACTATTATTTTTTTACTGTCCATCTATATATTTTTATTTTCTAACTATTTTTTATAATATATTTAATTATTTATTATAATTTTCTTATCTAATTTTATTAATTAATTTATTTTTTTTTTACCAAGAACAAAAATATTTTGAATTTCTGTCTCTCTTAATATTTTTTCAA
>CAOJXR010000014.1 GCA_948465565.1 uncultured Clostridium sp.
GCGCGCGTACTCTAATATTGGTTCAGATTATATGTTTTACGGAATATATACAGTGGCATATTAGATATTAAAGAGAATTGTTCCTTCCTAATAAAGGTAAAAATGTGTCATTAGATTATTCCTTAGTACGAAGTTAAGAAATAAGCTTCTTAAAAGGTTTAATCTAAGCCCATAAGGGTAAAAAGTAAAAAAATGAATTTATATTAATAAATATATAAATTAGGGACGATTCAAAGGCGACGGAGGTAGTTATCGTAGGTATCGTGGCGGCAGTTGCAACAACAACAACACTAGCAGCAGATATCCAGTAGGCTACCGCAACAACAACAATCCGACTAACAGCAACATCAACATACGGTGTGCGCGCGTACTCTAATATTGGTTCAGATTATATGTTTTACGGAATATATACAGTGACATATTAGATATTAAAGAGAATTGTTCCTTCCTAATAAAGGTAAAAATGTATCATTAGATTATTCCTTAGTACGAAGTTTAGAAATAAATTTCTTAAAAGGTTTAATCTAAGCCCATAAGGGTAAAAAATAAAAATGAATTTATATTAACTAATATATAAATTAGGGACGGTTCAAAGGCGACGGAGGTGCTAATCGTAGGTATCGTGGCGGCAATTACAACAACAACAGCAACAATAATCCAGTAGGCTACCGTAACAACAACAATCCGACTAACAGCAACATCAACATACGGTGTGCGCGCGTACTCTAATATTGGTTCAGATTATATGTTTTACGGAATATATACAGTGACATATTAGATATTAAAGAGAATTGTTCCTTCCTAATATAGGTAAAAATGTATCATTAGATTATTCCTTAGTAGGAAGTTTAGAAATAAGCTTTTTAAAAGGTTTAATCTAAGCCCATAAGGGTAAAGAAAAACAAAGAAGAGGCAAAAATATGGCAAAAACAATACGTAACAAATTTGATGAGATGCTGAGTTATGAGAAATTAGAAGAGGCACATAAATTATCTCAAAAATGCAAAACGTCAAAAAAAGAAATAATTTTATTTAATCTGAAAAAAGAAGAATATCTAAATTGGTTATATCAGCAATTAAAAAGTGGTGAATATAAACATGGGGGATATAGAGAGTTTTATTTAAGTAAACCTAAAAGAAGGAGAGTTCAGGTTTCAAAATATATAGACAGGATAGTCCATAGATGGGTAGTTGATAACTTTTTAAAAGAATACTTTGTAAAAAACTTTATATATCACTCATATGCATGTATAACAGGAAAAGGAATGCATAATGCGGTATTGGGAGTACAAAATGCGATGAAACATTGCCAAAGAGCATGGGGCGAATATTATATTCTAAAAATGGATGTTGCTAAATATTTCCAAAATATAGATAGAAGCATACTCATGGATTTGATATGTAAAAAGGTAAAAGACCCTAAATTGCTAGATTTGATAGATAAAATCGTATATTCAGATGGTGAAGAAAAAGGATTACCAATCGGAAATTACACAAGCCAAACATTTGCCAATATATATTTGAATGAAGTAGATAAATATATAAAATACGAACTTAGATGTAAGTATTATTTTAGATATATGGATGATTCACTAGTAATAGTTAAAACAAAAAAAGAGGCAGCAGAAATACTAGAAAAAATAAAGAAATTCTTAGATGAAAAGTTGAAATTAAGTCTGAATTCTAAGACACAAATAATTAAAAACAAGCAGGGGGTAAACTTTTGTGGATACAAGATAAATGAAAACAGATTGAAGATTAGAGATAGAGGAAAACGAAGTTTAAAAGATAAAGTTAAAAGCTTAGAAAAAAAAGTAAAACGACGGAGAATTGTCCTCAAAAGAAGCGTATATGTATATTACTGGACATATTGGATATATAAAATTAGCAAATGTAAGTAATTTAACAAATAAATTATTTTATTGTGGAAAACTTTAGAAAGGAGAAAGAAAAGAATGGGTACGACAAAAAACAAAAAGAAAGTACTTATAGCAAGCATAAGCGTAATAAGTGTATTGGTAATTGCCATAGCATGTGTTGTAATGTTAAGTTTCTTTAATGAGCAAAGCACTACTGATGTAGGTGTAGCTAAATTAGAGGAAAAACATTATTCAGCACTTGCTGATTCATCAGGTTTTACGATAACTAAAAAAGGTGATGAAAATATACTATTACCTAATGCAAAATTCAAAATTACAGATTTGGATGGAAATCCTGTACAGGATACTAGTGGTAATACTGTTGGAACTATTGAAAACGGAAACTATGTTCTTGTAACTGATGCAAGTGGAAGGATTTCAGTCAATTTACCAGATGGATTCTATAAACTAGAGGAAATAGAGGCGCCAGAAGGATACTGGTTACCTGGTACACAAGAAGATAGAGTAGAATATATTGGTATTAATAGAAGCAGATTGGAGGTTGCAGAGTTCGATATTAAGGCTGTATCTACAATAAAAGGAAATGGATTCAGTCAAATATATGATATAAAATCTACTGGTGATGGCGGATATGTTGTTGCAGGAAGTGCTCAGGGAGATTGTGATATAAATGCTGATAGAAAAGTTGAATTTACTTCAAAAGGTGATTATGATTACGTTATCGCAAAATTTGATAAAGATGGTGTATATCAATGGCATTATACTGATGGAACTACTGGACCAGATGAATTCAAGAAAGTTGACAGAACTAGTGATGGTGGATATATTGCAGTAGGATATGAGTATAGTGATACATATAAAGATGCAGTTGTTGTAAAAGTAGACAGCGAAGGTAATTTAGTTTGGAAACAAAAACCAACTTCTGTAGCAGTAGGAAATGACCCTTATGATGATGAACTTACAAGTGTTAAGGTGTTGTCAACTGGAAGTATTGTTGTAACAGGTAACTACTATGGTGGTGAGATTAAGGTTGGCGAAACTGTTCTTAGAAATGCGAGTCAAAGACAACAAGGCTTTGTTGCTTGGTTAGATGAAGAGGGTTACGCTACAAAGGCTGTTCAATTGAATGGTAGAGATGTAAGCACATCAGTTAGATCAAATGTTAATGTAACAGATGTTATAGAGGCTAATGACAATGTAGTTGTTTCAGTTGACTATGTTGGTAAGATTAATGTAAATGGAACTGAGGAAACTACTACAACAAATCAACAGGATGCAATGATTGTAAGATTCACTTTGGATGGTGGGTATATAGGACGTACTGTAGTTGCAGGTGCTGCTACTGATTCAATAGAAGGATTGGCAGTAGATGAAGATGGCAACATAATTGCAGCTGGTGGTTTTGGTGGTAACATAACAATAAGTGGTACTACTATAACTCCTAAAACTGCTAATAAATCAAATGCTTTGATGCTTAAATTTACTTCAAATGGAAACTTTATTTCATACTATGCTGTAAAGGGGAGTGATGAAAATAAATTTACATCAGTAATGTATTCAAGCGATGGTGGTATAGTTTTAGGTGGTTGGTTCTATGGAGCAATTGATGTAGACGGAGATGGAAAGAACGAATTAACTTCAAAAGGCCATGGTGATGGTTTGGTATTTAAAATAAAAATGGATGGTTCTGTTGACTGGGGTAAACAAATTGGAGGTACTACTCTTGAGGAAGTATATGCAGTTGCAGAGTTAAAAGATAGAAATATTCTTGCAGCAGGAAGTTTTGACAGTGATACACTTACAGTTGATGGACGTACAAATGCTCTTACAAAAGATGGTGGTACAGATACATTTGTCGCAATATTGGATAGAACAGTTATTGAACCACAAATACGTGATAGACGAGCTCTTGAAATAAAAAATGAATTGAAGACATTTAAAATTACAACAGAAGTAGGTGCAAATGCAGATGGAAAAAGAGAAGGTGGAACAATTTCTGGTAAACCAACAAGTACTAGAAATATAAACTTAGTTGAAGAAGTAAAATATGGACATGATACTGAATTGCCAGTTGTTATTACACCAGATGGTACAAATTCAGTATATAAAGTATTAATAAATGATGAAGAAGTTGATTTTACACCAGGTGGAAATGGAGTTGTTGTTTTAGGTCCATTTGAGAATGTTAAAGAAAATTACCATATTAAGGTTATTTTTGAAACCCAGTCTACTGTTTTAGTTCATCATTATAAAGAGGGAACAACAGAGAAATTAGCTGAAGATGTAGTTATGAAAGATAGAATTGGTAATAAGTATAAAGCTACTGTTTCAGCAAATGTTCCAGAATATTATGAGGCTGTTGGAACACCTGCCAATGTAACTGGTTTCTATACAAGTGATCAAACAGTAGTAACATTCTACTATAAATTACGTAAATATACTTATGATGTAAATTACTTGGATAAGGATACGGGAGAAAATATTAAACCAACTAAGGTAAGCACTATTTCTTATACTTATGGAACTGATGTAAGCTTGAGCAATGAAAAGATAGATATTGTTGGATATAATTACGATCACATGGATAAGAATTCTATGACTATTGGTGTTCGTGATAATGTTGTTAATATTTATTATGCAAAACGTAGAGATTTGACATTAACAGTAAATTATTATGAGGCTGGTACAAGTAATAGAATTAAGGATGCAAAGACAATTAGAAACTTAGAGTATGGTGCTGTAATAGACCCAGAAACATATGCAGATAAGATTACAGGTTACAATTATGGACATTGTACTCCTTCTTCTGTAACTATTGGAGTAAATAATAATACAGTTGATATTTATTATTCAAAAGTTACTGGACTTTCATATACAGTTAACTTTGTAGAGAAAGGTAATGAAACTAATGTATTGCACTCACCAGAGATTGTTGGAGATCAAAGTTTTGGTGATGTGATATCTGCAGAAAGCTGTAAGATTAACATAGATGGATATAGATATGTTAACCCAAGTTCTGAAACAATTACACTTGGTATGAATGATGAAGATAATGTAATTACACTTTACTATACAAAGAGAACTGATTTGAGTTATACACTTAAATTCTATGATGTTGATACTTATGAACAAATACATACTGATAAAACTGTTGGTAGCCAAACATTTGAGAGCGTTATAAGTGCTGCAAATGCTAAAATAGATATTGATGGATATCGTTTTGAACGCGGTGAGCCAACAAGTTTAACAATTTCTTCTAATAGTAGTAATAACATAATTAGATTGTATTACTTAAGATTGACAGGATTACAATATACAGTAAGATATGTTGAAAAAGGTAACTCATCTAATGTATTGCATGAAGACAAAGTTGATAATGAACAAACTTATGGAAATGTAATTAGTGCTGCTGATGAAGTTATTTCAATAGATGGATATAATTATGATTCAGCAAGTAGTTCAACAATTACAATTGGAACTGATGCTAATGAAAATGTTATTACTTTATATTATACAAGAAGAGCTGATTTATCATATACAGTTAATTACTTAGAGAAAGATACAGAGAGAGCGATTACTAGTGCTAAAACAGTAAATAGAAAAACTTTCGGAGATACAGTTCGTGAGAGTGCGATTGCTATTGAAGGATATGATAAAGTTAACCCAACTGAAAAGACCATAACTATTGGTGTTACTGGAAATGTAATTAATTTCTATTATACAAAGAGAACAGATTTAGGTTATACAGTTAATTACTTAGAAAAGGATACTAATACAGTTTTGGCTAATAGCAAATATGTTGATGGTCAAATGTATGATGCTAGCGTAAGTGAAGAAGCAATTACTATTGCAGGTTATAATAAACCAGCAAAAGATATTGAAACAATAAAAATTGGAGTTAATGATAATGTTATAAACTTCTATTATACAAAGAGAAATGATTTGAGCTATACAGTTAAGTATTATGATTTAAATACTGATGAAGAACTAAAAGATGCTAAGGTTGTTAATAACCAAACATATAAATCAAGAGTTAGCGAAACTGCTGATGATATTGCAGGATATGATAAAGTTGCTCCAACATCTCAAAGTATAATAATTGGACTAAATGAGAATGTTATTAAATTCTATTATACAAAGAGAACAAATTTATCATACACAGTTAATTACTTAGAGAAAGATACAGAAACAGTCTTGGCAGATAGTAAGACAATTGCTAACCAAGAATTTGAGAGCAGAGTTACAGAGAGTGCAATTAATATTGAAGGATATGATAAAGTTGCTCCAACAACTCAAAGTATAATTATTGGAGTTGAGGAGAATGTAATTAACTTCTATTATACAAAGAGAGTTGATTTGTCATATACAGTTAACTACTTAGAGAAGGGTACAGGAAAAGTACTAAATATAGCTAAGACTGTTGATGGACAAGAGTTTAAGAAAGAAATTACTGAAAATGCTATTGATATAGTAGGATACAACTTAGATGGAACTGCTGAAAGAAAGATTACTATTGGAGTGACTGGAAATGTAATTAATTTCTATTATACAAAGAAGACTGATTTACAATATACAGTAAGACATATTGAAGATGGTACAGATAATGAGGTTTATAGTACAGAAACAATTAGAAATCAAACTTTTGAGAAAGTAATAAATGCGTCTGACCATGTTAGAGAGATTGATGGATTTAAGTTTAAATCAGCTAATCCAACAACTTTGACTGTTGGAGTTGATTCTACTAAGAATGTAATTACTATATATTATTCAAGAGTAGAGGGACTTTCATATACAGTTAATTACTTAGAGAAGGGTTCAAATAAAGTTATAAGCCCTGCTCAAACAACTGATAACCAAGTATTTGGTACAAAAGTTAATGCACGTTCAAAAGTTATAGATGTTAAAGGTTATAAGTTTGATAGTGTTAGTACAGAAGAATTGACAGTAGGAACTGGTGAGAATGTACTTAATATTTACTATACAGTTGATGCTGATCAAACTAAAGAATTGTCTTATACAGTTGAGTATTATAGAGATGGGGTATTAATGTCACAAGATACTCAAGTTGAGAAGACTACAGTTCAATG
Organism: uncultured Clostridium sp.; assembly: GCA_948465565.1. Lineage (GTDB taxonomy): Bacteria > Bacillota > Clostridia > TANB77 > CAG-508 > UMGS1994. Next base: position 6,968 of record CAOJXR010000014.1, read on the forward strand.
GTTACAACCAGATACAATGACAGTAAATAAGAGCAAGATTAACACAACTAATAAGTATGTTGCTTATGTACTAGATACAGCAAATACAGCTGAAATTCCAAATGAAATAGCTTCTGGTAGTGTAATTAAAGTTTACTATAAGAGAAACTTGGAGAAAACTGGTTATACAATTGAGTACTACTATGATGGAGCTAGAGATGATGCAGCTACTGAGTTAGTTGAGGTTGATACTGGTCACATTGTAACAGAATCAGAGGTTAGCGAGAGAGTTACAGCACATAATAAAGATAATTACAAATTATTAAGAGTAACTAATACACCACTTGTTGCTGTAGAAGACATGGAAGGAAATATAATTAGAGTATATTACATTAAGAAAATAGTTGGACCTGGTGGAGAAGATATTGATAAAGATAAGACAGCATATACAATTGAGTATTATTATGAAGGTGTTCGTGATAATGATAGAACATTATTAGTTAATGTTAATAAGGGACAAGTTATAACTGATAGTGATATTGCTGCTAATATTACTGCTAATACTAAAGAAGGATATAAGTTGTTGATGACAACTAATACACCTCTTACAGTAACAGAGGATGTAAATTCAAATATAATTAGAATTTATTATATTAAGAGTAAAGTTATAGGAACTGACGGGGAAGAGATTGAAAATAATAAAGTTGGATACAGTGTTGAATATTATTATAATGGGGTTAAAGATAACTATTTGACAGATGTGTTTAATGCAGATGTAGGTTCTACTATAACAGATAGCATGATTGCTGGAAAAGTTACTGCTAATACTAAAGAGGAATATAAGTTATTAACAATAGTTAATACACCACTTATTACTTCAAAAGATTCTAAATTTAATGTAATTAGAGTTTATTATATAAGCAAAAAGACAACTGGACCTGACGGGGAAGAGATTGAAAACAACAAAGTTGGATATAGTATTGAATATTATTATAATGCTATAAAAGATAACACAAGAACAGATGTAATTGAGGCTACTAATGGTGATGTTATTACTAAGGCTGATATTGCTAGTAGAATAACTGCTAATACTGCTAATGGTTATACATTATTGCAAGTATTGAATACACCTTTAACAATTACTGAAAATGTTAAGTCTAATGTAATTAGAGTTTACTATAAGAGCAATAAGATAATTGGACCTGGTGGAATTGAGATTGAAAATAATAAAGTTGGATATAGTATTGAATACTATTACAACGGTACAAAAGATAATGCAAGAACAGAGTTGGTTGAGGCTGACAAGAATGCTGTTATAACAGATAGCGATATTGCTGCTAGAGTTACAGCTAATACAAAAGATGGATTTAAGTTATTGACAATAGTTAATACACCACTTGTAACAGTAGAGGATATGGATTCAAATGTTATTAAAGTTTACTATATAAGTGAAAAGACAACAGGACCTGATGGAACTGAGATTGATAATAACAAGGTTGGATATAGTATTGAATACTATTATAATGGGGTAAAAGATAATGCTAGAACAGAGCTAATTGAAGCTACTAAAGGAAAAATTATAACAGATAGCGATGTTGAGGCTAGAGCAATAGTTAATACAAAAGATGGATTTAGATTATTACAAATAGTTAATACACCACTTACAATAGTAGATGATGTTAAGGCTAATGTAATTAAAGTATTCTATATTAGTACTACAACAACAGGACCTGGCGGAGAGATAATACCTAATACAAATGTTGGATATAGTATTGAATACTTCTATAATGGAGTTAAAGATAACACAAGAACAGATGTAATTGAGGCTAAGAAGGGTGCTATTATAACAGATAGCGATGTTGCTGCAAGAGTTACAGCTAATACAAAAGATGGATTTAAGTTATTAACAATAGTTAATACACCACTTACAACAAGTGATAATATGTTGGCTAACGTAGTTAGAGTTTATTACATAAATAAGAAGGTAACAGGACCTGATGGAACTGAAATTGATAACAATAAAGTTGGCTACACAATGGAATACTTCTATGATGGAATACGTGATAATACTTTAACAGAAGTTGTTGATGCTAATAAAGGACAAATTATTACTGATAGTAATATTGAAAATAGAGTAGAAGCTAATACAAAAAACGGATTTAAATTATTGACAGTTGCAAATACACCACTTGTAACAAGCGATGATATGAAGAATAATGTAATTAGAGTTTACTATATAAGCAAGAAGGTAACAGGACCTGATGGAAGTGAAATTGATAACAACAAAGTTGGATATACGATGGAATACTTCTATAATGGAGTAAAGGATAATACTAGAACAGAGCTAGTTGTGGCAGCTAAGGGAGATATCGTAAATGATGTTAATGCTCGTGTTACAGCTAATACAAAAGATGGATTTAAGTTACTTCAAGTAGTAAATATGCCTCTTACTGTTAGCGAGAACATGAAAAACAATGTAATTAAGGTATATTACATAAATAGTGAGATTGAGGATCCAAATAGACCTGGAACAATGATACCTAATACAAATGTTGGATATAGTATCGAATACTTCTATAATGGAGTAAAAGATAATGCTAGAACAGATGTAGTTGAGGCTGCTAAGGGAAGCATAATAACAAATGATACAGTTGCTAATACAGTTGCTGAAAATAGACTAGATGGATATACATTACTACAAGTATTAAATACACCACTTACAGTTATAGAAAACATTGATAGTAATGTAATAAGAGTTTACTATAAGAGTGATTTGACTTCTGGACCTAATGGAACTCAAGTTCCAAATACTAAAGTTGGATATAGCTTAGAATATTACTACAATGGAGTAAGAGATTATAGCTTGACAGAATTAGTTGAGGTAGAACCTAATACAACTATTACAAATGAAACAGTTTCTACAAAGGTTGCTGCTCATACAAAGGCTGGATTTAAGTTACTTGAAGTAGTAAATACACCTCTTACTGCATCAGAGAATGTTGATAATAATGTTATTAAGATATTCTATGTTGATGCTAAGGTTCAAGACCCAGAGAACCCAGGACAAATGATTGATAATAATAAACTTGGATATACAATTGAGTACTACTATAATGGTGATAAAGATAACAGAATTACAGATTTAGTTACAGCTGATAGAGATGATGTAATTACTGAAGATATGATTGCTGTAAATATTGCAGCTCATAAGAAAGCTGGCTGCACAAGAGTTGTTACTTTAGGATTACCACTAACAATTGGTGGAGATTTAGATAAGAACGTAGTTAGAGTATATTATGTAGATAGCTCAGTTCTAGCTGATAGAGTACAATATCAAGTAAAATATTATTATGATGGTGTTGTAAATAATGCTAAGACAAGTACAGTAGCTGATACAAGAGGTAATGTAATATTTGAGGATATGATTACTGAACTTGTAAATAGTAATTTACTTACTGGATATGAGTTATCAGAAATTAAGAATACACCATTAGTATTAGGAAAAGATATTTTAACTAATGTAATTGAAGTATATTATGTAAAACGTGCAGATTTAAGCTATACAGTTAACTATTATGAGAAAGATACAACAACTAGTGTTGCGGATAGCAAAGTAGCCCATAATAAAGTATTTGGTGATTTGATTAAAGAAAATGCAATTGATGTTCCTGGATATGATAAGGTTAACCCTATAAGTAAATCAATAACAATTGGTGTTGGTGAGAATATAATTAACTTCTACTATACTAAACGTGAGGATTTAAGTTATACAGTTAACTATTTAGAGAAAGATACAGAGAAGGTTATTGCTAAGGCTAAAGTTGTAAATGGTCAAACATTTGGAACAATGGTTGAAGAGAGAGCTATAGATATAGCTGGATATGTAAAACCTGAGGTTGCTACTCAAAGTATTGAAATTGGTGTAGAAGGAAATGTAATTGATTTCTATTATACAAAACGTAGTGATTTATCATATGTTGTAAATCATTATGAGGATGGTACAACAACTAAGATAGCTGATACTGAAAAAGTAACTGGAGTAGAATTTGAGACAGTAATTGACTCAAAGACAAAGGCTGAGGAGATTGATGGATATTCATTTAAATCTTGCAATCCAGAGAGCTTGACAGTTGGTGTTGATACAGAAAATAATGTAATTGATATATTCTATACAAGAGTATCTGGTTTGAGCTATACAGTAAATTATGTTGAAAAAGGTAATGAAGAGAATGTGTTACATCCAGCTAAACAGCTTGGAGAGCAAGTTTTCGGAACTACTATAAAAGCTCAAGATGAAGTAATTGATATTACAGGATATAATTATGATAGTGTAAGTGTTGATTCAATAAGACTTGAAACAGATAGTTCTAAGAATGTAATTACTATTTACTATACTAAGAAAGCTGATTTAAGCTATACAGTTAATTATTATGAGAAAGATACTAATAATAAGATATCAGATTCAAAGGTTGTTGATAAGCAAACATTTGAGGCTGAGATTACTGAGAAAGCTATAGATATAGTTGGATATGTAAAACCTGAAACTGATACTCAAACTATAGTAATTGGTGTAGAGGAGAATGTAATTAACTTCTACTATGTAAAACGTAAAGATTTATCTTATACAGTAAATTATTATGAAGAGGGTACAACTCAAAAGGTTGCAGAATCTAAGGTTATAGATAACCAAGTATTTAAAGCAGAAATTCGTGAAACACCTATAGAGGTATCTGGATATGATAGAGTAAGTGCTGATAGTAAGACAATAATAATTGGTGTAGAAGGAAATGTAATTGATTTCTACTATACTAAACGTAGTGATTTATCATATGTTGTAAATTACTATGAGAAAGATACTGATAAGAAGATTACAGCAAGCAAGAATGTTTCTGGACAAATATATTTATCAGATGTAACAGAACAAGCTATGCCAATAGAGGGATATGTTGCAGATGGTGAAACAAGTAAGACAATAAGAATTGGTGTTGATACAAATGTAATTGATTTCTACTACGTAAAACGTAAAGATTTGAGCTACACAGTTGATTATTTAGAGAAAGGTACTACTAAGAAGATTGCAGAGTCTAAGGTAGTTGAAGGTCAAACATTTGAGTCAGACGTAACAGAACAAGCTATTGATATTGCAGGATATGATAAACAAAATCCTATAACACAAAAGATAACAATTGGTGTAAGTGGAAATGTAATTAGTTTCTACTATACTAAGAAGATTGATTTAAGCTACACAGTTAATTACTTAGAGAAAGATACAGAAAATGCAGTTGCTACTGCTAAGGTAGTTCATGGACAAACATTTGATGCAGATGTAACTGAACAAGCAATTGATGTTGATGGATATAATAAAGTTGATCCTACAGAGGCAAGTATAAAGATTAGTGATGGCGAAAATGTAATTAACTTCTATTATACTAAGAAATCTGATTTAGGATACAAAGTAAATTACTTAGAGAAGAATACTGATAAAGTATTAGCAGAACAAAAGAACGTTTCAGGAAAGACTTTTGATGAAGTAATTAAGGCAGCAGATGAAGTTATTAGCATAGATGGATATAACTACAATTCAGTTGATAAAGATTCTATAAGAATTACAACTGGTGAAAATATAATTAATATCTACTATGTAAAACGTAAAGATTTAAGCTATAAGATTAACTACTTAGAGAAAGATACAAATGCTGTACTTAGAGCTCAAAAGGCTGTTTCAGAAGTAGAGTTCGATACAGAAGTAAGACTAGATGCTGAAAAAGTTACAATTGATGGATACGTATTTGATTCAGCTGTTCCAGAGAACTTTAGAGTTGGAACTAATATAGATAGCAATGTAATGAATATTTACTATGTAAAACGTGCAGATTTAAGTTATACAATTAATTACTTAGATAGTGAAACTCGTGAGAGCTTACATGACGCAAAAGTTCAAGGAAATCAAGTATTAGGTACAAAGATAAATGCAAATGATGAGATTATAGATATAGATGGATATGAATTTGAGTCAGTTGATAAGATGTCTATAACAATTAGAACTGGTGAGAATGTAATTAATATTTACTATGCTAGAAGAAAAGACTTGACTTATACAATGAACTTCTTAGAGAAAGGTACAAATGAAGTATTGGCAGATGCTAAGGTAGTTAGAGGACAAACATTTGAGGCTATTGTAAGTTCAAGTGGTAAACAAATTGAAATTGACGGATATAATTATGACTCAGTTGATAAGAGAACATTGACAATAGGAACAGGAGTAAATGAATTTAACTTCTATTATACAAAACGTAATGATTTGACTTATACTGTAAATTACTTAGAACAAGGTTCAAATAAGGCTTTAGCTAGTGCTAAGGTTGTTAATGAACAAGAATTTAAGGCTATGATATCTGAAAAAGCTATAGATATAGTTGGATATGTAAAACCTGAGGTTGATAGCCAAACAATTGAAATGAATGTTGAAGGAAATGTAATTAACTTCTACTATACAAAACGTAATGATTTATCATATGTTGTAAATCACTATGAAGATGGAACTACTAAGAAGATTGCTGATAGTGAAACAATTGAAGGTGTAACATTTGAAATGGTAATTGACTCAAAGACAAAGGCTAAAACAATTGATGGATATTCATTCAAATCTTGCACTCCAGAGAGTTTGACAATTGGTGTTGACTTAGATAAGAATGTAATTAATATTTACTATGCAAGAGTAGACGGACTTTCTTATACAGTAAATTATGTTGAGAAAGGTAATGAAACTAATATATTACATCCAGCTAAAGTTGTTGATAAGCAAACATTTGGTAATGTAATAACAGCTGCTGATGAAATAATTGATATTTCAGGATACAACTATGACAGTGTAAGTGCTGATACAATAACAGTTGGAACAGATGCAACAAAGAATGTAATTACAATTTACTATACTCGTAGAGTAGACTTAAGTTATACAGTAAACTACTTAGAACAAGGAACTGAAGAAGTTCTAGCTACAGCTAAGACTGTTGACAAACAAGTTCTTGGTGCTGAGGTTACTGAGACAGCTATTGATATAAACGGATATGTAAAACCTGAAACCGATACTCAAAAGATTGTGATTGCAGTTGAAGGAAATGTAATTAACTTCTATTATACTAAGAAAGCTGATTTAAGCTATACAGTTAACTACTATGAGGAAGGAACTGTTCAAAAGGTTGCAGAGTCTAAAGTAGTTGATAAACAAATATTTAATGCTACTGTAAAAGAAGAGGCAATTGATGTTCCTGGATATGCAGTAGTTGACCCAGCAACTCAATCAATTGTGATTGCAGTTGAAGGAAATGTAATTAACTTCTATTATACAAGAAGAGTTGATTTAGGATATGTTGTTAATTACTTAGAGAAAGATACTGATAAGAAGGTTATTCCAAGCAAGAATGTAACTGGACAAACATATTTATCAGATGTAACAGAACAAGCTATGCCTGTAGAGGGATATGATATGGTAGAACCTACAAGCAATACTATAACTATTGGTGTTAGCGAAAATGTAATTAACTTCTACTATACAAAGAGAACTAACTTAAGTTATACAGTTAATTACTTAGAGAAAGGTGCAACTGAACCTCTAGCTCCTGCTAAGGTTGTAGATGGACAAACATTTGAGACTAAAATAACAGAAGAAGCTATTGACATAGCTGGATATGTAAAACCTGATGTGACTACTCAAGAAATTGAGATTGCAATTCAAAATAATGTAATTAACTTCTATTATACTAAACGTAATGATTTAAGCTACATTGTTAACTATTTAGAATTTAATACGGAGAACCAAATTGCAAATAGCAAGAGAGTTGATAAACAAACATTTAAAGCTACTGCATCAGAAGAGGCAATTAATATTGATGGATATGACAAACTTGACCCAACAACTAAATCAATTGTAATTGCGGTAGAAGGAAATGTAATTAACTTCTACTATACTAAGAAGGGTGACTTGAACTACAAAGTTAACTACTTAGAGAAAGACACAAATAAAGTTATTAGACAACAAAAGGTTGCTACAGGAAGAACTTTTGATGAAGTTATAATTGCTGCTGATGAAGTTATTGATATAGATGGATATAATTATGATTCACGTGATAAAGAAACATTGAAGATTTCAACTGGTGAGAATGTAATTAATCTATACTATACAAAGAAGACTGATTTGAGCTATACAGTTAACTATTTAGAAAAAGATACAAATAAAGTACTTAAAGCACAAAAGGTTGCTAGAGAAGTGGCATTTGATACAGAAGTAACTATTGCTAAAGAGAAACTTGAGATTGATGGATACATATTTGATTCAGCTACACCAGAGAGCTTCAATGTTGGAACAAATATAGAGGCAAATGTGATGAACATTTACTATAGAAAACGTTCAGACTTAAGTTATACAGTAAATTATTTGGAAACAGAAACAAATACTGTATTACAACCAGCAAAGGTTACTGATGGAAAGAAACTTGAAGATGTTGTAAACGCAGAAGAAGAAATAGTTGATATAAATGGATATAACTTTGATTCATTCAGTAATGCAACTATAGTTATTGGAACTGGTGAGAATGTAATTAATATCTACTATACAAAGAGAAATGATTTAACTTATACAATTAACTACTTAGAGAAAGATACAAATGAAGTTTTACATGAACCAACAGTTGTAAGAAACCAAGTTTTCGGAGCTGTTATAGGTTCAAGTGGAAAGTCTATAGTAATTGATGGATATAACTATAATTCAGCTGATAAGAGAACAATTACTATAGGTACAAATGAGGCAGAAAACGTAATTAATTTATACTATACTAAGTTTACAGATTTGACATATACAGTTAAGTATATTGATAGAGATACTGATAAGGTTTTGGCTGATGATAAGACAGTAAGTAACAATGCTTATGGTGATGTAATAATTGCTGGAAATGAAGCTATAGCAATTGATGGATACTCATTTGATGGATGCAATGTTGAGAGATTGACAATAGGAACTGGTGAGAATGTAATTATTGTTTACTATACTAAGGTTGAAGGACTTTCATATACAGTTAAGTATATTGATAAGATTACTGATGAAACAATAAATGCACCAAAGACTAAGGGTGACCAGACATTTGGTGATACAATTTTGGCTAGAAATGAAAGAATTGATATTGACGGATATGTATATGACAGTGCAAGCAAAGATAGATTGACAATTGGTACTGGTGTAAATGAATTGATTATTTACTATACTAAGAGAACAGATTTAAGTTATAAAGTTAGATATGTTGAAAAAGGTACTGGAAAAGAAATTAAATCTGCTAAGGTTGTAACTGATAAGATGTTTAAAGAAGAAGTATTTGGTGATGATGAAGCTATTGATATTGATGGATACAATATTGAATCTGTTGATAAAGAGAAGATTATAATCGGAACTAATACTGATGAGAATGTAATTACTGTAACTTATGCTAGAAGAACAGACCTTGGATATGTTGTAAACTACTTAGAGAAGGGTACAAATAAACCAGTTACTGGTTCTAAGACAGTTGAAAATATAACTTTCGGTTCTGAGATTTATTCAGCAAATGATAAGATTAAGGTTTATGGATATGATTATGATTCAGCTGATAAAGAGTCAATTATAATTGGAACTGGCGAGAATGTAATTAACTTATACTTCACATTGAGAGATACTAAGGTAACAGTACATTATTATGAAGAAAATACAACAAATAAAGTATCAGAAGATGTGGTATTTGAAGGAAAAGTATTTACTAAATATGAAACTGAGGCTGCTAGGGATGTTGCAAGTAAGTACGAATTGGTAGGAATACCAGAAAATGCAACAGGTAAGATGACAGAAGAGGAAATGGTTGTAAATTACTACTATAGAAAGAAAGCTACAAAAGTAATTGTACATTTCTATGAGGAAGGAACAACTAATAAATTAAGCGAAAATGTGGTAATAGATGGACGTATAGATGATGGATATACTACAACTGCTGCAACAGATGTACCTGCTAAGTATGAATTATCTATAAGACCGGAAAATGCTACAGGAAGTATGACAGAAGATACGATAGAGGTAACATATTTCTATAAAGTAAAAGATGCTGTGGTAAATGTAAGATACTTAGAGAAGGATACAAATATTGAACTTGCTTCATCTGAGAAACAAACAGGAAAAGTAGAGGAAGATTATAGAACTGATGCTAAGTCAATTGAGGGTTATACTTTGGTTGGTGATAGCGGAAATACAACAGGAAAATTAACAATAGACCCTATAACAGTAACGTTCTACTACCTACAAAATACAAGTGTACAAGTTAACCATATTGATAAGAATACTGGTGAGATAATTGAAACAGATATTGCAGAAGGATTAGTTGGTGATAAGTATACAGCAAGTGCTAAAAATATTGAAAATTATATGTTAGTTGAAAGACCAAGAATTGAAACAGTTACAATGAGTAAAGATAAGATAACATTGAATTACTACTATGTACATGTATCAGCTGGTGTAATTGAAAAACACGTAGATGTAATTACAGGAGATATACTAGCAAATGAGGTACATGATGGTCATGAAGGCGATGAGTATGAGATACTTGCTAGAATATTTGAAGGATATGACTTAGTAACAGAGAAATTACCAGCAAATGCAAGAGGAACAATGGCTGTAAATGCAATTGAAGTAACATATTATTATAAACATCGTGCAAGTGTGACAGTAGAATATGTTGATAAGGTAAGTGGAAAGAAACTTGCAGAAGATGTTGTAATAGATGGACATGAAGCAGATAAGTATACTACAGATAGAAAAGAATTTGATGGATATGTATTGAAAGAAATGCCTGGAAATGCAGATGGTGCAATGACTAAAGAGAATATTACAGTAAGATATGAATATGTTCATGCATCAGAAGGTGTTGAAGTTAAATACATTGATATTAAGACTGGTGAAGAATTGGCTGAGGCTGATTTAATAGCTGGAAATGAAACAGATGATTATAAAGCTGAGGCTCGCACAATAAGTGGATATGACTTAGTAAAAGATAAATTACCTGAAAATGCAGAAGGAAATATGACAGTTGATAAAATTGTGGTTGAGTACTACTACATTAGAAGAAGCGGTGTAACAGTTAAATATGTTGATAAATCTACTGGAGATTTAGTTGCAGAAACTGAAGTGATTGAAGGACATGAAGGAGATGCATATAAGACTGAGTCTAAAGATATCGAAGGATATAAGTTAGTTAAAACTTCTGAAAATAACGAAGGAACAATGGGAAGAGATATGATCGAAGTAATCTATGAATATGCAAGACCTGCTAAGGTTGTTGTAAATTACATTGATGTAGATACAAACGATGATATTATGGATGCTGAAGAGATTAATGGATTTGATGGAGATGCATATGAGGTAGAGGTTAAAGAAATTAAGTACTATAATTTAGTTCAAGATAAATTACCAAATAACGCTAAAGGTACAATGAAGGTAACTGTTACAGATAATATTGTTGATAATACAATAGTTGTAAATTACTTCTATAAGAAGATGACATTTAGCTTGAAGGTTAATAAGGTTCTTGATAGTGTAGTATTAAATGGAAAGACTTTAAGCATTAACAGTGATATAGGAAAGATTGATATAGATAAGGCAGAGCTTGCAAATGCTAAACTTCAAATAATCTATAAGATACGTGTGACAAATGATGGAGAACTTGCAGGAAAAGCTAAATTGTTAGAGAACTTACCAAAAGGAACTACAATGAGTAAAGCAGATAATCAATTATGGGAAGTAAATGGAGCGACTGCAACAATGATAACAGAGGAAATTAAGCCTGGTGAGACAAAAGAATATACTGTAATTCTTGATTGGGTAGGTGGAGAGAACAACTTAGGTAATATGAAGAATACAGTTGATGTAATTGGTACTGAAAATGAGGCTGGATTCCCTGCAGAAGATGTAAAAGTTGACCTAAAAAATAATGAGGCCGAACTTGTAATATCAATAAGTACAGGTACAAGTACATATGTATTGGCTACTGGAATTGTGATGATTGTACTTGCTGGATTTAGCATCATTCTTGTAAAGAAAACTAAGGAATAATAGCAGATTGACTTTGCAATGAACTGCTGATATGTGTTGGCAGTTCTTGCAAATGTATAAAATGAAAACTAAAATAAGGAGGTTTTCTATGAGAAAACATAAAGAAAATCAATTAATGGGAAAGATAACTAAAACCAAAGAGTTGAGAAACGCATCTCATGTAGAAGAGAGCCTTGAGAAGTTATTGGGAGGTATAATTAATTCGATTTTAGAAGCTGAGATGGATGAACATTTGGGAAATGAGAAGTATAAGCATGTATTTGAAAAAAAAGAGAATTATCGAAATGGATTTTTTAAAAAGATTGTAAAAGTAAGCTTTGGAGATATTGAAATAAAAATACCGAGAGATAGAAGTACGAAGTTTAATCCTGTTATTGTTCCAAAATATACGATATATATATTTGAATTGGAAAAACATATTATGGAGTTGTGTAATGGAAATAATACAAAAGAAGATATAAAAGCATTTGTGGAATATATATATAGTTCAGATGTGTCAGAGAGCTTATTGAATAATATAATAAATCGAATATTGCCCGATATAGAGAGATGGAAAGTTTCTTGATTATTGAAGGCGATAATGAACATTGAAAATTTAATATTGGATTTTGACAAGGGGAATGACCCTTGGGGCTGCTATCTTTTGTTAGCAGCCTTTTTTTGTATAAAAAAGTACGTGTAGTTATAGATACACGTACAAAATTTAATCTGTGAATAACTCTGATTATTCTTTATTTGTCATTTCTTCTAAATCTAGTAATTCTTGCCAACGTCTATCAACTTCAGCTTGGAATTCTTCAATCATCCATTCATTACCTGGTTTAAACATATGCTTGAAACGTTTTTGTGGACGTAAAAATTCTTCTATTGGAAGTTTTTTAGCTGGTTTATAAGTTATATGATATTTTCCATCAACTACTTCATATAATGGCCAATAGCATGTGTCAGCAGCTAATTTATTGATTGCCATTAAGTCTTCTGTATTATATCCCCATCCACGTGGGCATGGAGCTAAAACATTTAGAAAACATGGACCTTCTGTATAAATTGCCTTTTCAGATTTTTCATATAAATCTTTAAAATTTGTCATTGCCAAAGTTTGAGCAACGTATGGTAAGTGATGTCCTACCATGATTTCTGTTAAATCTTTTCTACTTTGCATTTTTCCTGGAACAACTTTTCCAGCTGGTGATGTTGTTGTGTCAGAGAATTTTGGAGTAGCTGATGAACGTTGGATACCTGTGTTCATGTATGCTCCGTTGTCATAACAAACATATACCATGTCATGACCTCTTTCCATTGCTCCTGAAAGTGATTGTAAACCTATATCATAAGTTCCACCATCTCCACCAAATGCGATGAATTTTGTGTCTTTATCTTGTGGTAGTTTTCCTTGTTTTTTCATTGATTGATAAGCTGCTTCAGCTCCTGATAGAGTAGCTCCAGCACATTCAAAAGCTGTATGTATGAATGAATCTGTCCATGCTGTGTATGGATAGATAAATGTAGAAACTTCCATACATCCTGTTGCATTTGCGATTACTGCATGGTCTTCTGGCTTTACTGCTCTTAATATCATTCTTGCTACTGCTGGTGCACCACAGCCTGCGCACATTCTATGACCAGATGTTAATCTTGAAGGTCTTGTTGCCATTATTTCTTGCATGTTATATGCCATTATTTATCCCCCCTTAAACCTAAGTATCTGTAAGGATTTTCAACCTTATTTGTTTTGTTTATTTCCATTAAATCTTCATATACTGATTTGATATCTTTTTCAGTTGTGTCTCTACCACCAATTCCGTAAACATAGTTTACAGTTGGGATTGACAATTTTTCATTATACATTGCAGATACTGTATCTTCGTATAAAGCTCCACCTTGACCATTTAAAGAATCAGCTTTATCAAGTATTGCGATTACTTTTGCATTTGATAATGCTTTTGCGATTTCCTCACCTGGGAATGGACGATATACTCTAACTTTTAATAGTCCAGCTTTAATTCCTTTGGCACGTAGTCCATCAATTGTATGTTTTACAGTTCCTGCTGTTGAGTTCATGCATACGATTACGTATTCAGCATCTTCTAATTTATATCCTTCAAATAAATCATATTTTCTTCCTGTCATTTTTTCAAAATCTTTTGCAACTTCTAAGATTACTTTTTTAGCGTTTTTCATTGCAATTGCTTGCTGTGTTTTATGTTCAAAAAGGTAGGCTTGTAAGTCTAAAGGACCAATAGCCATAGGATTTTCTCTATCTAGTAAATAGTGTTCTGGGTTATATGTTCCAACGAATTCTTTTACTTTATCATCTTCAATTAGCTCGATATTTTCAATTGAATGAGAAGTTATGAATCCATCTTGGCAAACCATTAATGGTAATAATACATCTTTGTTTTCTGCAATTCTGTGTGCCATTATTGTGTTATCATAAGCTTCCTGATTGTTTTCTGAGAATAATTGTATCCAACCACTGTCACGTGCTCCCATTGCATCTGAGTGATCATTATGGATATTTAAAGGTCCTGATACTGCTCTGTTTACAAGTGACATTACTATAGGTAATCTCAAGCTTGATGCTATGTAGATCATTTCCCACATTAATGATAATCCATTTGCTGAAGTTGCTGTCATTGTTCTTGCTCCAGCAGCTTGTGAACCAATACATGCGCTCATTGCACTGTGTTCGCTTTCAACTGCTACGAAATTTGTATCAACTTGACCATTGCTTACAAAGCTAGAGAAGTATTGTGGTATTTCTGTTGATGGTGTGATAGGGAAGGCTGCTACAACATCTGGATTAATTTGTTTCATAGCAATTGCTACAGCTTCGTTTCCACTTAATCTTTCACGAATTCCCATTCTTAAACCTCCTTTTCAATTGCTTTGAAAGGACATACTTTTGCACATACCATGCATCCTTTACAAGCATCATAATT
>CAOJXR010000015.1 GCA_948465565.1 uncultured Clostridium sp.
CTAGTAATATCAATAAGTACAGGAACAAGCACATATATGATAGTGGCAGGAGTAGTAATGGTAGTACTTGCAGGAATAAGTATAGTTCTAGTTAAGAAAACAAAAGAAGAATAAAAAGTTTAAATTAGAAAGATTGCTAACTTAGGTTGGCAATCTTTTTTGTTTTAAAATACAAAATGTATAACGAAATTACTGAAAAGTGTATAATAAATATATTGAAAACTGTATAATAAAAGTGTATACTATATAAAGAGGTGAATGATATGAGTTTAGAAAAAGAACATTATCGTAAGAGATTAATAGATGAAAAGATTTCTAAATACTTAAAGATTTTTGGAGCAATTTCTATTCAAGGACCAAAATGGTGTGGTAAAACTTGGACTTCTTTAAAACATGCTAATAGTGTGTCATATATGACAGAGAGAAGCTTAAGAGATTTGGCAAAAGTAGATCCTAAATATATTTTTACAAAGGAAAATCCACAACTTATTGATGAGTGGCAATTAGTTCCTAGTATTTGGGATACTGTACGACATGAATGCGATAGTGACCACAAGAAGGGAAAATTTATTCTTACAGGTTCTACAACATTAACTAAGCAAGAAAAGGAGGAGGAAGTTTTCCACTCTGGTACAGGCAGAATTGCAATAATGAAGATGTATCCAATGAGTTTGTATGAGTCTGGAGATTCTACAGGTGATGTTTCTATTCAAGATATGCTTGAAGATAGGGTAGAGTGTGGATATATAAGGAAAGTTGAACTGGATGAGATTGCTAAATTAATAGTAAGAGGTGGATGGCCTGAAAATATTGATGTAGAAGATGATGATATTGGAATTATACCTAAAAGTTATATAGAGTCTGTAGTTAACAATGACATAAATGAAAGAAAAGATAGGAAGAGGGATTTGAACAAAATGAGGATGTTACTTCGCTCTCTTGCTAGAAATGAGACTACTATTGCTGGAAATGATACAATAGTTAAAGATATTGAAGAATATGAAAATGGAGATGATTTAATAGCGAGCAGAATGACAGTTGCTGACTATATAAGTGTTTTAGACAGTTTATATTTGACAGCTAATCAGGATGCATTTAGTATTAATTATCGTTCTTCTCAGAGAGTTGGTAAATCTCCTAAGAGACATTTGGTTGATCCATCTCTTGCTTGTGCTTGTCTAGATTTGAGTGTAGATAAATTACTTAGAGATTTTAAAACTTTTGGATTAATGTTTGAGGCGCTTGTTGAGAGAGATTTACGTATATATATGGATTTTTTAGATGGGCATTTATATCATTTTAGGGATTCAACATCTGGTGATGAGGTTGATGCTATATTAGAATTTAGAGATGGCGAATATGCTGCTGTTGAGATAAAATTAAGTGATGGGAGTGTTGAAGAGGCCAAAGAGAGTTTGAAGAGATTTTACAATAAGGTCGGAAAGAAACCTAAATTTATGTGTGTTATAGTTGGACATTATGAGGCTGTAGTTAAGGATAAGGAAACAGGTATATATGTAATACCTATTACGTCACTTAAACCTTAATATGGTAAGAGAAATTGTTTCTGAAAGATTGCTAACTTAGGTTGGCAATCTTTTTTGTTTTAAAGTATAAGAAACATGCCAGTTACAAATTATTTAAAGAATGAGAAAATACATACAATGCTAGATACTATATTAAATTATATTGAAAATAAATAAAAAACCTTTGATTTGAAACTTTAATCAAAGGTTTTTTATTATTTTTTTTTTTAGTCCTGATTTTCTTTTTTAATAATTTTATTATATTGTACTAATGAAAACATTCCAAGTACAAGTGCTAGTAAAATAACTAATGCAAAATTAAAATATTTATCTCCAAAACCTGTATATGGTAAATTTTCTGTAGAATTTGATGTGTTTATTGGTTTTGAAGTATTGTTAGATGATCCTCCGCCAATAGAATTTGTGTTATTATTTCCACTAATATTAGAAGAATTATTAGAATTGTTATTTGATGTGTTATTAGATGGTTGGTTTGTTTTATTATTATTTGTTCCATTTGAATTATTGCTTGAAGAGTTGTTTGAAGTACTATTATTTGCAGGTCTTTGTTGAATTGTACTTGCAAATATATTAGAATTTACAGATACTAAAATTAATAAAATTGCTAAAATAAGAACAATTGCTTTTTTCAATTTTGTCATGAAAATGCCTCCCTTATAATAATCATTAAATTTATTTTACATAATTTTATTAAATAATGCAAGAGAAATATTGAAATAAATAAAAAAATAGCTATTTACAAAAGTGCTTAAATCTTATATAATGCAAACATAAATTCGGAATATATAGGAGATAAGAGATGAATGATATTATAGAAGAATTAAATGACAAGCAGCGTGAGGCTGTTCTAAACTGTGATGGACCATGTCTTGTTATTGCTGGTGCAGGTAGTGGAAAGACAAAGGTTTTAACACATAAAATCGCATATTTAATGCAAGAAAAAGGTGTACGTCCTTGGAACATATTAGCTATTACTTTTACGAATAAGGCTGCAAATGAAATGAAGGAAAGAGTAGAAAATTTAGTTGGTGAAGTCGCTAAAGATATGTGGATAGGTACATTTCACTCTATTTGTGTACGTATTCTTAGAAGATATATTGATAGAATAGGTTTTACATCTTCTTTTATTATTTTTGATTCATCAGACCAACGTACATTGGTGAAACAATGCCTAAAACAATTAAATATTGATGATAAATTTTTAAATGATAGAAGTGCACTTTCTGAGATTAGCAATGCTAAAAATGAGATGTTAACACCAGAAAATTACAAAAATAAAGTTGAAGGTGATGAGAGAAGAGAAACAATTGCAAAGGTATATGATTTGTATCAAAAGCGTTTAAGAGAAAATAATGCGATTGATTTTGATGATATTATTAATTATACAATTGATATTTTGTCATCAAATGAAGATGTTTTAGAATATTATTCTGAAAAGTTTAATTATGTTTTAGTAGATGAGTATCAGGATACTAATAAGGCACAATTTACTTTAATTGCAATTCTTGCAGCTCGTCATGGAAATATTACTGTTGTTGGTGATAATGACCAAGGTATTTATTCTTTTAGAGGCGCTGATATTACTAATATTTTAAATTTTGAGAAGGATTTTCCAGGAACACAAATTATAAAACTTGAGCAAAATTATAGATGTACACAAAATATTTTGAATGCTGCTAATGCGGTTATTAAAAATAATGAGACAAAGTATGAAAAGAAGTTGTGGACTGAAAATGGAAAAGGCGAAATGATAAGTATTTACAGAGGCAACGACGAATATGATGAGGCTAACTTTATTGTGGAGAATATAAATAGACTTCGTAGAGAAGAATATATGACATATAGCGATTTTTCCGTTTTGTATAGGATGAACAGCCAATCACGTAGTATAGAGGATATTTTGAGAAGAGAAAATATCCCTTACAAAATTATTGGTGGACTTAAGTTCTATGAAAGAAAAGAAATTAAGGATATTATTGCATATTTGAGATTAATTCAAAATCCAGCGGATAACTTGAGTTTAACAAGAATTATAAATGAGCCTAAAAGAGGTATTGGTAAGACGAGCATGGATGCAGTTGAACTTGCTGCTATTACGAAGGAAACTTCTATGTATGAAATTATCAAGAATGCTGCTGATTATAATATGAATAGGGTGTACTTAAATTCCAGAGAATTTGTTGCAACAATTGAGGAATTGCGTGAAAATAAAGATAAAATGAAGATTTCTGATTTAGTCAAAGAGACACTAAAGAAGACAGGATATACTAAGGCTTTAGAGGATGAAGATACAACAGAAGCAGAAGCCCGTTTGGAGAATTTGGACGAATTTTTAACTGTTGCTATTGAATTTGAGGAGCAATTTGCGGATAATTCTTTAGAGGAATTTTTAGAGGGGATAACTCTTTCTAGTGATCTTGATAATAGTGATGGCGAAGAGGACTCTGTAACATTAATGACTTTACATAGTGCGAAAGGACTTGAATTCCCAGCTGTTTTCTTAGTTGGAATGGAAGAAGGAATTTTCCCAGGGTATAAATCTATTGATGAACCAAAAGAGCTAGAAGAAGAAAGACGTCTTTGTTATGTTGGTATAACTAGAGCTAAACAACATTTGTTTATTAGTTGTGCTCGTCAAAGAACTATATTTGGTTCAACAAGTTATAATCAAGTTTCTCGATTTATGAAGGAGATTCCTTCTGATTTACTAGATGGATATGAAGAAGTATTTGCAGAAGGTAGCGGTAATAGTCGTACATATGAAGATTCAAGATATGAATGGAGATATGGACAGTCTAATGTTACTTCATATAAAGCTGAAAATACTGCTTTTGCTTCTAAGCCAAAGCCAGAGTTTGCTTTTAGGTCAGCTGAAAGCTTTTTGAGTGGATTAAATAAAAAGTCTAATAGTGATATTGATGTAAGTATTTATAAGGCTGGACAACGTATTTATCATAAGAAATTTGGTGAAGGAAAAATTAATTATGTTGAATATGAAGGGGATGACGCTAAGGTTGATATAACTTTTGAGAAAGCTGGTCATAAGAGATTGATGGCAAAGTTTGCTGGACTTGAAATATTAGATTAAATATATTTAAAAAAATTATTTCCAAATAATATTTACTTATGATATAATACATGCGTGAAATTGAGGTGAGTAAGTTTGAATCAAATATTAGACCATAGTGGACCTAAAAAACAGAAAATTCATAGAAGTCCTGGAGATACTGCTCGTATCATAACAGTATATGCAATTTTAATTATGGTTTTTGGAATTTGTCTTATTGCTAAAGCAGGATATTCATTGTCAGAAAGTAAGAAGATAGATAGTACAGGTGGAAATGTTCAAGGAGATAGTATTCCACAGATTGCTTTGAGTGCAGATAATGATATTCTTTCAATTAATGTTAAATCTGCGAGTAAAGGAATTGAGTCAGTTTCATATCAATGGTATAAGGGAAATGCAAATTTAAATGATATTAGAACTTATCAAGAGCAGAGGACGTTAAATAATGCTAATGGTGAAGATGAAAATGATGATGAAGATATAGATATTGATGATGATGCTATTGTGGCTATGGGTGATACTGAGACTGAAAAGAGCACGTCTGCTAACCAAAATGAAATGAACATTCAAAATATTGGTATTCCAAAAGGTGATTCAACTATTCATGTTATTGTTAAGACTGTTGGAAGTGATATTCTTACTGAATATACACAACATTATTATACTGATGTTGGTAATGATAAAATTAAACCTCAAATTAGAGTTGCTATACAAGGGAAAAAACTTATTGTTACTGCGATTGATGAGACTGAGATTGATTATTTAACTTATTCTGTAAATAATGAAAATGAAGTTAAAATTGATGATAGAGAAGATAAGAATACTATTAAAGCAGAGATAGAACTTAGTGATACTTCTAGTACAAATGTGAGAATTTGTGCTGTTGATAAGGCTAAAAATTCTTCTAAGATTTATGAGAAAGATTATGATGTTTATGCAGGAAAACCTGAGATTATACTTGAGGGAGAACCTGATGGAAATGGTGGTTTGAGTAAGATATATGTAACGATTGATTATCCGAGGGGATTAAAGAGCGTTAAATATGACTTAAATGGTGAAGAACATGAGCAAACTTTTGATGACCCAGAGGAGTCTAGACATGTAGAGTTTGAAGTTGAAACACAAGAAGGACATAACTTGATTAAAATTTGGGCATATACAGAACAAGAACAAGTTTGGTCAGAAGCGTCTGGAGAATGCGAACATAATCCATAGTATTCTTAAAGAAAAACGGGACGAGATAGAATATATTTCGTCCTTTATTGATAAAATGTACATAAGAGAAGGGATATGCGAGAATGCAAGAAATTTATACATTATTTATTTATTATATAATTTATTCTTTTATTGGCTGGGTTTTAGAGTCTTTATATAAGTCTATTTTACAAAAAAAGCTTGTAAATAGTGGCTTTTTAGCTGGTCCGTTTTGTCCTATATATGGATATGGGGCACTTATAATGTATTTGTCATTAAAAGATGTTACAAGTAATATTTTTATTTTGTTTATTTATGGAATGGTTGCACTTTCTGTTTTTGAGTATATTGTTGGTTTGTTTTTGGAATTAGTTTTCAAAACCAAGTATTGGGATTATTCAAATAATAAGTTTAACATTGATGGAAGAGTGTGTTTATTGAACTCATTTTATTGGGGCATTTTGGGAATTATTTTTATGAAATTTATTCATCCAGGTGTAGAGGCACTTGTTGATAAGATTCCTGATTTATATGTATATATTATTGTTGGTGTCGGTTTTGTTTATTTTGTTATTGATACGATTACATCAACAGTTAAGGTTATTAATATCAATAGTAGACTTACAGAATTGGAGAAAATTACTAATCAGATTAAAGAGAGAATTGAGGCTCTTAATGCTAGAAATTTAAAGCAGTTTGAGAATATTATTAGATTAAGACGTGTTTATAAGTATAGTATTCATAAGAAACTTGAGGAACATAAGAAAAAGGATAATATCTTAGAACAATTGAAGGTTACGCAACAAGAAGTTCAAGCTAAATTAGAAAAGAGAATGAAGAGATTACAAAAGGCTTTCCCTACTATGAAATCAGAAAGATTGTCTAATTTCTGGAAAGGGTATAAAAAACCTTGAAAATAATTTGCTTTTAATATATATAATATGTAATGTAGAAAACAAAGGAGAAAAATATGATTCAAGACATCTATATAATTGATAATAGTGGTAGTGTTTTAAATGTGTTGAAGCAGATTTTTAAGAATGAAATTGATTATCAATTTAAATCTGTTAGAACAGAAGAATTAAATGTTGCATTAACTAATATACCAGATATGATAATAATTGATGAAGATACGATTGATATGAATATTATTGATTTGTGTAAGAGCATTAGAGAGAATGAAGATAATAGTATTACTCCGATTATTGTTATTTCATCTGAGTGGGAAAAAGAGCATAGAGTGAAGATTTTAGAGCAGTCTGTTGAGTATTTTATTATAAAACCTGTTGACCAAGAATATTTGTATTTTACGGTTAAGAATCTTTTAAGATTATTGCAGACGAATAGAAGAATTAGTCCGCTTACTGGACTTCCTGGAAATGTTCAGATCCAAGCTGAGATGAAGAAGAGATTGTTGAATAAAGAGAAATTTGCTGTTTTTTATTTCGATTTGGACAATTTTAAGGCATATAATGATATATACGGCTTTTCAAATGGAGATGAAATTATAAAATTTACTGCGAAGACGATTGTTAAAAATATTCATTCACTGGGATTGGATAATAGTTTTATTGGACATATTGGTGGTGACGATTTTATTGCTATTACATCTTATTCGAATTTTGATAAGATTTGTAATAATATAATTGCAGATTTTGATACGAATGTACTAGAGTTTTATAATGAAGAGGATATTCAGAAGGGATATATCGAGGTTGCTAATAGGAGGGGAATTATTGAGCAGTTTCCACTTACATCTATCTCTATTGGTGTTGTTGAGATTGATCCTGGTAGATTTAAGAATACTTTGGAGATTGGTGAAGTTGGTGCACAAGTAAAGCATCAAGCTAAATCTATTATGGGAAGTACGTATGTTATAAACAGAAGAAAAAAGTAATTGCTAATTTTGCAATTACTTTTTTTGTGAAGTCAACTATCAGATTTATAAGAAAACGGAAGTAAAATAGAGGAAATAAGAGGAAAGCATGGTAAAATTTGCAATATAACTTTGTGAAATTTGGATAGAAAGGGAGAAAATTGGATACGCTAAAATATGATAATTGATAAAAATAGCCATGAATGGTATAATATTTATTGTGTGACGAAAAATAGAAAGAAAAGGAGTGAGTATTTATAGTAAGTAAGTGTATTAAATACAATATAAAAAGACTAGCTAAACTTTCAGTAGTTATAATTATTGGTCTTTTAGTGATAGCACTATTTATTTATGTTAAATATAAACCGTTATATAGAGTTACTTTAAATGGTAAAGTAATTGGATATGTTGAAAGCAAAGGAAAGATGCAAGAAAAGATAGAAGAGTTTGCAAACAACTTAGATGGAAATGTTACTTCTATCAAAATAGAGGCAATGCCAGAGTATAAATTTGAATTAGTTAGCAATGTAAAAGAGTCTGAAACAAATGAGGCAGAGATACTTGCTGCTGTCAAAGAAAATTCTGAGATTAAATGTAGAGTATATGCGATTAAGTTAGATGGAAATGTTAAAGCGTCTGTAAATTCTAAAGAAGAGGCTGACCAACTTATTGAGACCATAAAAAGTGAGACAACAGAGGGTGTTGTGCTTAATTTTGAAGTTGAGGAACAAGAGCAAATTAAACAAGATGCAGAGGCTAATGTATCATCTATTGAGGTTGCTAAATTAAGTATAAATCAGGATGTTGAAGTTAAGGTTGAGGAATATAAAAAAGAGCAAGAAGCTGCAGAACTTAGAAGAAAACAAGAGGCTGCAAGAAAAGCTCAACAAGTAGCAGTTTCTTCCAGAGCTGGGACTCCAATTAGTTCAGCTAGTGCAGGTAGATTTTTAAGACCAGTTGTTGGAGGTACAATTTCATCTCCTTTTGGTCAAAGAAGATCAGGATTCCATAAGGGAATTGATATTGCTGTTCCTAATGGAACGCCAATATATGCAGCTGATAATGGTGTTGTTAAATTTTCTGGATGGAATAGTACAGGATTTGGTAATCTTGTTATTATAGATCATGGAGATGGATTTTTAACATATTATGCACATTGTAGTTCTTTATATGTTTCAGCAGGTCAATCTGTTACAAAGGGACAGAATATATGTGCTGTTGGTCTTACAGGTAATACAAGTGGATATCATGTTCATTTTGAGGTTCGTTATAATGGTACTTCTGTAAATCCAATGAATTATATGTAAAATTTAATAAAAGCGAAAAAAAAGAAAATATAGTATTCCTTGCTTGGGCATATTTGGCGGAGTGGGGCGTGGGTTAGAGTTTCGAGAAAGACGTATTCACCAAATATTTGCCCATACTGCGCGTCATACTATATTTTCTTTTTTTCGCTTTTATTAATGTTTACATTTTAGCCTTAATCGGTTGAAATAGAGGTTTTTTAGTGATATACTGTGTACTATACAAATGAAAAGGAGAATTTTGTATGATTTTATTGGGTGCAGATCATAGAGGCTATGGTTTGAAAGAAAAAATAAAAAAGTATTTTGATGAAAAGAATATTGAATATAAAGATTATGGAACTTATTCAGAAGAAATAACACATTATCCTATTATTGCTAAAGAAGTATGTTCTAATATGAACTTAGGTGAAGATGAGGCTATTTTGGTTTGTGGTTCAGGTATTGGAATGGGGATTGTTGCAAATAAATTCAAGGGAATTCGTGCTGGCGTTTGTATGGATGAAGAGGCTGCTAAGCATGGAAAAGAAAATGATCATACTAATGTGCTTATATTGTCTGGAGACTGGATGGATATTGATAAGGCAATTTCGGTAATTGAGGCTTGGAGAGTTCCTGAATATTTGCATGGAAGATATGATGATAGGGAAAAAATGATTGAGGAAATAGAAAACGAAAATATGAAATAAAAAGGAGAAAAAGTTATGTGGGGCGATATAATTATTGCGTTTTTGCTTGCATTTATAACTGCTTTTATGATTACTCCCAAAACGATTAATTTAGCTAAGAAACTTGGGGCTGTTGATAATCCAAAGGATGAAAGAAGAATTAATAAGGTTGTAATGCCTAGACTTGGCGGAGTTGCAGTAGTTTGTGGATTTTTAGTTTCAATATCATATTTGCTTATAAGTTTAACTTTAGAGAATCAACTAAATTTGGCTGAAGGAAACTACCATTTGAAATTATGTGGATATTTTATAGGAATGTTTTTGATTGCAATTACATGTTTTATTGATGATGTAAAAGGAGTTTCAGCTGTTAAAAAGCTTATTGTGCAGATTTTAGCTGCTAGTGTTGTTGTGCTTTCTGGTATTAGAATTGATATATCTAATATTGAGTTTTTGAAGATATTTGGAGATTCAGTTAATTTCTTACATACCATTTCAGTAGTTATTACTATTGCATGGATTGTTGGTATTACTAATGCTATTAATTTGATTGATGGACTTGATGGATTATCATCAGGAATTTCTATAATTTCATGTGTGTCAATGCTTATTATATTTACATTGAATGGATCACCACTTATTTCTATAATTTTGATTACTGCATTAATTGGTGCATTAGCAGGTTTTTTGCCTTACAATGTAAATCCAGCTAAGACATTCATAGGTGATACAGGTTCTAATTTTTTAGGGTATTCACTTGCTGTTATTTCAATATTAGGTGTTGCTAAAACATATACAGCACTTGTTGTTGTTGCTCCAATTATTATATTGGGCTTACCTATATTTGATACAGTTTTTGCAATTATAAGAAGAATTATAAAGAATAGGTCAATAAAAGGTATTATGAAACCAGATGCGGGACATTTACATCATAAGCTATTGAAACATGGCTTTTCACAAAAACAGTCTGTTTTGATTTTGTATTGTGTCAGTGCTTCTCTTGGTATGTTTACTATAATTTTACTTGAGAGTGGTGTGTTTAAGGCTTTATCATTCTTGCTTATCGTTATTGCTGCTTTTGCACTTGGTTTTAAAGAGGTATTTGGAGAGCAGGAAGAAGAAAATAATAAATAGGATTTAATTTTAGAAATATGAGAGATTAACTCGTATTTCTTTTTTATTGTATATATGAGGAATTAGAGGTAAAATTTTAATGAATAAGAAGATTGGAGATAGTTTTATGAAGTTAGAATATGAACTAATAACAGAAGAGAATATAAACTTAGCTACATCAATACAACATACGATTTTTGAAGAGGAATGTGCTTATATTCATTATAAATTTGCTATCGATACACATTATAAGGAGAATATATTTTATATTATTAGATGGAACGGGTTTCCAGTTGGTGTTATTGGGCTATATATGCATGATGAACTAGATAAAAATTCTATATGGCTTGGATGGTTTGGAGTTTTGCCTGAGTTTAGGAGCAAAGGAATTGGGAGAAAGAGTTTGCTTGATATGATTGAAAAGTCCAAGGAGTATGGAAAAAAGTTCTTTAGATTATATACAAATGATAATGGAGATTCTAAAGCTAGACCATTATATAGAAGTGTTATGCATATGTTTGAGAAATATGAAAATAGTGATGATTATAATTATGATGGTAATTGTTTAGTTTATAGCTATAGCTTAAATGTGGATAAAATAGAACCTTGGAATAATAGATTTTTGTTTTTAAGTGAAGATAAAGATGATGAATATCAAGGAAATGAGCTATGGAAAAACAAATATCGTATTTTGATTTTGTCTAATCCTGAGAATGAGGAGTTTGTAGAAGATGAGTATGTTGCTAATGCTTTTAGAAAAGATGGACATATTGTGAAAATGGCGTGGGTAGATTATGATGAGAAAATGGATGAAAAATTTGATGTAATTATACGAAGGAATGCATGGGTTGAGGATGAGAAGGAAACAGAGAATTATGGTATAAAGGATGATTTACTTAAAAGAAGATTAAAAGGGAAGAAGATAAAGACTGTAAATTTGGATGGACTAGATGGACATGGAAAACAGTATTTGTGTAAATTGTTTGAAGAGGGAAAGAACGTAATTCCTACGGTTGATAGTTTAGATAGACTGAATGAATTGCCAGAGGCAAAGGAATATGTACTTAAAGATAGTGAGTCATTTGGCAGTGGAATTGGACAGAAGATTGTTAGTGGAGTTGATTTAGAGAAAGAATTTGAAGATGGGTATTTGATTCAACCGAAATTTAAATTTAAGTCAGAAGTTCAATGTTATTTTGTTGGTCAGAATTTTATGTATGCGCATGAATATGTGCCATCAAAGTATCCTGATTATCCAGAACCTATTTTAATTGAGCTTAATGAGAAGGAGAGGGGGTTGGCTGAAGAATTTGCTAAGTATTCTTGCTTGGAAACTGGTTTTCAGAGAATTGATTTTTTGAAACTTGAGAATGATGAGTTGATTCTTTTGGAAATAGAGGATACTGGTCCTCATATGAGTTTAGAGTTTTTGGAAACAGATTTGAGAGAAAGAGTGCTGGAAGAGTATAAGGAGAATGTTTATAAGTATTTGTCACAGAATGAGTAATAAGTGTGGATAAAATGAATGAAAAACAGAGAAATAGATTGTATATTTCTCTGTTTTTTCTTTTATGAAAGTAACATTCCTAGAATTAAAATTCCTATATTTTTATCGTAAATATCTTGGAATTGAGATATAGGAAGCGGATTTTCGCCAAGGCCAGTTTCAATAGTATAGCCAGGAAGGTTATAATTTTGTATGAACCAATCTTTGTATCCTGCAAAGCCTGAAGTATATGGTGTTGTTTCAAGGAAGTATCCGCTTACATCACTGAATCTACGTCCGATTTCGTATGAATTTGGTGGAAGATAATTAAGAAATTTCCAGTAAATTACTTCGCCTTGTGTGTGGTATGCGAGAATTAGGGAGAAGTTTTTGCTTAATGTGAAGTTATATATCGCTAAGGACTCAGGAGCTTCAAGTGGAGCATTACCAACGAAGTCTCTAGGTCCTGGTTTTGTATAACCTTGAGCAAATTTATTTATACGAGCTGTTTCCCATTCAGCAGGAAATTGGAGGTTTAGGTCAATTCCCCTCGAAGCTCAAAACGTCCACTTTTTAAAAATAAATCTATAAAACCTAGTAATCATCATGCTTTGAAGAATTTGATTATTGATATTTAAAAGAGATTATTTTTATAAAAAGAAAGGTAAAAAAGATATGATAAAAAATATTGAAGAATTGTATGACGCAATGCAAGAAAAAATAGTGCTTAAAATCGACGAGAATGACGAAATAAATAATTTATGGAGTGAACTTAATAAATTGAGCTATTAAAAAATTCGATAGAAAAGGAAAATTATGAGTTATTTGATAAATATTTAAGCAAAGAGGCAGAATTGATTGATTTAGAAAGAAAACAAGCTTTTGCTTATGGATTTAGGATGGCGAATAAGTTGATGGTGGAGAGTATGCGAGAATGAAAATGAATAAAGTACCTAGACTAATAACAAAATCCGTGATAATATAACATAAAATGGAAAAATGTTAAAGGATTCACAAAATATGTATTATTTAAAAGAAATAAACAAAATATTTAAATATTATAATATTATAAAAAATTCACTTATATTGGCTGTTTTAATAATTGTTATAGATTATTTAAATATACCAACTCAATTTATACAAAAAGATATGTTTTTATCAGCTATTATCTTGTTGCTTTTTATAATATTAGCACTACTTGATATTATATTTAATAAAAGATATTCATTAGTTGTAGCCAAAAGTATTAATATTATAGATAAACTTTTATTAACAAATATATTTTCAATGATGTTTTATAGTATTTATTTAATTAGAGATTTTAAAGTATATAAAATGATTATATTAGTAATTTTGATAGTAGCAGAATTTATTTTAATAGTGTGCCGTTTGATATATATTAGAAAATTATTAAAAAAGCAAAACGTAAAAAAAATTAATACATATGATTTAAAAGAGTTTCATGAACAAGATTTTTCTAAAAGTGATGCAAATGATTTAATATTGTTTAATGAAAATGATGTAAAATATGATTTATTAAATAGAAGTATTTTTGTTAATTATATTTCAGATGTAATTAATCAATGCAACCCACAAAAAAGTTTTGTTTTTGCATTAAATGGTGCTTGGGGAAGTGGAAAAACAACAATATTGAATTTAGTAAAAGATACTTTAAAATCAGAAAAAATAATTATAATAGATAATTTTGATCCGTGGAAATACAATAGCAATGAGACTTTATTTAGAGGATTTTATGATAGTATTACTAAAAATGAAAATTTTGATTTTGATTATTCTTTGTATAAAAAAATTTATAATGTTTATAAGGTATTAATTTTAGGAAATGATAGTATTTTTAATAAAATTAATTTTGATATACATTTTGGAAACAATAATTATTCGGTAAACGAGTTGAAATCTATTATAGCGACATACTTAAAATTAAATAATAAAAAAGTAGTTTATATTATAGATAATATAGATAGATTAGATAAAGAACAGATATTAATCATATTTAAAACAATTTCAACATTGTTTGATTTTGATAATTTCGTTTACTTACTTAGTTTTGATGAAGTACGTGTTAAAAAAATTTTTGAAAATGAATTAAAAATAGATGCGAATTACTTAAATAAAATTATTAATAGTAGTATTAATTTACCTAACACTAATGTAGATACAATTGCAGAGATTGCAATTAAAACGATTATGAAATTATTTGATTATTATGATGTTGAAAATTTAGAAAAAACACGATTTTTAGAAATGTTTTCAAAGTTATCAAAAAAATTTAAAGATATTAGAGAAATGAAAAGATTTTTAAATTATATTTCTGCATACATAAAATCAAATGATATTCAAGAGCAAGTAAATATAGGTGATTTTGTAATTGTACAATTATTGAAGTATTTGAATATTGATTTATATAATACAATTTATACAAATCCTACATTTTTTGTTTCTGAAGATATGATGTTGTGTAATATGAAAAGTACAGAATATTTTTTGGCTGAAAAATTTAATATAGTTGCAAAAGAATTTTATCAGAAATTGTTTAATATTAAAGAAAACGAAGAATATAAAGAAATTTTAACAATATTATTTCCATATATATCTAATTATAATAGAGGCTATGAAATAAAGACAACAATTCCTTTTAATCATGATTCATCTCTGTATGATGATAGTGTTTCAAATAAAAGAATTTTTAATGGAAGATATTTTGAACATTATTTTGAATTAACACCAGGTAAATATGCTAATTTATTAAAAGAAGTAAATGATTTTATCAAAAAAATTAATTATATGGATAATAATAAAAAAGTCAGTTTGCAGTATCAAATATTTTTAAGCGAAAATATTAGTAATCAAAAATTTAAATTAGAGATTCTAAATAAATCTTTGAATAAAATAGATAAAAGTATTATTGAATATCTTATGGAAAGTGTATATGAAAATATTAATAAGGTTTGTATAAATAGTGCTGGAGCTATGATGCTAGATACTAGAGAACGATGTATACTTATTATATCAGATATTCTTAATATTATTGATATAGAAAGAGCAAAAGATAAAGTAGAAAATTTTATTAATAAAAACGATAATTTGAATGATATTGATAAGTTGGTATATTGGTTAAATCCAAATAAACAATATCAAAGAAATTTGAAAGATGAGATTTATCAACATGTCAAAGATAAATTTAAAGAAAAATTAAATTATATTATTAATAATGATATAGATATACTTGATTATAAGTATGGCAAATTTTCAATATTAATATTAAAAAAGCATAATGTTGAAGAAGAAAAAATAAAAAATTATATAAAATCTATTGTTAATGATAAAAATATTTTTAGATTTTTAGGAAATTTTATTAATGAGTGGATTGGAAATAAATATTCTTACGAGTTTAATCAAGAAAGGTTATATGAATTTATTTCTAAAGAAGAACTAGATAAAATAATAGAATCTATTGGTTATGAATTAAATTTTGAACAACAAATTATATTAGATATATATAATAAGAAGATTACTTCTGATGAAGGATTTGATTTACCTATTGATTATAATAAACTTTAAAAAATAGAAATAAAATTTATAAAGGTATTTTTCAAATAAATAGTAATTATAAAATTTAAGAGAAGGTGAAATATATGTCAAATAATATTAAGAATTTTTCAAAAAAAATATCTACAGGTTATTATTTAAAAGGATATCACAAACTAAGATGTATAGAAAACAAACAATATGAAGAAATAAATCTTGAAGATTTTGAGGATGGTGATAATCCATATGATGATGCGTGGATATTTTTACACGGTTCATGTCAACTTTTTGCTTTGGCTTTACAAAGAAAATATGGATATTTGGCAGTAAATCTTCAAATAAATGGTAATTCAAATGCCCACTATTTTTGTCAATCAAGTTATAAAGGAAAAACAGTTTATATTGATGTTCGTGGGATAACAACTGATTTAAATGATGTAATATCTGAATTTATTTATAAAGATTATGATTATAAAATTATTAAATATAATTTTGGAGAGGAAAGATTAAGTAAAGCAGATGAACATGGATTAAAATTTGCTGAACAAATAATTGAAGATAATCCAGAGTTTTATGATGTAAATAGATTAGAAAGTTTTGAAAAAAATTATAAATTTGGTGATTAAATATATAATATATTTAACTATTGGGAGAAAAAAATGAATAAAATAGATGAAAAGAAATATGTTGTGTTAGATGTAGAAACTAATGGATTATCATCTATTAGAGATGATCTTTTATCTATATCTCTATATAAACCTGATGATAAAAAAATGTATAATCGTTTTTTACCATTAGAATTAAATGATTGGGTTGAGACAACATATATTAATGGAATAACTGAAGAGATGCTTGAAGGTAAATTACCATTAACTCAAAATGAATTTGATAGTATAGTTTTTAATTTTGAATTAGACAAAAGAATTATATTAACTTATGGAAGTATAGACGAAAAATTTGTAAAGAATTATTTAAAACGAAAAAAAATAAAAGGATTTGAGAAATTAACATTTTATAATTTTAAACATGATATTATATCAAGTAGATTTTCTGAAGGAAATATTACTAAAGATAATCTTTGTAGAATATGTGGAATTGAAAATGTTCAAAAAGTACATAGTGGAATAAATGATTGTATTCTAGAATGGCAACTTTTTCATAAGATGAATGGAAATAAATTACTAGTCATTAATAATAGAGTATATGAATTTAGTAAAGACTACATTATTCCAGTTAGTTATTTAACAACATATCCTAATTTTAAATATTGTATTGATAATTTCCCTAAAATAAATTGTAAAATTGAGGAATTAAAAAAGATAAGAATAGATTCAACAAAGATAAAAAAATTTGAAAATAATATAACAGGTATATCTATAGAACATTTGATAAATTCATTATTAAATGTTAAGGACATGAATGAAGAAACTCTTTTATTTCAAATTAAGAATAAAAAAAATTTAAAAGAACTAGGTAAACTTCCTTCGCTAATTCACGAAATTCCTATATCATTTAATAGTGATGGGACATTAAGAGCAATAAATATACAAGATGAAAAAAGGATTAAGGAAATAAATAAAGTAACTGAATTAATAAAGGAAAATATAAAACCATTAATTAAATATATAAAACAAGATATTTTTGATAATGAAGAAATAATGTCACAAGAATTAGTTATTAATAAAGAAGACAATATATTAGCTAAATGTGATTTATCTACTAAAAATGCTGTA
The DNA here is from genome assembly GCA_948465565.1 of uncultured Clostridium sp. Taxonomy (GTDB): domain Bacteria; phylum Bacillota; class Clostridia; order TANB77; family CAG-508; genus UMGS1994. The sequence goes on from CAOJXR010000015.1 coordinate 17,538, forward strand.
TTAGAAATTAAGACTTATATTCCAGATATGGAAAAGATTAAATATCAGTTATACTATGAAGCTTGTGGGAGAGATATTTATATTTTACAAACAGAATGGAATAGCAAATTAAAAAAAGGTTTAATATTTACAGTTTATAAAGTCATATTTCAAGAAAAAGATTATAATTTTTCAAGTATAACTAATATGAATAAAGTAAAAAGCAATATTGAAGAATCTAGAAAATATAAGGAAAAGATAATATCACGAAAAGTTCGTAATTATTTTAATTACGAAAATGGGAACAGGTGGTCTTTAGGGTGGTTAAAATTTAAAGCTGAAGATGAATTTAATTATGAGTATATTAATAAATATATTCATACGAATAATGTTAGTATTATAGAGTTGGCAAAAAAAATTGATGTTGCTGAGAATAGTGTACGAAACTGGCTTGTTGGAAAATCAAGACCGTATGTTTGGAATGCTTTTGCAATTTGTGTTTGGCTAGATATTGATGAAAAATTAGTAATATTAAAGAGAAAAAAATAGTTATTTAATTCTTGACTTCTATTTTAATAATACGAGTAATTTCTTCAATAATTGTTTTATTAGAATAATAATCTTCACAAAATTCTATTCCTAGCACTTTTTCAAAATTTTCTTCAAAGTTGTTATTTATTAAATGTTTTAATGAATAAGCTATTGAATTTTCTATTGTTTTTGTAGATATTTTATATTGATTTGAAAGTTGTTTGTATATATTAGAAACTACAATAAAATCATCATTATAATTTAATGCAATAAGAATAGCACTTAATAAAATTTTGGTACCTTTAAGTTTAGGACATAAGCCTATTTGTCGTAAGATGTTATAAACTTTAATATTGTAGTTTTTTTCTCCTTTCATAAAATACCTCCAACATATAGTAGCTGTATAAATTTGTGAGGTTAAACAATTATTCATTAGTGACCACAATATTAATATAACAGTTTTATGTTAATTCTTCAAAAATATAAAACTTACGATTGACGTAGTGATTTTTGCGTTATACGTAAGTTTTTTTATAATATTCTGAATTATTTTTATAATATTTTAAAAAAAGACTTTTAAATAAAAGAAATTTCACAAAATATTACGTTTGACGTAATGAATTAATCGTAAAAAAACACGGAGCCAACGATAATGAAAAAGGTCCGTGTTTAGATATGAAATAAATCATATCAGTTAAAATTAAAATCTGCAACAATCTAACTTTAACTATTTTTATTATAAAACAAATTTATATAAATATCAATTATTTTAAGCAATGTTTTAGGGGGAAATTGTTCCCCCTTACTTATGGAATAGTCTAAAACAAAGATATAGTATCTTTTATAATACCACATCCCGCACTTCCGTCCGTCCATACACATTGAGATTTTCATTATCGTTGGCTCCTCGTTATAGATTCTCTCTAGTAAAATTCAAATATGTTTATAACGAAGAATAACCAATATCTCGTGTATAAAATAATCTTGGCAGTTGCAGTGCCAAGACGTTTATTTGAACATCAGGGCAAAGCACCTGTGGAATAGATTATTTATTAAGATAATAAACTACTCTTTTACTATTAAGTTATATTAATTATACCATATTTTTACACTTTTCTCAATGTGTTAAGATTTATAAAACTAGCAATATAAATACTTTCATTGAAAATATAATTTTATAATGTTATAATTATTTGTAAGTAAGATAAAGGAGAAATACTATGCCTAAATTTGATAGAAAAAATTTTGGAAATAATATAAGAAAAATAAGACGTTCAAAAGGTTTAAGTCAAAGAAATGTAGCTGATGCTTTAGAAGTAACTGATGCAACTTTTGCAAGATATGAATCAGGAGAAATACTACCTAACGCAGAGCAAATTTGGAAAATATGCGAAGAACTTGAAGTATATGAATCTGATTTATTTGAAACTGGTAATAAAATAATAAATAAAGAAAATAGTAATAATCCTTTTAAAACAAATATGCTATATTTATATACTATTGGATATTTTCCTAAATCTAATAAATTTGGAAAACTAAAATTTAAAATAGAATTATATGAAAGACCAGATCAAGTTAAGGTCGAATATAGAGATTATAAATCTAATATGTCATATTCGACAGGTTATATGCTAGCTGATAGTAATGTTGCTTTTATAGTTTTAGAAAATAATAAAGAAAATAGTTTAAGATTAGAAGTTGCTCATATTGTTATTAACATAGCAAGAGGAACTAAAAATGATATGTTAGGTACATATACTGGAACGAATGGAAGCTATGTTCCTTGTACTAAAAAATGTATTATTAGTAAAGAAGATAAAGAATTTACTGATG
>CAOJXR010000016.1 GCA_948465565.1 uncultured Clostridium sp.
ACCTCCGTCGCCTTCGAGTGTCCATTCCCACACATTGCCCGCCATGTCATAAACGTTATTAGCTTTGTTCTGTTCTGAACTTCCTGTTGGAACATATGTAGCACTATTCGCACCTTTTGTTGCTATAGTTCCTCCTACATTACTATAATATGTAAAAGTTGAATTATAATGGTTACCCCATCTTCCAGAATCATTTATCTCTGCAGCTGTCTTTGCCCCACTTTCTTGAAACCATTGTAAAGTTTCATCCCATAAGCATCCTGGTATTATATTAGACTTAACAGTGCTATTTGCCCCTAATGTTCTTAAATTTCTATATGCATCATACCAAGTTACATAATTTATACTGTTAATTGTTCTCATTCTCTGTACAACTGGTCTTACAAATCTTGTATCTCCTGTATAAGTTACATCACCTGTTTCAAAACGACCAATATAGAAACCTCCATATTTCTTTATTGACTTAATAGTTTCTGATAACTCAACTTGTATTTCATCGTACAATTTCTTTCTCGTCATACCAATCAAATTATACTGTGAAAAAAGTGCCTCATTATCATAGCTTGTACTTGTTAAAAATCCAGGTTCAAAATTAGTATTTGCATAATCACTTCTTCCTGAAGATGTTCTATTATATAATTTAGCAGTTTTTGTATAATCATCATAAATTCTACTTGTATTAGATACTGGAACCCATACCCACTGATTTCTACTACATGAAGCAACCCAAGCATCTGTTCCTGGTGTTCCAATCGCTGTCCCAGTTACAGGATTATCTCCTTCATATATTACAAGTCCTGTTTTTATCTCAGTCTCCCCTGTTACTTGTGATGCTACATATCCTTTTGGTATTGGTGCTTTACTTCCACTTTTATCTGTATATACAGTAACTTTTTCTGTATCCCATTTACTCGTATCCACCAAAGCCTTTGGAGCATCTTGTTCAAAGCCTTCGCTTATCTGGTTCATAACATTAATCTTCATAAATAATTGCATAATAATTGTTACTAAAACAAATGTAACTAACACTACACTTACTAATACAATAGCAATATTCTTTTTTTGCTTCATCGAACCTTCCTCCTTACTTTATTTTTTAAAATTGAAAACGTTATTATAAGGTCAATTTCAGACTCATTAATCAGTCATATAAAATTACACTAAATTAAAAGTCACATGAATTTCCCTCTGTTCATGTCCAATTTTAAGGTTTTATTTTTCTAAGTAAAGATTAGAAAACTTGCATTTTTTGTACACCATATCAAATTCACTTACGGAATACTATAAAAACACATTTTTTTACAAATTTGTATATTTTTTATTACTATTCATTTCAAACTGTTAATTTTACTTAATATTTTTTTTACTTTCTGACAAAACTTTCTCATTTTCTCTATATTTTTCAGGAAAGCGCAATATATATTCACCTTTTCATTCTTCCTCATCTCAAAATTCCCAATCCATTTTTTCATTGCATTTTTTCTTTTTCAAACTATTACTTTACAATTTTCTCTCTATAAGAAAATCGACAAAAAAAGATTGCCAACCTAATTTAGCAATCTTTTCAAATTAAACTTTTTATATTTCTCTCTATTAAAACAAAAATGTATTGAATACACTCATCCAATACATTAATCAATCTCTAATTTTTTATTCATTCACACCCATAAACAATTGCACAAATACTTTTCCATAAGTATCACTTTCAACAACACAAATCCCTGTATACTCAAATTTTTTCTCCAAAATATTATCTCTATGCAAAGGAGAATTAATCCATGCTTCAACAACCTTTTCAATACTACTGCCTCTTGCCAAATTCTCTCCAGCAATTGTATACACAACGCCATTATTCTCAAGCATTTCAAATGGAGTACCCAATCTCTCAGAAATATGAGAAAAATATTCATTCTCTACTAAATCCATAGCCTTTAATTTAGCAACATCTTGCAACTTAGAAAAAGCACTTAATTCATCAAGTCCATTCTCTTTTCTATACTTATTTACCAAATCAAGTACTTCTTGTTCATCATCAGACAATTCTAGCTTATCCTTTTCTGCAAGTTTCCTCACATAATCAAAATCACTTCTTCTAGTTACACCAAATGATATTGACTCATACATCATAAACAAAATAATATTTATTAAAACAAAAATCACAAAAATAAATAAAATATCAACAAGCCTCCCTCTATTGACCAACCCCACGTATATAAACTACCATCTTTATCAATCGCCATACCATTCTCAGCACCAGCTGCTATTTTCACAACTCCAGTAAGAGGCGTAGTAGAATTTATCATAACTCTTTGTGCTTTACTATATGTACCTGCTCTTCCATTTCCTATTTGTCCTACATTGCTACGTCCCCAGCCCCATACATTTCCATCAATGTCTATAGCAAATGTCCCATTAGAGCTTTTCTCAACTTTAACATAATTCTTCTCAACTTCAATTACTAATTCAATTTCTAAATTATTAGCAACATCTCTTATCTTACCTCTAGCACGTCCTTCACTAATTCCAGTTACAATTCCTTCATTAGTAATAGTAGCAATATTTTGATATTCAGGATAAATTTCATATGTAAATACACTATCTTTTGGAGTAAATATATTATGACCTTCCCATAAATCATCTATTGTTATATCTAAATCTATTGAATCTCCAATTTTTGTTCTATCAAGTCTTATTCTTTCATTTCCACAAATAGGTGTAATATAATGATAATTCTCTATTTCCTTCTTTCCCATAAAGTATATTTCATTATATCCTCCACCTAAAACATTTCCATTTTCTACTATATATGCAAACGCATTTGAACGACCATCACATATTTTTATTACATTATCATTTCTTATTTTTCCATCTGCATCTATAACCTTACCAACTTCCAATGGATTATTTACATCTTGCATTTCTCTACATAAATCTCCATAGTTGTTAGTACCAAAAGAATATACTCCTGTCTCACCTTCTCTTGTAAAAAATCCTGCTGACCAAGTTGCTGCAATTTGGTCTACATTTGAAGCAACTTTAGTATAATCAGTATAAGTCTTATACTTTGTAGTCTTAGTTTCCTCATTATAATCTAACATATAAGAACCCCATGTATATAAGTCCTTATTAGCTGTTTTAGCAATAACTATATTACCTCTTGTTGTAAAATCAACCACATTTTCTAAGTTTGCCTTAACAGGATAATTTACAATATCAGATTCTCCTCTTTTAATTCCATCTCCATGTATATAACTAGATTCAAATGTTGTAGTTGTATCTGCATGAGTCTCACTTTCTCCGCCTATACCAACTGTCCAAAGCGTTCCATCAACCTTAAGTCCCTTCATTGAAGTACCAGAAAGTTCTACTTTAATAATCTTCTCATATCCCTCTGCCAATGTAAATTTAGCTATATATTCTGTATTTACATTGACAACATTTGGTACTGATGAATTAGCCAACTGACCATACCTATTAGAACCAGTTGTATATACGCTTCCATCTTTCAAAAGAATAGCAGATCCCCATCTATTAGAAGTTATATCAACTGCATCTCCACCAGAATATATAAGTTTCGCATATGCTTGGTTAGTTCTATTTCCAAGTCCTAAAATTCCAAGGTCATTAATTCCCCATCCCCAAACATTTCCATCTTTATCTATAGCTAAACATCCTTCATCTCCTGAAGCTATTTTCACGATATTCTCTAAATATGTTGTTGATGTTGTTTTTACTCTGTAATAATTTGTATTCAATTTAGTCTTAGCATCATTCCAATTAGTATATATTGTACCTATACCTAAAGCTCCATAATAATTTAATCCCCAAGAATGTACACTTCCATCTTCACAAAGTATATAAGCAGCAGAACCACCAATATCAACTTGTCCATAAGTATCCTCAACAATAATAGCAATTTCCATTGAGTATCCACTTTTAGTGTCTGTAACTAATCCTTTTGCAATACCATGTTTTTTAGCTGTTACTTCACCAGTTGGTGAAATTGTAGCAATATCTGTATCATACATTGTATAAACAAAGTTTTCTCATCTTTATCTGTTTGAACTTGAACCTGAATATCTAAATTATCTAAATTATCCAAAGACTCTGTTTTAGGAACAATCCCATTCCAATCAAACAAACCAGACTTATATAAAGTAGCATTTGCTATATATTCAACATAATTACCATATGAAAGTTGCATTTCATCTCTCAAATTTTCTCCTAGTTGAATACTTCCTTTAATCGTTCCATAAGGTCTTTTTATAGTCACCTTGTAATCCTTAATCGTCACACCATCTTCAGCAGTAACAATCACATCTATAATTGTATCCGACTCCCCAAGTTTATTAAGAATAACCCCCATTTGAGTATCACTACTTAAATCTTTTTCTTCATAAACTACAGTAACCCCATCAATTTCATACACAAGTTCACCGTTTTCATCTCTTTTAGGCACTCTGACCTTCATTGTAGACTTCTCATCAGCTAAAATTGCTTTAAGATTAATTTCATCACAATACTCTAGTAAAGTAGTCTCATATACTAAAGTATCTTTATCAAATTCAGGAGTTAAATCATATTCTTTATATGTATCATTCTCCCCTTTACTTAAAATCAAATCCGTTAAATCAGCATTCTTTGAAGCAGTCTTATCAGTAAACCTAAATGTTGATTGCTTTTGGAAATTATGAATCCCATCAATATTTATTTTAATACCCGTTTTTGGATATGTATTATTGCTCTCTACTAAACTAAACCAACTCGCATCAAAAATATCTTCAGTCATTTGGAAACTCATTTTACCAATAAGAACACTTCCTTTAGTATCAATAATTTTTCCAACCCCTGGTTTTTCTACAATATGCTCACTTTCAAGTATTGGTGGATTAAAAAACAAACTTGAACGAATTCCTTCTCCATCAATATCCAAAGCAAAAGTAGAAAAATCTAAACAATTTTTAAATTCATCTTCAAATTCTAGATAAACAGCATCATTACTAATTACTTCATTTGTCTGTAACTTAGAAGGCATTATCTTAGTCTTATCATAAGTAAAACGAACATCGAACCCTTTAGTTTCTAAATTATTTCCCCAAAGTTCCATTATTACTTGCTTATTCTGCCCTGCAACCTCTTTTACTTCAACCGCTCTTAGCTCAAAATACTGGTCATCAGTAGGAACTAAATCAATTTCATTTGCATTTGCAGCCCAAACAGCAATAGCACTCAAAGCTATTACAAAAGCGCATAATATGCATATTTTCAACACTTTTCTTTTCAAGAGTTTTGTTCCCCTTCCCCAGTTATAATAATATATTTTTTATTATAAGAAGAAAAAAAAGCGTGTCAATCTTACAACTCCGCTTTTTTCTGTTTAATTTCTACAATTATTTACAAAATTCTCTACGCTTTATCCACTTTTAATTAATTATTTGTGGATTGTTAAATTAAGATATTTTTATTATTACAAATATTACATCACCAATTTAAATAATTTTGTATTAATAGCCAGTATCTTTTTTAAACTTTAAATACTATTTTACCAATTTGACAAAAATATATTGCACTCCCCTACGCCTATATCAACAAATACAAAAAAGCCCAAAATATTTTATTTTTAAGAATATCTGTTGACTATATATTTTTTCTGTTATATTATCCAATTAAATTCAAAAGCTAACACTTAAGCAATATCTAACTTACTATTTGAAAAATTCGTACTCATTTTATCTTCTGAATAATTTATGTTTAATTTGCATATAACTAATAATTATACTTAGCTATCAATCCTTGTCCATTTTTAGTTGATATTTAAGCACTCTTCAAAAAACATCATCTCATTATTAGTTTGTTCCGTTTATTCGAACAAATTGGTATACTAACAATATGACTATCATGTCTAGTATGACTATTATGATTAAGGAGAATAATATGGGTACTATTTCAAAACTACAAATTGATACTGTTTTAGGAAAAATCTTAAAACAATATCGTATAAAAAATCATCTTACACAAGAACAATTATCTGAAAAACTAGACATCTCTTTAAAATACATCTCAAGAATAGAAAATGGTAATGGTGGTATAAAAACACAAACTTTAATTAAATATATGAATACATTAGGCATAGAACCAAATTTACTTTATGGCGACTTAATTACTAACAAGCCACTACAAAAACACATAGAATTATCAGAAAAATTGCAATATTTAAGTCCCGAAAAAGTAGATTTTATAATGAAAATGATTCATGAGATGAAAGGTGTTTAGCTCCTAATATATATGTAAAGTGATTTTAAGAACAAAAAGCAAAAAAGATAATAGTATAGCATTCCGCGCAGTATGGGCAAATATTTGACGAAAACGTCTTTTTCGAAACTCGAACCCACGCCCCACACCGTCAAATATGCCCAAGCAAGGAATGCTATACTATTATCTTTTTTGCTTTTTATACTTAACTCAACTTACCACATTACATAGGTATAACCAACTTAGCAATCTTCCCCCTTATATATCTTTCTAATTTCCCCATAAAAATCTCTGGCTCAATTTCCTTTTTAGCCACCATATCAAGTCCTTTTTCCCAACTCGCAGTAAGTTCAGGATTAAGCATATCAGGCATAGAACCAAGAACCACATCATAAACCACCTCACCCTTATCAGTAGGCGTAATAATCTGTGTCTTAGAATTTATCGCAATATAACCAATACGTTCAAGTTTCTTTATAATTTCTGCACGAGTAGCACTAGTTCCAATTCCAGCACCTTTAATCTGCTCTCTCAATGCCTCATCCTCAATAAGCTTTCCTGCATTCTCCATAGCCAAAATGATTGAACCTGAATTATATCTATTTGGCGGTGAAGTTTCCCCTTCCTTAATTTCAATGAAATTAACAGGAATCTTCTCACCCTTTTTCAAATTATTTAACAAATTAATATTAGAATCCTTTTCCACAGTTTCACCCTTCAGAACATCTAAATACCCACGATTAATGCAAACTTTCTCATTTGCACAGAACTCTTCATCATCAATTTTAATAACAACAGAAATCTTATTATATTCTGCAGAAGGATAAAAAATACTAAGAAAACGTTTAACAATCAATTTATAAACATTCTTTTTCAAATCAGAAAGTCCATCATAATTCTCAAATCCTTGACCTGTAGGAATTATAGCATAATGGTCAGTAATCTTAGAATCATTAACATACTTTGTTTTTTCTAAATTTGTAGAATATTTTTCTGCTGACATTTTTGCCAAAAATCCTTGAATTTCCTCATCTTTAAATCCTTTTGCAAGTCCATTCAAATTTTGCGTAATAACTTTTGCAATCGCAGTTGAAAGAACCCTTGCATCAGTTCTTGGATATGTAACAAGTTTTTTCTCATATAATTCTTGTATAATCTCCAAAGTTTCATCAGGCTTTATCTTAAATCTTTTCGTACACTCATTCTGTATCTCTGCTAAATTAAATAATAAAGGTGGATTTTCCTTTTGTTTTGACTTTTTAACACTATCAATAACCGCTTCTTTACCATTCAAAAACTCAATAAACTTCTTCGCTGTCTCTTCCTTTTTAAAACCAGTTTCATTATATAAAAGCGGAGACTCATAAAACTTTGATTTTTCACTTACTCTCCACTCTGCCTTAAAATTCTCTTCTCCGCCAAAATCCCCAGAAAGCTTATAATACTTAGTTTTAACAAAGTTACGAATATCTCTTTCTCTTGTAACAACCATACCAAGCACACAAGTCATAACTCTACCAACAGAAATAGAAACACGCTCCTCATTTATCTTTTTAGCAACTCTATTTCCAAAAATAATCGATAACAGCCTAGAAAAATTTATACCAATCAAATAATCTTCTTTTGCCCTCAAATAAGCAGAATCAGACAAGCTATCATACTCAGACATATTTTTAGCCTCTCTAATTCCTTTCAAAATTTCATCCTCTGTCTGAGAATCAATCCAAACTCTCTTCATCTCAGCATTAGGATTAGGCTCTGCCATCATAAAGACAAGTCTCTGAATATACTCCCCCTCACGTCCAGAGTCACCGAGCATTATAAATCTCAGAAATATCTTCTCTTTGCATTAATCCCTTTATAATATTAAATTGATTTTCAACCTGTGGTATTATCTCATACTTCCACTCTGTTGGAATAAATGGCAAAGTATCTAGTCTCCATTTTTTTAAATTCTCATCATATTTCTCAGGATAAGACATTGTAACCAAATGACCAACACACCAAGTAATTATCCAATCTCTCGATTCCAAATAGCCATTTTTTCGCGTAGTTTCCAACTTAAGCGCTTTTGCAAATTCCATTGCAACACTAGGTTTCTCCGTTATAAGTAATTTCTTAGACATCCTATTTTATTTCTCACTTAATTTTTTATAATTTACAAAAGAGATAATTCCCAAAGTAGCTATAAAAGCCATCAAAGGAATAATGTATCCATCTGCTGCACCAGTATTAGGCATATTATCATTAGTTGTAGTATTTACTGGTGATGGAGAAGGTGTATCGACTACTGGCACTGTAGGACTTATTGATGGAGATGTAGGAACATTAACTGGTGAATTAGAAGGCTTTGTTGTAGGCCATACAGTAGCATTTGTATTAGTAGCATCATCTCCTGTAGGTGTTATAGTAGGCGTTTGCGTACTAACTCCCCCTCCAACAGAAACATTAGTAGTAATATCACTAATCTTTATTGGATCCTGTAATGCAGCATTTCCACCCTCAATTGATACAAGTCTTATAGCTGCTGTCATAGAACTAGTTGAATCATTCATTTTAAATTTTAAAGTACCAATTTCAACATCTGTTTTTGTTGCTGTAGCAGTATCAAAAAGAAGAGTATTATTAGTCTCATTATAAGTTACACTCCAATTATTTTGACTAGTAGCTTCTATCATAGTAACAACATCTTTATCAAATTTTAATGTACCTCTAAAAGTAGCCAAACCATCGGTAATGTTAATTCTTGATAATTTAATAGTAACTGTAAATTCATCACCTTTTTTAACCTTACTACTACTTGGTGTCAAACTTGCAGAAAATGTATCAACAGCATAAGATGTAGTAATAAACAATGACATAAAAGTACAAATAATTAATAATGTAATAAGTATTTTTATTTTTTTCATCGCAAAAACTCCTTTTTATCACCAATATATTATATTTGTTTTTCCCAAATTCGTCAATCTTTTTATCGTTTTACACACTCAAGCCTCATAATAGATAAATCAATCAAATCAGATTTTCCATTACCATTAAGATCAGCAGCATGTAAATATACACCCTCATAATTATTTTTTCCAACCAAATATAATCTAATTCTAGCCAAATCAAGAATATCCAGTTTCCCATCACCACTTATATCACCTATAACAGAAATTGAATAAACTTCATTTTCAACTACAATTTTATAACCTGTCTTCATTATTCCATCTGTAACAACATTACCATCTTTATCAGTAACACTATAATTCCTATTAATGCTTACTTTTGACTTAAAATCAGACATATCAGTCTGAGCTGGAACTCTTGTAATACTCTTCTCATTCTCTAAAACTCTATAATCAGAACTTGTAATTATAAGTGGGTTCTCCTCTTCCTGTTTATTGGTAGTATATGCCTTAATAGACGCATTCTTATATACCACCTCACCTGTATCACCTATTTTATAGCTCAATGACCAATATGTATTAGAACCTGAAGGGTCAAATTTATCAACATAATATGACTCACCTTTAACACCTATAACATTGTCCCACCACTTATTAGTATTTACTCTATATTCAATCGCTGCAGTTGCAACGTGTTCCTCATTATCCTCAACAAACTTAACACAAATTGCAAATCTATCTTTATCAAGTATAACCTCCTCTTTAAGTGGAATTACAATAAATCCAGGACTCAATGTATCAGTCAGATCTGCAACTTTTCTAAAGTTAATTGGCAAATCATTTTCCCCATCAAAAGTATCTGAAAAATACACTTCAGCTTTTTGATAACTAAAAGTTGAAACACCAACCTCTTTCAAAATTTCCCTTTTAGAATTATCTCTTCCAAAAATATTAATTGCAGAAATCTCTGAAAGGTCAGTAGTAGGATCATTGCCATTATCACCCAATCCACCCGAATACACACTTGCAGTAGCACCAAAAGGGTCATACTCATAAACATTATCAAATCCTATATCAGAAGTTTTAGCCACTCCCATTAGTGAATATTCAACACATGCATCATCATAAGCTATATATACATATCCATCATAAAAATATCCCTGTCCATAAGAATTTAAAGCTATATATGCCCCTTTTGTTGTCCAACCAGTAGCCTGATAATCATCATCCCATCCAACAATAAAAATTGAATGATTACTTTTCAAACCACTTTGAGTTATAAATATATCTTTATGTGCCAAATTAGCTTGATATATACTAGCAATAACGCCACCATTCTCCTGTATCTGCTCTTTAACTTTTCTACGAATACCTGCAACATCATCAACTGATATTTCTTTTGTCAAATCTCTATCTGAATAATATTTAATATCTCCATTTTCATATTTTTTATAAATTGAATCAAACAAAACACTCGTATCTATACGTTTCTTAGCCTCTTTATTCAAATCACTATAGCTTATTTTAGTTTCTACATCATTATCAAAAGGCATATCACTTTCAAGAACTGGTCCCTTTCCAGAAGCAGAATATGCAACAGCCATTAACGAATTTCCAACATTCTCAGTCGTTTCCCTATTAAACAAATTCTGTGTATCTGTAACATCAGAAAAACTTTTACTACAAGAATAATCAATATGTTTTGGAGAATATAAATCAGTCTTACCCTCTTTTTTCAAATTGTACGCCTCAAAAGCAGAAGTAAACGAAAATGCCCAGCACTCTCCAGTAGTCCCCTGGTCTTTAACAGTAAGGTTCTCAGATATATATCTTGAAGGCAAAGCAGTCCCAATACGCTCAAAAAATCTATTAAATTTACTTAAAAAATAATTTTCATGCTTTTTTGAAGTAATCTCAAAAGGCATAAAAGAATCATTTGTCTGAACAATCACATTATTCAAGTCATTGCTACTTTCGGCCTCTGAATTAGCCCAAACACTTCCACTAAGTCCAATCAAAATTGAAATAGCAATAAGCAGCATTATAAATTTCTGCTTCTTCCTCATTCAAAACTCTCCTTATATTTAATATATCTATATTTTAAATACTTTAATAATTAAATTCAATATACCCTAAAATTATTCCTGAAATTATTACATAAACTTCTTTAAATTCAACTACGGCAAGCACTTTTGCAAACATTATTATTCATAATATATTTTTATCATATCTTTTATTTTACAATTTCAGAATATCAAAAAATAAACAAATAGAAAAATGCACATAACGCACAGTAAGGAATACACATTTTTCTATTTATTTATTTTTTAGTGTTCTAAATGGTAAAAAAATTGTAACATCATTGTAACAAAAATTTTATATCTTTTGTATCCTAAAATTAGTATAATAAAATATATTGAGATTTTTTAGGAGATACGATGGGGATAAATTTATTATTAAGAAAAGAAGGATTAGAAAATATACAAAAACTTAATACGCTTCGTGTAAATCAAATTGCATCAAATTTATCAAATAAATTATGCAACTCATTTCCCGAATTACACCTATCACAAAGTGATTTATTCAGGCAATTATCCAGACTAGATATGTATGTAGCACAAATGCAAGATACTAATTCAAGTGCAAAATATGTATATGGAAATGGTAGTATATATTTCAATCAAAATCAAAACTTAAATCAAATGGATATCCCTATAATACATGAATGTATACATTATCTCCAAGAAGCAAAAGACTCAAAAGGAAAGCTGATACGACTAGGATTATATGACCTAAATAAACAAACTGGACTAGCATTAAATGAAGCTGCAGTTCAACTAATAGCAGTAAGAACTGTAAACAAACAAATTGATACCGTAAAATATTTTGGAATGTCTTTCATTTCTGAAAGCCCTGAATTCTATCCATTAGAATGCGCTCTACTAAGTCAAATGACTTTCTTTACAGGAAATGAAGCAATGTATTTCAGTACATTATATGGAATTCCAATGTTTGAAAAAACATTTAAAAACATGTCTGATGATGACACATATTTCGATATAGAAATGGATTTCGATAAATTGTTAGAAACGGAAACTGACCTAGCTATTCTATCTCAAAAATTACAAACAACAGACACATCTATAGAAAAATCAAAACTTCTACAATTACAAATAGAAGCAAAAAAGAAATCAATAACAAAAACTTGTACAAAAATACAAAACAAAATTATAGAAACATGTTTTAAGCGAAAATTTATGGACGCAAGTACTTTTGATGATTTACGTGAACTTGAAACAGATTTAAATTCATTCCAAAATTTACTTATAAAACCAGCAAATTACACTTTTTACGATGAATTTTGTGAAAAAATTTTAAAGGACATAAATTTTAAAAAAGACCAAATAATAAAATATGGAAAAGTAATTGACATACCAAAAGAATATAGTAATTATCTACCAATTGTTGTTGCACCAAAGAAATTATCAAAAATCCATGAAATTATAAATACATTAAAAGAATTTATATTGGGATAAAAAATCAGGATTTAAATAAAATAATCCTGATTTTTAAATTTACGCTTTACTTATTTCTGTTATTTCTACAAATCCATCCGTTCTAAGTTTTCCAGTAATATAAACAAATTCAAAGTCATTTCTCAAAATTTCATCTGCAACCTCATCATATCCCCTAAATTTAACTTCTTTACCATCATTTAAAAGAACCGATATATCAATCATAGACTTATGTACTAAGTCATTACCATAAATAAATTTAAACTTACCTACATCTATAACTTTTCCTCCAAAATAACCTATATTCATATAAAACCTCTTTAAGAAATTAATCATTGCAAAGCTGCATATAAGCAGCCTTACAGTTTTCCACAATAAAATAATTTTTCAGTTAGCTTTTTAACATCCGCTACCTTAATATATCCCATATAACCAGCAACATATTTATATGCATCACGAGAAGAAATTTCACCTTCTTTTATTTTCTTCTCCAAACTTTTAATCTTTAGCTTTAAACTCTTCTTGTCTCTATCTTTAATCTTAATTCTATCTTCTTTTATGTTATATCCACAAAAATTAACACCTTGTGCATCCTTCATAATCTGAGTTTTAGAATTCAAGAACAGCTCCAATCTTTTCTCTAAAAATTCTGTAATTTCTTCCAAAATTTCTACCGCCTCTTTTTTTGTTCTTGTAATAACAATTGAATCATCCATATATCTAAAATAATATTTACATTTCAAAGTATGTTTCACATATTGGTCAACCTCATTCAAGTATATATTAGCAAAAACTTGACTAATATAATTTCCTTTAGGAAGTCCTTTTTCTCCATCAGTAGAATAAATAATTTTATTTATCAAATCTAACAATTTTGAATCCTTTACCTTTCTTTCAAGAATAGTTAGTAAAATCTTTCTATCAATATTCTCAAAAAGTTGTAAAATATCCATCTTTAAAATATAATAATTATCCCAATTTTTCTTACAACATTTCATTGCTTTTTGTACGTCTAAAACCGCTATTTTAACACTTTTATCTTTAACAAAAGCATATGAAGTATATATAAATTCACTCATAAAATACTTATCTAAGAAATTGTCAACAACCCACCTATGTACAATTCTATCAATGTATCTTGCTGATTCAATCTTTCTTTTTCGTGGTATATTCACATAAAAAGTTCTATATGGTCCATGTTCATATGTGCTAGCCTTAAGTGCTTCACAAAGCCAATTCAAGTTTTCTTCTTTTTTCATGTTAAATAAAATAATCTCATTTTTTGAAGTCTTACCCTTTTGGCTCAAATTATGTGCTTTAAGTAATTTTTCATACGTCAAGCACTTATAAAACTCATTTCGTATTGTTTTTGGCATAATATTTTGCAAGACCTCCTACTATTTTTCCTATCTCATATATTAAATCCATTGCTACACTAAATTTCTTTTCATCAATCCATTTGTATTTATTCATAATTCTCAAAAAAATTCTTTGAGAATTAAGTTCAGCATCAATTAAATTAATATATTCTAGCCTTTTAGATTGAGTAAGCTTTGTCAAATACATAATATGAGTAAGCATTTGATACATAGAAGTCTTATATTCCGTGCCAATACTAAATTTCTCAGTTCTTGGAAGTTTTATAATCACTTCCAACATATATTGGATATATCTCTCAGATTTCGGAATTAAAACCAACTCATTTTCTTTCTTACTTTCCAAGACCTCTTAACCTTTCCAATATATCATCTTCTGTATCCCTTCTATTAGGACACTCTGCACAATTTAACGAACATCTCGTCTCATCACAAATCTTTCCAACATGTCTATAAATCTCCTCTGGTCTTTCAGTATTTGGATTTATTACATAAAATGCAAAAGATAAATCCTTTTCTTGCAAGGTTTTAATGTATTTTTCACTCGCCTTAATTGAAAAACCTACCTTACAAATTCCTTCTCTCATACACGTTTTCTTTAATCCCATATTTTCACTAAGCGCAACTGCATCCTTTCCTAATGCAGCAAAGAATATTCCGTTTTTCACAAACACAATTGTTCCTGGATTCTGTTTTTGTAAAGTCTCAACTGCTTCTGTAAATCTCATAAATTCTCCTCCTTTGTATTCTTTAAATATTTATTAAATAATTCTGATAATTTAACCCTTTCGGGCTTAGACTACGTATGTTCTGATAAATCCTACTAACACATAGACTAAGTAAATACTTTTTACCTACATTAGGAAGGAATAACTCCGTTTAATATCTAATATATTCTTTCTATAAAATATATAATTTGAACAAATATTAAATTATGCGTGTATACCGTAAAAGTCCAATCACAAGCAAGAAGTAAAAACGGTAACTAGAGGTAAGGTGGGTATGTTCATCCCAAAAGAGGTAAGGCGAGGTAAACACAAAAAGATCTCCATTCACGCTAATACGTTATCCCTAATTTATATTTGGTAATATAAACTCAACTTAATATTTAAATTTACTATATTTTAACAATAATATTTCTATCGTCAATACATAAATTTGGAAATTTCGCATACATTTTTTGCCAGCCTTACGCTCGTCCATTTTTTGAAATTATCTTTATATTTTATAAAATTCGTCTCTTTTCATTTACAAAAATTGGTTTTACTTAAGGCTATTTAGTATTTGCTAAATTACCATATGCCTAAATAATAAAAGAAAACAATGAATTTCCCATCATTGTTTTCTTTTATTATTTTTTTCTAATTGTTACTACACTTTTATTCATTAACATTAACAATAACAATATTATTTAACGAATATCTTATACACTCATTTATAAAACTATTTATAGAATAACCTTCATTTAAAGCAACTTTGCATCGTACCTTTTTCAATAAACTCTCTTCTATTCTACATGTTGTCTGCACATAATTCTTCACATTCTTTCCTCCCTAACGTTTTTCCAATTCATGGTTACAATTCTAACTACAAGTGCACCCTTTTTACTTAGACATTCCTATCAGATTCAAGCATCATATTGTCTAATGCAAACCTTATACATTCATTTATAAGACCATTTACAGATGGTAAATTACAAGTAAAAACTATTTCTTGTATCCTGTCTAATAGCTCCTCTTCTATCCTACAGGTTCTTTGTACTGTATTTGATTTCTTTTTAACTATAAATTCTGCCATACCCTCACCTCCAAGGGTATATTATATAACTTTTCATACTGTTTTTGCCAATAAGATTATAACTAATTGTGAGAAATGTGTCAAGTGTTTTAAATTTTATATTTTTGGCATATAAAAATGACCATTAGTCTAACAAAACCAATAGTCATTTTATATTAATTTTATAATTCTATTTTACTATACTGTTCTAAATAAAATCCTTTTATTCTCTCCCAGTCATATTCTATATAAGTTTTGGGCAATAATTCATCTTCTGCATCATCAAAATAAATTATGCTTTTTAAAATATGAAAATAATTTAACTTATCCTCACTATACTTTTTATTTAAAAATTCAAATATGTTTTTCAACGAATACCCATTATTTATACAAATGTTATATAAATCAAAAAAATCTTTACAATTTTTCTATTATTATCAATCACATTCCAATACATAAATTACCCCTTATACATATAATTCATACTTTTAGCATTAACATAATAAACCATCTCATCCTCAGATAAATTATATAAATGTTTCAAGAAGTTTGCTGTTAATGGATTAAATCTTCTACTTGTCTTAGCTGTTTTTATTTCTAGTTGTATCTGTCAAAAAAAGATTGCCAACCTAAGTCAGCAATCTTTCCAATTTCTTATTCAATTATTCTTCTTTTGTTTTCTTAACTAGAACTATACTAATTCCTGCAAGTACTA
>CAOJXR010000017.1 GCA_948465565.1 uncultured Clostridium sp.
AATTATTTTTTCTTCTACTATTTCAAACACTTTTGTATTATTGCTTTGGTCATTTATATCACCAAGTTCTTTTCTTATTTCATCAGAAGATATTACTTCTGCATTTTCTTTCTCTGCTATTTTGTGAGCTAGAGCAGTTTTACCTGCTCCGTGGTAGCCCTATCATCATAAACATTTTATTCATTTATCTATTCTCCTTTGTATTCTATTTTTACACATTGGTATGGAAGTATAGTTTCATAATCTTTACCATATCTTCCATATACTGAACTATCCCATGCTCCATTACTATTTTTTCTAGTTATCTTAAATCCAAATTCAGTATAATCTATTACTTTTCCTAAAATCATATTTGCATATGGGTTCCTAGCAAAAGCAATATAATCTCCAATTTCTACTTTATTACCTAAGAAATCTTTATTCATCTTGTATTTCCTCCGAACTTTTTATATATTTTGATGTTTCTAACATTATATCTTCTAGCTTTAAGCTTTCATATAAAGTATATGGTATTCTTATCAGTGGGATATTGTTTCGTTTGCAATATTCATTCTTCAATTTATCTCTTTTAGTAGTATTTAAAAGGCATTCTTCTGAGTTCCATCCACTTGTACTATGAAAATGTTGTTCTCCGTCATATTCAATTAAATATTTTAATTTTTCTTTTTCAAATATTGCAAAATCAAATTTTGGGACTCCTTTATATTTAGTTTTAAAATCATCAAAGATATATTCTTTTTTATATTCAACATTATGTTCTTTCAATATTTTTTCAATTAACATCTCTCCCAATGATGCTTTCGTACATCCACAACTTCTAGTATGTTTACTTTTTAAATTAGTTCCTCTAGTTATGAAATTATTACCACATAAAAGACATTTACAATTCCAATATATTTTTTTATTTCTAGTAAACGCTTTATTCTCTATTAGTACATTTCCAAATATCCTTTTCGATAAATCTTCAAATTTATTTTTATTTACACATTTTCCGCAACTTTTTACTTGTCCTGCTCTTAAATTACTTCCAGACACAGATGTTATATTTCCACAATCACATTTACATTGCCAATAAGTTTTCCCATTTTTAGATATATCTTCTTTTATTACTGTTAATAATCCATATTTGTTTCTTATTTCGTTCTTTTTCTTTTGCCTACTTAAATATCTCCTGTTCTTCTTCAATATCTGGCACTTCTGCCATATCTTTTATTATTCCTTCTAAAACTTTAAAGAAAAATCCTTTCTTTTTATATGCCTTGAATTTTCTATTGTTATCTATTCTTACTACAACACCTTCTGCAACATGCGTTTTCCCTATTGGGTCTTCTATATCTAAGAATTTATTAACTCTTACTTTTAAATTATCCTCTGTTGTGTATGTGAATTTATCTAACTCAGGTACATGATTTACACCCATTTCTTCACATCTTAACTTCACTAATTCCCATGGATATTCAACAACATATCCATCTTCATTTGTCATTGTCATACGATATACATAGATATTACTCATTCCTTCTTTACAGCCATATGAAAATCTCGTTTTATCTCCATATTTTTTAATGAACTCTTTGTCTTGTACTTTCTTGTTGTCTCCATCTGGCATTATTGGTGTAGTTTCATTAACATATCCTACTACTTCATAATAAACTTCTTCGCCTTTATGTAGTTTATCTTTGAACCAGTTGTGATACATCTCTCTAAACTTGTCATTTCCGTAAAAACCTTTATCAAAGTTTTCTAACACAACCCTTCTTGTTCCTGATACAATGTCATATTTTGTCTTAAAATACTTATCTCTCATTCTAGTAAAGAAATTTTTGTTATTTTGTTTTGGTAAACGTGCTGTTCTTTGTGATGTTCCATGCATTTTTAATGTAATGTAACACAAATCTCCTTTTTTAAATTCTCCTAAATTATAGTCTAATTGTTCTGTATCAATATGTTCGTTGAATAATGGATATTCAATATCTCTTTTCTTTTTTACATACAATCTAGTTCCATATTTATCTTTTCTTTGATTTGTTCTAGGAATGTATTTTTCACAAATCAGTTTTCCATTAAATGTTGTTATTCTGTCTCCCAATTTTAAATTTGAAATATCCCCAAAATCTTTTAAGCAAGATAATGGCATAAACAATCCATCTGATTTTTCTCCTCTTAGTTTTAATGCTTTTATATTTCTTTTATCAGGGTCTAAATATCCCCCAACATTATTTCCATTTTCATCTTTTTTTCTTATTAAATTATTTATTTCTGCAAATTCCTTGCCAAGTTTTCCATCTGTAGGAAAATATATTCCTATATCATCTTCCTTATATGATAAATCTACTATTACTTGATTGCCAAAACATTCTCCTACTTGCAACCTATCTTCATTACTATGCTTTCTTATATTTTTTATTTTTGTTACATATGCTTCATACCTACTTTAAATTCCTCCTTTATTTTCTTTCCTGTATTTTTCTTCAAAAATCATTCGTGCTATAATACAATTGCCTTTTGTTCCATATTCATATGGTTCAAGATTTTGTACGTAACATGTTCTATTGTATTTGCATCCTGAACAATAGTTACTTCCCCAATACATTATTTTTCACTCACTTTCTTATTTGATTAATTTCATATTTCTGTATTATTACCTATTAAGTCATTGTTATTACTGTATTTGTTTATTTGCTTTGCCAACTTCTAATTATTTCGTCTTTACATCTTATTGTAAATTCTCGTCTGTCTATCCATCTCGGATTTAACTTCTTTAATTCTTCAACAAATTCTTCTAAATCTTCATAATATTTTGCAACAGTTATTATTTTTTCTTTTCTGTATAACGCAAATGAAACTAACACTTCTCTTTCTCTGCTTTCTTTTTAAAATATTGTTTTACTTGTTTAATACAATTACTATAATAATCATCTCTATCTATAAATAAACTATTTTCATTATAATCTTTGTCAAATATCCATTCTGCCATCTCGTCTATTATCTTATCTTTCTCTATATTCTTCTTATCTGCTATTACTAACTCACTTAATGCTTTGTGATATAAGTATTCTTTCTTTTCTAATTCTTTTTGTAGCTGTTGTATTAGATTTAATACTGTTTCTGTGTGTTTTTGTTCTTCTCTCAATTGACTTGCTTCTTCGTCAAAATCGTTTTCATCACATATATTTGCGTTTTCTATACATACATCTATTCTTTGTTTTAAAAATTTTATTGCTCTTTTTTGCTCTTCCTTTTCTGTTATCATATGTATCCTCCTTATTTGACTGTAAGTTGATTATTCTTCTCTCACTTTCTTTTCGAAATATTGTTTTATACATAATTTACAATCTTGAATACAAGCATTTTTTCTCAATTTATCTTCGCAAAAGTTAATAATGTTTGCTCTATGAACAAATTCATATTCTTCTATCATTTCATCTATTACTTTATCTGCTATTACTAACTCACTTAATGCTCTGTTATATAGATATTCTTTTCTTTCTAGCTCTGATTGTTGCTGTTTTATTAGATTTAAGACTTCGTCGATGGTTTCTTTAGCATAAACAAAACCTAGTTTGTCAAAGTCTATTACTCTCATTGCTTTTAAATATTTTATTGTTTCTTCTAATTCTTTATCCATGCTTGTCCTCCTAAATTTTGAAATACATAGTTCTACCATTACAAGTCATATCAATATTTACACTAACAAATACACTTCCTTTTATCTCTCTATAATATGTTCTCTTTCCATTTATGTATTTCATATGTACTAAACTATCCTTATTTTCTTTATATTCTTTTATTAGCAATGGTATATTATGAAAAATATATAGTAAATCATTTTCTTTCACACTTTCATCACAATTTATTTGTATTTTCATTCTTCTCCTCTCACGCTTTCTAAAATCTCTCTTCTTACTTCAATCTTTGCATTCAACTTATGTATCTGCATTTGATAGCTGTTTCTGTAGTATTCGCTTGTTGCTGTTCTTCTCTTTTCTTCTAGTTTCTTTACTTCAGCATTATCGCTTTCATTATCTTGTTGTAATTTGTTTATTAAGTTTTGTTCTTTTGTCTCTAGTTGTTGTAACTTCTTTCTGTATATACATTTTTCGCATATCTCATGTGCTTGTACTTCTCTTTGTGCATATCCTGCCCAGTATGCATTTTCTATTTCTTCTTTACTTATCATCTAACCACCCCAGCTCTCTACATTTTTCATTTATTGCTTGTAGTTTTTCACATGTTAAAGTAAAACCATGTTCTTTTCCAAATAATTGATTGCTTATATGTATTAGCTTTGTTGAATTATTAATCAATATATGTTCCTCCCAAGTTCCATCCCATTTAGCATATTCATAAACATGTAAATATTCTTCACCTGTTAGCGGATTACATACTTGTTGTTTGCTATACCCTAGCTTTTCAAACATCTCATCTGCTTTACTCATCTTTTACCTCCACATTTCTTTTTAAAAAATTTTCTTTCTAATCCTTCTTTACTTTTTATTCTTACTTTATCTCCAATTTTAAATTTCATATTATAATTCCTCTCTTTCTTTCAATGCAATTTTTATTGATTTCTTTGCATTTCCTTCTATATTTTTTAATTTATTTATTAAAGAGTCATATTCTTTAATTTCTGTTGGTCTGTAATAGCCTCCATCAAATAAAACAATATTTTTCTCTTTTATTTTTGCTAAGTCTTTTTTGAATGTGTCTTCATCTATTTTTAGCTCTGACATTAATTCCTTTCGACTTTTTTTATGTTTGTTGCCAATTGGTATATTTTCTATTGTCATTCGTATTCTCCCTTCTCGTTTGGCTTTAGTTCTATAGCTTGTCCTGTTTTCAAAGCTTTAACTTGTGACATTATTTCGTCTAAATCTACTTTCATTTCATTTTTAAATACAATTGGTGCTTGTGCTTCAATCATCTTGTTTTCAGCCTTTGTTCTGTATATCGTAGATACTTCTTTTATCTTTCCTGTCTGCGCTAAAGCTAACTGAGTATCCGTTATGTAGTTATCTATTTTCTCCATAATTTCTCTTCTATCAGCTTCATCTGACTCTCTATAGTTGTTATATGCTGTTGCACTTATTCCAACAAATCCACAGAAGTTTTTTTGTGTTGGAGGAAATGTCTCATATTCATTAATTTTTTCTATGTATTGCTGATAATATTCAAATAACAAATACAATTCTTCAACAGAATATGTTGGTGTCATTCCTCTTGCGTTTCTATTTCTTATATAAGAATAGATTTTAACTGGATTTAATGCTCTACTGTTTTCATCTAATTTTTTTACTAATTCCTTTAGTCCTTCATCCAAATATTCTCTTAAATTTTGCTTATATTCTGTTTCAATTAATGCAATTTTCGCCTTGTCCATATCTTCACCAATCTTTTGTAATTCTTTAGTTCTATTTTCTATTTGTTCTTTTCGTTTCCTGTTTTTTTCCTCCTTGTAAATTTGTGTTGAACTTTGTATAGAATTCGCCAGTTTTACTTTTTAAATAATCTAGTAAACTTTGTATTCTTATTATTCTTTCTGTATCTCCCATAAAATAGTCTGCTAGCAAGTCATCCAGTTCATCAGCTGTATCAATTATCCTAAACCACGCATTTTGTATTTTTTTATGTTCTATATTATCGACACTTTTTGTATTCCTCATGATATTCCTGTTCTAATTCTTTCCTCCTTCTTTCTATTGCTTTACTACTTAATAAAGAAATATCCCCATTCTCTCTTGCTTCTCGTTGAATATGTCTTCTTAATCTTTCTATGCTTTTAAATGACATAATTCCATAATTCTTATAATTTTGCATTACCTCATAATACTGTGTCTTATTTATGTTTGGCAGACAATAAGATATATAATCTGCATATAATGCAAAATCTGAATTTCTATTCCATTCTGACTTTCTCATTAATTGTATTATTATTGGCTTTGTATCTTGTTTAACTTTCATTTTTTCTCTCTTTCCAAGAGCTTCATGCTTGAGTAATATTCCCTATACAACTTAATCCAATCTTCAAATTTCATCGTTACTAGCAAATCCTTTCTGTTTTTTTTATGAAATATTGTTGGAAATGCTTTTCTTTCACTTGCTTTGCTGTCTCTTACTGCTTGTTCGATTGCGTTTTCTAAGTTTAATTTTTCAACAAATTTTACTTCTGCATGTATGTAGTCAATTCCTTCAATATCATCTGCTCTTCCTGTATTTCCTTTAAATTGTGCTGTTCTATTACAAGCAAATCCTTCATCTTTGAATTTATTTACTACATATAGCTCTCCTCTTTTTCCTTTTTGTTTACTATTCCTGTCTTATCTCCTTATAAAATTTTTCTTGCCAATCTTCATATGCTGGCATAAAGTTTTTACAATTTCTTGTTTCTTCAAATTCTTTATCTACTAAACGTTCACATCCCATGCAAAGTTTGCACAAGCTATTTTTTAACATATAAAGACACATCCTTTTTTAGTTCTTCCATTGTTTTCAATATGTCACCTTTTCCATTTATAGCTTTTACTACAAATTCATTAGGATTTTTAATAGACATAGAATTTAACAATTCTTGAACTAAATACATTCTGTTTTTTATAATCCTTCTTGTCTCTCTCTCTTCTTTTACTTCTTTGAAATCAGCTCTTACATATTGCACTATTTCTGCATCAGTTAATTCATCTGAAAATTCAAGTTTATGTATAATAGTTTGAAACATTTTTTGGTCTTTTCTATTAAATTCATTAACTGCTTCTCTATCTCTTTCAACTATTTTAATTAACTCATAACGTAGTGCTCCTAACTGTCTAGCAATTTGTATTATTTCTGTTGTATCTTTATGTTCTATGTGTATATCTTGTCTATCTTTTTTATCAAACACTACAATATTTTCTTTTTTAGTTTCCTCTTTATCAGAAAACTCATATATTCCTGCAAAATATTGTTCATCTATATCTAATGCATCCATAATTTTTTTTAGATTTTTTTCATTTGGTATATTCTTTCCACTGCAATATGTAGAAATTGTTGGTTGAACAATTCCTGTCTCTCTTGCTAATTCTCGTTGTTTAATATTTCTTGTTTTTATTGCGTTTTGAAGTTTTATGATAAACTCATCATTTTTACCTTTAACCAATCCCATGATTGTTTTCTCCTTTCAATTTAAAACCATTTAATATTTCATCATCTGAAATATCTATATATTTCAAGAGTTCATCTAAAATTATCACCATATTATCTAAGACATCAGTTAAAGTTGTTATCCATTCATCAAACTCCCCCATATTATTTTCAATGTAACAACACCCCTTTTTATATCTCATTAATAAGTAATTGTAGTTGAACTTCATATCTTCAATTATTTTGTCATTCAAAATGGACACCCACTTTTCATTGAAGTTTGTTGATATTGTGTTCTTTCTTTCTCAATATCAGTCATTCTTGTTTGTTGTTTGAATGTCTTTGTGGTATTGTCATATACCATTCCCACAAAACCACATCGCAATCCTTTAGTTTTCAATATTTCTAATATAGTACTTGTATTCTCTATATTGTATCCTTCTTTATGCATTACTTTGCTCAAGTTCTCATATTCTGTAGTTTCTTTATTAAGATTGTCCACTCTTATTATCGAAATTACGTTATACGCTTTGTTTACTAAATTTGAGCTTCCTAACACATCGTAGATTGTCAATCTTGTCTGGAACTTTTCCATTTTTCTTGGATGACAAACTAAATGAATATGTACATTCTTATTAACAGCAAATGTTCTTAATTTCTCCATAATTTCTTTTTGCTCTCTGTATTCATCTGATGTACTTGTATCAATCTGCATAAAGTTATCCAATATAAATACTCTGGTTTTATACTTGACTCTTACTTCTTCCATAGCTTGTAACAAAAATCCAATTGTTCTTTTCTGTTCATTGTTGTATATAAATAAGTTTTCTCCATAAATTTTTTCTAATCTTGGTATTTCTGAGTCAGCTACATAATAATCAAATACTCTACTTTGTTTGTATTGCTTTGAATATATATTTTTTCGTTCTACAGTCTGCTTGTATAAATTATTTTTGAAATCATCTTTTGTTTGCTCTCCATTGAAGAAAAATACTCTTTCTCCTTGTAGAATAGTTTGTTTTATTAGCATTGTCATTACTGTTGTTTTTCCTGCATTTGTTTGTCCTGTCCAGATAGTAATGCATCCTAATTCAAACCCATTCGTTAAATAATCTAGTTCATCTAATCCTGACAAAATTCTTTCTTTTGACTCTGTACTATATTTGTAATCACTAAATTTATAATATAAAGGTGGAAGTGGTTTCTTACCTAAAAGCTCAGCTTTGTCATTTTCTGTCATATTTTTACTCCTTTATATTCTTGGTACAGTTTTTCTTTGTTTTCTGACATTTCCATAAAAATCTCTGTTATGATTTCTAACTTTACATCTTCATCATAAATAACATTCTTGGTATTATCATCAATATATTTTAGTAGCCTTTTATTTTCCTTATATTTCATACAAAGTTGTCCAAACGTCAAATTATACCATTCATTCAATTTCTCTTGAATTTCGACATCCTCATGTCTTTTAGCTACAACATATTTATGAACATCTGCTTCTATGTAATCATCTTCAATTATTCCAAAATCTTTACATAGAATTTTTATAGCCGTTTTGAAGTCTGTGTTAAATAATCGTTCTGCAAAACTTATGATGTCATAGTGTTCAGATGTTCCAAAATCATGAAATCCCCTAATATTATTTACTAGGAAACTGGCTGTTTTTTCCTGTCTAAATGGGCTTTTATACCAGTTTCCCACTGTTGTTGTTCTTATTGGACTTCCCAAGTATGTTATTGCTACTTCTATTGGTTTAATTCTATCTTTCATATGGTCTATATTCATCTTTATTTACTAACCATTCATCGTGTATTTTGAAACCTAAATAATTACATTCTTCTAATGTTTTTCCTTCACACATAGGTACCCATGATTTTAAGGCTACTTCTATTGGTTTTTGGAAAAGTATTTCTTTTAATTTTGCTACTTCTAAAAACTTGTATGTACTAAACACTTTCTTCATTTGTTACCTCCTACTGATTTAAATTAAAGAAACCTGAAAAATTGTCATTTAACGCTGTTGTTGGTAATGTTCCATTCCACTTTTCAATTAACTTTTGTTGTACTTCTAATCTTTTTAGTTCTAATGTTTTATCTGTTATTTCCTGATTTTGTTGTCTCATTACTTCTGCTTCTGTTCTTGCATTTTCAATTTTTCTTTCATTTTCAACTTTAGCTTTTTCTAATTCATATTGTGCCTGTTGAGTTTGTTGTTCTACGACTTGTTTCTTCTCAATAGCTTCATCAAATTCTTGTGAGAAACTTAAATCCGTCATGCTTAATGAAGTGATATTTATTCCTTTCTCTTGTAATCTCTCTGTTAATGTCTCTTGTGCCATATTAGATACTTCTTGTCTTTTTGTTACAAGTTCTTCTGCTGTATAATTTGCAATTGCTGATTTCATTGTTTCATAAATTGCTGGTTCAATTATTATTGACTTAAAGTCTTCTCCAATTTCTTTATATAAGATATTAGCTCTTTGCTTATCTACACCATAATTTACTGCAATTTTTATTTGACTAATTTTCTGTAAGTCTTTTGAGCTAGCTTCCATCGTATATTCTAATTTTTGTGTTCTACAATCTATTTTTACTATTCTTTCTACGAAAGGTAATTTCATATTTAATCCTTCTTGTATTGTGTCATCTTGTACTTGTCCAAATCTTGTTTTTATTCCCACATATCCTGTAGGTACTGTTGTAATCGCTGAAAATATTACAATTATTATAATTGCTAATATTCCTGCTAAAATTCCACTTATTTTATTCATTCTAAAATCCTCCATCTTCATTTGTTTTTTCTACATATTCATATATGCTTTCATTAAAAAATGTACTTCCCATTTTTATATATTGCTTTTCTGTATTATTTTTTTGCACTTGGTCTGCATATTTCTTTGTAGCAAACCACATTTCTTTGTTTGTCAATTTAATTGTTTTTCCTGCGTATTTCTTTCCTTTTAACCATGACTTATAATGCTTGAAGGCTGTATTTTTATTATCCTTTCGTGGATATAACTGCCATATTTTTTCAAAATCATCTGACAAGTCACTTTCTTTCTTTTCTGTGTCTTTCTCTGATATGTAAATTATTCTTTTTCCATCTACAAATTTAATATCAATGTATCCTTTGTCTTTAAGTTGCGTAATCCACCTAGAAACTGTTTCTTCTGCAACATTATATATTTCTGCAAAATATCCATTACTTGCATAACAGTATCCTTTTGCATTACATAATGCTGAAATCTCTGCATAAATTAATTTTGCATTTGGTACTAAATCTTTATCATATCGTACATTTGCAGGAACTATTGCATAATAATTTGGTTTATCTTCCATAACTTCCTCCAAATAATAAAGGGAATAACACTACTGTCATTCCCCATGTTGTTTATTTCTTTTTCTTCTTTTGTGCTTTTTCTATTCTTTTTCTTTTGTTCTCAGCTGTACGAGCAAATTGCTCTGCATACTTTCTTTTTCTTTTTTCTTTGTCTGAATGACTATGTAATCCCATAATCTTTTCCTCCTTTTAGAAAGGTAAACCATCATTAGTATCCCAACCCCAGTCATCGTCTTGCTTTGTTTGTTTAACTTCTTTAGGTTTGTATACATATGGTTCATCTATTCCTTCTTCCAAAGTGTCAAAATCCATAACCATTAGTTTAGGAAAATCCCTTTTCCCATCTTCCTCCTGAACTCTAAAAAATGTTAAAAATCCATCTTTTATATCTATTTTTGCTTTGTTTTTTACTTCAACACCTTTTCTGAATTTTACAAGAACTTTCATGAACTCTAGTTCTTCTTCACCATTTTCATTTATCTTTTTGTTTGCAAGTATTACTTTACAAACTCCTCTGTCATCTTTCTGAATTGACACTTTTCCTGTTATTTGAATACTCCTAGTGATTTCCTCCTTTTAATTTTTCTAAATCTGCTTTTATTTTATCTACATCCTTAGCCAATATCTCTTGTGGCGCTTTGTATCCATACTTAGTCACTACAGTTACAAAGTTTTCTTTATTTCCCGCAACTGTTTTTAACATGTTTATTTGTGCTTCTGATGCTTTTTTAGGTAAATATGTTATTTTAGTACTATTGTTTTCACTTTCATACTTACTCTCTCCCCAATACACATTTGCTCCCATTCCTAAAGCTTTACAAGCTACAGATAATGCATCTGTATATGCCATTTTAAAACATTCATCGCTTGTATAAAGTCCACTTTTTTCTTTTGCTACAAAACTGCTTCCGCCAGTTCCGTAAATTGGTTCTGACCATTCACCATCAATTTTTACATATAAGTTAATATCTACTGTTGCAATTTTTTCTCCATTAGCTCCTTCAATTATTTGTTTATCTATTATTTTAGTTTTCCATCCAAATCCTACTGTACCAAATAATTCTGTTAATTTTTCTATTCTCCACATTGGTTTAATATCAGTCATTCCATTTAATCTTCCACCTGTTATTTTCTTTAGTGCTTCCTCTGGAACTTCCTTTATTTTGTTGTAAATCTCTAAATTTTCCCTACTCTGTTACCTCCTTCATATGCTCAGGTTCTTTTATTTCTTCTTTTGTTATTTTTTGCATTTCTCTATAAATTTCAGTTACTTCACTTGCTTTTTTAGCTTTTCTTTCAACTTTTAAATCTCTAAGATATACTTTTGCTTCTCTTTCAGTGAATTTATTTCTTTCTATAAATATTTCCATTAAAAACTTTTTTATATGTTCATAGTTAATCCATGAGATTATTTTTTCTCTTTTATTTCTTGATAAATGATTATAATAATGTTGATAACAGCAAAATAAAAATCCTATTTCTTTATCAAATTCATCATGTTCTTTTCTTTTAGATACAGTTTTACTTCCATCTTTCCAGAAACATATGCATGCATTTTCATTAATTATGTATCTTTTAGGTAAATCTCTAATTGATGTTTTTGCTATTCCTCTAAATGATTGTTTCATTTCATCTAAAAATGAGCTTCCATTACAATTTATATTTAGTTTTGCTGGAAAACTACCCAATAAGCTTCCATATGCATCTTTTACAACAACTTCTGTTAGTGTTCCTAATTCTTTTGCCATAGTTATATTCCTTTCCTACTTTGTTTTCTTCTTTTGTCCATCTCTTCTTCGATGGCTTTTTTTTGGTTATATGCTCGTTTATACTGTTCATTTACAATTGAAGCTTCAATTATTAATTGTTCACTTGTGTATTGAGCAATTACATTTTCATATTTGTTTTCTTCCCTATTATTCACCTGCTACTTTCATACATCTTTTTCTTTCATCATCTTGATATTTCTCAAAACAATCTTCACATAAGTTTTCGTTTTCAACTGAATAATAGTAATTTTCTTTGTAAATTTCGCCCATACACTTATCACAATACATAATGGCTTGTACTTCTTGTAAATCATTTTTTAATCTTATTTTTTCTAAGTCTATCCTATTTCTTTCTCTACCTCTCTTGGGTCAAAATCTATTCCTAATTCTTCACAGATTTTGTCACCCACTTCGCTTCTCATTGCTGTATTTTTTATTCCTTCTAACAATCCTCGTATTGGGTTTTCTTGCTTTTGCGCTTGTTCTTTTGCTTCTTCCTCTGCAAATTTATCTAGCACCTTATACACGGCTATTTTTATTTCTTTCTCTGTAAAAACTTTTTCCATTGACTTTTCTCCTTCGTTTTAATATAATTTTTTAAAGTTTAATTTTTTAATTACTTTTGAGGGATTAGTTGTGCAGACTAGTCCTTCTTTCCTTTTAATACTTCTAATGCCATATCTACATAATTGTTTAACTCTGTTTGCTTTTGTTTCCATTGAGTTGTACTTTCAAGTATTTCTTTGACTTTTTCTAAATTCATTATGTGGCTTTCAATATTTTCTTCGCTACATTTTTCTGCAAACCTTATTTGTTCTTGTGTTTCATTTAATGCATCTTTTAGTACAGATATCGTCTTGTCTTGTTCGACAATTATCTTTTGTTCCTTCTTTTTGAAAAATCCAAACATATTTTTCCTCCTTTCATTTGTTTTATCTATTTAATTCTGGGTGAGGAACTTGAAAAAATTTGAGCAATTCACTTCTTAGTACTTTTTTTGGTGTTGTGTAATCTTGTACTGGTAAATCTGGATGACCAAATATCTTCATTACCTTCCTTTCCCCAATATTAAATTCTTCTGAAACTTCTTTTATCGTCATTAGTCTATCTTGTGTACTTTCTATCTTTTGTGTTAATTTATTAATTGATTTAATTAATTCTTCTGTTTTATCCATAGTAATCTCCTTTTAGGTCAATTTTTCTTGACTTTTATTTCAAAAAAAATATAATGTTTCCTTTTAGGTCAATTTTTCTTGACTTTTATTTCAAAAAAAATATAATGTTTCCTTTTAGGTCAATTTTTCTTGACTAAAAAGATATTATCATTACTGATTTTAGTTGTCAATAATTTTTTACTAAAAAGTCAATTTTTCTTGACTTTTTATTTAAATCTATTGATTTTATTTTTTAAAAACTATATAATATGTACAGTTTGGGGGTGTTTAT
This sequence comes from uncultured Clostridium sp., assembly GCA_948465565.1. GTDB lineage: Bacteria > Bacillota > Clostridia > TANB77 > CAG-508 > UMGS1994. The sequence continues at coordinate 13,675 of CAOJXR010000017.1, forward strand.
ATGAAAGAAGAAAAATTTTGTACTCGTTTAAATAGAGCTCTTACTTTGCGTAATATGAAACCTAGTCATTTAGTTCAAAAAACAGGCATTAGTAAACAGAGCGTTAATCAATATGTGAAAGGAATTTCTGAACCTAATGGTGATTATTTTGTTAAAATTGCTCAAGCACTAAACGTAAATTCCAATTGGCTTGCTGGTTATGCTGTTCCTATGGAAGATGTTGTTTTAGAAGATAAAATTAATGTGTTTCCCGTTGCTGACACTGTAATCAAATTGCCCGCATTAGGTAAAATATCTGCTGGATTACCAATATTAGCTGTAGAAAATATTGAAGATTACATACCTGCTCCATCATCATTACTAAAACGAGACCATGAGTATTTTTATTTGCGTGTAATTGGAGATAGTATGTCAAAAAAGTTTCCAGAAGGAAGCTTTGTGTTAGTTCAGAAGCAACCTATTTTAGAGCCAAATGAAATTGGAGTTTTTAGAGTAAATGGAGATGATGCAACTGTAAAACAATTTAAATGTGAAGAAGATGGTTTTATAACTTTAGTTCCTATGTCTTATAATACTGAGCACAAAGAACAATGTTATAATCTTGCTGAAATTCCAGTAGAAATCATTGGGAAGGTGATTTCTTATACAGGAATGTTATGATGCCTTGACAAAAAAGTCAAGCCCCCTTGACGAAATCGTCAAACAGAATATTATAATATAATAATATATATATATATTATTTATTTATATTATTATGCTTGACGAAAAAATCAAGACCCCTTGACAAAAATGTCAAGCCTATATTAAAAATAAAAAAGAGAGTGATGTCGCCAAACCCCACTCTCAAAAATTAAACAAGTTACAAATACCTTAAATATTTGCACTATTTAAATTATACTAGAAATAATAATATTTTGCAACTCTTTTTAGGTATTTTGTACATGAAAGGAGTTTTTATGGCAGAATATTATTATTTAAAAAATATTGAAACAAATGAAATTGATTATTTACAATCTTGGGAATTTACAACAGCTTTTGGAGGAAAATTTGAACACATGCTTTGTTTATGCTCTGTTGACTTTTATGTGGAAAAAGGTATTGATATTTCAAAAGATAAGGAAGAAAAAATATTCTTTATGAATTTTGTTGAGAACTGGAATAAATATAACAAAGCTTTTTTGAGCAATTATGAAGCTATTTATTTCTCTGATTTATCTCAAGAAGAACAAAATAAAATATTAACTAAACAAAAAGCATTAGAGGAACATTGTACATCTAGTTCTCAAAATAATAAAGAAGTTAAAATAAATTTTGATTATGTTACAGATGAAAAAATCAAAAAGAAAAAAGCTGGTAATGGATTATCAAAACCTTATTTTAGTGAAACATTGCAAAAATGGATTTGGCAATATTGGTTCAAAGGGAAAAGAAAAACTCTAACACAAAGAAAAGGTGAACGTAAAACAGATTTTTTTACTAGAGTAAGAGCTATCCAAAACAAACTCGATAATGGTTCTTATATTGAGAAAAGAACTGATACTGTTCACGAAATTATCGAAAAACATATTGAGCAGAAATTTAAGGATGGAATAACTATTGGAACCTCATATAGGCGAGATAAGGATACGCTAATTTCTATTGATAAAAGTTGTGATAATTTCGTTAATAAACCAATTCAAAAAGTAACATTGGATGACATTCAAGAAGCAAAGGAAATTATAAAAACGTATGCTCAATCTGTTATAGATAAAATATGGAGATTGTTATTTAAAGCTTTTTCTATTGCTTCATCAAAATCCGTTAATCTAATCCCTTATAATATAATGGATGACGAAAACTTAAAAAAACCTATTTCAATTAAAGATACAAAGAAAATTAAACCTCTAACTAAAGCAGAACGAGAATGTCTTGAACATGTACTTGACTATGAAGAAAAAGACCATAAATATAGAAATATTGTTAAACTAGAATGGATAACCAGTATGCGTATCAGTGAAGTTCTAGCGCGTTCTAAAGAAGATATAAATAAGGAATTTTCTAAACTTCATATCCATAATACACTCACACGAGATAAAGATGGAAAAACTATTCTTGGCGAACATACTAAAACTTATAATAAAAATACAGGTATTGATGAAGGTGAACGTTATTTCCCTATTACTACTGAAATTAAGAAAATCTTAGATGAACAATTATCAGGAAAAATTACTAATATTTATGGATTATTATTTTGGGATTACGAAAATAACACATTTATATGTGATAAAGAAATTAATGCTTGGCTAAGAAGAATTAATAATAAATATAAAATATGTAAAGGTTCTCTACATAATCATAGATTAAGACATGACAGAATTACTGATTGGAAAGAAAGTGGTATAGATATGAAAGCCATTCAATATTTCGCTGGTCATGTTGAAGAAAGTGATATTACAGATAAAGTGTATATTGATATTTCACCAGAATATGCTTTTGAAGAATATAAAAAAATAATTTAAAGTCCTACTGCATTAAAATTGCATTAAAACTTACAAAGCAAAAGCACGCAAGTGTTGAAAAATCAACATTTGTGTGCTTTTTAAGTCTGGTGCAGATGGCCG
>CAOJXR010000018.1 GCA_948465565.1 uncultured Clostridium sp.
GAACATATTTACCTAAATTGCTTAAATCTATCTCTAGTTCATTTGCTTCAATATAAGTAGCTGTACTTACATCAAAATCTGTATTTTCACTATTTTCATCAATTATATAATAATATCCCTTTGTTCCTGTTGTTACTGTCTCTGTTCTTTGATTTGATGTAGCAAGTAATATGCTTGCGTCATTTTCATCGTATGCCTCTACATAATATGAATATGTACTTCCATTATCTTCTGCATTATATGTTAATTTTAACTTATCATTATTTGCTGGATTTATATGCAACTCTGGTGCATTAGGTGCTTTTAAATCTTGTGCACTATTATCTGTAAAGCTTGTAACTTTTGTACGTTGTTTTAAGTAGAATAATGTATTTGCTAAAACTTTACGCTCATCTGGTGTTGATGCACAATTAGAACTTCCTGTTTGAATCATTGCTGTATTATTCCATGTTGTTAGGTAATAGCATGGATTACCTGTTCCTCCTGCATTATAATAATTATTTACAGTTAAAGATTGATCATTTACTCCAGGAAATGCTCCTGCTTTTCCATTTACAAAATCCATCCATACGTTTCCATGTGCAGCCTGTGATGATATATGTGAAAATGGAACTGTTAATTCAGCACCCATTGGTAGTTCATAAGGAAAATTTATTAAAGATCCTTTTCTGACCACTTTAATAGTTGTTGAACCATACTGCCAATTTGGCTTATTATTAGCTACTCCACCAATTTCAATATTAAAATATTCTTTCAATTCTTGGAAAGAATTTATGGTATCATGTCCTATAAGTACTCCATTACCAGATTTTATGTAGTCCTTTAATTCTTCTATTGAGTTTGGATTCTTTGTAGAAGATATTCCACCCGTACCATCCCAAGTTCCTACCATAAATACATCATAATCCCATATCACTTTAGGATTACTATTAAACGTATCTTCGTCAATTGCAGTCACCTGTATTAATTGTTGATTTGTTATAGGATTTTTTCCATATGCTTCAAAACTCTCACCATTAATTTTTCCACCTTCCATCCAAACCTTTAGTGCTGCTGATTTTGGTAAGCTTGCTGTTGTTCCATCTGTATATGTAAATGTTACTGTTGGTGGTGATGAAATAGCAGAATTAGTACTTCTCTTAGGATAAACATTTAGTACTTTTATTGGTTCTTCATCAGGATTATAAAAGTCAACTGTTGAAATACTTTCCCACTCGTCTGAACCTTCCTTCTTCTGATATGCCTTATATATAGCATCTTCTAGGCTGTCTCCTGTCCAACTTAAATCAACACCGCCATGTCCATTTGCTGCCTCTAAGTTAACTTGGCTGTTTAGCACTAATGGTGGTACTTCTACTTCATAAGTTTCTCCTACATTTCCTAATTTGTCTATTGCTACAATATATACATATTTTGCATTTCCTATTCCTTCTATTGCTATTGTATTACTCAAGTTTCCTTCCGCATCTGTCTCAGGTACTACTTCTTTTGCATTATCTGGAACAACTGGATTTTCTAGTCTAGTTCCACCTGTTATGTATCTATACTTCGCTACTCCTGAACCTTCTCCTTCTACTCCTTCTTTTCTATCATGAGTAGTTAATGTTATTGCATTATTTCTCAAGCTAGCATCAGTTATCGTTGGTCCAGTATTATCTAATTTATCTATTGTGATTGTCTCTACTGTATTATTGCCCAACTTATCTTGTGCAAAAATTTTAATTTCTTTTGAATTATACACATCTCCAGTCAAATTATATGTTCTATTAGATACATTTTCTCCTATTTCATGTACTCCAACATCTTCTACCTTTATTATTCCGACTTTAGGAAATCCACTTTGTAAATCTTCTGCTTTAATACTTAATGTCTTAGATTTACTCCATATATTAGCATCATCTATATTAGTAGTAACGTTTGGTCCCATATTATCAACTTTGTTGGCAATAACTTCTACTGATGCACTTAATCCTGATGGATATAGTACTTCCACTTCTATTGGTTTTAAAAAATTAAAGTTCTTCTCCTCTATAATTAATTCTTGATTAATTTTATAGTCTGTTACTTCACAATTAAACTGTTTTAAAGTAATTCCATCTTGTTTCAAAACTATTATAGGATTATTTGCATATACTTTCTCAGCCATTACATTAATCTTACAATACCTATTCCAATCATCTGTTACTGTTATTACACTTGCTGAAACTTCTGGTTTAACTGTAATAGCTTGTATTTCTGAATAATAGCATAATTCTCCGAATGTCTGAATAACATGAGAAGTTATACGATATGGTGTATCATTTCCAGATATCTTGTTAGAACATTTTATAACCATAGTTGCAGATTTTCTATCATTTGATACTGTATAAGTCCTACTAATTATTTTGTCATTTACATTGTGAATTGTTCCAAATGTATTAGCAGAAGTGGCCGTATATCCTTCATAATAACTCATATTAATTGTAATTATTTTTTCTTCAATTGGTCCTTTGCTTGTAATTTCAATATTTTGATCATATGTTCCTATTTCTTTTCTACAAAGTCTACATACAAGCTTTCCGTTACTAAATGTGTATTGATGGCTGTCTAATCTTGCATATGGACCTCCACAAATAGCACATTTCATATTTGTATTTTCACAACTGATTTTGTTTCCATTTGCATCTTCACAAATATTATCTTCTGCTATTGATCCATCTTCACGGATTCTTATTTCTGTTTTTAATTTGTCTCCATCTGTTTTATCTATATAGTCTTTATTTTCAAGTATACAGTCTCCACATACACTGCATTTTTTAGTATGCATATTATATCCAGTTATAGAGCCATCCGTTACGTATCCGCCATTCCATGTGTGTGGTACTGTTTCTATTTTAACATAACCACATTCGCATCTTTTAGTACAGGAGTTTCCATTTCTACATTTTGCACCTGTTAAAGACCAATTTTCTGTTACAGTATGAGTTGACTCGTCCTTTCTTTCTTTACATATTTCACATTCTTGCCAATGGTTTGTATCATCAAACTTCCAGTTCCACTCATGCTCATGCTCAAACCAATCATCATTCACAATATTAGTTACATCTATTGTAGTTGCATTACTCATTCCTGTTGCATTTGGATTTATCATTTCCTCTATCGTTTGCTTTATGTTCTCGATAAATCCTATCTTATGCACTTTCTCTGAATACATAACAAGACCAGCTACAGCAACAACCATCGCTATAACTACACATAGTATAACTTTCTTTACACTAATCTTCTTCTGTTTATCTCCGTTCATAACTTTTCCCTTTCTACCAACTATTATCCTGATTTAGTCAGTATTATTTAATCTATCACTTCTGATTTTAAATGCTTTTATGAACTCGTCAAGAAGTCCATAAGAAGATTTTTCAGTAAGCAATTCGTTATAAACATCTATTTACAGCCATCTATAAGAATTTATTTTCAATTTCTAAAAAATATTTATCTTTTTATTTACACAATCCGCATTTTTCCCGCAACTCTCCACAAAATTCGACTTTTTTACAATCTTTGTCTTTGTTATACAATCGTCGTAATCAGCTAATATCAACGCTTACATTTATTTTTGTTATTTTTTATTTTGTTTATTTCTAATTTAAAGTTAACTTTTTAAAATAATTCATTAAATTTACTATTATAGAACTTCACTTATTTCATAGCACATTTTAAAAGTAATTCATCAAAACACATTCCATCGTTACTTAGAATTATGTATTTATTTTCTCTTTTCCTTACGCCAAGTAGACTCGTCTACATGTCTACACCTATTCAAGTAAATATTGTAAAATAATTACAGTAAAATAATAACAATTGGAGGTTGAACAATGATAAAACTTAATATAGAAAAATTACTAAAAGAAAAAAAACTGAGTAAAGAAAAATTTTGTAATCAAATGGGAATTACACGTTGGAACCTCAATCAAGCTATAAGAAATCATAATTCCATATCATATAAATATTTAGAACGGATTCTGTAAAGTATTAAACTGTAAAATAGATGAACTTCTAATCTTTGTAGACGACGAAAAAAAAGACTAACTTACTATTTTGTAAATTAGTCCTTTTACACTTTTAACAATCTAAACTTATCTTAATACAATTTGACATTTCTAAATCTATTGTATCTCCTTCAACATCAACATTTTCTAAGTATTGTAATTCTACTATAAAATCTTGGTTTTCTCCATCTGAAATTATCAATCGCTCATTACTCATTATAACTTTTGCTTTATATATTGTTGTTTTGTATTGAATAGCTTGCTGTATAGCAACAAATACATCTTGCCCTTGAAAATCCATGATTTTATTTTTTAATTTTTTAATCTCTTCCTCATTCATATCGCCATTTTCCTCCATTTATGTTTATTGTACCACATTTCAATATATATTATTTATAAATTAAAAAGAACTTCTGACATTTTTATTTGTCAAAAGCCCTTTTTAAACTATTTTCAATTCTAACTATTAATCTTCTTTATTCTCTTTTAATTTAATAACTTCATCTTCATCTAGCCATGTTAGTTCAATAATCTCTTTTATATCAAATCCCTTTTTTATCATTTCTTTAGCTATTTTTATAGAGATTTCCTTCTTCCCTTCTCTTTTACCTTCCCTTTTACCTTTCTTTTCTCCATTTTCATATGCTCTTTCCATTTTTAAATTTTCTAACTGTTGTGCTAGTATTCTATCATTTAATGCATCTCTTACATCTTGGTCTGTCATTACTATATCTACTATTTTATTTATTTCTTCTATACTTCTGTTCATCTTAAATAATTCCTCCATTTCCTCTTTATTTAAGTTTCCCGATAAGTATGCAAGCCACTGTTCTTCTTCTGTTTTTATTTCTTCAACATTCTCTATAAACCTTGGTAATTGAAATATGTGTGTTGTTATATTAGGACTGAATACTTCGTTATTGTACTCTCTTCTTTGCTTTATTATCTCATGATAATTCCCATCTTTAAAACAATTATATCCTAATATCCATATCACTACTGTCTTTGTTCCATTTAAATATTTGTCGCCTATTTGTAATGAATTATAATATATTCCACTTGCATATCCATCATTTCGATTTACTATATTATACTCATTCTTGTTTTGCATTTCAATATTTATTTTCTCTTTTCCATCAATTTCAGCTAATATATCAAGCCTCATTAACTTATTATCTGCATGTACTTTATCTAATGCTACATCATTTCGTACTACTATATTAGTTATTTTTTTATGTAATACACTTTCTAAAAATGCTTTTAAATATTCTGACCTTTCATTTGATCCAAATACTATTTTAAATACTTCATCATTTCGTATATCATATTCTCCTCTCTTTAGTGGTTTATACTTTCTTTTTGCTAGTTTCATTAGCTCCTCCTATTTGTTTTATTCAAACAAGATGATTACTACATTAATTTCAATATTTTAATTTGGAAATTTGATAAGAACTTTATCAAGAAATAAAATTTAAAAAAATATTTATGAAATAAAATAAATTCAATATGTCAGCAATCATCCTGTAAGTTTCTTTACTGTATCATGATATATTGGCTAAATCAAGAGAATATGCGTATTTTCATGATAAATCGTATATCAAAAAATCACATAAAAAAACATAGCTCGACAGTATATTTCAGCTATCGAGCTATGATATCATCTTCCTATTCTTGATTTCCCTTTAATTTCTCAGCCCTATCATAAGCAATCAGGCTATCAATCACTTCATCTAAATCCCCATTCAAGAAATTCTCCATCTGGTAAATACTCAAACCAATTCTATGGTCTGTAATACGTCCTTGAGGATAATTATAAGTACGAATCTTCTCACTTCTATCACCTGCACCAACCTGAGATTTTCTCTCACTGGCAAGCTCTTCATCCTGTTTTCTTTTCTCAATCTCATATATACGAGACTTAAGTAATCTCATAGCATACTCTCTATTTTGAACTTGTGAACGTTCAGTTTGACATTCTGCAACAATTCCAGTAGGCTCATGAATTAATCTAACAGCAGAAGATGTCTTATTAACATGCTGCCCACCAGCACCAGAAGCTCTAAAAACTTCCATTCTAACATCAGCAGGATTAATTTCAATTTCAACATCCTCAACAACGGGTAATACAGCAACTGTAGCAGTTGAAGTATGAATTCTGCCACTACTCTCTGTATCAGGAACTCTTTGAACCCTATGAACACCACTCTCAAATTTAAATCTACTATAAGCTCCCTTACCAGTAATCATAAAAGAAATTTCCTTAAATCCACCAAGCTCTGTCTCATTCTCATTTAACACTTCTAATTTCCAATGCTTTCTCTCAGCATACATTGAATACATTCTAAACAATGTTCCTGCAAACAATGCCGCTTCATCTCCTCCAGCACCACCACGGATTTCACAAATAATATTCCTATCATCATCCTTATCCTTAGGAATAAGTAAAATCTTCAACTCTTCCTCAAGTACTGGTAATTTCTCCTTACACTCTTCAATTTGCATTTCAGCAAGTTCTTTTAAATCCCTATCTGAAAGCATCTCTTTTGCCTCATCCATTGCCTCTTTAACTTTTTTATACTCTCTATATTTCTCTACAATATCTACTAAATCACTATGTTCCTTCATTAAATTCTTCCACTCATTTTGTCTAGAAATAACATCTGGATCACTAATAAGCTTATTTAATTCCTCATATCTTTTCTCAACAGCCTCTAATTTTTGAAACATAAAAACCTTCCTTTCCAAATTAACATCATATATTATACATGGAAAATTAACATAATTCAAGCTTTTTATATGAGTTTTATACTCTACATTAAACAAAAACAGCTTAATTTAAATTCTGTCTACTTTAACTTACGCGAATATAAACTAATAAATCCCAAAAATCCTCTTTGCATTCTCTCTCGTAATTTCCGCTACTTCCTCTAACTTCATTCCCTTAACTTCAGCAATCTTCTCAGTAACAAACTTCACATTTCTAGAAGTATTTGTCTCACCCCTATGAGGCTCAGGAGACAAATAAGGACTATCAGTCTCAATCAAAACTTTATCCATAGGTACAAGTTCAATACAACCTGCAGACTTAGCATTCTTAAAAGTAACATTCCCACTAAAAGAAATATAAAATCCAAGCTTTAGCCCCTCTTTTATCAACTCTTGATTAAGAGGACAACAGTGAAAGATTCCATTTTTCAAAACAGGATACTCCTTCAAAATCTGAATAGTATCAATAACCGCTTCTCTCGTATGAATAACAATAGGCAACTCCAATTTATTTGCCATCTCAATCTGTTTAATAAAAACATCCCTTTGTAACTCCTTATTCTCCTTATTCCAATAATAATCGAGCCCAATCTCTCCAATAGCAACAACCTTATCACTCTTAGCAAGTTCTTCAACTTTAGCAAGTTCGCTATCCACATTCTCACCAATATCATTTGGAGAAATTCCACAAGTTGCAAACACATGTGGATATTTATTTGCAATATCTACAGCCTCTCTTGACGCCTCCAAACTATATCCAGCACAAACAATATTAGTAATCTCATCATTATACATATCAAAAATCAAATCATCTCTATAATCTCTCAATCTCTCATCATTATAATGAGCATGTGAATCAAAAAAATCCATATTACTCTCCTTCCCAATTATATTAAAACAGAGCAGTCACCTGCCCTGCAAATCTTATTTTTTCAAATCTAATGATAACAATTTTGAAATTCCATTCTCCTCCATAGTAATACCATAAACCGTATTACCAGCCTCCATAGTACCCTTTCTATGAGTAATAACAAGAAATTGTGAATTATTAGAAAACTTCTTCAAATACTCTGCAAAACGATACACATTAACATCATCAAGAGCAGCCTCAATCTCATCAAGCACACAGAAAGGAGCAGGATTTATTTTTAAAATAGCAAACAACAATGCAATTGCCGTAAATGCTCTCTCTCCACCAGACAAAAGCATCATATTTTGAAGCTTCTTTCCAGGTGGTTGAACCTCAATCTCAATACCTGATTCCAAAATATTATCTTGGTCAGTAAGTTTAAGTTCAGCCTTACCACCACCAAAAAGTTCAGTAAACACATCAGAAAAATTCTTATTAATAATCTTAAATCTCTCCCTGAACTGCTTTTCCATAGTATCAGTCATTTCTAGAATAACCTTTCTAAGTTTAGCAATAGTTGTCTCCAGGTCAAGACGTTGTTCAGACATAAAATCATAACGTTCCTTAAGTTTCTTATACTCCTCAATTGCATCAATATTAACACTTCCAAGGTCTTTCATACTAGCTCTAAGCGATGTAACCCTCTTCTGAACCTCAGCAACATTCTTAGGTTCTTCATATTCACCAGGGTCATTTGGTGTAATCTCATACTCTTCCCACATCTTAGAAACAATTTGCTCAAGCTCAAACTCAAGCTTAGACTTCTTAACTTCGCTCTTATTAATTTGTTCCTTTAATCCATCAATCTTCTCAGTTTGGCTAGTCAAATTCTCCTCAGACTCAATAAGTTTTTCATTTTTAGAAGTTCTCTCCTGCTTTAATTCCTCTACCTTTTGCCCACTACTAGAAACTTGCTTAATCAATTCATTAATTTTTCCTTCAAGCTCAACATTATCTTTCTCTAAAACTTCATTATCCTCAAGAATCTTAGTCTTCTGCTCATTTTTATTCTCAATAGACTTATGTATATTTTCTATATCCAAATTTATTCTCTCAACCAATTCATCAATAGAAGCCTCACTCTCATCAAACGAAGAAACAGAAATCTTTAAATTAGTAATATCAAAATTCAAATCATCAGCAATCTTCTGAGTATCCTTATTAGCCTCAGCAAACTCATTTATCTCCTTGCCCAAGCTCTCATTTTCAGCCTCAAAACTTGCAATCTTAGCCTTCAATTCCTCTTGAGTTTCAACATTTATTCTAAGTTGCTCATTTATACACGCCTCTTCTTCTTTAAGTTTATCAATTCTAGCTTCAACCTTAGAAACAGACTCCTCAATAGAAACAACTTTCTGTTTTTCAGTAGCATAAACAATCTCAGCCTCTTTAAGTTGGTTATCCAAAACTTCAATTGCATCCAATGTACTTTCTATAGACTCTTCATATTCTTTCTTCTCAGCCTTAAGTTTCTCAATCCTTTTTTGTAAAGATTCAATCTCCGTCTTCAAATCATCGATTTCCCTCGACCTACCCAAAATATTAACAGTCTTTTGAGAAACGCTACCACCACTAATTGCACCAGATGGATTTAAAGTATCTCCATCAATAGTCACAATTCTAAAACCATAAGAATTCTTCCTAGCAATAGCTATAGCATTATCCATATTGTCAACAATGACAGTTCTACCTAATAGATTTAAAATAACACCTTCATACTTTTTATCATACTTAACTAAATCAGAAGCAACACCAATTACTCCTTTTTCAGCCTTAATTTTATCCACCTTTTTACCATTAACAGAACTAATAGGCAAAAAGCTAGCTCTACCTAAATTAAACTTTCTTAAATGTTCAACAAGCCTTTTAGCATCCTCTTCCGTATCGGTAACAATATTCTGCATAGTTTGACCAAGAGCCATTTCAATAGCAGTCTCATAATCTTTAGGCACAGAAATTAAATTAGCAATAACTCCATGAACACCTTTTCTAAGCCCAGCATCTTTCTCACAATCTTTAAGAATCGATTTAACACTTCTAATATAACCTTCTTTTTCCTTCTCAGTCTCAATCAAAAACTTCAATCTAGAATCTTTAATTCTCATCTCATTTTCTGATTGATTTATATTTACATTAAAATCTCTCAGCTTCTCATTAGCAACTTTTCTCTCATTTTCAATACTTTCTAAATCGCCTTTTATCTTATTTCTTCTAGCCTCAATCTCTGCAAATTTTTGTGAAATTTCTGACTTAGTCATTCTAGAAGAATCAAGTTCTGATATATTTGATGCAATTTCCTCTTTAATAGCCTTCTTCCTGCTCTCAGCATTCTCAGCATTAGCAGTAAGTGTACTAATAGTATTAGAAATCTCATATTTTTCATCAGTATTCTCATCAAGTTTTTTCTTCTTAGCCTCAATTTCAAGTTCCTTTTCTGACATCTTGTCAGTCAAAACTTTAAGTTCAGCTTCCTTCTCTTCAAGTTCTTTTGCAAATTTTTCCTTGTTTTCAGCTAGATTTGTCTTTTTGTCTTTTTTCTGACTTTTCTCTTCTTCAAGCAAATTAAGCTTTTCCGTACTTTCTTGAATTTCTTTTTCTAATCTTTCAAAATTTTCTTTATTGTTAGAAATTTTCTGTAAATTCAAATTAATATTAGATTGAATTTGCTCCTTTTTCTTATCGTTCTCATAACCCAAATTCTGCATTCGTTCAATTTGAACAGTAATATTATCAATAGCAGTTTTAAGTTCCTCTTTTAACTCCTGAATATTTGAAAACCTCTCATTTTCTCTAACTAATTGAGTGTTAAAAACATCCTCTGTCTCAATAATCTCTTGAATTTTTTGTTTATAATCATTGATATTATGAATAAATAATCCAATTTCAATACTCTTAAGTTCATCTCTCAATCTCAAAAATTCTTTTGCCTTTTCAGACTGTTGTTTAGTAGGCTCAATGCTAGTCTCAATCTCAGAAATAATATCATTTATTCTAAGCAAATTAACCTTAGTCTGCTCAAGCTTCTTCTCAGATTCTACCTTTCTTGTTCTATATTTTACAATCCCAGCAGCTTCCTCAAAAATATGTCTTCTCTCTTCAGACTTATTACTCAAAATCTCATCAATTTTTCCCTGTCCAATAATAGAATATCCATCCTTACCAATACCTGTATCCATAAACAACTCTAAGATATCTTTCAATCTACATGGAGTTTTATTTATATAATACCCAGACTCACCATTCCTATAAACCTTTCTAGTAACAGTAACTTCATTATATTCAATAGGCAGCTTCTGGTCTGTATTATCTATTATCATAGAAACTTCGGCAAATCCAAGTGATTTTCTACTCTGCGTACCTGCAAATATAATATCCTCAGTTTTTGCTCCTCTTAAAGATTTCATACTTTGCTCTCCAAGTACCCATCTAATAGCATCAGAAATATTGCTCTTACCAGAACCATTAGGTCCAATTACTGTAGTAATTCCTGGCAAAAACTCTAAAACTGTTTTATCCGCAAAAGATTTAAATCCTTGTAACTCGATTCTTTTTAAATACATTTTTTCGTTCCTTCTTTGCTTTATTTACTCTCCTATAATACATTATTTTCCGGATTTAATCAAGCTTTTACTTGACCATTTTCATTGTAAAGGATAGAATATTTATATCACCAAAGAAAGGAATTCAATTATGAAAGAAGAATTCGATTTTTATAACCGTACATCTTTAAAATCATATAACTTAGACCATGCAATGCGTTATCAATTAGCATGCTTAGACAGTTTGGACGTTTACACGAGAAAACACTGTGAAAACGTTGCATCCATTACATGTCGTTTATGTGAATACTTACACGAAAGTGAAGGCTTCACAATATATTGTACAATTTGTGCATATCTTCATGATATTGGAAAAATGTTTATTCCACCACAAGTTTTACAAAAAACCTCAGCTCTAACAGATGAAGAATACGAAATAATGAAAACACATACAACTATTGGATACAATATGTGTATGAAAGACCTAAAGTTACGTCCTTATGCAGCTGGCGCATATTACCACCATGAAGCATTAAATGGTTCTGGATATCCTCAAGGACTAACAAAAAAAGATATACCTTATGAAGCACAAATAATCCGTGTTGCAGACGAATTTGAAGCAATTAGTGCTAGAAGACAATATAAAACTCACATCGGTATAATTGATACACTAAATATATTAATTGAAAATTCTCAGCCTATAAAGCCAAAAGAAGGCATGAAAATGATTATAAAAGATACCAAAGTTGGTAAGCTAGATAAAAAAATAGTAAAAGCACTATTTAAAGTTATACAAGACGACACAGAATATGAAATAGCTGTAAGAGAACAATACCTAGACTTCATTAAAGAAGAAATTGCCAGATTAAACAAAGCTGAACACAGTTACAAAAAATACTTATCAACTAATTTCAAAAGCAAAAAAGAATACTATAAACAAGAAGCCGAACTATACCTTAAAAAAGGTGAAACAATCGACAATTTTGAAGCCGTTCAAAACGAATACAAAATAGCTTACAAAGACAGAACCGACCATATCGCTCAATTGTATAAAGAGGTAAAAGAAATTAAGAAATTAAAAATATAAAAAGTAAAAATGAAGTGAAATTACAAATATTCACTTCATTTTTACTTTTTTATTAAACTGGTTTAATTATATAAAATCTATACACTCTCTTCTATTGTATATTCTATCTTCTCTCCATATTTCGTACATTGTGGTAATTCTGTAATTACATATCTCCATGTTTCTTGATTTTGAGGCTCTCCTTCTATTTCTATCTTATTTTCTCTTGTAATCGTTATCTTCTTCAATTCTTCTCCATTTGCCTTTAACAATATTTTTATCTCTTTTGGTTTTTCATATTTATTATTTGTATGATCCCATTTCTTCAATATTTCTATTTCTATTTTTGGTATTTTCTCTCCTAATACTATCATTTCTTGATAATTTATACTTTGTGGCTCTTCTATATATTCCTTTAATTGTATAACTGCCGCATCTACGCTATCAGCATATCCTTCTAAATACCCTCCTGATACTTCTTTATTTTCAAGTGTTACTCCATTACTTTTAAAATATGTACCTAATAATATATTATTATCTTTATCAACAAAAACGCTTGTAAAATGGTCTTGTCCAAATCCCCCATATGTTCTTGCCCAAACTGTATTCATGTTTTTATCATATCTTGTTACTATTGCATCTCTTTGGCTAACATCTGTAGCTGATTCTGCTCCACTTTCATTATGCTTTATTTCTTGACCATTTTCCAATTTTACATCACTTGCTATTGAGCCTACTGTTACATATCCTCCATCATTTGTTCTTGCAACATGGTTTAAAAGCTCTGAACCACTTCCTCCTATTTGTTTTACTCCTTCTTTTATTACTTCTCCTTTTTCATTAAATACCATTACCAAATTATCTAAGCCACCTCTACTATTTAATGACTCCATTCCTGGAATATTAATTTTTCCTCCAAAATATCCTGCTACAACATATTTTCCATCTGTTGTTTCTGTTATTCCAGTTATCTTATTATTATCTCCTGTTACTCTTCTTCCCCAACAAAAATCATATCCTGGTTTTCCATTTTTCTTTTTCGTATATTTAAATAACACCGTATTATCAATTGTTGTATTATTAGTCAATTTACTTCCATCTGGTAAATTAACATATCCTTGTACAGCTCCTCCTAATAATATTCCTTCATCGCTTGTTTCTTGTACTGCTGTCATAAATAGCTCTCCACCTGTTGCTATTGTATCTGTCCACTCAACTACATATTCTCCTTCTTTTACTCTTTTATATTTAATAATAAATATATCACTAGTGCCTTTCTTGTTCAAAGTAATAGCTGGTTTTGCATCTTTTAATGTAATACTAGTATTCATTCTACCTTGTACTATAAATCCATTATCTGATGTTTCTGTTACATATCTAAAAACAATTTCATTATTATTTATAAGTGATGGTGTTACTATTCTACTTTCCCATTCAATTACATATTCTTCTTGTCCTGGTGTACCATATAACTCATTTTTCTTATATTGTGCCATTCCTAAATTACCTAATATTAAAAGTCCTTCATCATGTGTCTCTGTTACCATATTAGGATAACCATATTTGAAATTAACTCCCCATGTTCTCTGTCCTTTTTTATTATATTTTACTACTAAACACTCTCCTCCTTCTACTATAACAATCCCATCAGGTGTTGTGGCAGTTCCTGTTTTACCTACAAAAATTCTTCCTCCATCCTTTGTTAATAAGACTCTTTCTATTGCATCTTCTGATTCAGTAGTAAATTTTGTTGCCCATGATTCTGTTACTTGTAGCTTTTCATTTTGTAATAGTTCAATATTCAAATATTGAACTGGATTGTCTGGTATTTTATATCCTTCTGGTGCATCAACTTCTGTTATTTGATATTCGCCTAGCATAACTTCCTCATAAATATATCCATTTTCATCTGTTGTTACTACATACATTTCCTCCCCATTTATATTTTCTTTTGTACCTATTATTTCTCCATTTATATCTTTTGCATATTCCCAAACGTCATTATTCTTATATTTTATAGTAAATTTCGCTCCTTGTAGTCCTAACTGTTTATCATTACTATCTACTTTTCTTACTTTAAATAATATTTCATCTTCCCATTCAATTTTTAATTTTGTATTCTCTTCTTCTACAATTGAAGGCTCAATCACAAAACTTTTAAAGTTCCCACTAATTACTTCTAACTTCCATACATCATTTTCTTTTATAACTTTAAACTTAACTGGCTCTTCTTTTATGTTATATCCATTTGATGCCCTTCTTTGTGTTAAGGTATATTCTTCATATACATATAAGTCTTCTATTTCTAATGTTCCATTTTCGCTTACCATATACTCTTTTTGTGATACATTCTTTCTTCCTGTTCCTTCTATCTTATATTGTGCTCCTGTTAACAACTTATCTGTTTCTTTTCCTATATTACTTAACTCCAAATCATATTTTATTATATTTTTGTCATCAAAAACTGCTGTGTATATAACACTTTCAGGAAAATAGTTAGCAACAAATGGCACATCATAATATTGATGATCATAACTACATTCCCATCCTAAAAATTCATACTTCTTTTCTCTTCTCAAAGCATCTTCATCCCATAAAATAGCTTTCCCATCTTCATTATATGGTAACAATTTCTCCCCAGTGCTAGCCATACCTCCAAACTTTGACAGCTGATTTCTACTATATGCTCTTGCTTTTATATTATCTGTATACTCATCTAAAAAATATTCTTCTGCTATATCTAAATCAAATGACACAAATATTCCATCAAATAAATGTACAGATTTTGAAAATTTATTATCTCCTGTCTGAATACTATTATATAGTTTATTTCTTTCTTCTGGTTTATTCGCATCTTTATATCTTTTAGGCAATATAATATTTAAATTACCACTTGGCAATTTCGCTGGTGTATATATCTCTTCTATTTTTTCACATCCATTAAACATTCCCCACACAGATGTTACATTTGTCATATCCCAGTTACTCAAGTTTATACTAGTCAAACTACTACATCCATTAAACATATTCGCCATATTAGTTACATTACTAACATTCCAGTTGCTTAGAT
>CAOJXR010000019.1 GCA_948465565.1 uncultured Clostridium sp.
ATAAATCTATGTGGTTTTTCTATCATAACATCATTTATTATTGTTCCATTTTGTAACATATCATCTAAGTTTATTAATTCGCAATTATGTAATGCGTTTTGTGCAAAGTAATCTGCATCATGGAAATGAATTATTCCTTCGTCATGTGCTTTTACAACATCTTCTGGTAATAGGAATCTTCTTGTGATATCTGTACTTGTAATTCCAGCTAAGTAATCTCTTTGTGTTGTAACAACTCTAGCATTTTTGTTAGCATTCTCTGTATTCCAGTATTCACTTTCTCCATCAATTAATTCTTTAATTGATTGGTCTGTTGTATTTGATTTTCTAATTAAAGCTCTAGTATATCTGTATGTGATATATTTTCTAGCTAAATTATATTTTCCAAATTCCATTAATTTTTCTTCAATGATATCTTGAATATCTTCAACTAGAATTCTGTTTTTTCTTAATTCTCCTATGTACTTTACTACTTCTTCAATATCATCTTTTGTTGCTTTGTCTTTTCTTGATACTTCGTTGTTAGCTTTTCCTATTGCAATTCTTATTTTCTCCTCATCAAAATCAACAATTTTTCCATCCCTTTTGATTACTTTCATGTTTTCCTCCCTAAATAGTATTTCTAACTTAGATTATTTTGTTTTGATGAGTGTATTTTACCATCATTATGTATAATGTCAAACATGTATAAATTATGTAACCATGCATTTATTTCCCTCTGTTTCCAAGAGTTTTACAAGTTCCCTTTTTCTTACATTTATTTCTGTAAAATCTCTTATGCTTTATCACTCTAAGCTTATCGTTTTTTGTATTACAAATTGATTACATTTTATCTTTTTTAAAAAATCATTTTTTCTGTTTTTCGCTTTTTTATTTTCTTTTCCAAAATGATATTGTTAGATGTTTTCTTTTATTTCAGGCCATTTACTTCTTTTTTCCTTTTGTTGTAATTTTACTTTTTTGTATTTTTTCAAAAAATCATTTTTTGTTTTTTCACTTTTTATTTTCTTTTTTAATGTGTTTTGACTATCTTTTATTTACCCTTTATTTCGTCAAAATCCCCCTATTTTTCTTTTTTCGTTTTCTACTCATAAAAAAATACACCTTAATAATTTTAAGGTGTATTTTTTGATTTTACAAAAATCATTTTTATGAATTAAATATTTCGCTAAATTCTTCTCCATCAATTTTCTCTTTTTCCATTAAAGTATTTGCAACTCTTGTTAACTTATCCATATTCATAGTTAATATTTGTTCTGCTGTTCTATAAGCTTTATCAATAATTGCTTTAACTTCAACATCTATTTGTGAAGAAGTTGCTTCACTATAATTTCTTCCTTGGCTAATATCTCTTCCTAAGAATACTTCCTCTTGTCCTGTACCGAATGTAATAGTTCCTATTTTTTCACTCATACCATATCTAGTAACCATGTCTCTTGCAATTTTTGAAGCTCTTTCGATATCATTACTAGCTCCTGTAGAGATATCTCCTAGAACTAATTTTTCTGCCACTCTACCACCAAGTAATGAAACAATGTTTTCTTCCATTTCCATTTTAGACATAAATGATTTATCTTCTGTTGGTCTATACATCGTATATCCACCAGCCATTCCTCTTGGAACTATTGATATTTGATGAACTTGGTCTTGTGTAGGTAAGAATCTACTTACAACTGCATGACCTGCTTCGTGGAATGCAACAAGTTTTCTTTCTTTGTCACTAATTACCTTTGTTTTTTTCTCAGGTCCCATAGTAACTTTTATCATTGCATCTTCAATATCTTTCATATTGATTTCTTTTTTATCTTGTTTAGCTGCAAGTAAAGCTGCTTCATTTAATATGTTTTCTAAGTCAGCTCCAACAAATCCAGCTGTATTTTTAGCTATTGTTGATAAATCAACATCTTCTGCCAATCTTTTCTTTTTAGCATGAACTTCTAGTATTTTTTCTCTTGCTTTTACATCAGGAGCTCCAACAACGATTTGTCTATCAAATCTTCCTGCTCTTAATAAAGCTTTATCTAATACATCAGGTCTATTTGTAGCAGCTAATACTATAACCCCTTCATTTGCTGCAAATCCATCCATTTCAACAAGTAATTGGTTTAATGTTTGCTCTCTTTCATCATGTCCTCCACCAAGTCCTGCTCCTCTTTGACGTCCAACGGCATCAATCTCATCTATAAATACTATACATGGTGCATTTTTCTTAGCTTGTTCGAATAAGTCTCTTACTCTTGAAGCACCAACACCAACAAACATTTCAACAAAGTCTGAACCACTTATTATAAAGAATGGTACTCCAGCCTCTCCAGCAACTGCTTTAGCAAGAAGTGTTTTACCAGTTCCAGGGTGTCCTACTAATAAAACACCTTTTGGTATTCTTGCTCCCATTTCTGTGAACTTCTTAGGATTTTTAAGGAATTCAACAATTTCTTCTAATTCTTGTTTTTCTTCTTCAATTCCTGCAACATCTTCAAATGTTATTTTATTTTTATCTGCTGGTGTCATCATTCTAGCTTTACTTTTTCCAAATGACATTGTTTTGTTTCCGCCTTGTGAATTTGGATTCATAAACATTACCCAGATAAAGAATATAAATACCATTAATAGAAGAGTTGGTCCAAAGGCTTCTAATATTTTTAGAAACTTAGATTCTTCCATTTGTGATAATTCAAGTTTTCCTTCTGCTAACTGGTCAGAAATCTTGAACATAAATGTATCTAAACTTGGTATTGTAACTGTTTTCTCCACATTGTCTTCTTTTATTTTTACACTTGCTGTTTTATTGTCATCTGAAATTTGGATTGTTTCAATTTTATCCTCATTTAAATTTTTTAGCAATTCTGAATAAGTCATTTTTTTATACATGTTGCTACTAATAGCAGATATCACCATTATAAAAATAACAAGTAATATTAGCCACATAGCTATTTTTTTAATTCCATTTTTCAAAATATTTTCCTCCTTGGTATACAAAATCTCTATCTTATCTCACTATAATATAGCATAACTATTTTTTATTTACAACACAATTTTTTATTTTTTTATGATACTTTATATCTCTTTACTTATAATGATTTGCTTGTTTTTTATTTCAATTTTTGTATTTTTATTTGGTTTCAAAAATTTATTTCCTATATTATTATTGCACAATTTTATGATATCTTCCAAATTTATTTTTTCTATTCCTTTTGTATTTCCAAAAATTTTTTCTATCCCTAATAATATCAGTCTTTTTTGCAATAATTTTTCTTTTTCATTAAATTTTCTTACATTATATATAATATTATCTTCTGTTTCATTAATTATTACTTCATCATATGCTTTTTTGGTTTCTTTTTTTAAATATTCTTGTTCTTCTTTCACAATATCAGATAGTCTAGAAATTCCTGTTATAATATTGGGATTAAATTCTTTTTTTATATATGGAATTACGATGTTTCTTATTTTGTTTCTTGTATATCTTGTGTCATCATTGCTTTCATCATGTCTTGGTTTTATTTTATTTTGTATGCAATATTCTTCAATTTCTTCTCTTGGAATTTCAATTAATGGTCGAATATATTTTCCTCTTTTAGGCTCAATTCCTTTAAGTCCAGCAAGTCCTGTTCCTCTTAGCAAATTCATTATTACTGTTTCTGCGTTATCATTCAAATTATGTGCTATTGCTATTTTATTCGAATTTGTATTTTTTAGAACCTCTTCGAAAAAATTGTATCGAACTTCTCTTCCTGCTTCTTCTACACCATTTTTGTCTTTTTCTGCTTTTGCGACTACATCTGCCTTTTTTATGAAGCATTGTATATTATTTTCTTTGCAATAATTTTCAACATATTGTTCATCTATTTTTGCATTTTCTCTTATCATGTGATTTATGTGTGCAACATATATTTTTAAATTATATTTTTCTTTAAGTTTTTGTAGAATGTGAAGTAGAGTCATTGAGTCTGGTCCACCTGATACGCCGAACTACTACGTTATCGCCATTTTCTAGCATATTATATTTTTTTATTGTTTCTAAAACTTTATTTTCTAGCATTATTGTAATCTCCTTTCTTTTTAATGTTTTTAGGACGCTTTTAAAAGCGTCCTTGCGTAATCTATTCGGTTCTGTATTTTTCGAGATTTGCAAATTTCGTAAAGCTTCCTAACCATGATAATTCTACTGTTCCTGTTGAACCACCTCTATGTTTTGCAAGAATGATTTCTGCTATGTTTTTCTTTTCACTATTTTCATTATAATAGTCATCTCTATATAAAAACATAACTATATCTGCATCCTGCTCAATTGCTCCAGACTCTCTTAAGTCAGAAAGCATAGGTCTTTTATCGTCTCTTTTTTCTGCACTACGTGATAGCTGTGATAATGCTATTACTGGTACATCTAATTCCTTTGCTAATATTTTTAAAGAACGACTTATCTCAGAAATTTCTTGTTCACGACTGCTATTTCTTCTTCCACTTGCTTCTACTAACTGTAAGTAATCTATTATTACTAGACCAATCCCTTTTTCTAATTTTAGTTTTCTGCATTTTGCTCTTATTTCTGCTATAGATATTCCTGGCGTATCATCAATATATATTGGTGCTTCAGCTAAACGTCCTGATGCATTTGCAAGCTTTATCCATTCATTATCATCTATTTTTCCAGTTCTTATTTTATTGCTGTCTACCATGGCTTCACTACATAAAATTCTGTTTACAAGCTGTTCTTTAGACATCTCTAAGTTGAAAACTATAACTGGTACATTATTGTTTACTGCCGCATGTGTTGCTATATTTAATACAAATGCTGATTTTCCCATTGCAGGACGTGCAGCAACTATTATTAAATCAGATTTATGAAATCCAGATGTTTTATAATCTAAATCACTAAATCCAGTCTCAACACCTGTTACAAAGCCTTTTTGATTATATAATCTTTCTAATTCTGAAAAAGTTTGTACTAATACATCTTTGATTGCTGAGTATCCTGTTGTGTTTTTGTCCTGTATTAAGTCAAAGATTTTCTTTTCAGTAACATTCATTATATCTTCAACGTCTTCATTTTGCTCATATCCTGCTGCAATAATATCGTTTCCAGTTTTTATTATGTTTCTTAGTATAGATTTTTCTTCAACTATTTTAATATATTTATCAACATTTGTAGTTGTTGGCACTTTTTCTGGTAATGCGGCTAAATATTCTAATCCACCTACTTGCTCAAACTTACCGTTTGTAACAAGTTCAGCTTTTACTGTAATAATATCTATTGGTTCAGCTCGTCCATAAAGTGCTATCATTGCTTCATATATTTGTTTATTATCTTCTCTATAAAAATCTGTTGGTTTTAGAACTTCCATGGCTGCTATAACTGCGTCTCTGTCTGTAAACATACAGCCTAGTACTGCTTGTTCTGCCTCTACATCATTTGGAGGAATTTTCCCTAATTCCATGGTTTTCACCTCTATGCTTCTATTTTTACTTGCAACTTCGCTACTATTCCTTCGTATAATTTAATGTCTACAGTGTATGTTCCAATATTTTTTATTGTTTCTGGCAGTGCTACTTTTTTCTTATCTATTTCTATTTTGTATTCATTTTTAAGTGATTCCGCTATTTCTTTTGCTGTTACTCCACCAAATATTTTTCCGTTTTCTCCTGCTTTTACTGTTATTTTTAAAGTTATTTTATTTATTTTTTCAGCTATTTGGCTAGCTTCATTTTTTTCTGTTTCTTTTTTAAATGCTTTTGATTCGTTTTGTGCTTTTAGTTTTGCTAAATTTTCGTTGTTTGCTTCAACTGCTAATTTCTTAGGAAATAGGAAATTTCGTGCATATCCATCACTTGCATTTATTATTTGGTCTTTTTTTCCTACACCTTTGATGTTATCTAGTAGTATAACCTTCATTTTAAATTTCCTCCTTTGATTATATATTTATTTCTGAAAAATACTCATTAATTCTGTTAATCAATTCTATTTTGGCTTCTTCAATAGTCATATTCTCAAGTTGTGCTCCTGCTAGAGTAATATGTCCTCCTCCTCCTAGTTTTTCTAGGATGATTTGTACATTTATATCACCTATTGAACGTCCACTTATGCAAATATTGTCACCTGTATTTCCAATAACAAAAGATGCTGTGATATCGCTTATTGTTAGCAATTCGTCTGCTGCTTTTGCACATATTGTGTTTGAGTCTTTTGCAACTTCTGAATATGTTGAAATTGCTATAGAATTTTCTATTAGTTCAGCATTTTTAACGATTTCTGCTATAACATTATAGCTTTCTAAATCTGCTTGGAACCATTTTTTTACTTTTATAATATCAACGCCAAATTTTCTTAAGTATGCTGCTGCTTCGAAAGTTCTTACACCAGTTTTAAATGTAAAGTTTTTAGTGTCAACCATTATTCCGCCATATAAACTTTCTATCTCAATTGGCTTTAATTCTACTTTTCTATCCACATATTGTACAATTTCTGTGACTAATTCTGCTGCTGAAGATGCATAAACTTCTTGGAAAGTTAGACTTGCATTTTCAATAAAATCTGTGCTCTTTCTGTGATGGTCTATTACAACAATTTTTTCTGTTTTTAATAATAATTCTGGAACTTGTACATAAGATTTTTTATGAGTGTCTACTATTATCAATAAACTTTCTGGGCTTATTTGCGCTAAAGCTTGTTTAGCGTCTAATATTACATCGTTATATTCTTCCTCTTGTAATAATACATCAATAAATTTTCCTAAATTCATTCCAAAATTGTCATTTACAATATATGCTGGTTTTCCAATAGTTTTGGCTAATCTATATATTCCTAAAGATGAACCTAATGAGTCTATATCTGGGTTTTGGTGTCCCATTATTATAACATCTTTTGCGTCTTGAATCATGCTTTCTATTGTATGTGCTACTATTCTTGCTTTTACTTTAGTACGTTTTTCTACTTCTAAAGATGTTCCTCCATAGAATTTATATTTTCCTTCTTTTCTTACTATTGCTTGGTCTCCACCTCTACCAAGTACTAAGTCAATTCCATCTAATGCTGATTTATATCTTTCATAATATGTTTTTTCTTCGTTTGATATAGCTATACTTAAGGTAATTGGCATTTTGCTGTCTATTTCTTTTACTATATCTAATATACTGATTTTGTTTTTTTCTATTTCTGCAAGATATTGTTGTTCAAAAATGTAGATATACGTGTCTCTTTCATTTTTTATAACTAATCCACCTGTTGATGAAGCCCAATCATATACAGCTTTATCGATTTTTGCAAGTACTGTTGGCTTATCTTCTGGTGATAGTCTTGAAATTAATTCTTCGTAATTGTCTATTACAGCAATTCCTATACATAATTTTGAGTTTACATATTGGTCAAATAATGTATTATACCTAGTTTCATCTAGAAAATATAATGTTAATACATATTCTTTTTGTTTTCTCTTATCTCTTTTTTTGCTTATAGTATATTCGCATAATATTTTATAAACTTTTTTGCCTATTGTTATTTGTTTTGTTATTTCTTTTTTACTTTCATCATTCTCAATTTCAAGTTTAATTTCTTTTATTATACTTTCTATATATGTTGTTACATCAATTTCTTTGAATTCTTTATTAAACTTTGGTGTTTTAAAAATTATATCTCCATCTGTTTCAACTACTAATATTGGTATTGGTGATTTATGTAAGTTGTTTCTTACAGTTGAGTTTACTCCCCATGCAACTTCTTCAATATGAGTTTCTAATTCTGTTTTCTTTTTAGAGTTAACCCATATTGTATAACTGATTAGTAGTGTATATAGAATTATTGATGGTACAATCCATCTTACATCGTATGTGCATATTAAAATAAAGAGTAAAGCTATTATTACTAAATATATCTTTACTCTTGAAGTTATTTTTTCTATTGTTTTTTTATTTTTATTCATAAAGTTCCCCTTAACGTTAATATTTTACTCTATTTTAGGAGAAAAGTCAAACCTATCATTGAAAGTATAGAGTTTCTATTTGGTTATAAAAAAGGAATTGCTCTATATTGAACAATTCCTTTTTTCATTAATCTTTTAAATCAATTATTTCTGATTCTTCTAGTCCTGTTAACTTAGCAATTTTTTCTATATCAAATCCATCTTTTAACATTTCTTTGGCTACTTTTTTTACGCCATTTTCGTGTGATCTTTGCATTTTTAGGTTTTCTAATTGTTGTGCTAGTATTCTATCATTTATTGCATCCCATACATCATCATCTGTTATTACTATATCTAATATTTTGTTTATTTCTTCTATACTTCTGTTCATCTTAAATAATTCCTCCTTTTCTTCTTTATTTAAGTTTCCCGATAAGTATGCAAGCCATTGTTCTTCTTCTGTCCTTATTTCGTCTACTGTATCTATAAACCTTGGTAATTGGAATATGTGGGTTGTTATATTAGGACTAAACACCTCATTGTTATACTCTCTTCGTTGTTTTATTATCTCGTGATAATTTCCATCTTCAAAATAGTTATATCCTAATATCCATATTACTATTGTTTTTGTTGCCTCTATATACTTCTTGCCTGTCTTTAATGAGTTATAGTATATTCCACTTGCATAACTATCATTTCGTATTACTATATTTGTTATTTTCTTATGTAAGATACTTTCTAGAAATGCCTTTAAATACTCTGACCTTTCATTTGAGCCAAACACAATTTTGAATACATCATCCCTTCTTATGTCATATTTTCCTTCTTTTAATGGTTTGTACTTTCTTTTTGCTATTTTCATTAGCTTTCCTCCTATTGTTTTATTCAAACAGGATAATTACTACATTAATTTTTACTTTTATATTTTAATTTGGAAATTTGATAAGAACTTTATCAAGAAATAAAATTTTGAAAAAATATTTATTAAATAAAATAAATTTAATATGTCAGCAATCATCATGTAAGTTTCTTTACTGTATCATGGTATATTCCTTAAATCAAGAGAATATCAGCACTTTCTCAATAAATCGTATGTCATAATTTTGCTAAAAAAACAGAGGTCGAACTTATTTTTCTTCTTTCGACCTCTGCTCTCATTTTTCACTATTTAATTAGGTTTATTCTTCTTTCTTTTTAATTAGTATCACTCCAACTCCTGCAAGTATTGCTAATACCACTCCTGCAATCGCTATATATGTTGTTCCACCAGTACTTATAGAAATTATTACCTCTGCTGTGTCTTTATCATCATCCTTATTTGAATCCTCAAATCTTGGTTCATTTTCTCCAGATAGTATTTCTACTTCATTTACTTTTGAACCTACATTATTTCCATTATCTGTCCATTCTAGGATTACTTCATATTCTTTTGTTTCTTCTGGGGCTATCTCTTCTGTTACTAGTGTTGCTGTCTCTCCTCCAACTTCCCACATCGGGTTCTTTGCTGTATTCATTACTGTTCCACTTGGTATATTTTCTAGCAACTTAGCTTTTCCAGCAAGTTCTCCCTTGTTTGTTACTCTTATCATATAGATTATTTCTATCTTACTTGATGAAATATCATTCTTAGCTATTTCTACTTTACCAAGTTTTCCATTTACACTTACTGCTCTTCCATTTACTATAATACTATTTACTTTCTTGTCTATGCTCAAGTTGAAGTTTAGTTTTCTATAGTAGTAATTTACATATGTTGTATTATTTACTATTCTATTACCATTTTCATCTATTGTAGTTTCCATACTCATTGTTCCAGTCACATTTTCTGGTAACTTCTCTTCTACTAATTTATAGTACTTCATATCTTTTGGTTCTGTATTATACTTATCTCCTTCGTGTCCTTCTATTACTTCTTCGTCTGATAATTTCCCATTTGTATCAATATCAATATGATTTACTACTACTTTAGCTTGACCTATGTAATAGTAATTTACAATGATTTGTTCTATTGTCATCTTTCCTTCTGCATTCTCTGGATATCTTTCTTTTACTAAATCATAGTATGGAATATTTTCTGGCTCTGTCTTATAGTCATCTCCCTCATATCCTTCAAACTTCTCTTCTGTAACTAATTGTTTTCCTGTTATTATATCTATATGTCTTTCTATTACTCCTCCTGTTGTATGTACATAATAGTATTTTACTGTTGTTGGCTCTTTTTTCATTGTACCGTCTGCATTTTCTGGCACTTCTATTAATACATAATCATCTATCTGTTTTCTTTCTGTTGTATAATCATCACCCTCATGTCCATCTTGTTTTTCATCTGGTAATAGCTTATTTTCTGTAACTTTATCAATATACTCTGCTGTTACACTTGACTTATGAATATAATAGTATATTACTTCTGTTTCATTTACTGCCATTATTCCTTTTGCATTTTGTGGTAATTTTTCTTCTACTAAATCATACCCCTCAAACTCTTTTGCAAGTATATCATATGGATCTCCTACATTTCCTTCATGTGCGTCATTGTCTAAGATATCTCCTGTTATTATATCAATATGTTTCTCTATTACCCCTGCTGATATTTGTACATAATAGTAATTTAATACTATCTCGTCTTTTGTCATTGTTACAGTTTCTTTTTCTGGTCTTTCTACTAAGATATATCCATCAAAGTTCTTAGATGTTGATGGATACTCATCTCCTACTAAGCCTCTTTCTTCTACCTTAGCAAGTACTTCTCCTGTGTTTTTATCTATATGGTTAACTGTTACTTTTGTGTTTTGTAGATAATAGAATATTACTGTTGTAGGCTCAATTGTCAATTTTCCTATTGTATTTCCACTATCTCCTACTAATGTATATCCTTCTATTACTTTTGCCTCTGTGATATAGTCTTCTTCTACTTTTCCTATTTGCAATTCTTGTTTTGCAAGTTCTTTATTTGTGTCTTTTTCTAGATACTTAATTATTAATGATGTATCTTTTACTTTATAATAGTAGATTACTTCTATTTCATCTTCTGTCATTATTCCTGTTGCATTCTTTGGCATTTCTACTAATTCGTATTTGCTTGGTATATCTGTTGCTGGAACTGTGTTGTACTCATCTCCTATACGTCCGTCAATTTCTACGTTTTCACTTAGTTTGTTTGTTGTTCCTTCTTCGTAATGATGAATGATTACTCTTGTTTTACCTTTTTCATATTCTGTTGTTGTTTCATTTGTTGGCATTTCTGATACGTATGCTGTGTTTCTTATTATGCTTCCATTTTCGTTTTGGCCTACTATTACAGTAAAACTTAATTCTTTTGTTTCACCTATTTCAAGTGCTGGTATCGTCCATGTTATTTCACTTGCAATTGTATTATTGTTGTTTCCTGTAACATTTTTGTCAGCACTGTTGCTATTTTTAGCAATCACTCCGCCATCACTTATACTCCTCTCTTTTAAGCTTGTTCCATTTGGCACAGCATCTTTTACTTCAATATCATTTACAACATCTTTTCCTATATTGCTTACTTTTATCTTATAAACAATCTCATCTCCTGTTGTTACTTTTCCTTCTGCTATTCCTAACTTATCTTCTGTTTTCTTTACTATTTCTGCTACCTTTTCGGAAATTATCTTTCCTTTCTTAACTTCTATAGTTACTTCTGTTTCCTGTCCATCCACTGTTGCAATGTTCTTTATTGTTTTTTCTAGTTTAGTTAAATCTTCTCCCTCTAGTACTTTTACCTTTGCTTTAAATGTTAACTTTGTTTCACTATGGGCATTCACATTTACTGTTATCCCTGTTTCTAGAGCTTCTATATTATTATAGCTTGAATCTATATTTTGTCCATCTACTTTTATAGATGCTAATACAAACTCCAATCCTTCTGGCAATTGGTCTTTTATAATAACATCCTTTGCTATTCCACCGTCATTTCTTGCTATGATAGCATACTCTATTTCTTCTCCTTCTATTACATAGCTCATTTTTCTTTCTGTTGTTACTTGCTTCTCTCCTGATATTATTGGACCATCATATGTATTTGTTATTATTACTTTCTTTTTGTCATCTGAAATTTCTTCTTCCTTTATTGTTGCTTTATAATAACTTTTCTTTTCTTCCTTTTCTGTCATTGCTTTAGATGTCTGTTGCTCTGCTACCTCTCTTGATGACCTACTCACCTGACCATTACTATTTCCGCGAGAATACTGCTAATGTACTACCCATCATGAATATAATTATTAAAAGCACCATTAATAAGGCTCCTAGAATACGTGTTTTTCCACGTATTCTAGCTTCACCTGTTGGGGACGAAATATTTAATTCTTTTTTACTTCTTTCTCTTAACATTTTCGTATCCCTCATATAAATAGTTTTATAAGTTCTTTTCCACAGTTTGTCTACTTTCTGTTTATAACTTATTTCCCATTTACCCTTTCTTTGATACTTTTATCTTTCTGTTATTTTTCTCTTACTGTATATGTAATTCTATTTCCTTCTGCATCGTATTTCTCTAAGTTTGTAAATGTATATGACCATGTATTTTCGTCTTCTCCTACTTTGTTAGCCATTGTTAATGTTGCTTCTTGTACTTTTA
>CAOJXR010000020.1 GCA_948465565.1 uncultured Clostridium sp.
GTTGAACCATTTTCTAATTTCTAGTCCGCTTCTCTTAATCCATTCTCTTAGTTCTTCGACTGTTGGAGTTTGTTCTATGATGTGTCTGTCTTCGAATTCGATATTGTTTTCTTGTAGCCATTTCTTTGCTTTTTGGCATGTTGAACATTTTGGATATTCTATAAATAAATTTTTCATTTTTATTCTCCTATATTTGTTAATGTAATCTTATTTGCATGAATTATATCATCTTATTTGCCATTTGTCGACAAATAATTCCACACATTATGGGTTTAATATGATTTATAATGTAATTCTTTTTCAATATAATGATTTGAATCTGAATTACTATACAAAATGCTTTTTAATAATGAATTACCTAACTATCTAAAAAAACATAAATAAGCAACAAAAAAAGAACGCTATTTCTAGCGTTCCTGTTTATATACTAATCTTGAGTATATGGTAAAATTGCAATATGTCTTGCTCTCTTAACAGCCAAAGTAATTTCTCTTTGATGTTTAGCACAAGCACCTGTTGCACGTCTTGGTAATATCTTACCTTTATCATTGATGAATTTTTTCAATTGATCAGCGTTTTTATAATCAAGCTCTAAAGCTTTGTCACTGCAAAGTGGACAAACTTTCTTTCTAGCTTTTCTGAACTTTGGATTAAAATCATCATCCATGTTATTGTTTCTATTATTTCTTCTATTTTTCTTATCTGCCATTTGTCTAACCCCCAATCTTTTCTAATTTCTAGAATGGTAAATCATCATCTGAAGATACTTGGAATTCTTGGCTATCAGCAACTGCTGTTCCAAAAGTGTTCTCAAAACTATCTCCAGCTCCGTCTCTTCTACTATCTGCGAAGTAAGCTTCTTCAGCAATTACTTCTGTAACATAGTGTTTTTGACCTTGTTCATCATCCCAGTTTCTTGTTTGAATTCTACCAATTATTCCAACTTGTTGACCTTTTTTGAAATATTTGCTACAGAATTCTCCTGTTTTGCTCCAAGCAACAACAGGTATAAAATCAGCTTGTCTTTCTTCACCTTGTCTTGCAAATCTTCTGTTTATAGCCAAAGTAAAAGAAGCTACTAGTGTATTGTTTGTTTGTGTATATCTTGTTTCTGGATCTCTTGTTAATCTACCCATTAATATAACTTTGTTCATTTTTTTCCACCTTTCTATAAGGCTTTCCTTAAGGTATTCCTTAAATATTAAACATCTTTTCTAACTGTTATAAATTTCATAACACTATCAGTAATTCTGTAGATTCTTTCTAATTCTGTGATGAATTCTGGGTTAGCTTCAAAAGTATATACTACATAGTATCCTTCTGATTTTTTGTTGATTTCATAAGCTAATTTTCTTCTTCCCATTTCATCTACATTTTCAACTTTACCGTCACCATTGATTAAATCTGTAAATTTAGTAATTACAGCTTTAGTTCCTTGTTCGTCTAAACTTGGATCAATAATGATTATGCTTTCATATTTATTCATTATCTCCACCTCCTTCTGGATATATAACCCACATAACTATATGTGAGTAAGGTTAACGTTTGATATTTTATCATCATTTTCCATATGTGTCAATAGTTTGCTACTTAAATTGGCAAAACTGGGGCTTCTCACTTTAAGTTTTATTTTGTCTTTCTTTTTTATATGAGCTTGCAAATTAGTCTTAAACAAAAATAAGGCTCTTAAGTACTTCTACTTAAGAACCTTATTTACTAATCTTGAACCTTTACTTCTATTGATTCTATAATAACATCATTAACTGGTACTGAAAGTTCTCCTGTCTCTGAAAGATTTTTCTCAACTTTCACAATTTTATCTACAACATCCATTCCATCCACAACTTGTCCAAAAACTGTGTACATTCCATATAAACTTAGGTATCCACCATATTGTGAATATGCATCAATTAATCCTTCTGGGTAACCGTATTGTGAAAGAGCATTTTTCATTTCATCAGTGGCATTTGCTTGAACAATAAAGAATTGACTTCCTAGGCTTGATCTTCCATAACCAGTACTTGCCATACATAAAGCACCTCTATAAGGAACTAAACTTGCATCTATTTCTTCTTCAAAGCCTTTTCCCCAAATGCTTTCTCCTCCTGTTCCATTTCCTGTTGGATCTCCACCTTGAATCATGAACTCTTCCATTACTCTATGGAATTTTATGCCATTGTAGTATCCATCTTTAGCATGTGTTAAAAAGTTTTCAACTGCTTTTGGAGCTTTATCATTAAAAAATTTGAATGTTATATCTCCAAAATCTTTTACATGCATTACAGCAATAGTTTCTCCAGATTTAGGTGCTGCAATCTGTGCTTCTGCATTTTCTGTGTAGTTAACATCAGCATTTTTGTCTTCTTCATCTGTTGTATTATTTACAGAGCTTACTGCATTTTTGTTTGTGGTATTAGTATTCTTTTCTTCTTTTTTATCGCTATCAGATAATATAATTGCAACAACAAGCGCAAATATTATTATTGCAATTATTCCAATAGCAATGTAAAATTTTTTATTTTCCAAAGTCTCTACCTCCTACTTTTAAATCTACGAAAAATCATATCCTAAATCAATTTTATTGTCAATCTTAAACACTGTTTCATTTTTTATAAAAGCGTTAAGTCAAAAAAGTTTATCAATTGTATTTTACGAAATTTACTTTTAAATTCAATATTTATACAAAAATTACTTATTTATTACCACTTTGCGCATTTTTATGTTGACATTTTTATACATGTATGTTAGAATATGTAATTGTAATCCGCTTAATTAAGGTTCCATAAATGTTAGCAATTTGGCTAACTACCTACATTTAAGGATTAGCGAGTATACAAAAAAGGGAGGTGTACTTAAATGTACGCAATAATTGAAACATGTGGAAAACAATACAAAGTAGCACAAGGAGATGTTGTATTTTTCGAAAAATTAGACAACGAAGAAGGTAAAAAAGTTACTTTTGATAAAGTAGTTTTATTATCTGATGATGGAAAAGTACAAGTTGGAAATCCTTATGTAAAAGGTATTAAAGTTGAAGGAAAAGTAGTTTCTCATGGTAAGGCTAAAAAGATTCTTGTATTCAAATACAAAGCTAAAAAGAATTACAGAAGAACACAAGGACATAGACAACCATATACAAAGGTAGAAATTACTGGAATTAAATTACCAGCAGCTAAGAAAGCTACAGTAGAAGCTGCAGAATAGTTTGATTTAATTTATAGTGAACATATAAAATCTGTAGATGAAGGGAGTGAATTTAAGTGGCACATAAAAAAGGTCAAGGTAGTGTTAAGAACGGAAGAGACAGTGAGTCAAAACGTTTAGGTGTGAAAAGAGCTGACGGACAATTCGTTTTAGCTGGAAATATATTAGTTAGACAAAGAGGAACACACATTCATCCAGGAACAAACGTTGGTAAAGGTAGTGATGATACATTATTCGCTTTATCAGATGGAACAGTTAAGTTCGAAAGATTAGGTAGAGATAAAAAACAAGTTAGTGTTTACCCTGTAGAAGAATCTGCTGCTGAATAATACTAATTGAGCCTTCGATTTATTCGGAGGCTTTTTCTTTTATATTGTATTTTGAAATAGTATATTCTTTAGATTATATACTATTTATTTTAATATTTTTTATAGTTTTGGATAAAATATTTAAGAAATATAAATATAAGATTAAAGATTTGTATCATAGCTTAAGAAAATTTAATAAAATTGTTGACAAAACTCAAATTAGCAAGTATAATATTAACTGTTATGGCGAGATAGCTCAGTTGGCTAGAGCAACTGGTTCATACCCAGTGGGTCGATGGTTCGAATCCATTTCTCGCTACCAAAATATTCAAATACGAACACTATATATTTTGTAGATGATTTTGCAATATTTGAAAAATTATAACTAAAACCGTTACTTTGAACATGTAACGGTTTTTATATTTAAAAAAATCCAGATTGCTTTTTATTTCTTATATTCAATAATGTCACTTATATTACAGTCTAAAACAAAGCATATTCTAGCTAGTACATCTAAATCCAATCTTGTTATTGTATTATTATAATATCTATTTATAACATTATCAGTTGCACCAGTTAAGACAGATAACTTATTTCTTGCAATGTTCTTTCTCTTCATTATATCTTTAACATTAAATTCAACTTTCTCATAATTTTTTATATTAAATATACTATCCATAATAATGTTTGTATAGTTATATGGACTTTTTGTAGTCTTTGTTTTACTTTTTGTAAAGTTTTTTTTACTTTTTTCTTGACATCTTATATAAATCATGTTAATATACTTTTGACGTTCGAATATGAACTGTCGAATCTAGTTATCGTCGAGATTGTTGTTAGTTATTCTTTTCTCGCAATAACACTCTTTGTCGTACTTTTTTGTGTAAATGCCCTGGTTATGAAAGGAGCACCCATATGAAAAAGTTTTTAAACGCAACGCTGGCTATGATTATGGTATTCGCTATGTTTTTGGGCAATACTGTCACAGCATCAGCAACCAACTCTTTGGTCGCCGCTAGTTCTCCCGAAACGGCAGAACTAGCGGCGGTATACTCCGCATCCTACCCGTACACCAGTTTCTCAAATTCGCTGGCGATAAACACCACCTATAAGCGGTTGGCATACTGCTCAACCAATGGTTCCGGCTTTAACCGCAATTTGAAAATCTGCTGTGAGTTAAACGGCATCTCCAATCGTGGAGTTGTCCAGATGAGAGGCAAGAACGGAAACATCCTCTGGACAGCTAGTTCTGATGAACATTTGGTTCCGTCTCACGGCTCTTACACATTCTGGTGTGGAAGTGATGTTTATTCCATATGGATAAAAACGTCTACTGGGTTTGGTACGGCTTGGATTGAAAGGTAACCCCTATTAATGTAAGCTTTGGTTAATGGCGTTTATGCTAATTATGTACAACAAGGAGAACGGTACTCTGGTTTCAGAGTACCGTTTCTTTATTTTATTTCTGCACGTTCTTGCTCATTCGTCTCATTATTATATTGAACTGTGTATCCTGTATATTCTTTTGGGATTTCTGTATATTTTTTATAACTATCATCATATGTTATTTTTATAGTATATAAAGCATTTTCCACATCATTAAATATTTTGTCTAATTCTGTTGATTTCATATATACTAAATTATCTTTATCGAAATACATTTTTAAGCCTACTTCTTTAAAGTTCTCGCAATATAATATTTTTCCATCAACAATTTCATATCCTTTGGTGTAGTACTTGCATTTTGTTATTTCTATAAGTCTATTACTAATCCAGTTATCATAACAATCATTTTCTTTATCCTCATATGTCATATCATATTTTTTCAATTTTGGAAAAATACTATAGTTACTTATGCCATCTTTAGTTGTAACAGAATATGTTACTGCACCTTCAGAGTCAGGGTCCTTTTTTATCCTGTCGTAATTATCATGTGCAAAGTAAATAATTTCTTTTCCTTCTATATTATCTGTCGCTTGAATAATTTCTATTTTCATTTTTTCATTTTTATAACTAATTTGCATCGTTATATTTTTTTGTTCCTTATATGAATCTTCAAACATCTTATTATATAATTTAGCTGTTTTAGATGACTCTATTTGATTTGAACGTAACCAACATACATACATAATTGTAACTAAGATTACTACAACTATTAATACATTTCTTATAATTTTGAATTTTTTCATTTTTATCACCTCTATTCATCAAAATAAAACATTTCTTCAAATTTCTTATCTAAGGCAATACACAGTAATAATGCTAATTTTGCTGTTGGATAAAATTTACCAGTTTCTATTGAATTTATTGTTTGCCTTGATACTCCTACCAATTCAGCTAATCCTTCTTGTGATAAACCTTTTTCCACTCTTGCTAATTTTAATTTATTTTTTAAAACTAAATTCTCTTTCATATCCTCACCTCATTTATAAATCCGATAGTAAAGATAATCATTAATATTAAAGTAATGATTCCAGTAATAAACAGTATTACCTTTTTCATTTTTATAGCTTGATATAATTGTGACATACTTAATTGAGCAAGTGTAATTGCTACTAAATCACTAACTATATATTCTGAGTTTATCATTCTAACTACTATAAATATGATACATAAAACGGGTATCGTTATTGTACTTATTCCTAGTGATTGAGCTAAAATTGATAGTTCCATCTCATCTTCGTCTTGTCGAGCTTTTTTTAATATTTCTTCTTTTTTCATAAGCATCCCTCCTTGCTAAGAAACTTGTTATTATGATTATAACTTCAATTTTTTCTTTTGTCAAGTTTTGTTTACTAAAAGCAAACAAAACTTTTCTTCTGCATAAAAGTACACTCATATATATTAGTTTTTCTAATATTTATAAGTGTACTTGCTTTTTCTTATTTATCTTTTTTTTTTGAGATTTTAGGAATTATAATGTCTTCTTTTTTAGGTTTTCTATTGATTATTTTTTCTGATACATTGTCTTGAGCAGGTGAAATCTCTAAATTCCCATCTCCTGGAACGATTTCAATTTCTCTTTTATCCATGTATTTTCCCCCTATTTTAACTCATATAATCTTTTAATCTCTTGCTTCTACTAGGATGTCTTAACTTACGTAAGGCTTTAGCCTCAATTTGTCTAATTCTTTCACGAGTTACTTTAAATTCACGTCCAACTTCTTCAAGAGTTCTTGCTTTTCCATCTTCTAAACCGAATCTTAATTTAAGAACTTTTGCCTCTCTTGGAGTTAAAGTGCTCATTACTTCTTCAAGTTGTTCTTTTAGTAATGTATATGCAGCTGAATCTTGTGGGGCTGGTGATTCATCATCAGGGATGAAGTCTCCTAAATGGCTATCATCTTCTTCTCCAATTGGTGTTTCTAGTGATACTGGGTCTTGAGCAATCTTTTGGATTTCCATTACTTTTTCAACTGAAATTTCCATTTCTTTTGCAATTTCTTCTGGACTAGGCTCTCTACCTAATTGTTGTAATAAATGTCTTGATGTTCTAATTAATTTATTTATTGTTTCAACCATGTGAACTGGAATTCTTATTGTTCTTGCTTGGTCTGCGATTGCTCTTGTTATGGCTTGTCTAATCCACCAAGTTGCATAAGTACTAAATTTAAATCCTTTAGTATAATCAAATTTCTCAACTGCTTTAATTAATCCCATATTTCCTTCTTGGATTAAGTCTAAGAATAACATTCCTCTACCAACATATTTTTTTGCAATACTAACAACAAGTCTTAAGTTTGATTCAGCTAATTTTTGTTTAGCTTCTTCATCATCTTCTAATATTTTTTTAGCTAATTCTAATTCTTCATCAAATGTTAATAGTGGAATTCTACCTATTTCACGTAAATACATTCTTACTGGGTCATCAACGCTAATTCCCTCTAAGCTAGTTGTATTCATTTCCTCAAGTTTGATTTCTTCAACTTCTTCTAGATCTTCTATATTTGGTTCTTCGTCTTCCTCATCTTTTAATACGTCTACACCTAGTTCTTCGAAAACATCGAATACTTTATCAATTTGGTCTGGTGAAATGTCTCCAAGTTGAGTTGCTAGTTCTCCATAAGTTATTTTTCCACTTTCTTTGGCGGTTTTCAATATATTGTATACTTTATTATTTGCAATTTCTTCTTCAGTTTGTGGATTTTCAACTTTTTTTATCTCTTTTGTTTTCTTTTTAGCTGAAGTATCTTTTTCTTCGTTTTCATCTTTTTTTGTAGTTTTGCTTATTACTTTTTTTTCTTCAACTTCTGCTTCTTCTTTTTTAGTTCTACCCATGATTTCCCTCCTATTTCATTTTAGCCAATTGTAATATTATATTGCTCAATTCTCTTTCATAGCTTGTTATTTCTTCTTTTGAATGGTCTGTATTTTCTAATTCTGCTAAAATCTCATTTTTTCTTGCAATTATTCTTTCCTTATTATAACTGTTTATGATATCTTCTATGCATTTATTAACATCTGAAATTTCATAATCATCTGCCATTATACTGCTCAGATGACCAATCATTTCCTGACTTTCCATATTATCTAAAATATTTGTTATTTCTTTTCCATTTTCTAAGTACTCATATATTTTTTTAACAATTTCATTATTTAATGGATATTTTAAATCATCTGTTTTTATGTTTTCTTTTATTCTATTTCTAGCATTTTCGTCACCATTAATTAGTAAATAAATAATAACATTTTCTCTTTTTATTGTTGCTTCATCAACTGTTTTTTCTACTTTCCTAATTACTGGTTTTGCTTTTTGTACATTTTCATTTTCTTTTTTTCTAGTTACATATTTTATTTTGTTTATTTCTGCATAAATTGCCTCTTTTGAAATCTTATAATCTCTTGAAATGTTGTCTACTTGTATCTCAAGCTCGATTTGGCTATCAATATCTACTAAAAGTTTAGCAATTTGCTGTAGAAATTTAATTTTATCATTTGTATTATCTAAGTTATATTGTGATTTTAATACTTTAACTTTAAATTCTATAAGTGAAATGGCTTCATTTATCAATAAGTTAAATCTTCCGCTTCCATATTTAATAACATATTCATCAGGGTCTTTTGCTCCATCCATTTGCAAGATTCTAACATCACATCCAAGATTTTTAAGTATTTCTAGACCTCTCATTGTTGCAGCTTGTCCTGCTCCATCAGAATCATAGCTGATTATTACTTGTCCTGCATATTTTCTTAGAAGTCTGCCTTGAGCCTCTGTTAGCGCTGTTCCAAGTGATGCTACTACATTTGTTATTCCTCTTTGATATAGAGAAATTGCATCCATGTATCCTTCAACTATAACTATTTTGTCTAAATTTCCTTTTTTAGCAACATTTAGTCCAAATAAATGTCTACCTTTTGTGTATACTATGGTTTCTGGTGAATTTATATATTTTGGTAATGATTTATCTAATACTCTTCCACCAAAAGCTATAACTTTTCCACGTATATCCATGATAGGTATCATTAGTCTATTTCTAAATCTATCAATATATTGACCTCTTTCATTCCTATTTACTAGGCTTGAGGCTAATATTTCTTCATTAGAAAATCCTTGTTTTCTTAAATGATTGTATAATTCATTATATGTTCCAGAATATCCTATTAAAAAAGATTTTAAAGTTGCGTTGTTTAATTTTCTAGTTTTTACATATTCTTGCGCTGGCTTAGCTGTAGGTTTGTATAGATTTTCATGATAAAAATTTGCTGTACACTCATTGATTTTATATACTTTATCTTTTAGAACTTGTCTTTGGTTAAACTGTTCATTTTCTGAAGTTGGTAGTTCAATACCAGAGCGTTCAGCTAAAAATTCCAAAGTTTCTCTAAAATCTAAATTCTCAATTTTGCTGATAAAATGTATAACATTTCCTCCTGCTCCACACCCAAAACAGTGAAATATCTGTTTATCTGGAGAAACAGAAAAAGAAGGAGATTTTTCTTTGTGAAATGGACATAGTCCGAAAAAGCTTCTTCCACTTCTTTTTAATGTTACATATTGTGATATTGTATCAACTATATCATTAGAAGATTTAATTTCATCAATTAATTCATCGCTATATCTTATCATTTTAATCCTTTCTTTTATTATTATTCGACATAAAATTTGTAATTCCTTCTAGGTTACATAATTTTTAACATTTTTGTTTCATTTTTTATACAAATTAGCTAGAATTTTTTGCATTGTTGATTATTTATTTTGTGTTAGATATAATTATTTATAGTTTATTCTGGGAGTTTTTTATGATTGTTGAAAGAAGTAAATTATATGAAATCCTTAGAAGTCAACTACATGGTGCATATTCTATTGGTCTACATGGAATAGATCCTTATAGGCTAGATACAAATGATGGATTTCCAAGTGAAACTAAGCTATTTGATAATTCTATTTATATATCTAAACTAGCTAAAAAAGAGAAGAATATATTTTCTTCTCTTTTTCGTTCTAGTTTGAGTATTAGCTTTCTAGGCTTACTACTCTATGTACTTTTAGTGTTTCTGGTACATTTATTACTCTTTGATTTTCAGATCCTCTCCAATGAATGCTAGGATTTCTCTTTTCTTCTTGGTATTGACCATCTACTAATACGTCTATGTATTTCATAACTTCTTTGTCTTGCAAGTTTTGTTCAAATTTGAAGCCTGACCATGCCCAAATTGTTTTATTAGGAAATCTTTCTTTAAATGCTTTTGCAAGTTTTGTTGTTCCTTCTATGTTTTTTGGGTGCATTGGTTCACCACCCAAAATTGATAATCCTGCTATATGGTCTTTATCACATAATTTTAATACCTTTTCAATTGTTTCGTCTGTAAATTCTTCGCCTTTTGTAAAATCATGAGTTTCTGGATTGAAACAATTTGGGCAATTAAATGCACATCCCTGCATAAATATTGACACTCTAACCCCTGGTCCATCTGCTATATCCATTTTTCTAATTTTATTATATCTCATGATTATTACTTCCTTTCATAAATGTATTTTAATTAGATACTTTTACGCATCTTTGTTATCTATGTGTAAAACTCTTTCTTTGATTTCATGTGTTCTTCCTTTGTTCCAGAAGTTACTTCCTATGTATCCGCATGTACGTCTTGCAACGTTTAATGTATCATGGTCTCTATTTCCACAGTTTGGACAATACCATTCTAAATTATCGTCAATTAAAATTTCTCCTGTGTATCCACATTCTTGGCAATAATCAGATTTTGTATTTAATTCGGCATACATGATATTGTCATATATAAATTTAATTAATTCTATTACTGCATCTAAGTTATCTTGTAAGTTTGGTGTTTCTACATATGATATAGCTCCACCAGGGCTTAGTCTTTGGAATTTGCTTTCTAGTTTTAATTTCGTAAATGCATCAATTTCTTCAAATACAGGAACATGGTATGAATTTGTAATATAATTTCTGTCTGTTATTCCTTCAACTTTTCCAAATCTATTTTTTAGGCATTTTGCGAATTTATATGTTGTTGATTCAATTGGAGTTCCATATACACTATAATCTATATCTTCAGCAGCTTTCCATTCAGCACATTTGTCATTAAGTTTTTGCATTACTTTTAGTCCGAATTCTTCTCCTTCGCCATTATCTGTATGACTCTTTCCTGTCATGTATTTAACACACTCATATAATCCTGCATATCCTAAAGATATTGTTGAATATCCACCATGTAATAAATCATGTATTGGTGCACCTTGAGGTAATCTAGCTAATGCTCCGTGTTGCCAAACTATTGGTGCTACGTCGCTTATAGCTTGTGCTAGTCTTTCGTGTCTTATTTGTAATGCTCTATGGCAAAGTTCTAATCTTTCCTCAAATATTTTCCAGAATTCGTCCATGTCTCCTTTTGAAGATAGTGCAACATCTGGAAGGTTTATTGTTACAACACCTTGGTTAAATCTACCGTAGTATTTTCCTTTTCCTTCTTCATAGTTTTTAGCATTTGCTATATTTCCTTGAATTCTGTCGGGTGTTAAGAATGATCTGCATCCCATGCATGGGTAGCAATCTCCATCTCCATATTGATTTATTTTTAATTGTTTCATCATTTTTTCGCTTATGTAGTCAGGAACCATTCTCTTTGCTGTACATTTTGCAGCAAGCTCAGTTAAATACCAGTATTTGCTGTTTGGATTAATGTTATCTTCTTCTAATACATATAGTAATTTTGGAAATGCTGGTGTTATATAAACACCTTTTTTATTTTTAAATCCTAATATTCTTTGATTTAAGAACTCTTCAATTATCATTGCAAGTTCTTCTTTATATTCTTCTGTTTCTCCTAAGTACATACATACACTTAGGAATGGAGCTTGTCCATTTGTATTTGTCATACTATTTACTTGGTAATTAAAAGTTTGAACTCCGTCTGCTACTTCTTTTCTAGTGTCTTCCATTGCAAACTTTTTAGCTTGTTCATCTGTTAAGTTTCTTTCTTTGTATTTTGCATAATGTTTGTCATAGCTATATTTTACAAATGGTGCTAAATGGCTTAGTGAAACTGTTGCTCCACCATAGCTTGAAGAAGTTACAGCTAAGATTATTTGTGTTGCAATTGTTGCTGCTGTTATAAATCTATGTGGTTTTTCTATCATAACATCATTTATTATTGTTCCATTTTGTA
>CAOJXR010000021.1 GCA_948465565.1 uncultured Clostridium sp.
GTTAAAATATCAGCTATAATATTATGACTGAAGAGAATTTAAACAGGCTCTAAAAATGTTCACTTTGTTGATTAGTGAATGTTTATCTAATAATCAGCAAGTTAGATATTCCAGTTTAAAATTAATATTCACTTATATTAGTTTCACTATAAAACAGAACGTTATGTCACTTAAATATTCAAGTACAACAGCAGATTATCTGCAATGGAGCGAAGCGATGAACTTAATAAGAAAATTGGCAAGAGATAGTAATTATAAGATGTCACTTCTTATCGCTTTGGGTTGCTTCACAGGTCTAAGAATTTCTGATATTCTTGCTTTGAGGTGGAATCAGATACTAGATGCGGAAGAATTTACCATTACAGAGATTAAAACAGGGAAGCAAAGGACAATTAGGATTAATATGCAGCTACAGCAACATATCAGAGATTGTTATGAGCATATAAATCCAGTTGGCATAAATGCTCCTGTATTGATAAGTCAGAAAGGCACTATCTTCACAGTTCAGAGAATTAATGTCATGTTGAAGGAGATTAAGAAAAAATACAGGCTACAAATAG
The DNA here is from genome assembly GCA_948465565.1 of uncultured Clostridium sp. GTDB lineage: Bacteria > Bacillota > Clostridia > TANB77 > CAG-508 > UMGS1994. Next base: position 561 of record CAOJXR010000021.1, read on the forward strand.
GCAATTTTTCGTGTCATTCTCTTAGAAAGACCTTTGGCAGACAAGTCTACAACATGAATAATGATAATTCAGAGCTTGCACTTGTTAAGCTCATGGAGCTATTCAATCATTCCAGTGTATCAATTACTAAGAGATACTTAGGATTAAGGCAAGAGGAATTATTAAATACCTATGATTGTCTTAGCTTCTGATAATTAGATTGGTATGAAAATTCAGAATTTCTACTTATATGGGGATTTGGCAAGTTTCATACCAACCTTGAATTATTGAGTAGAGACAGCTCTCAACTTTTAATAAACAATAGTTCTTGCAAATTAAACAGCTTTTAGTAACTTTGTAGCAATTTCAGACTTCTATGGAGATAGTTCTGAAAGGACATAGTTAACGAAGAGCGTTTGATATATTATCCTAAGTTGAAATCTGGACAATTTCATTCTTCAAGGATAGTAGGCAAGAACGCTCACGTCAATGTTATATATCTATCTTATATTGGATAGTCTATATATCGTTTGGCGTGGGCTATTGTTTATTACTTGAAGAAGGGCAGTCCAGAGCCTCAACTTAGTAATATTCAATAGTTCCCACGCTTCTTTATTGTATAATATTCCCTAGGGAACAGGAAGAATTTAAATCATACAGCAAGGCACAAAGTATGTAGTTTTTTTTGTTATGAACCAATATGAACTTGATTTGTATTGGATTATCGTATTTATTTGCAGCAAAATAAAGTATTATAGCAACCAATTATATGCTATCAGTTCTCTAGTACTTTAAATACTATGATTAATAACTTCCTTTGAGAGGACTAGGAGGATAATATTTAAATTATGATATTTACAGGACAAGAATTAAGTGCAATTTTGAAAATGGCAATGGCTATAGCTGCATCAGATGGGCATATCTCTAGCGAAGAAACTGCGTTAATGGCTATTGAATTGATGCGTTTTGGAGTTGATGAAGAAAAAACTAAAATTATTAGTAGCAAAGCTGCTAATCTGGATTTTGCAGAAGCATGTGTCACTATTTCAAAAATGACCAATGAAGAAAAGAAGTATGTTACAGCTTATTTAGGAACAATAATTTGCGCAGATGGAAAAATTGAAGATTCAGAAATAAAAACATGGGCTTTAGTAACAACTATTTGTGACTTACCTAAAATGTCCCTAAGAGAAGCTATTGAATTAATGGGTAAATTATAAAAACACATAAAATATGACTGTTAAAAATATTTCTTTAGAAGAATTAGAACGATTGTTAAAAAATAGCAGAATAACAACAAATGAACGGTTTCTAATAGATTCGTTTGTTTATCAGCCATTAATAGATTACTGCCAAGATATAAAATTTAATGAAGTTGAAAGAGTACATATATTAGAAGAAAAAAATATATTTCGTTACCTAAACGTATCTTGTATAATTTTAGGTGTATATGGTAAAGAGGCTTTAGAAATGGCTCTTTCAACTCCTCCACTTTCTGATGCATTACATGAATTGAAACAACAATATATTGGTAAGGAATTAGAAAAAAACACAATAATATTGATGGTAAAAATGCTTTTAGCTTTAGGAAACAGAGATAATCAAATTGCAACCCCTGTTTTTGAAGGTGAAATGCCGCAGAAATTTATGTCTTTTAGAAATCAAACAGCCAAAGAATGGTTCAACAATTTTGTTGATACCAAATTGTTTGTTTTAGCAAATCTCTATGAAAAAGTATCATGGGAAGAAGCCAAAGCTCATTTATTTGCAAGTATAGCTTATCAATTACATCATAGTAACCCTGCAAAGTACAATATAAATGCAAATGTATCAATAAATGATGGCTTGATGAATATTATGAAAAAATTTATCAATGAGCAAGGTGGAAATCCGTCTGTAATTTACAGCAATAGCGGAGAAGTGTTAAGCAAAGTTTTATAACTATGTCTATCAAAGATTTCTTCAACAATCTGTTTAATTCTCTGTTAGATGGTTCTTTTGAACGAATGAGGATTATAAACGTAATGAATCAAAGTTTTAGAGAATTTTTCTATTCTGGAGAACTAAACAGATTGTGCAAAGTATCCATATCTCAAGGAGATAGAGATTTTTCCCATGAAATGAGTTCGCTTTGGTTCAGAAGTGGATTTAAAATATCAATCGAAAATGATATAAATCTTCTAGATTCTGAAATTATGGAAATCTCAAGGTATGTATTGTCAAATACAGCTTTCATTCGTCAGCTAATGGCTATGGGATTTGACACTCTTATCGTTGTTGGCGCAACAAGTGGAAAGGGCAGAAAGTTCTCGCTGAAAGGTTATGCTAATTTGAATAATTATTATATCTAACAATATGTTTACATGGATTAAAAGAATGATTCAATCATTTAGCGGTAGGAAAGAACGATTAAATGAAAGCAATAATGTTGTGGAAAGTATTGCCAAATCTAAAATGCTTTATAAAGAACTTATAAAAAAGTCACATCCAGACAAGCATCCACAAAAAGAAAAATTAGCTAAAGAAATTGCAGAATTAGTAAATAATAATAGGTATAATTATCGGGAATTGCTTAAATTAAAGGAACGTATCGAAAATGAGTTATAGGAAATTCATTATTACATTCTTGTATTACCCGTTGATGTTTTGCACACCAACAAAGCATCAACAATAGATGCCACCTCACTAGCATCCCGTTAAAATTTGCCTTATGCTTTTTATATTGTTGCTATTCAATAAAATTAAAACTATATGAAAAACTACTATCAAATATTAGGATTGGAAGAAGGTGCAACTTTGGATGAAATTAAAGCTGCATACAGGGAATATGTAGTGAAGTTTCATCCAGATAAACATAATGGAGATACCTTCTTTAAAGAAAGGTTTCAAGAGGTACAGGAAGCATACGACTATTTATGTGCAAATAATACAAAGTCAAATTCGATTAATACTCCCAAAAAAATTGTAGATAGCACTCCGCTAAACTCTAACGATATTATATTTTCGTGTTCAAAGGCAGAAATATATGAGGGAGAGACTATTACTATAACATGGTATTTAAAATACTTTTGCCAAGCATCGTTTACTATATATAATGGATATAAAACTTTGACGTATAACGATATTTCATCTTCTGGCACTAAAGAAATTGCAATAAAGAGAATTAAGGGAGAAAAGGCAACTATAACTTTGTATTGTAAAAAAGGTAGTGAGCCATATTTCAAGACAATTGAAGTTCGTAAAAGAGAATATACCGTAACGACAAAAGAGAAAGTATTGAAATGGTGCTTTATTTTATTTTCTAGTTTATCTTTTGCTGTTATGCTATTATGGGAGTTTAATAATAATGGAGCTATAATGCGTGCACTTGTACAAACCTTATCTTTTGATATCCCCTCAATTATTGTACTTGAACAAATTCTATGGCTAATACAAATCTTGGTTTACTGCTGTGCTATAGTGTTATTTGCATTATTACCCACCATTTTATTATACCCACCATACATTTCTTATATATCCAAGAATCAATAGAAACTAACAAATTCAATAAATAAGAATGAAAGTACAATTAACCCCAATATGCTGTTTATTGATAACAGTCTTTTCATGTCAATCCAAACAGCAAGTAACAGTACCCATTTCCACCATTGACAGTACATTACAAACTAATGCCACCTCTATTCTGGAAGAAAAATTATCAGAGATAAATGCCCAATCTGGGCAAGTTATAGTTATGGAAGTTCAGACAGGGCAAATTAAGGCTTTAGTTGGACTTACTAGGAAAGATAGTACGAACTACCAACCATGCGAGAACTTCTCTGTATGGCAGTCTACTGGTCTGATGCATCCAATATCGCTATTGGCAGCTTTAGAAACTGGTAAGGTGAAATTGAGTGATAAGGTTGATACAGGAGATGGTATCTATCAAGTTCATGGCAGAGAGCTTAAAGACCATAATTGGCATAGAGGTGGATATGGTGAGCTTACAGTACAAGAAGGATTGGCAGTTGGTTCCAATATTGCTACTTATAAGACTATGGAGAAGGCTTTTGGTGATAATCCTCAAACCTTTTTCGATTTACTTGCTAATATGAGCTATGGTAAACCAGATAGCATCAATGGAATTGTCAGTCTGCAACCTTACAAGATTACAGAAAAAAATATCACTTGGAACTGTATAGGATATGAACAGCTTATTTCACCTATTCAAGTCCTTACCTTCTATAATGCTATCGCCAATAATGGGAAGATGATACAGCCTCAACTATACAAGGATAGTGTAGTAGTTGTTAATCCTCAAATAGCAAGTAGGGCTAGTATTGATAGTTTGAAGAAAGCTCTAGTATTTAATATTACTGACGGACTGGGGCAACCTGCCAAGTCAGATAAGACTACCGTAGCAGGAAAACAAGGCACTATCATAGTTTCTACAGATAATGGTAATACAGTGTATTCAGTTGAGTTCTGTGGTTACTTCCCTACTGATAATCCCAAGTATAGTATTATTGTATCTATTAATAAGACTGGATTGCCTGCAAGTGGTGGACTAATGGCAAGTGATGTATTCAGACAAATTGTAGATACAATGAATTTCTAACCAATAAATAGATTTGCAATGACAGAAAAAATAGCACATGTAACTAACGACTTCGATTCATTATGCAACATTTGCATAGAAATCTTGGAAGGACTATCCCAAGACCTTGGAATGAGTTACGGAGAATTGAATGTGTGGTTATTTGTAATCATACAACCTGCTACCATTCTATTATTTATGACTACAACAGTCGTACTAAGTATTATGCTATATAGGAAGAACTGCCAAAACAAAACAACTAAATTCACTGCTGCAACCGTGTCTTTATTATCGGTAATCTGCTATGTGGTAGCTTTAGTTTTGGCTGGCTTGTATGTGTGGGCAATTATGGCTATTATGGCTCGTGCGGAACAACTTATGTAATAAACTAAAGATAAGCTATTGCTTCACGAGAATATTAATAGCAAACAGTGGACTAATGGCAGGTGATGTATTTAAGAAGATAGTTGGATTACTATTTCCTTATTGAATCATACTCATAGCTATTAATATAATATTCAACCTTTCTTAGTCATATATCTATATATAATACCCCTATGCCGGAAAGGTTGAATATTTATAAATGGTAAGAGGGACATGCGTAAGAAGTTTGTAAAGTCCAGTAGACCTACATATAAGAAACGTATTCGTAAAGGACAAACAGGAATGAAGTTTGCAAGCTATAATGTTGTAGAAACTCCTAAAGTAGATATTACTGATATCACCAACCCTATTAACCCGTTCAGTGAGTACAATTTTAATACAACTTACAATAAGCCAGAAGCCTTAGTCGTTCCTGTTAAGGACGAAGCTCCAGTTGAAGAAGTAATTAATAAACCAGAATCTCCAATAGTTACTCCAGTAGTTAACAAACCAGTAGCTAGTAAACCTGTTACTGCCAACTCAACTTGGAAGAGTCCGTATACTAACAGAAGACAATGGACTACAGAACTTATTGATGCTTATAAGAGAGCTGGTATTACTAATGATAATGCAATTAGAATGTTATTAGCACAAGACGCACTAGAATCTAGTTGGGGTAAATCTGCACAAGGTAAGTACAACTTTGGTAATTTAACTACTGGTAGTTCATGGAAAGGTGATTATGTAACTGGTAATGATAAGAATGCTAAAGGTGAAGCTATTAAGCAGAAGTTTAGGTCTTATAATTCTATGGATGAGTATGCAGCAGATAAGATACAATTCTTAAAGAGACTATATGACTTTGATGAGAATGATGATATTAATAAGTTTGTAGCTAAGCTTACTGGTTCTAATAAAGGTAAGAGAAGATATGCAGAAGCTACTAATTATGCTAAAGTACTTACTGGAATATATAATGGTATTCCTAAAGGTGAGAGTGGCATGATTATCAAGTATCAAGAACCTGTTCAACCTATTAAGTATATGGGAGGTTATGATAAGAGAGGTAATATGGTATTGCCAGTTACTAATGAGAATGGTATGAATAATGTAACTTTACCAGAAGTGACAATTACTCCTAGAAACATAAATCTAGCAGGTGCTGTAGATAGAGGAAGGAGAGAAGCCACACCCTATGTTAGTACATTATTAACAGGTGCAATATTTGGACCATTATCAGTAGCAGGCGGATATGCAGGTAATGAAGCAGTTAATAAGATTACCAATGTAGCTAGTAATGGCAAGTATGATGATTGGTCTGATATGCTCTCTAGAACTATAGGAATGAATCCGGTAGTTGCAGATTTCTTTAACATAGGTAATTTGGCAGGTGGATTTGGAATGCGTAACTTTGGACCTAAGTTAAAGCCAGTAAAAGATATGGCTGTTGGTGGTAACAAATGGGCTAGAGCTAGAGTAATTAGTAAGACTATTGACGAAGCTGTAAATAAGGATAATCCTAAAGTTAAGAGTATTAATAATGAAATAGGACGTATAAAGGCTAATAATATTCCAGACGGAACATACGAATTTAAAGATAACAATTTTAAACTGCCTGACTATGTTACTCCTAATTCACCAGCTGACCCTATAGAATTACATGCAACTAGGTTGGCTAATGGAGGATTTGATAGACTGCCAGAAACAGTAGACGGAGAGAAGTACTTTAATAATAAATTCTTCCGCTGGCTATACAAGAGTAAGTCCATATTCCACAATGTTCATTATTATGACAGGAATCCTCAAGAATGGCTAGACAATGTAGCAGGCGATTTTAATACAGCTAGTAAGGTTGATGTGCCAACTGAATCTTTGTATAATTTGGCTAATAAATTTGCCAACAGAGAATCTGCATTTGCTACATCAGGGACTGGTAACGTATATGTTGCTAGAAATGGTGTGTCTAGGATTGCAAATAATTTTGGGGTCAATAATATAACCAGAACTGTTAGTCATGAAATGGACCATGCTATCCATATACCTGGAGAAACTCCTAAAGGATTCAGTAGTACTATTGAGTATTTTACTGACAAGAATGGAACAGAATTGGCCGCTAGAGGTACACAAATAAAGGACTATTTTGGACTATCATCTCCAGACCAAGAGATTACAGAAGACATGCTAAGGTATGCAGCTAAAAACTATATTAAAGATACAGGAATGGATAATAACATGACAGAGTTCTTTAAATCTATTGTAGATTGGAAGGAAGCTGCCAAATGGTTATCGAAATGGTCGACTATGATTGGCGCTCCGGTAATTTTAAATGAAACCAATGATTATGTTACTAAAGACACTGAATAGTACATTAGAAGAGTATGGTCTTCCCAAAGAAGAGTTTTGGGAAGATCCTTATGGCTTTATTAATAAGCTTGAAGATGAAGATTTGAAGTTGTTATTACTAATGGCAATAGAACTAATGGATTAGTATGGATAATAAATGGACAAAAGTGCAGGAACATCCCGTTTTAGAATGTGGAGTAATGACTAAAGAAGACGGGCAAGTAAAAATTACAGCATTATTTAAATGTGACAACAGTACTATAATGGTGTACAATAAAGAAGATAATTATGTCTTTATGAGAACAGAAGGAGGGATGAACTGGCATCCTATCCATTCTGTCCCAATGGAAATAATTCAACAATTATGCTGAATGTTCTTCTCGAAGTTGTTGCCTTCTAGTATATCAACTTCATCAGCTTTGAGTTGCTCATAATCAGCATAGTATATAACGCCTATGTAATTTGATGCTTCTATAATATCTTTGTCATCACGTTCGTGGTCTTCTAGCCTTTGGGGAATATTGGTATCTTTACCACAATAAATTAATCTAGTAGTAGTTTCATCCTTATAGAAGTAAACATAAAGCATACCAAATTCCTCTACTGGTTTAAAGGTAGCAGGTATTGTAAATACAGAGAAATTATACTCTTTAAGTGATTTACCAAATAATCGGAGTGGAATTGTTACTAATGGCATAATCTTATAGTTTAATGGTTAATAACCACAAATATAACAATAATTATTGAGACTCCAAGAGATTATAAACGTATATGGGACGCACTTACAGGTAAGTGGTTTATATATCCTGTTGCACTAGGTGTTGGTATGGATTTAATGAATTATTAATATGATGACAGTAGAGACTTTAATAATAAAGTTAGGTGTAAATCCTAAAGAAATATCTAAAGCTGAACTAATACTACTCACTAGCTTAGTCAAAAGATACAATCATGGTTATATGCGTAGGTCTATCTACTTTAGCTATGAAGAGGTACTCATAAAAGAAGCAGAAGGTATTATACATGGATATTTACCAGAGATTGACGGTATTATATATGAGGATTAATGGATATGAATGAAATTGATTTAGTTTTACAGAAGTTTCCAAGTATAAACAGGGAAGATTTATTGACACTAGTAGATGTCCTACTTTGTTATTTGTATAACAAATGCCCGAAGTCTTTAGCTTCTCTTAAAGCTGAAGTTGATAAACGGTGTAGTGATACTATGCCAATTCCAAACTACTACTTAATGGGGTATAAAGAAATTGTTGAATCAGAAGAGTTCTTTAATCTACTTAGTAAAGTAGAGAAGTACGAGCACCTTAGTGGTAGTCTATTTACTACAGGACTTAAAGTAATTGGGACTAACATTAAATTAAGTGAGTATTCAGATGTCATTCCAGAGAGAGGCAGCGGACCAATAATAGATAATTTCTTTAGAATGTAAGTAGTACCACATTATAGATAAGGAACGTAATAACTATAAATCTTAAATGAATTAATATGATAAATAAAGACGAAGAAGTTGCTAACAGATTTAGTGACCCAAGTAAGAAGTTAGTAGAGTACATTACTGACTTTAGTGATATGAGAGATGAAGATATAGAGCTTACTAAACCAATTTATGAGAATTATGATGAGGATTTACAACTCCTTAATGAAACTGGCATTATACGTACTGATGAAAAAATAAAGGAATTGTATAATTGTAAAGGAGAGTTTGGAAGTACAGATGAAGTTACAGATATGAGTTTCTAACCTATATTAATAAGAATGAATTATGATAATGAGTAACACATTTGTACCATGGTGGGGTGATAAAGAGGTAGTTACTGAATATGTAGCTCCTGGAATCAGATATATAAGAGATGCTAAGACTGGTGAGCTTTTGGCATTTATAGAGGGAGAGGAAGATGATGATATGCTAGATGAACAGGCAGATGAATAACTATAAATCTAATAAATGAAATTATATAAGAGGATTTAATAAATATGGACGGAGTTTAGCAACTCCAGTAATTATAAACAACAAAGAGTAGCATTATGGAAGAGTATCCTTATACAGAGGTTGTAGACGGTAAAGAGTATACCTATATTAATATGGGTACGTACTATGTAACTAACTTAGAGACTGGAGACAGAAGACTTGTACAGAGACAAGTACCATTCTTATTCGGTGATGATTACGACGCAGGAACACCAAGTACCGAAGATACAGAATGTATGGCTGAATCTGGAGAGATTCTTAATCCATTTAAAGCAGAAGAGACTATAAGAAAGAAACAAGAGTATAAACCTAATAAATGAGCTAGATAAACTAGGATATAAGAATGGAGGTAAATTATGAACATTAAAAGAGTAAAATGGAGCTATCTTAATATTAAGAAGCAAAAGTTAGAGTATAAGGAGGAGTTGAAACATATTAATGACCCTATAAACGGAGTTTGTAACCCTAAAAAGGAGTTCCCCAAACAGCTAAAGGATAATAAAGAACCAGACTTCTTCACTCCTAATGTTCCAATTAAATATGCAACGGCAGGAGGAAGAGGAGTAATGATAGGTTGCGGAATTATAACAGCCCTATATGTCATAGGCGTAATTATAGGACTATGCTTGGGATATGGTTGGAGCAGCCTTCTTCTGCCTTTCCTTCCATTTATCGTAATTGGATTTATTGGCTACATTTGGGAGATGTTTAAGAAGTTCTATAATCTAGGATATGATGAGAAACGTAGGATATAAATCAAGAACAGGCAGCATTTGAAACAATTCACTTGTTGCCTTTTTAGTTCACTTCCTTCTCTTCTTAACTAATTTATGCTTATCCTTCTTGGATGAATTGGAGAAAAGCATTTCTAGCATTTCCCTTGTAATAGGTAAATATGTGACCTCTGTTAATCTAGTCTCTCTAATCTCTTGTGGTAAATAATGAATTGTGTTATTCTTCTTTGGTGTTACTTGCATATTTGTATGAAAATAAATAGGTTGGTAATTGATTTATCTATGGCAAAGGTACTGATAAGAATCAGGTAAATCTAATACAAGATACACATTTGGGATTATTGGAATATATGTGCGTATCTCTTCAAAAGGATTTGATTTAAGGTAGCAAGTAAAACAATTCTTGTAACTGATTCATGCCAGATATTTATGATTTCATTTTTTGTACCTGTGAGATATGATGAAACTAAGTCATTGATAAGGTGGTAAGTGAAATTTCATTGACTGCCTTATTTTTTTATCTAATTCTTTCTATCTTTAAGGCATAATTTAAGATTAGAGATATGGAAGATATAAAGCCAATAGATAAGTTTACATTAGACAAATATGTAAAAGAAGAAGATGATTTACTAGAATATGTAAAGCTAGTTGCTATGGAATTTTGTCCAGATGTATATGAAGGCACATATATTTTAGAGACACAAGCTCTTGATATTTTCAAGAATAGATATAATCGAAAATTTATTGAGAATAAATTCAGCTATGCTGATTATAAGAAAGAGGATAGCATACAAAAAGCATTGCAGGGGATAGGCATTGACATTAATAAATTCTGGTATTTAGTCTTATTTGTTTTTGATTATAGTAATGGAAGCTGTTTAGAAGGACTGAAATTGTATGATTCTCCCAAAGAAGAATTAGAAAAATTTATTAATATAGTTGCCAGTACTTGTAAAGAAGATAAAGGTATTAATAAAATATCAGGTATTTCTTTTAATAAATCTCTAACTTTGACTCTAAAAGGAGGAAAGCATCCTTTAGTCATAACCAATCCCAATACAATTTTCTATATAGCCTGTCTGTTGGAAGATGGTCTTGAAAGTATTGAGCAAGATAGTATAATGAGTAGAGAAATTGTATCACTATATAAAACAAAAGAATTATATACAGCACGTATTTATCTATTTGCGAAGATGATACTTTATTTTTTTGAAACCAATCCTGAATTTAACAATCAAAGAGCACCAAAAGGAAGTGGGATGAATTTCAGTAAACTGTTACTTATATCCTGACTTTATCATTGCGTCACCCAAATCATAACTCTAACCAATCATCAGTATC
>CAOJXR010000022.1 GCA_948465565.1 uncultured Clostridium sp.
TAGTACTTGCAGGAATTAGTATAGTTCTAGTTAAGAAAACAAAAGAAGAATAATTAACTTTGCAATGAGCTGCTAATGCAAATTAGCAGTTCATGCAAATGTATAAAATGAGATGAAAACTAATATAAGGAGGTTTTCTGTGAGTAAAAAGAAAAAAACTCAACCAACAGAAAAGATAATAAAAAACAAAAAATTGAAGACAACATCTCATGTAGAAGAAGGTCTTAGAAAGTCATTTGGATGTATAATTAATGAAATCTTAGAGGCTGAAATGGATGAACTTTTAGGCAATGAGAAGTATAAGCATATAGTAGAAAAGAAAGAAAATTATCGAAATGGGTATTCTAAAAAGATTTTAAGGTCAAGCTTTGGGAATGTTGAAATAGAAATTCCAAGAGATAGAAATACAGAGTTCAATCCTGTTATTGTACCTAAACACACACGAAATATATTTGAATTAGAAAAACAAATTATAAAATTATATACAGAAAAAAATACAAGAAGAAGCATAATAAAGTTTGTGGAAAGTGTATATGGTTCAAATGTAGCAAAGAATCTAATAAATAATATAATAGATAGAATATTGCCTGAAATAGAGAGATGGAAATTTTCTTGTTAAAAGTTGTTTGATATGATTAGTAAAAGTCTTCAAAAAATTAATTATATCTTAAATAAAAAAGGAATTACTTTTTAAGTAATTCCTTTTAAACTAGCCTTTGAGAGCGATAATCTCATATATTTCTAAACCAATTATATCAAAAATACAACCTTTATCATCTATTAAATATTTTTTCTCCCCCATTTTTCAAAATAAACCAACAAAATTCTCCTAAATAGTTGAAAAAAACGCAATAAATTGTTATAAATATATATATAAAAAGGGAGAAATCGAATGAAAAAATATTCTTTAGAAACATTTAAAGAAAGAAAAAAACGTAAAAAAATGTTTAATATAACAATAATAACGGTTATAGCAGTAGTAATACTAATTATAGCCTCTTTATATATTGCAAATAGAAACTTCAGAACATTTGTAGACACATATATATTACGAAAAGAAATATCAGAAGAAAACGCAAACACAATAACAATAGACACAGAAAATTTATCACTAATATACGCATATAACAAAAACTTAGTAATATATAATGATGGAAACATAAACTTCTATAATCAAATAGGAAAAGAAGAAGGCAAAATAGAAATAACACTTTCAAAACCAATAGCAGACACAAAAGGAAAATACTTAGTATTAGGAGACCATGGCTCACAAAAAATATGTTTAATAAAATCAAATAATTTAGTATGGCAAAAAGACTTAGAAGGAAAAATATCAAAAGTAAGTGTAAACGAAAACGGATATGTAGCAGTAACAGTAACAGGAACAACCTACGAATCAATAGTTATGCTATACAATCCAAAAGGAGATTTATTATTCAGTAATTATTTATCAACATATGTAATGGAAACAGACATATCTGAAAACAACAAATACTTAGCAATAGCAGAAATCGACAATTCAGGAATATCACCAACAACAAAAATAGAAATAATATCAGTAGACGCAGCAATAAAAAATACAGGAACAGCAACAGTAAACACATATCAAGCAGAAACAAATCAAATGCTAACAGGATTAGAATATCAAAGAAAAAACAAATTATTATGTAGCTTTGATAATTACATAATAAAAATGACAGAAAGCACATGCGAAAAGATATATGAAACAACAGACTTAACAGCATATGTAGATATCAGAATGGATAACCATTTCGTTAAGATTGATAAAGAATCATCAAGTGTATTTAAATCAGACTATAGACTAAAAATTCAAAAAACAGAAGGCAAAGAAAAAAATTACATAATAGAAGGAAGTATAAAATCAGTAAAAACAACAGACAAAACAATATCACTAAACTTAGGAAAAGAAGTACAATTTATAAGCACAAATGGATGGCTAAAGAAGAAATATAAAAGCAATCAAGAAGTTACACGAGTAATATTATCTGATGAAATAGGAGTAATGATTTACTCCGACAAAATAAACATTATAAACCTATAGGAGGAAATATGGGAATTTTAATTGATATTTCAATAATCATAATAATGCTTATATGCATATTTATAGGATACAGAAAGGGCTTAATAAAAGTAGCCATAAGATTTGTAGCATTTATATTAGCAATAATTCTAGCACTAATCCTATATAGACCAATTGCAAACAGCGTAATCGAAAACACAGATTTAGACGAAAAAATAAACGAAACGATATATTCAAAAATAAAAGATGTAGATTTTAATAATATTTCAGAAGAAGACAAAAACCAAAATGAAATAATAAAAATAGCAGGAAACTATATAGAAGAAGGATTAAAACAAGGTACAGAAAACACAGCAAAATATATATCAAAAAGCCTAAGCAAAACAATAGTAGAAGCAATAGTATTCATCAGCTTGTTAATAGCTCTACGAATAGGACTAATAGTATTAAACCTATTAGCAGACATAATTGGAAATCTACCAATAATAAAACAATTCAACAAATCAGGCGGAATAATATATGGAATAATAGAAGGATTTATAATAATAAATTGTATTTTTGCACTATTATATATAGTAAATCCAATATATAAAGACGGAGAAATTCAAGAAAACATAAGCAAATCAAATATTGGAAAAATTGTGTATGAAAATAATTTTATAATCAATACTATAATAAAGTAATTGAAAAAAGCAGAAATATCTGATATAATTCAAAAACAAATTAGTAGTAGGAGTTGAAAAGTGAGTAGACGAGAAAAACGAGAAAGAGAAGAACAAGAAGAAAAAGAACGAAAAAAACAAGAAAAACAAAACAAAAAGAAATCAAAAACTAAAAACAAAATAGATAAGAACAAAAAACAAAAAGAAAAAAAGAAAAAAGAAAGAACCTTTAAGAAGATAATAAAAACAATATTAAAATTAATCCTAGTGTTGTTATTATTAATAATATTGTCAGCTGGAATTTTTATAGGATGGCTAGGATTTAAATACAATTGGAATTGGAACACAATGCTAAAAAAAGGAGCAAAACAAGTAGCACTTATAGCAACAGGACAAACAGAAGAAGATATACAAAATCTAGAACCAATATACTGTCTAATACTAGGAATAAGTACATCAGAATATGAAAATGCAAAAGTAACAGATACAATAATAATAGGTGCATACTATCCTAGAACTCAACAAGCATCAATGATTTCAATACCAAGAGACACCTTTGTAGGAAAAAGTAAAGCAACAGCAAACGGAAACCACAAAATAAATGCAGTATATGCAAATAGAGGAATAGAAGGGTTACTAACAGAAGTAAACAAATTAACTGGACTAGATATAAAAAATTATGTAATAATCAAGAACAAAGGACTAATCCAATTCGTTGATGCCTTAGGAGGAATAGAATTCGACGTACCAAAAGACATGAACTATGATGATTGGGAACAAAATCTTCATATACATTTAAGCAAAGGAAAACAAAAACTTAATGGACAGCAAGCAGAACAATTAGTACGTTACAGACACGACAACGATGGTTCTTCATACTCATCAGAATATGGTGACAATGATATTGGAAGAATGAGAACACAAAGAGAATTTATAACGCAAATAGCAAAACAAACGCTAAAAATAGGAAACATAACAAAAATAAATGACTTAATAAAAATAGCATTCGACAACATAGAAACAAACTTAGATATGGACTATGTTATGAAATATTCACCAGCAGCAATAGAATTTGATATGTCAGCACTTCAAGCAACATACTTACCAGGAACGACACCACCACCATTCGGAAGCCCAATACCACTATATTTCTTTGAAGTAAACAAAACTGAGTTAAAGAAAATAATACAAGAATATTTCATATTCAAACAACAAAAATACGATACTGGTTCAGAAGAAACATCATTGGCACCATCAAATATAAAAATACAATTATTAAACGCATCAGGAGATGAAGAAGTATTTGAAAATACGAAAAAAAGGTTAGAAGAAAAAGGATACAAGATAGAATCAACAGGGACAACAACAATAGCCAAAACAACAAAAGTAATAAACAGAACAGAAAAGAAAATAGATGTAGTAGACGAATTAATTGATACTTTAGGATATGGAGATGAATCAATAGGGGAAGATTTATCAAAATATGACTTCACAATAGCAGTAGGACAAGACATGAAACAATATATTGCACAAAACTAAATAAAAAATAGGGGCTACAAATTAGCTCCTATTTTTTTTATACTTATATCTATTTTTCAAATGTTTTTTTCTTAAATTATAAAACCTAATACCATATATTACAGCAGTAAATAAACCAATAAATACAACTACATATAAAAGAATTTTACTAGGCTTGAACTCTTCAACATTACCTCCTGCAAGTAAATCAGAAGTATAACTCAATCCATCAATTTCATACGAAATCTGGCCAACTACATCTCCCTTTGCAATAGGGGCTTTCAAACCCTCTTTAAGAGTAATATTAGGTTCAACTGAAGAATC
The DNA here is from genome assembly GCA_948465565.1 of uncultured Clostridium sp. Taxonomy (GTDB): domain Bacteria; phylum Bacillota; class Clostridia; order TANB77; family CAG-508; genus UMGS1994. The sequence goes on from CAOJXR010000022.1 coordinate 4,546, forward strand.
TTTACTATCAATACTAACTAAAGCAGTAATATCATCTTTAATCAATAAATTTAAGTTCTTGGTATCTTTAGTAGCATTATCAATTGCAACTGTTTTAACATTTGAATTTGAAGACTTTAGCTTCTTAAAAGAAAAATTATCAAAAACATAGTCAAAAAGAGAAATCGTGTCAACATATCTAGCACTATAAGTACCAGTATAAGCATATTGAACTTCTGCACCCAAAACAACAGCAAAATATTCCATGCCATTCTTTTCAGCAGAAGAAACTAAACAATTTTTAGCATAACTCGTATAACCAGTTTTTATTCCAGTAGCATATTCATAATAATAATTATCAAGCCTATCACGATTATCATAGATAATCAAAGCATTTGTATTAGTAAACGTTCTAGTATCAGAAGGATACGCTGTAGTAGCAGGCAAGGTATAAGATGTTGTTTTAACAATTTCTCTAAAAGTAGGATTTCTCATAGCATACTGTGCAATCAAAGCTAAATCATAAGCAGTAGAATAATGTTCTTTACTATGAACACCGTTTGGATTAACAAAATGAGTATTTTGGCAGCCAATTTCATTAGCTTTTTCATTCATCAAATCACAAAATGCTTCCATAGAGCCAGAAACATGTTCCGCCAAAATAACAGCAGCCTCATTAGCAGATTGCAACATAAGTGCATACAACAAATCCTTAATAGAAAGAGTCTCACCAATTTGTATATTAGCAGTAGAATAACCACTTGGAATAGAACGTATTGCATATTCACTCGCAGTAGCCGTTTCACTCAAATTACAATGTTCAATAGTTAAAATAGCTGTCATTATTTTAGTAGTACTAGCAGGATATTTCTTCTGATAGCCATTATTTTCATACACAATTTTGCCAGTTGAATTTTCCATAATTAAAACTGCCTCAGAAGTTATTCTATCTTTAAGTTCAGCTGTTCTTTCTTCAAGAGATGTACCAAAACAGGTAGAAATAAAACTAAAACACATAGTAAAAATTAAAAGTGAAAACAATATTCTTGCTCGTTTCATAAAAATTCTCCTTAAATTAAACTCATAACAATATAACTCATTTTTCGACAAAAAACAATATTTTTTTGAAAGGAACTCAAGATATGTTAAAAAAAATAGATAAACAAAAAAAGTTAATATTAGTAATAATAGGAGTAATAGTAATATTAGGGATAGTAAAAATAATTGATAACAATTATCAAACAAAAGATAATTATGAAATAGGTACATCAGAAGAAAATGACAAATTAGTGGAAGAGAAACAGACAGAAGAAATAATAGTTGTATACATTACAGGAGAAGTAAACTCACAAGGAGTAATAAAACTACCAAGCGGAAGTAGAATAGCAGATGCAGTAAAAGAAGCAGGAGGGCTAACTGAAAGTGCGAATATAAAAAATATTAATTTAGCATATGAATTAGAAGATGGAGAGAAAATATATATCCCAAACATAAACGAAACAGAAACAGTAGTCACAAGCAATTCAGAAAATTATACTACAGAACAATCAAAAGATAATACAATAAACATAAATAAAGCAGGAACAGAAGAACTACAAAATTTAAACGGAATAGGTGCAGGACTATCCAAGAATATAGTAGAATACAGAGAAGAAAACGGAAAATTTAAACAAATAGAAGACTTAATGAATGTACCAGGAATAGGCGAAAACAAATTTAACAAAATAAAAGAACAAATAAAAGTAAAATAAAACATTCTAATAAATTAGAATGTTTTACCAGTATTTATTCTTTAATTTTTATAATAGAATTTTCCAGCCAAATAGAAAAGACAACAACATACAAATACAAAAATTACATATATTAAATTACAAAACAAAATTAATCTTCACGATTGGCCAAAGCATATTTGATGCAGTTAAGTATCAAAGCATTCATAGAAATATCATGTCTTTGTGAATATTTAGCAATTTCCTCATGCATCTCTTCAGGCAATCTCAAAGTAAACTTAGTATTTACATTTTTATAGTTTTCTGGTTTAAATTTTTCAAATTTCATAATATACTTCACCTAATATCATAGTATAAATAATTTCGACATAATACGACACCATTAAAAATTGATATTGCATTATGACGTCATGCGTGTTATCATATTAACAGTATGAATTTTATTCATATCATAAAGAGGCACAGCTCACAATATGTACAGTACATATATTTAATAGGGAAATTCCAAACTCTCTGTGCATAATGCATATACGCATTAAAGTGACGTAGCACATTAACCTTAAGGTAAGTAATATACCCTATTTATATTACAAGTTTATAATAAACAAGTGAAAGGCACAATAACTACGATAAAAAAGAGTATATAAAGAAGCGTAGAAAATGCAAACTTTATATACTCTTTTTTTCAAAATAAAAATAAAATAGCTCATATTTATTAATACAAGCTATTTAGAACGATTTAATCGTTGGTTGCGGGGGTAAGATTACTTGTCTATATCTAGCTATTTATTAACTTTTTGTTTAGTTCGTTGTTTAAGTAGAAAAAATTAAAACAAATTAACAATAGTAATTTTTACTGAAAATACAGCAATTAGACCATATAAAAATGTCAAAATTCTATTTTGATATTTTTATGTAGTCCCATAAATACATTTATAAGAACTTTCAATAAAAAAATTTAATTTAAAATAATTAGAGCAGATAAAATTATCTGCTCTATAATTAACAATTTAGTTGTTTTCTACTTTATAATATATTGTATCATTTTCATAAAGAATTTTATTATCTCTGTCAAATATATAATAGTAATTATTATCGCTTTCCTTTATATCTACATTAATTTCCATTTTATTATCATTAATTTTATATGTAAAATTTCCATTTAATTTTGTTCCATCTTCAAGTATTATCTCTACTTTATTTCTATCTAAAGTTATTTGCATATTGGTATCAGATTTATATGTTCCATCAACTTCTTTCGGTGCAAATAATATAAAAACATAAAAAGCAAGAATAAATATTGTAATGTTTATAATTCTATATACTCCTTTATGTTTCTTATAAACAAAAAATGAAAAAAAGCCAAATATAATCCACAAAACTCCTGCAAGAAACATATTATTTACAAGACTAATTAGAGTAAATGAAAATGCAAAGAATATTTCTAATACTAGCAAACAAATTCTTAACACTTTTTTCACAACATTAATACCTCTATTTGTATTATTTGAATTTGGCTCAATTATGACGTCCTCTGGTAAATTTTCATTTTTTTTACTATCATTAATATAAGTAATATTATCTGTTTGATTTAAGTTTTTATCTTCATTGCTATCCATCATATTATCTTCTTCATCATTATTGCTAAAATCAAATTCATCATCATCTTTAAAATTATAATATGTAGTTTCACTATCTATTTCTTTATTAATTATATCTACAAACTTGTTAAAATGTTCTGTTACTTCAGCCATAATGTTTATATTAGAACATTGTATTCTAAAATTAATTCCCTCATTTGAAGTAATAGCTAGTCCACCATAATCACATACAGGTAGTTGTCTATTGTTGCTAAATCTTTTATCTGGTCCACCATTTTTATTTACATATTTCCAAGTATATGAAATCACACTTGCATCTTTGGGAACAGTTTCTTCTTCAACATATCTTGAATTAAAAATACTAAAATCAAGATTATTGTATCTACACCCTCTAACTTTAAAACCATCTAAAATTATTATTCTATCTGGTGTTAAATATATTTTTTCACTACCACTTACAATATAATAAATATCAATATTAGATTTAAGATACCAAGGAACACCCTTAAATATACTTATTTTCGTTCTTGTAATAGAATTAGATGCACCTGAGGAATATTTTAAGTCTGCATTTCTTACTGAAGTATTTACTCTCCATATTTTTTGATTTTTATTCATTTCTTTTACGATAGTATTTAGAGAATTATACTTTTCCTCGCTATATAAATCAAATTCATATTCTAAATTAATTCTTCCATATAGTGCAATAATTATCTTTATGGCTAATCCTATTGGCATAAAAACTATTAACATACAAAGAATATTGGCTATAAAGTTTAATTTATGTATATCACCTATTTTTTTAAGTACAACATCATTTTTTGACATTTCATCTAAATTTTCACTTTTGAAATAAGTAGTATCTCCAATAGTCAATGTTCTATTATCAATTTGTTTTGGAATATTATTTTTTGCTTTTGGTTTTAGAGTAGTTTCTACATAAGATATCCCTGTTCCTGGAATAGAGTAAGTTCTTCTTGTTTGACCATTTGCAGTTTTTGTAACTCTGTATCCTTTTACTCCCCAACTATATCCTATTCCAGACTTACTTAAATTAATTCTAAATCCCCCACCTAAATTAATACTTTTCCTATATCTCCAGCCCATATTTTAATCCTTTCCATTATTATAATTTTATATACAATTATTTTTAGTTATAAGATTTTTTATTTTATTCTTTCTTTCTAACAATTCAGTACGAGAACTATTAGGATTTATATTCCTTAATCCACTTTCTACAATTTTTAATTCTTCTTCATATAACTTATACTTTCTTAAAATTTTAGCTGTTTCTTTATAAAGAGCTGGTGCATCAAATTTCTTTTCTATTGATATATAAAAATAATATAAAGCTTTTTTATCATCTTTACCTTTATAACTTAATCCTTCTATTTCCTCATTATACCCATCTCCTTTTTTCTTTGAAGCCTCTTTAACTTCTGGAATTATAGAGTATATATAAGATAAAATTTCTTCTTTTGTATATAAAATTTCATTTTTAGTTTTATCTTGAGAAATTTCATCTTTTTTATTAACTTTATCAGCCATCCTAACACCTATACGCTTTTGTTCTAAATCTGCCACTATGGTTCTCCAATTTGATATATCGTTATCTACAAGTAATCTATTTACGTCCCATACTGTAAAACTTAAATTTTCTGGTGCATCATCTCTTGTTTTATATTTACTTTTATGCATATATACAACATATTCATTTTCTTTTAATTCCTTTTGACCTAACTCTGTTAATGCATATTTCTTTGAAAAGTATATATTAGGTAATTCTTCTTCTGTTACATTTTTTTTAATATCTGAAATTAAATTTGCCTTATTTTGATTAACTTTCAAATTTAATGTAGAAGCAATATTCTTTAATTCATTTACTTTTAAACTATTCAAAAGTTCAAATTTTGTTGCCCACCTTATAAATCCTCGGTTTTCAAGACTTTCTAATGTATGACCAATATCTCTAATTCCATACTTAAACCACCAAAATCCAGGATATCCATTTGCTGGTTTTGGATAGTTACCACTATTACAATACTCTAATAACATTATTTCACCAATATATAATCCATTTGCAGATGGAAAAATATTTTTCTTTCTTTCCTCAAATGTAATTACTCTTTCAGCCATAGGTGTTCCAGCATATGATTCCAATGTATAATATTCATCAGGCTGGTAGAACTCTCTTTCATCTACTGATATAGTGCTAGAATCAGCAAATGGTCCTGCAAATCTTACTGTTTGCTTTCTTCGTATTTGCTCATATTGTTCAATTTGTTTCTTACGTTTAAAAATATCTAATAATCCCATATTTATAACCTCTAATTTACTTTATAATTAATCATTGTCTGAAAACCTTTCTATTATCATTTTTATTTTTAAAATATCATCATTCAATTCATCCTTAAAATTTTCTATTTTATGTTCTTTTCTTCTAATATTTTCTCTTATATCTCGTGCTATTTTGTGAACTTCCTCTTTTCCTACAAATTCTAACATACAATTGTACTTTTCTAAATCATTATTATATTCTTCCTCACTTAACTCAATAATTCTTTTTAAATAATTTACAGATTCCTTGGTTAAAGTCCAATTCTTATTTTTAAGTTCTGTCATTAAATTATAATATTTAAGACTAATAAAATATTCTATTTTAGGATAATCAATATCTTTTTTATTCATATTATTTCAGCTACCTTTCGTTTTATATTTATTTTTTGTTGAGCTTTTATTGTTATATTACTATATATTAAATATATCTAAATATAAAGCATTTTGTTTATTTAATATTTCTTGTTCATTTCCATTTAATTTTAATTGTTCAAACATTTCATCAGTAAAATCAACATTTTTCTTTGAAAAATAACACTTTCTTAAACTAGGCTCACACTTTGCATTTGTTCCAAAGTAACCACCTAACATTAAACCGTCAGTACCATTACAAATATTTATTTCAAGTACAGCAACATCAACACGAGTGCTTGTAGGTTTGTAATTTTCCATTACAGCAAATACAATTTCGTCATTACATATTAAGTAGCCCTCTGAGTATATTCTTTTATCGTGATAAT
>CAOJXR010000023.1 GCA_948465565.1 uncultured Clostridium sp.
CTTTGAAAGGACATACTTTTGCACATACCATGCATCCTTTACAAGCATCATAATTAAAATCTTCACGTTTTTTATCTTTATTTACTGGTATTGCGTCATCTGGACATACAGGGAAACACAATCCACATTGTTTACATTTTTCTTCTATCCATACTGGTTTTTGGCTACGCCAGTCACCTGTTTTGAATTCCTTAGCGTTTCCTGCTTCATAGATGTTTCCACCTATTGTTAGGTCTTGGTAAGGAGTTTTTGGGTTTAATCTTTCTTCAGTTGTCATATTTATTCCTCACTTTCTAATTTACTTTTTCTACATGATTCAAAGCCATTTCTAATGCTTTCATGTTTCCATCAATTACTTCTGGCTTTTTAGCAAATTTATGTTTAAATGAACCAATCATGTCATTTAAGAATTCTTCATCAGTCATTATTCCTGATATTTTTACTATTGAAGCAAGCATAGGTGTGTTTGGAAAATATTTTCCAAGAGCATCTATTGATATTTTTCTTGCATCAATTTTGTAGATATCTCCATTATATTTGTTTAATACTTTTTTTAGATATTCGTTATCCTTTGTTGTATTTATTACAATAGCTCCAGTTTCTTTTAGACCAGCTGTTACATCTACGCTTTCCAAAAGTGTGTCATCAACTACAACAACATAATCTGGTTCGTAGATATTGCTGTGTATTGTAATTGGTTCGTTACTGATTCTGTTGTAGGCTGTTATTGGTGCACCCATTCTTTCTGGACCATATTCAGGAAATCCTTGAATATATTTTCCAGTGTTGAATGCGGCATCTGCTAATAAAAGTGACGCTGTTTTTGCTCCTTGACCACCTCTACCATGCCATCTGATTTCGATTAGGTTATTCATATATTGTATACCTCCTTTTAAATATATAAATGATAGATTATCTACCAATCATATTTGTACTAAATTCATATCCCTCGCCATTTGTACATACGATAATTGCTGTACGTGTAGTTTTTCCGTTTTCAGTTGCTTCAGCTTGATATACATTTTGAACGTCTGGAATATTTTCGATGTATCCATTTATTACAAAATTACCAGAAGAATATGCTCTTTGAATGTCTACATAGTAAAGTTTACATGACTTTCCTAGTAACAATAAAACTGGATAATCATAACCTTCTACAGTAAAATAATATACCGCTTCGATGGTTTCTTCAATACCACTGACCATGTATTCGTTACCTATTTGAATAGGAGAGTTAGCTGACAATAGACTAGCTGAATCATCTCCTACAAGTACAGTTATTTCATTATTTGCAAGAATTGGAATTAGATATCTTTCTGATACTGTTACTAATGGTGCGAATGTTCTTATATCCTTTGAAATAGCTTTATTTGTAGTATATTCTTTTATTGTTTCTGGTAAAGTTATTTTTATGTTTGATTCATCGACTGGATTTACTTTTATAAGTTCCTTTCCATTTTGGGCTGTATTTGCAGTATTTATTTTCTTTTTTGGTTTGAATATTAAGAATATACCTATAGCAATTAGTATAACAAGTAATATTTTGGCTATGTTTAATATTAGTTTTTTCTTTCTACGCATAATGTACCTCCTTATAAAATCAATGATATTATATAGGAAAAATTGTAATATAACAAGTCAATATAGAAATAAAAGATAACAATATAGCATTCCTTACTGTCGCATTTTCTTCAAAAATGCTCCAAACTGCGCGTCATGCTATATTGTTATTTTTTATCTCTATATCAATTTATAATATTACAAAAATATTACAAATTTCATTGACTTTTTGATGAAAAAAATATATCATATATAGGTAAAAAATAAGATTCTATATTTTAAATGTAGTTAATTAGGAGGATTTTATGGGAGAAGTTATAGTCATAACATCTGGAAAAGGTGGAGTTGGAAAAACTACTACAACAGCTAATTTAGGTTCAGCTCTTGCTTTGGCTGGTAAAAAGGTTGCTTTAGTGGATACAGATATTGGACTAAGAAATCTAGATGTTGTTATGGGACTAGAAAATAGAATTGTATATGATATAGTTGATGTTATAGAGGAGAAATGTAAAGTTAGACAAGCTTTAATAAAAGATAAACGTTTTAAGGAACTTTTCTTACTTCCTGCTGCTCAGACAAGAGATAAGACTGCTATAAATGAAGAACAAATGAAAGAGTTGATTAAAAAATTAAAAGACGAATTTGATTATATCCTAATAGATTGTCCTGCTGGTATAGAACAAGGCTTTAAAAATGCTATTGTTGGTGCAGATAGAGCGATTGTTGTTACAACAGCAGAAATTTCAGCTATTAGAGATGCTGATAGAATTATTGGATTGCTTGAATCTTCAGAGATTAAGAATCCAGAATTGATAGTAAATAGACTTCGTCCATCAATGGTTAAAAAGGGCGAAATGATGGATGTTGATGATATTGTTGATTTATTATCAATTGATTTAATAGGTGTTGTTCCAGATGATGAATTTATTATAACTCAAACAAATAAGGGAGAACCTGTTATTTCTAATAAAAAAGCTCCTTCTGGAAAAGCTTATATAGAAATTTCTAGAAGAATTTTAGGAGAAAATATTGAAGTAAGTGTACCTGGTAGGGAAACAGGATTTTTTGCTAGACTTAAGAGATTATTTAGTAGAAGATAGAAAGATAACTGGAGGTAAAAAATGTTTGAGGGATTAACAACTTTTTTCAAAAAAATATTTAAACCAGGTCAAGCTGATGAAGATAGTTCTAAGAATACAGCTAAAGAGAGATTACATTTAGTTTTAATGCAAGATAGAGCAAATGTATCAGCAGATTTCTTAGATTTAATGAAGCAAGAAATTATTGATGTAATTAAGAAATATATTGAGGTTGATGAGAAAGAAATTGATGTTAGATTGACAAACCAAGCTAATGATGATGGTACTAACGGTGCTCCAGCTTTATATGCTAATATTCCAATATTGAATATAAAAAATGATGTTAAGGGCGAGAAGATGAGGGAACAAGAGGCTGAATCAACTGAGAAACAAGAGGAAAAATCTGAGGAAATCGGTGATGAGACAGATGATACTGAAGAGGTGCAAACAGAGGATTCAGAAGAGAATGCAGATGATATAGGAAATATCGAGGGTGAGACTACAGAAGAGGACGAATCTGAAAAAGCTCAATAGTTGTTACTTTACATATGATGAGGTTTTAAATGAGAAAAAAATTATTGAAGAATATGGATTGGGGAGTACTTGTTTGTGTGCTTTTATTGCTTGGGATAGGGCTGGTTGCTCTTTTCTCAACTACCCAAAATACAGAACATGGTGAATTTATAAAACAGTTACAATGGTTAGCAGCTTGCGTACCTGTTTTTATATTAGTTATTGCCATTGATTATGATAAGATTTTAAAAATTGCTCCTGTTTTTTATGGAGCAAGTATATTTTTGCTAGTTTTAGTTTTGTTTACTAAGCCTATAAATGGTGCTAGTAGCTGGTTTTCTATTGGTAGTTTTTCTTTTCAACCTTCTGAGTTTGGAAAAATTGCTTTAGTTTTATTTATGGCGTATTCGCTTAATTTGTTGCAAGCAAAAGATAGAAAGGAAATAAACAAAGTTTATAAATTGTTTATTGCATTACTAATAGCTGTAGTTCCAATTTTATTAATATTGAAGGAACCTGATTATGGTACAGCTACTGCATATTTATTTGCTACAGTGTTTATTCTTTTTGTTTCAGGAATAAACAAGCGATATATTCTTTTAGTGGCAGTGCTTGCTGCTATTTTGATTCCACTTGTTTATTTGAATTTGCCTGAACATGCACTTAAGAGAATTGAAGTGTATTTACATCCAGAGAGTGATCCTCGTGGATCAGGTTATAATATTATTCAGTCTAAATTGGCTATTGGTGCGGGACAAGTTTTAGGAATGGGTGTTTTGCAGGGAAATCAGACACAACTTGGGTATTTACATCCTAAGACAACAGACTTTATTTTTTCTGCTATAGGGGAAGAAATGGGATTTGTTGTTGCTGGTGCAATTATTGTTATTTATGTAGTTATGATTACAAAAATTATATATATTGCGAAAACTGCTAAAGATAATATTGGTTCATATATTGCAATAGGTATTGCTGGAATTTTGTGTTTCCATATGCTTGAAAATATTGGTATGACAATGGGACTTTTGCCTATTACAGGTGTTCCATTACCTTTTGTTAGTTATGGTGGTAGTTCACTACTTACTAATTTTATTTGTTTAGGACTTGTGCTTAATGTTAGTGCCCGTAGGCAAAAAGCTATCTTTTTGGAGTAGGTTATGTATTTAAAAAAATTGAAAATCGGAAATGTTGAATTGAATAATAATGTAATACTTGCTCCTATGGCTGGAATTACTGACTTGGCTTTTAGAAAGATTTGTAAAGATTGTGGTGCTGGCTTGGTTGAGACTGAGATGGTAAGTGCAAAAGCAATTTATTATAATGATGAAAAAACGCTTAAGATGATTAATACAGATGGGGAGAAACGCCCTATTTCTATTCAAATTTTTGGTAATGAGCCTGAAATTATGGCGGAGGCGACTAAGTTTTTACAGGACAAAGCTGATATTATTGATATTAATATGGGGTGTCCTGCTCCAAAGGTTGTTAAAAATGGGGATGGAAGTAAGTTATTGCTTAATTTAGATTTAGTTTATGAGATAGTTAAGAGAGTTGTGGAAGTTAGCAAGGTTCCAGTTACAGTTAAAATACGTAAAGGTTGGGATGAGGAGAATATTGTTGCAGTCGAAGCTGCTAAAGCTATTGAGAAGGCTGGTGCATCTGCAATTACAGTGCACGGAAGGACGAGGTCACAATTTTACACAGGCACTGCTGATTGGGATATTATAAAGAAAGTTAAGGAAGCAGTTAACATACCAGTTATAGGAAATGGTGATATTGTTAATGGTGAAACGGCTAAAAAAGTCTTTGAAACTACGGGTGTAGATGGAATTATGATTGGTAGAGCTTGTTTGGGTAATCCATGGGTTTTTAATGAGGTAATTTCTTATTTAAATGGTGATACTTATGTAGTACCTACAAAGCAAGAAGTTCTGGATACTATAATTAAACATTATGATATGCTTACAAATGAAAAGGGAGAATATACAGCGGTAAGGGAAATGAGAAAACATATTGCTTGGTATATTAAAGGAATGAAGGATGCGTCCGTAATGAGAAATCATATAAATACTTTGGAGAAAAAGCAGGATACTATTGAAACTTTGAAATCTTTTTTTGAAAAATAATGAATTTTATTTACATAAAAAATTGCAAAAATATATTATTTTTCGAAAAAGATTTTTTTTATTGATTTTATGTCGTATATTGTTGATTTTTGAAGAAAAGTGTTATATATTAATAGTCGTCTTAAGAAAAATATATTACAAAGAAATTACAAAATGATTACGAAAACATGACGATTTCTATTGACTTTTTGTGCAAAATGTAATATCCTTAGACATATTGAAGAAACAGAAAAAATGGGAGGAATTATCTTGGCAATCGGAGATATAATTGTTGGAATTGATATAGGTACTTCTAAGGTTAGTGCAGTGGTTGGTGAAGTTAATAATTTCAAGCAAATAGAGATAATTTGTAATACATCAGCTAAATGTAATGGAATTGCTAAGGGACAAATCGTAGATGATGATGATGTTTCAATTGCTATTTCAAAAGCAATTAAAGAAGCAGAAGAAATTGCAAATTTTAAGATAAATTCAGCCTATATTACGATTCCTGGTAAATATACAACAATTATTCAAAATAATATAGTTAAAGAAACTAAAGATAGATTTGAAGGGGTTTCTAAAAGAGATGTTACTGATGCACTTTCATTGATTAGTAATATAGAGATTCCAGATGATCAAACTTTAATTGATATCATTCCTGATAAATTTATTTTAGAGGATGGAAAAACTGTTGATAATCCTATCGGAAATTATTGTTCTTATTTTACATTGATGGCTCAATTAATTTTAGCCGATAGGGGGTACATAAAAAAGATAACTGGTATTTGTAAAAGAGCTGGTATTGAGATTGATGGTATTGTTCCTGTAACTCTTGCTGAAAGAAACTTAGTTTTGGATAGTAATGAATTGAATGACAATGTTATGATTCTTGATATTGGTGGCGGAAATACAGAGATAGGTGTGTTTAAAGGTAATACATTTGTTTACAATAATACAATACCGCTTGGTGGAGATAACATTACTAGTGATATTGCTTATGTACTTGACATTTCAAAAGAAGAAGCTGATAAGTTAAAACGTCAATATGGACTAGCTTTAAAATCTTTTATAGATAATGATAATAATATTATTCTTAATACTTATAATGGTGGAGATTCTAGAAATAAAACTATAAAGAGTTCAGAATTAATTGAAATTATTGAAGCTAGAGTTGAAGAAATCTTTTCTTTAATTAATAAAGAGATTACAATGCAGGGATTAAAAAATAATATAAATAATGTAATCTTGACTGGTGATGGAATTACTAATATTAATAAGAGTGATATGGCTGGGAAGATTATTTTAAATATTCCTGTTAAGATTTCGACGGCTAGATTGATTGGTACTGTTAAACCTACTTATAGAACGAGTTATGCTTTGGTTAGATATGTGTCTTCAAGACCATTTACTAAAAAGGTTTCAAGTACTATAGATACTAAATCAGAGAAGTCTGTTATTAAGATAGTGTTAGAAAAGATTAGAGATTTTTTCTATTCTTAATTAAAAAATGTTTTTAATTTTTAAATTATATATAAATTTTGAAGGAGGAATTACCTTATGATAATGGAAAATGAGGATAACAATAACAACTACATGATGGATGGCACAGCCACAATCAAAGTAATTGGTGTTGGAGGAGCTGGAAATAATGCTGTTAACAGAATGATTGAAGCTGGAATTAAAAATGTTGAGTTCATCTCTGTTAATACTGATAGACAAGCACTTCAATTATCAAAGGCATCAACAAAAATCCAAATTGGAGAAAAATTAACAAGAGGACTTGGAGCTGGTGCAAACCCTGATATAGGAGCACAAGCTGCTGAAGAAAGCCGTACAGAATTGGCTGAAGCTTTACGCGGAGCTGATATGGTTTTTGTTACTGCTGGTATGGGTGGTGGAACTGGTACTGGTGCTGCACCAATAGTAGCTGGAACTGCAAAAGAAATGGGTATTTTAACAATAGGTGTTGTTACTAAACCATTTACTTTTGAAGGAAAGAAAAGATTAGCTCAAGCTGAAAGAGGAATCGAAAGCTTGAAGGGTAAAGTTGATACTTTAGTTGTAATTCCTAATGATAAATTATTACAAGTTATTGATAGAAAAACTTCTATTATTGAGGCATTCAGAATGGCTGATGATGTTTTAAGACAAGGTGTCCAAGGTATTTCAGATTTAATTGCTGTACCTGGATTAATTAACTTAGACTTTGCTGATGTTAAGACTATCATGTTAGATAGAGGAATGGCTCATATGGGTATTGGTAGAGCTTCTGGTGAAAATAGAGCTGAAGATGCTGCTAAACAAGCTATTCAAAGTCCATTACTTGAAACTTCAATCGAAGGTGCTAGAGGAGTTATTATTAACATTACTGGTGGTAGTGATGTTGGATTACATGAAGCTAATACAGCTGCTGAACTTGTTCAACGCAGTGCTGATCCAGAAGCAAATATTATCTTTGGTTCTGTAACTGATGATTCTATGGGTGATGAAATTCAAATTACTGTTATTGCTACTGGTTTTGAGAATGAGGAAGAGAAAGTTCAAAAAGCTACTGATATAGTTAATAAAGCTTGGGAAAGAAAAATGAACCCAGTTAGTTCATCTAGCTCAAGTGATAACGGAAGTGAATTAGATATTCCTACATTTTTAAGAAAAAATAAAAATATGAAATAAGATGTGTGATACATATAAAAAAAGAAGTTGATGTTTATGGATGTTGCTGAAAAGTAACTTTCATAGACATCGATTTTTTTTTTAGGGTGTTGTGGGTATTACAAGATAAACTTAATTCTCTGACATTTGATTGTATAAGAATAATTGTGTCGATAACGCAAAGAATAGTGGCCCTTTTGTAGATTAATTCTAATTTTCTACAATAGAAAATGACAAGTTTTTTGGACTTGTTTAAATATAATTAGAATAATCTAAATTGGAAGGAACAATAAAGTTTATAATTATGACTGTTTATCTAGATGTGGTGTTTCTAGAAAATTTAATTATGAATCTGGTAATTATTTTATCAGAAGCGGTTTTACTTGGTGGATTAAGAAAGCTTTTAAGAAAGATTATTGCAAGTAGTATTTTAAGTGTATTTTATGTTGCTACCTTATTTTATTCACCAATTGCTATGTTTCAAATAGTTGTAGCTATTTTAGCTGTTTGGATTTCATTTGAGCCAAAGAGTATAAAAAGGTTAGTAAAAGAAGTTTTACTTTTTTATTTTATTAGTTTTATATTTGGTGGACTTTCTTTTGCAATGGTTAGTTTATTTAATAATGGTAAAGTTACAATTTTGGATGGAGTTTTGGTTAGCGATTTTAGTGCATTTAAAGTTTTATTATGTGGAGTTTTAGGAGCTTTTCTTGTAGTGATTTTTTTGAAAAAGAAAAAGGATCATGTTTTTAAGAAGATTGCTATAGGATTAGAAGAAAAAGAAGTAGAGATAAAAGTTTTACTTGATACAGGAAACTTGCTTAGAGAGCCATATACAGGTAAGCCAGTGATAATTGTGGAAAAAGATGTTATTAAAGAGATTTTAGAGGAGAATATTGTTTCTAGTTTTCAGGAGATTATTAAACGGGAAAAAAGATGTACCAATTGGAATGTTTTTAATACCATATAAAAGTATTGGTAATGAGAATGGAATATTGCTTGGTTTTAAACCAGATTATGTGGTTATGAAAAGTGATGAGAAAATATATGTAGAAAATTCAGTTATAGGAATATGTAATGAAAGTCTTAGTAATAATAAAATTTATTCTGGAATTTTTGGATTGGAAATTTTGAAAGAGGGAGTTTTAGAATTATGAATATAATTGAGATTTTGAAGGATATTTATAAAAAGTTTACTAAAAAGGATTTGGATAGTTTACCTATTTTTTATATAAATGGTAGCCAAACTCTTCCACCACCATTATCTCCTCTTGAGGAATCGGAAATTCTTGCTAGAATAAATGATGATGATAATGCTCGTCAAACTTTGGTTGAGAGAAATTTGAGGCTTGTTGTTTATATTGCTAAGAAGTTTGAAAATACGGGTATTGATTTGGAGGATTTGATTTCTATTGGTACTATTGGGCTTATGAAGGCGATTAATACTTTTAATACTGATAAGAATATTAAGCTTGCTACATATGCGTCTAGATGTATTGAAAATGAGATTTTGATGTATTTAAGACGTAGTAATAGGATTAAGGGAGAGGTTTCTATTGATGAACCTTTGAATCAAGATAGAGATGGGAATGAGCTATTACTTTCTGATATTTTGGGTACGGATGAGGATGTGATTTACAAGAATTTAGAGGATGAGGTTGATAACAAATTGCTTAAAGTGGCTATTTCTAAGCTTACAGATAAAGAAAAGTATATTATGAATTTGCGTTTTGGTATGGCTGGTTATAAGGAGAAGACTCAAAAGGAAGTGGCTGATATGCTTGGAATTTCTCAGAGTTATATTTCTCGTTTGGAGAAGAAGATTATGCTTAAGATGAGGAAGGAGATTTCTAGTAAGACTGGATAGGTTATTTGCTTGTTGTATTTATTAAATAAAGATAAGTGGAGTTATATGAAGTATAAATTATAAATAATATATTATGAAATATAGATACCGTAAGGAAAATGAATATGTAATACGAAATACTAATAATTGATGGGAGGTGATTGGAATGGATAATGAATGAAAAACGTTTCGGATGGAATAAATAGAGATTGAATTTGCTTTTTTATAGATTGTGTAAGAAAGTTTACTTTAAGTTAGATTTTATATTTGGCTTGTTGTAATAATAATCTATGTAACTGCTGGTATAAAAGGATTTAACAAAAAAAGGATAAATC
Organism: uncultured Clostridium sp.; assembly: GCA_948465565.1. Classification (GTDB taxonomy): domain Bacteria; phylum Bacillota; class Clostridia; order TANB77; family CAG-508; genus UMGS1994. The sequence goes on from CAOJXR010000023.1 coordinate 10,094, forward strand.
CATAAAATGTATAAAGTGAGTATTTTTATTGAAATCCTCAAGAAAAATGCGTTTGTGTAAATAAAAAGATAAAAATATTTTTGAAAATTAAAATAAATGCTTGAAAATGGCTTTAAATCAGGACCTTTAACAAATACTTTGTTGAAGGTCCTTTTTGTGGGCTTCTTGACGAGTCTTGTATAAGTTTTTAAAATTTGAAGTGGAAAGATTAGATTATGCGAGGAATTGTGTATGAAAAAGATAGTTAACAATGTAATGAGAGTAACAGAAGAAATGATGAGAAACTTATCAAGACAGTTTAGCTTTGAAAATATGTATGTATATGTACATGAACGCAGTAATTTAATAGAGAGAATAAGAGTAGTAGATGACTGCTCTATTTGTAGTGGGAGAAATAGACTTTTGCTTGATAGGTTGAGAGACGTATTAGGCGAAGGTCTTTTTTGCATGCAAGAGCGGAGAGTTTACGCCGGTTTACGACGACTTTCTCTAGATGGAATAGGGAAGGAGGTAGAAGAATAAATGAAGGAGAAACATATGGAACAAGAGAAACTTAAGAAGATTAATGTAAGAAAAGTTATAGTATATGTAGTTATGGCGATAGTTGTTGCTATAGCTGGTCTTGTGATGTATTCAGAGAAAGTACATAAGATAGGTTTTATCGAGAATATAAAGCA
>CAOJXR010000024.1 GCA_948465565.1 uncultured Clostridium sp.
ACCATCATTTGTTACTGTGATGATATATGTTATTTCGTCATCTTTTTCTACTGTTGTTTTGCTTGGTTCTTCTCCTGCTTTTGCTGCTACTGCTTTTTTGATTGTTGCTGTCTTTCCTGCTTTTACGTCTGATTTCTTTACTACTACTGGTATTTTTGGTTCTTCATCATCTACTTGTGCTACGTTTATTATTGTTTTTTGTAGATTTTCTAGGTCTTGTCCTACTAAATTTTTGATTGTTGCTTTGAAACTTAATTTTGTTACTCCTGTTACGTCTCCTGCTTTTGCTGGTACGTTTACTGTTATTCCCGCTGCTAAGTCTGCTTCTGTTTTTGCTGACATATCAATGTCACCATATGTAGAACTTCCATTTACTTTGATTGATCCTGGTACAAATTCTAATCCATCTACTATTGGGTCTTTGATTACTACATCTTTTGCTACTCCACCATCGTTTTTAGCTATGATAGTATATTCGATTTCCTCTCCTTCTACTACATATCCTAATTCTGTTGCTGTTTTTACTTCTTTTTCTGCACTTATTATTGGTCCTTTGTACTTGTTTGTGATAGTAAATTTCTTTTTACCATCTTCTGTTGTTGTTTCTTCTACTACTGTATTATTGTAGTAGTCTAGTCCTCCAACTCTTTCTTTGTCTTCGCCTGCTTGTTCTGCATTTTCTTCAATTGCGCTTACTTTGCCTGATGTTACTTTTCCGCCCTCTTGATTGCCTATGTTGTTACTTGAAAATACCATCATTACGCCTGCTATTACTAAAATTAGTGATAGCAATGCTACAAGTGTGATGTTCTTTTTTGTCATTAGCCTTGTTGTTTCTGAGTTTTCTTTTTTCTCCAACATCTTCTTTCTTTCCTTTCTTTATATATAAATTTTTTATTTATAACGTTTTAATATGAGATTATTTTTCTCTTACTGTATATACTATTTCTTTTCCGCTATCATCATATTTTGGCTTTCCGACAAAAGTATATTGCCAAGTTTCTTCATTTTCTAGTTCTCCTTCAATTGTTACTTTATTTTCTTTTGTCATAACAATTTCATCGACTTTCTTTCCATTTGCCATTAACTCAATTGTTACACTGTCTGGTCTAGTATATATATTGTTTGTGTTATCCCAGTTCTTTGTTACATCTATATCTGTTAATGCTTCGTAGTAATATGTTACTTCTTTTTGTCCATCGATATATTTTCCACTTGTCTCTCCGACAACTGAGTCATATATAAATCCTGCTGCAAGATTTTCTTTTCTCTTAGTTGCATATGGATCTCCTACATATCCAATCTTTTCTTCGTCTTTTGCTGTTGTTCCATCTTCTAAGAATACTGGATTTGTTGTTCCTTTAATATAATGATGTACTATTACTTTTCCTTGGATTGGTTCAAATTCTACTGTAACTTCTTTGTCTTCACGTACATTGATGAATTTGTCTAAAGTTACTGAACCGTCATCGTTTGGTGTAAACTCAATCTCTGTAGGCTCTGCGCTTCCATGTTTTACAGTTATTTTCTTTACTCTATATCCATTATCTGGAATAGCTTTTATCTCTTTTACGCTGTTTTCTCCTCTTATTACTGTTTCGTATGGTTTGTCGTTTTCTCCTGAGATTGTTCCTCCTTTTACTGTCATTTCTTCATATTCATTTGTTAGCTCATTATGTCTTGTTATTGTTATTTGATTTACTTTTGTTGTTATGTTGTATTCTTTTAATTTATAGTAGTATGTTACTTCTATATCTTTTGTTGTTACAGTTCCTGTTACTTTCTGTGTTTCTTCATCTATTGTGTAGTCACTACTGTCTAAGTTTACTGTTGTTGCTCCTGAAACTAAGTCGTATTCTTCTAGTAATTCATTCTTTATGTTTGTTTCGAATATATTATCTTTATATAGATTGTTTGTAATTTCGTCTGGTTCCAAACTTGTTTCTGTTCCTTCTAAGTAATGATGTACTGTTAAATTAAATGTTTGTTCTTCATAGTAGTATGTTACTACTGTTTGAGTCGCTACATATTTTCCAGATCTATTTTTTGGAAGAGCATAATTTCCAACTACTTCGTATCCTGTATTATTTATTGATTTTGCTATATTGTATTTAACACCATTAATTTCAATTTCTGTTTTTGGTGATGTTGAGTAATCACTTCCTATTTTTCCTTGATAGTGGCCATCCTCTGCTAGACTTGTCGTTGTTAAGTTTCCATTTCTGTCTTTTAAGTAATGATGTACTAATACGCTTGATACGTTTTTCTCGAAGATTACTTTTATATGGTAATCATGTTTTACATCTTCGAATATTGGTAATGTGACAACTCCATTTGCTCCTGGTGTGAATTGTACTTCTTCATCATTTATTGTTATTTTGTACACTGAGTAGTTTGTATCTGGAGTAATTACAATTGGTGATATGCTGTCATATCCATATTTTACTTGTTCTACAAGATTTATGTTTTCTTCTCCTGTTGGCGTTCCTGTTATTGTTCCACCAGTTCTTTGGTTGTCTGAGTTTATGTCTATTTCTGTTGTTATTTTGAATTTCTTTAATTCGTTTGTCATTTCGATTGTTTGTCTTTGTGGTATTTCTGCTGCTGTTACTACTTTTCCGAAACCTACCATAAAGGCATCTGTTGCTCCTTGAAGTGTAAGTGCATTTGCTGTAGTGTCAACTGTTAATGCTGTACTATTGAAACTTCCTGCTACAACGCATGTTCCATCATTTAATTGTGCTACTGCATTTGCGGCATCTATTGTTGTTCCTCCTATTTGTTTTGCCCAGTCAACTGTTCCGTCTTCTAGTAGTTTTATTAAAATACCATCACCTTGTCCTTTTGTTTTCATGTTGTTTGTTGTGCCACCATTTGTATCTATGTCTGCACTGTAAAACCATCCTGATATTAATAATCCGTCGTCTGTTGCTACTGCTGACGTGAATTTGTTATCGTTATTTGTACTTGTTGTTCCAATTGTGTATGCAGAATCTGGTACATATTGTCCATCATTTGCAAATTTTAACATCAGTGCATTTGATGCATTTGCTGTTCTTACAGTAATTGTTTCTCCACCTAAACTTAGGTTTGTTCCGAATCCTCCAAGAGCTACTATGTTATCTTCATTATCTGTTATTACTCTTCCTATTGATTCTGTGTTTGTTCCTGTTATTTGTGTATGCCATTGGTATGCTCCAGCTGTTGAATATCCTATAAGTACAGAGTCTTGTTGATTTGTTGTTGTATTTAATTCTGTTCCATTTACATTTAATTTTCCTACGTAGTCTACTGAAACTACTATTCCTCTGTTTGTTAATGTTACATCTGTTATGTTTACGTTTGCTCTAACTGATGTGCTTACATCTGTTCCTGTTAGTGCAATTGATCTTATGTATCCTCCATTTGCGTTTAACCATGCTACAAATCCTTGATGTCTTTGGTTTGCATTTGGATGAGTTGTTGTTCCAACTTTTACTTCGTCTCCATAGAAGTTTCCTGTTATTACCATGTTTCCGTCTGGTAATACTTTTACGCCTGTTAATTCGTCGTCATATGCATTCTTTCCTGCTGGTACTGTAACTGGTTTTGTTTTCCATACTTGTGTTCCCGAAGTGTTGATTTTTACTACTACTGAGTCTCTGTATGTTGAACTGTATTCGTATCCTACTGCAACATATCCATCATTTGTTATATCTATTTTTTTGAACTCGTCTGCTCCTGTTGTTCCAAGTATATAATGCCACATGTAGTCTCCGTTTTTATCGAATTTTACTATGTATGCATCTGTGTCTCCTCTTGATGTTATATCTACTACTCCATCTGCATCTATATCAAGTTCTCCTGTGAAGCTTCCTGCTACTATATATCCGCCATCACTTGTTGCTTTCATGTCATATATTTCGCTGTGTCCAACTCCTTTTATTGCTTTTGTGAATTTAGCTCCGAATTCTGATTCTTCTGGTCTATTTCTTCCTATACCTATGTATTGAATTCTGTCTTCTAGTTTTTCTGGTAATTGATATCCTTCTGCTGGTTCAATTTCTTCTACTTGGTATAGTCCTTCTGATAAGTTTGCTGTTATTTCTCCGTTTTCATCTGTTATTACTGCATAGTATCCGCTTCCATCAACTTTTGCATTTCTTACATATCCAGCGTCATCGCCTTGGTCTCCTGAACCATCTTTTTTATAAGTAAATTCAATCGTATATGTTCCTGCTGGTAGTGGTACTTCAATTGTTGCAAATTGTAAGTTTCCATTATCATATTTATTAGTGTTATTAAACTTTTTTTGTGCATTTTCTGTTTTAAATGTAGAACCATCTTCATTTTTTATAGTGTAGATAACATAGTCATAACCAATCTCTGATGATTGACACCATTCAAATGATAATGTTCTTCTTTCTGATAGTGTGAATGGTTTAGATGCCATTTTACTGTTACTGCTTTGAACTCCTTTGTTTCCACTTACCCATGTTCCATCTGGTTTTTGTGTCCATGCTGCATTTCCTGTTGATACAGATGCGAATTCTAGGTTTATTGCTGGTGTTCCTTCAAGTTTTCCTATTGGGTTTCCATTTGTGTCTGTTGCTGGATTTCCATTTAAGTCTGTTATTTTGAATTTTGTATTTGCTAGTGGTGCTCCATTGTCACCTGTTTTTGTTAGTTTGAATATTGGTTTGTTTTCAATGTTGAATGTTATGCTTGTACTATTTGATGTGTGTGTTTTTATAACGTCTTCGCCTTCTAGTATTGTTATTTGTAATACTCCGCTTGCGTCTTTTTCTGCTTTAAATTTAACTGGTCTTGTGTCTGTTACATATCCTTCTGTTGCAACGATTTCTTCTAATGTGTACTCACCTGTTATGTATTTTCCTGTTACATATTGGTATATTCCATCAAATGTTGCTATTCCGTTTTCATTTGTTGTTGCGTAGAATTCTTCTCCTGTGTCTGTGCTACTTAGTTTAAATTGTGTTCCTGCTAATTTTTCACTGTCTTTGTTTGTCTTATTGATATTTAAACTGTATGTAGGAATTTTTTCGTTTGTTAATTCTACATTTATTATTGCTTTATCTACTCCGTCTACTTCATTTATGCTTGCATTTTTGATTTCGTTTTTATTACTTGTTATAATCAAATTTCCTGTTGCATTTCTTGTTACTGTAAATGTCATTTCGCTAGAATCTACATAATATCCTGTTGCTTTTGTTTCTTGTAATGTATATGTTATTCCAGGAATTAGGTTTATTATTGATATTTCGCCATCTGCATTTGTTGTGAATATTCTTCCGAAGTCTCCGTATGTTCCTCCTGTTAGTCTGAATTTAACTCCTTTTAGCATTTCTCCTGAGGCTCCGTCTTTTTTTACTAATTTAACATCATATTTTGCAACATCTTCTACTGCCATGCTTACTACATATGTTCCTTCAATATTTTCTAATGTTGCTGCTCCCTTTATTTCTCCTGTTGTTGTTAAATGTGGATTTCCTTCGTTATCTGCTGTTACTTTAAATTTAACTGTTTTGTCATTTAGAACATAATTATCTGGTGATGCAATTTCTTCTAATGTGTATTCTTTATCCACATATAGTCCACTAACTGTTGCTATTCCGTTTTCATTTGTGATACCTGTTCTTGAATTTGTTCCATCTGTTATTCTGTATGTTGCTCCTGCAACTTTTGTGTTTGTTCCTTGTTTGTATTTTGTTAATGATATATCAAACTTTTTAGCTATCATTATTCCTAAACGGTTTACTTCTGTTTGTGTTCTTAATTTTCCATCTTCTGTGTCTAGGCAGAAGTATATTCCGTGTGTACTATAAGAAACATCGTTATAATTTATGTTGTTTGGTATTACTATTCCATAAGAGAATGTTCTTGTTTCTCCTTTTTGTAATACGTGGCTACCTAAGTCAATTGCATATGTTTTTATTTGGCTCCAATCTGTTACTTGGTCTGCTGTTTTCCAGTTGTTGCTTGAGTCTGATATGTTTCCATTTACTACTGAATTAGTTGAGTAATATAGTTTTACTATTCCTGCTAAGTCAGCTGGCACTTGTATTCCTGTATTTTTCATTGTTACAGAATATGTTGAGCCTAATTCTTTTCCATTTATTTGGTATCTGTTTCCTTCAAATGGTATTTGTCCAACTATTACTGTTTCACTTATTGTTCCTGAATAGTTGTTTACTAATGTTACATTTATTTTTGCATCTCTTGCTTTGCTTGATTTGTCTAGTATCGCTGTTTGTGGTGATACTACTTCTGTTCCTTTATCATCAAATTCGCTTAATGTTTGTGATGTATTTAATGATGATGGTGCTACTATTTGTAATGATGCCGTTTTGTATAGTACGTTTTCTGTTCTATTACCATTATTGTTTATATCTAAAACGTCTTGTGCTCTTGATGTTGATCTATAATATGGTATATGTGGGTTTATTCCATATAATTTTATTGATTTATTTACTGTTGGTTTACGAGGGTCTGCTGTTAATTCTGCATCAATTGTTAGATAGAATGTTGTTTCTGTGTCATTTTTTGTGTAAATCTTCATGTATTGTTTTCCATTCTCCTCGTATACTTCATATGAAGTTACCTCTACACTTGAGTTGCTTGATTTTACGTCATTTACTTTTAGTTCTAATATTTCTTCTGGCATTTCTAATACGAAGTAACCATTTTTCCATAATGATTCATTGTATCTTGAGCTTTCTGTTGTTATTCTCATTGTTACTGCTTTAGTTTCTTGGTTTGTTATTGCATATGGGCTTACTGTGAAACTTGCTAATGATACTGGTGCTTCGTAATATGCATATTCTTGGTCTGTAAGTCCATTTGTCATTGTGTGAGTATCTCCATATAGTCCACCATTCATGTAACTGTATATGTAATTTAAGTTATCAAATTGGTCTAGTGTGTAATCTGTTGTTAATTTCTCGTCATTTATTTCTTTTATTTGATATACATATAAATATGAATTGTCGTTTGCTTTACTTGTTTCTACTCTTATTTTGTTAATTGTTTTGTCAAAATAGTATGGATTTGAACTTGTATATCTGTTGAAATCTTTTTTTGTTAATTCTAATAATGTTTCTCCGCTTTCGTCATCATATACTCTTAACCATCCGTCGTCTGCTAATATTCCATCTACTCCTGAGAAATAAACTCCTTTAGTGTGTATGTAGTTTGCCATGCTTGAATATTGTCCTTCTGAGTTTAGGAATTCGTCTGTTTTGTATTCTCTCATGTACATTCCGCTTTGGTTTTTAGGCGTTTGCCCTGCATATCCTCTCCACTCAACTATGTATTCATCGCTTTTTCCTTCTTCTTGTTCTAAGTTGTTGTATATTTGTAATGGCATTTCTTTTGAAATTAAATATCTATATGATTTTGTATCTGGATTGTATACATATCTTCCTACATATACGTCAAATCTTTGTACAACTCCTCTTAGTTCTTGCCATACGTGTGTCCAACTTCTGCTTGCACTAGATATATATGGGTTTTGGTCTTTGTATTCTTCGCTTGAGTTGTTGTATCCATAATAGTACCCAATTGTTGGTACTGTTATTCTTACTACGTTATCTATTAAGTTATCGTATGCTTCTAATGGATATTTTACGTGAATATTATATGTATTTGTTCTTGAAACACTTTTTGTAACAAGTCCATCTTCGTTAACTGTTGCTTCTCTTGTGATTGTTAGTTTTCTTGTTGATTCGTCATATTCCCAATTGCAATTTGATGAGTTTACAGTTACTTCTAATGGTGCGAATTCATTGAAGTCAGGAATTGTTACTTCTGTTATTTGTTTTTGAATTATTAATTCTTGTGCTGTTTCAGTGTATCCAACGTCAAAAGATAGAGTTACACCATCTGTACCTAATATTGTATTAATATTGTGTGTTGTTGTTATATATTGATATGCACTTGTGCTTGTTCTTCCATACCAATCTGTTTGTAGTGTTATTTCTTTTCTTATTGGTATACTTCTTGTTCCATCTGTTGATACCCATGTTCCTGTTAGGATAACTTTATTGTCTGTTACACTATAATTTTTTGTGTTGTTTCCTATACTAGATGATATAGATCCACTAAATAATTTTTGTGTACCATATTGAATTGTGTTTAATCCAATTTCTGTTATGTTTGACCCAATGTAGTCATTTTGGATTACACTATCCTTTACAAGCGCTGTTGATAAATTGAAGTTCTTACCTAATATAGATATTTTTCCACCTTCTAATTTACCATCTGTTAGGACATTGATATCAAAATATAATGTTGCTCTTTTGCTTAATTGGTTGCATGTTCCATCATATTTTTCTGCATATCCGTCTCCATCTACGTCTCTTATAAAGAATGAGTTAAATTGTACGTATTCACAATTGCTTATTATTGCATCTGCGTCTGTTATTTCGTTATATGCTAAATAACGTTTTGCTTCTAGTTCGTTTACATCGCTTAGTTTTGTTTCTTTTTGCGAACTTATTAGAAGTGCTGTTACTAACGCAATTAATAATATTGTTATTGTGCTTACGCTTATGATTAGTTTTTTCTTGCTTTTTTGACTAATACTCATTACTTTTCTCCTTTCTATAATTTTCCACAATAAAATAATTTATTTGTTAAATTTTTAACATTAGCTATTTGTATATATCTAACGTGTCCTGTGATGTGTTTGTATGCTTCTGTTGATGACATTTCTCCATCTTTTATTCTTTTTTCTAGTGTTTTAATTTTGTCTTTTAGGTTTCTTTTTCCTCTATCTCTTATTTTTAGTCTGTTTTCATTTATTTTATATCCACAGAAATTTACTCCTTGTTTGCTTTTTATTATTTGTGTTTTGGAGTTTAGACTTAATTTTAGTTTTTCGTCTAAGAATTTCTTTATTTTTTCTAGTATTTCTGCTGCTTCTTTTTTTGTTTTTACGATTATTAATGAATCGTCCATGTATCTGAAATAGTATTTGCATCTGAGTTCGTATTTTATGTATTTGTCTATTTCGTTTAAATATATATTGGCAAATGTTTGGCTTGTGTAATTTCCAATTGGTAATCCTTTTTCTTCATTATCGGAATATACTATTTTGTTTATTAAGTCTAATAGTTTTGGATCTTTTATTTTTCTTTCTAATATTTCCATTAGTATTTTTCTGTCTATGCTTTGAAAATATTTCGCTACATCCATTTTTAGCATGTAGTATTCTCCCCATGTTCGATTACAATGTTTCATTGCTTTTTGTACTGCTAGTACTGCGTTGTGCATTCCTTTTCCCTCGATACATGCGTATGAGTGGTATATAAAGTTTTTTATGAAGTATTCTTTTAGGAAGTTATCTACTACCCATCTATGTACTATTCTGTCGATATACCTCGAAACTTGTACTTTTCTTCTTTTTGGTTTTGTTAGATAAAATATCCTGTATCCTCCATGCCTATAATTACCACTTTTTAATTGTTCGTATAGCCATTTTAGGTATTCTTCTTTTTTTAGATTAAATAGGATTATTTCTGGTTTTGATGTTTTACATGTTTGACAGAGCCTATGTGCTTCTTGTAGCTTTTCGTATGTCAGCACTTCGTCAAATTTGTTTCGTATCGTTTTTGCCATATTTTTGCCTCTTCTTTTGTTTTTTTGTTTGGTTTAATTTAGTTAGATTGCTTTATTTAGTTTGCTTTAGCCCTCAGTGGGGCTTAGATTAAACCGTTTAGGAAATTTAATACTAAACTTCTTACTAAGGAATAACCTAATGATACATTTTTACCTGTATTAGGAAGGAACAATTCTCTTTAATATCTAATATGTCACTGTATATATTCCGTAAACTATATAATCTGGACTAATATTAGAGTACGCACGGGACGCATTGGTATTGTTGGGATTGTTGTTGTTACGATTGCCTACTGAATAATCGCTCGCATTGTTGTTGTAATTGCCGCCGCGTTTTCTACGATTGTTATTACCGTTGCCTTTGAATCGTCCCTAACTTATATATTAGTAATATAAATTCGTTTTTTGCGTTGGCGACTGCCTAAATTTCATTTAGCCAACCGCCTTTTTTTGTTCTGATTTGTGCCCATATTCTTATTTTGAAGTCGTTCTTGTTTCTCGCCTTCAGGATTCAGTTTTTCAGCCGCTTTTCATGTCAAAATTCCATTTTGACATGAAAAGCTTATAAAATAGGATTTTGCCTTGCAAAATCTCTATTTTATGTAAAAGTACGCACGGGACGCATCGGAATAGTAGGGATAGTAGCCGTTACGAGTGCCTACTGAAAAATCGCACGCAAGGTTGCTGTAATTGCCGCCGCGCCTTCTACGATAGCTACTACCGTTGCCTTCTAGTGTCCACTCCCATTGATTGCCCGCCATATCATATATGTTGTTTGCTTTATTACGTTCAGTGCTTCCAGTTGGTATACTTTTTCCACTGTTTTGCGTTTTGCTTCCTGTGCTTCCAGCTACGTTAGTATAGTATGTAAAATTTTCACTATCTTTATGATTACCCCAACTAGCTGAATTATATATGTCTTCATCAGTCTTTGTTCCACTCTCTCTAAACCACTGCAATGTCTCATCCCATAGACATCCCCATATAATATTTGCCTTTACATTTTCATTTGCTCCTAATGTTCTTAGATTTACATATGTATCATACCAACTAGCATATGGATTTGAACTCATTCTTTTTACTACTGGTTTTACAGTTTTCGTTTCTCCATTTTCATATCTTCCTATATAAAATCCACCATACTTCTCTAT
>CAOJXR010000025.1 GCA_948465565.1 uncultured Clostridium sp.
AAAAAAGGATTTTTACTTTTTTCATTCAAAATCCCCATAACTCTTTACACTAAGGGTACTCAAAGATAATTTCCCACAACTAATGATATAAGAATAAAAAATTATAACCATTATAGGTTTATTACTTTTGATATTTTCATTAAGAATTCACTATAAAAAATTAAAAAATATAGTAGAGTACTTTTTAATTTTTATGGGTAGCATAGGATTGCTATTATTTATATTGTCATTCCTGTATGCGCAAAAAAAATCATAATATAAATGATTATGTATTTTAAAATAATAAATATTTGTAAAGTTTATATTTACACATATCCCAATATATGATAACATATGTTATATAACGAGTGATATAGAACGGAAGTGAATAAATGCCACCTAATAAAAAGTATACAAAAGATGAGATTGTAAACATTGCTTATAAAATTGTAGAAAGTGAAGGCTTTGAAAACTTAAATGCTAGAAGAATTGCCAAAGAATTAAATGCCTCTGTTCAGCCAATTTTTCATAACTTTACATCAATGGAAGAATTAAAAAATACTGTCTATGAAAAAATTTATGAAACTTATCAAAACTATATGGAGAGAGTAACAGAAAAGCCCGCCTATAAGCAATCAGGACTCTCTTATATTCAGTTTGCAAAAGACCATCCTGTACTATTTAAGATTCTTTTTATGAAAGAAACAAATAACAGCCCAGAAAGTTTTATTATAAATGATAGTGAAGGGGAGGACATTATAAGAAGAGGACAACAATTAACAGGATTATCTTATGAAGAGCAGAAGAAATTTCATGTGAAAGTATTTATTTTTACCCATGGAATTGCATGTTTATTAGCAACAAAAACAGTAAAATTAGAAGAAAATGAAATAGAAGAACTACTTACGAATACTGTTTTAGAATTATTGAAAGGATATAAGGAGGAACGATTATGAAAAATGTTATTGAAGTAAAAAATTTAATCAAAGAATATAAAAATATCAAAGCAGTAGATGGTATATCTTTAGAAGTAAAAAAAGGAGAGATTTTAGGATTATTAGGACCAAATGGTTCTGGAAAATCCACTACAATAAATTGTATTTTGTCTCTTTTAAATTTTGAAAAAGGTACCATTCAAATATTTGGAAAACCAATGGCACCAAATGCCTATGATATCAAACGAGAAATTGGCGTAGTTTTTCAAGATGTTGCAGTATTTGAAGAACTTACAGTAGAAGAGAATATTGACTATTTTTGTGGCCTTTATATCAAGGATAAACATTTAAGAAAACAATATATCGAAGAGGCCATTGAATTGGTCAGTTTAAATGAATTTAAAAAATTTTATCCCAAGCAATTATCGGGAGGACTACTTAGAAGACTAAACATCGCTTGTGGAATTGCACACAAACCCAAACTAATTTTCTTAGATGAACCAACAGTAGCTGTAGACCCACAAAGCCGAAATAATATTTTGGATGGAATTGAAAAATTAAGAGAAAATGGGGCAACCATTGTTTACACAACACATTACATGGAAGAAGTAGAAATTCTTTGTGATAGAGTGATTATTTTAGATAAAGGGAAAGTAATTGCCAGTGGTACACCAGATGAATTAAAAGAATTAGCAAATATGGAAGAAAAAGTGAATGTAGAAGTAGATTCCATTACAGAAAAGCAACTAGAAGAAATAAAGAAACTGAAAAATGTAGATGAAATTTATTATCACAATCAAAACTTAACTGTAATTTATAAAAAGGGAAAAAATAATTTGATTACACTCATAGATTATTTCAAAAAAGAGAGTATTTTGTATGATAAGATTTATTCGGAAAGACCAACTTTGAATGATGTTTTTCTAGAACTTACAGGAAAGGAACTAAGAGACTAATGTTATTTCATAACTATAAATATGCAATGAAAACTCTCTTTAAAAATAAACCATTAATCTTTTGGACATTTGCATTTCCTCTTATATTGGGAACTTTATTTTCAATGGCATTTTCTGATATCGAAAAAGAAGAACAATTAAAAACTATCCCAATTGCAATTGTAAAAGAAACATCCAATCAAAACTCTATGATAACTAGTATTTTTGAACATTTGAAAAATGGAGAGGAGCCAATGTTTCAAATTTCCTATGAAGAAGAAAAGGACGCTAAAGCATTATTAGAAAATAAAAAAATTGATGGATACTTGATTTTATCAGAACCACTCAAATTAATCGTGAAAGAAAATGGAATCAATCAAACAATTTTAAAATTTGTAACAGAAGAAATTATCCAAACAGAAGAAGTCATGAAAAATGTAGCAAAACTAGAAATAGAAGATAAAAATATGTTAGCTGAAAATCTCTACCAGTCAGTTTATTTAAAACTAGAAAAGTGGAAGGAAGAAAACCAAACAGAACTTGTAAATATATCAAACAAAAATCTCAGCTATACGATGATAGAATTTTATACGTTAATTGCGATGACCTGTTTATATGGGGGAATGTTGGGGCTTTATTTAATTAATCAAAACCTTGCAAATCAAAGTGCCAATGGAAAAAGAATTTCCATTAGTCCAACTTTAAAAGGAAAAGTGATTATAACAAATGCTTTGGCTGGTTATACCGTTCAACTCATTGGAATTGCATTACTATTTTTCTATACCATTTGCTTTTTGAAAATTGATTATGGAGAAAACGTCTTTTTCATTGTTCTTTTAACACTAATTGGTTGCTTTGCAGGATTGTCACTCGGAATTATGATTGCTAGTGTCTTTAAAACAAATGAGAATACCAAAACAGGCATTGTAATTGCATTCACGATGCTTTGCTGCTTTTTATCTGGAATGATGGGAATTACAATGAAATATATGGTAGATAAAAATATTCCTATTTTAAATCAGATAAACCCTGCAAGTATGATTACAGATGGATTTTATTCCTTATATTACTATGATACTTTGGACAGATATTATTTTAATATCTTTAGCTTATGTATTTTTTCTATTCTGATGTTGGCACTTTCTATAAGAAGTTTAAGGAGGCAAACTTATGACAGTATTTAAAGCTTATTTAAAGATATTAAATAAAAATAAATTTCTAGTTATTTTATATACTGTTATATTAATCTTTTTTGCAGGATTTAATATGCAAAATAATGACACAGGTACTTCATTTATGGCTGAAAAACCAGATGTTTTAATTGTAAATGAAAATGGAACAGATAACGTTACAGAAAATTTTATTCAATATATAAAAAAGCATACTACCATAAAAGAAGTCCAAGAAACAGAAGAAGCAAGAAATGATGCATTATTTTATAGAGATGTCAATTATATCATTTATATTCCTAAAGACTTTAAAAATAATTTTTTAAAGGGAAAAAAGTTAAATGTAGAAATCAAAAGTACTGGTGATTATCAAGCTTCTTTGGCCGAAATGCTAGTAAATCGATACTTTAATGTTGCGAATATTTATAGAAAAGTTACAAAAGACGAAGAAACTTTATTAGAAATGATAAATACGACTTTGGAAAAAGAAGTTTTTATAGAAGTAACATCAAAATTAGATACGGAAAAATTTGCAAAAGCCACTTTATTTTATAATTTTGCCAACTATAGTATTTTGGCAGGCTATGTTTTCATTATTTGTTTTATGGTTTCTAGTTTTAAAGAACAGAAAGTAAAACTAAGAATTATGGTTAGTAGTATAGAGTATAAGAAGTTTAATAGACAGTTATTATTTTCCAATAGTTTATTTGCGATTATCTTATGGTTGTGCTATGTCATTTTAAGTATTGTATTGGTTGGAGATGTCATGTTTACAAATCAAGGAATGTTTTTAATACTGAATTCCTTTGTCTTTACAATTTCGGCATTAACATTAGCTCTTCTGATTGGAAATTTGGTTCATAATAAAGAAGCCATGAGTGGAATTGTAAATGTCATCGCACTTGGGTCAAGCTTTTTATGTGGAGCATTTGTACCAACTGAATTTCTTCCGGATTTTGTTTTAAAGATAGCTCATGTTTTGCCATCATATTATTACATTTATAACAATGATTTAATTGCATCTTTAGAAACAATCAATTTAGAAACCGTAAAGCCAATCTTTCTAAATATGGGAATACTTTTACTCTTTGGTTTTGTGTTTGTTGTAATGACAAACATAATTACAAAAAAGAGAAACAGGTAGAAAATTTCTATCTGTTTTATTATAAGAAGAAAATAAAAGAATGTAGATTTTTATTGGTAACATCTTTCAATTCGTTTACTTCTATCTTTTGATACGCTATAATAAAAGTAGGTAAAATGAAAGGACTTTATTGTATGAATAATTATGAAATTATATTAAGAAAACCATTTTATTTAGAAATAACAGAGAAAATTGGGAATTTAAAATTTATTACAGATGGAAAATGGGATTGGGAACATGGATTAGAACATTATAAAAGAGTAGCGAGCTATACCAAACGAATATTAGAACAATTGAATGCAACAGAAAGAATGATTGAACTTGGAATGGTAGTTGCGCTATTACATGATATTGGTCTTTCCATAAGTGGAAAAGAAAAACAAGACCATGCATTAAAAAGCAGTTAAATCTTTCGTGAATTTTTAGTAGGAACAAATATTACAGAAGAAGAAATGAATGTATTAGAAGAAGCGATTAAAGACCATTCTAATGGCAATCATATTACATCTCTTGTTGGAGTTGCATTGGTACTTGCTGACAAGTTGGATGTGACGTATCATCGGACTATAAATTCTAGTATTCAGGATGAAATGAACCGAGAAGTTGGAAAGATAAAAAAAGTAGATATTACGATAACAGAAAATGAACTAACCGTATTTTATGAAACTAGTGGACCATTAAATTTTGAAATTTTAAGAGGTTGGGAGAAAGCTTTTACGATACCAGAAAAGATTTCAAAATATTTAGGAAAAAAATATGTACTAAAAGTAAATGGAGAGGTTACGAATTGGAGGAGTTAAAATGGAATTATCAAAATTGACAGATGAATTAGAAGTGCAACTTCAAAAAGAAAGGGAAGAAAATGTCAGAAATGTCATTGACGAACTTCAAAAGTTATTGGGAGTTAATTTATATGAAGCAGCAAAAACAAGTAATCCAATAGAAGCATTTAATGTCAATTGTTTTTTCTTATTAGATAAGTTTGAAGAAATTTTATATCAAGCTTTAGAAGTATCTAATATTCCAGTTTCTATATTTTGGAGAGAAGTTTTGGTTTCTTTTATACTAACTGTCACTAGAAATAGAAGCAATGCAGAATTTTTAAAGGAACTACTTATCAAAAGAGGTATTATTAGCAATTACCAAGAAGAAAATGGCGAAATTCGTATTGTATCTAAAATAGGAACAATTCATTTTCGAAAACTGGATGGTCAATTGGACGAAGCAACAAATAACTTTATTAGTAATAATGCTGATATTAGAAGTGCTTGCCATGAAAGTGCAATGTTTTTATTAGAGCGAAATTCTGGTTATATCGCAGTAACAGCCTTTGCACATAAAAACTTAGATGGAAAATATCTACATTCTTTTATATTAGATGGAGAATATGTAATTGATTTAACATCTAATTTATCTATGAATAAAGAAGATTATTATAAATTGTATGGAATAGAAGAAATTAGAAAAGTCACTTATCAGGAATATTTAAAAGATAGTGAAGAAAGTCAACTGTTAGATGAAAGTGGAACTATGTATTCTATTTTAAGAAACGCAATGTATTTTTATTTTAGTGAAAAAAAACAAAGTAGGTGAAATATGACAATTAAAGAAATCAGTAAACGATATCATATATCAGAAGCAACACTTAGATATTATGAACAAGAAGGCCTTATTCTTGATGTCAAAAGAAAGAATGGAATTCGAGATTATAAAGAAGAAAATTTTCCAAATATAGAATTTGTACTTTGTATGAGAAATTCTGGAATGAGTATGGAAAGATTAAAAAAATATATGCAATTGCTCAATGTTCAAAATACAGAAAAAGAACGAAAACAGATATTAGAATTGCAAAGAAAAGAAATAAAAGAACAAATTGATGTTTTAACAGAAATTTTAAAGAAATTGGATTATAAAATAGATAATTATGAAAGAATTATGTCATAGAAAGTTGGATTTATATGTTAGAAATCGCAATTAGCGAAAGCGAAAAAATGTTATTAGAAAAAGCAGGATATGAAAATGTTATCTCTTTTTGTCTTTTATTAAGTTATGGAAATATCAAAGATTTGGAAAATCAAAATGAAAAAACAGTAGGAGATATAAAAGTACCAATAAAAAAACAATTACAGAAATTAGAACAATGTAATCCAAAGCAAATTCGCATTTGGTATTCTTCATTAGATAATGAAGATGTATGTACATTATACTTTTTAAATTCCTATTTCTATCAGAAAAACGTTCAAATTCTTGCTTGTGATGTAACAGATAAAAATCATTTTTCGGTTGGAAGTTATACAGTAGAAGAAATTAGGCCTTTAGAAAAAAAGACAATTGTTATAAAGGAACCAGAACAAAAACAATATAATGACGAATGGATAGCGTTAGTAGAAGAAAATAGTGATTTAAGAATCATTCATAACAATAGTCTAAAATCGGTTTCCTTTGATTATTTAGACAAAAGGATATTAGATATTTTAAAACAATATGAAAGTGTTCGTTATTGGAAGTTAGTTGGAAAATGTATGGCAGAAAGACTTTTGGGATTTTATGGAGATATCTTTTTTACAACACGAATTAATGAACTCATAAAGCAAAATCATATTGAGGTTTGTGAAGTTAGAAAAGAACAAAATATGATTGGGGAATGGAAAGAGCAAAAATATATTAAAGTAAGTGTGAAAGGAAAAGAAATATGCGAAAAAGAGTAATTGTTGGTATCATATTAATACTTATTATAATGGGAATAAAATATATCCCTTTTGGAATTTCGGAAAAGAAACTTGGAATAGGTTCTGTAACTTTAACAGTACCTCGATATTCGATTTTTGATAATGTATGTTGTATGTATGCAGCTAATTTTAAATCATTTCGTAGTACTCAAATATTAAAAAAAGAATTAGACAAAATAATGAATGGATATGAAACAATTACTTGTGAAGGAAAAAAATATTATTATGATGCCAAACAGAATTTAACGATTACAGATTATGGAGTCAATCATGGTATTCCTTTTAATACATTTTATATTGTTTTTGATAAAGGAAAATTAGAATGCTGAACAAACAATTTACAAGAAATGAAAGAGGTAACTTCTTATGTCGATGCAGAAAATAAAAAACGTACAATTTATACTAATTTCCCAACTTGTTTTAGTTTACAGAATGGAAATGATGGTTTCGCAACAATAGAAAAGTGAATAGAAACTCATGATAATGGTTTGGATGATTTCATAGAGTTATTAGAACAAGAAACAAGTTTGGAAAAGATGAAAAAGGAAATTTATAAAGATGGTGAAACAGTTTTATATCATTCAGATTCAATTGGTATTTTAAAATGTAATACACTGGATGGAAATCAAGATATTTATATAGGAGATAATAATTTAATTTATGAAGAAAGGTATTGTAAATAGAGGTTAAGTATATGTTTAAAATAGAAAATAATAAAATTTTATATGAAGAAAAAGAGGAAGTGTTGGGATTTATTGAATTTATCTATTTAGATTCTAATACAGTAGATATGATTCATACTTATGTAAATCCCAATCATAGAGGAAAAGGAATTGCCAAAAAGTTGGTAGAATATGCTTTACCTTATTTTGAACAAAAGGGAATAATCACAAAATATAGCTGTTCTTATGTAAAAAAATATGAGGAGGAAAAAAATGAAATTGTTGAAATAAATTGACAAGATATTCTTGACTTAAAGTAAACTTTAACTGATATAATCTTATTGGAGGGATAAAAATGGAAAACGTATTATTTACAAAAAGTCTTACACCTGATAGTCTAATTAAAATTTATGATGCATTAGGAATGACATTACAAGGAAAAGTAGCTGTGAAATTGCACTCAGGAGAAGAAGGAAACCAAAACTATTTAAAACCTGAATTTGTGAAATCTCTAGTAGAACATGTAAATGGAACCGTAGTAGAATGCAATACTGCTTACGATGGCGCAAGAGATACCACGGAAAAACATATAAAGTTAATGGAAAAACATGGATGGAGCAAATATTTTCCAGTTGACATTTTGGATAGTGAAGGGGAAGAAGTATTAGAAAATAAAAAAGGAACAGTTATTCAAAAAAACATTGTAGGTTCAAAAATGAAAGATTATAATTCTATGCTTGTTTTATCACATTTTAAAGGACATCCTATGGGTGGATATGGAGGAGCTTTAAAACAGCTTTCAATAGGTTTGGCATCTTCAGAAGGAAAACGATATATTCATACAGGTGGAAAAGAACATGCCAGTTTTGATGATATGTTTCAAGTAGAACAAAGTTTATTTTTAAAGTCAATGGCAGATGCAGCCAAAACCATTACTGATTTTTATAAAGATAATATTGTCTATATCAATGTCATGTGTAATATGTCAGTAGATTGTGATTGTTGTGGAGTAGCAGAGGACCCATGTATGCAAGATATCGGTATTTTAGCTTCTAAAGACCCAGTAGCCCTAGACCAAGCATGTATTGATTTGATTTATAATTCCAATGACCCAGGAAAGAACCATATGATAGAACGAATTGAATCAAGAAATGGATTACTTACAATAGAAGCTGCTGTAGAACAAGGAATTGGTTCTAGAGAATATGAATTAATCGATTTAGATTAATTCTTTTTTAGTATGAATACTTGTTATATGCAAGAAGATTTTTAAAAAAAATTAAAAAAGAATGAACCATGTATTCGAATATTGTTATACCAATTTACATAGTCAAATAACTCTCGTTCTAATTCCTCAAAACTTTCAAATTGACGATTAAAAGCAAATTCTGTTATTATTATTTTATAGGTTGCTTCTGCTAGCACATTTTCATATGGACATCCTTTTTTTGATAATGATTTCTTAATTCCAAATGTATTAATTATTTCATTTATTTGTATGAAATAAATAGGTTTACTTCTAAATATTGCATAATTTAAGTTCATATATCTACTTCACTTTCTTTACGCAACAAAAAAGCTCATGCATTTCTACATGAACTTTTGACGACTTAAGGCTTCAAAAGTTTCTCAAGTACTAATCAATAATATTATATGTTTTTTAGATAACTTTATTCGTATGAAAGCCCATTAAATATAAAATAATATTATAATCAACTGATTTTATTTTACTTTTTAAATTTTCAATTTCATCTATTATAAGGTTTTCAAATTCTTTCCCATTATCATCTCCAAGTAATAATTTCATGGACTGCATAATCATATAAATATTGGTTGATTTATTTTTATTATCATAATTTTTATCAATAATCTTGAATGTAATTAAGAATTTACTATGAAAGGAAAATAATCTGTCATTGTGGTGTTAGTATAGATATATAGACACGAAAATTTGAAAGGAATGGTATAATATAT
>CAOJXR010000026.1 GCA_948465565.1 uncultured Clostridium sp.
GAATGGCAATAATCTTATAGTGGCATTGATGATACTTTAGTTATAAAGAAAGAGGCAAGTTACGCAGTATTCCGCTATCGAATGAGTCAGAACTGCACAATTTAGCTCACTTTCACACAGGAATGAATCTATTTTGTTAAGAATGTGATTGCCCCGAATCCCCCAAGTTTCAGAATGAACCATGAATCCACTCTTAAGCAACACCAGCAAACAAAAGAAATCCCTCAATAATCTACTGACTATCAAGGGATTCATCTGTGACCCCGGTGCGATTCAAACGCACGACCTTCAGAACCGGAATCTGACGCTCTATTCACTAAGTTTCCCTTATTATCAACACATTAATTATCTCTATGTAAGTCCAGAGGTCAACAATAGGTCAACATTGAACTTACCTTGCAAAGGTAATAATAATTCCTCATATCAAGAATTAAATCACTGTTTCTTATTATACCCAAATGCAGAATTTTATTTATGTGTGTACCTGCCCTGCAATATTTAAAACTTCGCTCTATGTATTATGTTCTTCCCCTGCTTCTTAGTATCTTTACTGTAGATAAATCAATTACCAACCTATTTATTGCTACACAAATATGCAAGTAACACCAAAGAGGAATAACACAATTCATTATTTACCACAAGAGATTAAAGAAACCAAACTCACAGAAGTAACATACTTACCTATTACAAGGGAAATGTTAGAACAACTATTCTCAAATTCAGCTAAGAAGAATAAGCATAGATTGGTTAAGAAGAGAAGGAAATGAACTAAAAAGGCAGCAAGTGAATGTTGCTTCAAATGCTGCCTTTTTACTTGTTTTCATAAATAAATTTATATTCTTATTTTTGTTTATTCGTTGTTATAAATTGCTTGTATTGTTCTAATTCAGCATTTATAATATCGAACACGTAAAGTATCACTGTCACATCATCAGTCCAACCAATTATTGGTAACACATCTGGAAGTATATCTATTGGAGTTACTACATATATGATAGCAGCAATAGCAATAATCAAAGACGTTAAATTATAATTAGTATAATTTCCATTATATACATCAAGAATATATTTATACATAAATTGTAATTGTTCTTGTACATTTTTAAGTCCTTTTTTATGTATAATTTGTCCTAATGCTATTAATAGTTCTTTGAGTTTATCGGGGTGCTCTATATACTGTTTGGCTTTTTTACTCCATTTCCCTGTTTTAAACTTGTTAATTATCATATATCCCATAATCTATTTAAACCATCTCCAAGGATCTGATAGCCCTCTACTAAAATCTCTTATATAATGTAGTGAGTACATAATATGTTCATCATTATATACCCATGACGCAGAAATAGGGCACTTATTCTTAGGAGTCCGTTTTTCTGTATCTCCTGTTTGCAAATTTATATATCGAAAGTTGTTACAAGTTCCATGCAAGAAATCTCCTTGTATTTTACCTGTAGCACTGTTTATAATAAATTTTCCATGCGCATTACCCTCATCATCTATTCCCGCTTCTTCATAATATCCATCTATATCCTTTCGTGTGAATTTCTTAACAATAATATTGTTTTTATAAAATGTCTGTTCTGCTATTAATACATTTCCTGTTTTAACATCTTTTGTAACACATTCAAATGCTCCATTCAATTTCCCGTTTTGATAGTTCATTGTTATATCATATTCTCGCTTAAAAGTATTATTGATATATTTCACTTTCCACTCACCTTCTCTATAATCATCTTTAAACTGTCCAACTATTGATAAAGTACTTCCGCTTATAACTCCTTCTGCATTTGATGCTATTACAGAAAATTTCCCATGGAACATTCTCATATTTCCAAGCTCATAATATTCATAAGTTGTATCATTATTTTTGTATCTATTAGTGAGATGACCACCTAATGGATAATTACCTGTATAAGTTTTGACTTTATTTTTAAAATCTTTGCCAAGACTAGAATAAGACGTACCTGTTATTTCTTCATACATTTTTAAAGCATTTGCATCTTTTTGTTCACATGCAATTAAAATATATCTCATTGCTTTACGTGGATTATTCTCTTTTTTATAAAGATAATTTGCAACATTAATAGCTGCTTCTACATCTCCATTATCAGCTGCTAAAGTTAACCATTTTATTGCTTCCTCATAATATTCATAGGTTTTGTTTCGTTCATCATTGTACTTACTTTTCCCTGCTTGTATAGCTCGTTCCCAATAATAACTTCCTAACCAATGTTGAGAAGGAGTAAACTTTAAGGCCGCTTTCCTTATCCATTTTATACCTTCATTCTCATCAGCTGCTACACCTATGCCATAACAATACAATATGCCTATATTATGTTCTGCTTTTGGATGTCCTAGATTAGCAGCTTTAAGATAATAATCAAAAGCTATTTTCATATCTTTCTCAACCCCTTCACCTGAATAGTATTTTTTTGCTAAATTAAGAAAAGCATCAACATTGTTTTGTTCAGCAGCTTTCAAAAACCATTTAATGGCTTCTGTATGTTTTTTTTGTTTCTCATACTCAACTCCTATTTTGTTTTGTGCACTACTATAGCCTTGATTTGCAGAGTCTAATAATTGATTAAGGGTATCAATTTCTTGTCCTAAAGACACAACATGTGATACGGAAAATGCGATAAGAAGTAAAATCAATTTAAAATTTTTCATATATGATAACGTTATTAATTCTTTTATGATACTTACTATATAATCAATAGTAAATAATTAATAATTCTCTTAGAGGTATGGAGAACACAGCAATAGCTGCATACCGTTTTAATAAATGGCTACATTAAAGGATAGTACTATCTGTTTCTTGTAGATATGTATTGTAGTCAGTGTTCCCTGCTGACTGTTATACAATACAAAAAGGTGTGGGAACTATATTGTCTTATCCTACATTCAGGTCTTCGCATTACCTATGGCACGGATAAAACAATAGCCCACACCAATCTGACAATATCGAACAGCCTTACAGGATACATAAGGTAGGTATATATCAAATGATGTGGTGCTATTGCTATCATCTTCGTGCCAATATCAAAGTTGCGAAGTTTGAATGTAGAAGATAATTTTAATAACACCTTTGTTAACTATGTCCTTTCAGAACTATCTCCATAGAAGTCTGAAATTGCTACAAAGTTACTAAAAGCTGTTTAATTTGCAAGAACTATTGTTTATTAAAAGTTGAGAGCTGTCTCTACTCAATAATTCAAGGTTGGTATGAAACTTGCCAAATCCCCATATAAGTAGAAATTCTGAATTTTCATACCAACCCAATTTTAGAAGCTAAGACAATCATAGGTATTAAGTAGTTCCTCTTGCCTTAATCCCAAGTATCTCTTAGTAATTGACACACTGGAATGATTGAATAGCTCCATGAGCTTGACAAGTGCAAGCTCTGAATTATCATTATTCATGTTATAAACCTGTCTGCCAAAGGTCTTCCTAAGAGAATGACAACTGAAATTGCCTATATGCAACCTGTACTTCTTCTTAATCTCCTTCAACATGACATTGATTCTCTGAACTGTGTAGACTGTCCCCTTCTGACTTATCAATACAGGAGCATTTATGCCAACTGGATTTATATGCTCATAACAATCTCTGATATGTTGCTGTAGCTGCATATTAATCCTAATTGTCCTTTGCTTCCCTGTTTTAATCTCTGTAATGGTAAATTCTTCCGCATCTAGTATCTGATTCCACCTCAAAGCAAGAATATCAGAAATTCTTAGACCTGTGAAGCAACCCAAAGCGATAAGAAGTGACATCTTATAATTACTATCTCTTGCCAATTTTCTTATTAAGTTCATCGCTTCGCTCCATTGCAGATAATCTGCTGTTGTACTTGAATATTTAAGTGACATAACGTTCTGTTTTATAGTGAAACTAATATAAGTGAATATTAATTTTAAACTGGAATATCTAACCTATTGATTATTAGCTAAACATTCACTAATTATCAAAGTGAATATTATACTACTGGCTATAGCTAATAAAGAGTACCTATATATAGTATATAGATACCCTTATTAGTACTTCATATACTACCTCAACATAATAATTTGAAATATTGATATATAGCCCAAATAATCATGAAGAAGAATACAATAGGCGAAACTGCACATGCAATAAAGAACATAATAGTCCAAAATATAACAGCGAATAATACTACTAACATAAATCTTTAATTATTAATTAAGTAATGAATAAATTAAGGGACACCCTTATTATATGGATGCCCCTGTTAAACCACTAACTAAGAAACCATTGGTATTTGTCATCACCGTGTAAAGCGGAACATATCCCCGTTGCAAGTTCTGTAGCATTATAGGCTCTATCCAAGAATGAATCTATATAGCTACTCTTATTTGCACCTGTGAGCAAGTTGTAGAACTTCCACATAGACAAGTCATTTCCTAAGCTGCCAAAGTTCTCGTCATTGATATACGCTTTAGCCACATTGTTAACCTGTGTATCAGTAAGCAACATTTTAGGAATATCCTTTTGATACCCCTGTGGTAATGATTGATAAAGTCTCATTCTGCCTAATAGTTGGCAGAATTGATGCTCTGTCATACAGGTATTGCCTAAAGACTGCATCAAATGTATGTGTTTGGCTGCATCGTATTTGTGGAACATTTCCAATACCGCTTGATATAAATCCCTTGTATTGGTAACTTCCAAGCAACTAAGATAACCGTCCGTAGATACACATAGATTTGTGCAAACCTTACAGGTGAAGCCAATAAACACTTTAAACCGCTCCGCACCCTTCTTTGAATAAAGATTGGTATGGTTATAAGCTCTGACACCACCAATAGTAAGGGTTAGCCTGTTACCGTGTACTGTCTCATAGATAGTAGGAACTTCAATAACAAAAGCGCACCTCTCGTAATAGATAGTCTTATCACTCTCTAATAACTGATTGGCGGGTTTATGGATTGCATCAGGCGTGCGACCCTTAATAACATGGCTTACACGAATATCTGGCGATTCAATTTGTTCACCGCTAAAGAATGTATTGGTTGCATCCTGTACCGCTTCGATAAAAGCCACATGAGATAATGTAGCTTCGTTATCTTTGGCAAATACAGGGATAATGCAATCATTCTTTAGATGTTCCAAACTGGCTTCAATCGTATTAGCTTCAATAAATAAAGGTCGTTTCTGTTTGATAATTGGCTCTTCAATTATTACCGCTTCTTCTGCATATTCACCAAAGTTTCTACTAATTCTCTGCACTGGCATAATCTGTAATGTTGATTCCATAATCTGATAAATTATTAAGTTAATATGATTAGTAAATACTGCATTTGAGGACAAAATGAGGGCTTAACATGAAGTTCTATTCATTCACTTATCTTTGTGCATCTTTATATGTAGACATATACAAATCGTTGATAAGTCCGCATATTTCAGAAGTTCAAAGCGTTTGTGGGCTGAATAGCAATTCATGTTATCCTCTCATTTTTCCTAATGATTGGTGAGGGGTATTAGGGGTAATAGAGGGGGATTATGCACGATATACATCTGATACGCTCACTGACAAATCAAATATTTCACTCTATCACTGCATAAAGTCTAAATAGAAACACGACCTAAATCTAAAGGGCGGGGGTATGATTTTAGATACTACCAAATTTGAGTTGAGGTATATAATATAAATAAATCTCATTAAAAGGTAGTACACTAATACATCTTTATATTGTCAGATTCAAATAGATTGGCTACATTTGCATAAACTCATAATTATATGAATTATGGAATATATTAATGAATTTCACAAGCAATGGATAGAGCGTACCCGCCAATCAATAATCTCTTGGAGCAAACAGCCTGTATCACCGGAAGAAGTAAGGAAGCAACAGGAGAAGTTGAACCAACAGAGGGCTATAAGGGAAGGCAAATTAAAAAACTGATAGAATTTGCCAACGCCAACAATTTATGGATTGACTTGTCACCCCTCAATATTACCTACATGGATAAGGGCGGTGAGAATGAAGTGTTCCATGACGGTAAATCGTCTGTTATCAAACTGAACAACTTTGAGTATGCAGGAGATGATTTGGAGAACTTCTTCATTCGCATTAACGCACACAATAAGTTCTTTAGTAATGTACCCTATCAGATGATTGGCTTCTCTTATAACAGCCGCCAAGAGTTCAGTGCAGTGCTCACACAACCTTACATATTGGCAGAACGGGAAGCAACAGAAGATGAAATTGTTGAATACATGGAAGCGCTTGGCTTTGAAACGGATTACATAGACGAGTTCCATAACGACCAATATGAAGTGTTTGACGCTGTTCCCAACAATGTGCTGTACGGATTTCATTATAAGGTAATATTCTTATTAAGTGCTATCTCTGTCACTATTAATTCAACTTCATAAGTATATAAAGACTATATATTACAGTCAGAGGTCAAATTATACCCTCTCTTAATATGAGTAATAACAGGTATAAAATGACCTCTTTACTTACTTATTAAAGTTAAGAATTATAAATCCACTCTTAAGCAACACCACTAAACAAAAGAAATCCCTCAACAATCTACTGA
>CAOJXR010000027.1 GCA_948465565.1 uncultured Clostridium sp.
TTAGCTTCTTCAATAGCTTTTTTAATTGCATCTGGAACTTCGGCAGCTTTACCGTTTCCAACACCTACATGTCCTTGTTCGTCTCCAACAACAACAACAGCGCTGAATCTAAATGTTCTACCACCTTTAACAACTTTTGCAACTCTATTTATAGCAACAACTTTTTCTTTTAATTCAACTGTTCTTTCCTCCATGAGTTAACTTTTCCTCCTTCTTTAAAATTAGAATTTTAAACCTGCTTCACGAGCTGCTTCGGCTAATTCTTTAACAACTCCATGATATATAAATCCACCTCTATCAAAAACTACTGTATCAATTTTTGCAGCTAAAGCTTTTTTAGCAATTGCTGTTCCAACTTCCTTAGCAGCCTCTTTATTAGCTTTTTTAGTTTTAATTTCTTTATCTAATGTTGAAACATATATAATTGTTTTTGCAGTTTCATCATCAATAATTTGAGCAATAATATTTTTATTTGTTTTGCAAACAGCTAATCTTGGACAGTCAGCTGTTCCACTTATTTTATTACGAACTCTTTTATGACGTCTTACTCTTTCTGCTTTTCTATCTATTTTAGAAATCATTTATATTCTCCTTTCTAGGTTTGTTCTAGGGGCATATTTAATTCCTCTAATATCTTTTATTTTAAGGGATTAAATATACCCCTAAAATTTACTAGTTTAACCTGTTTCTATTTTTTACCTGCTTTACCTTCTTTACGTCTAATTACTTCTTCTGCGTATTTAATACCTTTTCCTCTATAAACTTCTGGTGGTCTCTTTGTTCTGATAACAGCTGCTGTTTGACCAACTAATTCTTTATCCATACCTTTAACAATTATTTCATTTGCATTTGGTACATCAAAAGTAATTCCTGCTGGTGCAGCTAATTCTACTGGATGAGAATAACCTAAGTTTAATAATAAGTCATTTCCTTTTTTGCTTGCTCTATATCCAACACCATTAACTTCTAATTTTCTTTCAAAACCTTTTGTTGTTCCTTCAATCATGTTATTTAATAATGTTCTTGTTAAACCATGTAAACTTCTGTTTTCAGGTTGATCATCTGGTCTAACTACTGTTATAACATTACCATCAAGATTGATTTTCATATTTTTATGAAACTCTTTCTCTAAAGTTCCTTTAGGACCTTTTACAGTAATTTTTTGTCCGTCGATTTTAACTTCAACACCTTCTGGTACTGTAATAGGTTTATTTCCTATTCTAGACATTTTATGTCTCCTCCTTTTTAATTATATATTTGGTTAATTATGATTTAAAAATCTTTTCGCCATATCTTAATCTTCTACTCAATAAAATTACCAGATGTATGCTAGTACTTCTCCTCCGATGCCTGCTTCTCTAGCTTTTTTATCTGTCATAATTCCTTTTGAAGTTGAAATTAAAGCGATACCTAAACCATTTAATACTTTTGGTAATTCATCCTTAGATGCATAAATTCTTAAACCAGGTTTACTGATTCTTCTTAATCCATCTATTACTCTATTACCTTTCTCATCATATTTTAAAGTAATTCTAATAATTCCTTGGATATTGTCTTCTATTTCTTCAAAAGCTTTTATATATCCTTCTTCAAGTAAAGTTTCTGCAATAGCTTTTTTCATTTTAGATGCTGGAACATCTACTGTTTTAAATTTTGCACTATTTGCATTTCTTATTCTTGTCAACATATCTGCTATTGGGTCTGTTGTATTCATGTTTACCCTCCTTTTTCTTTTAATAATTATTATTCAGAGTTTTGAACTAATATCTAAAACAATATATGCTTTATTAAATAGTGACATTTACTCTTTTTAGTTTTAATCAAAAACGAGTATAACAAGGCAAACGAGTTAATAATGAAATGAGCATACTAAGGTACGTGATTTTCATTGTTAACAAAGCTCAACACAGTTAGACGAAGTTTTTCATTAAAACGATCTAATAAGCTTTACCAGCTTGCTTTCTTAACTCCTGGTATCTCACCTTTATGAGCTAATTCTCTAAAACAAACACGGCAAATACCATATTTTCTAATATATGAATGTGGTCTTCCACAAAGTTTACATCTATTATATTCTCTTGTTTTATATTTTTGTGGTCTTGCACATTTTACTTTTAATGATTTTTTAGCCATTATAGACTCCTTTCTTAGTTTTTGAATGGCATTCCTAAAAGTGTAAGTAGCTCTTTTGCTTCCTCATCGCTTTTTGCAGTTGTTACAAATATAATATCCATTCCTCTTAACTTATCAACTTTATCATATTCGATTTCTGGGAAAATAAGTTGTTCTTTAATTCCCATTGAGTAGTTTCCTCTACCATCAAATGAATTTCCAGAAACACCTCTAAAATCTCTTACTCTTGGAAGAGCTACATTAAATAGTTTGTAAGCAAAATCATACATTTTTCCTGCTCTTAATGTTACTTTACATCCTATTTTAGCACCTTCTCTTAATTTAAAAGCTGCAATTGATTTTTTAGCTTTTGTTACGATAGGTCTTTGTCCTGTAATTATACTTAAATCGTTCATAGCATTATCTAACGCTTTAGGATTATCTTTTGTCTCACCTAAACCCATATTTATAACTATTTTTTCAAGTTTTGGAACTTGCATTACTGAATTATAGTTAAATTTTTTCATTAATGCTGGAACTACTTCTTTTTCGTATTGTTCTCTAAGCATTTCCATTACTTAGGTCCTCCTTTTTTCTTATTTTAATTTCGCACCGCATTTTTTACAAACACGAACTTTTTCACCTTTTTCTATTACATATCCTATTCTTGTTGCTTTATTGCATTTTGAACATACAACATTAACTTTTGAAACTGGGATTGCACACTCTGTTGGTATAATTCCACCTTCTTCACCTTGTTTTCTAGGTTTGATATGTTTTTTTCTAACATTAACACCTTTAACAATTACTTTATTTATTTTAGGCATTATTTCTATAACTTCTCCTGTTTTACCTTTATCATTTCCAGATAAAACTTGAACTTTATCACCTTTTTTTATCTTCAATTTTTTCACCTCTTTTTATAAAACTTCTGGAGCTAAAGATAATATTTTTAGATAATTTTTATCTCTCAATTCTCTAGCTACTGGTCCAAATATACGAGTTCCTTTTGGTGTTCCATCTTCACGAATTATAACTGCTGCATTTTCGTCAAATTTAACATAAGAACCATCAGCACGTCTTGCGCCTTTTTTACTTCTTACAACGACAGCTTTTACAACTTCACCTTTTTTAACAACACCACCTGGTGTAGCTGATTTAACAGAAGCAACTATAACATCTCCTATTTCAGCATATTTTCTATGTGAACCACCTAAACATCTAATGCACATTAATTCTCTTGCACCAGTGTTGTCAGCAACTTTTAGTCTACTTTGTTGTTGTACCATGACAATTAAGTCCTCCTTTTATTATTATTTGATTACTGCTTTCTCAACGATTTCAACAACTCTAAATCTTTTGTCTTTTGATAAAGGTCTTGTTTCCATAACTAAAACTTTATCTCCAACTTTGCAATTGTTTTCTTCGTCATGAGCTTTTAATTTATATGTTCTCTTAACTGTTTTTTTGTAAATTGGATGAGCAACACTTGTTTCAACAGCAACAACTACTGTTTTGTCCATTTTATCAGAAACAACTGTACCAATCATTGATTTACGAAGATTTCTTTCTTCCATTAGGGATTACTCCTTTCTTAAATTAATTTGCTTTTAATTCTCTTTGTCTAAGTTCAGTTTTTATTCTAGCTATATTTTTTCTAACTTCTTTTATTTTCATAGGATTATCTAATCCGTTAGTAGCTAGGCTAAATCTCAACTTGAATAATTCAGTTTTTAATTCACTTAGCTCTTTTTCTAGCTCTGGTGAAGACATTTCTTTAATTTTATTATTCTTCAACTTGATCACCACCTACTTCAATTTCTCTTTTTACGAATTTTGTTTGAACAGGTAATTTATGAGATGCTAATCTTAAAGCTTCTCTTGCTATTTCTTCTGAAACGCCTGCTATTTCAAACATAACTCTTCCTGGTTTTACTACTGCTACCCAATATTCTGGTGCACCTTTACCTTTACCCATACGAGTTTCAGCTGGTTTTTTAGTAACTGGTTTGTCTGGGAATATTTTAATCCAAACTTTACCACCTCTTTTAATGTAACGAGTCATTGCAACTCTGGCAGCTTCGATTTGATTAGCTTTAATCCATCCTGCTGTTGTAGCTTGTAATCCGAATTCTCCTTCATTTACTACATTTCCTCTTGTTGCTTTTCCTCTATTTCTTCCTTTTTGCATTTTTCTATATTTTGATCTTTTTGGCATTACTGGCATTAGTTATTACCTCCTTTTGCTGTTTGTTTAGCTTTAAGGATTTCGCCTTTATAAATCCAAACTTTTACACCTATTTTTCCATAAGTTGTATCAGCTTCTGCGAAACCATAATCAATATCAGCTCTTAAAGTTTGTAAAGGTATAGTTCCGTCTTTGTAGAATTCTGTTCTAGCCATATCAGCTCCACCTAATCTTCCAGATACAGCAGTTTTGATACCTAATGCACCTGATTTCATAGCTTTTTGCATACATTGTTTCATGGCTCTTCTAAAAGAAATTCTTCTCTCTAATTGACCTGCAATATTTTCTGCTACTAATTGAGCATCAATATCAACATTCTTAACCTCAACAATATTCAAATTAACTTCTTTATTTATCATTTTTTCTAATTCAGCTTTTAAAGCTTCTGAAAGATTTCCACCTTTTCCTATTACTAAACCTGGTTTAGCTGTATAAACATTTACTTTTACACATTTAGCGGTTCTTTCTATTTCTATTTTTGAAATTCCACTAATAAATAGCTTTTTCTTTACATATTTACGAATTTCTTGATCTTCAACTAAGTAGTCGCTAAAATTTTTAGAATCTGCATACCATTTTGAACTCCAATCTCTAATAACACCTACTCTTATTCCATTTGGATGAACTTTTTGTCCCATGTCGTAAATATCCTCCTTTCTCTTATTTACTCTCTCTTAAAACTATTGTTATATGACTTGTTCTTTTTCTAATTCTAACTGCTGAACCTTTTGCAGCTGGTCTAATTCTTTTTAATGTAGGACCTTGGTTTGCATATATTTCTGCAACATAAAGGTTAGCTCTATTCATGAAATGATTATTTTCAGCGTTTGCGATAGCTGAATTTAATAACTTTTCTAATATTTCAGCTGAAGCCTTTGGTGCGAATTTTACTATATTTTGAGCTTCTTCAACACTTTTACCTCTCATTAAGTCTGCTACTATTTTAACTTTTCTAGATGAAATTCTAGCATAACTTAGAGTTGCTCTAGCTTCCGCTACTTGAGTTGTTTTCTCTTCCACTGTTATATCCTCCAATTTCTAAATTTTTATTTTTTTGTTGTTTTATCTCCTGCGTGACCTTTAAATGTTCTTGTAGGAGCAAATTCTCCTAATTTATGACCGATCATTTCTTCTGAAATATATACAGGAACATGTTTTCTAC
Organism: uncultured Clostridium sp.; assembly: GCA_948465565.1. GTDB lineage: Bacteria > Bacillota > Clostridia > TANB77 > CAG-508 > UMGS1994. The sequence continues at coordinate 5,523 of CAOJXR010000027.1, forward strand.
CATCATGAACAGCTATTGTATGTCCTACCATTTGTGGATATATTGTAGATGCTCTTGACCATGTTTTTAAAACTTCTTTTTTTCCTGTTTCATTCATAGCTTCAACTCTTTTGATAAGTTTTTCTGCTACATATGGTTTTTTCTTACTTGATCTTGACATGTTTTTCTCCTTTCTTTTGCTTCGCTCAAGACATTATTTTAAAATTTTCTTTGAAAATTTTAAAATAATGAAATATTAAAGCTTTTTATTCCTTCGATTAAGATATTTGCTTAATTTAAGCAGTCATCTTATTTTCTTCTCTTAACAATAAATTTATTTGATTGTTTATTTTTATTTCTTGTTTTATATCCAAGTGCTGGTTTACCCCAAGGTGTCATAGGTCCACTATGTCCAACTGGTGCTCTACCTTCACCACCACCATGAGGGTGATCATTAGGGTTCATAACAGATCCTCTAACTGTAGGTCTAATACCCATATGTCTTTTTCTACCAGCTTTACCTAATTTGATATTTTCATGATCGCTATTTCCAATAGTTCCTATTGTAGCTCTACATCTTATTGATATTAATCTCATTTCTCCAGATGGTAGTCTTACGTGAGCATAAGCTCCTTCTTTAGCCATCAATTGAGCTTCTTGCCCAGCTGATCTAACTAATTTTCCACCTTGACCTGGATTTAATTCTATATTATGAATTAATGTACCAA
>CAOJXR010000028.1 GCA_948465565.1 uncultured Clostridium sp.
CCTTTGAAATTGACATTATATTATCACAAATATAAATAACTGTCAACATTAGATATTTATATTTGAATAGTAATTTGTAAAAAAAATAGATATTTTACCTTAAATTATCTATTTTTAATTTTTTGCAATTTCACAGTTTCATTATCTTGATCTACCTTTAGTCTCATTTACAATTTCATAAGAATATAATCTATCTAGTTGTTCCTCAGTAATATTAATTACCTTTCCACCTTTAGGATTAATTTTTTCACCACCAAATACAATCCAAATTGCATCAATTGACATATCAGGCATAGAAGCTTCTCCATCAGTAAAAATTATTTTATTTTCAACTCTTCTGGAAAAAGCATTGACCGCAACATCAAAATCAGTTCCGCCACCACCTTCAAATGTCATATTTTCAATATCTTCTTCAGTTCTTATCTCATGAAATCCATAGAACTCTGTATCAAAACATCCTACTTTCAATCTGGAATGTTGTAATATATTTTTACATTCTCTCAAAAAGTTCTTTAATAAAACTTCATTGATTGAGCCACTTGTATCTAATACTATTTCTGTTTCTGGCATAGGTTGTTCTTCCAAATTAGCTACAACAATCCCATCTTCTATAGAGGCGTTTTTATATGACCAATCAACATCATATTTAATTGCTTCTCTTAAAACATATCTCCAATCAATGAGTGGTTTTGCAGTTCCTATATCTTCAATTGTTCTAATATCTCTATTAGTTGATGTTCCTGCTGTAGATGCTTGTTTTGCTATTGCTTGCTTTAATTCTTCAAGCTGTTTTTTCTTATCTTCACGATTTTTTTTAAAAGCATCTTTCTCTCCCATCTCTTCTAATTCTTCTTGTTTCTTTTCAAGTTCACTTTTAGTTTCTTCTTGTTTATCTTTTTGCTTATTTAGTATTTTATCTAACAAACTTTCTTTTTTATCAGAGGATTTACTTTGCTCTTCTTTATGTTTTTTTACTGCCTCTTCCCATAAACTGTGAGTATCATGTCCAACATCTCTTTTTGAAGAATCTTGTTCTTCTTGTTGCTCAGAATCTGAACTTCCTCCACTGCTTTGTTGATTCTGTTGCACATTTTGATCTTGATTTTGAGAACTATTACTTCCAGAACTACTTTGATTTTTAGAATCACTTTGCTGTTCATCGCTACCGCCTTGACTTTCGCTAGAACTTTGTTGTTCATTTTGACTATTTCCTTGCTCCTGACTTCCAGATTGACTTTGATGCTCAGAATCTCCTTTTTGAGTCTGCTCTTGACTAGATTCTCCGCTGCTAGAATCACTTTGATTTTGATTTTGACTATTACCTTGTCCATTTTGTTTTTGCTGTTGTTGTTTTTGTTGTTTTTCTTGTAATAGTTTTTCATATAATTGTTCAGCATCATAATTGATTGCTTCTTCCATATCAACACCGCCTGGAGCTAATTTCAAACCATCTTTTTTTAAAAATTGATTAATTACTCCATCAGTCGCGATATTCCATAATTCTGGATTTTTACCTTCGCTTCTTAATATATGATTAAATGCAATATGACATACTTCATGAGCAAATATAAATGTTTGTTCATCACGACCCAATCCTTCCAAATATTCAGGATTATAATATATTGTTTTTCCATCAGTACCTGCGGTTGGTATTCCCATATTTTCTTTATAATCAATACTTGCTACCACACTACCAAAAAAAGGATATTTAACAAGCATTTTTCTCTTTAAAGCTTCTATATCGTATTTCATAATTTATACCTCATATTTGTGCAACTAATGAGTATATTTCTTCGTTTATTTTATCCTTATTAATTTCGTTAGCAGTTACAATAATAACACAACTTTTTGGTAATTCAAAAGTAGATATTTTTCTATGTTCTAATAATTCACAAAACTTTAGTTGTTCTTCTTTTGAAATAGTATCAATCTTATCTAATATCAAAAATTTGCTTTCATTAGTTTGAGTTATTTCACTAAGCCATTTAGGTGGCATAAAATCTATTCCATCATAATGACCATTTAATTCTTTATTATCAATATTAGCAGGTATTACAACCGCACCTTTGACATCTTTTCCAGAGATAAAATCAACTAATATGGGTGCAACATTTGCTCTTATATATGACATTAATAATTCTTGTCTTTTTTCCATTATCTTCTTATACCTCCTCTTGGCATATCAGCAAGTTTTGCTTCTGCAATTCTTTCTAATCTTTCCTCATCGCCATGTGTCCATAAAGCATCAAATATTGCTCCAAATTCTGCACCTAAACCTGTTACAAAACCTCTTACTTTTTCAAGATTATCTTCATCTACTTGTGATAATCCCATAGTTGTAGCATATCTTTCTGCAGTATTTAATGCTTGTATGTCTTTATCAGTATAAGTTCCATTAATAACATCATCTAATGTTATAACTTGTTGATTACAGAATTGTACGAATTCTCTTGTTATATCTTCCCCAACTAATGCTCTTAACATTTCTGGACTACCTGTTGCATATAGCATTTTAGAAGCCATTTCCCACTTTCTTGGATCTGCATTAGGTTTTTCACCATCATACTTACTTCTTAATGTTTCGCCTTTCTTATAAGCAATATAAGAATAGATAGCAGGATGTATATTATTTTCACTTGCCCATTTTAACCAACTTTCAGTTGTTGTTTTTATATATACATGAGCAAATCTATTAAATAATGGCTCTGCTAATTGATTTGCAGCTAGTGAATCTTTCATATCATTTCCTGCCGCAACAATTCTAGCATTATCTGGTAATTTCCAAATACCATTAACTTCTCTATCTAAGACTATATTAAATGCAATACCTTGAATACTAGGAAGAGCATTTGTTATTTCATCTAAAAATACAATATGGTATCTATCTGGTTCTTTTTCACATTTTTCTTGTAATTTTTTTAGCCAAGTTGGAGGAACATCCATCATTTCTCCTGTTGCTTGATTGTAAACACTTTTACCATTCAAACTTTCTGGTGTTGCATTACGAAGATAAATTATTTCACAAGTTGGATCTATTTGTTTTACCCTTGCACTCTTACCTTCACTAGATTGGCCATGCAAAAATACTGCTACACCACTTTCTATCGCACCTCTAATGATTTCTTCTTCACTTACTTGTCCAAAATTTAATCCATAAGGATTTCTTCTTTTCTCAGCTCTTTTTTGTTCTTCTTCATATTTTTTCTTTTCTTCTGGTGTCATATCTTCAACACGAGTGAAAGTTGCAGTTTGAGTTAAATCCCTTAGCATATGTTTATCAAGATATTCTTTCATATCAGTTGTTGAAAAATCTCCATTATAACTTCTATCTTTTGTATGAAATCTTATTCCTGCTAATAGTCCTCTTTTTGATACTAGAGTTTGAGTTTTATCATCTATCAACCATTTGACAGGTGATACTTCTACCCAAACATAATCTCCATTCCTATATGATTCTCCATTTGATAATTTAAAACTATTGCTTCCATAATCAGAATTAGCTCTAATGCGAATGTATCTTTTTCCATTATAATCATATTCCTCATATGTTACTGGTTGAAAATATTGATCATAATCATCATACTCTGTTTTATCAAAAGTATAATTTCTACCTGTTTGTCGTAAATTTCCATTTTTGTATTCATTTTCCAATCTTCTTTGAACATCTGAATCAGGTGCATATTGAGGGTATTCACCATATTCAACTTCTTCTGTTCCATTGTATCCCCTCACTCTGTTCGGGGAGATTTGAGAGAAAATGAAAGATGATAGCAAAGCTGGGCGGACGGCGCCATTGCGTCTACATCTATAGCCGGTAAACCTAGAACCAACCGTATCTACGCCGCGAACATCCCCATCGCCATCAGAAGATCTAGTATAAACCCATCCTGTTCTTCCCTTTAAACTATTATCATCTGGTACCATGTAAGAACAACTATCCTCACAATATCCACCTGTTAATATTACTAAATCAGTAATAGCAGACCTAGTCCCATATTTTTCTAAAACATCTAATTGTCTGCCACCATTAACTCCCCAAACTTCTTGTTCAGAAAGTAAAGTTAATTCCTTATCGAAATTCATTTAAACCACCATTATTATTTTATCATATTTTCCCTACATTTCTTCACTTTTTTTGTTAATTTTACAAAAATAAATTTGTAAAATTAACATTATTTATCAATTAAGCACATTTTTTGAAAAAATTTTTCATCAGAATATAAAATATGAGCATAAAAAGCATTTTTTCTAATATCTACATATTCTTTATCAATAATCCCTTTTGATTGAAGTTTTGATAATGTTTTCAAATGCCTTCTTAACCTCTTTTTAGAAGATAATCTTAACTTTCTTATAACTTTACCACTATTTGATAAAGTATGCCTAAAACCTAAAAAATCTATTCCATTAGATGCTATTCCTATTTGTGTTTTTTGATTCAATTCAAGATCTAGTTCATTATTGCAAACTTCATTTATTCTTTTTAAACAATATTGCAGATATTTTTTATCGCGATGTATCAATATAAAATCATCCATATATCTAACATAGCATTTAATTCTTAATTCTTCTTTTACTAACCTATCAATTCTATCCAAAAAGAACAATGCAAACCATTGACTTGATTGATTACCTAATGGTAATCCCCTATCAATATTATTAGGTTGCTCTTTTATTATTTTTTCTAAAAACCACATTTCATCTTCACTAAAACCTAATTTTCGTAATTTTTCTAATAAAATATTGTGATTTACACTTGGAAAATACTTTCTTATATCACATTTCAAATAATATACTCTATTGTTATTCTCTTTAAAAAATTCTTTTTTTAAAAATTCATCTAATCTATTCATACCAAATAATGTCCCTTTACCTTTTCTACATGCAACATTATCGTATATTAATCTTTTATCAATTCTTGGTATTAATGAATGTTCACAAAAACACATAAGTAATACCCTATCCTTATATGGCAAAGCTTCTATTAATCTCTTCTTAGGTTCATAAATAATGAATTGCTTATATTTACCAACTTTGTATTTTTTCGTTATTATCTCATTTATTAGCTTATATATATTTTCAGACAAATTAACTTCAAATCTTATTACATCACCTTTATGTTGCTTTGATTTTCTACATTTTTTATGTGCCTCATAAATATTTTTAAATGTAAATATATCCTCTAATTTCATAATTGCCTCCAAAAAATAATAAAAAGCACCCCATATAACTTGCAAAGATAAATAATTATCGTTGTTTGTGTGAGTGCTTATAATTTATCCACCGCACTTTTTATAGCGGTTAGAAAAGTGGAAGATTCCTTTGCTTTAAAGTTCTGATATATTTTACATAAAATATATTTCTCTGACCTGTTTTCTAGACTTAAAATTAAATCTCTTCAAAAGCAAATCTGGGCGGACGGCGCCATTGCGTTTATATCTATATTTGTTATACCTAGAACCATCTTTATTTACGCCGCGAACATCCCCATCGCCATCAGAAGCCGACAGCTACGAGTAAAATGGTTAAATAAACCCTCCACTTAATTAAAAACCTTTCAGTTTAAAATCCATAATTTAATTTCTTTTTCTCCATCTTTCATCATCACTTTTTTTCCAAGCTGCAATAAGATTTATTGCTTCTCCTATTTGCAATGATATTTGTTTATATTGTCGCATTAATATGCAGTTAGAATTTTCAGCTATCATAGAAATATAGCCCAACATTTTAAGTTTTATTATTGCATCTTTCTGATATTCTTCTCTTTCTTTTTTATGTTCTTCACTATCAATTCTAATAAAATTAGCATTCAATAGTATTTCTAATGTTTCTAAACTTAAATTTTGCATACGATTAACAAATACACCTCTAAATTTAGAAGGAGATTTTTCAGTAATTGCAATAATATAAGCACCTAGTTTTTTTACAACTGTTATAACCATCAAATCATTTGCATTTGTTGGTATTTTATTAATTTGTTCTAATTCTTTATCTTTTTCAATTGACTCTATAACTTTCTTTTTATTAAATCTTTTATCATTTACAGTTGCAAGAGCTTGTTTTACTGCAACTTTATCTT
>CAOJXR010000029.1 GCA_948465565.1 uncultured Clostridium sp.
TAAAAGTACAAGAAGCAACATTAACAATGGCTAACAAAGTAGGAGAAGACGAAAACACATGGGCATACACATTCACAAACTTATTAAAATATGACGAAAACGGAGACAGAATTACGTACACTGTAAGAGAAAAATAAGCTGATTATAATACATCAAGAAATAAACAAAATGAAAAAGTATCAGAGAAAGAATAAATAGGAAACTATTTATAAGAGGGACAAGGAAATGTTAGGAGAAAAAAGAAAACAAGAATTAAATATTTCGTCCTCAAAGGCTAATACTGGCATACGTGGTAAAACACGTGTGCTAGGAGCCTTGTTAATGGTGCTTATGATAATTATATTCACAATGGGTAGCACATTAGCAGTATTTTCTCGGAAATAGTAATGAACAAGTAAACAAGTCTTCAAATGTAATAACAGAACAAGAAAAAGAAAGTTATTATAAAGCAACAATAGAGGAAAAAGAAATTTCAGATGACAAAAAGAAAGTAATAATAACAAACACATATAATGGTCCAATAATATCGGGCGAAAAACAGGTAACAACAGAAAAGAACCTAGGCTATGTAGTAGAAGGCGAAGAAATCGAATATACGATAATAGCCAAAAATGATGGTGGAGTAGCAAAAGATGTTATTATAAAAGACCCATTACCAGAAGGGCTAGAGTTTGTACCACTATCTATAAAAGTAGATGGTGAAAGATTAGATTCAAGCTATAATAATATAGAAGCCCTAAAAGAGGGAATAACAGTTAATGTAGCAGCCAAAAGTGAAACAAGGCTAACCTTTAAAGCAAAAATAAAAGCACTAGAGGGAGACGACTTAGCTAAATTAGAAAAAACGATATTAAACAAAGCAACTGTAGACGATGAAGAATCAGAAGTTACAGTAGAAGTAAAGAAAGCAGACATAAAATATGGAAAAATCTCAGACCCAGTAAGTGGAAGCAAAGTAAAAGAAGGAGATGAAATTACATATACAATCAACGTTACAAACGATGGTACAGCAAAAGACACAGTAACAGTAGTAGACAATGTGCCAGAAGGAACAGAATATGTCGCAAACTCTGCTAAAATTGTAAACGGAGATAATTCAGAAGAAGAAATATCAATTGAAGATTTAGCAAAAGGAATATCATTAGATATAAACGCAAAAGAAACAAAGAAAATATCATTTACAGTAAAAGTAAAAGACATGAACAATGATACAGTAATAAGAAACGTAGCAAAAGTAAATGATAAACCAACACAAGAGGTTGAACATACATATGTAAAACCAGAAATTACATCAAGAAAAGAAGTAACAACAGAAAAAGGTAACGAATATGCAGTACCAGGAGAAAAATTAACATATAAAATAACAGTAGAAAACGCTGGAAGTCTAGAAAAAGAAATAACAATACAAGATACAATATCTGATAAATTAGACTTACTAGAGAATTCTATAAAATTACAAGTAAATGGTAAAGAAGTAACAGACAGGAAATTAGAAAAATCTGATATAGAAAATGGATTTAAAGTAACAGTACCAGCAAAAGATGAAGAATCATTAGCTGGAAAAGTAGAATTAATTTTTGAAGTAAGAGTAAAAGAAAAGGCTACAGGAACTGTTGCAAATAAAGCTATAGTAGATGGAAAAGAAACAGAAGAAGTAAAAAATCCAATAATAAGATTTGAAAAAACAGCAGAGATAATTAGAAAAGCAGATGAAAAATTAAATATACCAGAAGACAAAGTTACAGCAAATGACGAGATTATCTATAAAGTTAAAGTAACAAACAGTGGAGATATGGCAGCAGAAAACATCAGCGTACGTGACTCTATACCAGAAGGAACGCAGCTAAAACCAAATACTGTAAGCGATAATGGTAAAGTTACAAACAATACTGAAACACTAACAGAAGATATTACTTGGGAAATAGCTAGTCTTGCACCAGGTGAGACAAAAGAGCTAAGCTTTACTGTAATCGTAACACAAAACAAAGAAGACAAAGCAATAAAAAATACAGCATATGTAGCAGGTGACCCAACAAACGAAACAACAACAGAAGTACAGTTGTTATCAAAACTTACAGTAAGATATATAGAAAAAGCAACAGGAAAAGAAATAGCACGTACAAAAGTTGAAACTTTAAAAGTAGGAGATACATATAAAGAAGAGCCACTAGAAATAGAAGATTATAGTTTCATAGAAAGTACAGACAACACACAAGGAACAATTGGAATAAACCCAGAAGAGGTAATATTCTACTATGAAAAGAATATAGCAAAAATAGTAGTACATCATTATGAAGAAGGCACTACAAACAAGCTAAGTGAAAATGTAGAAATAGACGGACATATAGGCGACACTTATAATACAAAACCAGCAACAGATATACCAAGCAAGTACGAATTAGTTGCAATGCCTGAGAATGCAAGCGGAACTATGACAAAAGAATTAGAAGAAATAATCTATTACTACAGAGTAAAAGATACATCATTAATAATTAAGTATCTGGAAAAAGATACAAATAAAGAACTTGCAAAACAAGAAAGACAAACAGGTAAAGTAGAAGAAGACTATATCACAGAAGCAAAACAGATAGAAGGATATACATTAGTAGGAGATAGTGGAAACAAGGCAGGAACATTAACAATAGAGCCTATAACAGTAATATTCTATTATCTACAAAACACAAAAGTAACAGTCAACCATATAGACAAAAACACAGGAGAAATACTAGAGAAAATAGAAGAAGGAGGATTAGTTGGAGATAAATATACATCAACATCTAAGAATTTCAACGGATATATCCTAGTAGAAAAACCTAAGGTAGAGTCAGTAACAATGACAAAAGATGAAATAGTATTAAATTACTATTATGTACAAATATCAGCAGGAGTAATCGAGAAACATATTGATATAATAACAGGAGAAATCTTAGACAATGATACACATGAAGGAAACGTAGGAGACCCTTACAATATTCCATCAAAAGAATTCAAAGGATATGATTTAGTAGAAGAAAGATTACCACAAAATGCAAAAGGAATAATGGCAGTAAATGAAACAGAGGTAATATACTACTACATTTACAGATCAAATGTAACAGCTGAATACATTGATAAGATAACAGGCAAAAAATTATTACCAGACGAAAAACAAGATGGACATGAAGGAGACAACTATACAACAGAAAGAAAACCAATAGATGATTATGTATTAATAGAAGTGCCAGAAAATGCAGACGGAACAATGACAAAAGACCCAATAGTAGTAAAATACTATTATGTACATACAACAGCTGGAGTAATAGAAAGACACATCGATATTAAGACAGGAGAGCAATTAGTAGTAGAGCAGAAGTTCGAAGGATATGAGGGAGACGATTATAAGACAGAGCCAGAAAACATCCCATACTATGATTTAGTAAAAGAAAAATATCCAGAAAACGCAGAAGGTAAGATGACAATAGAGCAAATCGTTGTAAACTACTATTACATAAGAAAAACAGATGTAGTTGTAAAATACATAGATAAAGTAACAGGAAAAGAAATTATTCCAGAAGAAATAATTAATGGACATGAAGGAGACGAATACAATACTGAAACAAAAGAAATTTCAGGATACGACTTAGTAGAAGTTCCAGAAAATAAAGATGGAATAATGACAAAAGACACAACAACAGTAATTTATGAATACATAAGACCTGCTAAAGTAATAGTAAACTACATTGATATTGATACAAACAAAGAATTAGCATCAGCAGTTACTATAAACGGACATCAAGAAGAAAAATACGAAACAGAAGAAAAAGACATTAAGTTCTACAAATTAGTAGAAGAAAGACGCCCAGTAAATGCAACAGGTAAAATGAATGTAGAAGTTACAAAAGATGAAAATGGAAATGAAATAGTAAATGACACAACATATGTAAATTACTATTATAGAAAACTAAACTTCAACTTAAGTATAGACAAGAAAGTAAATAATATTGTAGTAAATGGAAAAGCATTAAGTATAAATGGAAAACTTGGCAAAGTAGAAATTGCTAAGAAAGACATCTCAACAAGCAAGATAGAAATAAGCTATATTATAAAAGTAACAAACAAGGGAGAACTTGCAGGAAAGGCAACAATACTAGAAAACATACCATTCGGAACAACAATGACAAAAGAACAAAACCCAATGTGGAATATTGCAAATACAGTAGCAACATTAGACACAGACGAAATTAAGCCAGGAGAAACAAGAGAATATGAAGTAATCCTAGTATGGAATAATAACGAAGACAACATAGGTACAAAATTGAATGAAGTAGAAATACTATCAAACGAAAATGAGCCAGGATTCGAAGATTCAAACAAGGATGACGACAAAGATAAAGCAGAAGTAATAATCTCAATAAGCACTGGTGGAGCTACACATATAGCAATAGCTGGAGTAATTCTAGTAATATTAGCTGGAACAGTTGTAGTTTTAGTAAAGAAAACAAAAGAAGAATAAAACATAATTAAATAGGGAAAAATAAAGTCAAGAGCCAAATGAAATAAAATTCATTTGACTCTTGACTTTTTAAAATATAGGTATTATAATTCTATTGTTGCAGAAATGCATAACTTTGCATCAGTTAAGGTGTTTCTGCAACATATTTGCACCATTAGCTCAGCTGGTAGAGCAGCTGACTCTTAATCAGAAGGTCCGCGGTTCGATCCCGCGATGGTGCACCAAATAAACCACTCTAAAAATGAGTGGTTTATTTTTTTACACATAATACCATTATTTCAAAAAATCTCCAAAAACGATTTACATAAAACAAAAAATCTGGTATAATATAAATGTCGTTGGAAAAAATAAACAAAGAGGAGTGATTTGACATGATATTTGAGAATACGAATTATTTACAAATGATAAATAACAACAATTACGATGTTGAATACTTACCAAGCATATTTGACGGTAAAGTAGACAAAGAGATGTTAATATAAAAAATTAAATATAAAATGAAAAGCAGGCTTGTGTTAATCACAAACCTGCTAATTTTATTTAACGTTAATTTTCAACAAATGTTCAATATCCAATTAATGTTGCTCGCCAATCTCCTCTAAATAATTATCATAACTACACTCACGAATAACAACCTTATTATCAGACAAATCAACAATCTTATTAGCAACAGTCTGAGTCAATTGATGGTCATGAGAAGTAAAAATCAAATTACCCTTAAACTTAGTCATACCCTCATTTAAAGCAGTAATACTTTCCATATCCAAATGGTTAGTAGGTTCATCAAAAACCAAGAAATTAGAACCAGAAAGCATCAATTTAGAAAGAACGCATCTAACCTTCTCACCACCAGAAAGTACATCAACCTTCTTAAGAGCTTCCTCGCCAGAGAAAAGCATTCTACCCAAGAAACTTCTAACATAAGTCTCATCAGGATCTTTAGAATATTGACGAAGCCAATCAACCAAAATCAAATCACTATCAAATAAATAATTATTATCCTTTGGAAAATAATCACTAGTAATAGTAGTACCCCAAACAATTTCACCCTCATCAGGCTCAAGCTCTCCAGCAATTATCTGGAACAAAGTAGTTTTAGCAATTTCATTATCTGAAAGAATAGCAATTTTATCATCCTTCTTAACAGTAAATGAAACATTATCTAAAACTTTCTCACCATTAACAGTTTTAGAAATATTCTTAATCTCCAAAATTTCTTTACCAGGTTCTCTATCTGGCTTAAAATCAATGTAAGGATACTTTCTATTAGATGGTTTAATCTCATCCAATTCAATTTTCTCCAAAGATTTCTTTCTAGAAGTAGCTTGTTTTGACTTAGAAGCATTCGCGCTAAATCTAGCAATAAACTCCTGTAATTCCTTAATTTTCTCTTCTTTTTTCTTATTTTGCTCTCTCATCTGCTTCAAAGCAAGCTGACTAGACTCATACCAAAAGTCATAATTACCAGGATAAACTTTAATTTTACCAAAATCAACATCAGCAATATGAGTACAAACTTTATT
>CAOJXR010000030.1 GCA_948465565.1 uncultured Clostridium sp.
TTTCCATTTATACAAATTCATCCTAAGGATCCAACAAAACAAAGACCGACAACTGCAGCTAAACTATATAAGGAACATTCGCAAAGCTATATGAATGCAATACGAATGCTATATTCAATGATTAATGGACATGAAGTTGAAGAGGATGCAGTTGAAAAATGGCTAGCAGAAAGAAAAAGACAATATGAATAAGACTTTCTTAGAACAATATTATGAAGAAATTAAAAGTGGAAATATAATAGCAGGAATAGAATTAAAAACAGAATTACAAAAGTTGGTTAAGGATTTAAAAGATCCAAAATATAAATATGATACAGAAGAAGCTTATTTGCGAATTGACTTTATGGAAAATTTATGTTTGCAAAGCAAAAAGCCTTTTTATAATATGCCGATGCAACTTTTGTTATGGGAAAAAGCATTTATAGAAGTAATATATTCTTTTAAAGTATTTGACAACGAGTTGAAACGATGGGTAAGACGATTTCAAAATGTACTTTTACTAATTGCAAGAAAAAATGGTAAGACAACGCTAATGGCAGCAGATGCTCATACAGATTTAAGAATTGGCGAAGGTGGTATGGATATAGTCTGTGCTTCTAACGATGACAAACAAGCAAGTTTACTTTGGAATGAAATAAACAATATGAGAAAAAGAATAGATCCTCATTCAAAGGTTACACATAAGAATATGTCAGAAATCTGTAATACACAAAAGAATATAACGATATTCAAAATGTCAGGAAAAACTCAAAACAAAGATGGTAGAAACATTGATAAAATGTATATGGATGAAAGTCATGATGCACCAGACGATGAAATTGCAGAGGCTGGAAATAAATCAATGTCAACAAAGGATGAGCCATTTTTTATAAATTTAACAACGGAAGGTTTTATAAATGATGGATATTTGGATAATGAATTAAAATATGCACGAGAGGTTTTATTTGATGAACAGCCAGATATTCATTACCTGCCATGGTTATATACGCAAGATAGTGAAGAAGAAATATGGCAAGATGAAAAAAGCTGGTACAAATCAAATCCTCGGACTAGGTGTGGTAAAAAAGTGGAAGTTTTTACGAGGAGAAATTGAAAAATCAAAAAAATCTAAATCCAAAAGAATGCATACTCTTTGTAAAGATTTTAACATAAAACAAAACAATGCTTCAGCATGGCTAAAACGTGAAGATTATTATTATGAATTAGAACCTTTTGATCTAGAATCATTTAGAGGTTCTTTTTGTTTGGGAGCAGTTGATTTGGCAGCAACGACAGATATGGTTAGTGCAAAAATCTTACTAGGAAAATCTAAAGATAAAATAAAGTATATATATCAGCATTATTGGATTTTAGAGAAGAAACTTACAGATAGTGATGATAAATCTGCTGGAGCTGAATATAAAGAATGGGCAAAAAAAGGCTTACTTACTATTCATGAAGGAAATGAAATAGATGTTTCTAAGGTAGCAGACTGGTTTTATGATTTATATAAAAGTTACAATATAAAACCATATAAAACAGGATATGATCAGAGATTTTCAAAAACATTTACTGACCGTATGGATGAATATAACTTTGAAACAGAAATGATTTTACAAGGTAAAGTATTAAGTAATGCCATGAAATTTGTTGAAGCAGACTTACAAGACAAGTTAATAAATTACAATAATAATGAAATAGATAGATGGTGTCTAGGAAATTCTGCTATGGATATGGACAATAAAGGAAATGTTATGTGCGTTAAAATAAAAGGTCAAGCTAGTAAAAGAATTGATGGTGCAATAACATTTATCATTCTATATGAATTATATAGACGTTATCGTAGTGAATTTCACAAATTGATAGATAAATAAGGAGCAGATAAAAATGGGATTAATTGATTTTATTAATAAATTTAAGAAAACAAAATCGAATGTCAGCTATGCAAAAGTATTAAATGGGTACACTCCCATTTTTTCACAATTTGGGCAAGACATATATGCTAGTGATGTAGTGCAGCAGGGAATAGCTTGTTTAGTAACAGAATTAACAAAAGCTAATCCTTTCCATATAAAACAAGTAGGAAGTGATTTAGTGCCAGTAGACAACAGCGAAATACAAAAATTACTAGAACAGCCAAATGAAAGAATGACACAAACAGATTTTTTTGAAAAAGTATATTGGCAATTGTTTTTGAATTATAATGCCTTTATTATTCCAACTTATTACAAAGATATTAAGGGAAACAAGCATTATACAGGATTATATCCAATACAACCAACTAATGTTACTTTCTTACAAGATCCAGAAGGAAAGTTAGGAATAGAGTTTACTTTTAGTAATGGTTATAAAACGACATTAGCATACTCAGATGTAATACATATAAGATACAGATATTCAATCAATGAATTCATGGGAGGAAATGAGTTCGGACAACCTGATAATAAGGCTTTGTTAAAAACATTGGAATTAAATGACACTTTACTGCAAGGTGTTGCAAAGGCTCTAAAGAGTTCATTTTCAATTAATGGAGTTATTAAGTACAATACATTGATGGATGATGGGAAAATGGAAAAAAATATTCAAGAAATTGAAGAAAGACTTGCTAATAACGAAAGTGGATTTCTTCCATTGGATATAAAAGGAGAATATATACCACTACAAAATAAAATTCAATTAGTGGATGCAACTACATTAAAATTTATTGATGAGAAGATACTACGAAACATTGGTGTTTCACTTCCTATCTTAACAGGAGATTATACAAAAGCACAATATGAAGCATTTTATCAAAAAAGTTTAGAACCTATCTTAAAACGAACAGGAGAATCATTCACAATGACAATATTTACAGATAGAGAGAAAGGCTTTAGAAATAAAATTATGATGTATCCACATGAACTAATATTTATGGATACGAGTCAGAAAATAGAATTATTTGATGTATTAGTTGATAGTGCAAGCTGTTATAAAAATGAATTAAGAACAGCTTTTGGAATGCGACCACTTCAAGAACTAGCAGGACAAATTGCAATGTCAAGTAATAAAGCAAATGCAGAAAATAATAAGGTGCAAAATGAACAAAATCAAAATAATGGAGGGAATGAAAATGAAGAATGAACTAATTAGAAGGAATTATGCTGCGGAATTTAGATCAGATGACCAAAGCGGACTTATAGAAGGTATCCCAATAGTTTTTGACACACCGACTGATATAGGAGGAATGTTTGAAGAAACTATTTGCAAGGGTGCAATAAGTAAAGATGTCATCAAAGATGTTAGATTTTTTTGGAATCATAATATAGATGAAAAAGCAATTGCAAGAACAATAATACCTATTGAAAAATTGGGAGGAATGACACTTGAAATTGAAGATAAACAAGTTAAAATGCTTATGAATCCAAACAGAGAAAGAAGCGATGCAAATGATTTATGTCTCGCAATAGAAGATGGCGTAATTAATGCAATGTCATTTATGTTTGGAGTAGAAGAGGAACGTTGGGAAGATTTAGATACAGAATATCCTAAACGTTTCATAATTAAAATTAGTCCCTTAATTGAAGTATCAGCTGTTAATTTTCCAGCTTATGCTTCGACATCAATAAATGCTCGTAGGGATTTGCCAACGGAAATTGACAAATGCGTGTTGGAAAAAGCACGCCAAAATCGAGCTAGTGTTATGGAAAGTAACACAAAAAATTCGTTAGAGCTTGAAAAGCTTAAAATAAAATATTTATTAGGAGGAAAATAAGAATGAAAAAATTTTTACAAAAATTAATTGAAAGAAAAAAGAAAGAGTTAAAAGAAAAAGAAGAAAAAATGAAAAACTCACAAGATGTAGAGGAAGTTAGAAGTTTAGGAGAAACATTAATAACATTGCGTGATGAAATTAATGAAGCAGAAGAACAACTAAAGGAATTAGATAAAAATGATAATAATGATGACAACAATGATGGAGAAGGCGAAAGTGAAGGAGAAGGAGATAACAACAGAGGTGCAGCAACTAATAATGGAACAATCGAAGGGAGAAGTGCAAATGGATTTAATCCAAATGCAACATTAAATATCCTTGGAACAGCACAAATGAATCAGAGAGGACAATCTCAAAATGAAGTAGATTTACTTTCTAGTATGGAATATAGAACAGCTTTCAAACATTATGCACAAACAGGAGAAAGAACTGAAAGACTAAATGAAATTTTAGCACAATATCGTACTGAAACAAGAGCAGCAGGAGAAGTAACAAGTGATGCTTTAGGAGTATTAATTCCACATACTGTTTTGCAAGAGTTAATTCAAGAAATTGAAAAATCTTATGGACAATTTTCTTCAAGAGTTCGTATGTTAAATGTTCAAGGTGGTATAGAAATTCCTATAAGCGAATTTGAAGCAACATTTACATGGGGTGGAACTGATGGAAATGATAAAGAGCATGGAGTTAGTGAAGAACAAGATGCTGGAGGAGCAAAAGGAAGTGTTATATTCTCATATCATATTGGAGAGGTAAGAATATCACAATCATTATTACAAAGCATTTTGACTGTAGAAGTGTTTGAAAAAGAATTAGTGAAAGCATTATTAACAGCATATTTAAAAGCAAGAGATATTGCTACATTAAAAGGAACAGGAGATGGACAGCCAACAGGAATCTTAACAAATATTGCAGGAGGCTTACAAAGAATTCCAGAAGCTAACATTATAGAATTTACAGAAGAAGAAATTGCTGATTGGACAGCATGGGAAAAGAAACTATTTGCTAATATTCCTATAGGAATGGAAGGTGCAAATCCAGAATTTGCTATGGCAAAACAAACATATGTAGGAAATTTATGTACAATGAAAGATGCTAATGGTCAGCCAATTAATAAAGCTGGTTTTGATGTTAGCGATAAACAATACAAATTTAATGAATATCCTGTACTAAGAACAGAACAAGATTTATTCAAATCATTTGACTTATGTGTAAATGGAGAATTCTTTGGAATATTCTGGGTACCTGAAAAAGCATATGGTATTAACTCAAATATGACTTTTGGATATAAGAGATATTTCGATGAAGATAAAAACAAATGGATCACAAAAGGTTTAGTAATTTTAGATGGTAAGCCATTAAATACTAACTATATCTATTTGTTAAAGAAATCTGTTAAAGCCTAAGAAGAGGGGATGAAAATCCCCTTAATTAATTATTTTGAAAAAGGAGGTCATATAAAATGGCAACAAAACAAGAGAATGTAAATAATGAAGAAAAATTAAA
>CAOJXR010000031.1 GCA_948465565.1 uncultured Clostridium sp.
ACAGGCAGTTGGAAAGCATCACGAAAGGTCAGGCTTTTGGTGATGCTTTTCCTTTACGGAAAATAAATATTTGTGACAAAAACAAACGATTAGGCGCTTGTAGGCTAAGTAAATTGATGATAAAATGAGTTCAAATAACAGATTAGATACAAATAATGTTCAAGTGTAGAAGCATTTTGGAAAGGTGTTGGATTATGTTTATTTCTAAAATACAGGTAGAGAACTTTAGAAGTTTTGAAAGAACAGAAGTGGAGTTTCATGAAGGAATAAATGTTTTAATAGGTCATAATAATTGCGGTAAATCAAATCTGCTTACAGCAATGGCACTAATTTTTGATAATTCAATTAGCAAGCAATTAGAAGTAGATGATTTTTATAATGGAATAAGTTTGGAAAAATTAAAAGAATCTGCTCCTAAAATAAAAATAATAATAACTATAACACAATCAAACGATGAAGATTTAATGAGTGACGAACTGGTTACAGTCAGTAATTGGTTGGTTTCGTTGGAAACCCCATATCAGGCACAGGTTCAGTATGAATACTTTCTGTCATCAGGGGAAGAAGAAAATTACAAGAAGCGTGTTAGCGGAATAGACAGTGCAAAAGAGATTTGGAAGGTAATTAAAAGTGAATATATACGTCTTTATGTTTATAAAATATGGGCAGGGAATCCAGATAACCGAGTGGTGGCAGACAGTGATAGTTTGAGGAAATTCGATTATCAGTTTTTGAATGCAATCAGAGATGTAGAAAGGGATATGTTTAGTGGAAGAAATACACTTTTAAAAAGAGTGATTGACTTTTTTATGGATTATGAAATCAAGTCGGATGGAAAGTTGGATGAAATCCAAAAGTCTGAAAAAATTAAAGAGAGGAAGGATGACTTTGCTGAAAATGCAGATGAGATCATTAGTAAGTTGCACATACGATTAGAAGAGGGAAATCAGGAAATATTATCTTATGCGAAAGATATTGGGGCTTCATTTGATAAGTCAGAACCTGGTTTTGAAGGTGAATTAACGGAAAGCGAATTATATTCTGTATTAAAATTAATAATTAAACAAGAAACGGGAATGACACTTCCTGTAGATAAAAATGGGCTTGGATATAATAATTTAATATTTATGTCATTGTTATTAGCGAAAATGCAGGCAGATTCCGATGGAAAATATATGGGAAGTAACGCAAAGATATTCCCCATGCTGGTCATTGAAGAACCCGAAGCTCATTTGCACCCAACAATGCAGGACAAATTTATAAAATTTCTAAATAAAAATATAGAACGTAAGAAGGTTAAGCAGGTATTTATTACAACACATTCAACTTTTATTACTGCGGCGGTTCAGCTAGATGATTTAATCTGTCTGTACAGAGATGGTATGAAAACTTGTATAGCTTATCCAGGAAGGACATTTTGGGAAAATGAAGATGGGACAAAGATAAATGCTGTCAGTAAAAAGTATGTACAAAGATTTTTGGATGCAACTAAATCGAATATGTTATTTGCTGAAAGAATAATAATGGTTGAAGGGATAGCCGAGCAATTATTAATACCTGTTTTAGCTGAATATAATGGAAACTCATTAGCGGATAACCATGTAATTGTTTTGCAGGTTGGAGGGCGATATTTTGAGCATTTTCTACGGTTGTTTGATCGGAAGAACCCTACTGCAATTAACAGAAAGATTGCTTGTATTACGGATATAGATCCTGTGAGAAAAAAGAAAAATATTAAAGGGGCAACTTTTGAAAAATGCTATCCGTATGAATGTGGGATTGAAGAAGCGGTATATGAATATAAGTATAACACTGCATTAGCAGAAATGTATCCTGATAAACAAGAAAGTAATATCAGAGTTTTTTCTCAAAATAAGGAGTCTGGGAAAACTTTAGAATATCAGTTGGCATGGAATAACCCGTCAAATGAGCTGCTCCTTACAGAGAGCATATCCAATGCTGAAGAATTAAGAGATTTAATGAGTATGATAAGTGAAAAAAACATTGATGATATGCTTAAAAGAATGCATGACAGTGAAGAAAGACAACGAATTATGGAGGCGATACAAAAGTCTATATGGGATGATGCTGAAAAGAAAAAAGCAATTGTTTCGTCCAGATATCTAAATTCAGTTGGTAAGGGAGAAAATGCACTAGAGTTGGCATCTGTGCTGAAAGATAATCTGTTGTCAAAAGGAACTGATAGATTTAAGGAATTTATAGTTCCAGAATACATTAAAAATGCAATAAAGTGGGTGTGCGAATGAAAGAGATAACTGCAAATACAGATTTAGACATAGAGAAAGAATTCAAGATTGAAGCTGGACCAGGGGCAGGAAAAACACGTTTTTTAATTCATCATATTAACAATGTCATTAAGAAGTCTCATAGATTATATTCTGCTAGAAAAGTTGCATGTATAACATTTACGAATACTGCGGTTGATACAATTCGTCAGCGGTTAGGGCATGGAGCAATTGAAAAAACAGAGGTATCTACTATTCATAGCTTTCTGTATAATAATATAGTTAAGCCATATGGAAGATGCTTATTAGAAGAGTACGGATTAAGAATAGAAAAGGTCGATGGACATGAAGAGGCTGTTGTAAATAGAAAAATTTTGAATCAATGGCTTGAAATGGATGTGCTTTCTGGATTGCGGCATCCAAACTCCCAGAAACAGTTAAAAACAAGAGCTGGTTTGACGGCTGTATTAAAAAAATGGTTACTTTCAGAAAAGTGTATTGTTAGGAAAGGAAATATTGAGTGGATTTTTAATGACAACGTAGTAGCGTATACTTTGGAAGGGAGATTTGCACTTGATAGAAGCAGTTTTAAGGTATTGAAAAGTGGATTTATGGAATACAAAAAGCTGTATTGGGAGAAAGGGATAGTTGATCACGAAGATGTGCTATTCTTTTCCGGAATTCTCATTCAAAAGTGTCCATTTATACTTACCATTTTAAGAGCAAAGTATCCATATATTTTTGTGGATGAATTTCAGGATACAAATCCTATTCAAGCATACATTCTTACAGAAATAAAGAAGGAAGAGAGTGTTGTAGGAGTAATTGGTGATGCTGCACAGGCAATATATGGGTTTCAGGGTGCGGATATTCAATTGTTTCGGAAGTATAAGGTAAAAAAAGAAAACGAATACTCTCTTAACGAAAATCACAGAAGCGATAAATGTATTGTTGATTTTCTGAGTATTCTTCGAGAGAATTTTGAGCAAATACCTTGTGAGAAATATGAAGATTCATGTATAAAGTTTTATGTTGGTGATAGAACTAAAGCATTTTTAAAAGCTAGAGATATTTGTGGTCTGGAAGAATTGGTATCTCTTTCAAGAGACAACGTAACATCAAATGCAATGAAAAGTTTATTAGAGAACGAAGCTTATGATGGTAAGATAATGAAAAAATTTGAAGAGATAGAAAAAAGCAATCCTAAAAGAATGAATTATGTAATTGCATATAGTAATGCAATAGAATTGGCGAGAAACAGCAAGTTTAAGGAGGCAATTAAAAAAATAGAGTGGTTATATAGGGAACAGGCTGAATCGAAAAAGATAGCATTGAATATGTTATCATTAATGTTAAAAAGCTATTCTGATTATAGTAATATGTCACTGATGAATTTCTATTTATTACTAAAGGGACTAGAAAAAAATGTTCAACTATCAAATTTTAAAACGGGTTCTATTAAGTCATTTTATGAAAATACTTTATATATCAATTTGGCAGTTAGTGTAAATATTGTTGAGGATATCAGTAATCATATTACAATACATAAAGCGAAAGGAGCTGAATATGAGAATGTTTTTGTTGTAGGTAATAATAATATGTTGGATTTTCTTATGAATACAGATATTGTTGGAAATGAGGAACATAGGGTTTTCTATGTTGCATTAAGCAGAGCAAAAAAGCGATTGTTTATGTATTTAGATGAATTGAGTCTTTCAGAGGAGAACTATATTAGAGAAAAGTATTCTGTTGAAATTGAGAGAATAGGTTAATGATACAATTGTTTGTTTTGGAATAATAAACTTGAACTGCAATATACAGTATGTATTAGTTGGCAGTTGGGAGGGCACTAG
>CAOJXR010000032.1 GCA_948465565.1 uncultured Clostridium sp.
ACCATCATTTGTTACTGTGATGATATATGTTATTTCGTCATCTTTTTCTACTGTTACCTTGCTTGGTTCTTCTCCTGCTTTTGCTGCTACTGCTTTTTTGATTGTTGCTTTGAAACTTAATTTTGTTACTCCTGTTACGTCTCCTGCTTTTGCTGGTACGTTTACTGTTATTCCCGCTGCTAAGTCTGCTTCTGTTTTTGCTGACATATCAATGTCACCATATGTAGAACTTCCATTTACTTTGATTGATCCTGGTACAAATTCTAATCCATCTACTATTGGGTCTTTGATTACTACATCTTTTGCTACTCCACCATCGTTTTTAGCTATGATAGTATATTCGATTTCCTCTCCTTCTACTACATATCCTAATTCTGTTGCTGTTTTTACTTCTTTTTCTGCACTTATTATTGGTCCTTTGTACTTGTTTGTGATAGTAAATTTCTTTTTACCATCTTCAGTTGTTGATTCTTCTACTACTGTATTATCGTAGTAGTCCATTCCTCCAACTGTATTCTCGCCTTCTCCTGTTGCCTCTCCTGCTTTTTCTGTATTTTCTCCTATTGCACTTGCTTTGCCTTCTGATGTTACCTTTCTTTGTCCAACATTGTTACTTGAAAATACCATCATTACTCCTGCTATCACCAAGATTAGTGCTAACAATGCTGCTACTGTAACACTTTTTCTTGTCATTAGCCATGTTGTTCCTTGTTTTTGCCCTGCTGTTTCTTCATTCGCATTTGCCATAGTTTGCACTGTTTCTTGCTGATTCGCTGTTGCTTTTTCTTGTGTTATAGTTTCTTCGTTTTCTTTTTTTTCCAACATTTTCTTTCTTCCTTTCTTTATTATATATATTTTTTATTTTTTCTTATCTAATGTGTACTCTTTCTCATTTATTTTATATTCTATTTCTTTTCCATATTTCGTACATTGTGGTAATTTTGTGAATACATATCTCCATGTTTCATAATTATCTGGTTCTCCCTCAATTACCACCTTATTTTCTTTTGTCATAATTATTGTTGCTTCTATTTTTTCATCTAGCTCGCCTTTTATCTTTGATATTAGCTCAATTGTTACACTTTCTGGCTTTGCATATTTATTTCCATAATTGTCCCATTTTTTCTCTACTTCTACATCTATCATAGGAATTGCTTCTCCTGGTATTTCTACATATTGCATAGTTATAGTTTGTGGTGTTTCTACATACTCTTTTAATTGAATCATTGCTGCGTCAACATTGTTGTTGTTAAATCCTTCTAAGTATCCTCCTGAAACTTCTTTATTCTCTAGTCTTATCCCATCACTTCTATAATATGTTCCTAACAATATGTTGTTATCTTCATCAATAAATACACTAGTAAAGTGGTCTTGTCCTACTCCTCCATATGTTCGTGCCCATAAAGTGTTCATGTTTTTATCATACCTAGTTACTATTGCGTCCCTTTGGCTAGCATCTGTTGCTGCTTTTCCGCTTTCATTGTGCTTTATTTTTTGTCCATTCTCTAATGTTACATCACTTGATATTGAACCTACTGTTACATATCCACCATCATTCATTTTAGCAACGTGGTTCAAAAGTTCGTTACCAATTCCACCTATTTGTTTTAGTCCATTTGCTAATATATCTCCATTTTCATTAAATACCATTACTAAGTTATCAAGTCCTCCTTTAGTGCTTAATGGTCCAACTATCCCTGGAATACTAATTGTTCCTCCTAAATACCCTGCTAAAACATATTTTCCTTCTGTTGTTTCTGTTATTCCTGTTATCTTATTATTATCTCCTGTTACTCTTCTTGCCCAACTAAAATCATATCCAGGCTCTCCGTTCTCTTTTTTCGTATATTTGACTAATAATGTATTGTCAATTGTCTTACTATTAGTTAAACTAGTTCCATCTGGCAATTTTACATATCCTTGAACTGCTCCTCCAAATAGTATTCCTCCATCACTTGTCTCTATTAATGCTGTCATAAATGGAGCTCCACCCGTTTCTATTACATCTGTCCACTCAACTGTATATTTTCCTTCTTGTACTTTTTTATATTTAATAATAAATATATCTTTTGTTCCTTTTAAGTTTAACGTAATAGGTTGTTCTGCATCTTTCAACACAATTGTATTTTTCATATCACCGTACTATTACAAATCCATTATCAGATGTTTCTGTTATATATTTAAACTCAATTCCTAATGTACTTGTTAATATACTACTTTCCCATTCAATTACATATTCATCTTGTTCTGGCTCACCATATAATTCATTTTTTTTATATTTTGCCATCCCACTCTCTCTGCCAACTATTAAAAGTCCATTATCTGATGTTTCTGTAACCATATTGGGGTATCCATATTTGAAATCACCTCCCCATGTTCTTTGACCTTTTTCATTATATTTTACTACCAGACAACTTCCTCCTCCAGATATCGTAATACCATCATCTGATTTAATTTCTCCTGCTTGTCCTACGAATATTCTTCCTCCATCTTTTGTTAATAATACTCTTTCTAGAATATCTGAGGAGCTAGACGCAAACCTTGTTGCCCATGATTCTGTTACTTTTAATTGTTCCTCTTCTAGTAATTCAATATTTAAATATTGAACTGGATTTTCTGGCATTTTATATCCTTCTGGTGAGTCGACTTCTGTTATTTGATATTCTCCTGATTTAACTTCTTCAAAAATGTACCCTTTTTCGTCTGTTGTTACAACATTCATTTCCGATCCATTTATTGTTTCTTTTGTTCCTAATAATTTTCCGTTTATGTCCTTTGCATCCTCCCATTTATTTGTTGCTGTATTTTTATGTTTTATTGTAAATTTTGCACCTTGTAATCCTAGTTGATTATTTTTGTCATCAACTTTCCTTATTTTAAATAGTATTTCATCTTCCCAAGTAGCTTTAATTTTGGTATTTACATTTATATTAGATGATGGTTCATATATGATTTCTTCTAAGTTGCCACTAATTATATCTAGTCTCCATTCTTCATTTGTTTTTAGTGCTTTAAATTTAACTGGTTCATTTCGTATATTATATCCTTCAGATGGTCTTCTTTCTGTTAATACATATTCTTCATTCGCTTCTAAATCTTCTATTTTTAATGTTCCATTTTCATTCACAATATACTCTCTTTTTAATATGCTATTTCTTCCTTTTCCTTCTATATTATATTGTGCTTTTGGCAATAACTTACCAGTGTCCTTACAAATATTAGTTAATTCCAAGTCATATTTTATTGCATTTTTGTCATAAAAAACTGCTTTGTATTCTACATCTGCTGGAAAATAATTAGCAACAAATGGGATATTGTAATATTTATAATCGTAACTACATTCCCATCCTAGGAATTCATATCCAGTTTCATTTTTTAAAGTTTCTTCATCCCACAATATAGCTTTTCCATCTGCTGTTGTACTTGGCAGTAATTTTTCTCCTGTTTCTGCTGAACTACCAAATTTTAATACTTCACTAATTTTATACATTTTAGGCTTCATATTCTCTGTATATTCGTTTTTAAAATACTTTTGTGCAAAATCTAAATCAAATGTTACAAAGATTACGTCAGCTAAATGTATTGATTGTGAAAATTTATCGTTACTTTTCTGAATTTCTTTATATGATAGATCTCTTTCTTCTGGTTTATTTATATCTCTATATGCTTTAGGTAATGTAATAACTGTACCATCTTCTGGCAATTTCATTGGTGTATATATTTCCTCAATTTTATTACACTTTCCAAGTAGACTTTCTGCATTTGTTACTTTACTCATGTCCCATCTACTTATATCTAGTTGTGTTAAATTATTACACTCTGCAAACATCCATTTCATAGTTGTTACTTTACTTGTGTCCCAGGCACTTACATCTAGCTCTGTTAAATTATT